>DATGMH010000038.1:0-6675 GCA_035293725.1 Bryobacteraceae bacterium
GTCTCGCAACTCGAAACCGGACGCTGGCGCCGCGTCGCCGCCTCCGTCCAGAATGCCCTCGATCAGTTCAACGCCCTCTTTCAGTCACGATTCGAGACCGAAGAATGAATCTCTCAGACACAAAATTCTTGACAAGTGCCTGCCCCTACTGCGGTGCCCCTATGGTGATTGTCGAGAGACTGACTGGCGTTCAGGTCCAACTCCGTTCTCCGCCGATTTTGGTCACGGCTGTCGTATGAAGTCGCTATTCCCATCTCCGAAGAATTTCCGTGCTCCGGCACGCGACGCCCAACTGCGCCTTGCCGCCGGATCCATCCTTACTTTTCAGGTCCCAACACCCTCCACGACACCGTTTCCACCTGCTTCCCGACCGGCCAACAGCCCGTTTGGGCTCACACTCGCGACTGCCATCTCCTCCATTTCTCCACCTGGCTCCATTCAATTCCCATAGGACCGCGTCCGCCGCAATCGCGAGTGGCTTCCTTCTGACGGCTTTATCGAACGCGCACGTCAACTCTCCTCACTCGCATCTTGTGCAGTGCGCGCGTCCGATAAAGCACTTACGTTACACGGCCATGTAGATTGGCGGCTTTCTCGATGGTGGGTAAAACAACCACGGCATGCACTTCGTGGCCTGGGTTTGTGAAATTAAGCTCCCCGAGGAGCCCGCACCACAAAAGGGCGTCGCGGCGATCCGCTTACGCTGAACCTGAGGTCAAGCGCGGCGCTGGACGGCTGGCAACCAAGCTCGAAGACATCGAGGTGCGATCTCTTCGTCACTTCCTTCTGTGCCCGCTGCCCCACGTGGCAACTTTCCCGACCCCGACGTAGGTGATCCCATAACCGTGGCCCGAAACCCACTTTTTGGCAGCCGCTTCTAAGGCCTCGTTCCCGCAATTTAAGAAACCCTCGGCCACCCATGCGTTGCCTTGAGTGTTCAGTGCCTGGATCAGCACTTCTTCCGAACCTGGTTCTCCTCTCTCAATAAAGAACCGGGAAGCTCCGGCAATTACAGCAAGCTCACGCTTACGCATGGCGTCAAGCAGGGCGTTTACAGCATCATGTCTTATCAGCGCGCCCGTCCCAGTGGTCATGGCGGCCCGCACCAGTGCCCAGGCAGCAACCCTTCGCACACCCGCGTCCGGGTCGTTCAGGGCGGCGATGAGGGGCTCGACGCAGTGGTCGCCTTCAGTCTCATTACCAATCTCCCCCAATGCCATAGCCGCGCCCTCTCGTGTAAGGGAATCCGAGCCGTTCAGGGCGGCGACGAGGGGCTCGACGGCTGGCGCCCCTATCTCGACAAGGGAGTCATCGGCGCAAATGTTGACGCGAGGCTCAAATCCGCTGGGTACCCCGCACTGGGCGCCAGCATCCGAGTCTTTCAGGGCGGCGATGAGGAGTTCGACCCCGCTGGGGTCCTTAAACAGCCCCAATGCCCACGCCGCATCTCCTCGCACGCCGGCATCTGAGTCCTTCAGGGCGGCGTTGAGGGATTCGACCGCACTGGGGTCTCTACTTATCATCCCCAATGCCCACGCCGCATCTCCTTGCACGGTGGCATCTGAGTTTTGCAGGGCGGCGATGAGGGATTCGCTCGCACTGGGGTCTCTCGCTCCGTAATGCCGCAATGCCTTGACTGCGCTGTCTCGGACATTCGCGTCCGGGTCTTTCAGGGCCGCGATGAGGGGCTCGACTGCGCGGGGGTCCCTATCTCCATAGTTCCACAATGCTTGGGCCGCGCTGTTTCGCACGTTCGCATCCGTGTCTTTCAGGGCCGCGATCAGGGCCTCGACCGCGCGGGGGTCCCTATCTCCATAGTTCCCCGATGCTTGGGCCGCGCTGTTTCGCACGTTCGCATCCGTGTCTTCCAGGGCCGCGATCAGGGCCTCGACCACGCGCGGGTCGTTCCCGTGCCCGTCTCCGCTCTGCCCCAAGGCGTAGGCTGCATACACTCGCACATTCGCGTCCGGATCTTTCAGGGTGGCGATTCCGTAGTTCCTCAATGCTTGGTCCGCGCTGTTTTGCACGTTCGCATCACCGTCTCTCAGGGCCTTGTCATTCAGGGCCGCGATCAAAGCTTCGACCACGCGCGGGTCGTTCCCGGTCTCGCCTCCGCTCTGCCCCAAAGCGTCTACCGCAGACACTCGCACATTTGCATCCGGGTCGTCGTTCATCGCGGCGATCAGGGCCTCGATCACGCGCGGGTCCTTATCTCCGTACTTCCCCAATGCTTGGGCCGCGCTGGTTCGCACGTTCGCATCCGCGTCATTCAGGGTCGCGATCAGGGCCTCGACCACGCGCGGGTCGTTCCCATGCCCGTCTCCGCTCTGCCCCAAGGCGTCGGCCGCAGACACTCGCACATTCGGATTCGGGTTCGTTAGCTCTTCGATGAGCTCGCTCGCGACCGTCGCCGGAGAGTTAGCGATGCTGGGGCTCTGGGCGCCGGAAAGAACCGAGTAGTTCAAGCTCGCATAAGCCAACTTCGACGGGTCGATACTACCATTCGTCATGATGTTGTCGCGCCGAGTGGCCGGAGGATAAAGCGTGACTATAACGGGTCCCGAAAGTGTGCCAAACAGAGCGCGAAGTGCATTATTCAATAGGCTTTGGTACTGAGTGTCGAACGCAGGATCTCTCAGGGAATCAACATCCACAAGCCAAACCAGGGGGTTCTTCGGCAGACTAGTAAGGGCCTCTCTAATATCCTTGGGAAGCTTGCTCGCCTCCTCGGCGCTGAGCGGCCGCCAGTTTGTCGCAGTAGCCTTAAAGTAGTCACCGCCATTGAGAATACCAATGATTGCGTTTTCATCTGCTTCGCGGGTCGCTACAATACAGGCAAACGTATGCCCCTTTAATTCATATACGTTGGTCACTGCATCGATACGCTTAATCGCCGCTTCCAGACGCGTTGCGGGGACTGCCGATGCTGAAATGGGCTGGTTTTCGTTTGACTCCCGTGACTTTCTTGACTCCATCAATGTGCCGAATTGTTTTGTTGGAGTTGAGTTGATTCGTGGTTTTTGGGAATAGCCAGCGGCGCTGTTGGAGCTCGCCGCATTAATCTGGAAGGTCACCGGCAGCGAATGCTGAAGAACAATCGCGCCTTGTTTTGCATCTGGGTTAAGCAGGGGGAAAATATAAGAAACTGTGCGCTGTGCCTTCGGCGGAACTTCAACCACGATCTGTTTTACGATACGCCGGTCGGCCTCGGACATTGCGCACAGCCTGTCTTTGTAACCAACGGCCACGAAATCGTTCAACCGCGCCCCGGCGAGCAATAGCGATAAATCGCCAATCTTGAACATCCGAGTCTTCTCTGTCGGGTTGTCTATCACTAACTGGAGTTTTATCAGCTTGGTCTTGGCATCTCCGGAATCTACTTCCCCGGCCAGAAACGTTGACCCCCGGGACATGGAAATGGCTGGTATACCGCCGTCGCCGCCGAGAGGACTCTGAAGCGTTTCGGGCACTGATATGTTTGCGCCACCGCCAACATACACTTGGAATTTCGTTGCCACGGCGACAGAGGCGACACTAACCTTGAGCGGCGTCACATGCACGGCCAGAGTTTTCGGTTCATTCGCCTTGGGTTTCTGCGCGTATACAGAGAACTGGATTGCGGCGAGGGTCAGTGCTATGAGTGGGGTCTTTTTCAACCTACGTTTCCATGTTTGTTGGTTTTGATGTTTGTAGGTGTTTTGATTTCTCAAATTCATGTTCACCCCATCGGCGGGCAAACGAACTTTGTCGATCTCCGCGTCCTGGGACAACGCGCGTGGGCGGCGCAGGTTGCACGTCACAAACAATGCCGGTTCGATTAAACCAACAACCGGCGCAGGCGCGACATCTGGCGAGCCTACATGCCGCAGAGTTAAAAAACAACTCTACGCTACTTGCTACTTGCTCTCCTTTTGCGCGCTCGCGACTGTCGCCGGAAAGGTAGTGAAACTGGGGCGCTGGGCGCTGGAACGAAGCGAGTAGTTCAAGCTCGCATAAGCCAACTTCGAGGGGTCGAGATTACCATTCGTCTTAACCTCGTCGGGCGGAGTGTGCGAAGGATAATACGTAATAATAACGCTGCCCGGAAGTGTGCCAAACAGGGCTCGACGCGCATTATTCAATAGGCTTGGGTACTGAGTGTCGAACGCAGGATCTCTTAGGGAATCAACATCAACGAGCCAAACCAGGGAGGTTACCGGAATCATCCGGAGGTCTTTCTTGATATCCTTGGGAAGCTTGCGCACCTCCTCGGCGCTGAGCCGCCGCCAATCTGTCGCGGTAGCCTTAAAGTAGTCACCGCCATTGAGAATGCCAATGATTGCGTTTTCATCTGCTTCCCGGGTCGCTACAATGCAGGCAAACCTATATCCCTTCGGTTCATAAAAGGTGCTCGCGGCGTCAATACGCTTAACTTCCGCTTCCAGACTCGCCGCGGGGGCTATGGGCGCCGAAATGGACTGGTTCGTCTTTGGTCCCTGCAACGCTCCCAATTGTTCTGTTGGACCCGAGTTGATTTCTGGCCCTTGCGGATACTTTATGATGGAAGATGCTGATCGCTCATTTGCGGCTGATACTTTTACTTTAGGATGACCCAGACCGAAATGCACCCTAAGGCGGATGAACTTGGTTTGCCCGGCAGCCAGCGAAAATGCCATTGCGTGGTTGAAACCAACGGCGTGAAGTCCGAGGACGCCGGAGGAGCCTAAACGGATAGAGTCTGCGTCTTGGAACCCCGTGTGGTAATCAATTCGCGAGCCGATTTCATAATCTCCAGCCGGCACATCTATGTAAAAGTAGGAGTTTCCGCCGAGAAAGTATCCGATCATGATGCCGTTCAACGAAACGCCAATGGGCGCAGTGGACCCAACAGTTTCACGGCCTCTATAAAAATAAATACGACCGGCTCCGGCGGAGCCATTCCAAGCATGATTTTGCAGGAGCGGGCAGAGCTTGAAGAGAGTAGGAAGAATGTCCTGCTCCCTATCACCAGGCGTCGAGGAAATTCGAACGGCAATAGAATTCTTTGCCCCGTAGATGAGCAAGGAATCGTTATTGCGCCGTACGATTAGCGAAGCGTCTTTCCATAGCAGGTAACCGCTGTTCTCAAACACATAATGCCCGTGTCCGGGCGGGTCGGACCGCGACACTGCCGCGCCGTATTGATCCCAAAAGACGCCGATGGTGTCCGCGCGTTTGAAAACGAAAAATGGCCCGAGAGTTTTCGCGTCTGTCCCCAAGGGGACTGTGAGAACTGCGGGCAAATGTCTGGGTCCAAGGATGTATTGGTTAAGCGCCACCAGTCCTTTTTCCACATTGGCATTTCGGCCAGCCGACAACCGGGTCACGATGACCATCGAGACGTGCTTCCCGGAAACGCAGCGTCCCGATTGCACGCCGATAAACAAGATAGACGCTAAGACTATCAGAAAATTTTTCATATCATGACCCGCTGGCGACCCAGCAATATAAAGCTGAGCCACGCCGATCGGAGAGTGGCTCAAGAGCTTGGTAATCGCTTCTTATAACTCAAGCCATCCATAAACTCAACGGGCAGTCGGCGTTGGCTTCCCTGCTATGCCCGATCGCTCACCCGTTGGTTTAGTAGAACTCATCCAGCAGTACCTGGGCATGGATGCGCACAACGTCTCGCCAGTCGTGCAGAGCGTCTTCCAAAAGAGGCTTCGCTCGGTCAGGCCGACAAGACCACACGGTGTGAAGGCACGCAAGCCGTATGTGGTCATCATGGTGGTGGCGTGCGGCCTCTTCGATCGCGTGCAACAAGTCTATGTCCAGCACGTCCGGAACCTGCGGTCGAATGGGCCTTAGTGTCAGACAGAGTGTAGCGAAACCAACCGCGTAGCTCTTGGTGAAGTCTGCATAGCTGAGGGTTCTAAGAAAGTAAGGCAACTCGCATTTCTCTTTCAAAACAGGAATAACCCGCACCTTGTGCGTTTTGAGGGTGTCCCAAAACTTCTCCTTCCATTCGGCGTCAACCCAATTTGAGCTGAGTGCTGCGTCGGAAATGACCACAATCGCGTGTCGGGCTTTGGAAAGCCCTTCTTCTATCGCCGAAACTATGGAGTCACCAGGCCGGATGTCGAGATCGTCGATCCACGGAGTACGACCGATCAGTTCGAGGTCTGTGCTCAACTGCCGTGCAAAGGCGTCGTCGTGTGATGAGCGTGACACAAATACCATGGCCATGAGACCTCCGCGCCAGCACCGAATTTTATCTGCACCAGATCGCACTTTCAACACGTAATACAGCACCGACCGCCTTCGGACAGCGGAGATGTTAAGCGAGTCGCAAAATGCGCTTCAGATTCGATTGATGGGGAATGAAAATCAAACGCTCTGGGCGGATCACGCCCGATTCAGAAGTTGGGCGCGGTTCACAGTTGACGATAACGCCTTTCTTGCGAAACTACCGACCGGCGGTTTCGGGTGTATCGTCGGCTACTCGGAAGTTGTCCCAACGCTCGCGAGTTACCCCTAGCTCGCCGCGTTATCTAAGATTGATTGCGTATCGACTCCAACTTCGCCCCGGTGGATGGACACGCAACGAAGCGCCGCCAGCATGTGCATGTCGCGTATCGACGCGGAGTTTCAACACCGTAAGGCCATTCACTAAATTCGCGGTGCCGGTCGTTTGCGCCACAATCTGCCCGGACGGTT
>DATGMH010000039.1:0-4045 GCA_035293725.1 Bryobacteraceae bacterium
CAGGCACTGCGGGGTTTTCCGGTTCGCTCGACAACACCCAGCAGGGCACCTCGCGGCCGTCCGCCGCCTTGATCGTTGCTTCGCCGGTCACCTTGAAACGGTAGCGCTTCGGCGGCGCCTGGCCGGGATCGTAAAAATTCAGGCTCGCCTCATAGCCCGCCGCCAGCGGAAGCGTCTCAAACAATTCCATGTCGGTCTCAAAATTGAAGGCAGGCTCGGGCGATGCCACGATCGTCTCCTTCGCTCCTTCGACGTTCGGATCCGGGCCGAGCACGATGTGGTCTTCGAAGTATTGGTAGGCGCGCTTGACCGTCTTCCCGTCTCTCGTCAGTTCGCGTTCGTGGGTCAGCGGACGGAACGTCTCCGGCTCAAACCACGAGTCTTGCCGCAGCGTGTACGCGGGAGGCACAACCCCGTCCCACCGCTGCGAAATGTGCACCAGCCGCCGCCCATCCCGGTTCTCGAAGCTCACCGCTCGCCGCCAGATGTCCATCGTCGAACGGCTTCCGTCCGTTCCGATCTTATACCGCAAGTACAATCGCGTTCCGGGCGTAAGCAGATGGAATCTCTTCATCGGCGCACCGACCCGGATCATGTCCGGCTGGGGTTCCTCCCCGGAAGGCGTCTTCACGGCCCGCTTTGCGGGCGTGGAGGCTCCCAGGAGTCCAAGCAGGCAGATGACAAAAGGTTGTAGTCTCATCCCTAAACAATTCTCCCAATGGAATGGACGGCCAATGGCTTAGACGCCCACCCTGCCGCTCCGTTTCTTCCCGTCTTCGAGAATTGCCCGGCTGCTCGAGCCTGCCTGCCGCAGCTCTCCGCCCCATTGTTTATTGAAGCCTCTTCTCCGCAACCATTCCCAGGCGCGCGCCCTTTCCTATGGACATCCCACAGAACTCTTGTCATACTTCTGTGGACATCCCACAGGAATAGCTCGAAATGGCTGCTGGCAAATCCGAAATCCTCCAGGGCACTCTCGACCTTATGGTCCTTAAAACCCTCGATGCCATGGGCCCCCTCCACGGCTACGGCATCGCGCGCCGCATCGAGCAAATCAGCCAGGACGCTCTGCAAATCAATCAGGGCACGATCTACGCCTCGCTCGTTCGCCTCCTCCAAAAGCGCCGCATCTCCGCTGAATGGGGCGTTTCAGAAAACAATCGCAAGGCTCGCTTCTATTCCATCACCAAGACTGGCCGCCAGCAGCTCACGGCAGAAAAGCGCAACTGGGAGCGCGTTTCCAGTGTCATCGGCCGGGTGCTGAGCGTTGCCGAGAAGGGATAATCCGCCATGTTTGCCTCCATCCTCGCTTTTGCCTCCCGCATTCGCGCCTGGTTCTCTCCTCGCCTTGTGGACCAGGAATTCGAAAGCGAGCTCGAAAGCCATCTGGATCTGCTTACAGAAGAAAATCTTCGCCGCGGCATGAGCCATGAAGATGCCCTCCGCGCCGCGCGCATTCGCCTCGGTGGCGCTATGCAGCTCAGGGAAACCAATCGCGAACTCCGCGGCCTGCCGCTGCTCGATACCTTGCTCCAGGACTTCCGCTACGCGTTTCGCATGCTCCGCAAGAATCCCGGCTTTACCGCTGTCGCCGTGCTCACCCTCGCCCTCGGCATCGGCGCCAACACCGCTATCTTCAGTGTCGTCTATGCCGTCCTCCTCAAGCCGTTGCCCTATCCACACCCCGAGAAGCTCTTCACCATCTTTCAGCAGCAGGAAAAAAATGAGAGCGTGCAGACCGGCATGTCTTATTTGAATCTCGACGATCTACGCCAGCAAAACCGGGTCTTCGATTCCCTTGCCGGCTTCATCGTCCATGAATTGACGATGACGGGCCGCGGCGAGCCGGTCATCGTGAAGACTTCCGTCGTTACATCGGACTTCTTTTCCGTTTTTCGCCAAAAGCCTCTTGTTGGACGCGTCTTTGTTCCCCAGGATGCCCAGCCCGGTGCCCCGGCAACCGTTGTGCTGAGCGAAGATATTTGGAGAGGGGTCCTGCACGGCGACTCCGGAATCATCGGGAGCTCCATCAATTTGGACAAGCGCTCGTACCAGGTCATCGGCATTATGCCTGCCAGCTTTCGATTTCCCGCGATTCAGGAAGGCCAGCAGGTCTGGATTCCTCTTGCCGCCGACCCGATGTTCGGCAGTTGGATGCCGCGTCGCGGAGGCCACTGGTTGCTGGTCGTCGGCCGCCTCAAACCGGGAATAACCACAGACCGGGCGCAAGCAGAGCTCGACGGCATTGCTGCCAGGTCTGCCGACGAATATCCGGCAGAAAACAAAGGATGGCTCACTCGCATGAAGCCATTGCGACAGCTGTTCGTCGAGGACGTCCGTGCCGCGCTGCTCGTGTTGCTTGGGGCGGTTGGCCTCATCCTGCTGATCGCGTGCGCCAATCTGGCGAACCTGCTTCTGGCTCGCGGCACTTCGCGCTCCCGTGAGCTTGCCGTGCGCGCCACGCTCGGAGCAGGGCGCGCGCGACTCGTCCGGCAGCTCATGAGCGAATCCGCGCTGCTCGGCTCCTTCGGTGGAACGGCGGGCATTCTGCTCGGGTACTGGGGTGTTCACAGGCTGGGCTCCCTGTTACCGGACGACCTCCCACGCTTCCATGCCGTCCATCTCGACTATTTTGTGCTGGGCTTCGCGCTCGCTATCTCTGTGCTCGCGGTCTGCGGCTTTGGATTGGCGCCGGCACTCTTCGTGGCTCGAGCGGATTTGCAGAAAAGCCTTCGCGATGGAGACGCGCGTGCCGGCCAGGGCGCGGCTGGACGCCGCGCGCGCAACATATTGGCTGCGGCCGAGCTCGCGCTCGCCATGGTGCTGCTGGTCGCCGCCGGCCTGCTATTGCGCAGCTTCGCAAAGCTGACGGCGGTCAATCCGGGATTCGATGTCCAGCACACCTTCAAGGCTAACATTGCCCTGCCGCGGTCACAGTATTCCACGCCTTCGCAATGGCTCGCGTTCTCGAGCGAACTGCTCTCGCGCGTCCAGGCCGAACCCGGCGTTCGAAGCGCCGCGCTGGTTGTTCCCGCGCCCCTCGCCGACGGTTTTATCAACCTCGCATTCGACATCGTCGGAGTGCCGCCGCTTTCGGCGGCCGACTCGAGAACGGCGAACTACGCCTCTGTCAGCACGGACTACCTTCGAGTCATGGGGATTGCGCTCCTGGCGGGACGCTTTTTCGAACCCCGAGATGCTTTGACCTCCCCCCGTGTTGCGGTCATCAGCCAGGCTATGGCGAAAATCTATTTCCCGAACGAAGATCCGATTGGCAAACAAATCGTGTTCGGCTTTCCACCCGACAGTTCCGTGCCACGCCAAATCGTTGGCATCGTCGCGGACGTGCGTGACAGAACCCTCGATGCTGCTCCTGGCCCCGTGATGTATGTGCCTTACGCACAGGCCCCATTCTGGGGCGGAGACCTCATTGTGAATAGTGCCTTGGACCCGGCTACCGCGATCGCGGCCGTTCGGCGTGACCTGGCCAAGATGGACAAGGACTTACCGCTTGGCGATGTCGCCAAAATGAGCGACGTCGTCCATGCTTCCGCCGCCCAGGCGCGATTTCGAACCGTTCTGCTTACGCTGTTCGCGGTGATGGCGGTGGCCCTTGCTGGGACCGGCATTTTCGGTGTGATCTCGTATTCCGTGTCCTGTAGAACGCAGGAAATTGGCATTCGGGTTGCCTTCGGCGCTTCGCGGCGCGCCATCTCGCGCATGGTCCTCCGTGAAACACTTGTCCTGGCCGCTGCCGCACTCGCCTTCGGCATTCCCGGCGCTCTTGCCGCTTCTCATCTTCTCGGCCACTTGCTGTTTGGTGTTTCGCCAAACGACCCCTTTACTCTTGCTGCCGTCGCCGCGGCGCTCGTCGTCATCGCGGTACTCGCAGCGTACGTCCCGGTCCGGCGCGCCATTCGCGTTGACCCCATGCGCGCACTTCGTCACGCCTAACTCCGTGTTTCTTCCAGCAACGCGGCAAAGCGCCAGGGCCGCTCCGGTTTCACAAGGGAGCAAAGCAGCCTAGAAAAAACCGGGACTCGTT
>DATGMH010000040.1:0-2399 GCA_035293725.1 Bryobacteraceae bacterium
CCACACACCCGGCCGGGAGTTCCGCATACTGCATTCAGGTCCAGCATCTCAGCACGATTCCGGAACCGCAGGTCTCGAACGTGTACAAATGGGTGAACTGGTTTCCAGCGAGGGCAATGGATTTGGGGCTTCCTGATCCGAATGGATATCGCCGCGGAGCGCGGGCCGTGACCGAACCTGGAAATACGCCATGGAAGACGGGCGGCGCGCCGGATTACATCTCGGGGCAAACCCGCAGTACATGCGACGCGAAGCCCGGCGGGTGCCCGGATGTGTGGCGCCGGGATTTTACGAATGCCATCGTATTGTTGCGGGCGTGGAATTACACCATGATCGAAGCGGAATTGGACACGCCATCACGGCCGATTCCGCTTGGTGGAACATACTATCCCCTGAAAGCAGACGGCACGACAGCGCCCGCCGTAACCAGCCTCAGTTTGCGGGGAAATGAAGCAGCGATCCTGATGAAGAGTCCGATTCCGGCCTCGCCTCGGCCCTTACGGCCGGAACGGCAAGAGTAAGCCCCAGTATTTCATCGCCTGGACTAGATGCCAATGCGGATTCTATACCTGCATGGCAGCGTGATGCCGCCCCCCAATGACCTGAGCCTAAACAAATTTGCGTGGCTCTCGGAGCAGTTGGAAGGCGACGTTCTCCAGCAAGTCTGGTTCTCCAGCCCTGGAGAATTGGAGGAGACTGTCGGGCCTGGTTCTTATCCGATCCACCTCGTGAGGCGGTTCCGTTATCACTTCCTGCTGATGAAATCCCGTAACCGCTTGATAAACAAAATGGCGTTAGCGTGCTTCTTCATTTCTGAGGGTTTAAAGGTCTATCGAGATCAAGGGTTCGAGTGCATCGTTACTTACGCCCACACATTGACCGCACTTTGTGGGGTAGTTCTGAAGTGGCTTACAGGGGCGAAGCTGATTGTGGAAATTGTCACCCAGCCGGATAAGGCGTACGTCGTCCAGAACCCGACACCTCGGCCGCTGGATTGCCTCATGCAGTTGTACTCGAACATTTGCGTGCATCTCTCGCTCTGGTCATGCGATCGGGCCCACCTCCTGGCGCCGACCCTACTGGCGGGGTACAAGCGGCTACAGAACGTGCGGGCGAGCGCGTTTTTCCAGGGGGTGCCGGTGTCGCAGATCCCAAGACACCATGAAGCTTCGGAGCAATATATTCTGCTGGTCGGGGCGCCTGCGAATGTGAAGGGAGTGGATCTGCTCATTGCAGCTTTTAAGAGGCTTGCTGCCGACTTCCCGGACGTAAAGCTCAAGTTGCTGGGCTACTATCCGGACCGCCAACGTCTGGAGGAAATGGCGGATGGCATATCGCAGATCGAGTTTTTGGGGCCGCGCCCGCACCCGGAGGTGCTCGGGATCATGAGCAATGCGACCATCTTCGCGCTTCCCTCACGGAACGAAGGGGTGGCGACGGTAGTCATCGAGGCCATGTCCTCTGGCGTGCCTCTGGTTGTCTCCGACGCTGGCGGACTTCCGACCGTGGTGCGCGATGGTGAAAACGGGTTCCTGGTGCCGGTGGGAAACGTCGACATGCTCGAACTGCGGCTCCGCCAGTTGCTGTCGGATCCGGAACTGAGGCGGAGGATAGGGAGCAGCGCATATGAGACGGCGCGGAAGCTGTACAGCGAGCCGATGTATGTCCGCCAATTCAGTCAAATGATTAGAGAGACGGTTGGCGCCGCCGCGAAGGACCCCGGGGAGGGGCGAGACCGGCCGGCGGGGGCAAAACACAGAGAAGTGGAAGGGTCGGCGCGATGACCGTCCCAGCTCCTACTGCCCAGGTCGATACGATATCGGTCCGGTCGCCGTTCAGGGACATGCTGCGCGGCAGCGGCCTCTACTCGGTCGCATTCTTTGCACCCAATCTTGCCAGCATCATTCTGGTTCCGGTGATGACGCGCGCGCTCACCAGCGCCGACTATGGCATCACCGATCTGTTATCGCAGGTCGGCACGGTATTGCATCTGCTGCTTGGAGTGAATTTTTCGGCTGCCTTGGGATACTTCTACTTCGCCGAGCAGACGGCAGAAAGGCGCCGCGAGGTGGTCAGTACGTCGATTGTGGGTTCGGCGGTGGTCGGACTGGCTGCGGTACTCGTATGTCTCCCATTCGCCGCCCCCATGGCCCGGCTTGCTTTTCCTCATGTCGATGCGGAGCGTTTCCTGATTCTGATTATCGCTTCGATGCTGCCAGCCTTTCTGTTGGAAGCGCTGAACAGCTGGCTGCGCGTAATCAACCGGCCCGGAATGTATGTCGGCATATCATTAGTCCGGCTCGCCGTGACCATCGCCGGCATTGTCATCCTGGTGGGCGCACTCGGCCTTCGGGTCTGGGGCGTTCTTTGGACCGGCGTTGCAGCCGTGCTGGTTCACC
>DATGMH010000041.1:0-6544 GCA_035293725.1 Bryobacteraceae bacterium
AAACGTATCCATCGCGGTCCCATGCCAGGATCTTCAGCCTTTCCCCGCGCCGCGAACGGAACACAAACCAGTGGCCACTCAGCGGGTCCTGACCAATTACTGCTTTTACGCGCTCCGCTAGCCGGTCAAAACCGCAGCGCACATCCGTCGCTTCGCTGGCCAGCCAAATGCGCACTCGCTGGGAGCTGTCCAGTGTACGCAAACTCGGCGGATCAATCACGTTTCGCTCTCCAGGATAACCGGCAACGCCCGCAAATGCTGCGCATCAAATCCGGGCCCCACCACAAGACTGCGCCCACGGTTGAGCCGAATCTCTATCTGTTGACCAGACAGCGATATCGGAGATATGATCGGCAGCACCGCCGCTGGCTGCCTGCTCTCTGCAGCAGGCCTTACCCTCAGCTCCAAAAACTGCGAGGCTTGGGTTTCCCTCAGGCGCTTCTTCCATTCGTGAAACTGCCACTCCCGCAGACCACGTTCCCCGCAAAGCCCGGCTATGCTCTTACCATGCTGCTGCTGCTCGGAAATCAAATCCCGCCACTTCGCCCACGACTGCTTCCTCTGCTCTTTCATCCTTTCAAACTGATCTATCCGAGCCTCTGAGACAAGTTGGGGTTTACTTTGCGCTCACCAAATAGCGAGCTAACAACAGGACTAAGGGATAGTGCGTGCCGCAAGCCCTGATATAAAACCGAACGATGCCTGCGTCTGAATCAGTCAGTTGGGCGATAACGGGTAGGCAGCGAAAAAGCAACGTAGCACTTCACACCGGGCCGGGGAGTGGTTCCCCCCGGAGCCATCCGCGCACCGGCGGGAAAGCTAGGGTCGCCAACCAGCGCAAACAGAATGTATTCGCGTCCGTTCACCTCGTAAACCGCCGGTACTCCCACCGCGCCGTTGGGAACGTCGCGCGAGTAGACCACCTTACCGGTCTTTTCATCTAGGGCGTACAGCTTCGATTTATTGTCTGCAAACAGCACAAGCCCGCCGGCGGTCACAACGAACGCACTTCTCGGCGTGACGTTCCCACGCAGCTTGTCGCTCGGACCGGCCTCGGGGGTATCGCCGTAGGGCGTCTGCCAGATGATCTTGCCAGTATTGAGATCGTAAGCGGTGATCGTGCTCCACGGCGGAGTGATGATATAACCTTCCTGACCGTAGCCTGTCTTGTAGCGCGCCGGCGGCGGGGTTACTCCTTTTGGATAATCAGGCTCCAGCCGTTCCATGAGCATGTTCCCGGGAACACCCGTCCCGGGCGGAGCCTGATCGGACTTGTCCAGGAACTCGATTACGTCTGCAATAGCTTCAGCATTCATAGTAGGGAAGCCCGGCATGGCGCCTCTGCCATTCTTTACGATGTTGCGCACAACCTCGGCACCAAGGCGCTTTACGGCATCGTCAATCTCCGGGCCACGATCGCCTTTGAGATCGGGACCGTGACAGGCCTGGCAGGAACCCTCATAAATCGTGCGCCCGAAACGCAGCGGCAGGGGCGGACCGCCTACGCCGAATCTGCCGCGCCCGCGCATGCCAGGCTCAATGCGGCTAGGAATCGTGCCGCCCGTGTTCTCGGCTGTCGATTCGCCTGGTTTCACCAGTTTTAAGATGGATGGAAAGTCCTTGGATTCGACAAAAACAATTCCTTTTGCAGGGTCTGCTCCGGTGTCCCAGTAGAAGGCTCCGCCGTTGACGCCAGGGATCGAGATGGTGTCGGTTAGGCCGGGAGGTGTGAACAATCCTCTCTTGTCTGCTTTTGCAAAACGTTCCTCCCAATGCGCCTTCTCCTCGGGAGTCATGAAGGCGGTATATAGGTCTCTTTCGGTCATGCGCTGGCGGGCGAACGGAGGTGGGGCTGTGGGGAACGGCTGAGTGGGAGATGTCCATTCACCTGGTACTCGCGACTTGGGCACAGGCCGCTCCTCGATCGGCCACAGCGGCTTTCCGGTCACGCGATCGAATACATACAAAAAGCCGTTCTTGGACGCTAGCGCCACCACATCCACGGTTTTTCCGTCATGTTTCACCGTTAGCAGTTGAGGTGCCGCTGCCGGATCGTAATCCCAGATATCGTGGTGAACGGTCTGGAAGTGCCATAGATATTTCCCAGTGCGCGCATCAAGAGCTAGCAGCGAGTCAGCAAAGAGGTTGTTGCCCGGCCGGTCACCCCCATACAGCTCATACTTGGCCGATGAAACCGGGAAATACGCGATCCCACGTTTCTCATCAATGGTAATCTCCCCCCAAACATTAGCACCTCCCATATATTTCCAGGCATCTTTGGGCCACGTGTCGTATCCCAATTCCCCGGGTCGCGGAATCGTATGAAAGACCCAGACAAGTTTGCCAGTGAGGACGTCAAAAGCACGAATGTCGCCAGGAGGGGCGAGGTATCCTTCGCCAGGAAAACTTCCAAGGATGATCAGGTTTTCGAAAATTCTTCCGGGAGTTCGGGAAGCCAAGGGAATCGGAGCGCGGTCGATTCCAATCCTCAAATCCAACCGCCCGTGATCCGCAAACGAATCCACGGCTTTTCCAGTCACGGCGTCGATTTCGTACAAATATCCGGCGGAAGTAACCAGGATGCGGCGGTCTTTGCCATCTTTGCTTTGCCAGTAGTTCGCACCTCGTTGCCCGGCTATTCCACCCCGGCCGGTTCCCCCGCCGGCGCCGAACGGATGTTCCCATAGCTCTTTACCAGTGGTCGCATCCAAAGCTACCAGTGCCCCGCCCTTCGCCGATACATAGACAATGTTGCCCACTACGAGCGGACAAAACGTGGTCGTGCTGTTTCCCGCCAAGTACTGCCAAGCCACTTGGATTTTGCTGACATTCGACACATTGATTTGCCTCAGCGGGGAGTAATGCGCGCCGGCAGACCCTCCAAGGTAATCGCTCCATCCGGTATCGGGCTTTTGAGCAAGAATTCCATTTGCCAGAACGGCACAGAGCCCGTAACGCAAGAAAAAAGATCGGACCCAGCCAACTTTCATTGGGAGTCTCGCCATACTTCGTTGTCCAACTCGCGATCAGGAACGAAAAGTGATCCCGTGTTTTTCGAGATATGCCTTCGCGATCCTGGCATTCTCGAGCGGCGGGACCGGCTGCGGCGGCGGTGAATCGAGTTCCACCATCACCATCCCCGCAGTCTTGCGGCCGTTCATCATGGCGAGGATTGCCGGAATGTCCACTTTGCCTTCGCCGAGCGGACAGTAGCCCAGATAGTTCGGGTCACCTGAATAGTCTTTCAGGTGCATGTGCTGCACGTAAGGGAGGAAGTCTTTCACCACCTGTACCGGATCTGATCCGCCTTTCTGCAACTGGCCGATATCGGGACCGAACTTCATCACGCGAGTGTCCATCGCCTCAAGCACGGCATAAGTTTCATCGCGCGTCTCAACACAGGTCCCAGTGTGCTGATGCAGCACCGAAGTGAGACCCATGTCCATAACGGCTTTGCCAAGCTCGTTCAGCGTCGCGACAATATCGTTCTTATGTGCCTTGAAATCGTAGCTATTACGCCGAACGCTGTTCGGACCGACGACGATGACGCGGCCTTTGTACTTTTTCACGAGATTCGCCCAACCCAGAGTTTTTGCTATTGAGTCTTTGCGCTTGGCTGGATCCGACAGGTTCGTGCCGCAATAGGCGGAGATGAGCGGCAGGTTGTATTTCTCGAGAAGCGTTCCGAGGCCGCCGTGCTCCTCCATGGCCTCGATCTGGTTTCCAAAGAGTTCAATGCCATAAAAACCTAAGCTGGAGATATCGCGGATGGCAGCCTCGACGTATTGCGGGTCCTGCATCGGATTGATGGTGGGACGAGGTCCCACAGGCGGCCCGAGTGGAATCCAGCTAAGACCCGTATGGCCGATTTGCAGTGACAGCTTGTTTCGGGCCAAGCCGCGCGGGCCAAACAAGGCAACTGCCGAAAGGGTTTTGGTGAAAGTGCGACGATTCATTTTTCAATCCAGTCTATTTGGCCACACGGCTTTGCGTGATCGTTTGCTGCGAAGGCGCTGTTCCCCAGAAGATGAAAGTGCCGCGGTTTGTGGACGTCACGATGTCGACCGCCCCGTCCTTGTTCAAATCCACTGCGAGTACAGTTGAACCCACTCCGGATCGGTTGTGAATCAATTCCGGTTCGAATCTTGCACCCCCTGGAGCTTTGGGATCGCGAATGGTTCGGAACCAATAGAGGACGCCAGGGCCGTACGGATCGGGATCGATGTAGCTCTCCTGATGCGAGAAGACTCGCTTGCCAACGATGAAATCGGGAATCCCGTCACCGTCGATATCAGCGACGGTTGCGCCATGCAACTCGGAGAAAGTGACGTTTTGAGGATTTTTCGTTGAATAATCGTCCATAATCATGTGTTCAACGAATGAAATATTGCCGCTCGAATCGCGCTTCTGCTCAAACCAGGCGAGTCCCCAACCGTGTGCTTCAAGACTGGTTACAACGTCGTTGAGTCCATCGCCGTTGACATCATAGACACCCATCTCTGCTCCGCCAACACTGCCGCCCGCTCGTGGCCAGCGGCTGAAAGCAAAAGGATGAAAAGGCCAGCGGCCTTCGGATGCGCCTTTGGGCGGCTGTTCCCACCAGCCCTGGGGCGAAACGATGTCCATGCGCCCGTCTCCGTTAATATCCCCAACACCGAGCCCATGCTGCGCAGCAACATAAAAGCCGTCCTTTGAAACTTTGTGAATCGGCCAGGGCGCAGTCGGATTAGCGGGATCGGGGCTGGCCCAGCAGACCGCGCCTCCGCCGACGAAGACAGCGTCGGGCTTTCCGTCGCCGTCAACGTCCTTGAAAACGACGATTTCGGAAGTGATAGTAGGCAGGACGTCATATTTGTCCCAGCGGCGTAACTCCCCTCTTGGATTGACGTAGAGCGACATCGCCCTACCATGTGAGATCAGCACGTCGGGCCAGCCATCGCCGGTGAAGTCCCAGGCGAAGTTGACCATCGCGGGCGTTAGCTGCGAGCTTACGTCGGATGTCTTGCTCAGATAGATTTCGCGCGAGACCCTGTAATCGGGACCCAGGTAGTAGAAGGGACCGGAGACGATATCGAGAATGCCGTCGCGGTTAATGTCCGCCGCAGTCGCGGACCAGCCGTAGTAGAAATCGTTGATGTGCTGCATGCGGAAGCGGCTGGAGACCTCTTCGTCCGGAAGAACGCGGCGCCCGAGGTCTTTGATCTCGATCTGCTTGAAGCGCACTTCCCCTGTGCCGCCGACATAGAGAGCTACGGGCCCGTAATTCGAGATCTCCTCGTCGGCCTCACCATTAGTAGTACCGGCTTCCGGCCCATCGTGAATCCAGACCCGGAGAATGTTGGCGTCGAGAATGATTTCGAGCGGATTCCACTCGTTCGGACGATATGAGTAGTCAGGACTCGTATATGGTGAATCGGGAGGGAGCCCGCCAAACATGAAACCACGGCCGGGCACATGTCCGGGGGCTCTGCTCACCGGCGGCGTTGTGGACGGAACGTATTCGCGAACCATCCCGCCCGCGGGATGAAGCGCTAGCCGGCTCAGCTCGCGCCCTTGCAGATCGAGTTTCAGCGCGAACGCGCCCGCAGGGTTCTCGCCATCCGGCAACGACACGTAAACCCCGCGGATTCCGTCTCCAGTTGTTTTGGTTCGCACCATAATACCAGTACGACAGCCACCCGTGCAGAGATAGGTGGAAGCAAACTCAATGTCTTCGAGAGATCTATCGAGGATCAGCCACCCGCCCGCGAGGCTGCGGGGTTTTCCCACGATCTCACCATTTTCAGCGCGCCAATCTGCATCCCCTAAAGTTCGAAACGCCGAAATGGACGAACCGGCAAAGATCCAGTCCGGCACAAAGTTCCGGTTCGCGGCAACGGGACGCACGTGCAATCCAATAGCCGCCGCGATTCCTAAACAAACGATCCAGTTTCTCATGTCTTGGCTTTACTTCTTAGTCTCTGCATCCCAGAGAAAGATGTTGCATAATGCGCACATCTGATTGCAAGTATCCTATCAAGGCCCAAACAGCGTGTCAAGATACATCGCACAGAGGGTGATATCAAGCAGCCTGTGTAAAAACATGGAGGGAGCGGTTTCGCCAATTGAGACCGAATCGGTGATGATCCCATCTAATTTCCCATATTTGCGAAGCACAATCTGAGGCAACACCAAGCGGAACGAGCAGCACTTTCGGCACTCTAACCAACTCTACATTTGATCCACGCCAGATCATGATGCAGGCAAGGATCATCTTTTGATCCGCTGGATAATAATGTCATTGATTTTGTCTCAAGGGCCATCACCCTAAACTGAGGATTCTACGTATTTGCAGCAGTCTTTCCGATGTTCACGGAGTCGAAAATTCCACACCACCTCGGTGTGTTCGTTTTCACGGACAAGGGTCGGTGCATAATTTAATTGAGTACTATGCCGGTTTCGGCTCCTACAAAGAAGAACAAGTCGCCTCGAGAAACACCATCTATTCAAAGCTTGGATCGCGGATTGATCATTCTGGAGACAGTTGCGAAATCCCCCGGTCCCG
>DATGMH010000042.1:0-4926 GCA_035293725.1 Bryobacteraceae bacterium
TGGAGCACACTCGCGTTTCGGGAAAGGCGCGAGACATCGGCTTCAATCTTCACTACCTGACTCAGTATGTGAAGAGCCTTGAAACCGACACGATCTCGATGAAGCTGTTCTCGAAAGCGATCTGCGAGGTCGCTCTGTTTGACGCCTTCCGCTACCAGCATCTCCTGATGCCATTGCGTGTCTAAGTGCTGCCAAAGAGTTTTACCCACAAACCCCTTCACCCACAAACCTCAATCCACAAGACGTACGGCGACGCTCCCGCGCCGATCCACACCGGCTGGAGTTGCGGGAGAGCCGATCTCGCGCGAGCGGGTTCGGCCATTCCAGCCACCAATCCACAAAAGGAGAAAAACCACATGTCAGTAGCAGCACAAGTCGTAGATCCACAATCGGCGCCCCTGGCGCTCTCCCTGCTGCAGTCGAAGGCAGGGAATCGCTGGGCCCGGGCAGTGGAAGAAATGAAAACCAATCGCCTGCGCGTAGCTGGCGATTTTCCGGAGTTCATCGTGACCAACAAGAGCGGAACTGCCTACAAGGTGAGACTCGATCCGCACGGCAATGGCTCCTGCACCTGTCCCGATTTCCAAGTGCGCATTGCGCAGGAAGGGCGGATTTGCAAGCACATTGCTGCGGCGGCGATCACCGCGTTGGCACCGCAGAGCAAAGCCGGGTCGCCCGCGAACGGAAACGGGTCCGTCCGGACGACCGAGACTGCGGCTGCGGAAGCGTCCCCGCTCATTTTTCGCATCCGGCGCACCGTCCAGTCCGACGGCCCGTCCAACGCAAAGACGGGCACGGTCGTGGAGGTTCAGGCGCGCGTCACCAACGACGAGGTACAAGACCAGGAAACCGCGTCTTATGCCTACGAGTTGCTCGAACGCCTGGCTTCTCTTGCCGGCAAGAACGGCGCACCATCAGAGAACAACGCTCGGGAAGACGGCGCGCACATGGAGTGCGCGCGGCGCGACGGGGTCCCCGCGAGCGGGGCCGGAGCGCCAATAAAAACGTTCCTACCGAGCGCGGCAAACACAACGCCGACCAAGTCTCGCTCCACGTCCACCTCGGAAGGAGGCCCTGTTCATGCGGTCATCACCAAGATTGATCGTATGAAAACCCGTCAGGGCGAATCTCTTTTTCTCAAGGTGGATGTCGGTGGCGAGACGGTGCGTGTGTTCGGCCGTCCCGAAGAGCTGGCGGAGCGTCTGGAAGCGAGTGGTTACGACATTCCAGCGAGTGAGATCGAAGCTGGGATGGAACTCCATCTTCCCTGTCTGGTGAAAGTCGGTCAGGGCCACAACGGATACAAGAACATCGAGGAGTTCTTGCCCGAAGCCTGACGCGGGTTTCAGGGTGTGTACTTGCAAACCCTGAGCCCAAGAATGACCGGCTCGCGCCACATCCACCTAGCCGAGTCAGAGAGACGAAAGCCTCTCTGACTCGGATTCTTGCTCAACATCATCACGATAACTAGGCTTGGAGGACATCTGTTGTATACTCAAGTAACTCCAATGCCCAGCAATCTTGTCATCTGTTATGACGGAATACAGCGGACTTATCGCAACGCGCTTGTCCGGCATGTTCGGTCCCGTCTGAAGGTATCCTACCCAGCTAACTGGTCTGAAAAACTCCGAAAACCCTTTGAAAAGGAATGGGATAAACTCATAGCCAGCGCGACCGAGCGTCGCCGGACAGGCGAGATAGCCTGTGAAATCGTTGACGATTTTGACCTCCTAGGTGTCAACCACTTTTTCAATCTTTTTGATGTCTACTACGACGATCTTTGCGACTGCCCGTCCGGCACAGACGAAGCTCAGAAAAAGAAAGAAAAGCAAGCGATCCTTCAATGGCTGAAAACCACCAAAAACCTCAGGGATCCTCTTTCTCACCCTTCTGACGAGGACTTTAGCTATGAGGATTCGTTCATCCTGTTGGATTGTGCCCGCAGGGTATTGGTTCGACTCGGTTTCCAAGTCGAAGCGGAAACGATCAGACAACTCACGACAACTCTGTCCGGGAGCCCGCACTCCATTCGGACAGATGTAGAACCACTTGAAGACCGATTGCCCCCGCGCGAGTCGATTGTAGTCGATTTCGTCGGCCGCAAAAGAGAGCTGGAGACGCTTCGGAATTGGTTTTCTGATCCTGTGAGTAGGCGTTGGGCGTTAGCTGGCGAAGGTGGAAAGGGCAAGTCGGCTCTGGCCTACAAATTTGCTACGGATGTAAAGCTTGTGGCCCCGAGGCCATTCCAGATAGTTCTCTGGCTCAGCGCAAAGAAAAAACAATTTCGTGAAGGCCAGGTTACCGAGATCAGAGAGCCAGATTTCACAAATCTGGCCACTGCGTTGACCCGACTGCTCTCGTATTACGGCTGGGCAGACGAAGCGGGACAAGGCGAGGAAAGCAAGAAGGTTCGTTGCCTAGAGCTCTTGGACGTATTCCCGGCTCTGATCGTCGTGGACGATATTGATAGCCTCGAAGGCGAGGACGAGGACGCGGTGGAATTTTTCGCCGATCATGTGCCTAACAAGACTAAGTCGAAAGTCTTATTCACCTCCAGACGGACACTATTCGGGATGGGGAATTCCACAACGCACGTCGGCGGGTTCAGCCAAGGAGATGCAGAGAAATTTGTTGCTTCGCGCTGCCGGTTGATGGGGCTTGAGACCAACTTTCTAACCGCCTCGCAGGTCAAGGAAATCGTGCAAGTAACAGAAAGTTCCCCTCTCTACATCGAGGATTTGATCCGCCTCCTGACGATTATTCCCCCGAGGGACGCTCTAAAGGTATGGAAGGAAAAGGCGGGGGACGAGGCCCGCCGGTACGCATTAGGCCGCGAATTAGACCAGCTATCAACACAGGCCAAGCAGGTTCTGCTCGCCGCCTGTGTTTCCCAACACCCTGTGTCCCTCGCTGAAATCGAAGCCCTAACAGGGCTCTCCGAAGAGAGCATTGTAAGCGCGGTCGGCTCACTGCAGCGATTGTTCCTGTTTCCAAAGCCTCGCCTCATTGAGGGCGAGCAAAGATTTGAAGTCAACCTCAACACGCGTGCCCTCGTAGTGAAGGTCATGCAGCCTTCGGATGTGTACAGGCGGATAGTTGCGGCCGAAAAGGCAGTTTCCGGAGACATCCGTCTGGCACGGAAGAGCCGTTCCGAAGTGGCGGCAATTATTCGGCAGGCTGTTTTCCACGTCAGGAATCAGGATATGCTCGCGGCGGAATCGCTTCTCAGCAGCGCCCTAGAGAAATACGTCAACGATCCTGATCTTACGGGATTCCTAGGCTGGATATACAAGGCCTGGGAGCCTCCGCGGGTTACGGATGCGCGTGAAAAGTTCAAGAGAGCGTACCAGCTCAAATGCCCCAACGAAGAAATGTACGAGCATTGGTGCCGAATGGAGCTCCGAGAGCAAGAATGGACGAAGGCAGCAGAGGCTGCGGAGTGCGGCCTTAAATTAATGCAGGACAGCTATACCCTCATGTATTGGGCTGGCTATTCCCGGGGAAGACTCGCCAAAGATTTGCTTTCTGGCCTTCACCATGACAGAGCGCACGAAGAGGCACGCAAGTCAATCACACATCTCAAAAAAGCTTTGAGACCCCCAGAACTCCTTGAGTCTGGAAAACGCGGTCTCAATGCGGATGTTTACCGCGCCCTTGTGCTATCGAGCGAGATCCTCGGCGATTTGGTGGCCATGAAGACCTACTTTGAGAGTTGGCTGGCGGAGCATCCTGAGGATTGGAACGCCAAGTCCGAATGGGATCGTCTAGCCCGAAAGTTTCCTGAGCTTCGGTTCGATGCTGAAGTTTAAGAATAGCTAGAGAGCGCAAGGTGTTTTCCTACTGCGAAAGCATCAGGTATCTCCGCCGTATTGATGAGCTCTTCGGTGTGCCAGCAACCACGGCAACTGGAAACCGTTCTTACTATCGTGCGGATTCTGAAACTCAGGAGAACAAGCGCGCCGATCACGTTCACCGACGCTTTCAGCCCACAAACCCTTTCATCCCACAATCGCTGACAGCCGGAACACCTGCCCCGTTCCGGTGACAGTAAATTCCCAAGCTTCCTCCTCCCACCCTCTCGGCTTTTAACCCAAAACAAGGAGCAACACCCATGCGAACGAATGCGCAGGAGGCGGTTTTGTCTGCCTACATCGCGTCCATCGGAAAACGCACGCCACGCGAAGCTGCTCAAGACGCCGCCGAACTTTGCAGACTCGCGAACTCGCTCAGTCGTTTGAACGAGATCGCCTGCAATAGCGGCCTCACGGAGCGGCAAGAGCGGCGCAAGCAAAACCTACAAACCCGGATCAAGGCCGTGCTGGAACGTGCGGGCTTGGTCCTCAACCACTTCAACAGTGATCCGCGAGGCTACGCCGTGTACCTCGATCTGCCCGATGGCTCCTACAACAGCTTCGGCGGACGGGAATGCGGCTATGGCATCGGGAGGTGAAACCATGCATGACCGCGTAGTGACTATCAACAACACGCATTGGCCGGCATATCGAAGACCGGGAGGGACTTTGGTTGACTTGCGGATGTTCGATCCAGACGACCGCAGCCCCAAGCCGCGACTGGTCTTCCGGCCCGAGAAATTGCGCGAACTGGGAATACCGGACGCGCTTATCGAGGCCGCTGCAAAATCTGATCCGCAGGGATTCCTGCTGTTCGACGACCTGCCGGATCAGACGCAGCCAGCAACCGGCGATGCCGACCAAGCCGACCAAGCCACAACCAATACCTGATTCAAGCCAACTCAAAACAAACACAAATCCACAAAAACAAAAGAGCCAAAAACAGGAGGTGCCCGATGCCGAATGACGGAAACCGCTTCACGCATTACGTCATCGCGAACGAGGTCATTCTCGGCGAGGCCTGCATCATCGAGAAATGCAACGCGTGGATTTCGCTTGCATTCATCAAGCTCGG
>DATGMH010000043.1:0-5227 GCA_035293725.1 Bryobacteraceae bacterium
GAAAGGAAAACAGATTTGGCCCGCCGAAACAAGGCCGGCAGTTCTTGTTCTGGGCCTCCGCTACGGGCGCTGAACTGCGCGCCCTCCGCTCCGGCCCAGAACAAGAACTCAACCAGTTCACACTGGCTTTCCGGCCCCAACCCAACTTATGTCGCTAGCGCTCCAAGCGGAATTTACAGAAAGGATGTTACACCAACCAACTTAAACTCTCTGTGCTGTTCAGCTGGTCTGGAGCGGAACAACCGAGCTTGCGCCGAAGGTAAAGCTCGCGAACGCGCTCCTTTACCTGCTTGCCAATCTGCCTGACATCGCAGCTCGCCGTTTGGTAGCGTGTTCTCATCGAAGAATGAGCCTGAACTGAAGGAAGGCGGCCGGTAGCGGGAGGCTCCTTTCGGTTTTGGTTTTTGGTTTTTGGTTTTGATTTTGAGAGGGGACCAGGATCAGCCAGAGTTCCGAGATCTGCGACGCGGCCGCCACGATCTCCCACTGTGTCACCTCGTCGACCGCGTTGATGTGATACACCCCTTGGCCCCATCCCAGTCGCCTTGATGCACCGTGTCGATACGCAGATATCCGGGACGGCCTTCCGGCCGCGGTTTGCGCCGCTCCCCGATCGGGATCGGCGTAGGCCGCGTCGGCTGATAGCTGGTATTGCGTTTGCGATAGCCCTCGGAGTTGCGAAACCGGTAGATTTGCGCCACCGAGATCTGCGACAGGCGTGCGAAGGCTGCCTGACCATACTCGTGGTACTCGCGTTCCAGGATTCGCTTCGTCGCCGGACCGCTCGGGTTGCCATGACTTCGGTCCACGTAAGCCAGCAGTTCCACGTCCGCTTTTGTGTAACGGGTGGGAAACTTGCGGCCCTGATACCAAGCCGCTTTTACGCGCCCGCTGGCCGTGTAGCTGGCAATCAAGCGTGTCACCTGCGCGCAGCTCAGGCCGGTCAGCCGTGCGATGTACCGCCGCACCAGGCCCTCCTCCGGCTTGTCGAGTCCCGCATACGCGAACCGCACCAGCGTTCGTTCTGTCCAGCTGTATACCTCCGCCCGGCTGTCTCCGGCGACCCGCACCTCTCCGGCTCCTGCCAGAAATGCCCGAATCTGCTCCAGACTCGTCGCTTCGGAATCGTCCATCCTGATGGTCAACTCCCAGCATCCCCGACCTGCCCCTCAGGCTCATCTGGTATGAGAATCCAAGCCCGATTTCAGGCTCATCTTGTATGAGAAAAGAGTGGGTTCGCACGTTCGTCAAAGCGCGTGTTAAGATGCGGCGTAGAAGCAATGATCGGACCCCCGGGCGGCTCGCGAACAACGGAAGCGCAACCCCTCGTCAGCATTGTCACGCCAGCGTTCCAGTCCGAGCGCTTCATCGAGCAGACGATCGAAAGCGTGCTGGAGCAAGACTATCCCAAACTCGAATACGTCGTAATGGACGGTGGATCGACTGACGGCACCTTATCGATTTTGCGGAGATTTTCAAACCGGTTACACTTCATTTCAGCAAAGGACCGTGGAGCTGCCGACGCTGTCAATCGGGGATTCCAGCAGTGCCGTGGATCGATTTGGGGTTGGATTAATTCAGATGACGTTTACTGCCCGGGAGCGATCACCAAAGCGGTAAAGCAATTTTGCGGGCTTCCGGATATCGACATTGTCTATGGCGCGGGCCAGTGGATCGATGAGGACGGCGACCGCATCGGGCCTTATCCAACTTTAATTCCGTTTGATCCGGAGGCGCTTGGCCGAAGCTGCGGGATTTGTCAGCCGGCAGCGTTCTTCCGCCGAGAGGCGTTCGAAGCCGTTGGCGGGCTGAACCCGAGTCTTCATGTCGCGTTCGATTACGATCTGTGGATCAGGCTGTCTCGAGAGCGACGGTTTCAGGCGATTCCGGAGCTTCTGGCTGAGTCTCGCATGCATAGCGGCAACAAATCGCTAGCTCGCCGCCGGCAGGTATTTGCGGAAAATATAGAGGTGCTACGGCGGAACTTCGGGTACGTTCCGCCACAGTGGGTGTACGGCTACATGACCTTTTTGCGCGATGGAAGAGATCAATTCTTCGAACCGCTGCGTCATTCCGCACTGAATTACTTAGTGAGCCTGCCCGCCGGGCTGGCTTATAACCGCGAGCGCCCATTGAGATATATATGCGAGTGGGCTGCGCAGCTGAAAAGTGCGGACTTGAAATGGCGCCAGGCAAAGGGCTCCGACCAGAATAGGCACGACGCTGAACGCCAGAAATAGAGTAGCCGGAATCATCGTGATTGTGTGCGCCCATAATAGGAATCCGTAACCTCGGCGATCGGACCATCCAGCAGGACATCGCCGTGATCCAGCCAAATGGCGCGATCGCAGAGCTGCCGGAGCATCTCGGCGACGTGGGAAACGCAAATGATGGATTTTCCCTGTCGCCGGAAGTCGAGTATCTTTTCAAAACACTTGGCTTGAAACGAGTTATCGCCGACAGCGAGCACTTCGTCGATAAGCAGAATATCAGGATCAACGTTAACGGCGACCGCAAACGCTAGACGCATGGTCATTCCAGCGGAGTAGGTACGGAGGGGCTCGTCCATGAAGTCGGCCAATTCAGAAAAGTCGACAATCGCCTGAAAGATGTGGTTCATGCGCCGGCGCGAGATACCCAGCAGGGCGGCATTCAGCCGGACGTTTTCTGCCCCGGTAAGGTCGTGGTGAAAGCCTGATCCGAGTTCGAGCAGAGCAGCAACGCGACCGTTCACCTGAACGGTGCCACTGTCCGGCGGCACAAGACCCGCTAACAGACTCAATAACGTGCTCTTGCCAGCTCCGTTGGAGCCAATCACAGCGATACTTTCACCGGGTTCCATACGGAAGGAGACATTTTTCAATGCATAGAACGGCTCGATCTGTTTGCGTTGCGAAAGATGCTTCAACAGATGCGACCTCAGAAGCAACTGCCCGGTGTGCCTTTGAAACCTCTTGCATACGTGGCGGAATTCAACAGCGCATTCACTACTCATAGGTAATTATAGAACCCCCTACGAAGGCGCCGGAAGACAAGCAGCCCCATACAAAACATCAGGGAGGAACTGAGCGCTAGCCTGAGGAGCAAAGAAGCGGCCGGCGCAGCATCGTAGAGCAGTATGGTTCGCGACGCCATGACCAAAGCCGCGACCGGATTGTAATGGACGATTTCGGCATACTGCGCCGGAATGTTCGAGAAATCGTAAAAAATTGGGACCAGCCAAAATAGCACGAGGTTGGCAGACTCTACGATATACCGGACGTCACGAATATAGACATTCAGCGATGAAAAAATCAAAGCCAAACCCAAAACAAAGATGATCTCAAGCGGCCAGATAAGCAGGAGCCAAATCCAATGGCGGTTAACGTGGTGGCCAGTCGCAAGGACCAACAGCAACAGCAATAGGATCTGTGCTGACATATGAATACAGTTACTCAGGACGATCGAAATTGGTATCAGTTCACGCGGCACCGCAACGCGCTTGATAAGAGTAGCATTTTCCACGAGCGACATCGTACCCGTCAGCCAAGAAGTGGTGAATACGTTGTAAGGCACCAAACCACAAAGAGCAAAAACCCCGAAATTCGGGATCTTGCTCTGGAGTATCTTGGTAAAAACGAACCACAGAATCCCCATCATCACCAGCGGGTTCAGCAGGGACCAGAAGACACCGAGCGACATGTTTCGGTAGCGAATCCGGAAATCTTTCAAGATCAGATTCTGCACCACAAACAAGTGATCTCCGGCCCAGCGATGTGAGCCGAAGTGGGCCGGTGATTTCAGCGGGGATACTGTGGTCGACAAAACTTCGCCCTTCAGTACGGCGAATGCGCGTACGAAAGCGACTATTTTAGCTCAGCTGCCCATGCTCGCGGCGCGGGCTGATTTTTCGGCGAATCCGAAGACCTGACCACACCGGATACCCCTCAGCAAATAGGCAAGGCGCCTCCGGTCCCCTCGCAGCGTAAAGCGGCCGCCCGGCAACACCCAGCGAGAGGCGGTGACGGTGAGATCGAGCACTCGGCCATGTAGTTCCGGCGGCAACTCCATCTCCACTTGAAAATCGCCGTGTGCGATTCGCACGTCGCCAAGCCGACGCCCGTTTGCCATGACCCGGAGGACTTGGCCTGAAAGCGCAGGCCACTCAGGTAAGGTGCCTTCGATCACCATGGCGCTGCCTTCGGCCGCCGGGAGCATAAAACGGAGGACACGCCCCGCCCAGCCGTCGGAATAAAGCCCCTGCGATTCTCGTATGGTGCGGCCAATAATTGTGCCCGCGGCGAACCGTATGGACGACTGCAGCGGTCTCTGCAACGGCTTCACTGATGCAAACATTCGCTGAATGCGATCGCACCAGATTTTCTGGTATGTGTCGAGCCCGTAGACAATGTACCCCGCCGGAATGAACTTCCCTGTATGGCGGCGAAGCATCATTCGGATCTCGCGGGCACGACGCGCGCCGCCAGCAAAGCTCTTGGCCTCTGGATATTCCCGAAGACAACCCATATACGCTGGCACATAAAGGAGCGGATACTGCATGCCAATGCGGATGAGAATATCCCAATCCATTACATAGTGCAGATCCTCGTCAAGGTATCCTACCCGGCTTAAAGCCTCTTTTCGAAAATAAACGGTCTGCTGGAGGATGTAGTCCGAAAGATGCACTAGTTTCCATAGATTGAAATCCTCAGTGCATGGAAATCGCGACGTTACATTTCCAGCACGATCGATCAAGTATCCCTCTCCATAAACCGCGCCGGCGGACGGACTTCGGCCGAACGTGGTCACAGCATTACGGACCGCACCGGGAAGGTAGAGGTCATCGGAGTTGAGCCACGATACGATGCTGCCACGTGCCATCTGAAATCCTTTGTTAATCGCGTGGGACTGGCCACGGTCCTTCTCGGAAATGAATGTCAAACGGCTGGAGTAGTCCTTGACCACTGCGGCCGTCTCGTCGTTTGATCCGCCGTCCATGATGATGTATTCAATGCGGGGGTAGTCCTGACTGAGAACACTTTCGATCGTTGCACGGATAAACCCTCCTTGGTTATATGAGGGTGTGACCACCGTCACTACAGGTTCAGACATTGGTTGGCAATGGCGCCAAAGCGCGCTAAAATTGGTCCTCAATATATTAACAGCAGGCGTATACGCTGTACAATGTGCCCGTTCGGAAAGAATCCAGGCATTGCCATTAGAGCCCGGATTTCTCACGCACCCTCTA
>DATGMH010000044.1:0-4594 GCA_035293725.1 Bryobacteraceae bacterium
CGACACCGGTACTCCTCGCTGACTGTGTTTTCCGGCGTGCGGATAGGGTAGGAACGTCGGAACGTTCTTCGGGGGGAAGGCAGTTACTGGCGCGTCAGGGAGTATCGAGTGTTCGTCTTTTTCTGTCAAGAGCATTTTTAGGCTTTTTTTAGGCGTGCTCATTCCGTCACCCATGTTTACGCCCCAATTTCGCCTGTACCCCGGTACAGGCGCGCCACTCTTCCCCACTTGCCTTTCCTTCGTCCCTTTCTCAAAAAACTTTAGTCCGAATCTCCCGCCCTGCTTCGCACCGTGCATTGCCGTTTTCCCCAAACTTCCTCTCCGACGCCCGACCATTTCGGGAAAAGAATTTGCTAATCCCTTGGCCTTGCTCCCTCCCGCAGGTACGATAAAGCGCATGAATCCGGCGCCGCGCCTCTCCATCGCCATCCCGATTCACAACGAGGAACAGGTCTTGCCGGAACTCCTCCGCCGCCTTCGCGCCGTCCTCGACGCTCTTCCCGGCGGCCCTCACCAGCTCGTCTTTGCCGATGATGGCAGCACCGATTCCTCTCTCGCCCTCCTCGAGCAAGCCGCCTCCCAAGATCCCCGCGTCGTCGTTGTTGCTCTCTCCAGAAACTACGGCCATCAGGCCGCCATCAGTGCGGCCCTCGATTACGTGGATGGCGAGGCCACTGTCGTCATGGATGGCGACCTCCAGGACCTCCCGGAGGCCATCCCGCAATTCCTCGAGCGATTCGCCGAAGGCTATGACGTCGTCTACGCCCAGCGCATTCGCCGCAAGGAGCCTCTGCTCTTGCGCGCCTGCTATTTCCTCTTCTATCGCCTGATGGCCAGGCTCTCCGATGTCCGCCTTCCGCTCGACTCCGGCGATTTCAGCCTGATGTCCCGCCGCGTCGTCGAACATCTGCGGCGCATGCCCGAGCATCACCGCTATCTTCGCGGCATGCGCGCCTGGGTCGGCTTCAAACAAATCGGCGTTCCGGTGGAACGCGCCGAGCGCGCCGCCGGAAAAAGCAAATTCAGTTTGCTCCGGCTGCTGAAGCTCGCCTCGGACGGCATCTTCGCTTTTTCGATTGTTCCGATCCGTGCGGCCGCGCTCTTTGGCGCTGCCGCTATGGTCGTCTCATTCCTCTATGCGCTTTATTCCGTTTACGCCAAGCTCTTCCTCAGCGAGTCGCCAAAGGGCTTCACCGCCCTCATTGTCACGCTCACTTTTCTCGCCGGCATTCTTCTCCTCTTCCTCGGCATCATCGGCGAATACGTTGGCCGCGTGTACGAAGAAACCAAAGCCCGCCCTCACTATGTTGTCGCTCGCATCATCGGCCTTTCTTCTGCTGCCGAATCTTCTTCCCTCGAATTCCGGCGGGGTTCTCTTGGACCCACAATACGGTAGTTACTATCGCGAGCTTTATCACCGTCATTGGTGGTGGCGCTCCCGCGAAGAAGCGATCCTCCGCTTCTTGCGCTCCCGCTTCTCACTTTCGTCCTCCCTGCGCATTCTAGACGTTGGTTGTGGTGACGCTTTGTTTTTTCCCCGCCTGGCTGAGTTTGGCGACGTCGAAGGCATCGAGCCCGACTCCCATCTTGTCAATCCCTCCGGCCCTTATGCCTCCAAAATTCACATCGCTCCCTTCGATCGCCGTTTCCAGCCCGGCAAGCCTTACCAACTGCTGCTCATGCTTGATGTTCTCGAGCATCTGGAAGATCCGGCCGGTGCCCTCGCCTGCGCTCACGCTCTGCTGGAACCTGGTGGAGCTTTGCTTCTCACTGTGCCCGCTCTTCGGATGCTGTGGACCAATCACGACGTCATGAATCACCATCGCACGCGCTACCGCCGCGCCACTCTTTTCCCTCTCCTGCGCCAAGCCGGGTTTTCGATCGCCTGTTCGCAATACTGGTATCAATGGACCGTCCCCGCAAAACTGGCCATCGCCCTTACCGAAAAACTCGCCCCGCGCGAACCCGCGCTCCCCCCGATTCCACCGCCTTGGCTCAATCGCTTGCTCTTTTTCTTGTCGCGCGTTGAGCAGCGGACACTCGGTGCTCTCGCTGTTCCCTTCGGCAGCACTCTCATGGTCTGCGCTGCGCGCCAGTGATTTCTATCGGAAGCTCCGCCATTCCCTTGCGAGCGTGAGCGCTGGGCTCTCTTTCCGCTGGCAATCATTTTGTCGCTTCTACTTCATAGACTCGCTGTCCCGGACGTTCAAACACCAGTCTCAGCCCCGGATAGCCCGGCGGTACGAGAAATCCCGATATCGTTGACTCCACATCCAAGATGTGCGTGACGCGCAGTTCGTTCACCTTCTTTAACACGTCCTCAGGCCTCCTCGCGTCCGGCAGCACTTGCTCCCCCCATTGCCCGAAGGGCTTCACATAGTCCTTGTCCGAATAGTAGGCTGGCACCGATCGGTCCAGAATCAGCACTTTCCTCACTTCGGGATCCCGGTTCAAAAACTCGAAACTCTCCACAAACGGAATACCCTTCCGGTGCCGCACTTCCGCGAACGCCGGCGACACCGCTGCGTGCACGTCCGCAAGACGCGCTTTCGTGATCATGAACAGTCCGTACGCAATCGAAATCGCCACCACCACTGCTCCCAATGCCCGGCCGCGCGGCCGCAGCCGTTCTGCCACGTATCGCCATCCAATGACCGCAAATACCGCCGCGATGACGTATACGTGAATCAGGTACCGCGACTCCTGCATGGTCACGAACCACATCACCGTTAGCAGCACGCCCAATACGGCCAGGCGCTTTGCGAATGCATTGCCCCGCTCCGTGAGCACGCCAAAGGGCGCCAGCGCCAGCGGCGCAATCCCGATTCCTCCGGCGCCGTGGAAGTCCGCTGTGTGATACGTCAAATTGAACGGCAGCGCTGCCAACTGTAAGAGCCCGCGCCCGTGTCCGTTCCCCCGCCGGATCGACCAGGCATAAAATTCGCGCAGCGCGCCCGCGGAAAAATATTTCGCCTGCAGAAACCGCAAAGCGCCGGCCGGCGGGGGATAAATCGGACTGCCCAGAAAAATCCAATTGCTTAAATAAACCGGCAGCGCGATTGCCCCGGCGACCCCGGCTGCTGTCATCCCGGCTGTCATTGCGCCGGCCCACGAACTCCGTTCCTCGGAACCTCTCCGCGGCCAAACCGCACACACCAAAACCAGTGGCAACGCGGTCAGTCCAGGGTACTTCGTCGCCATAGCCAATCCGCAGAAAATTCCCAACGCCGCGAATTCCCGCTTCTTCTCTGCGTCAAATCCAATTCGCGCCGCCGCCAATACAAACGAAGCGTATATCGCGTCGATGAAGCCCGAATGCGCTCCTTCGTAGAGCGCCGGCATCGCCGCAACCAATGCGGCAGCCCACCACGCGCCTCCGTTGCCTGCGCCGCAGCGTTTCGCCAGCGCCCCGGCCATCGCCAGCAAGAGCCCCAGGGTCACCGCAGCGGAAAGCCCAGCGGCGCGGTCTCCTCCCAGATCCGCCAGCGCCGCAAACACGATCTCCACAATTCGCGGATACGAAGTCGGGGCATTGTCTGGTATCGGGCGCAGAATTCCGTCGCGCAACCACACCTTGGCGCCCACGTAGTGATACGCCACTCCGTCCGTCTCCCACGTGCCCACCGGTTCTGCCAGGCCCCCGATCGCCGTCACGGCCAGCACGAGCGCGACTATCGCTGCAGCGGCCACCGGCATTTTCCTGCTGCCCTGCTTGCCCTTGGCATCCTTCCGTTCGAATCGCCCCAAGCGGATTGCACCAAAAGCCGCCGCTGCTGCCACGAACCAGGCTACAAGCCCTCGTGTGAACCGCCACTGCCCGACCACAAACAACGCCAGCCCCAGCAGGCCAAAGCCGCCAATCCAAGAGCACACCCGCACTTCCCACTGCGAAAGCGTCCGGGGAAACATTCGAATCAGCGGCCATCCCATGCCCACAGCCGCTAGAGCCACCACGATATTTGAAAAAATCGCCCGCAGATACGGCAGCCACATGGCGCTAGCGCTGCCCCAATCGGCGCCAGAAATTCTGGAAAGTATGCGAACCCACGATCCGAACCACAAAGAAAGCGCCGATACATAGCCAAATCCACGCCTCTGCGAGCGCCGCTCCAAGTCGCGGCGCGACTTTCCCTTCCGGTTCTCGAGCCGTGTCGGTTTTCATCCTGGGGTTTCTCCGCTCATCCGCTTTTTTGCGGCCGCCGTTGAAACAATTCGGCCCGCGCATTCGTTTCCACTGTAGAAGCAAACGCAAGGAGTGTACCCCATGGAGAGCCTCCGGAAAGACGTCCGCTACGCCATTCGAACGCTCTTGAAAAGTCCCGGATTCACCTTGGTCGCCATCCTCGCGCTGGGACTGGGCATCGGCGCGAACAGCGCGATTTTCAGCGTCTTCAACGGCGTTCTCTGGCGGCCGCTCCCGGTGAAAAACCCGCAGCAGCTCGTCTCCGTGGCGCGCAAAACCCCGGGCCTTCCGTTCGCCCTGACCCTCTCGTATCCGGACTGGGAGGAATACCGCAAACTGACCGGTGTTTTCGATGGCCTGATGTGCTGGTCGGCGACTCCCGTCAATCTGGGCGAGCAAGGACGCCCGGAG
>DATGMH010000045.1:0-4518 GCA_035293725.1 Bryobacteraceae bacterium
TGCCCGCCTGGCCGCCGATGATGTTGGCGAATACGCCCGGCGCGTTCTTAATGGCCACATCGGCGAAGGATCGGAGGGCCTTGTCCATCTTCTCGGAGAGGTGATCGGCCGCAACCGCCGCCTCATCGATCGCGAGCTTCAGGTTGTTCTGCGGCCTGTGCTCCAGCTTCGCGATGGCATTCTCCAGCCGGTCGTTTGCGACGCGCATCTCGTCGTTGGCGGTCTTAGTTGCGCCGGTGAGCCGCGCGAACTCAGCTTCGATTCGCTCTGGCGCCTCGCGCAGCTTTTCGAGATTCTCGCGGAACTCAGCAACCTTTTTGATCGCCTCGACGATGACGCCGATCAACGCGACAACCGCGATCCCGCTGAACGCAGCGCTCAGCGCCGCGCCGACGCCGGGCATCGACGAGATGAAGCCGCGGATGTGGCGCGGGATGTGAACCCCGATCTCTTCGCCCATCAGTGCCAGAGAGGCCTTCGACTCGCGCGCCTCGGCCCCGAGTTGCTTGATCTCGGAGCCGCCCGACTGCCGCGCGGCCTCGATCATCTTGTTGTAGGCCGCCGTGACGCGGTCGATCATCCCTTGTTCGTCGCCGAGTTTTTTGATGTAACGGTCGCGGTCGGCGATCAGCCGTTCGACTTCCGTCTTCCCATACGCGGCGGCCTGCTTCTCGATGGACTGGGTGAGCCGCTCCATCGAACTGCGGGAGCGGTCGTTCACCTTGATCAGCATCTCGGACATCCGTTCGAGCGACTTCTGCATCCGCTCGCCGGCGCCGACCGTACCCTTTTCCCACCCCTCGACGGCAGTATTTGCCTGTTTGATGGCAGCAAGCACGCTGCGCGGGTCGACTTCGAGGACGATGGATTCCTGATCCATATCAGTGCGAACAATTCACGAAAGTTGATTCACAAGGTGCTGCTATGCAGGCTAGCTTATGCTTCGGCTTTTCCAAGAGTGACTGGCAAAGTCTCACAGCCAGACTCAATAACGGGGATGAAAACGCTTGGTCGCAAGCCATCGGTGTGTTCGAAAGACGAATGCGCGAGCGTTTCTTCAGCTGTATCGATGCGCTCATCAACGCTGATACGAAACCAGACTCACGTGCTCCAGAAGCGCGAGTCTCCAATGACTGCATTCCCGGGTTTTCGATCCTGGCGCTTTGCTGCCTTCTGATCGACACACTCCAGGGATTTCGGGAGAAACCTTCGCATCCCCCCGTACCAACTGGACCTTGTATCTTTCCAACCAGGCCTTGCATAAGGCCGCTGACGGGCACGGCAGAACAATTCAAGTCGTTTCTACGCCGCCCCGCGTTTGGCGAGACATTCCGAGACGAAGGGGTGGCCGCGAGATTTGTGAACGGAATCAGGAACGGCGTCCTCCATGAGGCCGAGACGAGAAAATGGGTCATCTGGAGAGACAAGCCTGCCGGTCAGATCGTCGCTCCGGAGGACGATGGTTACGCCCTTAATCGAACGCTATTCTATGCGGCAGTAAATAAGGAATTCGATTCGTATCTTCAAGAACTCCGTGAGCCATCAAATACGGAACTGCGGAACAGATTCAAGAAGAAAATGGATGACATCTGCAAGGAAGCATGAGTTACCTTGCCCTCGTGACCGATATCGGAGGCGAACCGTGTTGAGAATTGCCTGCCTCGGATGGGGATCGCTGATTTGGGACCCTCGCGATCTGCCTATCCGGCGTGAATGGTTTAAGGATGGCCCTTTCGCACCCGTCGAGTTCACACGGCAATCGTCTGATGGTCGCATGACTCTAGTAATCGACTCTGATGCGGCTCCCTTGAGAATTCTGTGGGCACAGATGACCTCGGTTGATCCCTCAGAGGCCATTACGGCCTTGTGCAAACGTGAGGACATCGTAGAAAGAAACTGTGACTCGCGCATTGGTTCTTGGCGGCAAGGGGACACCGCACCGGTAAACATCCCCGACCTACCCGCTTGGGCTGATGCTCGCGGGTTAGACGCAGTGGTTTGGACGGCACTTGGGCCGAGGTTCAAAGGAGAAGACCGTTCCCCATCCGTCGATGAAGTGATCGGGTATTTGCGCGCGCTCACCGGACCGATTCGAGATCACGCCAGGGAGTACATTGAGCGAGCACCGCGGCAGATCGATACAAAGTATCGGCGCGAGATCGAAGCCGCTCTTGGCTGGCGTCACCGCAGTACAAGGTAACAACTAAGCTGACCTCCGGACGCGCACAACTCCTGCCTGCCGAAGCACGGCCAGGACCGCCGCATTGAGCGCGCTCCGGTCCTTGGGCGAGACTCCGAACTGCTTCTCGCGCAGGTTGTTCACATGGGCAATGCGATCGCCAGTGGGATCGACGAACCCGACCACGGCCTGATTCTCGTTCGCGCTCTTCACTTTGAGCGAGCGCATCGTGCGGCCAGTCCAGGACCAGTCGCGGATCGGCTGGAGGCCGCGAGCCCTCTTGTAATCGGGATAGCCGCGCCACCCGTTGCGCCCCGGCTTGAGTGCTTTCGCGGGGGCGTCGTTCACATTTAGGCCCCTACCGATGCGCGCCGCGATGGAATCGCGCAGGACGTTCCCGATCGACAGCATGTCCTCGGCGGCGAATGGGCCCAGCACGAACCGGGCGCGGCTAATTTTGGCTTGGAAGGGCACTGCTGCAAATAGTACTATTTACTGGCCTGCCTTAAGAGAAGATGCACCTTGACGCCAGCGCTTGCAACGTACAAGATTGGTGTAGGGGAGGGATCCTGTGCGAACGATCAAGATCTTGGCGCTTATCGCTTTGGCTGCTGGCGTCTCTCTTGCCCAGCAGTTTCAAGTTGACCTTCAGCAGTATTTGGACTTTATTAAACTTGCTCCCGGAAGCGATATTTCCCAAAAAGTGGGCTGGCTTACACAGAATGGGATCACGTTAAGTGCCCAAGGCCAGCGTGATCTCGAAGCCGCCGCGAACCCGACCTATCAAGCGCCTCGTCGTCCTTACACAACCACTCCGGTTCAACCGAGCTATCCGTCCAGCGCGCCTCGCGCACCGTACGTCCCCCCTGTCCCCTCGCAACCTTACGTGCCTCAACCACCGCCAGCGCCAAATTTCTCGACATTCAACAGCAGCACGCAGCCGAGCCAAACAACCTACGACTTCGGTAACGGGCTGACGGGAAGCAGCATGACATTGGGGAACCAGACTTTCTACAATCTGAGCGATGGAACAACTGGGAACACGATGCGCTTCGGCAACCAGTCCTTCACTAACTGGAGTGACGGGCTCAGTGGGACAACCAATGAGTTTGGCAATCAGATGTTCACAAACTGGAATGATGGCTTGAGCGGCAACAGCATGAAATTTGGAAATCAGACTTTCCATAATTTCAGTGACGGGACGTCTGGAACAACGCTCAGGTTTGGAAATCAAACGTTCACGAATTTCAATAGCGGCAAAACCTGCACTTCAAATACCTTCGGGAACCAGACATTCACTAACTGCTACTGAAGCGGTTTTCCTTGACCGCTTACGCCGACGGAAGCATGCCTGGTTCTTTTTGTATCCGCTCCCGCTGGTAGCGGTCGCGCTCTTCTTTCAGAATCTGCAAGCCGCGGACTTCTTCGGCAGTCACATCACTCCACGGGATGCTGAAATGCGCGGCGTCGAACTCCAGTTCCAGCAGCCGCTCGAACAACCGCCCGGCGGCCGAGTGCGCCCGCGCGTCGTCAAGATCATCCAACTTGCAGTGCGCGCAGCGGTTGATGGTGAACTGCCAGTCGCCACAGTGCGTGCAGGCGCCGGGCGCGTTGGTGTCGTCCACCGTGTGCACCAAGCCGCACTTCCCGCACGTCACATCGTTGGCGTCCGGACAGCCGCGCGGGCCATCCGCTCCGCCATCGCACAACTCGTCCGCATGGATCGAGCGGTAAATCAGCAACCGGAGAGGAACCGGGCGCGGCCACTCGTCCGGCCTCAGGAGTTTGGGTCGAGCGCCGGATCGAGATCCTCGATCGCCTGCACCAGCTCAACGACCACGGCGGATTTGTGGTGCGGCGGCACGTCGCCCGGCTTGAAGGACTCGGCGTAACCTTCGATCTTGCTCACCACCGAATCGTAAAGTTCCACCGCCGGCTCGATCCGGTAGCGCAGTTCTTCCTGGCCGTGCGGGAGGTCAGTCGACGACACCACCGTGCGCCGGTAAATCGTGATGTCCCGCTGCGTGGGGATCTTGACCGTATGGACCGTGACGCCGAACGGCGTCTTCAACGTGACGCGATATTCGTCGCCGGCGCGCTCGCAGTCCGTCACGTCGCAGAAGGTCAGCTTCGAAATCGCGTTGCCCGCTTCGAATTCGTCGAACTCCGGTCCATTTTTGTCGAGCCGGATCCGGTTGAACAGATCGAGATCGGCCTTTGGGTTCGGCACGAACTCCGTCTGCGACTTCCGCCGGCCAATGGTGCGCCGGATGGACTTCTGCTGCGCCAGACGATCGAGCATCTCCTGGCTGGTGGGCAGCCGCAGGTGCGCGGTCTTG
>DATGMH010000046.1:0-4362 GCA_035293725.1 Bryobacteraceae bacterium
TCAAACAGTCCGGCATGTTCTGGACCGTACGCGGGGCCAACGCCATCCTGGCTTTGCGTTGCACTCACCTCAATGGTCGCTTCGAGGACTACTGGGAGGCCCGACGGGCGGCGTGACTTCCACTTTCATGTCGCGCACCCCCGGGCTGCAGGTCGAATTCAGCGTCCAGGTTGCCGGCGACGCAGTCCGGCTTGATGCAGGAAGAACCAATCCACGCCTTTCACCCCCCGCCTCGCGTATAGAATATACGGTTCAATGATGTTATATTGCAGGTCCACAATCGCAGTGCTATATTGTCGTGGCTGGCGCGCCCCGCGCCCAAGCGTATTTGTGTGCCTGAGAATGTGAACCCGATTATCCGACCATTTCCACATGAAACGAGCGCTCATCACCGGTATCACGGGCCAAGACGGCTCGTATTTGGCAGAACTGCTTTTGCACAAGGGATATGAGGTCCACGGACTGAAGCGGCGGTCGAGCAGCTTCAACACGGAACGCCTGGATGGCATCTACACGGACCTGCACGACCACGGCAGCCGCTTCCGCCTGCACTTCGCAGACATGTCGGATGCGAGCAGCCTCTGGAAACTGCTGCATGACATCGGCCCGGACGAGGTTTACAACCTCGCCGCACAGAGTCATGTCCGAGTCAGCTTCGACGTCCCAGAGTACACCACTGATGTCACCGCGAATGGCGCCCTTCGTCTGCTGGAGGCAATCCGCGAGACGGGGGTCCAGTGCCGCTTCTATCAGGCATCTTCGAGCGAGATGTTCGGGTCCACGCCTCCGCCACAGAATGAACACACGCAGTTCCACCCGCGCAGTCCATATGCGTGCGCCAAGCTCTTCGCACACAACATCACCGTGAACTATCGCGAGAGCTACGGGATGTTTGCATGCTGCGGGATTCTTTTTAATCACGAATCACCCCGGCGTGGCGAAACCTTCGTCACGCGCAAGGTTGCGCGGGCGGTTGCACATATCAAGTACGGACTCCAGGCGAAGTTGTATATGGGCAATCTGGACGCTCGGCGCGACTGGGGATACGCGCCGGAATACGTCGAAGCGATGTGGCTGATGCTTCAACAGGAGCAGCCGCACGATTACGTGATCGGCACGGGCGAGATGCACACGGTCCGCGAGTTCTTAGAGATCGCCTTCGAGCATGTCGGCCTGGACTGGCGCCAATTCGTTGAACTCGATCCGAGATACTTGCGGCCCGCGGAGGTCGAGGCGCTGCAGGCCGATCCGCGCATCGCCCGCGATCAACTCGGTTGGCATCACCGGGTTGGTTTTCAGGAACTCGTACACATTATGGTTGACGCCGAACTTGCTGCGCTGGCACACCAGTCATCCGGCGCCCTCAAGCAGGTGGCCGCTGAGGCGCATCTATGAGTCGCCCGTCCCCTTTGGCAGGAAAGAGAATCTGCGTTACTGGGGGAGGTGGCTTCCTCGGATCATTTGTCGTCGAGGAGTTGCAACGCCGCGGATACCACGACATTTTCGTTCCCCGGAAGCGCGATTACGATCTGACGACTACCAGCGGAATTGAGAAGCTCTTTTCCGATGCACGCCCTGAGGTTCTCTTTCACCTTGCAGCTGTGGTGGGCGGCATCGGTGCCAATCGGCACAACCCGGGCCGATTCTTCTACGATAATGCCATCATGGGCATTCAGTTGCTCGAATTCGCCAGGCGTAATGGCGTACAAAAGACGATTGTGGTCGGCACTACTTGCTCGTACCCGAAATTTACACCTGTACCTTTCCGGGAGGAACACTTGTGGGATGGGTATCCGGAGGAAACCAACGCTCCGTATGGAATCGCCAAGAAGGCGCTCCTGGTGCAATGCCAGGCCTACCGCGAGCAGTACGGCGTCAATTCGATTTATCTTCTCCCGGTGAACCTCTATGGTCCGCGCGATAATTTTGACCTAGATAACTCCCATGTGATTCCCGCGCTGATCCGCAAGTGCCTGGAGGCGAAACGGCGTGCCGATTCTTCGATCACGTGCTGGGGTGACGGCTCCGCAACGCGCGCTTTTTTATATGCGCCCGACGCCGCCGAGGGTCTCGTTCTGGCCGCCGAAGCATACGATGGAGCGGACCCGGTAAACTTGGGAACGTCCGAGGAGGTCTCCATCCGTGCGCTGGTTGGCATGATTGCCGCCCTCTGCGGCTTTAACGGTGACATCATCTGGGACACAAGACAACCCAACGGTCAGCCGCGGCGAGCGCTCGACAACTCCCGCGCTGAGAAACTCTTCGGATTCACGGCGCGGACCCCCCTGGAACAAGGTCTCGCCGCTACGATCAAATGGTATCGGCAAAATACCCCGGAATAGAACTCTACTGATCCCCTTGTACCGCGGCGAGTTCTTCAGGAGGTATCGTGCGCTCTCGGCAGGCGTTGGAATCGAGTGCGCTAAGCTGTCGTTATGAGCCCTGAGCTGCCTTCCTGGGCATTGAAAATGGCAGGCGCCGCGGAGAAGGATGCCATTTTTCCCCACTCGCTGAATGGCATCAACTTTCCGTTGAATCGCCGGAGGTTGGCCGCCTTCTTAACGCAGTTTCAAAACGATCAGGACGTACACGATTTTGTAGCGCTCGACCTGCTGGCCAGCAATTTCAGTCTTCCCCTGAGTTCGACTGGGTTGAAACATCCCGAACCCTTGATGATCCGGCCCTTTCGCCTTTGGGAATACGTCTGGCTCTACAAGTGTCTAAATCTGGCCAGTGGTACGCTTTCGGTGTTGGACTTGGGTGGCCCAGCCTCGCATCTCTCGATAATGGCCGCTCTGGCCGGGTGCCAGGTAACCAGTATCGACATCAATCCGGAGTTCGTCAAATCCGGGCGGGAATGCGGTGAAATGCTGCAATTGAACTGGTTTCAGCCAAAACTCGGAGACATGCGCGATCTCTCTGCGTTCGAGGACAATTCATTCGATGTAGTAGTCAGCTGCTCGGTGTTAGAGCACCTCATCGCGGAGGACCAAATTCTCGCACTGAGACAGGCAGCGCGGGTGCTGAAGCCCGGCGGCAGAATTGGCCTGACGTTCGATTACGGTCCTGCAGCGCCCGGCGCGAATATCCATCTGCCGCCGCCGCACGACCCTCCGTTTTCCGCGGCCGAAGCCCGGCGCCGTTATTTGCAGGGTGGTTTGATCGTTCTTGGCGAGCCATTCCGCGAAGACCCGATCCCAAGCAGCTTATTCCTCCACGACTCCATTCAATATACAGTAGCCTCCTTGTTTCTCGCCGCGCCCCCCTCTCCTCCGGCGCCCGCCCCGATGAGCCGCAAGGGCAATTCCGTCTTAGGGCACCTGCAGATTGCCAACATCGGATATCGAGCTTTCGAGCGAGTCGCTGTGCAGCAACAGGCGGAGGCTGCCGGCCAAGCTGCAGAATTGCAGACAGAGATCGGCACACGCGATCAGGCCCTCGGCGAAGCGCGCCAACAACTCGAGCACGCAGTGGAGCAACTCCGGTTGGCACACGAACGCGCAGCGGCGGTAGAACTTGAGGCTGAACGACGGCTGGAGGGATGGCGGTCCGTCAACCGTACGGTTGCCTCCCTTCGCTCAGACCTCGAACGGTGCCACACAGAAGCGGGGGAACTTCGCGTGGCCCTGGAAAGGGCTGATAAGTTGTTAAGCGAGCAGGGCGATCAGAACCGTCGGCTCGAGGCGGCAGCGCAGGAGCGTCTGGACGAGCTCCAACGGAAGGACAAGGCACTCGCGGATCTGCGTTCCCAGCTTGAATGCGCCGTCGCCACCGTAAACGAACAAAGCGAGCGGGCCAGCCGACTCGAAGCGGCAGCGCAGGAGCGTCTGGACGAGCTCCAACGGAAGGACAAGGCACTCGCGGATCTGCGTTCCCAGCTTGAATGCGCCGTCGCCACCGTAAACGAACAAAGCGAAATGAGCGCACCGGCTCAAAACCGGAGCCGAGATCGCCGGTGTGCCCTCTGAGGACATGGAGGTGCACTCACTTGAGTCCTGTAAGCCGGCCGAACTAACCCAGGCAATTGACGTTACGACGCGATATCGAGGGGCAGTCTCGTGCTTCGAACATTTCCAACGTTTTTCAGGCTCTGCGCAGGAATTCGATGGACCCCGCGTATTCGGCTGATCTCAGCCCGCAGCGTGTCCGGACCTCAGGTTGATGGTTGACGACTTGGATGGCCGCTTCAGCAGACGCCTGGTCCGGTCGTCCGACCATTGCGAACCGCCATTTCGTTGGCAGCTTTCCTCGCGGTGGAAATGAGGGCTTCTTCTGACTCGGCGGTCAACTCGATCGTCCAACCGAGGCGGTGCGTCCCGCGGATTCGGTAGACTCCCATGGAGACCTCATCGGCGTCAAAGG
>DATGMH010000047.1:0-11979 GCA_035293725.1 Bryobacteraceae bacterium
TTCGAAAATGTACCTCAATTCAGTTCAGATCATCGGTTTCATCGGCAAAGACCCAGAACGACGCCAAGCGCGCAGCAACGGTGCTGCGTTCACCGTTCTTTCGGTCGCCACACAGCGGTCATGGAAGAACGCGGACGACGAGTGGGCCTCCAGGACAGACCATTGCGAGCGGCGCGGAACGGCAGCGTCGGCGCGAGCTGGAGGAATCATTCAACGGGATTCGCAAGCGGCGCTTGGCGGTCATGTTCGGGGTTGCGTTTGAGGAATGGATCAAAGCGAAAGAGGCGCACCTCGCGGCGCGCAGCGTGGTGATCGAACGAGCCAACCTTAAACACCTGTCGCCGTTTTTTGGAAAGATGCTCTTGTGCGACATCACGGCCGCGGACATCGCAGCATACCAAGCGAAGAGGCTCAACGAGGGCGCGTCGCCTAAGACGGTAAACCTCGAACTTGGGACGGTCCGCGCCATACTGAGAAAACATCGCATGTGGGCTGCGATTCAGCCGGACGTGCGAATGTTGCGCACTTCGGAGCAGATCGGCAGGGCTATCAGCGCGGAGGAAGAAACAAAATTGCGGGATGCTTGCCGCGAGAGTCGGTCGCGGTCTTTGCTGCCCGTCGTCGCGGTGGCCCTGAGCACGGCCATGCGCTATTCGGAGCTTCGGCACCTACATTGGGCGAATATGAATTTGCCGGGGCGCTCGATAACAGTAGGAAAGAGCAAGACAGAATGCGGCGAGGGCCGCACGATCCCGCTAAATGAGCGAGCATTTGCGCTCCTGAGCTTCTGGGCGGGCCTTTTTCCGAAACGGCAGGCCGAGCACTATGTCTTTCCTGCCGAACGCTACGGGGCCGCTGGAGACGATTTCTTGCCGTGCGCGCACAGTGTAGAGCCCACAAAGCCTATCGGTTCGTGGGGTGTGGCCTGGGCCGCCGCGAAGAAGCGCTCTGGAGTCCGCTGCCGATTCCACGATTTGAGGCACACGGCCTGTACGCGAATGCTGGAGGCAGGAATACCGTTCTCTGTTGTGGCCTCGGTCATGGGTTGGAGTGCTTCGACTACGGTGCGAATGGCGAAGCGATACGGTCACACCGGACAGGAAGCGCAAAAGCAGGCTGTCGCCGTTCTCAGCGGGGCCGGTTTTGCGGTGAGCGGGGCACAAAATTGGGCACAGTCTCAAAGCGACGATGCGAACGCTGTCCGTATGTAGTTGAAAGGATTGGCTCCCCGGGCAGGACTCGAACCTGCAACCCTTCGGTTAACAGCCGAATGCTCTACCGTTGAGCTACCGGGGAGTAGTCGAGCAACCACCATCCTATCATAGGCTTGCAGCCATTTCTTTCGGGGCCAAAATTTCGGTTTTCGGTCCATTCGGTCCAAAACTACAATTTTGTTGCCGAAGTTGAACTAACCTTCGCTTCTGGACTGGCTTGAACACGCGCGGAAGCACGAAGCCCAAGCCCGCTCTTTCGGCCCATTCCTTGCGCAACGCCCGTTCGTGTTCGGCCTTGTCGTAACGGTCGGACATCGTCTCACCCGTACGCTCCGGCTCTCCACTCGCGTGCCCCATCCAGAACCGATAGATTCCCGGCGGGGTAGACGTGTAATTGCGCAAATACGTGTTGCGAAAACGCCGGAACGCATGGACGCCGCACTTCGGCTGCCCCAACCCTTCTAACATCGGGTGCAGCACGCGCCGCAGGATATTCGACTGGTGAAGCTGCTGCCCGGTCCGCGTGCGAAATAGCAAACCGGACTTCCTTTCTCCAATGAACTCCCGCAGAAACTTCGCCACCGAAGGATGCAAGTCGATCTCCCTCTCTCCGTTCCTCGTCTTGAGGAACTCGTGCAACTGTCCCCGCCAAGCCTTCTGGCGGATTTGGATGCACGAGCCATCCGACGAAACGTGCGGGATCTCGATACCGAGAGCTTCTCCGAAGCGCAACCCGGACGCGGCACAGAGTATGAAGAGCATGCGGTGAACGTCCTTCAACTCGCATTTCACGTCCATGTTGCGTTTGGGGTCCCTATAGGTGTACTCCCGCGTGGCCACGATGCCACTGACAACGTCGCCCGTAAAACTCGGGGTCCTCTGCCTCCGGGGGTTGATGACCGGCATGTTGATGAAGGCGTCGTTCCATTTGCGCGGATAAACTTCGTCGCCCTTCTCATTGATGACCGAGGCCATAACCATTTTTACGACGTCAGCATAGTTGCTAATCGTGGACGCGCTCAAGCCGCCTTCCACCATCTTGTTGACCAGCTTCTTGAGTGCGACGTTATCGACCGCTTCCAAAGGCAGATCGCCTAGATTGGGGTTGAGCCAATTCTTGAGGCCAGACTCCCACCCGGAAAGCGTCGATGGAGCCACGGGCTTGCTTCTCCTATTTCTCATCTCTGCGAGCCAGGTTCTCACCTGCTGCCGGAAAGTGATCACCGTAGCTTTCGACTGCCTTACGACCCTGTCGAAATACTCCTTGGTGTCCACTCCGCTAGCAGCGATAATCTCCTTAGCTTTGCGTTCCCGTTCCGGCGCTGAAAGTTTGCCGGGACCAGAGATCGGGCAGATTTTCGCGCGTACCCTCACTCTTTTCTCCTGTCCCGGAACATCCTTCCAGTACCGAATGACGTACCACTTACCGTCTTTCTGAATACTGCCATTCTGACCAGATCGCCTTGCCATGGATTTTCTTCCAATCCGTGCTGGCTTCTCTGGTGTCGCGGGAACGACGTTAATATCGTTCGTTGAGAATTGCAACGGATCGCGCTGCGACCCAACGACGCTTGTCGGAAATTCTCTGCTGCGGCGTTCTTTCTTTAGCGCCAAGGTGCTCCACTCCTGATGTGAAATAGCAGTGGGAAAGAGGAATGGAAAAACAGCGAATGGCTAACGGGAAATGGGTAAGGGAGAATGGGTGAAGGGCTAAGGAAATGGATTCCGCCCTGTGGCACTGCAAGGGACGCGGGAATGCGGCGGTAAGCTTGCCGCCGCATTCCCGCGCTGATGGCTCTCGCTTTTGGTTCCACTGCTTCATTCGGTTTGCCGTAGGAACTCGCGAAAAAGATCGTGGTAGAGCTTGTATCGGCCTCTTCCGGTGCGGATCAGGAGGCTCTTTTCGACGAGCCGCGTGAAGTATTCTCTTCGGAATTTGCTGGTGTAGTGCTCGCTGGCGAGTTCGTTTTCGCTCAGGTTCGCGAATTTGTGGATGAATTCGAATTCCCTGGCGCTCAGTTGGGATACATCCGAACGGAACTTCTCACGACCTAACTGGTCAAAAATGGCGGGCCAAATGAATTCGAGCTTGTCCGGCTGGAGGCTTGCCGTGGTCGCCAGATATTTACAGATGAAAGCAAGGAAATAAGGATGTCCGACCGTTTTGTCCTGGAGCCAAGCGGCTAGTTTCGCGGATATATCGACGAATTCGAAGACTGAACGTGCGTAGTCCAGCGTCTCTTCGAGGGTGAAGGGCTCCAAATAAAACTTCGTGTAAAAGCGTACTGCTGGGTCAGCCAAACCCTTCGCTTCCGCGAAGTAATCGGGTTTGGCTGAAAAGCAAATGCTGTAATTCATGTTCTCAATGCCGAGACATTGGAACTGGTCCCGGATTGTCAACGCGAGATCTGCCCTGCTGATACTGCTGATGTTCTGAAGATCATCCAGAAAGAAAATCGCACCCCTTAGTTGGGCGTGCGGCAGGAAATGGTTCCACGCCTCCTTGAGCTTGTGTCTGAGCAAAGAGGTTCCCGAGCTTAGGAACATTCGCGGCGATTCGCGTTCCAAGCTGACGCCACCCAAATCGACGCTCTTGAATCTCCAGTTTCGGAGCTCGGCGCGCAGGCGGGCCTGCATCGTTGGCACAGCCAGCAAGGCATCGGTGAACTTGTCGAGCATGTTCTCGGTGAGTCGCAAGTAGTCGCGAACGTCGCTCGAAGCCGAAATGAAGACAGGCAGTATTGCGAACGACGGCTGAGAACACAGGGAAGCGAATTTGAGCAGCAAACTGCTTTTGCCAATACCCCAGTCGCCCAGAATGGCGAATGACGCGGTTCTACCCGCCTGCAAACCCTGCCGTAGCGCGTGGCAGAAAATCTCGATCTGCCCCCGTCGGCCAACAAACTCGTCGGGTCTGGCTGGAAAATTGGGCTCTGGAAGCACGACGCACCTCAAAGTCACAAAAGTCAAAGTTGTCAATTGACATTTGTGATTTCTGACTACATTGGAGGGCTGCATGGTGGGTGGCGTGAGCACACGCCGCCCGCCATGCAGAGGTGGTAGGACTGGTTGGTGGGTTTGCTGCTTGTGGGTGGGAGTTCGAGAGGGTTAGTTCGGAGTTTTGGGAATCAGAAGATGGTTCTCAACGAACGCGTGGTCGCTGACTGCATCGGGCCTGCCGATCCCGAGTTTGATAAACGCAAGCGAGATCCACTCGTTGCATTTCTCGATGATGCAGGCCTCGCCGAGAACGACTTCCTTGGAAACAAGATAATGCGTGAAGTTGTTTTCCTCATTTGACATGAGGCACCTCCAATTTGTGGTTTAAGGTTTTGTGGATGGTGGTGAAATCCTTACGAAGGATCGGCGTCATGGTTTGTCCTCAGTCCAGGCGTCGAAAGGATTTCGTTGGGATTGCCGAGTCGCCGCAATCAATTCCCGAACGCGACTTCGACGGAGGTCTATGCGCTGAACTAACTGGGAGAGAGTGTCTAACTCGACCCATTCAGGCGGTACATCATCCGCGATCGCCCAAAGTGTTGTTAGAGGGAAGGATTCGATTCGACTCAACCACGGTTCGAATGATTCCCATCCACACACCTCCCGATAGACCGCCTTGTTCGCATAAATCCCGCGTAACACGGTGTCGGGGAAACTCCATTCTCCGGCGTTAAAGCAAAAACCGAAGTCAATGAAATGAGCGCGGAATCCTCGCCTGGGTTCACTTCCGCAGAAAACGACCTGCCGACCGTCACAGTTGCACAGCCATTTGTCCAACGCGAAAACACCGGCAAACTCTCCCACGTTTTCAACCTGGGAGAGAGCCAAGTCCGGCAGGTAGTCAAAGACCTGCCCTTCCGAAATGAAACGCGAGCCAAACGCCAGCCCATGTGAACATTTCAGCGTCGAATTGGAAATCTGTATCACCAATGACGGTGAAGTCTCGACGAGTTTGGCCGGCACATGAAGAATTGCCGGTTCTGGGATCGTCAATCCGATTGCGCGACCGATCGAGCAGCCAAGCCACTCGTTAGCCAGCACGCGGAGAGACTGTGGATTGTTTGCGAATTTGACCACATAAGCGTGACCATCATTGGCCTTGAGCATGTGCGATTGCGCTCCCCCTCTCATGGCACGTATGTAGTCCGTAGCGAGCAAGAACGATGTGGATGTGCTTTGTGGATTCATTTTTGTGGCTCCAGGAGCACGCGTCGCAGGGTGGATAAATGGCGAGGTCAGACGTGGCGAGCGTGCAGATTCGTTCCACGAGCTTCGCCAGAATCCGCAGACATGTGCCTCGGCTCACGTCAGCGAATTGCTGTTTGTAGATTGGAAGTTAGGAGTGGTTTGACCGAGGGAGAATCTGAGTCAGAGAGGCTTTCGCCTCCCTGACGCGCCTATGTGGATTGTTTGGTTGTGGCTTGGCCGGTTGCTGGCTCTGTCTGATTCGGCAGGTCGTCGAACAACAGAAATCCCTGCGGATCAGACTTTGCCGCGGCCTCGATGAGCGCGGCTGGTATTCCCAACTCGCCGAGCTTGTCGGGCCGGAAGACCAATCGCGGTTCGGAGCTACGGTCGTTCGGATCGAACATCCGCAGATCAACCAAAGTCGCGCCAGGTTTCCGATATGCCGGCCAATGCGTGTTGTTGATGGTCACTACGCGGTCGTACATGGATTCACCTCCCGATGCCGTAGCCGCATTCCCGTCCGCCGAAGCTGTTGTAGGAACCATCGGGCAGATCGAGATACACGGCATAGCCTCGCGGATCACTGTTGAAGTGGTTGAGGACCAAGCCCGCGCGGTCCAGCACGGCCTTGATCCGGGTTTGTAGGTTTTGCTTGCGCCGCTCCTGCCGCTCAGTGAGGCCGAAGTTGCAGGCGATCTCGTTCAAACGATTGAGCGAGTTCGCGAGTCTGCAAAGCTCGCCGGCATCTTGAGCAGCTTCGCGCGGCGTGCGTTTTCCGATGGATACGATGTAGGCAGACAAAATCGCCTCCTGCGCATTCGTTCGCATGGATTTGCTCCTAGTTGTGGATTTGGGAGAGAAGGCCGAGATGGGAATAAAGAATCCGAGTCAGAGAGGCTTTCGTCTCTCTGACTCGGTTAGGTGGATGTGGCCGCCGGTCATTCGGCAGTTTCGGGCAAGAACTCTTCGATGTTCTTGTATCCGTTTTTGCCCTGACCGACTTTCACCAGGCAAGGAAGATGGAGTTCCATCCCAGCTTCGATCTCACTCGCCGGAATGTCGTAACCACTCGCTTCCAGACGCTCCGCCAGCTCTTCGGGACGGCCGAACACGCGCACCGTCTCGCCGCCGACATCCACCTTGAGAAAAAGAGAGTCGCCCTGACGGGTTTTCATACGATCAATCTTGGTGATGACCGCATGAACAGGGCCTCCTTCCGTGGCAGATGTGGCGTGAGACTTGATTGGCTTTGTTTTTGCCGTGCTCGGTGGAACAATTGCCCGAGCGTTGTTGTCTGAGGGTGCGGTGTTCTTGCCGGCAAGAGAAGCCAGGCGGTCGAGCAACCCATAGGCATAGGACGCAGTTTCCTGGTCTTGTACCTCGTCGTTCGTCACGCGCGCCTGAACCTCAATTACCGTGCCGTTCTTTCCGTCGGACTGGAGGTTGCGTCGGATGCGAAAGATGAGCGGAGACGCTTCCGCAGTCGCGGTCTCGTTCACCAGGACGGCCCCGTTTCCGTTCTTGGGCGAGGAGATGGCGGCGTGCGGTGCCAACGCGGTGATCGCCGCCGCAGCTATGTGCTTGCAAATCCGCCCTTCCTGCGCAATGCGCACTAGGAAATCGGGACAGGTGCAAGAACCACTGCCGTGCGGATCGAGCTTCACCTTATATGCGGTTCCGCTCTTGTTGGTCACGATGAACTCCGGAAAATCGCCCGCTACGCGCAGGCGATTCGCCTTCATTTCTTCGACTGCCCGGGCCCAGCGATTCCCTGCCTTTGACTGAAGCAGAGTCAGCGCCAGGGACGCCGATTGTGGATCTACGACTTGTGCTGCTACTGACATGTGGTTTTCTCCTTTTGTGGATTTGTGGCTGGAATCGTCAATCTCGCTTGTCGCGAGGTCGGCTCTCCCGCAACTCCAGCCGGTATGGATCGGCGTGGGAGCGTCGCCGTACTTCTTGTGGATCGGGTGTTTGTGGGTGAATGGGTTTGTGGGTAAAGATCAGTCGGCGTTAGACGCGCAACGGCATCAGGAGATGCTGGTAGCGGAAGGCGTCAAAGAGAGCGACTTCGCAGATTGCTTTCGAGAATAGCTTCATCGAGACGGTATCGGTCTCCAAGCTCTTCACGTACTGAGTCAGATAGTGAAGATTGAAACCGATGTCTCGCGCCTTTCCCGAAACGCGAGTGTGCTCCAGAGCGACGCTGTTGGCGGTGCCGTCGTTTTCGGTTTTGATTGAGACCGGCGACTGCGAAAGCTCCAGCTTCACGGCCGGGACTTCCGCCTTCCGAGCCGTCGGCGAGAGTTTCGCGAGGCCTTCCAGCAGCTCTTCGCGCCGGAAGGTAACTCTGGCTTCGAGGGGTGCCTTGGGCAGGACATTCTCGTAGTTCGGGAACTGGCCTTGCCCGCGACGAGTGATGAATCGGGAGCCATCCGGCAGCACGAAGAGGTTGAATTCCTGTTCAGAACCGCAAATGGAAAACTCGATCCATCGAGGCTCTTCTGCGAAGCCCAACCGGCTTAGGATGGCTGCGGTTGAACGGAGCAGGAGTGCCGACAACGTGGCATTCCCCTCCGTCTTTGCTGCGCCCTCAACAACCGACAGCCGGTGACCGTCGGTGCCGACCACTCGGAAAATCGAACCGCGCAGTTCAAGTTTGAGGACGTCGGTGCTGTAGCGCCCCGAATCGGTTGAGATACAGAACAGAGCGCGGCGCAATGCCGCATCGAATGCCGAACCGAGGACTTCGCCTTGTGGCTTTAGCTGCCCGTTTGGGCTTTCGGGGAAGCTGCTCGGATCGGCACACGATAGAACGACCGTGCGCTTGCCTGCGCTGACCTCGCACTTGCCGTTGCGGATTCGAATCTTCAGACTCGGCGCCGATTCTGTTTTAACGAGTTGGCAGAGCTCCTTCGCCGGGACGAGCGCATCAACATCGCTGTCGATAGCCTCTCCGACAAAGGGGACGGAGATATGCAGATGGTTATCCAGGTCGGTGGCGGTCAACTCCAGATGGCCCTTTGCAGCACGCCATCGCAAGTTTTCCAGCACCGGCAAGGTTCCTCGCTTCGGCACGACAAGGCAGAGCCTTTCGAGCGCCGATTTGAGCTGATTGGTGTTGAGTACACTCATAGTTGAAGACTCCTTTGTGGATTCCGACACCCGCGCGATTGCTCGCGTGAATGCGGTTGTGGTTAATTCAGGGTTTTTGGGACTGAGGAAAGGTTTGTGGGATTAAAGCCGAAAGCGTGAGTTATGCGATTTTAGGCCGCCGTCGCCGTCTCGGGCGGCAGAGGACTTCCGGCGGCGAAACTCGAAGGCTCAAAGGCACGATGCAGGCCGTACTGCGTCAGGATTTCCAGTTCGTAGAGTTGTAAGGTTGAGAGTGCAATACGCTCCATCGCACCGTCGTGTTGGAACTCGGCAAGGACCTGTCCATCATTTCGTCTCCGCAAGCTAAGCTGATGTTCTTCGCTTCCGAACTTAATAGGAATCGTCTTTTCCTGATTGATGGTGCGGCGCGTGAAGACGGCCAGCGTCGCGAGATCATTGGCTTTGCTGATGACGAACTCGGAGCGCCATAAGGGAGTCTGCACGGTAAACCGCAAGCCGTGGCGGGAGGCGCTAAGCGCCACGCTCACCGAGAGCTCGTCACGAAGCAGGAGATCAATCTGTTCGCAGGAAAAGAGCGCACGTCTTGTCAGGCTGTGCATGGCCTGAACCTCGCCGGGGTGGAGGTCGAAGCGGGCCACGCGTTTCGCCTCATCGCGAACGGCAAAAAACACTCGCAGCCGGCCTTGGTCCACCTGTTCGTAGACGAGAAACTGAGAAAAGCGGCCATAAATTTTGTTCTTCGATGGCGAACCGTTCGAGCGGAAAAGATCCTCTTCGCCGCAGACAGTCTCGTCGAAAGGACTCTGCTGCTCAGCGGATTCGCCTGCCTTGCCGTCGCGCAATTGGAACTGCTCGATCCGCCGCTCGACGGCGCGCAGGATGGCGAGGAGATGGAGCTGCTGCTCAACCGAATCGACGTGCGTTTGGAGCTCGACCGATTCCCGGCGCGGGGTTTGAGCCGTTACGCATAACGTCAGCACACAGCCGCCCGCTTCGCCTTGGACTCGGCCATATTGATTTGCGATAAGAGTGTTCATGTCTTGTTCTCTCCGGGAGCCTCAGCCCTCAACAACAGGCGTCGGTTCGGGCGCAGGCTCTGTATCGATTTCGAAGTGGGTAGGAGGCAATGTGGACAAAATCTGTTTGGGTACGACCTTATCTGTGGGAAGGATCAGAGCGCTGAGGGAGATGGGACCCTGACGGCCCTGCAATGTGATTTTTCGGACGCTGCGGCCATTCTCGTCAGCCTCGACAAGCCGAGCATTGCGGAGCATGTTGTAGAGATTGGTGTTTGGCGGCAGCTTGATCTGTCTCGCCATCAGGCGTTCTCGCGCATGGGCAACTGCCACCGGCACCACGACTGCCGCCTTATCTCCCTCAACGTAGACTTGTGCGCCGGGGGTGTTCACTCCCAATGCGCCGTTCTCGATCAACTCCTGAAGTGCCTGCAAGAACAGGCTCACTGGGTTGTTTGGCTGAGCAGCGATGGCGGGCTGGGCCTGTTCCACGCTGGCTTGGTCGGCGCGGCTGACCGTCTGCGCGAGCGGGCTGGCTGACTCACCGCTGTGCCCATCCGAGAGGCACGCCGCTAGATGCACGAAACGCGGCAGACCGATAAAGGCGATGTCTGCGCGGGAAAGGATATGGTGCATGAGGAAGCTAGAAAGCTTCGCATGAGCACCATGTTCCCGCTCGGGTCGCCAGCTTGCGACGGGCTTCTTCGTGCGCCGACCGAACTGGGCATAAGGTTCATCGAGTGGACACCACGTCTCGCCCTTGCCGCGCACGTCCAACTCAAACAGCTTTCCCAAGTCGTGGCAGAGGGCGGCGATGAACGTGGCGTACTGCCAACGCGAGCGGTTCCGAGAGCTACGGAAACTATCCAGGCTACCGTCTGACCGCTGCTCCATCTTCATGTTGCCTTCGAACTCTTCCAAAGCCTTGAGCGCGACTTCGAGCGAATGCCGGTAGAGTCCGTCGGGCTCGGCGTGGTGGTGCGCCGCGCTGGCTGGCAGATCGCCCACTGTTACGGCAAACCTGTCGAGCAGCCTTTCAGCCAGCGCCCGCACCTGCATGTCGAGTGAGAGCCAGTACAGAATTTGCTCGGTCATGGTTTCAACTGACTGCACGGTTCCCCTGACTCATCCCTATCGGGGATGGGTCACCCATCCCGGTTGACATCCCCGATGACTCATCCCTTGGGATGGGTGGTAACGGAATGGTTAAAGGAATCTCTGCCGTGACTCCTTGAACCGGAAATTTCGGCGAAGATTCGCCGTGTTTTCCCTTCGCCTGCGGCGGCAGTAACGACTTACGCCGCAGCCAGAGTTTCCGCAGCCGGGGCCTCCGCCCCGGCTGGGTTCGGCGGCCGCGCCGCCATGACTGCCCGCAAGGCGGGTACCCCGCCGTTTTTGTTCACGACGCCAGTCACCGTCAATGCGACCTCGGACATGGGCGTCACCTGATGGGGCTTGTCGTCCCAGACCTCGACGGCGTAATTCGTCCCGCCGCTGTTCTCCGGGTCGAGCACCAGCAGGTTGGTGACGTAGGTCTCCTTGCTGCTTGAATTGACCCTCCGAGCCGAACACCTCAAAACTGTGCCGATGAGCTTCATGGCCTTTCATGGCCTCCTCGAATTGAGATTGGCGTGGATCACAGGTTCGTGGGTCAGGGTGCGGATGTTGGGGGTGGGAGTGGATACCTTGTACAAACTCGCGGGCTCAGGCGCCCCCTTGCAGTGCTCGATTATCCTGCGATGCCGGGCGGCCCTTTCATACATTCGCTGGCGAGCTTCTGAGCCGACAGCCACGATCAGTGTCAGCCGTTCGCCCACGCTCGCACGACATCGGGCAAACCGCGTTACGAAGTGCAGCAACTGCAGGAAGGCTGTCCAGTGCGGGCGGTCAACGATAGCAACGGAAAGACCGCCGTCGTGAGCGTCCATCACAAGCTCGTCGGCAAGGTAAGGTAGGCCACCTCGATGCGGCAGCCATTGGCGCGAGCATCCGACCTTCGCCAGCGCCGCGATCTTCTCTTCGTGCTGGAAGAAAAAATTGGCAGGCCATTGTCTTGCCTCTAAGTAGAAGCCGACTACCGCCAAACGCCACCTCACGGTCTCAATCGCACGTTGTCGCCGTGCCCACAGATCCGTTCCAATCAACCGAACGACAGACTTGGTGATCTGATAGATGAGTGGATATTCCGCCACCCTCCGTAGAAACCCGGCCCGCTCCAGACCGTTCAGTAGTGCCTGCACCTGTGACGGAGAACTGGCTAATCCCATCGCCTGGGCCTGCTCGACCGTGCAATAACGTGAGCGATAGGTGAAGGGCATCTTGTTTGGGCGAGGTGGAGTGGAGCACTGTGCGTGATGGCGGAGAGGGAGGCACAGTGACGCAGCGAGAACGGAGCAGGAGAGCGCGGGCGAAGTGGCAGCGGCTGGTTTCCGAGCAGGGGCGGA
>DATGMH010000048.1:0-41425 GCA_035293725.1 Bryobacteraceae bacterium
GGATGTTCCGGGCAATGGAGCGGGAGACGGGATTCGAACCCGCGACATCAACCTTGGCAAGGTTGCACTCTACCAGCTGAGTTACTCCCGCCCGGTGCGACTTTCATTGTCGCCCGCCAATCCTCGGACTGTCAAACTACAACTGCCCGCAGCAGCCAGCTTTAGCGAGGTTAACGCAACTGAAATGCTAAACCGCCCTAACATTTGAGAGCGATACTGTTTTAACTAACCAACGTGGAATCAGCTACATAGCTGCGGAAAAAAATATGGCTACCCGGTCTCCGATTTGTGCTAGACTTTGTTTTCCGTAACGCGGGTTGCGGTTTTATAGTGCCTCTCTGGTGACATTTTAAGACCGCCGAGCCCTTAACAACTCTGGACAGAATTATATTTTATCCACAGCCTGTGGAAAACTTGTGCATAAGCTGCGCCTTGTGACGAACAGATGAATACCTGGGAACGATTGAAGGATCGGATTTCCGCAAACATTAGCCAGGGAGCATTTCAGAACTGGCTATCGAAAACGGTTTTCCTCAAGATCGACGCCGGCCGCTTGCACGTGGGAGTGCCGGACCGTGAGACCAAAGATTGGATCGAGCAGGAGTATTCGGCTCAGATCGCAACGGCGATTCAGGAACTCACACTGGATGTGACGGGAGTTGTGTTCGAGATCCGCCGCAGTGAGAACAAGCCGGAAGCGGCAGAAAAAAGCGAGTTGGTATTTCAGCCCTCCATCAATTTAAACCCGAAGTTTACTTTCGAAAGCTTCGTCGTCGGTTCTTGCAATCAGTTCGCTCATGCTGCCGCTCATGCGGTAGCCACCAACCCGGCGCGCGCCTATAATCCGCTCTTCATCTACGGTGGTGTAGGAATGGGCAAGACCCACCTGATGCACGCCATCGGCCGGTCGCTGGTTGACCACTACGCCAGCATGAAGATTGTCTATACTTCCAGCGAGCGCTTCATGAATGAAATGGTCAACTGCATCAAGGGTGACCGCATGCAGCAATTCCACCGGCATTACCGCTCCGCCGACGTGCTGCTGATCGACGATATCCAGATCCTGGAAGGCAAGAACGGAACTCAGGAAGAGTTCTTTCACACGTTCAACGAGCTGTTCGAGCATCAGAAGCAAATCGTGATTTCCAGTGACTCGCCTCCGAAGAATCTTTCCGGCCTGGTAGAACGCCTGCGTTCGCGATTCGAGTGGGGCCTGATGGTGGATGTGTTGCCGCCCGATCTCGAAACGAAGATGGCAATCCTCGACAAGAAGGCCGAGCTGGAGGGCATTTCGCTGCCGGAAGAGGTTCGCATCTTCATTGCGACCCGCACCAAATCCAACGTTCGTGAGTTGGAAGGCGCGCTGGTAAAGTTAATAGCCTATTCCTCGGTAACGGCGACTCCAATAACACTCGCCATGGCGCAGCAATTGCTCCGCCATTTGAGTCCAGGGCAAGAGAAGCGCATCACAATAGAATCGGTGGCCAAGGCCGTAGCCGAAAAGTTCTCGTTGCAGCCGTCTCAGCTGAAGCAGAAGACGAACGAGCAGCGGATCGTTTATCCACGCCAGATCGCGATGTATTTGGCCAAGGAGTTAACATCTGCTTCGCTGCCGGAGATCGGACGCTGGTTCGGCAGCAAACACCACACCACGGTTTTGCACTCAATCCATAAGATTGACAAGCAGCGGCACAGAGATCCGGATTTGAACAGCCTCGTCCACAAGCTAACAGACTCAATGCATTAGACTTATAGTGTTTTCAACAGTCAGACCTCAAGAGAGCTTGTGAGTTCAGTGGACAAAACGGGGGAAACAGGTTTTTTGCGCATTTCACGGGCATGGCATCCACACCTTCCAGTGGCAGGAAGTTTCTGGATTTTGTATAATTTAGAGAGAAATCTACATTTCAACAGCGCCTACAACTACGATTCTGAATAGTATCTATTTTTGGAAGAGAGCAATAGCTAAATGGCGGCAGCCGGAGAGGTAACCAGCAAAGCGGGGGAGACGATGGAGTTTACGGTTAGCAAGGCTGACTTGGTACGGGAATTGAACCTTTCGCAGGGTGTCGTGGAGAAGAAAACCACGATTCCCATCCTTTCCAACGTTCTCGTCGAAGCGGCCGGGGACCGCATTCAGCTAACCGCCACTGACCTGGAGCTGGGAATCCGTTCTTCCTGCCCGGCGCGTGTGAAGAAGCCCGGTGCCGGAACGATTCCGGCCAAACGCCTACTCGATTACGTCCGATTGTTGCCCGATGCCGATGTCGATGTGAAGCTGCAGGAGAACCAGTGGGCCAGCCTGGTGTGCGGCCGCTCTCGTACCCGCATCGCCGGGATGTCTCGCGAGAGCTTTCCCGAGCTTCCGCAGATGCCGGCGGTGCTGGCGCAGATTCCGGTCCGCGTGCTGGCAGCCATGATCGCCAAGACTATTTTTGCGATCTCAATGGAGGAATCGCGATTTACCCTGAACGGCTCGCTGCTTTTGCTGAAGAATTCAGGACTGACCATGGTGGCCACCGATTCGCACCGGCTTGCTATGGTGGAGCACTCCCTCGATATGCCCGGTGTCTCAGGCACCTATCGCGCGCTGCTGCCGCGAAAGGCGATGGGTGAGATTCTGAAGCTCGATCAGGACGCGAGCCCGGATGCGCTGCTGCAATTCTCGGGCGACGATAACCATCTGTTCTTCCAGCTCGGCGAGCGGCTGCTGCTCAGCCGGAAGTTAACTGGGAATTTCCCGGATTTTGAGCGCGTGCTGCCCAAGGATCATCCGCATTCGGTGGTTCTGGATCGCGAGGAACTGCGCAAATCGGTGGAACGCGTGGCGCAGTTCTCCGACGAGCGTTCGCGCGCCATCAAGTTGCGCGTGCAGGATGGCGAGCTGCATATTCATTCCTCGCTGTCAGAAACAGGCGAGAGCGAGGAAAGCCTTCCCGCCGACTACGAAGGCAGTGCTGTCGAGATCGGTTTCAACGCCACCTACCTGATGGACTTCCTGCGCGCAACCACGGAAGAAAAGGTGGCGTTTTATTTCAAAGATCCGCACAGCGCCGGTGAACTGAGGCCTGCTGCGGATGGCGACTACAAATATCGGTATGTAGTAATGCCGATGCGCATTTGATACGGGCGGAAACAATGCGCGGCGCGGGTTAAGGATTGAGTTTCTAAAACATGGCTACAAAAGAAGTAGGTCCGGTAGAAGTATACGATTCCAGTAGCATCAAGGTGCTGGAAGGTCTCGAGGCGGTGCGGCTGCGGCCGGCGATGTATATCGGCTCGACCACCGAGGCCGGGCTGCATCATCTGGTGTATGAAGTCGTCGACAATTCGGTCGATGAGGCGCTCGCCGGATTCTGCGATCACATTGACGTAACGATCCATATCGACAATTCCGTCACGGTGGTAGACAACGGGCGCGGGATTCCCGTTGATGTCAAGGAAGAGTTCGGCGTATCGGCGGCAGAGGTCGTCATGACTAAGCTGCACGCCGGCGGCAAGTTCGATTCCAACAGTTATAAAGTTTCCGGCGGCCTGCATGGCGTCGGCGTGAGCTGCGTCAACGCGCTTTCCGAACTGCTGCAGCTCGAAATTTGGCGCGAAGGATACACCTGGGAGCAGGAATATCAAAAAGGCATCCCCAAAGCGCCGTTGGCGAAGGCCGGTAAAGCAGGCAAGAAGACTGGAACTAAGATCACGTTCAAGCCCGACGGGACCATCATGGACGTGATTGAGTTCAACTACGACACGCTTGCGCAGCGCCTGCGCGAGCTGGCGTTCTTGAACAAAGGTCTGACCATCACGCTCACCGACGAGCGGGTGGATCCGGTAAAACATCACGAGTTCCATTACAGCGGCGGCATCGCCGAATTTATCAAGCACCTGAATCGGGGCAAGGCGGTGCTGCACGAGAAGCCGATCTATTTCGAAGGCGAGCGCGAGCTGCCCAACGGCGGCACGCTGAGCATGGAAGTGGCGCTGCAGTACAACGACGGGTATTCAGAAAACGTCTTCAGCTTCGCCAACAACATCAACACTGTGGACGGCGGCTCGCATCTAAGCGGCTTCCGCAGCGCTCTAACGCGCACCATCAATTTCTACGGCCAGCAGGCGGGGCTGTTCAAGGACGTTAAAGAGAACCTGAGCGGCGACGACGTGCGCGAGGGCTTGACTGCCGTGGTCAGCGTCAAGCTGCCGCAGCCGCAGTTCGAAGGCCAGACCAAGGGCAAGCTGAACAGCGACATCCAGGGATTTGTCGTGCAGCTCATCAACGAAAAGCTCGGCGAACATTTCGATAAGAACCCGGCTGTGATGCGGAAGATCGTCGGCAAGGCGATCGATGCCGCCCGCGCCCGCGAGGCGGCGCGCAAGGCTCGCGACCTGACGCGGCGCAAGGGAGCGCTGGACTCGGGCGGGCTGCCGGGCAAGCTAGCCGATTGCCAGGAGAAGGATCCCGAGCGTTGCGAGCTGTTCCTGGTGGAGGGCGAATCGGCCGGCGGCACCGCGAAATCCGGGCGAGACCGCCGCTATCAGGCCATTCTTCCTCTCAAGGGCAAGATTCTGAACGTCGAGAAGGCCCGCTACGACAAGATGCTCGGCCACGAGGAAATCCGCTCGATGATCACGGCCATCGGCACGGGAATCGGGCTGACGGACTTCGACGTTACTAAGCTGCGGTATCACAAGATCATCATCATGACGGACGCCGACGTGGATGGCTCGCACATACGTACGCTGCTGCTCACGTTCTTCTTCCGGCACATGCAGGAGCTGATCAAGCGCGGCAATGTATTCGTGGCGCAGCCGCCGCTGTACCGGATCAAGAAAGGCAAGAGCGAGAAGTACATCAAAGACGACAAAGAGTTCACACGCGAGATTCTGCGGCGCGCCACCGAGAACCTGGTCGTAGAGGCGAAAGGCGGAATCAAGCTCGAGGGAGGCGAGCTGCGCAGCTTCCTGATGTCGCTGGATGAGTACCAGCAGATGTTCCGGCGCATGGAGCGGCGCATGCGCGAGTCGCGCGTCGTCGAGATTCTGGCCAATATCGATTTCAAGCTGGATGCGAAGACGGAGTTCCACGAGAAGAGCAATCTGGAGCCGGTGCTCGCGGCGTTGAAAGCCGCGAAAGTGGAAGCCAAGCTGGAGCGCGAGGAAGAGCACGAGGCGTGGAAGATCGATTACATCGATCCAACCCAAGCCACCCGCACGATCGGTGTCGATCTGCTGCAGCAACCCGAGTTCCGGCGCATGCGGGCGATCGGGCGACAGGTGGCGAAGTACAATCAGCCGCCGTTCACGGTGGTGCGCGAGGGCAAGAGCGAGACGCAGCCGGGCTGGCGCGAGCTGTTGGAGCACGTCAAGAGCGAAGGCACGCGCGAGGTCTCGATTCAGCGCTACAAAGGGCTGGGCGAGATGAATGCCGAACAGTTGTGGGCGACTACCATGAACGCCGAGACCAGGACGCTGCTCAAGGTCGACTTGCAGGACATCACCGAGACTGAAGGGATCTTTTCGACGCTGATGGGCGAGGACGTTGAGAACCGCCGCAAATTCATCGAAGAGAACGCGCTGGACGTTCGCAACCTGGACGTATAGCCGCGCTAAAGCAGGGTTCGGACTCCGGCCCGTTTAGCGGCCCTGTTCAGTGCCGTGTCTCGGGAGGCGAGCGGCAGATCGCGGCGAATTGCCACTTCCAGGTATGTTACATCATACGAGGAAAGGGCATATTTTTCTGCCAAGTCCCAAACCCGGTGGGACGCGCAAACGGGACTCTCTTCGTCAAGCTGCACCGAGAGTTGGCTCAAGTCTAAGCGGGCGCGCACGCACTGCTCAGGTGCGAGCCTGCCGCGCCGAGCCAAGGTCAAGAGGCTGTTCGTAACTTCAAGTGGCCATACTGCTGGAACGAACAGTGACGTGCCAGAAGCGACGGCATCGAGCAGCTTGTCAGTTGCTCTGCTAGCCTGCGACAGGACGACCCAAGCGATCGCGACAGAAGAATCAACGACGAAGCCCCCGTTCATGGACGGCCGCTATCGATGTCGACAGCGGTTTAAAACCCTTCTGCTCCATTTCCCGGCGCAGCGCGCGCATATCCTCAATAGCGCGCCGAACCTGATCCAAGGAGCGGTGGCCTTCTGGGACGATCCGAGCCACGGGCTTATCATGCTTAGTGATGACGATTTCTTCGCCGCGCGAAACGCGCTCGAGCAATTCGCCGAACCTGGTCTTGGCGTAAAAGGCGGTAACGGTGCTCATAATTGACTAGCTATTGACTAGATTATCGTGTCCGCCGTCCATCGAAGAACGAAGATTCGAAGTCGCGGAAGCGGTGCTCCAGGTCGAGTTGCAGGCGGGCCTTCTCGTTGGACTTGAGGTAGTCCTGGCACTCCGCGGATTTTTCGCCAAGGACACAACGTGCGTCCGCGACGCGATATGCGCCATCGCGCCAGTAGCTTCTGCCCGGCAAGAACGAATACTCCAGGCTATTGCGGACCATTTCCTTAAGATCGGCGTAGCTTAAGTCATAGGTTTGTGCGGCGCGCACAAACTCCTGCGTGAGGTGCGTGCGTGAAACGCCCTCGTCATCCGTGGAGAGGGCTAGGGGAACGCCATACTTGCGGTAGACGGGCAGGGGATGGTCTTTGCCGCGGACGCCGAGGATCAAGTCATTGCTCGTGAGATTAATCTCCACCATCACGTGGTTTTGGGCCATCCGATGGAGCAGGCGCTCGGGCGAAGTTTCGTACATGATGCTGACGCCGTGTCCGATGCGCTCGGCATGGCCCATTTCTACGGCGTCGCGGACATGGAACCGAAGGCCATCGGGCGGCACCAGGCCAGGTGCGAGCTCGCCCGCGTGCAGCGTGATGTGGACCTTGGGATAGCGGCCGTGCGCGTAATCGAGCATGCGCATGTGGAGGTGATAGTCGCGCATGGAGGTGACGCCGTCCTCTGGCTGGACGAAATTGATGCCCACCACGCGCGCATCTTCGGACGCCAGCATGAACCCAGTCATGATTTGCGCAAACACCTGCTCCTTGGGGGACTCGCGGAAGACCTGATACAGGTAGCGCACGGTGAGGCGGCAAGGGGGCGAATCCGGCTCGCTGTCGCAGGCCAGGGCGGCGCGGCGGGTGCGATCCAGTTCGTCGAGATTGGTACGCATGCCGGCGACGGCCTTGTCCATTCCCGCTGCGAGCAGCTTTTCGCGTACGGCTTCGAAGTCCTCGAAGAACCCGACCTGCGTTCCGATCGCATTGACGGGCGCTCCATTCAGCGTCATCAATTCGAGATACGACTCATTCTGCTCGGCGGCTCGCCGGACCACTTCGGCCAGCAGCTCGCCCCGGTGCTGCGGCTTGTAAGGTCCGAATTTCGCGAAGGCAGCGAAGAAGTGATCATGGCCGGATTCCCTGCCGGATACGAAGTTGCGCATGGAGAGGCTATCGATCATCGTCCCGGCCAGGGTGTTGTCGGATTGCGCGACATTGGCCTCCACTCCGTGCTCGCCGCAAAAGGTACTGCTCGGTCCAGCCGGCGGCGCCACAACGGCATGCCGCCGCAGATCCAGACAGAGGCGGTCTTCGGCGGCGATTCGCAAGTAGGTTTCGGCGTAAACCGCGCCACCCAGGTGGACGTGCAAATCGGCCCCTTTTGGCATTTTGAGCAGAAACGCGTACAGCTCGAGCGGATTTTTTCGGACGGCGGCGAAGCGCTGCTCCATGGTCGTGCCGGTAGGGGGCGCGGTGACCGTCGCGCAGAACGCCAGCGACACGACACTGGTGGTACACAAAGCCCTTAGGGCGCGCAACATCGAAAGGTCCTTTACGCCCACCTTACCATTCCTGCCGGGTGTTCGCTCGCCCGGGATTGCCGTAAGCTGTGAAATTATGGGCGAATCCGGGATGCGCGAAATATATGACCGGCGCCGGTCGCGCCAATGGCAGCATGCGCTGTACCGGCTAATCGAACCGCCGCGGCCGCTGATCATGAATCCGCGCGAGCCTAAAAATTACCCGCTGGGCCGCTGGAACCTTTACATCGGAGGGGCAGGCGCGAAGGTGCCCGGTTACGTGAACGTCGATCTGATAGTGACACCTGGCGTGGACGTGATTGCGGACGCCGAGTGCCTGCCGTTCGGCGCGAATTTATTCGAGCGCGTCGAGTGCGACGCGGTGCTGGAGCATGTGAAATGTCCCGAAGCAGTGATGCGCGAGATCGCGCGCGTGCTCGCGCCGGGAGGGTACGCGCACCTGGTGACGCCGTTCTGCCATCCCTTTCACGAGTACCCGCGCGACTACCGGCGGTTTACGCTGGACGGCTTGAAGCAATTGGCGAGCGGCAGTCTGGAGCCGTTAACAGAAGGCTGGCGGACCGGGCCGACGGCGACGATGCTGATCTTCACGCTGGAGTATGTGAAGCTCTGGTTGCCGTGGAGGGCCTGGCGCGCATTTACGCATATCGCGCTGGGCTGGCTGCTGTTTCCGCTGCGGTATTTGGATCTACTGTTCTTTCGTTCGGCGCGCGCGGGGCAACTTGGCAACCACTGCTACCTATGGCTGCGGAAGCCGGAATGTTTCAGCGTAGAGCGCCGGCCGGATTGATATTGGCAGCGCGCCGGGCCGGCAGATAACTGGCGGCGAGGGCGGCGGCGGTGAACAGCAGCGCGCTCAGCAGGAAGGTCACCGGATCGGTGGCGCTGGTGCGATAGAGCATGTTTGACAGAAGGCGCGTGGAAACGAGCGCTGCGGCGGCACCAATGAGGATGCCCCACCCGGCGAGCCGCGCGCCTTGTCCGACCACCAGCTTGAGAATGTCGGCGCGCGTGGCGCCCAGCGCGATCCGAATGCTCAGTTCGTCACTACGTTGCGCGACCGAATACGCAACCATTCCGTAAATGCCAATCAGTGCCAGGATGAGTGCGGTGGCGGAAAACGATCCTAGCACCAGCGTGGTGAACCGCCTTTGAGCATCCGATGCATCCAGGACCTCTTCCATGGTTCGCACACGCGTGACGGGCTGTTCGTCGTCCAGCGCGGCAATCTCCCTTCGGACGGCCTGGACAAGCTGGGAAACCGGCGCTGAGGCGCGCAGGTTGAGGTTCAGATGTGCCCAGGGCAACTGCGGAAACGGCAGGAAAACCTCGGGATTGGGATCGGCGGCGAGGCTGATATTTTTCACGTCGCCGAGCACGCCAATCACTTCGGCTTCGGACTGGCGGCCGACCCAGACTTTCTTTCCGATGGGGTTCTGATCCGGCCAGAAGCGCCGCGCCAACGTTGCGTTGACCATGGCCACGCGCGGCGAGCGGGCAGTATCGCGATCGTTGAGTTCGCGGCCGCGAATCAACGGAATCCGCAAGACTGCGGGATATGCGGGGCTGATGGCTTGGATGCTGACAACCGGCCGCTGCGCGAGCGGCAATTCTGGCTGTCCTTCGAACAGGACGGGGGACAAGCGAATCGGGTTTACAGGCAGCGCCGAGGAGATGGCCGCGGCTTCAATGCCATGCAGTGCGCGAACGCGGCGGAGTGCCTCGTCGTAGAAAGCTAGCATACGTTCGGACGTGGGGTATCGCGCCGGGGGGAGATCGATTTGCATGGTGAGAACACTTCGGGCGTCAAAACCAGGGCTGGCAGTCTGGAGGCGCACGAAGCTGCGCACCAGCAGGCCGGTGGCTACCAGGAGAATGACTGAGAGCGCCACTTGCCCAAGCACGAGGACACTTTGCGCGCGGTTGCGCGCGCGCGTTGCCGTGGCGCCGCGGCCTTGGTCCCGTAGCACCTCGTTGACGTCCGGCCGCGACAGGAGCAGCGACGGTATGAGTCCGAACAGGAGACCGCTGGCGAGAGAGATTGCGGCCGTGAAGGCGAGCACTCGGAAGTCCAAGTGCAGCTCGCCTTGCGGTCCGGCTTGATCGTCTCCGAAGCCGGCCAGAGCCGAGAGGCCCCAGGTGGCTAAGAGCACGCCCGCGGCGCCGCCGATCAAAGCAAGCACGGAACTTTCCACCAGCAGTTGCCGAACGATGGCGCCACGACCCGCGCCCACGGCAGCTCGCACGGCGATCTCTTTGCGGCGTGCCAACGCGCGCGAGAGCATCAAGCCTGCCACGTTGGCGCAGGCGATCAGGAGCAACAGCGCAACGGCGCCGGCCAGAAGCAGCAAGGCAGGACGAATATTGGCGACGATCTGGCTCTTGAGGTCGTCCACGGCGATGATCAATCGCGGGTCTGCGTCGGGGCGGCCGGGATAGCTTTGCCGATATCGCTGGTCGAGGACGTTCATTTCGGCTTGGGCCTGCTCGCGCGAGATGCCGGGGCGCAAACGCGCGACCGCAGTCAGAAAACCGCTCCCGCCCTGGACCTGTTGTGGGGTGATGAGGTTCAAATCAAAGACGCGCGGCGCCCAAATGTCGATGGCCCGTCCGATCGGCGCGAATTGAAAATTGGGGGGCAGGACGCCGGCGACGGTGTAATCGCGTGAATCGAGCGAGAGGTGCTGGCCCACGGCGTTGCGCGTACCCGCGAGTGTTTGAATCCAAAACGAGTGACTTACGAGGACGACATTACGGCCGCCGGGCTGATCGTCGGCGGGCAGGAAGGTTCGGCCGAGCGCGGGCCGGACGCCGAGCACGTCGAAGAAGCCCGCGCTGACGCGCGCCGAGGCGACTTGGATGGGTTCGCCGCGCCCGCTCAGGTTAAACGTTTCGTTCGTAAATGCGGCGATGCCGGTGAATGATTGGTTCTGGTCTCGAATGGTGGTGAAGTGCAGCCACGACATGGGAGTCAGGTTAGAGCGCTGGGTTGCGGACGCCGCCGAGACGTGAACCAAGCGGTCGGGATCGGCGAAAGGCAGCGGACGTAAGAGGACGCTATTCGCCACCGTGAAGATCGCAGTGTTGGCGCCGATGCCGAGCGCCAGCGTCAAGGTGGCGGCTAGCGTGAAAGCCGGCGCCTTGGCGAGCACGCGGAGCGCGTAGTGCAGATCGTGCTGGAGGGTCTTCATTGGCCGGCGTCGAGATAGATGCGTTTGACGCGTGCGTGTATGCCGCACAACACGCTGTAGGAGATGGTCCCGGCGATTCGGGCGATCTGCTGCGCGTCGATCGAGTGGCCATTTTCGGAACCGAGCAGAGTGACGGCGTCGCCCACCTGGATGGGCGGGCAGTGCGTCACATCGATGGTCGTGACATCCATGGAAACCGCACCGATGATCGGCGCGAAATGTCCCTTGACGATTACTCGGCCGCGGCCCGAGAGGCGGTGCGGGATGCCGTCGGCATAACCGGCGGCGAGAATGGCGATGCGCGTCGGTTGCGTGGTCCGATACATGCCGCCGTATCCGACCAGAGCGCCCGCAGGCAGATCCTTAATTGCTAGCACAGCGGCTTTCCAGGTGAGAGCGGGGCACACGTGCAACAGCCGCGCCGGCGGCGTTCCGGCCGCGACAGGCGAGACATATCCATAGATCGCGTGGCCCGGACGAACCATGCGCTGCCAGGCTTCGCTGCGACCGTAGGCGACGGGTGTGGTGCTGGAAAGATGTAACAGCGGCGGATTAACTCCGTTGCCGGCCAGCTCGCAGCAGAGGCGATCGAAGACCTCGATTTGCTGTTCGGTTTGTGGGCTGGCATAGTTTGCGGCGGAGGCGAGGTGGGACATGACGCCTTCCAACCGCGCGTATCGCGTGGACTCGACGGTGGCCAGGATTTCGGCAGCGGACGCGAGGGTTCCGAGGCGTCCCATGCCGCTATCGATTTTCAAATGATAAGAGGCCTGAACACCGCGTGCGGCACAGAGGCGGTCCCACTCACGCACGTCTTCGAGGGAATGGATGACCGGCGTGAGGTCGTAATCAAACAGGCCGGCGCGCTCGCTGGGAAGAAAGTCGGCCATGACGAGGATGCGGGCATTGATACCGCGGTCGCGCAGGATGGCGCCTTCCTCGACATTGCTTACTGCGAGCCAACGCGCTCCGGCGCCCATCAGCGTGCGCGAGACCTCGACCGCGCCGTGGCGGTAGGCATCGGCCTTGACCACCGGCATCACTTCGACGTTGGGTCCGACGACCGAGCGGACGGCGTTGAAGTTGTCGGCGATCTGCTGAAGCGAGATCTCGACCCAGGAGCGGTAGGCGAACGGGCCCATGATTTATGGTACCGGGAGGGCAGGGCGGTATTCGATTGGCTTCGTTTTGCACCTTCACATTTGTACAAGCCACAAGAGGCACTGATTTATCAGAATCAGTGCCTCTACTGCATAGGATAGATTAAGCGCTGGCGCGTTTTCGTCGCATGAAGAAGACCATCGCGAGCAGCGCGCTAGCAAGGAAAGCGTATGAATTAGGCTCAGGGACCGTACTGGTGTTCAGCGTACTAACACCAACCAACCCAGTGCAAGCACTCCCACCATTAGCTCCGCAGGCCTTGTCAAAAACATCCGCGACAATCGCCTCCTCCGGTGGGAGTCTCGATCAGCTGCTGAATGGAACTGAATGTATTGCTGCCGGTTCGGCTGAGCACGAAAGTGAGGGTACTAATCGCGTCAGAGCTTCCGGCGTGAGGTCCGGTGGTCGCTGCGGCATCGTCGAAATACCCGAAGCCACCAAAGTGGAGATCGTTCGCGTTGGTATCGGTACCTCCATTGTTCGCCGATCCGCTGTAATGAGTGCTGCTGAACGACCCCGCCGTAATGTCACCAAGCCCAATACTGTCATTGAACCCAAAAGTGCCTGGAAAGCCTGTGTTGATCAGGACCAGGTCGGGATTCATTGTGAGAGTTACATCGATTTTCCCGCTAACGAGCGCTAGCTCAACAGTCCGGAACCGGGAAGTGTGATACCGCTGAAGCCACTGTTGTGGATGTCGAACGTAAAGATGCAATCCGATGCGGATGTGCATGTAGATGCAAGCGCGCCTTGAACGGCTAACGCGCTCAATGCCAATATACTGCCGGAAAAGCGCATTCTCATATTCTTCTAATCTCCAAGTATCTGTGTGTTCCTGAGGAGAGTATAGGGAATTTTTCGAATTATACGGCGGGCCTACAGTTCCAACCTAAGTCGCTGAATGTACTGGTACCAGCGTTCAACAAACTTTGGACCATGACATAGCCGCCTGATTATTGAGAAATGCCACCCTGCCGGCGTTTACACTTGTGAACGCGGAACGCTGAAGTGCGCCGCTTATTGCGGGACGTGGAACTTTCTCAGGAACCACATAGCAGGGCACCAGTTGGTGAAGGCGCTTTGGAACAGGTTCAGGCCGACAAAGGCGGTGAACAGGAACCAGTAGGGGCTTACGAAATGGCCCAAGGCGAGGCTGAGCAGGACGAAAAAACCAGCCATCAGGAGCAGATAGCGATCCACTGTCATGAGAGTTTGCTCCTTTGATTCGCGACGAAGAACAATACCGGCACGGTCATGCGCGAGAGCAGCAGCGAAGCGACTTCGCCGGCCATCAGCGCAATGGCCAAGCCTTGGAAGATAGGATCGAACAGGATCACCGACGAGCCGACCACGACTGCGGCCGCGGTCAGCATCATGGGACGGAAGCGCACCGCGCCCGCATCGATGACGGCTTGGTCGAGCGGCATGCCCTGCGAGAGGCGCAGTTGGATGAAGTCGACCAGGATGATAGAATTCCGCACCACGATGCCGGCGCCTGCGATGAAGCCGATCATCGAAGTGGCGGTGAAGAACGCATGCAGCAGCCCGTGTGCGGGCAGAATGCCGACGAGCGAAAACGGAATCGCGGCCATGATGACTACCGGCGTCAGGAACGAACGGAACCAGCCGACCACCAGGATGTAGATCAGGATCAGAACGGCGCCGAACGCCAGGCCCAGATCGCGGAAGACCTCGTAGGTGATGTGCCACTCGCCGTCCCACTTCATGGCGTAGCGCGAGGCGTCAGTGGGCAGATGGGAGGTGTACTGCTCGATCGCGTAGCCCTCAGGGCTGGCGATTTTCGAAATCTCGGGGCCGAGCTTAAGGATCGCGTACACCGGGCTTTCCATGGCGCCCGCCACGTCGCCGATGACATACGTCACCGGCATGAGGTTCTTGTGATAGATGCTCTTGTCTTCATTGATGGTGCGCGCGGTCACCAGCTCGCGCAGCGGAACAAGCGAGCCGGAGCGATCGGAGATTTTCAGGTTTTGAAGCTGATCCACTGAGGAGCGCTCCGGACGGCTCAGGCGGACCAGGATGGGTATATCTTCCTTTTCGGAATCGACGTGCAGCAGGCCGGCCGATTCGCCCGCGGACGCGATTCGGAGCGTGCGGGCAACCTGGTCCTCGGTGATGCCGTGCAGCGACGCTTTCTCTTCGTCGACGCGAAGTTGAACCTTGGGACGGTCGTCTTCGACGTACCAGTCGGTATCGACGACGCCGTCGGTTTTGCGGAACAGATCGCGGACCTGGCGCGCGATTGCGATTCGCTCCGATTCGCTGGGGCCGTATACTTCGGCGACCAAGGTTTCGAGCACCGGTGGGCCGGGCGGTACTTCGGCGACTTTGATGCGCGCTCCGTTGGCGTTTGCGATGGGTTGGAGCGCGGCACGCACCATCTTCGCGATCTCGTGGCTTTGGCGTTTGCGGTCGCCCCTGGATTGGAGATTGACTTGAATGTCGGCGATGTTCGAGCCGGAGCGCAGGTAGTAGTGCCGGACCAGACCGTTGAAGTTATAGGGCGACGCGGTGCCGGCGTAAATTTGCAGATTGACGACTTCGGGCTGGCGCAGCGTTTGTTCGGCGAGCAAGCGCGTGACACGCGCGGTGTCTTCAAGCGTAGTGCCGTTGGGCATGTCGAGGACAATTTGGAATTCGCTCTTGTTGTCGAACGGCAGCACTTTCACTTTGACGAAGCCGACGTAGACCAACGCCATAGAGCCCACCAGCAGGACCACCACACCGAGCAGAAATCCCCAACGCACCAGCGGACGATGGAGCAGGCCGCCCATGACACTGCGATAGAGCCGCGTGAGGCGATCTTCGCGCGCATGCTCGGGTTCGCCTTGCCGGACTGGCTTCAGGATGCGGATAGCCGCCCAGGGCGTGATCATGAACGCCACCATCAGCGAAAAAACCATGGCCGAGGACGCCCCGATCGGGATGGGGCGCATATACGGGCCCATCAGGCCGCCGACGAATGCCATGGGCAGGATGGCGGCGATTACGGTCAGTGTGGCGAGGATCGTAGGATTGCCGACTTCGTTGACCGCTTCTACGGCGACTTCGCTCAGCGGCCGGCACTGATTGGCGGGGAGACAGCGGTGGCGCGCGATATTTTCCACGACCACAATAGCGTCGTCCACCAGGATGCCGATGGAGAAGATCAGCGCGAACAGCGTAATGCGATTCAGGGTGAATCCGTAAGAGTAAAAGACGGAAAGCGTCAGCGCCAGCGTCATCGGGATGGCGACGAAAACGATCAGCGATTCGCGGAACCCGAGCACGAGGGCGATCAGCAAACTGACGGACACCACTGCGATGGCCATATGCCAGAGCAGTTCGTTGGATTTTTCGGCGGCCGTTTCGCCGTAGTTGCGCGTAGTGGCGACGTTAACGTCAGAGGGGATGAGGCTGCCCTTAAGATGATCCACACGTTCGAGCACATCGCGCGCGACATCGATGGCGTTGGCGCCCTTGCGCTTGGAGATGGCGAGCGTGACGGCGGGTTGGAAGGATGCGCCTGCCGGATTTGCGGCAGCAAACTGGACATATTGCGACGGCTCCTCGCCCGCATCCGTGATGGTCGCGACGTCGCGCACGTACACCGGCTTGGCGTTTGCCACCCCGGCAACGACTTTTCCGACATCATCGGAGCAAAGCAGAAACTCGCCGGTTTCCACCAGAAACTCGCGGTTGCTGGATGAGAACTGGCCGGAGGAGAGGCGGCGATTGGAGGCCGATAGAGCCTGGAACACCTGAAGCGGCGACAGCGAATAGGCCGCGAGCTTCGATTCGTCCAGCGTGACCGAGATCTGGCGCCGCTGCCCGCCGATCACAGCGACGGCTGAAACGTTATTGACCTGCTTGACGGTGTCATCCACCTGGGCGGCCAGGCGGCGCAGTTCGAAGCCGCTGTAGCGACTGCTGGAAAACGTCAGCGCAAGAATGGGGACGTCATCGATGGAGCGCGGTTTGATCAGCGGCTGGGAGGCCCCAGGAGGAATCAGGTCGTAGTTGGCCATCATCTTCTGATTCAGCCGGACGATGCTTTTCTCTTCGTCCTCGCCAACGCGGAAGCGCACGATCGTTAGCGCCTGGCCGGGACTGGACGTGGAATAGATATACTCGACGCCAGGAATTTCCCACAGCAGCTTCTCCATGGGTTTAGTGACACGCTCTTCCACCTCGCGCGAGGAAGCGCCCGGCATGGCGACCATGACGTCGATCATGGGCACGACGATTTGCGGTTCCTCTTCGCGCGGCAGCCGCCAGACGGAGAATAGGCCGATCAGCAGCGATGCGCCGAGCAGCAGCGGCGTCAGCTTGGAATTAATCCAAGCGCGGGCGATGCGGCCGGCGATGCCCATTTCCGACGTCACGGTTTGATCTCTACACGCGCGCCGTCGGCCAAAGCCGCGGGGCGCGGCGAGACGACGTGCTCGCCCGCGTTAACCCCGGAGAGGACCTCCACCAAGTCGCCTTGTTTTTGGCCCAGCGTGACCAGCCGCGTACGCGCGCTGCCGTATTCGACCACCATCACGGACTGAAGCTGACCTTGCTCAGCGACCGCCGCGAGCGGCACCACGACAGCCGATCGCGTGCCGCGCGAGAAGCGCGCGGCCGTAGACGCCGGAGCATAGATGCGGGACGTTGGGCAGATCGATTTTCGCGATGAAGGCGCGGGAAGCGGGATCCACTTGCGGGCCGATTTCCGAGACGCGAGCCTGGAGTGTGCTGCCCAGCGAGTCGAGCGCGACCGTGACCGGCTGGCCCACTCGCATGGAGGAAAGTAGACTTTCTTCGACTGGAACCTCCAGGCGCAACGAGCCGGCTTGCTCGATGGTAAGCAGCGGTGTTCCGGGCACGGCCATGGACCCAGGCTCGACGGGTTTTTCCGTGACGATGCCGCCGAACGGCGCGTGAATCTCGGCGTAGCCGCGCACCACTTCGGCCGAGGAAACCGCTTCGGATGCCTGCTGAATCTTGGCGCCAAGTGTCGCGCGCCGGGCGGCGGCCAGGTCGTAGCCGGCTTGGGCGGATTTAAGCTTGCTGCTCGCCTCGTCAAATTCCTGATCGGAGATGGATTTTTTTTCGTACAGCTCCTGCATGCGGCGGAAGGTGGACTTCGCGAAATCGAGATTTGCCTGCGCGGCGGCGACCGCGTGCTCGGCTTCTCCGCGCGCGCTGAGCGCTTCTTCATGCGAGGCCTGCGCCTGGCGGATGGCCCCGTCCAGGTCGCGCGAATCGATAGTGAGCAGAAGCTGGCCCGCGCCCACAGCGTCGCCGGTGCGGACCCGGACGTCACGCACTGATCCCATAATTTTGCTGGCGATGACCGCCGAGGTGCGAGCTCGCACGGTTCCGACTGCTTCGTAGTACGACGGCAGCTCGATCGAGCTCGCGGCAGCTACCCGGACTGAAGTCGCAGCAGGGTTAGCCGAGGCCGGTGCGGTCTCGGGCTCCTCCCGGCAAGCGGTAAGGCCGAGAAATAGAAGTGCTGCCGCGGCTAGCGGTCTACTTGAGCGCATCGGAGTCTCCTGAGAGCGTGCCGGCGGCCAGCTCGAGCTCGGTGGCAGCAATCCGCTGCTGATAGATGGCTTCGAGATGGCGGGTTTTAGTTTCAAGCGTTGCGGTCTCGTTGCGCAATAGCTCGGTGATCGTGGTGAGGCCAGCTTCATAGCGGTTGCGCGTGATGCGCAGGCTCTCTTCGGCCTGCGCCACCGCCGCCGAGGCGACCTCTATCTGTTCTTCAGCGCCTTTCCAGTCGGCGTAAGCTTTGCGGACTTCCAGGCGCGCGGCGGATTCGGCGCGCCTCTGTTCGGCGCGAGCGGCGGCGGCCAGATGCTCCGCCTCTTCGCGCTTGGATTTGTCGGCGAAGCCGTTGAACAGGTTCCATTCGAGCGATGCGCCGAGGAGCCAGTTGGCGCCGCCGCGCGTGGCGAACGTTCGACGGTCCGCTTCGAAGACGCCGTGGACGGAGACCTTCGGCAATAGCGCCGACCGGGCGGCTGAGGTTTGCGTATCGGCGACTTGGGCGGCCAGCAGCGCTTCGCGTGGGCCTGGCGACGCGAGCGAGGTCTTTTCCAGCGCGGCTAGATCGGTGTTGGAAAGCCGGGCTGGCACCAGGGCGGTTGAAAGCTCGTGTTGCTCTTCGAGCGGGGCGCCCAGTGCATCGTTGAGCGCGGCGGCGGCGACATCGAACGCGTAGCGCGCTTGAATCTCGCGTTGTTGCATGCCGGCCAGGTGCACGCGAACAGAGAGCACGTCGGCGTCGGTGGACATCCCGGCATGGCGCACGTTTTCGGCGCGCTGGAGATCGGCTTCCGCCGATCGGACGGCATCTTGGGCTACGGCGAGGCGCTCCTCACTCAGAATTGCGCCAAAGTACGCACCCGATAGCCCAGCAATTACGCCCATACGGGCGCCGCGTTGGTCTTCGGAGGCGATTTGGGTGCCGAGCTCGGCCGAGCGGACCTGGGCCTTAGTGGCGCCGAAGTCATAGACTGTTTGATCGACTCGGACCTGAGACTGGAAGTTGTTCAGAAAAGGCGGATTGTTCAGCAGGCCCAGGTTGAAGTTCTGCTCGGTGAACTGCCATTGTTCGAGCAGCGACCCGAAGACGAACACCGGGTTATCGCTACGCTGGAAGGCCTCAGCGTAGTTTACCTTGGGCAAGAATCCGCTCTGGGCCTGGCGGATACGGGCCCCGGACGCGGCTTTGTTGGCAGCGCTGGCCTCGATTGCGGGATGCTTTTGGAGTCCCATCCGCACCGCATCCGATAGGGACAATCGATCTTGCCCTAGCAGCGGCAGAGTCGCCGCCGCGGCCATCAGCTTCCAAATTCTCATTCAGTCGCGAAGATGCAAGCGGCTGGCCAAGGTGACAGCAGGATGAAACCCGGCCCCACCTTACGCCATGCCGTGCGTACAATCTCTTTCTGTAAGAAGCAGTTGAGAACCGTTCGGAGCACCACGATGGTAGTTTCGGCCGGCTCCGACTCCGGAGAGTCTCTGTCACCTTGGCGTGCCGATTGCATCTCTGCGAGTGAGAGACGAAACATGGAAGTCGTAACAGAGTACCTCGGGAACACGAAATTTGCGGTGTCGGCGCGGGGGCACCGGGTGATTTGCGATCAGCCGCGCGACAACCGAGGCGAGGACGCGGGGATGACGCCGCCCGAATTTCTGCTGGCGGCGCTGGGGTCCTGCGCGGGCTACTATGCCGCGGAATACCTCAACACGCGCGGGCTGCCGAGCAAAGAGCTAGTGGTGCGGGTGAGCGCGGAGAAGGCCAAGCAGCCTGCGCGGATTGGGTCGTTTCGAATTGAGGTGAGCGCGCCGGGGCTGGAAGAGCAGCACCGATTGGGAGTGATGCGGGCTGTGAAGGCCTGCCTGGTTCACAATACGCTGGCGATATCTCCGGCGATTGAGATTGAGTTCGATGCGCCGGTGCCGGTCGCCGGTTGACCCGCTTACAATCAGGACGGGTGGAGCACCTCGGCCGGGAACAAGAAGCGGAACTGGCGCGCGAGCTGATTGCCGGCTCGCCGCACGCGTTCGACCGGTTCGTCGAGCATTTCCGATCGAAGATTTTCCAATATAGCTGGCTGATGTGCGGCGACCGCGCGGATGCCGAGGAAGTCGCGCAGGAGACTTTGCTCAAGGTGTTTGAGAATTTCGCGCGGATTCGCGAGCCGGAACGCGTGCGTCCGTGGGTGTTCCGCATCGCCAAGAACGCCTGCCTGATGAAGCGCCGCAAAAGTACTTTTGCGCCGGCCGCGGAACTATCGCTGGATGAGCTGATGCCCGTCCGGAAAGATGGAGATCCGGTGCGGATCGAGATCGCCGATTGGTCGGCGCTGCCCGAAGATTTACTATTGCGGGCGGAATTACGCCAGGCGCTGGGGACGGCGATCGGTGAGTTGCCGGAAATCTACCGGTCGGTGATTTTGCTGCGCGATCTGGAGGAACTTTCGACTCAGGAAACTGCGGAGGTTCTCGAGCTGAGCGAAGACACGGTAAAGACGCGTTTGCATCGCGCACGGTTAGCGGTGCGGCAGAAGCTGGATGAGCGGCTGCGGTTGCGGCGCAGCCCGCCCATGGCGAGCCAGGAAAGGCAATAACGATGGACTCTCATCAGCACTCAGAGCGCTGCCAGGAGATATTCGCGCTGCTGTCGGATTATTTGAATCTGGAGCTGCCGCCGGATGCCTGCCAGGAGATTGAAATACATCTTGCGAGCTGTTCGCCTTGTGTGGAGTTTGCCGAAAGTGTTAGGAAAACGGTGGAATTATGCCGGAGCTATCGCCCGGCCGAGCTGCCGGCACCCATGGGCGACCGCGCGCGAGAAGAGCTTCTACAGGCCTATCGCAAGATGCTGGCGGCGCGCGCGGAAGCTAAACCGTAGTGTTGGATTTGGGCTGTTCTTCTTTTTCGCGTCGACACTCGACGCTGCAGTTGCCGGACATTCAAGTGGAAACGCCGAGCTTAGGCAGGATCCAACGCATCAGCACGATGTATCCTGCCACAAGCAGTATGACTTCGAGCCACTGGGGCATAATTTCAGTTTAGCGGGACGCCTCTAGAGGCTGTGTGCGGCGGCGGGCTAACATCGGGCGGCCCGACGGATGCATTCGCCGGACTAAAGTGACAGGATCAGGCGCAGAGCTTCAGCAGCAGGCGTTCGTAGCAGCTGGTGACAGCATCCCAGCTATAGCGCTCGGCGACACGTTCGGCCGCGCGGCGGCTCCATTGGTCGCGCTCCGTTTCGGCCATATTGAGCAGGAGCTGTAGCTGCGTAGCCAGCTCGTCGTGCTCGAAGGGGATGCCTACGCCGCCGGCGACCTCGGCATTCTCGGGCGTGTTCAAGTACAGCACTAGCGCGCCGCGGCCCATAGCTTCGATGAGGGCGGGGTGGGTGCCGCCGACCTCGGTCGCATGAATATAGGCGAAGCAGTGCGACAGCAGTTCATGGTAGCCGCGGCCGTAAATTGCGCCCGGCATGATTATGCGCGGGTCCTTCGTATCGCGCACACTTTGAATGTAGCCGTGCGCATACGGAGCGTCGCCGATGAGGGCCAGCTTGAACGGCGTGCTGATTTTTTCGAATGATTGGCGCACGAGCAGCGCATTGTTCTCCGGCTCCATGCGGCTGACATACAGGAAATAGCGGCCGGTCTCCAGGCCGAGCTCGGCGAGCGCTCCGGCGGTTTCCACTTTGCCCGTCTCAGCGCCGTAGGGAATGAACTCCGAGCGCTTGCCATAGTGCTGGAGGTAATATTCGGCTATTTTCCGCGCGTCGGTGACCATCTCAGTCGGGAAAAAAGTTGCTAGCCGCTCGGAGATGAGATACCAGGAACGCGCGAGCGAGTTCCATTTCTTGCGGAGCCGCTCCAGGCCGTCGACGTTGAGCGCCACCGGCATGCCGAACAAGCGCGGCCAGAAGGTAAATAGAGCGTTCGCAGCATTGCAGTACAGCGCGACGTCTGCGCGATGGAAGATGAGATGAAGCGTGGAGAGGAAGGTGTGCGCTAGGGTATCGAAGTACTTGTGGCGCCAGGTAGGAAGATAGACCAAATGGACGCCGCGATAAATGGGCTGCGAATACCGTTCCCGGCAATAGACGGTGAGCTGGTGGCCGCGCTCCACGAGCCGGGTAGAAAGCTCCTCGGCGAAAGTCTCGAATCCTCCGTAGCGGGCGGGGATGCCGCGCGTGCCGACGATTGCGATGCGCGCCGTTACTCAGCCCTCGCGGCCTTGGACTTCGCCAGCGCGCGCGCCGGCTTGGGCTTGGCTACCGGGGCGCTGACGGGCTCATAGCGGAACCAACCGGCGATGTATTCGTCGTCAACCCGCTTGCGAGCCATGATTTCGCGCCTCTTTGCCATGACGCGGCTCCAATTCTTCAGCACATACCCGAACGCCCGCAAGGAGGTTTGCTCGCGAATCAGACAGGCACCAATGACCACCAGATCGCGCGTGGTGATGGAGAACCAGTTGCGCCAGTACAGGTGGCCCGTCATATTCTTCATGCGCATCAGGAAACGGTTTTTCACCGAGTGCATGTTGATGACCGGCGGAAGAGCGCGCCGGTTACCCGGCAGAACGTTGCGGACATGATAGCCGCGAGCATGCGGGGTATAGATGCAGCGCCAGCCCATCAACTGCGCGCGCCAGGCAACATCGGCATCCTCGCGGTACACGAAGAAATCGGGATCGAAGAATTCGTCCGAGATCGAAACGTCCTCAATCATGCGGCGCCGGTACAGCGCAGCCGCGGCAGTGGCCCCGAACACGTATTCGTAATTGAGATAGTGGCCGTTATCGACTTCCTGGCTGCCGCGGTCCAGATGGCGCAGCATGGGCGTGAAATAGATGCCGGTGGAGTCTACCAGAGGTTTGTCGGGCAAATCGAAGGTGGCGCGGATAGTCAGCAGCTTGCCGCACACCGTGCCGATCTGCGGATCGAACTGGCCGGCATCGACCAGCGATTGAATAAAGTTCGGGAGCAGCAGCACGTCGGGGTTCAGCGTGAGGACCCATTCGGCGCTGCTTAACTGGATGGCTTGGTTTTGGGCGGCGGCAAAGCCGATGTTCTCATCGTTGTAAACCACCTGACAACGGTCCTCGAACTGTTCCAAGATGTCCACCGTGCCGTCGGTGGAGGCATTATCGATAACGATAATTTCCTTGCTGGGGTAGCGCTGAGCCAAAACCGATTCTAAGCATCGCTTGATAAAACGCCCGCTGTTATACGTGACGATGGTTACGGAAACGCTATCGCTCGAGGACATGTATGTGAGTCGTGTCTCTATTCTTTTTTATTTGACGAGCTTTCGTTAGACTATTTCCTTGCTCCAACTGTTCCAACATTGTATTTCAGCGACGCGGCCTGACAGGAAACTGCGCGCTGCGAATCGCGCAACTCTCCCGTAAATCTTGATGGGCCGGAAACTCCGCTGACGGACCACCCCTACAATAGCTCTCAGCATGGAAGCCAGCACTATAGCCGCGCTCACTCCCCGATATGCGTACGGCCGAAAGTGCTTAGACGCGTACCTTAGAAGGCTAGCATACCAATACAGCTCGCGGCTGGACAGGTCCAACTTAGCAATGCTATGGCCACCTTGGTGCCGTGCTGTAACTTCAGCGACATACTGAATCTTCATGCCTAAGCTGTGCGCGCGCCGGCAGAAATCGACATCTTCGAACCAAAGCGGATGGAATTGTGTGTCAAAACCGCCCAGTTGCTGCCACACTTGGCGCCGGAACATCAGGAAGGCGCCGGGCGGCTGATCGGCTTCCTGGCTTTGGGACAGATCCAGATCCAGGCACCGGTAGCGCCGGTTGACGGGATTGAGTGGCGCTAAACGGTTCACACCCATGACTTCGAAAATCAAAGTCAACGGCGTGGGAAAGCGCCGCAGCGTGAAGCCGGCCTGGATTTTCCCGTTCTGGTCCAGGAGTTTGCCCCCGGCAACTCCGAATCCAGGTTGCGCGCAGCCCGCTTCCAGGGCGGTCACCGGCGTCTGGAGCTGTACGTCGGGATTCACCAGGAGAACGAATTCCGTATCGACGGCAGCGACGGCTTGATTTACCGCGCCGGCGAAGCCGCAATTGATGGAATTAGCGATTAGCTTCACCGCCGGCCGTTTCCGAACCTCTGCGCAGGTGTGATCTTGAGAGCCGTTGTCGACCACGAGGACCGGCAGCGCGGCGCACGAGTCCAGGCAGCCTCCGATGACATCCGCCGAATTGTAAGTGACCACGACAACGGCGGTACGAGTCATGTCAAGGCAAAGTACAATCGCCAGTACAGATCGTAGCCGGTCAGGCTCTGCAACTCGCGGACTTGGCCTTCGCTTTGCTCGAGAATGGCAGGAATGTTGGCCGGAGGTTCTCCCCGGAGGCTTCGGAAGAGGCGCAGGGCGTCCAGCTTGCCTGCCAGATAGGCGAGGAATCTCCCGTGACGTAAGGCAGTAAATCCCCACAGCGCCTGGCCCACCAAGACGGGCCAGCCATAGCGTAAGATCCAGTTTCGGGGATAGTGTTTCGCCACGAGTAGCAACTGATTACGGGAAATTCTCCGGACCGTGTCCGGGTGCCATTTGCCTAACGTAGCACTGCCCTGATGGTAAGCGATGGCGGAAGGCACATATACTCCGGTAAGTCCTTGGGCGGCGCAGCGCAGTCCCAGGTCAACATCTTCGAGGTAAGATTCGAGGGTTTCGTCCAGAAGGCCGATGCGCTCGAAAAGGGCGGCCCGAAACAAGGCTGCGGTAAGCGGGGCAAAATGGATTGCGCGGGCTTGCCGCCAAACGTCTGAGTCAGGGCGCCCATGGCCGCAGCGCCACGCGCACGCGCCGCGGGAAATGGCATCGAAGGTTCCGTCCACGCGGTCAGGGCGGGAGGCATCCAGAAGTTTTCCGGTAGCAAACCAAGCCTCGCCGATTCCGTTCACGAGATTGCTCAACCAGTCCGGTTCCGGGAGCACGTCGTTATTTAGGATCACGATCCAGTCCGCCGCCGCGGCGGCTCGAATGCCGCAGTTCACGGCGTGGCTGAAACCCGTATTGCGGCCGAGCGGGATCAGGGTGGCGCCGGCGCGCCCGGCGACCTGGGCTGAGTTATCTGTGCTGCCGTTATCGATGACGATGACTCGATCCAAGGGATGGGTCTGCGCTTGCAGCTTTGCGAACAGCTTCTCCAGCCGCGCCGCACCGTTCCAGTTGGGGATGACGGCGGCTAGCTGAGGCATGGCTGCAGGGCCGCGGTCACGGGCGCGCCCGGGGCTCAAAACGTTTTTTGATCAGGAACAGCAGGTTGTACATACCATCCCGCCATGGGTTCAGTTTAATCTCGCCGAGCCGCGAAGAGTAAAGGATGGAAATCTCGGCGAATCGGATGCCTGAGTCCTTCAAGGCTTCGATCTTGATCTCTTCGGAGAAGGCCATGCCGTCGGAAGTGAGTCGCATGCTCTTCAGGATGGAGCGGCGAAACACCCACATGCCGGATTGCGAATCGCGGACCCAGCGGAAATAGAGAATGGACATGGCAAGCGAAAGCATCCAGTTGCCGAACTTATGTTTGAAGCTCATGGCTTGCCGGTCGCGAACCGGGAAGCGCGATGCGTTCAGGAAATCCACATTGAGGTGCAGGAGGGCTTCGAGCAGATAAGAGATCGCGTCGGGTGGATAGCTGTGGTCGCCGTCCAGAGTGACGATGATGTCGCCGGTTGCGCAGGCGAATCCACGTTTATAGCTGCGCCCGTAGCCGCGTACCGGCTCGCGGATCACTTCGGCGCCGAACTGCTGTGCTACCTCCGAGGTCCGATCTTCCGATCCGTTATCGACGACAATAATCTGGTCGACGAAATCCGGCATGCGCCCCAGGACCTGTTCGATGCCCTGCTCTTCGTTGAGGCAGGGAATGATTACCGTGATGCGCTGCGATTTGTACACGTTTCGATGCGGCAGGCGCGGCTTGGAAGGCCGGCGCTGGTACCATATTCTCATGAAGCGGTTTTCGACCTTGACGCTCGGAGTGTGGGCCATTGCGGCGTTCGCCGCGGCAGCCGTGAATCCGCAACTCAAGCAGGTCAACACGGTCTATCTTCTGTCGATGGGCGGCGGCATGGACCAATACCTGGCGACGCAGTTGACCAAGGCTGGACTGTTTCAGGTGGTCACCGATCCGCAGAAGGCGGATGCGATTCTGACGGACCATGTGGGCGAAAGTTTCGAGACGAAGCTGGATCAACTATACCCGGCGCCTCCCACGCCCGAACGGGTGAAGAACGAGGAAGCGAAAGAATCCGGCAGGCGCAACGTGGACATGAGCGGGGGTGGCGTGATGCGTGTGACATCGTCCTCGTTCAATAGAGGCAAAGGCAATTTCTATCTGGTGGACCGCAAGACCCGCGCCGTGCTGTGGTCGGCATACGAGCCGCCTAGAGACACGACGCCCAACGCACTGACCAAGACGGCGGCGAAAGTGGTGAAGCGGCTGCAGGCGGACCTGACCGAGAAGAACGCCGGCCAGTAGCTCATCCTTATCACCTCCCCGCTTGAAACCTGCGATTAACACCCCGCGTCGTACGTGTCAGCATACGTACGCCGAGCGCTGGGTTCCGCGGCGTCAGGAGGTCTGGTCTTGAAAAGAGCGAACTGGATTGCTGCATGTACGGTGGCGCTTTGCTGTGCGTCTTTCGCACACGCCCAGGCCGCACTCGATGTGAACGTGGGGTTCGGATCGGCGCACGATTCGGCCAGCGGTGCCGGGATCGACAATGGCTTATCGTTGAATGCCTTCGGGCCGTGCACGCCCGGATCGGGCGACACGTTTTGTCAGGCGACGCCGGGCTTTGATGGATTTTTTCTGGGCTTGGGCGGCGACATTATGCTGTTCAAGCGTCTGGGCGCGGGGTTCCAGTACAATGTTCAGCCGGTCCGCAGCAATTATGGACCGTTGCAGTTCCGGCAATCGTTCATCGATGTTGACGGCATTTTTGCCCCTGTAAGCACGAAACGGGCGGAATTGCGCTTGCTGGGCGGTATCGGCGCGGCGCGAACCAGTTTCGCGATTACGCAGAGCAGTTGCGTTGGAACCGCCGTGTGCTCGAGTTCGACACAGCCGGTCGGGAACGCAACTCACTTCTCGCTGCATGCCGGTGTTGGTGTTCAGTTGTTTCTGACGAACCATATCTTCATCCGACCGCAGTTCGATATGCATTACGTACCGAATCTCACGCAGCAATTTGGCAGCAATGTTGTCCCGGGCGGCAGCATCTGGCTCGGCTACAACTTCGGCGAGCGCTAGCTACTGAACCGCTAACGTGACTCCGGCCTGGGACGCGGAATTTCCAACGGTAATTTGAAGCGGAACCTTGGGTCCGGAAGGCGCGCCGGCTGGAATCTGCGCATTGATCTGAAGCGCTCCCGCCACCAATCCGGGCGCGGCTCCCGCATACTCAATCTGGCATGGAATTCCGCCCATCGTAACTGAAACGCGGGCGTTTGGCTGTGGCAATGGTGTTGCGCCGAGGAGGCCGTCAAAGCTGGCAGGAGTGGTGGCGCCGGCGCCGGTGGCGAAGATGCTGACCCAGTCGCCACGCCTGGCGGGATTCGCGCTGGAGTTGACGCTGCCGTCGCGCGCATTCAGCACCGCCGCCGGACCTCGCCCCGAACCATCCAGCACGAACACGCCTGCTGCCGTGGGCGCTACTGGGATGGTTACCGCGGGCGAGGATACGCCCAGGTAATTCACCTGGACGGTAGTAGTGGAGTGACCCGCCACCGAAAACGGAACGACGGTGTTTATCTGTCCCGCCGAGGCATAGAGGATTGGAGCGGGAACGCCGTCGAAATATACGTGCAGTCCTTGAAGCGAGTCGGCGACCAGGCGCGGATTCGTGAATGCTCCGCCCGCCGGTTGAGAGGGACCCACCGCATTGCCGAACAGCGCGACAATTTCGCCCGGCGCGACAGTTCCTGAGCTGTAGCTGGCCGCATTGACGACGCTGGTCAACATGGGAGTCGCGTTTGCCAACCGCAACAACGCGGCGCCGTAGCCAGGCAGTGTCACCTGCATCTGGGCCGCCGCCGTCAACGGCTGCGGCACCGGACCGCCGGCGGGCGTGGAAGCGTCAAAAGTGACCAGCGTTGCCGAGCGGAACGGGCCCAGCGCGGAAAGGTCCAGCGCAAACGTACGCGACAGCCCGGGGCCATTGTTGTCCGTCAGCGGCTTTGCGACGGCATGGTTTGACATCACGATCACGACTGAACCATCCACGTTGCGGAGAGCGAGCGTATGCGTATCCAGCCCCAACACGCCGCCGACGTTACTGATCCAAAGACAGCAGCCCACAGCATTGGTCTGCAGAATGTCTTGCCCTGGCGGCGACGGCAGCCAATGTGAAAGGTAGTAGTCAACCCAGTAGCTGAGATACGGGTTCGCGGCACCGTCGGTTTCGCCGTACTGTTGAGGTCCGCTGAAAGTCCAATGATAGAGCGCCTGTGTGCCCGCCTCGCCGAGCAGCTCAAAGACCAGCGAACGCCATGCGGCGAAGAAAGCGCTTGTGCCGCGTGGATCGGCGACGAAAGGCGTGCCGTTGCAGAAGCTGGTTCCATTGCCGGCGTCATAATCGGCGTTTACGTTGTTTTCGGTCACCCAGACCGGCACATTCGCGAGATTCGGCCGCGTTGCCAGTTGCGAGTAGATGTAGCTCACGTCACTCGCGAAGTTGAGCGCCGTGGGAAACAGAGTGTTGTCCGTGTCGGCGTGATTGCAACTGGAGTAGAAATGGGTGGCGAGCGCGTTCACTGGCGCAGTAACGTTCGAAACAAAGGTGGGCAGGTATGCTTCGGCGGCCTGGTTCCAATCGGAGAGCTCGAGCGCCGCGAATTTAATCGACGGATCCGCGGAGGCCATGGCTGAGGCGGTGAGGTTGTAAAGGTTCACATACTGCTGCGGCGTGAGGCCGTTACCGTTCGGCTCGTTGAAGACGCCCCACCAAGTAATCGGGTAGGGGCTCGAACTCTGGAAATGGTGGCCGGAAGCATCGAACCCGCCCGTGTTGTAATACTGCACCAGGCGGGCGCTCAGGGTTACGAAATCGGCAAAACTTCCCGGCAGGATGTGACCATTGGAGTCGTTCAGAAATGCGGGTGCGCCACCGATCTGGAATTCGAGGTTATGGTCCGCGGCGTTCTGAATGGGCGCAAGCAAAGAATCGAGCTGCGAAAAATCCCAAACGCCGGGCGCGGTGAGCGGGTTGGCTTGAGGCGTGACTTGCAGCCGAGTATGCTCCGGAGCCAGCCCGTTGAGCATCGGCAAGGCTTGCGGTGCCTGGTTGAAGAAATTGTAGCTCCAGGTAGCGAGTTGAAAAGACGTCGACATGGCCATCTGAAGCCGCCCTTTAACGCCGGCGGTTGTATTGACCTGATTCGTAATGCTGATGTTGACCGTGGAAGAAGGGGGAGCGGCGAAAGCGGTAAGGACTGCGAAAAATGAAGATACGGCGAGCCGGCACACTTGCATCGCTTCAGTTACAGACGTACCCTCGCCTATTAAAATTTCGGATTTGATAGAATCGCCGTCGTGGTTAAAGAGGTTTCATGCTGGGGTCGCGCCGCTTGGTGGGTTGCGGTGCTGGCGCTTGCGGCCGTCCAAGGTTTCGCTCAGCCGGCGTATCGCCCCACGCGCATGCCCAATGGGCATCCCGATCTGAATGGCATTTGGCAGGCCCTCAACACAGCCAATTGGAATCTGGTGGGGCATGCCGCAGGACCGGGTCTCGCGATTCAGATCGGCGCGCAGGGCGCCGTGCCGCCGGGCGTGGGTGTGGTTGAAGGCGATGCGATCCCTTATCTGCCGGAAGCGGCCGCCAAAAAGACCGAGAACTTCGCGCACCGGCTGGAGCTGGACCCCGAGGTGCGCTGCTATTTGCCCGGCGTCCCCCGCGCCACATACATGCCTTATCCGTTTCAGATCACCCAGTCCGACAAATACATGCTGTTCACGTATGAATACACGGGCGCGACGCGCAACATCAATATGGACGCGCCGAAGAAAGCACCAATCGACAGTTGGATGGGCTGGTCGAACGGACACTGGGAGGGCGACACGCTGGTGGTGGATGTGACTGGATTGAACGATCAGACCTGGTTCGACCGCGCGGGCGATTTCCATAGCGATGCGCTGCACGTGGTGGAGAGATACACGCCGCGCAGCCCGGAAACGATGCGCTACGAGGCCACCATAGAAGATCCGAAGACGTTTTCACGCCCTTGGAAAATCAGTATGCTGCTGTACCGTGTCCAAGACGATAACGCCCAGCTGCTGGAATTCAAATGTGTCGAATTTGTGGAAGAATTGATGTACGGCCATCTTCGCAAGAAGACAAGCAAGTAGCCGCAAGGAGGCCCTCATGAGTCGGGGATTACCGGTTTGGGCTTTCATTCTGTGGGCGTCCGCGCCCGGATATAGCCAGCCTGCGGAGAAGACTGCGCCGCCCGCCAAGTCCTGGACGGTGCCTCGGACTGCCGACGGGCACCCGGATCTCCAAGGCTTCTGGAGCAATGCTTCCATCACGCCGCTACAGCGGCCGAAGGAGCTCGGGTCGAAAGAATTTTACACGCCTGAGGAAGCCGCAGCCGTGGAGAAACGCGAATTTAGCGAGCGCACCAGTTGGGACCGGCTGGGTAACCAGGCCGCGGTGCACTATGACATGTCCCAGTTCGGCCTGGACGTGATTCAGGCCAAGGTAGCGCTGAGCCGCCGCACTTCGCTGATCATCGGCTCTGAGGGCAGGGTTCCGCCGCTGACGCCCGAAGCGCAGAAGCGGCTGGCGGAGCGCAATGCGGCGCGGCGCGGGCACGAGTTCGACAGTTACGAGGACCGTCCGCTCCAGGAGCGCTGCATCGTTTGGACCAGCGAAGGTCCGCCGATGCTTTCGTCGGGGTACAACAGCAATCTACAGATCGTGCAAGGGCCGAAGACGGTCACCATCATGGAAGAGATGATCCACGATGCGCGCGTCATTCCGATTGACGGGCGGCCGCACCTGGCGCCAGGCATTCGCCAGTATCTGGGCGATTCGCGCGGGCACTGGGACGGCGATACGCTGGTGGTGGACACCACCAATTTCAGCGACAAGACATCTTTTATGGGATCGACCAAGGATCTGCACGTCGTGGAGCGCTTCACGCGCATCGATGAGGACACGATTCTTTACGAGTTTACCGTCGATGATCCGAACACCTGGGTGAAACCTTGGACCGCGCAGCAGCCGCTGACCAAGATCGCCGGACCCATCTTCGAATATGCATGCCATGAAGGCAATCTCGGCCTTCCCAACACCCTGAGCGGGGCGCGCGCCGCCGAACAAGCCGCGGCCGAGAAGAAGCCAGGCAAGTGAGGGACACTATGCGAACAAGGTTAGGTGTTGCATTCGCGTTGGCCGCAATGGCGATCGCGGCGATACCGGCGTGGGCGCATCATGCCTTCGCCGCCGAGTTCGACATCAACCGGCCGATCAAGCTCCGCGGAACCGTGACAAAGATGGATTGGATCAATCCGCACTCCTGGATCCACATCGACGTCAAAGATCCGGAGGGCAAGGTGACCAGCTGGATGATCGAGGGTGGAAGCCCCAATGTTCTGCTGCGCCTGGGGTTCACCAAAGACGCGCTGCCGCCAGGATCGGAGATCGTAATGGACGGCTTTCAGGCCAAGGACGGATCGAATCGCGGCGTGGGCAAAACGCTGACCTTCGCCGACGGCCGCAAGCTGTTTCTGGGGAGCTCGGCGCCGGGATCCAACGGCGAACCCGACAAGTAGACTGCGGTGAGCAACCCGATTTACCGGGGGATCATCGCTTCACTGTCACTTTGACGTCGTAAGGCGTTTCCAACATGCCGTCGCTGGCAACCGCGCGCAGCCAGTATGTTCCAGGCACGCTGAAGACTGCCTGGGTCTTGAGCTCGCTGGATTCGGCGCCCATTTGAGGCTGATTGCTTTCCGGTTCGAATTCGACGCTGCCGCCCTCGGCAGGAGCGCGGTAAAGCTCCCAACGAATTCGTAAGCCGAGCTGCGCTCGCGGGGGCGGAGTAGCGCCGGGCGGGAGCGGCATCCGCGGGGCACTGGCAGCGGCACGCGCGCGGGCGCGCGGTTTGGGAATGCCATCGTCGCTGGCTGAGGCCGAGAGCGCGACTGGTTTGCCGGCTTCTGCGGTCACCTCTGCCGCCGCACTCACCTTGGGCGCGAGATTCGGCGGATCCACGGGCGGTGCGCCGCCCGGCCCGATATTCATCTGCATTACCCCTTCGTCGACTTCCCACTCCGGCTGCAGCCAGCCGTTCGCGCTGTTGGTGTGCCCGCCGGTGGTGATGCTCCAGACCAGGTGCTTTTGTTTGTCCCAGTCTTTCGGCAGATCGACCTTGAAGACGAACAGATGCCGGCGCGGATAGAAGTGGGTCGGCTGGCCGAGATCGTCGCGCAGATCGAATTTGTTATTCGGTCCGACCGCGATATCGGGTTCCTCTTCGTAGTTCAGGTTCAAATACCCGAACCACATGGCGATATGGCCGTCCGGCATGGTCTGCCAGCCCTCGAAGAACGGCTGCACGCTTTTGCCGGCGCCGTGCGCGAAGCTGTCTTCATCCGGCAACTGATCGATTACGCGCGGCTGCGCGTACGCCGCCCAGTCTGCGGCCAGCAAGAGGGCGGGCGCAAGCGCCCAAGCATGGAAACGTTTCATAAGTACGCCTCTCCAGAACGCGGACAACGGGACGCCGCAGCAGTGCGTTTTTCGGCACGAGGCCGCTGCGGCGCCCGGTACGCTCTAGTGCAAAGTCGCGGTCAGCTTCTTCTGTTTGTTCTTGCGTTCTTCGAGCGCCTGTTTGTATTCGTCGTCCGTGAGATAGTAGAACGTCAGCCAGGAAAAGCTCATATCGTCTATGGTCCGCTGCCCGAACGCGACTGGATTGGTCGGATCGGGATTAAACTTGTTTCCGGCAGTGTTGTCGAACCACGAAGTCACGTGCAAAACAGTTCCGGCGGGCACGATGGGTTGCGCGTCTTCCTGGTAATGGTAGACGATATGCCAATCGAAGTGATACCGGTCAACGCAGCTGACGGTTTCCTTGGGTGCCCGGCCGGCGCTCTGCATGGGCGGATATATGAGCTCCAGGCACTGCGCCTGTCCGCGGTTGTGCAGATGCGGCTGGAACGCCGTGATGCGCGCCGGCCTTAACAACGTGCTGTAGCCGTCCACGCGAACATTTTTGGTGTTGGGCGGGATCACGAAATCTTCGTTGTCGCCGACGTGCTGCGAAATTTCGATGTGTTTCGGCGTGTAGCCTTCCGGATGCAGCTTGATGCCGACGGCCACGTTGGCGGGCGTATCGGTCCCGTTGGCGTGCAGGTGCAGGTTCATCATGACCTTCGCGCCTTTGGGTAGCACGCGGCCCGTTCCCTCCGAATAAATGTCGCCGAATTTGCCGACCGCGTATTCTTCCAGCAAGGATTGCTGCTCATTGCCTTGCTCGTCTTCGAACTGCATAGTCGCAACAGCATGATGCACCACCGGCGTGCCTTTGATCGGCTTCACTTCAACGGCGGCGATGTAGCGATCGATCTTGGTGCCGAGATCTTCGGTGGGCAGATCAACCCATTGATCGGGCGCCTTGGCCTTCACAAGCACGTCTTTCTTCAACGTGACGATGATGTCCGGCTTGCCGATGTGCCAGCGAGCGCCGTCATCGAATTTGCGCGGCGGCGGCATGTCGGCGGCATTGCCCATCGGGGCGCCTTCGTCGGCCCACTTGGAAAGCGTCGCGATTTCCTGATCGCTCAGCGACGGATCGTTCTTGAAGCTGTGGATGCCGACCGCCCGATCGATGTACCAGGGCGGCATGTTATGCTGCACCACCTGTTGTTTGATCGCGCGCGCCCAGGGCCGCGCGTCTTGATAGGTCAGCAGCGACATCGGGCCGATGTTCCCGGGCCGATGGCAGTTCTGGCAGGATCGTTGCAGAATGGGAGCGACATCCTTGGCGAACGTCACTTGATCGTTTGCGGGCGCCTGCGCTGTACTCCATTGCGCCGAGCCGAGAAACAAGGTAGCGAGTGCAACAGCACCGCTGATACTGACTGGCCGCATCGGAACCTCCTCAACGGGGAAGATCACCCGGACATTCCAGCCAGTATACACCTGGATTAGTGGGGATGAAGGGCTGCAGCTGTGACGGCCCGCCGGCGGTGAAGGAAGAGGGCAATTGCCCTATTTAGCGCGATTACGCGCGGGCTGCCGGCGCCGCTTACGGAGTCTGTTTGTTGGGCGGGTCCTCTTTGGCTGCATCACCCACCTCTTTGAGCGCCCTTCTAAAACCGCGAATTCCTTCGCCCAAGCCTTGGCCGAGCTCCGGTAACTTCTTGGGACCAAACAGGAACAAGCCGACAGCCAGGATAACAAGCAGATGCGTGGGTTGAAACAAGCCTTCGAACATAATTGGTCTCCGGAGGGATCTAAGCATGTGACGTGCCAATATTGCACGGCGTTACGAGCGTTTTGACGACGCGTGTTATTCGGGCCCGCGTTTCCCTGCCAGTCCCCTCCATGGACCCAAACTGAAACTGCCGATAAATTCTTAAGCTTAGGATGTGCTCTTGTGACCGGCTCCGGTAAAACCCGATCTTGGTACCTCGATCCGCTGGTGGCGGAACAAAAGCGCCAGGTGATGCAGAGCTGGGTGCGACAGGCTCTGGATAGCTGGAAGCCGGAAGCTGTGATCAAGACCGATCTGTTCGAGGAAGCATATGGCCAGGACCGGATTTTCGATGATCTGTTTCCGGGAGCGCGGATCGCGGTTGGGGTGGATGTCGAGATCGAAACTGTGGCTCGCGCGGCGCGGATTCATGGCGCGTCGTTCTGTTGCACGGCATGCGATGTGCGCCGGCTGCCGTTTCCTTCTCTCAGCGTGGATCTTGTGTTGTCCCCTTCCACCCTGGATCATTTCGAGTCGCAGGCTGAACTCACGGAATCCCTCGATGAGCTGGCACGGATTCTGAGGCCGGGAGGGATGCTGCTGATCACGCTCGATAACCCGACCAACCCGCTCTACTATGCCCTGCGCTGGGGAAGCCGGCGCGGCTGGACCCCGTTCCGGTTGGGCCACACTCTTTCCAGCGGGACATTGCAACAGCTATTGCGCGAGCGCGGCTTTCGAATCGAGGGGCAGTCATTCTTGATCCATAACCCGCGAGGAGTTTCCACTGTTGTTTTTCTCGCATTGCGGAAGTTGTTAGGCCGGCACGCTTCGGCACCCATCCGCCTGCTGCTGGCCGTTTTCGCAGCCATGGGCAAGCTACCGTCGCGGCGGTTCACAGCCTGTTTTCATGCAGTGGCGGCTACCAAGATCGCGGATTAGTACGTCGCACGCCGGATGTCTATTCCGCTATTCACGGTCTTTCGGTACCAGTCCTTGGAATGCGTGAAATAGTACTTCTCCTACTTGTTCTGGCTTCAGAGAGTAATCTATTGTCATCAAGTATGCTCTCTGAGGCGCTTAAGTATGCGCAAATGTCACAGGCAGTTTTCAAGCATCTGCGCAGCCCTATAGAGTCGGATCCGGAGGGCGTGATTCGCAAATGCATGGAGCGTCGCCTCGACAATTTTCTGGCCCATGCCGCGACCTTGGCGAGCATGCCCGCGCACCCGTACGCCAAGATGTTCAAGCTGGCAGGATGTTCCTACGCAGATCTTGAGTCGTCGGTTCGCCGCCACGGCTTAGAGACAACCTTAGAGAGGCTTTTCGAAGCAGGCGTGTATCTCACCCATGACGAGTTTCGCGGGAAGAAGGAAATCATCCGCTCTGGGCAGCATATCCCCTCGTCGATTTCCATGTGGAACAACCCGGCGGTCAAGGGCGGATATGTTCAGAGCTCCAGCGGGACGTCGGGGCGTGCCGTCACTACAAAGCATAGCATCGCGGAGTCCGTAGGCCCGGGAGAAAGTCTCGGAATGGTATTCATTCGCGAATTCGGGGTCCTTCCGGGTGCGCGAGTAATGGTGGGTCCGGTTCTTCCAGGTTTTGGGCTGCTTACGGCGGTTGCTTGCGCACGCGTGGGCGTGCCCCTCGATCGATGGTATGCGACGGGCGGCGTGACTCGGGCTAATCTGCACTATCGCGTCATCACTCGTCTGCTGGTTGCGCAGATGCGGGCGCTTGGCCTGAAAGTGCCGTATCCCACTTACTTGGATCAAAACGATTTCCGCCCGGTGGCTGAGTTTCTCAGAGATGAAATGGATTCAGGCCGGCCCAGTTATATGTGTGGTTTCGTTAGCTCGATTGCTCGAGTTGCCGAGGCTGCGGCGGCGAACGGCATAGACCTGACGGGCTGCTGCGCGCTGACTTTTGGTGAAGCTTTGACGGATGCGAAGCGGCATGTGATCCAGGCCGCGGGTATGGGCGTTTATCCCTCCTACGGAACCACCGATTTCGGCGGCATCGGAATGCCGTGCTCGCAAATGACCAAAGGCAACTGCACGCATGTGATGAAGCACGGAATCGCGCTGATTTCGCGCAACCAAGCCACGTCGTGGACCGATAGTGGGGTCGATTCGCTGTATGCAACCAGTATCCTGCCGTACTCGGCCCGTATCTTCATCAATGCGGAGATCGGCGACACGGGAGTGATCGAAAAGGCGACGTGCAATTGTTTGTTTTCGCGGCTCGGGTTCGACCTGCAGGTTCGGGACATCGCGGCCATAAGCAAAGTGACGGCCCAGGGGATCACCCTCGAGCTGACCGAAGTGGTTCCGCTGTTGGAGGAGGCGCTGCCGGCTCGTTTTGGCGGGCATCCGGGTGATTACCAATTGTGCGAGATCGAGACCGGGTCGCAGACCGAGATCGTACTGCATATCCGTCCTCGCGCAACTGCGGCTACGCCGGAAGAGGTTCTGAAATATTTCCTCGGAGAAGTAAAACGGGTGTATGGCGGATCGCTCTCGGTGGTGTCGTGGCTGCACTCGGAAGGGATCCACGCCAAGATCGCTCCGCCCGTTTTAGCGAGCACCGGCAAATTTCGCGCCGTCCGGTTGCTTGGAAGCGCGAGCGCGCAAGCCGGCCGGAAACCAGTCGGCGCGGCTGAGCGCGTAGCCCGTGCGGCCGGCGCGTTGTAGGCGCGGGGCCCCTCTGCTTCTCCTCGCTTAGCGGCCGATGCTCTGCACGGCAGTTGCGGGCGCATCTTCTGGCGCGGGGTAGGGAACAATTTTCGGATCGGGCTGATCGGCTTCCAGTAGCCACACACGCCGGTCGCGAAAATACGACGTGAGTAGCCGGTTGTGTTCCGGATCCAATTCGCGTGCCCACACCACGCGCGCCTGATCGATGTCAGCTCTATTGTGCACCCATTCACGTATGGACACATGCTGTTGTGAATATCGGACAATGATCAGGTGTTTTTCTGCCGTTCGGCTGAGCTCGCCCTCTAATTCGGCGCGCTGATCCGACCAGTCAGGTGGCCATTGGGTCTGGTCGTGCCACGCTTTGACCACCTGCGCTGCCAGCACGGCAACACACATCGCTACCAAGCTTCGTGCCAGCAGCAAACCAATTCGTTGATGTGGCCGCCATATACGCAACCGCCGCCAACCTTGCGTGATCAGCAAAAACAGAGGACCGGTAATAGGCGCGGCATAGTGTGGAAGAAGCCAATACCAAAAAAGCAACAAAGCCCCGAGCACGCTTGCAATCGGGATCCAGACGAGCCAACCATTGCGGGGAGGAGCCACTAAGGCCAGGAGCAAAGGAATCGTCAGCAAAGGGTCGACGTAGAATCGCCATACAGTGTACAGCCGTTTGCCTGCCGAGGGTAATTGATTTAGAAGCGCACTCTGGTATTGCTTGAGGACTTTGGCGTTCAGGCCATAATAGCGTCGCAGGAACGGATCGCGAAAAATTGCCGGCTCGTTAAGTTGGCCGCGCCGGAACAAATTGATGGGCTCATAGGTGTCTGTATAGACCTGATACGCAGTCACGAGAGGTCTGCCAGTCTGAGTGAAATTGAAGTAGCCAAGTCCCAGTAGGAGAGCGGCTGCGCCTAAACTGAACGGAATGGCAACACGGCGGAAAAAGAGTTTACGAAACGAGTGCGTGCCTCGTATCCCGAGAACACCTAGATAGACCAAAATGGGCAAGCTCGCGGCCAAGCCTTCCATCGGTCGTGAAACGCTGAGGATGGCTAGCCCCACCAGCAGGATCACCGTGTCTCGCAGAGCGGGCTGCCGGCGCAGGCTATGGGCGGCGCCGAACACCAGCACTCCGCCCCAGGCTGCCAGCATGCCCCCCCAGTAGCTCTGGGTCCAATACGTGGCAACCCCGATCTGACAAACGCAAAACAGCGCCCCGATAAACGCTATGCCAGGCCGAAACCATCGCAGCAGCAGCCAATACATCGCCGCGCAGGTAAGCGCGCCGGTGATCCAGACACCGACGATCGGTTGCCCGAAAAGCACTTGTCCGGTCGCCAGCACAAAACCCTGGCCGGGAGGAAATTTGGAAACATAAGTCGGTTTCTGGATGACATGGAACGTATGAAAATGCTCCCACATGGGGTGAGTCGGGTTGCTTAGCCGGCCGGACGCAAACGTATCCGCAGCCAAAAGATAGGCAAACTCATCGTGGACCGAGGGCCGCGGTATGTGAGTGAGTGCCACTACGGCAGCGCTGCCACCGAAGCTTAGCGCCGCCAGCACGAGCATTGCAGCGATTCGGACCCGAGCCAAACGGAAGATCCGCACCTCGACCGCACGGATTGCTTGCGGACAAAGAATCGAACAGATCAGTACCAAAAGGCCAGCGAGCGTACCGAAAGCGATCTGGAGCAGATGCGTACGCAAAACCGCAACAATGGCCATAGCGATGGAACGCTGGAACAGGACTAATTATAGCCAGCGCCGCTTCGATTCGGCCCCAACGAGAAACTATCGCGTTCTTATGCCGTTTCGTCGAGCTGCAGTTCCGGCAGTGCATCGCCGGGGCGCGCCATCCAGACGTACAGCGTAGGGATCAGGAAAATACTCAAAAGGAGCGCTGCTATTAATCCGCCGACGATCACGATGGCAAACGGCCGCTGGGAATCCGAACCGATGCCGTGCGACATCGCGGCCGGCAGCAGCCCCAACGTGGCGACCAGGCTGGTCATTAAGATCGGACGCAGTTTCAACACCGAGCCTTCGGCCGCGGCATCCACGATGGAGTGTCCCCGGGCGCGAAGCTGGTTGATGTACTCCACCATGATCACGCCGGTTTGCACGCAGACCCCGAACAACGCCAGGAACCCGAGGCCGGAGGAGACGCTCAGATTGGTTCCGGTGATCAAAAGAGCAAGCAATCCGCCGATGGGTGCCACCAACACTGTAACCATGATCAGCAGCGCCCATTTCATCGACTTGAACATGATGTACAGGATTACGAAGATCAGCAGGACCGTAAGCGGCACGATGATGGCCATGCGCGCCTGAGCGCGCTTCTGGCTGGCGTACTCGCCCTCCCAATCGATGCGGTAGCCGCGCGGTAGCTTGACCTCGGTGCTCACTTTTCGGATGGCCTCTTCGACGGCGCCGCCCAGGTCGCGTCCGCGGACGCTGTACTTGATGGCGATGTAGCGCTGATTGCCTTCACGATACACCTCCGAGGCGCCGTCCCGCTCTTCGATGTTGCAAAGCTGAGCCAGTGAGACTCGTTCGCCCGTGGGAGCGAGCAGCCGGATGTTTTCGATGGCTTCCTTCGTATTCCGGTACTGAGGTGGATAGCGCAGGACCAGATCGTAGCGCGCCTCGCCCTGCAGCACCTGGGTCAGCGCGTTGCCCCCCACCGCGGTCTGGATCGCATTTTGCACGTCCGCTACGTTGATCTGATAGCGCGCGGCTTGTGCACGATCCACGGTGACGTTCAAGTTGGGCTGGCCGAGCACGCGGAGCACGCCCAGATCCTCGATTCCACGGACGCCGCGCATAATGCGCACGATCTCGTCGGCTTTATCCTCGAGGGTTCTCAAATCGTCGCCATAGATCTTGGTCGCGAGCTGTCCCTTGACACCGCTGACGGCTTCCTCCATGTTGTCGGCAATAGGCTGCGAGAAGCTCCAGGTCACCCCGGGAATTTTCTCCAGCTCGCGATCCATGGCGGCGATCAGATCCTCCTTGTTCTGATGGAAGCCGGGACGCCAGTCTTCTTTGGGCTTTAGTCCGACGAAGTACTCGGTGTTGAAAAAACCCGTTGTGTCGGTGCCGTCGTCCGGGCGGCCTACTTGACTGGTGCACTCAGTGGCTTCAGGAAATGAGCAGAGGATGATGCGAGCCTGGTTAGCGACGCGGATGCCTTCATCCGGTCCCGTACTCGGGGCCAGTGTCCCGCGGACCCACATCGCGCCTTCATCCAGGTGAGGCAGAAACTCCGAGCCGATCAGCGGGCCGAAGCCCAGGAACGCGGCTAGTCCAACGCCGGCCAGCCCGACGGCCACCGTCACGTAGCGCCAGCGAATCGCGAGCCGAACGGCTTTGCGGTATCCGGCGGTGATCGATGACATCACAGGGTTGTGCCACTCACGGGTTCCCTTTCGGAACAGCAAACTAGACAATGCCGGGGCGACCATCATCGAAAAGAGAATCGCACCTAGCAGCGCGAACGCCACCGTCCATGCCATCGGCTTAAACAAACGGCCCTCCACGCGTTGCAGCGTGAAGATCGGCAGGTACGCTGTAATGATCAATAGGATCGGGTAGAAGACCGGACGTTGGACTTCGTGCGCGGCATCGAAGATCTTCTCTATCACCGTTCGTTGGCTGCTGCCCTGGTGGTTCAGGTGGCGCACGATGTTTTCCACCATGACCACGGTCCCTTCCACCACCATTCCAAAGTCGAGAGCGCCAAGCGAAAGCAGGTTTGCCGGAATCGCTTTCAACTTCAGGCACGTGGCGGCGAAGAGCAGTGAAAACGGGATGGTCAGGGCCACGATAATCGCTCCGCGCACGTTTCCGAGCAGAAGGAACAACACGATCACCACCAGCAGGATGCCTTCGCCCAAATTGTGGAGCACCGTGTGAGTCGTGAAATGCACCAGGTCGTCGCGGTCCAGGAACGGCACGATCTTGACGCCCGCCGGCAGGATATGGTCGTTCAGCTCTTTCACCTTGGCATGCAGAGCGTCGAGCGTCGGCTCGGCGTCGGCGCCCTTGCGCATGGGCACCCAGGCCGACACCACGTCCGGATCGTCCACGATCTTACCGTCCTCGCGGCGGATCGCGCGCGCGAACTGGCCCAGCCGGATCTTGGGTCCTTGCGCCACCTCGGCTATATCTTTCACCTTGATCGGCGTGCCGTTCTTTGCCGTGATGACGGTGTTCTCGATGTCCCGGACGTTCCGGATCAGCCCGACTTCCCGCACGTTGATCTGCTGCAGCCCTGACTGTATGAAGCTGCCGCCGGCATTGGCGTTGCTGTTGGCGAGCTGCTGCTCGACTTGCGCGAGGTTGAGGCCGTAATCGATGAGTTTGTTGGGATCCACGCGAACCTGGTACTCGCGGGTGGGGCCGCCGAACGTCGCCACGTCGACGATATCGGGAACCGATTTGAGATTCTTCTCCACAACCCAGTCTTCGAGCGATTTCAGCTCCATCACGTCGTAGGCGGGGTTGGTGCTTTTCAGAGTAAAGAAGTAGATCTGGCCGACCGGGCTCCAGTCGGTTCCC
>DATGMH010000049.1:0-17864 GCA_035293725.1 Bryobacteraceae bacterium
ATGGTCTGCCGGCACTCGATCCTCGAGCGAGCCGTAGCTGAAAAGTTCGTCTTGCTGAATGTCCGCGCCGCGCATGACAGATAGACGTACGGAACATTCTTCAGGTCACATGTTTTGGTTAGAATTTCAGCAGCCTGTTAAGAAGGGCCACGTCTACTACCGCTGCCATACGCCAAACTGCCCGACGAAGTGCATCCGTGAGGAGATTGTCTCGGAATTCGTTTCCGAATCGTTCTCCCTGATCGAATTCTCGCCGGAGGAGACGGCCTACCTCCGTGCGGCCACGGAGCGCCTGAAGCGCGACTGGATCGAGGAAAGGGAAAAAGTATCGGCGGCGCTCTCGATGAGCCTGACCCAAACCAAGGAGCGCCTGGCACGCCTTACGAACGTCTACCTGGATCAGGACATCGAGAAGGAGCTTTTCGAGGAACGCAAAACCGCTCTCCTCATGGAGCGTCGCGCGGTGGAGGAGCAAATTGCAGACCTGAGCGCCGATCCCGAGGGAGTGCCGGAGCAGCTTCGGAAATTCCTCGAACTCGCCGGGGCCATGAAATCCGTGTATTCCCGAGCGAATCCGGAACAAAAACGCTCCCTGCTCAAAATCGCCACATCGAACTTGAGGGCGAACGAGAAAACACTGATATTTCCGTATGCGTCACCGTTTCAGGCGATCGCATCGCGGCATGATGACTCTGATGGTACGCCATCTAGGGGGCTGGCTCGAACTTGTGAAGCCCTCTTAGGGGCTCTCATGAAGGAGTCCGGCGCCATATTGGCCTCGCTCTCGGGTCCTCAGGAGATCCCGTATTCTGAAGTTCCCGACTGACCTCGCTGGCTCGACTTCTTCTTTAAGCCCGACTCATGGTGTCCTCCGAGGCATCCCACAAGGGATGCCTCGTGCCCTATCTGGGCATTCAGCCCCCTTAGGGCCTGGAGAGGAGGCTTGACACTCGCTGACACTAAACTAGACTTATTATGCAATGACTCACACTAGTAATGCTGTCGAGGTGGGAAACGACCTAGCCATCTTGAACCACTTAGAATCAACCGCCGACAGCTGGTGGACTTGCGGGTGGCTATACCTGATCGGCGGTTCTCTACTTGTCGTCCTGCTTGTGGCGAGCCTCATAATCGGCCGGCCGAACGCATCAGGAGTATATTGGCTTATTGGCTGGTGGTTCGCCGTGTGTGGTGTGGTAAACCTCTATGTTGGATTCAGCCTGCGGCGTTTGAGAAAACCAGTTGCAGGCGAGCAACAACTAGACTGGATTCGGAGAGCGCGGACTGGTCTCACGGCCTACATATACACATTAGTGCTCGGTGCTTTGGCCGTATTGGTCGTGGAACCTTCAACCATCCTCTTCATTCTCGGGGGAGTTTTGATGAACATCAATAGCCTATCGCAAACGACTAGTGCCCTCCGTCATCTCGCCAATCGTGCTGGATAAGGCCCATTATAAACTCTTACCGAGCTGTAGCGGGAGACACTAAAGTGGTAATCCATCCACCGTAGTTGTTGAGGATGTTGGTCTCAATCTGTTCACGATTTGCGTTGTAATATACTGACGACAGGAAGAATACCGGAGCGGTCGGCCCGCCCATAACCGATGCGAGGGTTAAGACTGAATTGGCGGCAAGATCTATCGATCCACGCTGGAGGTCTTCCAAGAGGCTTCTTTGCGGATGGCTGATTGCGTCTTGGACACTGTTGTAAACTGACAAGCCGGGCCCCGCTAGATTGGCAAACGCCGACACTGTGCCGGCAACCGTCGGCGCAACGCCGAATTGGAGCAGTGCGGGCCGAAGTAGGTCCTGGCCGATCTGTTGACCGAGTTCCTGTGCCGTTTCCGTTAAATATGTCTCTGGATTGGGCGGCCCACCACCCCTACCGCTCGTATCGGTGTCGACACTTGACAGACCGCTTGGGTCTCGGCGCAACATCGGCGCGTTGAGCGCATAAACGAAACGATTCAGGGTAGCAGGGTTGCTGGGACTCCCAGGCGTCGGGTCCTGCTTGATAAACCGACCGACGCTTGGGTCGTAAAACCGCGCTCGGAGATAGTAAAGTCCGGTGTTCGAATCTAAAGACTCTCCTGTAAATTTGTATTTATTTTTCGTCCCGAGCGGATCGATGGGCGTGTTCAGCTTGCCCCACGGATCGTATGCATAGGTGGCCTTGAGTGCTCCGGTGGCATCGGTGAGGTTGGCTGTGCTTCCCAAACCGTCGAACTGGTAGAAGTATTGAAAGGCCGGGCTCGTTTCTGAGATTAGCCCCGAACCATACAGGTAGTCGATGCTCCCATCCGGACCAGTCTCGCCGAGTGCCACTGCCAGACTTGTGGCCGTGTCGTTAACATACTGGTAGGTTCCGGCGGGAACGATCTGGCTTACCCGATTGCCGTCGCCATCGTAGCGGTATTGGGAGCTGACGCCGCCCCCCGTCGCGCTTATAAGGCGATTGAGCGGGTCGTAGGCAAACGTCACCGTTGTCGTGCCGGTCGTCTTCGTGGTTTGGTTCCCGTTATGGTCATAGCCATAGGTCGTCGCGCCAGCCGCCAATATCCGGTCGGCCGCATCGTAGCTGTACGCCGTGGTCCCAGCGGAGCTAACCATTGAGAGTCGGTTCCCAACCGGATCGTATGTATACTGTGTAATCTGCCCTGAGGGCGCGGCCCAGGAAGTGAGGCGGTAGAGGGCATCGTAACCATATTTCGTCGTCCCCGAGGCGGCCGAAGTGACCTGACTCCGATTTCCGACAGAATCGAGCGTATAGGCGAACGAGGACAATACCTGTGAGGCTGATCGGTTCATGATCTGGAGTAGCCGGTTTGCGGCATCGTAGGTGTACGCGGACGATGCTCCGTTCGGCAGGGCGAATCCGGCGAGATTTCCGCCCGGATCGTAGGTGTACTGGGTGGTCTTGCCGGTCCAGTCGATGACCTTCGAAATCCGATTCAGGGGGTCGTACTGATATTGTGCACTCCGACCGTCTGGGTATCCGAGCGAAGCGCGGTTGCCCGTAGCATCGTAGCCGTAGTGCACGAGATTCCCTCCGGGTGACGAGACCGAAAGCATCCGATCAAGGGAGTCATAGGTGTAGGTCGTCGTGCCGCGCCAATCGGTCATCGACGCGCGATTGCCATCCGCGTCGTACGTATAGGTCACGGAAGAACCGTCGGCAAAGCTGCCATTCGTGAGCCGGTTGTCGGCGTCGTATGTGTATTGGTTCGTCTTGCCGTTCGCGTCCGTAGTGGAGGTGGTATTTCCGGCACCGTCATAGGTGTACGACGTGGCGAAGGACAAGGGATCGGTGCTCTTCGTCAAGCGATTCAGCGCATCATAGGAGTAGGTCGTCGCGTTCCCCTTGGCGTTGGTGAATGAGACCCGGTTGTTGTTGGGATCGTAGCCGTATTGCGTGACGCCGCCGGCCGCGTCGGTCACGGTCACGAGGTTGTTCGTGGCGTCGTAGCCGTAGCTGGTGCGGTTTCCGTTCGCATCGGTGACCTTTAGCAGGTTTCCAACGGCATCGTACGTGAATTGCGTCGCATGCCCGAGCGGGTCCGTCGTCCCGGTGATGCGGTTCAGGGAATCGTAGGCCGTCGAGGCCGTATGCCCGTTGGGGTCCGTCGTCGTGAGGAGGCGGCCGATTGCATCGTACGTGAAGCTGGTCGCATGGTTCAGAGCATCGCTGACCCGCGTCAGATTGCCTGCGGAATCGTAGGAATAGGAGGTGACGTTTCCACGAGCATCGGTTTTCGAGGCCAGCAGCCCGGCAGGGCCGTATGTGAACGTCGTCGTGTTCGCGGCGGGGTCCCGCAGGCTGGTCAGGTTCCCATAAACATCGTAGGAAAACGTGGTTGTGGCCCCCTTCGGGTTCGTGGAGGTCAGCAGATTGTTCTTGGAGTCGTAGGCGAAGGCCCGGGCGTTCCCAAGCGGATCGCCAATACCCGTTGCGTTTCCGTGCCCATCGTACGAAGTGGTGGTCGTATTGCCATTTTGATCCGTGCGGCTGGTCCGGTTATTGTTCAGGTCGTACGTATACGAGACGACTCCTCCGTTCGCATCCTTCATTTGAATGAGGCGCATGCCGACGTCATACACGTGCTGGGTGGCGTTGCCGAGCGGGTCCGTAATGGTCGTGGTGCCTGCGGCCGGAGTATTGTACGCCAAACTGGTAACATACCCGCGGCCGTTCGCCTGCGTGAGGACACGGCCCTGGGCATCATACAGGTTCTGAAGGTACGTGATGCCCCTTGAATCGATCGCCGTGAGCATCCGGTGGCGGGAGTCGTACGTATACTGCGTGATGTTGTTCAGAGGGTCTCGAACGGATACGAGGTTCCCGTTCGCGTCATATGAGTATCGCCATGCCCGCGCGGTCGGATCTGTGATGGAGGTAATTCGGCCGCTCGCATCGTACGCGAACGCGAACGACCGGCTGGCTGAATCAAGGATAGAGACGAGAAGTCCCGAACCGTTATAGGTGAGCACCTGGGTATTTCCGTTGCGGTCCAGAATGCCCGTGAGCCTGCCCGACGACGAAAAGGTCAGCTTGGTCTGGTTTTTCCTGGTCAGAGTGAACGAGCCATCGCCGTTCAGGATCAAGCTATCAAACAGTCCGGTGGTTGCTGCGACGTAGGCGCCCCCTCCCGTGGGGGCGAATGAATCTTGATGCCCGTCGGCTTCTTTGACGGAGACCACCAACGTCGACGGATCAACGGTGAGGAAAATGTTATATGAGTGCGTCCAGCCCGGACCGAGCGGGCCGGTATACGAATCGAGGCTGTTGTACGCCCTGGTGAAGGTGAACGCCAAGCCCTTGCCTGGGACGCTGAAATCGGTCGGCGACATATAGTAACTGCCGGTAGCCGTGTTGATCGGCTCGCTGACGCTGGCGGTCGGGTTGGTAGGGGTACCTGATGTCCCGAACGCAGAGATCGGTCCACAGCCTGGCAGTTGGTGCCCGACAACCGTACCATCGGCGTAGGTCAGGAATATGTATGGGGTCTGGACCCCGTTGTTGTTGCAGGAGTTGCTGTCCACGCAACTGTACGACACGTTCGGATCAGTCGCCGTGTCTCCCAAGAGAGATGCCGGTGTCCCGAAGTAGTTCGTCCACTCTGACACGCCTGCCATGAGGATGTCACCGGCGGCAACATCGACCGGGGTCGGCAGGTCATACCGGTAATACATCAGGCCATTTACCTCAAGTTGGGCTCCGACCACCCCAGAAATGTCATTGAAGAATCCACCGCTAGAATGTCCGCAGTAGTTGCCGAAGTGCTGCCATTTCACATTGGTCCACGCGACATCGTTGTCCAGTTCCGTGCGACCGGCATAACCGGGCGAGAAGGGATTGACAGTCGCCGTGCCAAGGTAATGATTCCACACCGATTCGCAACTGCTGCTGAATTGAGCGGCCGGGAGCGAAATCCAAACGCTCAACGTCGAGACGTGCCCGGCCGGCAGATTGCGCACGATGATGTGATACCGAGATCCAACGGCTGTGGTTGTGGCGACCGACGCAGCGGGGCAGGTTGAAGCAGCAGGGACTTGGCCGTCGCTGTTGTGAGCAACAAGGAAGCAGGCCGACGCAATGACGCGGCTAAGGAGAACGATACGCTTCGATGACATAAAGGAATGATCCGCAAAGGAACTCGATGAGCAGTGTGCCATTCTGGTGGCTCTCAAATCAGGCACGCCGTTTTAAACAACAAATTAGGGCGACGCCCGCCGCGGCAAGACTGACGAACGCAGGCTCAGGCACGGTAATGTCTCCGTAGGTGACATCGTCCAGGACGTACAGGCCGGGCGTGCCTTGGATTGAAATGCTCTGAATGCCTCCTCCCGCCAGGAATAGGAACGACGACGTTCCGGTCGTTCCGTCTGTGTTCGGCGCCCCGACGGCCGTTCCAAGGAGGTTGTTCGAAGAATCGAACGCCTCAAGTGTGAGCGGGTCATAGCTTGTGTACCAAAACCCGGCGGACTCGACCGGAACGGCAATGGTTATGGTCATGATCGGATCAACCGGGTCCCAGATCGCGACATCCCCGGAGTGAGGAGGGTAGGCGGCATCGCTATAGCCACCGAATCTGGAGACGCTCAAGCCGGTGACGTTGGATTCGAAATCGAGGCCGGGGTAATACGTCCCGATGTTCTGCCCACCGGCACTGAAGAAGTAGAGGTCGGGCAGGTTTTCGAAGTCAATGACAGTAACACTGGCGTGGGCGGCGATGGGGAGTAACGCCGCAAGGAGTAGTCTGGCACAAGTGCGCGACACGCGATTTGCCTCTTGTTCGGCCCGAGGACTGCGGACCTTAGAATCTGAACCTCGATGGTACGGTTCCCGGCGCCGCAGGTGTTAGCGCAGAAGTACGCAAAAACGCGCACAGCCGTTTGATACCCTATATTTCCAACTCCGATGGCAGTTCTTCCGCCCCCAGATCAGAACGAGTTCCACACCTGGAAGGAGATCGCCGCGTATCTCCGCATCAGCGTCCGAAAGGCTCAGGAGTGGGAGAAGGACGAAGGCTTGCCAGTCCGGCGGCGTACTGGTACGAAGCCCCAAGTTTGGGCGGTCAGGTCAGAGTTGGACGCGTGGAAGCTAAGAACAGGCGCGCCCGGAAATCACACGGGGGCGAATCATCCCGAGCAGGAGGAAATAAGCAGGCCGGAAGGCAGCAGTGTTACATTCCTGAGACGGCTCCGCAGCGTTTGGCTTTTTGTTCTCGCAGGGTTTTGCATCCTTGCTGGTCTCTTCGTCGCTTGGGTCCTCCATCCGATTCGCAACCATACGCTAGTGCGTGCCGAGGTTGACGGGAATACCCTTGTGGCGATCGATGAGACCGGCCGAACCGCATGGACCCGGACGTTTACTCAGGATCTCGCCGTCAGAGGTACCCATCGGACCCGCTTCCCCGGCCGGATGGTCGAGGTCGCCGACATTCTGGGAAATGGCACCCGGCAAGTCCTATTCGCCGCGAGCTCTGATCGGGATGGAGCCGCTCCCGAGGTTTCGGACATCCTGTATTGCTATTCCGCCACGGGTGCCGAGCTCTGGCATTACCAGCCGAATATCGTCGTCACCATGGGAGACCAAACCTTCAAGGGACCTTGGAACATCACGGATATTCTCGCAGTAACCGCCCCCGGCCACAAAGCGAAGGTATGGGTTACTCTTGCCCATTGGATGTGGCGGCCGGGAGTGCTCCTGAGTGTTGATCCGCGAGGCACGGCTGAAATGAAATTCGTGAATGCCGGCCACCTCTATGCGATGAGCTCGGCCTCTTCTGGGTCATCTCGGTACATCTTGGCCGGCGGTATTAACAACGAATACTCGTCGGCGGCCCTGGCCGTCGTCCGAGAGGACGCGCGACTCTCGTGTTCCCCGGACACACCCCATACCCCGTTCGAGTGCCGCAATATCCGCAGCGTCGGGCCTGAAAAATATTTCCTATTCCCCCCTACGGAAGTCAACGTGGAGGACGGGGCAGCGTACAACCGGGTCCACCTCATCGATTCCGGCCCGGAAGGAATCGTGGTCAGGGTTGTCGAAGAGGGCGCACCGCCTGGGGCGGGCGCCGCCTTATACAGTCTTTCAACCGGAAACATCGAGATTCAAAATGTCACCTTCGACGACAGTTGGGCATCGGCTCATCGCCGGCTTGAGCGGGCGGGGCTCATAACGCACGCAGTCGAGTTGTGCCCCGTTCTTCGAGAGCCATCAGCAATCCGCAGATGGAACCAGAAGTTAGCATGGACGACCATATCGGTACCGCTCAAAGACGGGGTTGCTCCGAGGGCATATCGTCAAAGTCCTCAATGAAGGAACCATCAGCCTTCTGCAAACGTTGCATCGCGTGCAACATTTGCCCACCTACCGCATACTTTTCCACCTGTTAAGGTTGACGTACGCTCCGGCGAATAGTCGTAACGCCGGGGCGGAAAATAAACCGTAACCCCGCCCGCAAAAAGTCCATGAGAGGACCGCTCTCATACATCGGCGGCAAAAATCGGATCGCGCAGAAGATCATCGACATCCTGCCTGAGCATACGACGTACGTAGAGCCGTTTGCGGGCGGGGCGCAGGTGCTCTTCCACAAAAAGCCGTCCAAGGCCGAGATTTTGAACGACCGGTACGACGAGATCGTCAACTTCTACCGCGTCTGCCAACTCCACCATCAGGAGTTCCTTCGGTATATGGAGTTCAGTCTCGTAAGCCGGAAATGGTTCGACCTCTTCAAGAGTCAGGACCCGTCACTACTCACGGACATTCAGCGCGCATGCCGATTCTTCTACCTCCAGAAGAACGGCTTCGCCGGCCTTGTGAACGATCCGACGTACACGTGTTCCGTGGAGTCGCCGCGGAGTTGGAACCCGGCAACGCTGGAATCGGTCATCAAGGCCAGCCATGAGCGTTTGGCCCGCGTACAGATCGAGAACCGTCCATACGAGGAGATCCTCGAACGGTTCGACCGCCCTGCAACCCTCTTCTACCTCGATCCGCCATATTGGGGCAAAGACCTGTACCGGTTCAACTTCACGACCGAGGATTTCGACAAGCTCGAAGAGCGGCTCCGGAAGTTGAAGGGTAAGTTTGTTCTGTCGCTGAACGACCTGCCCGAGGTCCGGGCCCTGTTCCACCGGTTCCGCCTCCGGGAAATCGAGATCTCATACACCGCCCAGAAAGAAGCTGGCAAGCGGTATCCCGAGCTCTTGATAACAAACTTCACATAACTGCGGAATTCACGAAGCGGCAACAACTTCCGGGACGGAATGCCGCCCGGAACGGCCCAAAACAGGGTTGCGCTCTCCCGTCTTGTTACCGATTTCGTCGCGACACCCCTGAAACTCTCCCCATGAGGAACCTCATCGAGAAATGGCTCATACGCGCCTGGAATCGAAGGTTCGCTCGGCGTGGTGCGCCGCATGACGCTCGGGCACTCGATCTCGGCGCCCGCGTGACGGAAGACGAAACTGGTGGCCGCGTCACGATTCCGCAAGGGAAGCGCCCGGAGCATATTGCGTGCCTTGGGCGCACAGGCACCGGAAAATCCTCGCTCCTCAGGTACGTTGCTTCTCAGGATCTCCGTGCCCACTCGCGTGGATTCCTGTACTTCGACCTCCACGGCGACGCGACGGACTTCATCGTGTCATCGGTTGCCGACGAGGAAAAGGCCCTTGGGGAGGATCTGTCCGATCGGCTCATTGTCATCAAACCGGGCGATTCCGATTTTTCCGTCGGCATGAACCCGCTTGAACGGCGCGGCGGCACGGGACAGTTCGTCCAGATTGCCGAATTCGCCCAGGTCCTCCGGGAACGGTGGCATCTCGACACGCTCGGTGCCCGCACGGACGAACTCCTGCGGAATGCCCTCTACGTCCTCGCCGATGCCGGTCTCACGCTACTCGAAATCGGACCGCTCCTCACGCATACGGCATTCCGCACGGGCTGCCTGAAGAAGGTCACGAACGCGGAAGTCCGTCAGTATTTCGAGCTCCGGTATGATCCGCTGTCCGACGCGATGCGCACGGTCATGGCCGAGCCGATCTTGAACAAGACCACGGCTTTCACGGCCGACCCACACTTCCGCCACATCGTGGGGCAGCAGTACTCGACATTTTCTCTTCTCGAAAGCATCGATGCCGGTCGATGGATCGTACTGAACCTCGACAAAGGACGTCTCGGCGAACAGTCTCCGACTTTGGGAGCGCTCTTCTTCACCGCGATCAAGAATGCGCTATTCGCACGTAGGAAGCGCGAACTCTTCACCATCTATGCCGACGAGGTGCAGAACCTCATCGCATACGGCGGCGGGCTCGAAACAGTGCTTTCCGAAGCCCGGAAATTCGGGGTATCGATCGTCTCGGCGAATCAATACCTGGAACAGTACCCGCCCGACATGCGTGCCGCGATCTCAGCAGTTGGTAGCCATCTATACTTCCAGCTTTCGAGTGGAGACGCCCAACAGATCGCCAATGCATTGGACGGCGGGAAGTCGCTCGCGGAACGGCTGAAGAATCTTCCGAAACGGCACCTGGTGGCGAAGATCGGGAACGAACCCTGGCAGGAAGCTGTGGTTCCGACGGTGAAGAACCCGAAGAGCGATCCGACAGACCTCTATGCCCGGTCCTGTGCCCGATGGGCGAAGCGCCGGGCCGATATCGAGGCAGAGATCGCGGAACGGCAATCAATGATTAACCGCACGCCAAATGAAGCAATCAATGACTGGGAATAACGGGAAGGGAATCATCATCCAAGAGCGAGACCGCGAACTGCTTCGCGAAATCGCCGTTATGCGCGTCATCGATCGCGAGCAGGCGAAACGCGCAGCCGGATTCGGCTCCACCACTCGCGCCAACACCCGGCTCCTCGGGCTCGTCCGCTCAGGACTCCTTCGCAGATTCTTTCTCGGGAGTGACGGCGTCGGGCAGAAAGCGCTGTATGCCCTCTCCGAAAAGGGCGCGCGCCTCGTCGGTGTGCCGTGTCGCGGCCCCCGGCGGAGGCAAGACGAAACCCTCGTCGCCGACCTCTCCGTAGTCCACCAACTCCGGGTGAACGACCTGTACTGCCGGGTGAAGTTCGGTGGAATCCCGAATCCCGGCGCACGCTTCGTCCGGTGGATGGCATTCCACGAACGGATCGAAGCCAACCTCTCGCTTATTCCCGACGGGTACTTGGAGATCGCCGCCTCCGCGAAGCCGCTCACCGCATTTCTCGAAGTTGACCTTGGGCACGAACGCGGGAACGTTTGGCCGACGAAAGTGATGTCGTACTTGCGATATGCGGTCTCCGGGGCGTTCGCCAAGCAATTCGGGCACCCACAGTTCCGGACCCTCGTAGTGGGCCCTTCCGACAAGCGGGTCCAGTCCCTCCGGAAGGCGACCGCGAAGGTCACCGAAAAAATATTCTGGTTCACGACCTTCGATGCCATAGACCGAGATGGCTTCTGGTCGCCCATCTGGCAGCGCCCCACAGGCGACGCAAAGCTGCCCCTCCTGGAACTCCCATGAAATTCTGCTTCAACTGTGGACGCATCACTCCCGGCGAGCCCCTCTTCTGCTCCTTCTGCGGCCGGACCTATGACGTGAAGCTCTGTTCGAAGATGCACCCCAACGGGCGGAAGGTCCAGGTCTGTCCGAAATGCGGCAGCCGTGACTTCACGACCCCGCAACCGAAGCTCCCTTGGTGGGGGCCGCTCCTCGAATTCGGACTCCGGCTCCTGCCGGGCTCGCTCCTTGTCATCGCTTCGACCTTGGCCGCACTCCTCGCGCTCCATGAGCTTGCCACGAACCCAAGTGCGATCGCCGGGTTGGTGGGCCCGGCGATCGCACTTGGAGTTCTGTGGTGGGCATGGAGTCAGATCCCTGACTGGTTTCGGAAGGCCATCTATGACCTTCTGAAGCGAAGACGGGACGACGAGCGGAGGAGGGACTGATGAGGTCTTCCGAATCGGTCCAGGCTTCTCGTCTCCTACGCGAGTCACGTTTGCCTCGGCGTGCGAAATCCGCGCATTTATTGGCTTCCGCCGCAAGAGACCCCGGGCAGAGTTGCCCGAAACATTGCCCGTACCCGGAAGAGGCTGCATCTGGCACCTTTGCCGAGCCCTTAGGCCCGCCGCTCTCGATCCAGGAGGCGGCCAAGCTCATCGGCTGCTCGGCCTGGACGATCCGGCAGCGATATCTTGCCGCCGGCATCCCGCACCACCGGGCGACCCCGAACGGGAAGCTCATCTTCTACAGAAACCAAGTTATCCGCTGGCTCCTGCGCCAGCAAGAGAAAGGAGGCACGAACCCGTGAGCCTGTACAAACGCGGCGGCGTCTACTGGAGTTACCTCTGGATGGACGGCATCCGCCATTCACAATCCACCGGCACCAGCAACCGCAGGAAGGCCGAAACCATCGAACAGCGCTTCCGGGAGGAACTGAACCTGAAGCGCCACCATGTGGCAGAACCCAAGCTCGACATGACCTTCGGCGAACTCGCCGCCCTCTTCCTCGCGAACGGGGATGCGAAACCCTGGCACGTCGGACGCCTCGACATGCTCCTGCCGTACTGGGCGGAGATCCCCATCGGGCATATCCACAAGGGCCTCGCCACCGAATACCGCAAGCACCGGCACGCCGAGAAGGTCAGGGAGAAGAAAAAACAGATCACGGACACGACCGTGAACCGCGATCTCGAAGCCCTCCGGCACATCCTCTTCTGGGCGGCGGACGAGGGGTTCCTCCTCTCGAACCCGCTGGCTCGCATGAGGATGGTGCCGGAGCGACGAAAGCCCCGCCTCGTGCTTCCGGTGGCCGACGAGAAGAAACTTCTCGAAGCCGCCTCACTGCACCTCAAACGGATCGTCACGGCCGCGCTCGATACGGGGATGCGCCGGGGCGAACTCCTCCACCAGCTATGGGAGCACATCGATTGGGACCGCAAGCTCCTCTCCGTCACACGATCGAAGACCGCGGGTGGCGAGGGACGCGAGATCCCGTTCACCGAACGCCTCCAGGCGATGCTCCAAGGAATCCGTGAGGAAAAAGGCCTTGTCTTCACCTATGGGGACAATCCCATCCTCAGCATCAAGACCGCCTGGAAGGCCACCATCCGCAGGGCGGGAATCCGGTATCTCCGGTTCCACGACCTCCGCCATACCTTCAACACCCGGCTCATGGAAGCCGGCGTCCAGCAGGAGATCCGGAAGGCCCTCATGGGGCATTCCTCCGGGGAAGAGATCAATTCCATATACACCCACGTCGAACTGCCTGCGAAACGCACCGCGATTCGGAAGCTCGAGGCGTGGGTGAAACAGCAGACCGAACCCAAGAAGAAAGGAGGCCAAGATGGCCACGAAGAAGAACGAGCCGCCGACACCGGCTCAAACGACAACGACGACAACCGACAGCACGGGACGGAAGCCGTGGAAGAAGAAATCCCCGGTGGAGATCGTGCTTGACCAGATCGCCAAGGTCCGCGAGGACGTGGCGAAGAAGGAAGAGGACCTCAAGAGCGCACGCCGCCAACTGCAGAAGCTCGAAGAAGTGAAGAAGGTTCTCGAAGCCCAATAGCTCTTTCATCCGAGCCCTTCCACTTTTGTGGACTGGGCTCTTTTTTACCGTGCCGAGTGCACAGGAAAGGAGACGGAATCATGTATCAACTTTCATCCGGCGACTACTCGCCGCAGTTCACGAGGCCCCGCCCATCGGTCGCGCCGCGCATTGGCGTGTTCATCGCCCTCTGGCTCTTGCTCGCGCTTGGATACGGCGGATATCGGCTCTTCAAGTCTCAGACGTCGGTCGCACCGGTCCAGGTGCAGGCAATGACCACGCCCACCGTGAGCGTCGCCACAATTGTCGCCTGGAGATCGCAGGCGAAGGAAGCCGGGTTGGCTGCTCAGCAGGCCGAGACCGATCTCCGGCAAGGCGAGGCCGAGGTACGGAAGACGCTCGGCCTCACCGACAGCCTCGTGGAGGGGAAACATCTCCACGCGGCCATGGCGAGATTGGAGGCCGTCCGCCAGGGCTTGGAACGCACAAGATACGACCTCGATACGCTCGAAACCCTCTTGAAAGGAGAAGAGAAGCAATGAAGACGCTCACCATCACCGAAGGGCAGTCCCTTCGAACGAAACCGCCAGCCGTCCTTTTGGCGACGCTGATTCCGATCCGGAGAGACCGGGTGCCGAAGCGGCTGTCCATGGACCTTGTACGTCCATTCCGGGTCTCGCCGCAAACACTCGTGCCGCTCCCGCCGCTCGCCCCCAAACGCACGTATGCGTCGAACCGCACGCAAGGATGGATCTCCCGCCTTGGCGGGAATCATCTGACGCTCGGCGGTCCGATCGAGATCGAACTGCCGCCCGGCACGCCGCGATACGTGAACGCCGCGACGCTGCTGCGCCTCTTGGGCGGCGGCAAGAGCGACCGGCTCCTCAGGAGAACCGATGATGCCTGGACGTTTTGCGACAAGTCCTTGACCGTCGATCTCCTCGACACCACCACCGAATACCGCGTCGGCCCCGTCGCGGTGTATTCGTAACCAACGCTGAGAGCGTGCCCGTGGCGTTATGTCTTCGAACACGGGCACGCTCTCAAACCTTATTCAAACAGGAATCGATATGAGTATTGACGACCTCATTATTACCGGACTGGCAGCAGTGCCCTTGATGCTGCTCCTCGCATTCATATTGCCGCCGCTTCAATACGCCGCGCGATCGGCCACTGACCAGGTTTCCGGCGCGCTCGCTGACTACCATTTCTCCTGGGCCTCGCGTTCCGCGGAACGGGCTCAAGAGAAGGACTGGCAGCAGGCCGAGCAGGAATTCTCAGCTTGGCTCGCATCGAGGCTCGGCGGCGAAAACGGCCAAGCCGTGGACGAGGACCTCCTCGCGGCCCAGAAGCTCATACCGGTGATCCGGATGCTCCTCGAAGACGAGATCCCGGCCGCCATCCGGCGGTGCAACGTCGTCCACCGGAAGATCGCCCTACTCTCTGGTGTGATTCATATGCAGGAGGCCGCCATGGAGCCGGAATGCCGTGCCCTCCGCCGGTGGACGGTTGTCCTCCTCGCGAACACCCAGAGGATGCTCTCCGAATATCCAGTGCGGCTCCGGCTCGAAGCGGACGAGCTTATCCATGCCTCGATCGTTCTGCGGAAAAGCCTGGTGCCGACCTGTACCATGTGCCCCTATATCAGGAAGACCGTGGCCGCGGCCGGAGAGCGGTGTCCGGCCGCCGAACTCATCCAGATCGATCCGGGCGGTGCCCATGCGTGAGCATCGCCCAAACGATCCGTTCCGGTTCTATGCCGGGCAACTGCCGGCACTCGGCAGGCGCGCCCAGCGGCGGCTTGCCGATGCAACTGTGCTCGTTGTCGGAGCGGGCCGGATCGGGACGAACGCAGTTCTGGGGTTCCATGCCGCCGGTGTCGGCGCAATCGACGTGATCGATCCGCAGATAATCGAGGCCGAGCAGATCGGGCCGTGCTGGTTCGTGACCAGTGCGGATATCGGACAGTCGAAGGCGATGGTGCTCGGGCGCTTCCTCTCGCAGAGGGAAGCGGGCGAAGTCAGGGGTCACCATGCGCCGGTCGAGTCTCCTGCCGTCGCCAAACTTTTTACCACCGCCGACCTGGTCATGTGTTGTGCCAACACCGTGTCTGCGCGGCTCACTGCGGAGCGTTTGGCCATCGCGTCGTCAATTCCGATCATCCAGGCCGCAGCTTTCGATGGGCGAACGCATCTCGGCGGTCTGGTTCATATGCGCACGCCGGATGCGCGAGTCGCCTCCTGCTACGGCTGCTTTCTCAACACCAGTCGGCACAGAGTCCGGCGCGGTGAGGGATTGCTCCCTTCAGTGACGGCAATGGTCGGGCACCTCGCGGCATATCTCGCGGTTCTCGAACTTGCGGCAAAGCGGCGACCGGCCCAACCCAATCTTTTTGTGCTCGACCTGGAGCGCGGCGTGATGGAGCCGCTCACCGTGGCACGCAGGCCCGGGTGTTCCGTCTGTGGGTAACCATGCCAGGCCTTGTCCAGTTCTCGGCATCGTCATCACCGGGCTTGTCTACATGGTCCACCCGGATACCGGGAAGGAAGTGGCGAAGCGCGGTGCCAAGGTGGTCCTGGTCGTCTTCGCCATACATGAAGCGCTCTCCTACCTCTGGTCAGGCTGGACCGGCAGGCTGGTACTAATCGCCGCCGGGATTCTCATATTGGGCGCACTTGGGAAAGGCAGGAAGGGTGCCCTCTAGCCTTCGGGAGCTCGTCAGTTACCGACGGCTGAATCCTGCTCACTGGCGCCATCACCTTCGTTCGTCGTGAGACCACGGATCTCCCACCGGTGGGGTGCCAGGACGACCCTCACGATACATCTCCACCGCTTGAGGTTCTCGATGTGCTTCAGATAGGCGTCTTCATCCGCTCCGGTGAGTTCTTTTGCGAGCGTGATTCGGGTGTCGCCGTCCGTTCGCTCCCACGCCTTGCTCGTCAGGTCAAGCAGACAGTGGATGAGAGCTGGATCGCCCAACACGTGAACCAAGTGCGGCTGATGGATCTCACACCAGCCCTCGATGTGGGCGAGAAAATACTCCAATCGCAGGAAGTACGGCGGGTAATCCGTGGCCGCCAGATTTTCCCAGTTCAGTTCTCGTCCAGGGCTCGCATCCAGGTATGCCGCAGCCGCCAGGAAGAACAGCTTCAGCCACATCTGCTGGATACCGACCCTTTGCCCGCTCGGCACCGTGGCTTCGATGCGCGCGAGCCATTCCGGAGAGAAGATCGTGTTCAGCGACGCGAACGCGGCGTATCCATCGGCTTCGATCTCCATGGCCTGACGGATCTGCGTACGTTCGAGCTCGGCAAACGTCTCCGGGCCGGCGTTCGAGCCGACGAGCGACGTATGCCCATGGACCTGATGCCCCAATTCATGGTTGGTCGCGAAGAGGAACGTCAGTTCGAAGACATGGTCTTGAAATGCCTGCGCGACGGTCTGCTCCCCGTCCTGTCCGGTGAGATCGGAGGGGGAGGCATCGATCCTGAGGAGGCGATAGAATTCGGGATCTGCAGTGAGGCGGAGGACTGCCTCCCGCGTGCGAGACACCATGCCTTGCGTCGCGCCGATGAGGTACACGTCGCCGTCCGCCGCCTTGGAAGTGGCGTTCACCCGATTCGATTTGATGAAATCGAAATACAGAATTTTCGGCGGACCCACGATTCGCCCGGCCTGATCGCGCAGGGCCGAATTCACTTCCTGCTGCAGTCGCTGGCAAAGCCTCCTCGTCTCGTGTTCCTCAAACGCGAAATCGGCGCGGCCGTTATATTCGCCGTCCATGAACTCCTGGTCGAACAGTTCAGAGAGGGAAATTTCCATATCGATCTAGTTTCGCACCGGGGCCCGGACGCAAATTCCGCTCGGCAAATCGCCGCGATTCGCGACGGATTGAACCGTGTGATTCGCTCGATGGAGATCTCGAAGGAAAACCAGAAAATCCGCGCCGTCTACAAAATCGTCTACAGTCGGGATTCTCTGGATTTCTGAATAGCTGGAAGTGATTGAAAAGGTTGGTCGGGGCGAGTGGATTCGAACCACCGACCTCCTGGTCCCGAACCAGGCGCTCTAGCCAGGCTGAGCCACGCCCCGAACTTTCTAGTCTATCTGACCGGCGACGTGAACACAAGCACCGCGGACGCTATGCAGGCGCAGACTGCTGTACCATCGAAAAAATGGCAGACGTCAATCGGCTCGGCGAACTCCCGGCTGTATATGAAGTTCTGGACCGCTTGTCCCTTGCCCTGACCCGGTATCCGCGAGCGCTCGTCGTCGCCGAGGTCCGCCGCGCGTTGGATGCAATGCGCCAGGAATTGCGGCGCGGTGGGGAAGCCGGACCCTCCGTCGAGGACCGCGTCGTAGCCGAACTGGCGGATTTGGAACGACGATCGCTGCGGCGCGTGATCAATGCCACAGGCGTCGTGCTGCATACCAACCTTGGCCGCGCGCCGCTGGGGTCCACCGCTTCCACCGTCGGATATTCCAACCTGGAGTTCGATCTCGCAGCAGGCCGCCGCGGTAAGCGAGATGTCCACACCGCCGGACTCCTGCAGCGGCTGGTCGGCGCGCGCGGCATCGTGGTGAACAACAATGCCGCGGCGGTGTTCCTGGCGCTGAACGAGCTGGCGGCTGGCGGCGAAGCCATCGTTTCGCGCGGAGAACTGATCGAAATCGGCGACGGCTTCCGGATTCCCGACATCATGGCGCGCTCGGGAGCGGTGCTGCGGGAAGTGGGGACGACCAACCGGACTCACATCGACGATTATCGCGACGCAATCACGGAGCGAACCCGCCTTCTCATGCGCGTCCATCCCAGCAATTTCCG
>DATGMH010000050.1:0-16931 GCA_035293725.1 Bryobacteraceae bacterium
GGGTGCTCATGGTCTTCTCCTTGAGGTAAGTTTTTCAGTCTTCGAACAACCGAAAATCCTACCACCGGAGTCCCGGAGCACCCCTTGCCTTCACTCCTGCAATTCGGTGCAATCTGTCCGCTCATCTTCAGCTAAGCTCAAATGAGCTGAAAAACGTAACGTTCGCCAGTCTGAATGACGCGGCCTATTTGCTTTGATACGAGCATTCCGTATTGCAGTTTCAGTTCCGAATGTGGTTTCAGGCTGTAGTTGCGGCTGGGATCAGTAATCGCGTTGAGTATGAGCAGCGGGTTTCGGATTCGTGTGATGGTAGCTGCTTCGGAGCCATACCGCAGGCAGGCAATCAGAGACCTTGCCTTGTCAAGGATTGCTTTCTGCGTGTCAGAATTCAGCAGCCCGCCCGTATATGGCGTGAAGGAATAGACACGCGGTCCCCCCGTCGAGATGACCCGATAACTGGGAAGAATTCCCCCGCTGATCGCCTGAATCACCAATGGGTCCTTTGCATTCGTGACATCGCTTCCGGGTCTCTTCATTTTCTTCAGCACATTACTAAAAGATGTGGTCGAAGCGGTTTTCAAGAACTCCCCCAGCTTCTTCGGATTGACATCCCAAAGAAGAGGGGAATAGTAGAATTTCTTTGCCGGATCTACCGAGTCGATGATACCGGCATTGCTTCCCAATTCCAGAACAGCGGAAAGCTCATCCTTTTTCAGCCCGTGCAATGGGTCCAGGTCGCTGATAGCCTTGGGCACATCAATGACCGCGTCTAGCGTGTGAATGATGGCCTCTTCCTTATGCGTCCGATGATCGCGCGAAAGCCAGAGTTCACCGATGCGCCGGTAGTTGTCGGAGTGGTCGATGCGGCTTACTTTCTCATTGAGTACGGATTTCCCTGTCTTGGTTGTGCGCTCCTCAATCAGGTCTGCTTCCAGGAGGAGTCTCTTTGCGACGCTGTATTCCGCAGGATGAACGCCGAGCTCATGTGCGGCAATCTTTTTTAATCGCTGCTCGTCCTCTATCACATCCTGTCCCCGAATCAGCATTGCGAGCCGCGCCGCCTGACCCGCCGCGCGAGAGACGTCATAGTCAACCAATTCCGCAGAGTTCGTATCGTCAATGTTCGATGCGACCCCGCACTCAAATTCCAGCAGGCGGAGGCCGATCCTCACCGAGTTCTTGCTCATTTCACTCTCCGTACCCCTCTTTCTTTTCAGCCAGGCACGAATCTCGGTCGTCCGAAAGACCGGACCCGATTTGAGTTCGACAACAGGCTTCGGAAAATTCAAGTCCCTAGTGCGCCAATTTGCCACCGCAGACGGACTCACTCCCGCCATCTCGGCAATTTCAAACAATCCAATTAAGTCTGCGGAATCCATGGTGAATATACTTCACGATCAGTGTGAATATTCTTCACGCGATTGGCAAGGCCCTCTGTTTCGTTGTCTCCCCCGCTTCTAGATTCGCCTCGTCCCGGCGCGTGATTCCCTCGCCTCCGGCCTCCACTAGCAGCTTTCGCGCCACCAAACCCCGGTGTCACTCAAGCGTGCGGCCCGTTCCGACCTGGACGCGCCAATCTCTGCGCTTCCGTCCCCTGTTTCGCGTCCTCGCTCCCTCGGCTGTGGGTGAAGGGAGCAAGGACTCCCCGAAACAGGAGGACAGGAAAAATGAAAGTCGAACAGGCAAAACAGATCGCAAGCAACGCAATCGAGCAACTCCGGCAGGCCCTCGAAGCGGGCCACAGCGAGCGGCTCAAGGACCATCTCGCGGCGATGGCGCGCTTTCGGCGCTACTCGTGGGGCAACGTGATGCTCATCGCTTCGCAGAAGCCGAACGCAACGCACGTCGCAGGCTTTCAGGCTTGGCACAAGCTGGGCCGCTTCGTGAAGAAGGGCGAGAAGGGCATTCTGATTCTCGCCCCGATCATTCGGAAGAAGGCCGAGACCAACGGCGAAATCGAGCCGGACGAATCCTCAGCCGCAGTCGGATTCCGCGCGGCCTACGTGTTCGACATCAGCCAGACGGACGGCCAGCCATTGCCCGAAATTGGCAGCGTCAACGGCGATCCGCGCGACTATCGCGAGAGGCTTGCGAAATTCGTCGCCGAGCGCGGCATCGCGCTCGAATACTCAGGCGAAATCGCACCCGCGCGCGGCATGTCCGAAGGCGGCAAGATCACGTTGCTGCCCGGCCAGTCTCCGGCTGAGGAATTCGCCACGCTAGCGCATGAGACGGCGCACGAACTCATGCACCGCGACGAGCGCCGCAGCAGCACGTCGAAGCGCATCCGCGAGACGGAAGCCGAGGCGGTCGCATTTGTCGTTTGCAGCGCAATCGGCCTCGAAACGGGAAGTGCCGCGCAGGACTACATCGGCTTGTACGGCGGCGATGCGAAGCTCCTCGGCGAGAGCCTCGAATACGTCCAGCGGACCGCAACCCAAATCCTCAACGCAATCGGCGCGGATGAAGAATCATCCGCGCCGCCCGCCTAACGGCGGGCACATCGCTCCGTCCGAAGCCTTCAAGAGTCTTTCTCTGATTGCGCCGCCCAACCCTTCTTCACCGGGCAAGGGCGCGACGATGAAGTCGAGTTTCTGCTCATCCAGCCAGCGCAATCCCGCATAGAGCCGCGATGCGAGCACCGCCCAATCTCCCCATGAGCCCCAGTCAAACCTTGTGGCAGCGCAAATGCTCCATCCGCTCGGAACCAGCGCGCCTACTTTCTGTTTCGCCCATGCCTGAATTGCCCCGGCGAGCGCTCTCTCCTCCCCATCGGTCAACAACAATTTCGTCCGTGGCGCATAGTGGCGCGGCATCATTCCGGGCGACGGTAATCCTCGTTGCGGGCGGAAAGGAACACCGGGATCAGCCACGGCGACCTCGCCCAGAATCTTCCGCAGGTCTCGCGGCGTTACCGCCCCCTGCCGCAGAATGACGGGGGCCGCACCGCTCAGATCAAGCACGGTGGACTCCACCCCGATTTTGCACGGCCCGCCATCGAGGATCGCGTCAATCCTTCCGTCCAAGTCCACTAGGACGTGCTCGGCAGCCGTTGGACTCACGCGCCCAAAGCGGTTGGCACTCGGTGCCGCGATTGGTAACCCGCTCTCTGCGATTAAACATTGAGCTACTGGATTGGCCGGAAAGCGCACCGCCACGGTCTCGCGCCCGGCGCTCACCACGTTGGGTACCGTGTTCTTTTTCGGAACCACCAGCGTCAATGGTCCGGGCATGAAGGCGGCGAAGAGATTGTCGAATTCCGCTGGCACCTGCGCGACTAGCGCTTCCAACATTTCGCGCGAACTCACATGCACGATCAACGGATCCCAGGCCGGTCGCTCTTTTGCCGCGAAAATCTTTGCTACCGCTGCTGCGTCGAACGCGTTGCCGCCCAGACCGTACACCGTCTCCGTGGGAAAGGCGACCAAGCCGCCTGCGCGAATGATCCTCGCCGCGTACCTTATCGAATCATCGTTGGCGCACAAACGCAGCGTCTGCATATTCAGGAAGGTATTGTACCGAGCAGGACGTGCCAAGGCACCGTCATTGCGAACCGAATCTCTGCGAGTCTCGCTAGACATACTCGCGAACCAACGAGATACTCAAGGAGCCACGCAATGACGCGGTGGGGAAACTTGGAAGATTATAGCCGCATTCGCGCTGGATCGGTGACCGGCAATGAGAAAACTTTTTGATTTCCACTCCGATGCGCAGCGCTACACGGCGGACGCAGTTGTAGTCTGCTGCTTCGACGCCCGAATTCGCAGGGTTGCCGAAGAGTTCTTGCGCCGGTACACCATCGTGAATCCCGACATGGTGATCGTCGCAGGCGGCGGTCTGACCCTCTCGTCTCCTCGTACTGATTTTGACTGCCCCTTCGTTATGGAACAAGTGCGGCTGGCGATTCGATTGCATCGGGCGAGCCGAATCGTCCTCATGAGCCATTCCGACTGCGCCACTTACGGCGGCTTGGCGGCGTTCAATGGCGACCGGGCACGCGAGGCTGAACATCACAGCCGGGAATTGTGTCGTGCTTCGGCGGTCATCAAGAGCGCTTTCCCGGAACTGGCGGTGGAGCGAGTTTTCCTCACGTTCGATGATGTCCTGAGCATCGACGAACAGGAGTGCGCCAAATCCTAACTGCGTCCATGGTCCGCCGAAGGCGCAGATGGACGGGCTGCGGCATAATGCTTGTTCCCACCCGTTGCATGCCTAGGTGAGGGTTTTCTGGGAACCCATGGTAGAAGCAATCTTGTGGGACAACGACGGTGTTCTGGTTGACACCGAACGGCTCTTCTTCGAAAGCACTCGGACAACTTTGGCCCAAGTCGACATTGAACTAAGTCTGGAACAATTTCTGGAGTTGTCGATGCGACAAGGCCGCAGCGCGTTTGACCTTGCGGCGGAGCGCGGTTGGGCGCAGCAACAAATCGCCGAGATGAAACACGAACGTGATCGTCTCTATTCCGAAATGTTGCGAGTGCAGGCGCGGGCGTTCCCCGGCGTGCGGGAAACGCTAAGTGCGCTGCATGGCCGTATGCGTATGGCGGTCGTAACCAGCTCACAGCGGCAGCATTTCGACGCAATACATGCCAACCTCGGTTTGGCTGCGTATTTCGAGTTGGTACTCGCGCGGGAGGACTACAGAAGAACAAAGCCGCATCCAGAACCTTACCTGCTCGCGTTGGAGCGACTAGAGATGACTGCCGAGCAGTGCCTCGCGGTTGAGGATTCGGAGCGCGGACTGGCTGCGGCACGCGCCGCTGGCATCCGTTGCTTGGTGATCCCGAACGAAATGACTCGCAATTGCGACTTTCAGGGAGCCACTGCGATATTGCCAAGCGCGGCGGCCATTCTCGAGACCGTGTCTGCATTCTAGGGCTTGGATGCCCGCGCCTTCTTCTCCAGCGTCTCCACTGTGGCAACCGTGTGGCCTTTCTCGACACGCGAGATGTAGCAGCGCAGCAGACCCGTGCGTTTCTCGATATCGCGTTGCGACAGCTTCTTCTCTCCGCGCAAACCTCGCAAACGCCCGCCAATCACCATGTCCTCTCCCCTCGGAGCTATTCCATAAGAGGCCCCATTCAACCATGACGCGGCGAGGAAAGGAAGGTTACCGCCCTCTCTCGCCCTGGGGCGTCCTTTGGCCTTTTGCCTCAACCGAATGAACTGACGCGGTACATTCTTCCTTTTCTGCCGCGCTGTTCCTCGGGCACGGCTTCGGGGCAATTCCTGCGCCCGGCAGCTTCACCGACTCTGCTTTGTTCGGTTCCTCCCGAACCGCGCGGGTCCCTCCCATAAAGCAGCCGCTTGCTTTGGGAGTGGTCTCCACTCGCTTCTGGGCGCCCCAAGCAAAAGGGGCAGAAAAGGAGATTCAAAAATGTACCTCAATTCAGTTCAGATCATCGGTTTCATCGGCAAAGACCCGGAGCGACGCCAGGCGCGGGGCAACGGCGCAGCGTTCACCGTTCTTTCCGTCGCCACGCAGCGTTCATGGAAGAACGCGGACGACGAGTGGGCCTCGAAGACGGAATGGCATCGCGTGGTCGCCTGGAACAGCTTGGGCGAGCGCGTTGCAGCATCGCTTCGCCAAGGCGATCACGTCTTGGTCGAAGGCACGCTCGTCAGCAGCAGCTACGAGCGCGAATACGGCAAGGGCAAGAAGGCCACGACCGTCAAGCACACGGTGTGGCAGATTCGCGCCGATTCGATTCGCAAGCTGAATCGCGCCGAGAAGGAGCCGGAGGCAATCGCTTCCGGCTCCCACGCCACAGTCGAATCGCAGGGCACGCCGGCACAAGACGTGCCCTTTTGAGTCGCGGCGTGTTCTCGAATCGGGCCTCGGCTTCCCGTGTCGAGGCCCTTTCTCTTGATTCTCGCCAGGTAACCAACACCAAAGTCACAGCTTGGCATTAGCGTTTACAACAACGTAAAATCCTCGACCGGGACAGCTTCCGTGCACGGGTTGCGTGCAAGCGGCACTCCCAGCCCAATTCAATGCCGCGCATCTTCGACAACATCGAGCAATCGCTGCTTCCTGCCTTGCAGGACACCCTCAAAGTCTCAAATCGCGGCGACTTTTGCGTCGGCTACTTCAATCTTCGCGGCTGGAAGCAGCTGGATTGCCACATCGACAGGTGGTCAGGAGGCGAGGGACAATGCTGTCGGTTGCTAGTCGGTATGCAGCGCCTTCCCGAAGACCAGCTGCGGACCGCTCTTAGCCTAATCAAATCGGACGGCGAAATCGATAATCAAACGGCACTTCGCCTAAAAGAAAAACTCGCGCGCGAATTCCGAGAGCAATTAGCCGTCGGCATCCCAACAAACGAGGACGAACAAGGCCTCCGTCGATTGGCAGCCCAAATTAAGGGGAAGAAAGTCATCGTCAAATTGTTTCTTCGCCACCCCCTTCACGCCAAGTTGTACATGCTCTTCAGGCACGACCCTGTCAATCCTTCAATAGGGTTTCTCGGCAGCAGCAACTTAACGATGGCCGGCCTCTCCAAACAGGGTGAACTCAACGTAGATGTTCTTGACCACGACGCGTGCCAGAAATTGGCCAGATGGTTCGAAGACCGCTGGACGGATCGTTGGTGCCTCGATATCTCGGATGAGTTGGTTCAGGTTATTGAAGAAAGCTGGGCACGCGAAGAGCTCATCCCGCCGTTCCATATTTACGTCAAGATGGCTTATCACCTTTCGCAGGACGCCCGCGAAGGCCTTCTGAGCTTCTCCATACCGCGCGACTTCGGACGCAAGCTCTTCGAATTTCAAACCGCCGCCGTCAAGATCGCCGCTCACCACCTAAACCGACGCGGCGGCGTACTAATCGGCGATGTCGTGGGATTAGGCAAGACCCTAATGGCGACCGCCCTCGCCCGGATTTTCGAAGATGATCATGGAATCGAAACGCTGATTTTGTGCCCGAAGAATCTTGTGCCGATGTGGGAGGACTATCAGCAACAGTACAGACTGCGAGGCAAAGTCCTTTCGATCAGCCTCGCATTGAAGGAACTGCCAAATCTCCGACGCTATCGGCTCGTTTTGATTGACGAGAGCCAGAACCTCAGAAATCGCGAAGGCAAACGGTACAGAGCCATCCAGGAATATATAAATCAAAACGAAAGCAGATGCATTTTGCTTTCGGCGACACCCTACAACAAGACGTATCTGGATCTTTCCAACCAGTTGCGTCTTTTCATTCCCGAAGAAAAAGACATTGGCGTACGCCCTGAGCGTTTGCTTACGGAGCTCGGCGAGACCGAGTTCATTCGCAGACACCAGTGTTCGGTCCGATCGCTCGCCGCATTTGAAAAGAGCACTTACGCGGACGATTGGCGGGAATTGATGCGGCTTTATCTTGTGCGACGAACCCGCAGCTTCATCCAGGAGAACTACGCTCTAACCGATGAAAGTAACGGGCGCAAATACTTGGTCTTTGAGGATGGAACCCGCTCCTATTTTCCAACACGCATCCCAAAAACCGTGAAGTTCAGAATCGACGAGAATGACCAATCTGATCAGTATGCCCGTCTTTATGACGATGACGTAGTGAACACCATCAGTAATCTTGTCCTGCCACGCTACGGCCTGGGGAATTATGTTGCGCCGGCACCTCACCAGCCGCCGACCGTCGCAGAGGCCAAGGTGCTCCAGGACCTGTCTCGCGCCGGTAAGCGCCTCTTGGGTTACTGCCGGACGAATCTCTTCAAAAGACTTGAGAGCAGCGGCAAAGCATTCATTCAATCCGTCGAGCGCCATATTCTGCGGAATTTCGTCTATTTGCATGCTATCGAGCAGGGCCAGCCCCTCCCAATTGGCACGCAAGATATCGGCTTGTTGGACTCCCGCGTATACGATGAAGACTCGCTCACATCCGACATTTTCGATGAAGAGGATGAAGAAACAAATCCAGACGAAAATGCCTCTTCTCTCGGGACCGACGACGCGTTCAAGGCGCGTGCGGCGGAGGTGTACTCGAAGTACGCTTCTCAGTTCAAGCGCCGGTTCAAGTGGCTTCCGCCCGCTCTTTTTGTGAAAGCTCTAGCCGACGATCTGCGAAGCGACGCCAATGCTCTCATCGCGGTACTCCGCAGGTGTGGTGATTGGGATGCGTCAAAGGATGCGAAACTCAATTCCCTATCTCAATTGCTAATCGAAAAGCACCCAAAAGACAAGGTCCTCATTTTCACGCAATTCGCGGACACCGTTCGATATCTCGAAAGTCACCTTCAATCCCGAGGTCTTCAGTGTTTGGCGGGCGTAACCGGACAATCCTCAGACCCAACCCGCCTTGCGTGGCGTTTCAGTCCGCACAGCAACAACAAGGCGCAGCAGATTAAACCCGAGGACGAGCTCCGAATCTTAATCGCCACGGACGTGCTTAGCGAGGGTCAGAACCTCCAAGATTGCTTCGTCGTCGTCAATTACGATCTGCCCTGGGCAATTGTGAGACTGATTCAGCGCGCAGGGCGCGTGGACCGTATCGGCCAACATTCCGAGAAAATCTTTTGCTACTCCTTTTTACCTGCCGAAGGCGTCGAACGAATCATCCGGCTTAGGGCCAGAGTCCGTCAGCGGCTCCAAGAAAATGCTGAAGTAGTTGGCGCTGACGAGGCGTTCTTCGAGGATGACCGCAATGACCAAGCAGTGCTCTCCCTCTATCACGAGAAGGCCGGTATTCTCGACGGCGATATCGATGGCGAGGTTGACCTGGCCTCGTATGCCTATCAAATATGGAAGAACGCCATAACCCAGGACCCCCAGCTTGAAAAGACCATTCCTGCCCTGCCCCCCGTCACCTTTTCGACGAGAAGCTACGCGCCGAAAGATCAGGAGCCAGAAGGAGTCCTGGTGTATTTGCGAACCGGAGAAGGAAACGACGCTCTCGCGTGGGTAGACAAGGAGGGCAAGAGCGTAACGGAGTCCCAGTTTGCCATTTTGAAGGCCGCTGAATGCACACCGGACACACCGGCGATCCCGAGAAATGAGCGGCATCACGAATTGGTTCAAAAGGGTGTGGAATGGATCGTTAAGGAGGAGAAATCCATCGGTGGTCAGTTGGGACGGCCATCAGGCGCTCGCTTCCGCACCTACGAGCGTTTGAAGCGATTCGCCGAAGGGATCAAAGACACACTTTTCGCAAACTCCGAGTTCGGCCAAAACGTGAACAAAGCCATTGAAGAAATTTACCGCTACCCGCTTCGCCAGTCCGCTGTGGACACCCTCAATCGTCAGCTTCGCAGCGGAATTTCAGACCAGAGCTTGGCCGAGCTTGTCGTGGCTCTGCGCGATGAGAGCCGCCTTTGCGTGATCGAAGACGGAGAGCAGGTTCACGAACCACAGATCATTTGTTCTATGGGACTATTCTCTCCCCAAGGAGAAAAGAAATAGCCCATGCCGCTTGATGCCCAGCGAGCACGACAATACCTCAAGGATTTTAATTTCAAGTCTCTCTTTGTCGAAGAACTCGGTTGGGAACGCCATGCCGCCACACACCCTGTAACTGTTGATGGGAATTCCTATCGGCTAGACGCGGTTGCTCACAAGCGCGGGCTCGCTGTGTTTGTTTGCGCGCCTGGAGCAAATGGGCAAATCCCCGATTACCCAACACGCCGCAAGCTTGACCGCCAAGTCGCGAAGATCGCGCACGAGCACCTCATCGTCTTTGTCGACTCTGGCAAGACCACCCAAGTCTGGCAGTGGGTCAAGAAGGAACCGGGAAAGCCGGTCGCGTGCCGCGAACACACGTTCTATAAGACGCAGCCGGGTGATGCGCTCATCCAAAAACTCCACGCTCTCAACGTAAGCATCGATGAAGAAGCGGCACTCACCCTCCCCGAAATAACGGGCCGAGTCCGCGCCGCCTTCGATGTCGAGCGCGTCACCAAGCGCTTCTACGACCGCTTCAAGACCGAACACGCCGCTCTCCTGAATTTCCTGAAGGGCATCCCGGACGAAGAAATGCAGCGATGGTACGTCTCGGTGATGCTCAACCGTCTGATGTTCATCTACTTCATTCAGAAGAAGGGCTTCCTTGACGGCAACCCGAACTATCTGCGCGATAAGCTGACCGAAAGCAAGAAGCGCGGCAAGGACCGCTTCTACCGGGACTTCCTCTGCCCGCTATTCTTCGAAGGGTTCGCCAAGAAGGAGAGCGAGCGGTCCGCCGCCATGAACAAACTGCTCGGCAAGGTGCCTTACCTGAACGGCGGCCTGTTCCTGCGGCACCAGATCGAGGAACGTTACGGCGACGCGATCCAGATCGGCGACGGCGCCTTCGAAAAACTCTTTGCCTTCTTCGAGCAGTACACGTGGCACCTGGATGAAAGACCGCTCAAGAAAGACGACGAAATCAACCCGGATGTGCTCGGCTACATCTTCGAGAAGTACGTCAACCAAAAGCAGATGGGGGCGTACTACAGCAAGGAAGACATCACCGGCTACATCAGCCAGAACACGGTCATCCCCTTTCTGTTCGACCAGGCGCGGAAGGGATGCAGGATCGCCTTTGAGGGCGAGCATTCCGTTTGGCGGCTCTTGCAGGCCGATCCCGACCGCTACATCTACGATGCCGTCAAGAAAGGCGTCCGCCTGGAACTGCCCCCCGAGATTGCCGCTGGCCTCGACGATGTCTCCAAGCGCACTCACTGGAACAAGCCCGCTCCTGAGGAATACGCCCTTCCCACGGAAATCTGGCGCGAGGTTGTGGCGCGGCGGCAGCGATACGAAGAGGTTCGCAGCAAATTGGGTACCGGTGAAGTGCGCTCCATCAATGACCTCATCACCTACAACCTCGACATCCGCCAATTCGGACAGGACGTAATCGAAACCTGCGAGGGGCCGGAGCTGCTCAGGGCCTTCTACAAGGCGATCAAGAACGTATCCGTGCTTGATCCGGCCTGTGGCTCGGGGGCCTTTCTGTTTGCGGCGCTAAACATCCTGGAATCACTTTACGAAGCCTGCCTCGACCGGATGCAAGTCTTCCTCGACGAATTGGAGCAATCCAAGGAAAAGCATCGCCCGGAGAAATTCGCAGATTTCAAGAGAGAGCTTGAACTGGTCGCCGCCCATCCGAACCGGAAGTACTTCATCTACAAAACGATCATCGTCAACAACCTCTTCGGCGTGGACATCATGGAGGAGGCCACGGAAATCTGCAAGCTGCGGCTCTTCCTCAAGCTCGTGGCGCAAATTGAAAGACTCGATCAGATCGAGCCGCTGCCCGACATAGACTTCAACATCCGTGCCGGAAATACGTTGGTGGGCTATGCCTCGTACGACACTGTGAAGCGGGCCGTCTCCAGTAAGTTGGATTTTGAAGGCGCTATGGAGAAGATCGAGGAAAAGGCCCAAGAAGCCGAACGCCTTTTTAGGCTCTTCCGCCAGCAGCAAACCGAAATAGGCGGCGAGGTCAAACCACAGGATAAGGCAGAACTAAACCGGCGGCTCAAATCGCTCGAAAGCGAACTTAACGAGTATCTTGCTGGTGAGTACGGGGTGAAGCGAGGCGATAAGAACGCCTATCGCATCTGGCTGGAGTCGCACAAGCCCTTTCACTGGTTCGTCGAGTTCTACGGGATCGTTGCCAAAGGCGGTTTTGACGTTGTGATCGAAAACCCGCCCTACGTTGAATACGGAAAAGTTCGAGGTGAATACACCGTCCGGCATTACCTAACCGAAGCTTGCGGAAATCTTTTTGCGTTTTTCACCGAGCGCTCACTCCGCCTTTTGACCGACAACGGCAGATTGGGAATCATCATCCCGGTCGCATCCGTCTGCACCGATGGATACGCGCCGTTGCAGAGGGTGTTAGTCAACCACGGCACCCTCACGATCAGTAGCTATAACGACCGTCCGGGTAAGCTCTTTGATGGCCTGGAGCACATACGATTGGCGATCATATTCTGCGACAAGGGCTCAGGTAGCACCCGATGTGTGCACACTACTAAATACAATCGATGGCAGACAATTGAGCGGCCAACGCTCTTCGCTCGACTTGCATACACCGAGTCGAGCGAGTTCTTGCGGGACGGGATAATTCCCAAGTTATCTTCGGACCTGGAGAAAAATATCCTTCGGAAGCTCACGTCTCAGCACAAAACATTAAACTACTATGCCAGGAACTCGAATGGCCCGAAGATTTACTACACCCGAAAACTCAGTGGATTCGTGCAAATCCTCGACTTCATTCCCGAAATTCATGACGAGAGAGGAAAGAAAAGAGAGCCCTCGGAGCTGAAATCGATTGGTTTCGATTCTGGCGCTGTACGGGATCTGTTCCTGGCACTGCTCAACTCAAACGTCTTTTACTGGCTGCTCACAGTTCAGTCTGACTGTCGAAACCTCAACAAGAGAGAGGTTCTGGCAGCGCCTTTCGAAGTCGAATCGGCAAAGCCGGCAGTCATCAAGCAACTAGGTCATCTCTGCCGGGACCTAATGCGCGACCTTCTGCAAAACGCTAAGACGCTCAAGATCGGCGACCTAAGAATTCAGTGCACATATCCCAAGTTCTCCAAGCGTTTGGTCGACGAGATTGATGGTGTGTTGGCCACACATTTCGGCTTTGACGCCGAGGAACTCGATTTCCTCATCAACTATGACATCAAGTACCGCGTAGGCGACGAACTGGAAGAGGCCGGGGATTGAAGGTGTCGGCGCTCCAAACTAGACCGGATCAGATTCGTCTTTCTACAGACCTTGAGAATCATCTCGATTGGTATTCAGCAAACAAACTCGCAACCCTCGGGAACGCCCAGATTGCGGATGCGAAGAGAGTGGCGCTCTTCTGTTCAAAGAAGTGCCCCGGCACGCTGATCATCAAGACCCACGACCTCGCCCATACGCTTCGGGACGCCGGTATCACGGTGATCGGCGGCTTCCATTCCCCCGTCGAGGAAGAGTGCCTGAACGTGCTGCTCAAAGGGGGGCAACCCCTCATCATCTGCCCGGCTCGCAGCCTGGACGGTATGCGCATCCCCGCCGCCTGGCGCAAACCAATCGAGCAGGGACGCCTGCTGTTGCTTTCGCCCTTCGAGAAAAAGCATCGCCGTGCCACTGCTGACTTGGCTCAGAAGCGCAACGAGTTTGTCGCCGCTCTCGCCGATGCCGTATTCATCGCCTACGCCGCGTCGGGCGGTTCAACTGAACTGCTATGCAAGACCATCCTGTCTTGGAGCAAAATAGTTCTGACGTTTGAGCATCTGGAGAATGCGCCCTTGGTCGGGCTCGGAGCTAAGCCTCTCACAATGGATTCCGCTCTCCGCGAAATCCGCCCGTTAATAGCTCACACGGAGTCGTGATGGTGAAAGAAAGTCCAGAACGCGTGCGTCAGGTACGGATCATCTGACACAACGCGCACCACGCTGTGCGTTTCCGTTTCTTCCAGTAGGAAATTTCCTTTTTCATGCCTGATCGTAAAGGCCAGTTCCCTCAGAAGGACTTTGCGGAGCATTTTCGCGCAGTGCTCGGGTGACCGCACGACGATAATGCCGTGCGCGACTCCGGTCTTGATATCAATCTGAAGCCCAAGTGGGTGATCCACCCTTAGGAGTTCAGCCTTGCGGTCTAGCTCAGGAGGAACATATGCGATTACGGCTTTGCCTTGAGCTAGCGTTGCCGCGAGTTCGGAGTCTTTTCCGAGAGTGTCATCTCTTGACGCCGTATAAATGGTGACGCGGGCCCGCCTGAGCATCAGCATCTCGACTAGGCCTTTCGTAATCCGATCGTCGGCATAAGAGAGGGTGGGATCGAAATATCTAAGTTTGAGATCCTTGACGACGGGATTCGTGAAAACCAACTGAATGAATGCATGCTGATTTTCGTAATCTTCTTGCGTTCGCATCGAGGTGGCCACATACACGTCCAAATGTGGCAAGGTTAAGTAACGGTGGGTATTCCGCAGTCCAATCTCTATCGCCTTTTGTTGGCGAGAGCGCAGCGATTCAGCGAGGCCTTTGATTCTCCCGAGCATCCCTTCGAGCTTTGCAGCGTCGAGATCACCAACACCGGAAGATGGAAACGGCATTTCATATTCAGCTAGAGTCTCCGATACCTTTTTCTGCTTCTCTGTGCCGACACTCCGAAGAATTTCCGCAATTCTTGCCGGTTCATCGTGCAGCAACGAGAGAAGTTCAACACAAATCTCCAGATCGACGATCTTTTGCTTGCCGGACACGTAGCCAAGCAAACCCAGGTCGTCCCGTGGGATTGACTCGATATCGTTAAACGATTCGCGCCCCTCGAAATCAGCTGGCGATCTTGGCTCAGTTTTCCTGGTCTCCTTGTCGAATTCGTGCTTGTCACAAGTACCTAGTTTTTTCAAGGCGAAGTGAAAGTTGCCATAGAGCCACATCGCCCTTACACGGAACCGCTCTACGGCGTCTTCAAAATCCTCCAGGGTGGCGACGGCAGAAAAAAAGTACGAATAGAAGTGCTCACTAATCATTTGCCGCTCGCAATTGAGCAGCAGCCGGTTGAGTTTCTCCCGATCTAGTTTGAACTCGCCTGTCGATGGAAAAACAGCGTCCAAAATCTCCGACAAAAGCCAGTTCTCGCAGACGAGGGCATTCCGCAGAGGCCCGCTCTCTTGAGGGTTTTCGCCCAGCATTTTCGCGAGGGCCGCTAGGAACCGCTCGCGGGGACTTACCGACATTATCTCCGCAATTCCTTCGACGCAATTTCAGGAGTTATCAATTGAAGCTGGAATTCTGGACGGATTGAAGCAAACGCTTCGAGCGCCTTGATCTTAGGCCAGTCGATTTCGCCTTTCTTGATTTCTATGATGATGCAATGGTTGTTTTTCCTAGCGACGATGTCAGGTCGGTAGCCGCCTATTGTGTCCGGTTCCTGGAACCAGCCCTCAACTCGAGCTTTTACCTCGAAACCATCGGCAAGCATTCTCATCGCGTAATGGCGAACAGCGCGGTCGTGTTCGCTAACGCTCAGTTGCATCGCTTGCATATGTATCTCCTTCCGATATCCAGATTAAACGACATTCTATCAGACCGAAGGGAAAGCTCACGGGCTTCGTTTTTTCGTTGAAACGCGACCGTGATCGTGTCCCGCTTGGCAAATGGTCGGAGAATTCGGCGATCCCCGCCATGCGAGGTTTGCGTCAGTATTTCCCAACCGTCACCGAGCATCTTAGCAATGTGATCATCCATTTTCTGGAGATTCAGCAGGCCGCGCTTGTAGTACGTGCCGAAGACATTTTCTTGGTACGCGAAGGATTTCACTTGCATGGCCGACCTCCGTCGCTTGGATGCGGCAGCCGCCCCTGATTGTCCCACAATTTCGAGCCCCTTGACATTTCGCCTTTTCTTCGCCTATTATAGCACCCATCGGCGTTCGGAGAAAGAGGGACCCGCCGTGATCGGTTATGAGCAAGCGTTCCAGCCCCGCACTCGGTTCTCTTCGCACTCCTCCAAAAACGAACTTTCGCCCGCTCAATTCTTCAAGGCTGGACCACCGCCGCGTACGCAAGCGCCCATCCGTTCCATCCTAAAACCGGATTCACGCGAGAGCAGCAGGTTTCACAGGATTCGTTTTTCTTAATTTCGATTCGAACCAGAACCGCATTTCTTAGGAGACGCGATCATGCGAGAGAACCTGAATTGCCATTGTCATATTTGCAGGGTTGAGCGCCACCTCTTTACCGCCGTCGAGCAATTCCCCGGCCCTGACCGTTTCCGCAAGATCACCACGCTTTCGCCAGTGCTTGCGACGTTTGCGGATGCCCGCGCCCTCATCGGCCACTTGCACGCGCAAAGACGCGGCGAGTACCGCTCGCCCTCGCCAAGTGAAGTGCTCCGCGCGGTCATCGAGGCGGGACGGAACATTGGCGATCCTGAGATGAGCCAGTCTGTTCTCGTCCTCGCCTTCATGCCGACCATTCATCGGACCTATCGCGAAATCCGCGCTTGGTTTCAGGAACTCTGCACCGAGGACATTGCCCAGCAAACTTTTCTCCTGTTCCTCGAACTCGCGGCATCCACAGCCGCAGGCTTGCTCGGCGGGCAGCTTTCCTTTGCGCTTGCCCGCAGTTTGCACCGCAACACGTTGCGCTGGGCCAGAAGAGAACAACTCATGCTTTTCGAAGAGGATCGCTTTCGCGAGGAACAGCAACACCGCGCCGAACCATCCGAGGATGCCTATTTCGAACCGGCCTCCTTGCTCGAAGATTTCCTCGATTACTGCGTTCGCAAAGAGATCATCTCCGCATTCGAGCGAGCACTGTTGTTGAAAATCAAGGTGGACGGCTTCGTCGCCAAAGAAGCGGCTGATACGCATACCGTGCTCTCGCCCAAAGCCGTGCACATGCGCATACAACGAATCATGAAGAAACTCCAGGAAGCGGCAGGAAGCAATGTCATCGAAATGAAACTGGCAACGCGTGTGGAATCAGTGGAACGGAAGCAAAGCAAAAATCTTTCAAAATGTGCGAGCACTTTTTCTTTGAGCATGGCCACCGGAAATTTGGCTATAGGTAAGAGTAGAAGGCAACTCTCGCTGGATATTCCGCCACGGCAGGTCACGGCGAAAGCGCAGCAGTTCTCCACACGAAAACAGGACTCGCTCGCACTGTTCCCAAGCCAGACTTCGGCGAATGAGCGCACGTGTGTGATTCGCGGAGCAGCTTCGCGGCGGCTCGCCGCAATCCCAATATCTGGCTCCGTGCTCACACTGCGTAATTCGAAGAAATCCGGCGAGAGCTTGCCTTCGAATCCCGATGCGGGCCCGGCTCGCATCATCCGAAAGGAACTCGCCGGCAATGAAGAAAATCCTGCAAAAGAAAATTGTCTCCCGCTGGCCCGCTACGAAGGACTTGCTCCGTCGCGCGCTTCCGCTCCTCTCGTTCTCGCTCATCTTCGCGTCAGCGGCATTCGCTCAGGCGCAAGGCGGCTCCCCTTGGGAGAACGCCGTCAACGTTT
>DATGMH010000051.1:0-4159 GCA_035293725.1 Bryobacteraceae bacterium
ACGGAGTGTGCACGATGACTTGAACGTCCGAAATGTCCGGCAACGCATCAAGCGGGATACGTCGTAAAGACCAGATTCCCGCGAGCACCAGCAGCAGGGTTCCCGTGAACACCAGAAAACGGTTTTGCGCGCACCAATCAATCCAGCGAGAGATCACTTTACATTCCTCCCGTGGCGTTCACGCTGAGTTGTTTGCTGGCGACAACTTGGCCGTTCTTCTTTGCAAGAATCGTGACTTGCCATGTTCCACCGCTGTCGAGCTTTCCTGGGCCCTCATAGAGTCCGTTGCCTTTTTCGGTGAGAGGAGCCTGCATGCGCATCGCGGCCATGCCCATCGCCGGCATAGCGGGCATGGAAAAGGTCACGGAAACTTCCGCGCCAGAGATAGGTGCACCGGTTGCATCGGTGAGCTTCACACGGAAGGTGTTGCTGCCTTTTCGGGGAGGATCGGGTTCGGTTGTGAGTTCCGCCTTCGCCTGTGGAGCGTTCATCGCTCCTGCCGCGCCTGCGCCGGGCGGTGGAGGAACGAAGGTACCGAGTGCCGCCTGAAGCTGACTTTCCGAGTCGATCAGGAAGTTGGCGGACGTGACGATCTCCTCGCCTGCCTTCACTCCTTTTAGGACAATGAAGTCATCTCCTGCTCGCGAGCCGAGTTGTACTTCGCGTGGCTCGATGTAGCCGTCGCCGCGGCTAACGAAAACAATCTGCCGCGTTCCCGATTGCAAAACGCCGGTGGCGGGAATCACCAACTGCTTTCCCATCGCCACTTTCAACGTAACGTTGACGAACATCCCCGGAGTCAATTTCAAACCAGGATTGGAAAATACAAGCCTCGCCCGCGCCGTGCGCGTCATCATGTCCACCTGGGGATAAATGAAATTCACTCGACCTTCAAAGACGCGGCCCGGATAGGAATCGACCGTGAGTGAAGCGCGGTCGCCGACTTTGATTCTTCCCAAATCGTTTTGAAACACTTCGGCCAAAACCCACACCGTAGAAAGATCGGCGACGGAATAAAGCCGCGTCTCCGGCTGAACGGTGAGATTCGGAAGGGCGTTGCGCTCGGTGATGTAGCCAGAGACCGGAGAATCGACCTGGAGTTCCTGCTGGATTTCGCCCGTGGATTCGAGGCGCGCGATTTCGCGCTGTGGAACGCCCCATTGTTTCAGCCGTTCACTTGCGGCGGCCAGGAGCGAAGCAGCTCCCTCGGTCACACCCGGGACTGTGCTTTGTGCCACACGCTGCTGATTTTGCTTCGCCACCAGATATTCACGTTCGGTAGCAACGAGGTCCGGGCTGTAGATGGTGAAGAGCGGCTGGCCTTTGCGAAGGTATTGATACGTGGCATCCGCAAAGACTCTTTGGATGTAGCCGGAGTAACGCACCTGCACGGTGGAGAGGCGTGTTTCATCAATCGCGACATTGCCCGTGACGTGGATCTCGTCTGCGACCGTCCTGCTTTCCACACGGCCGGTTCTGACGCCGATGCTTTGCAAACGTTCGGACGAAAGCTGAATGGGAACGAGAGCCGCCTCGTGCGGCGCCATCCCCGCACTCTCCGACGCGTTCGGAGGACTCTGAGCCGATTCGGTCGAAGGCGTCTGCATCCCAGCCTCCGTCTTCGGGTGCTGCTTTCCGCGCCACCACAGCCCGCCAAGAACAGCAAGGAGAGCGAGATTGCCCACCAGGGCAAAAAGAAACGCATTTCGATAGTTCCGCATGTTCATTTTCCTTTTCTTAGCGAAGCGACAATCCCGTGATCTGTTCGAGCCGTGCAATTGCGGTCTCGTATTCGGCGACGTTCTGCCAATACTCTTCGTCGAGGTGGAGCACGTCGAGGAACGCAGCCAGCAATGCTTGAAAATCCTGTTTGTTCGATTGGTACGTGGCCAGGGCAGCTTGGAATTCTGACCGTGACTGAGGCGAGAGTCCCTCGCGGTGAATCTTGAGAAGCTCGGAAGTCTGTTGCGCTAGCACGTACTGCGCGCGCAATTCCGCCGCGACCTGCTGCGACTGCGCCTGCAGTTCGCTTCCCGCGCGAAGTTTCTCCGCTTCCGCTTGCGCGAGTTCGGGACGTTGTTTTCGACTGCGATAGATCGGCACGCGCACGCCGACACTCAGCATGTAGTAGGCGCGAAACTGCGTGGGGTCGGTGCGTTGCCACATATATTGCACATTGAAGTCGGGGTAGAAGTCCTTGTGCGCTAGGTCCACCTGTAGCGATTGCTTTTCGATCATTTTCTTTGCGCTCGCGATTTCGGGATTCTGGACTTCAGCCGCAGCCAGAAGTTCGGCGTAGGTCTGCACGAGAGGCGTTTCGACGAGACCGGTGGGTTCGATGTCCGGCGACTCCTGCGGGCGGTTCAGGATCTGTTTGATTTGGGCTTCGAGCTTGCCCACTTCCAAGTGGTGCATCGCGATTTCACGAAGCAGCTTGGTCTGTTGCAGTTGCGCTTGCAGCAAGTCCTGCTGTGTGCCCATGCCCGAACGGTAGCGGGCATCTGCGGCTTGTTGAACCTGCTTGAGCAGCTCACCGTCCTGTTCGAGGATCGACAGCGTCTTCGAGAGGTAAGCCAGTCGGAAATACGCACTCTTGAGTTCCGCGAGAACACTGCGGCGCACAGATTCGATCTGCTGCTGCGAAACGTCTGCTTCGCGCCTAGCAATCTCACCTTTCAAGCGCAACTTGCCCGGATACGGAATGTCTTGTGAGACTCCCAAGCCGATGTACGCAAATTCGCTGTTGGTGTATCCGGCGAACGGACGCGGGCTGCCAACGCTGAAATGCTGGAGCGTGAATTGCGGGTCGGGAAGCGTCGAAACCTGCGTCGGCACTTGCCTTTTTGCTTCCCAGCCGTGTCGCGCGGCTTCGATTTGCGGATTGTTCTTCTCCGCTTCCGCGAGCAACTCCGAAAGTGGAGTGACCGACCCCGCGGGAGAGGATGTCGGCTCTTGGGCAAAAGCACTTCCACCCAACGCACCAAAAGACAAAAGTACAGAAATACTTTGACTCAGAGCTGCGCGCGACAAACGCGCAACTAGTTTACTTCTCGCTATCAAAAACATCTTTTTCTCCTGAACGTGGACAACGAAACCGTGGATTGTCGGCGGGTCACCCGCGAGGGGTTCGGCCGAAACAAATCGACGGGTTAAAGGAACATCAGAGACACAACAAGAGACAGGACGGCGCGCTGCCGCACCGTGGAGAAGCGAATCAGATCAGGAGGGAAGAATGAAGAGTGTACAGCTCTGGAGGTGAATGCTGAGGGGCCTCGAAATCCAAGCGAGAAACTTCGGCATATTGCGTCGCCTCGGGCGACGCAAGCACATTGGCTACAACCATCAACGGCGCATGAAGCGTCACGTGAGCGACCGGCAACACCCTTGGGGACTGGGACGAAACCATGCCCTTGCAGCAATCGTGACTCTGGTTGGACGGATCGCAGGGCATGGAACCGCAGCACTGCATGCTTTGCTGGTCTTGCGTCATCGCGGACGCGCAGTCCGCAAATTGCAGACCCAACAAGGCGACCAGCGCCACCAAGATGAGTAGTCTATTGCGCATTGCCCTATTTCGACTCTAGGTGTATTAGACGCCTGAGTCAACCAAAGGATACGCGTTGATGGCGAGACCCAATTCGAACTGACAGCCGTTTGGTTATGAGCCGGAGAAAGTAATAGCCCGTCTTTGCTTCTCAACAACTTACGTGCCTGTTGGTCTACCTATTTCACGGGTGTTCTTCGGTAGTTTGTTCCCAATTTGTTCTCGATTTGTTCCCAGTTTGTCCGACTGCATCCCTCTGATCAGATTTGTGGCATAAACCCTTTAACGACGCCAAAAATAGGGCACAGTTTCCGACACTAGAGCGTGCGCAAAAAGGCGTTACCGCTTTACAAGGCTTGCGTAAACGATACTCCGAATCGCGATTAACTTACGCGTGACTCTCGTCGGCGGTTATAATCTCTATCGAATAAGTTATCACCGCTTCACCGGCTCCCTTTAGATACTCAGCATAAAGTGAGCTTAGCTGAAGATGAGCGGACAGATTGCACCGAATTGCAGGAGTGAAGGCAAGGGGTGCTCCGGGACTCCGGTGGTAGGATTTTCGGTTGTTCGAAGACTGAAAACTTACCTCAAGGAGAAGACCATGAGCACCCG
>DATGMH010000052.1:0-7915 GCA_035293725.1 Bryobacteraceae bacterium
ATCACCGCCACAATACTGGCCCAAAGGCCGACCAGTCGCACCCGCGCTGGGCCATCCGCTTTCTCAGGCATTTTCACCTTCCAGCCATTTCCGAAGTGCGCTGTTCGCAAGAGTCGTCACGGTGCAACCTCTCTGCTTGGCGGCGGATCGAACCCGTGCATTGGCTCGGCCAGAGATTACTGCGGTCAAAGCTGGGGCGCTCCTGCCCGGAATCACCGCTTCAAGCTCGACCGTGCCAAGATCCGTCGAGGTAAGGGCGGTATCGACGTATCGGGAGAGGTCTCCACGGTGCCGCATCATGAACCGCAGCCGCTCGTTGACATCCGATGTTAAGCGGAGAAAAAGTCGCACCTTTCGCCCTTTCACATCCCAATCCGTCGATGTTCAGTCATTCGGAACATTGTTGAAGCTCGACACGCCGCTCCTCCGCCTGAGCTGGCCTGGAGGCTCGATCGGCAGAGGGTTTGCCTGAATCGGTACGTATGGAGCGTCGAAGAGAATGTCCCGATTAACGCGAACGGTGAACTTGTAGCCGACGGGCACCTTTATCGTCGGCTGAACGTTGAGATTGCGCCGCGTGATCTGGGCGCCCGTTTGGCTCATTTCGCGGCCGACAGAAGCACTCGCGGTATCGCCAATGCTCGGATATGTGAGCGCACTTTGCGTGTTGCGCTGCGAGAGATCAAACGCGGCGGAGAAGGCGCTCGTCAGCGCGGCGAACCCGAAGAGGCGCTTATAGTGATGATCGACGTCATAGCGGAGGCCAGCATTTCCATGCGAGTCGAGTCCCACCATTCCATTGATGTCCACTGACGATGCGTCCGGGAAGATGATTCTGTCCCAGGCAACCTGGACGCCATCCTGTCCATATGAAACGCGGGAATCGTATTTTCCAACCAGCCGCGAACCTTGGGGAATGAGCAGGTATCGCCCGGTCGCGGTGTCGAATACGTTTGACGTGACCAGGGCCTTGATTTCGCCAGGGAGGTCAGAATTCAAACTCTGTTCGAGGACGGCCGGAATTTCCCATCCAGCCTTGATCTCATATGCACCGAGCGGCGCCGTCCGAGTGGAGCGCAAGTAATCGTCGGTCTTGCGCTGTTGTGCAGAGGCCAGGAAGGCTGCTTTGGCGGTCTGCATATTTTGGCTTTCATAGTCGGGATCGTTCGGGTTGCCCGCTGTCGGAAACGCAGGCACCGCCGGAGAACCTGCCGTGCTGCGACCACCGCCGAGAGCTTGAGTCAACGCGGCGACCTGAGCAAGATCATTGGGTGTGGAAGGAGGCGCGCCGAACCCTGGATATGAGGTGAGCGAGGAAATTCCGCCGCCGGAGCGAATGCCCGTCGGCGCAAGCATGGCCTCCTGCTCGCGCTGGTATGCAGCAGCGAGTCGGCGCTCCTCGGGTGACGGCTCGGGTACCGAAGTGGCAGTCTGAGCACGCGGGTAAGGAGGAGGCTGCCGTACGACGACGCGGTCCTGAGTAGAAGAGGCGCAGGGTTGTCCAGTTTCAGGATTGAATCGGTAGGGTTGACCGGAGTGCGGATCGTATCCGCAATTCTGAGCACCGGGCTGGGGCTGGCCGGTTCGTAAGGAACCCGGCGCCTGCAACTGGTTCGGATCACTCGCCAGGACCGAAGCATCGCGCAGGGGATAGTCCTTCAACACTTCGTTAGCCGATGCTGTGGCTGGGCTGACCGCACTCGGTAGACCGGCATCATGGGCAGCCGCCTGGGCGCGAATTTGACGGCGATATCCCCCATAGGCGAACGCGGAGAGGAGTGCGATCGCCACCGTACCAACCGCCAACCCAGCGCGCCTGCTGACACGTGCGGAAGTGTTCGGTCTCGGGTGCAGATCGATTCCAGCGGGCGAGTCGATGGGCTTCACGTCCTGATTGCCGGTTCCGAGATTATCCTTTGGGGCGTTGTTCACGGCTGATCTCCACTTTCTGGGCTTTCTTTCCGGCCCCGAGAATCAGTTGGGCGCGGTCGAAGAGTCGATCCACGATGTAGGTCTGTTGCTGAACGCGATAGTTCGTCATCTCGCCCTTTCCGTCAGACCCCATGACTACTAGCACGGGCGCTTCGCGGTTCTGAACATCGGCCCGCATTTGGATGTAGGTTTTTGATCCGTCATCGAACACGCGGACAGGCCGGAGTTCCTCATTAGCTCCGCTAACTTTGTAGTTGAAGTTCAGCTTGTCCGCCGTAATCATTGCCGGCGTCAACTGCGCCTTTCGGTTGTTCTCCTGGGCGAGCGCGCGCTGTTCCAGAACATGCTGCTGCCATTTTTGGCTGTTATCGTCTTCCGGGTAGCTGAATGCGACGCGCGCAACGTAGTCCTGCGGCTTCGAAACCAAGCGGAGGTAGTAGGCTCGACGATCCGTGGTAATCAACAGGTTCGTGTCCAGGCCCGGTTCCTGCGGTTTCAAGATGATGACGGATGTGGTCTGTTCTCCCTGCCCGTACATTGCTGGTGAAATGTTCCAGCGGACTGAATCACCAATCTGCGGCTCGCCCGTGATCCTCTCTCCCGATTGCAATTCGATCATGCAGACGCGGAGCGGAGCGCACACGACAATTGGTAAGCCAGCGCCGTACGCAAACAGGACACGACCGTCAGGTCCAGCAGCAGGTACATTTTGGCCTCCCCGCCACGTTTCACTCATGCGGATGGCCTCAAGCGCCGTAGGATTCAAAGGCACATCCGTGCGTGGCTGAAATCCTCTTGGAGCCTTTCCGTCAGTCTCTGGAGCAGCGCCGGACGGGCCTGGATATTTCGAGGGGTCCATGGCTGTCGGGTCCTGAAGAACCCGGAGCTGACCGCCGAAGTCATAGTTCTGGACTACGGGGTCGGTTTGCGTTTGCTTCGGAGGCGTTTGCCCCGCTGAAACACGCTTTGCCTGCACAGGCGGCGCGTTCGCGGGCTTTGGGGACTGCGCGCACAGCAGTGATACGAACGCAGTAAGCGCCAGCGTCCCGGAATAGATTTGTCGATACATGTTGTTCTCCTTCGGTCCGAGCTACAAAACCTTGGCCCAGCTCGCTGCCGTCACGTACAGACCGAGCGGGTTGATTCGCGCCTGGCGCTCTTCAGTGGGCGCATTGAGCGCAATCGTGAATGATCCCTTCCAGTGATCCGTGGACTTAAGGCTGCCAAATAGATCGCGGCTCGTCTCCACCCAATCCACCTCAAAGGTGCGATCGCTGGTGGGCAGGACAGACTTGACCTCGACCGAGACCGTGCCGGTCTGCGCTCGCTTGAATGGAGGGTCATTCCGATAGAAATCACTGATGAACGCCTGTGCGTTCGTCCCGCTCGCGATGTAGGCATAGACGTGATCGATTGCGCGCCGCTGGGCGATGCCATCCGTCGTCACCATGCGGACGTTCTCGATCCAGTCCTGGACGACTGCGCGACGGAGGCGATCATCGCCAACCGACGCTTGCTCAGCTAGGCCGGATGCGATTGGGCGACCGAGGTTATCGACCAGAACTACGAATGGAATGACTCTAGAACGTGCAACCTGCCAGAGCATTCCGCCCGTAGCGACCAGCGAGATCATCGCGGAGATCACCGCGATGGTGCGCCAGTTTCTCGCCCGCGTAATGAATTCGCCATAGCGTTCGTCCCACTCGCGGCGTGCCGCCAAGTAGGGGTTGTGAAGTTCAACAGTCTTCGGCTTAGCTGATGCCGCGCCCCTGTTCAGTCTCAAAGCAAATCCCATGAATTAATGCCTCCCTGAAAGCTTTATTCGCCATGATCGATAGGCATGCGCGGTGGCGGTGTATGCGGTGCGGCGTCACTAGGTAAGCCGCCCCATTGCCGTCGCACGCCTCTCAAACGATCTGCGGCACTGGAAAAAGTCCTCTGCGTTCGACGCGCTCCCGATGCAAGTCTGTCTGCGGACGTCGGGCGTGAATTCTGGGAGGAAGCAGAGCCGACCGACTGAATTTCGGAGACCGGACTACTACCGGAAGGCATCTCCGAACCGCTGGAAGGCTCAGAAGAGATCGTTCCCGGTTCGCTCGCTGCATTAACGGATGTATTTGACCGAGCCCCTCCAACTCGTACTTGACCCGCCGAGCGCGTTCCTACTGAAACCGAGGAAGGCGTAAAACCAGATGCCGGCCGCTCGCCTTCAAATCCGGAGCCTGCCAGGCCATCGCCGCCGACAGAAGATAGAGCAGACCGGACCAGTGGAGACGCAGAATCTGAAGTCCCGTTACTACCTGAGCTGGGCCGGCCATCGCTGGCTGTTTGATGTCCGCCACTTCCATTGGAGAAACCATTTCCGCTGCTGACCGGTATCGAACCGTTTGAAGACCCGCCACTTGGGGGACTCGGTTGCCTTGGCCCGCCGTTCGAAGAAGGTCCCGGCGACGGACTGGATGGCGGCGGGACGGACCCGCTACCGCCCCTTCCTGCAGCGCCAACGCCGCTTCCGACGCCGGCTGCACTACCTGCGCCGCCACTTCCAGCCGCACCGCCACCAGCACCCGCCGCGCCGGACACTGCCGCGGCGCCGCCCGCAGCGGCGGCAACAGCCCCAGCACCGAGAGAAGCGACTGCCGCGGTGCCGGCGATCAAGGATGTTCCTGTCGAAAGCAAGTCTCCTCCGGTCAGAGCTGGCGAGCCACCCAGCACGGCAGCGAACAGCTTTGGAGTCTGCCAGCAAAGCATCATGAAGATGACCGCAGCGCCCATGATGTCGAACGCGCCCATCATGGGACTCGGCGAAGCCGAAATCGTTGTAGCTGCTGTTTCCCAATCCACTGCGAAGTTCAAGCCCGCACCGATCAAAAGGTAAAGGAGCATGATCTTCACGCCTGTTGACACGGCCAGGCCGATGTACCTCTCGGTATACGGCACCGTCCACCTCGATCCCCCAAATCCAATGAAGATGAAACCCGCGGCAACGATGATGTAGCTCTCAACCATTGCCACGATGAACTGGAGCGTAATAATGCCGTAGGACAGAACGATGATGATTGCCGCGAACACCAGAGCCAGCGAGCTACCTGGCTTCGTGAAGAAAGCTGACGTTGAGGCCGAATCCATCAAGGAACCGGCAATATTCAGCCCTTGCGAGAACACGCCGCTCGGCGACAGCGCAGCGACTCCAGAGGATGTCTCACCAATTTGCTCGAAGCTCTGAATGATCCATGGAATCCATGTGCGGCCGTTTAGCAGAAGGGCATAAAAGCAACCGATCCACATGATCTTCCGGACCAGTGCCGATGTCCACGATTGCAAGTCCGACTTCTCAAGCAGCATGACCGCAGCGCTCCATGCGAACTCGATGACCGCCAGGAGGCCGAATAATGTGTTCGCGTATGGCCAGATATTGGTGGTCCACTGAATTCTCTGGCTGCGGTACTGATCCATGATCTTGCTGGGATTGCTACTGCCTTGCGCGAATGCTGTTTGCGCTATTGCGAACAGGATAAAAAGTGCGGTCAACAGAAGACCAAGTCGTCGATATTTGGCGGTCGCAAGAATTGCCTTCACGAGGACACACCTCCCTCCATGCGCGCACACGGGTGCTCGCTCCTTTAGATCCCTGAACTGTTACGGATTACTGATTGCCGCTCTAGTACGTCTTGCCGTCGCCTTTGCCCGGCGTGTAGCGGTAAAACGCAAGCTGTGCCGACGCTGCACACACGCGCCCTTCGGTCGTGTTTGCCCAATCCGCAGACGCTTTGGGCCTGACTTGTTTACACATATCTTCGATTTCGATCGCCAGTTGTCTGCGCGGTCCCAGCCACTGCTGAATCGAGTCCGCCGAGGTATGGCTAAGATCTCCCGACCCCGCGGCCTCGAGCTTTTGGACAATCGCGCTGGGTGGTTCCGCCGGTCTGCACGCGGCCATATACAAGACGCCGATAATCCAAGCGAATCGGAGTAGTCGCTGATGCCCCATAGAGATGCCCTCATTTCCATTGTCACCTCCAATCGGCATGGTAGGTCATACCGTCCGGCACGTTAGGCCGAAATGTGAAGAACCTTTGGCTCGCTGCCTCGCTTGCCGCTTCTTGCTGAATCACCGTTGCTTGATACGCCTGCTTGCTGGACATGTCGGCCATCATCAGCTCGCGTAGTTTCATCATTTGCTCGACCTGCTGTTCCGAGATATCGCCGAGCGCGTGCAGGGCCTCCAAGCGGCCATCTGTACCCGCGAGCGAATTCCGCAAGGACGCGATGACGGCTTGCTCGCTCTGGAGCTGCTGGCCCTGTAAGCCGGCCGCGCGCAGTGTTCCGAGCGTGGTGTCCAGCGACGTTTGGGACCAATTGCGGTATTGCGTGTAGTAGGCGCCAGCATTGTATCCGTAGCCGGGGTACGTCTGGCGGAAACGCTGATCGAGATTCGCGAGCGAGTACGCGAGCGCTTGGCCACCTTGGACGATCGCTGCCAGCGCATTCACGTCGTTCATGATTGCGCCGAAGTTATGCGCGGAGAGCATCCGGCTATTCTTGATCATGTCCGCATACATGTTCAGTTCGTTCGCGAGTTGCTCGCCCTGGCGGATATACTGAAGGACAAGTTGAGCGTGGTTGAGCAGTTGCGTCACTTCGGTCGCGAATGCCCCGGCCTCGACGCGTTGCGGGCTCTGGCCGGCGACCGCCAGCAGAACCAAAATCATTACGCTCTTGCGCATAGGAATTCCTCCTCAACCTCGGTCTGTTCTGGGACCATCTCTTCGAGTGATTCGTAATACTGCGCCCACTGGTGTAATCCTTTGAGCCGCAGCCACTCGGGGCGCCAGGACTCCCGATATTGGTCCATTACGCTCTCGACGATCTGCCGCTCCTCCCGACCGTTGACACCGACCCAGGATAAAGCGACCTTGCCGATTCCGAGATTCACGAGACGGCGGCCAAGCGTGCTGACCACGTAATAGTGCTGCTTCGGAATGCTTACCTGGAGGATCTCCAACTCCCGCTCGTTCAGGCCGACGCGATTGTAAAATTCGCGTGAGCCGGGGTTCTTCGACTCCGCATTTGGCAGCAGGATCTTCGTCGGACAGTTTTCGAGTACAACGTCGGCGATGGGTGAATTTGCGATATCGCTGATCTGTTGCGTCGCCATCACGACCACCGCGTTCTTGCGGCGCATCGTCTTCAGCCAGTCCTTCAGGCGATCACGGAACAGTTCGTGTTGCAGGTATGACCAGGCCTCGTCCAGGAGAATCAACGTGGGCGATCCATCGAGACGTTGTTCAATCCGGCGGAAGAGGTATAGCAGGACCGGAATCACGGCCTTGTCGTCGAGCTGCAAGAGATTCTCCGTCTCGAACGCCAGCATCCGGGCCTCACCCAAGCTATCGGTCTCAGCATCGAGCAGCGGCCCCAATGGCCCCATTACCGTGAAATGCTGGAGCGCATCGCGGATTTCCATGTCCTGCACATTCGCGGACAGTTCCGTAAGCGTACGGGTCGGGGAGAGCCGAAGCTGCATGACCGCTTCCGAGACGGCGTTGCGATGTTTGGGCGCGAATCTCAACCCGTTCAGTTCGCAAAGGACCTCTATCCACCCAACAGCCCACGCTACGGCGGCGTCATCATCGATATCGCGGAGAGGGCAAAATGCCAACTCGGAGTTGGGTCCAGCGAGATCGTAGAACTCGCCGCCCATCGCTTCGGTGAGCATCCAGATCGAGTAACCGCGATCGAAGGCGAACACCTGGGCGCGCGGATAACGAAACCACTGCGCGGCGATCAGACCAAGGGCCGTGGATTTGCCTGCACCGGACGGACCGACGACCAGAGTGTGCCCCAAGTCCGAAACTTGGAGATTGAACCGGAACGGAGTCGCGCCGCTCGTTGCCGCGTACAGAAGCGCCGGGCTCTTCTTGGGCATCAGCGCGCTCGGATTCTCGCGAAGGCCTGCCCAGACGGAAGTGATCGGCATCAT
>DATGMH010000053.1:0-156140 GCA_035293725.1 Bryobacteraceae bacterium
TCTTGGGCAGGGTTGGATGCCGGGAAACCGCTCGCAGAAGTAGCGGCCACAGGCCTGGCAATGAAACTTGCAGGCTTCCAGCTGCAAGAAGCAGTGTCGCACCCCCCAGTTTTCATGCCGCACGCAGCGTACATACCGGCCCTTGTTGCGCAGCCGACCGCTCCCGCAATGCGGGCACGCTTTCGGGCCGATGTGTCGGGCTGAAATCCGAATGCCACCACTGCGGATCTGTAAGTCGGTAATCTCATAGTCGGGCAGTCCTAACAGGATCTCTGATTTGATCAAAACACTTCCTCCAAGAATGTTTTATCAGTTCAGGGATTCAGGCCTGCCCCCATTTCTGATGAAGAGCCTACGGCGGTTGGTACCGGCTGCTGCGGCGTTGCAAACGTTCACCGCTTCTAACTCACCCTCGTATGAACTGCATCCTGATAAGGAATCGTTGACGCAAAGGATCATGAGCCGCCTGGGCGGTGCTCCAGTCACAAACGCAGGCTGAAGAGTAAGGCGAGTTGCTGGCGCCAGGCGATCCCCGCCCCTGTCTTCTGCTTGAACGGCCCTGCACGATGCAGAGAACAGAAGCACACATCCGCACTCTTAACGCGGTGAGCGTCGGGATGCGCTACGCTTTCTGATGGCGTGGCCAGTTCAACCCAAGCGGAGTTTCATCGTTACGCCGTTTGGGTTGCGATTTACGCGCTGGCGCTGATTGCAGTCGGCGCTTACGTGACAAGTCTGGCGAGTGCTCCGCAATTGGCTTCGCACAGCGTGCTCAACGCCAGCATCCATAGATTGATCGGTGTCGTCTTACTTATCCTGGCGCTTTTCCTGGCATTGTGGCAGGCGCAGTCGGATGAAACGCCGCTCCTCGGTTGCACAGCTCTGGCAGCGCTGCTGTTCGAAAGCTGGCTCGGATGGACGGGATCGCCGGTGCTCCATGCCAGCTTCGCGCCCGTGGCCTTTTCCATCCTGGCTGCTACGGCGCTGGCAGCCTCATCGGTTTGGGATGGCACTCAGGAAGTCGTAGAGGACTTCGGCACACCCATTTTGCGACGCATAGTCATCGCTGGCCCAGTGCTGGTGATTTTGCAAATCCTGCTGGGAGCCGCGTATCGTCACAAGCTAACCGGTGTGTTACCGCATCTGGCTGGCGCGATGATCGTTTCGCTCGCAGCTCTGATGTCGGCAATGTTGGTGATGCGCCAATTTCCCAGTCATCGGATCCTACGGTTCTCGGCAGCTTCGCTGCTATGGACCTTGCTTGCACAGGTTGCGCTGGGAGTCGGAGCGCTCGCGCTCCAGTTGTTGAACCTCGGCAATTCGGCGCTAATATTCTCGACTACCCTGCACGTTGTGGTCGGATCGCTGACGCTGGCTTCCAGCCTCGTCCTAAGCATGGCCTTTCAGCGGTATGTGCGCCGCGCAAAACTGGCTAGCTAGCTTCCAGGGTGGTACTCGCGCTCGGTATGCCGTTGAGCCGGGACCTTCTGTTTCTCGAGAAGGGGCTCTCAATGAATTGCGAACTGTGAATGAAGAGCCGTCTTTTCCGTCTGGAAACGAATCCGCGGGATGCTGCTGCGCGCGTGTGAAGGCGAGCCAGTCTAATGCGAGCCGTCGTGTTGGGAACCACGCTCCGGTAACTTGGTTGAGACATGGACTGGCTTGAGTGTGGCATCGCACACGTTCCAAAGAGGCTCTCCCCAGTGATCCTTCCTGGCAGCCCCGCAGGGCTGATTAAAGCCAAGCCAACCCCGGCTCGCATCGATGCCGCGCAGCGGCCGTTCCGAAGCAGGTGCGCGAAGTTCTATCATGTCGTCCAGCCACTCGAGAATGAGCGCTCTTGCATTGATGACGCAGCAGTGCGGGATGCCGTTCTGCACAACGAACACCCACGGCGCGCCTCGCGCACGATAGCGTCTGAAGTAGTCGTATGGCCGTTGTGTTCCTGAACGGTCGTCGATCCCTCCGGCGATGATGAATTGCGGAACGGCGATCGCCGCCGTACTAAGATCCAATCCCTTCAGCCCGTAAGGGTCGGCTTGTCCCGGATTTGCGAGAATCGCCGCTAAGATACGATCCGGCGCATATTGGACAAAGCGTCCGAACATCGCTCCGATCCCAGAGAATCCCATGACGATGAGCTTCGCGCCGGAGACCTCCGGGTGATGGCTTTGCCGCGCGAAATCGTCGAGCGCCGCATAGATCGACCGCGCGACTCCTCGTGAAACATCCATGTCCATCTCGCCTTCTTCTCCGGTTGGAGGTGATTTCGCGGGACACTGATGTGCCAACATCAGCGCGATAGCGTGCTTTCGCGCGAAGGCCATAACCTCGACGTCGGAATAATACCGCGAGATATCATAGCCGCGGTCATACGTGATCCATACCGCCAGCACGTGTCTTGTCGCGCGGGGAATCGACAAATCGAAGGAGCACGGTCCATTCAGATTCTCGCCCGAAAGAGGTTGAATGACGGTTTTGAACTGTACCGGAGGGGCTTGACCGTTTGCCGAGACAAGCACGATTGAAAGCGCAAGAGGAAGCGCAAGCGGACCGCGATTACGCTTCACGGGCGGCAGACTCGCGAACACGACCAGCGCACAAGCACCTTAGCTAGCGTCCGGGATGGTACTCGCGCTCGGTGTGCCCGTTGAGCTGGGACTTATAGAAATAAACTTCGCGCAGGTTGCCGGTCGCGTACCGTTCCGCTTCGTCGTTGAAATGTTTCGATTCCGGGTGGCCGTTCTCTCCGCCCGCCGTGACTGCTTTGGCGCGCACCTGCGGGCCGAACTCGACCACGGCCACGAAACTGTTGCCGGTTGTTCCGTACCATTTCTTCGTTCCCGGATACGCACGCGCTCCGAAGGATGCTAAGGAGCCCCACTGCGCCGATGTGAAACCGACGGGAATGCTTGGTGCGGCATCGTTGAAGGGCTGCACGATGTCGCCGGTGAGGTGCTGAAAGCGGTTGATATCGCCCCATTGCACCTTCCAGGTTCCAAAATCCGCGCTCAGCTTATCCACGGCCGCCGCGAGCGCGTCGAGTAACTGCCCCGCCGATGCACGGGTTCCTGCGTAGTCTTCCAGCAGCAGGCCCGATTTACGAGCGTCGTCGTTCAACCGGCGACGAATCTCCTCGCCCCAGAACACGGCCACCGAAGTTGGAACCGATCCGACGGCCCAGCGATGGTCCCATGATCGCAACACGGCCACGGCCTCCGCCAGTTCCCCTTTGATCGGGTGTCCGGATGGCGCGTCGTCCCAGGCTTTGAGCAACGCGGGCAGGGGCCGGTCGAACCAGGTCAGGTAACTGTCATAAGCAGCGGCCATCAAAGAATCGAGCGTGAAATCTGTCTTGTTCTCGAGAACTTTGACCGCGTGCAGCCCTCGCGCCGACTCGCGTCCGTTTTCTACGTAGGCTGGATAATCTTCTTTCTTCGGGCTGCTGGGCCCGGCTGCCGACCAAGGCGCGTTATTGGAGTTGTACAACCAGCCGCTCTTGGGATTCAGCAGGTGCGGCGACTCATCTACGGAAAGTACGCCGTGCCACTCGGTGGCTGGATCGCTTCCATCCACCGGTTGCGTCCAATCGAAGTGTGGTTCGCGCTTGGGAATGAAGTTGGCCTGGAAATAGGCGATGTTGCCGTCCGCATCGGCATAGATCGTGTTGTTCGTAGAGTTCGCGTGCAGATCCATGGTCTGCCGGTACGCTTTGTAATCCTTAGCCTTGGTGCGAGTAAACGACTGGATGAGCGCCTTCACGGGTTCCTGCATAATCCGGAAGCTGACCCATTTTCCATTCAGTTCGCGCACGATGGGCCCATGCTGCGTGCGATAGACCGTGAACTTCTTCTCAGCCATTCCATGCCCGGTGGTGTAAGGAATCGCAATTTCCTTCGTAATGACGGGCCGCTCCTCATTGCCGTATTTGTAGTAATGCTTGCCGTTCGTTTTGGAGACCGTTTCGAGATATTCATCGATCGCGTCGGCGCCGCTGGTGGTGTGCATCCAGCCCGCATGCTCATTGAATCCCTGATAAATGAAAAATTGCCCCCAAGTGACAGCGCCATAGGCGTTCAGGCCTTCATCGCTCGCCATCTGGAGCTCGGAGCGGAAGAAGAACGAAGTGTGCGGATTGATCAGGAGCAGCGCGTGATGCGATTGCGTGTTGCTCGGCGCGATCGCGGCCCCATTGGATCCGCTGGGCTCCTGGAATTCCTCCCGTGCGGACGCGGTCGGCGGTCCGTGCTTCATATCCGGATTCCCGTAGAATGCTTCCAACTGCGTCAAGTTAACGCGCTCGGTGTCTCCGCCAATGCTTCCTTCTGAAAACGTAAGCGCCATCCAGGGTTCGAACTGACGAAGAACCCTCGGCCTGACATCGGGGTGTTTGTACAAGTAAAAGTTCAGCCCGTCCGCCCAGGCATTCATAAGTTTTTTCAACCACACGGGACTGGCGGCGAATTGCTTTTTCGTTGTGTCGGGGTCGAAGAAAAGCTTTGCGCGCAGGTCCTGGTAAATCTTCGATTCGCCTTCTGTTTCCGCCAGACGGCCCATGGCGTTGATGTAATTCGTTTCGACGCGGTTGAAGTCGTCCTCCGCCTGCGCGTAAATCATCCCGAATACCGCCTCAGCGTCAGTTTTGCCATAAACGTGCGCGATGCCCCAATCATCCCGGATGATCGTTACGTGTTGGGCCTCTTGCTCCCAACGGGCGATGTCCGTGCGATCTGCCGCGAGGCCGGCGGACACCGCGCCCGTAAGCGCGAGAACGAAAATCATCTTGTTCACGAGCGCATAGGACGGCGCCGCGCCCTTTTTGAACAAAAACGCGCTGCTGCGGCATTCCGTTATGCGGGTCTTTAAAAGCGCGGTAGTTTTCATCGATGGTCCTCTTTGACTCGCGCAGGCCGAATCGATTTATTTTAGCGCTGCCCGCGAAATGGTCTTCGAGGCCTCCCGGAAATTCGCGCGCCAGCGCAGCTATTGGACGGCCATTACCGCGATGGGGCTTGTTTGTCCCGCAACAGATATCGCTATGGGAACAGCACTGCCTGATACGTCAGCGGGAACCGTTGCGTTGACCTGATAAAGACCGACGAATCCCGGCGTGAGGCCGGCGAACAACACCGGCGCGGTTTGATTTCCGATACTCACCTGCACGGGATTAGTGGCGGATGAAACGCCCATCGCCGCCGCGCCACTCGCGACCGCAGGATTCACGATGCCGAGCCCGGCGCAGTAGATCACCACAACATCGCCTACGTGTGCCGGCGTACTGGGCGTCGCTTCAAATTGCGATTGCGACGCGCCTGTGCCGCGTACCACGTAAACGATGCCTTGCTTCGGAGCCACCGAGGAGTCGACGAAGATCGACGGTTGTGCGGGCGCGACATCCACCGAGACCGGCTGTGAATATGTCGGCCCGTTTTGCACCAGGATTTGCTGAGTCGTGTTGACGTTAATGTCAAACGGAACCTGCGCGTTAATCTGGGTTGGACTCACGTAATACAACGGTAGCGGCTCTCCAGCCATGAAGACATTGGTTTGGGCCAGTATGTTCGGCAATGGCGTGTCTGTCGCACCCACTGGGCTTTGGGACAGCCGCTCGCCATAGATCGAAATAATGGAGCCGGGCGCGAGCGCCGCAAACGATTGACCGGCGGCTGCACTCAAAACGCCATCTTTCGTGAACACGGGAGGATCGGTGGGGGCTTCGAGTGCGCCATCGACTTGCGTGTCGCCTTGCAATTGCTGGGTCGTGTCCTGGGCATGAATATGCAACGTTACCTGAGATAGCGCATTGCCGCGCGTTTTCCATGTGCCTTCCCAATGCCCGGCCTTGACCGGCAGCAAAGAGAGTGGGGTATCGCCGCTTGAAAAGCTCACATTCACCGAACCTGATTCGAGTGGATTGCCGCAATCGTCTTTTACGTCGACTACCAGGGCGACAGGCCACCCCGCGGAAACCTCGAACGCTTGGCCCAAACTGGAAAGTGCAGTCACTAAACGCGCCGGCTGGCACACGGCCGAATCTCGCGGCCCGGCGTGCGCATTCGCCGCAGTGGTGGAGGTGCTCGAGCTCGAAGTGCCGGCAACCACGGTCGTCACTTTAGTCGCGCGCACCCGGCCATCTGAAAACTGCAGCGTTACCGTCCCGGTGTACACACCGGCCGCGACGCCATCGGTAAACGGCTGCACGACGATATGTGATGGATTTTGCGGATCCAGAGTTCCGTCTGTTGGGGAGACAACCAGATTGACCCCACCGCCTGCGACCAACGATCGAAAGCTCTTCGGCGTCGCGGCTACGTTGTACACATTCAACTCTTGAGAACTTGGCGAGGACCCGCCCCCCGGGGCGGTGAACAGCAGTTGCGCAGGATCCGCGACGGCGCCGATGTCTGTCCCCGGTGGCAATACCTGCAAGAACACAGTCAAAACCTGAGGAGAGTTCGCCGCGCCTGGCGCATCTACGCGAACTTGTCCGTAATATTTGCCGGGAGGCAGAGCCGCTGGATTCGTCGTAACTGCTACGCTGGGCACCGTGCTCGCCTGCGCGTCTGTCGACCCTGACGCTGTGTCCACATGCAGCCAGTCGCTTCCGCCGCTAAGCGTCGAGGTGCTCACGCGCCAGTTCACTACCCCGGTGCCGATATTCACGACGCCGAATGTTTGAGGCGGTATTACTCCCCCGTTCGACACACCGACGAACGACAATCCGGACTGAGACAGGAGAATCGCCTGACTGAGTTGGCTGATTGTCATGGTTACCGGGATGTTGAACGTCGTGCCGCCGCTACTCACTACGATTGCTCCGGTATAAGTACCGGGTTGTAATCCCGCCGGGTCCGCTTTCACAGTCAATGGAGCCGGACTTGAAGGTAGCGCTTGCCCAGAGGCGGGCGAAACGAGAGCCATCCGCCGCCTGTGTTCGTCTGAGCGGTCGCTGTGAACTGCAGCGTTCCGCCGCCGGTATTCGACACGCTTAAGGTTTGGGTGCGGGCGGTTCCTGAACTTGGATACGGGAACGAGAGACTGTTCTTGTCGAGTGTGAGGATGGGAGCCTGGCCGGCTGTGACAGCGAAGCTCACTTGAATGGTGATTTGCGGGGGCGTAGCCGTCGGCGCGGAAATTACGATCGTTCCGGTATAGGTCCGTGGCTGGAGATTCGTTGGATCAGCGGTCACTTCAATCAATCGTGGGGAGGCGTCGCTCTGCGGCGACACATGCAACCAGGGCGTATTCGCGTCCGGCTGAGCTGAGAACGCTACGCCGGGAACGGAGCTGGTGACGGCGATCGTTTGAATGGGAGTTACCGCGCCCGCGCTCGGAGCGGTGAACCGCAAAGCCGTTGGCGCAGCCTGGATCTGCGGCGGATTTGCGAGAATCTCGCGAATGCGTTGATTGAACGTGTCTGCGATAAAGAGATTTCCCGCGCCGTCCACCGCCAATCCCCAGGGGACATTCAGCCGCGCGGCTGTAGCCGGGCCGCCATCTCCGGCGAATGCGCCGCTCGAAAAACCGGTTGGCCCGCTACCCGCAATCGTGTCGATATTCCCACCGGGAGTGATTTTTCGCACACGTTGATTTCCGGAATCGGCGATATAAATGGCGCCAAACGAATCCGACGCAATGCCCAGCGGATTGGAAAATTTCGCCGCGCTCGCCGGACCGCCGTCTCCGGCGAAACCCCCGCCACCCGCGATCACATGCACGATACCGTCCGGTGTCACTTTGTAGATGTAAACATTCGTGCTGATAAAAATCAGGTCGCCGGCCGGATCGATCGTCAAGCCGCGTATGTACGGGCCAAAACCGACGCTGGTCGCGGGTACGCCGTTGCCGCCGCTGCCAAGTTGGCCGTTTCCGGCCAGCAATCTCAAGTTCCCGTTTGGAGATACCTGATATACTTCGCTGCCCGTGCCCAGAAAGACGTTCCCGGACCGATCCACTGCAACCGACGAAGCATTTCCTTTCTGTGCCAGGGTCGTGATCACGCCCGAGACGTCTACTTTTCGCAATCGCCCATTTCCCAATTCGGCGATGTAAATGTTTCCTGCTGCGTCTACAGCGACGCCTGTCGGTTGATTGAGCTGCGCCTGGGTGGCCTGTCCTCCGTCACCGGCGAATCCACCTCGTCCGTTGCCTGCCACAGTGGAGATCACGCCGTTTGCTGATATTTTCCGGATCACATGTGCGCCGGTATCAGCCACGTAAAGGTTGCCGCGCGTGTCCGTTGCAACAGCAGTTGGATAGTAGAAAGTCGCGCTCACCGCCAGCCCGGCGTCGCCGGCGTAGCGGAAATCGCCATTTCCAGCGACGGTCGAAATGGTTCCGCTCGGATCGATCCGGCGAACCCGATAGTTGTAAGAGTCCGCGACGAACAGACCGCCGTCGGAGCCGATCGCCAATCCGCTCGGGCCGCGAAGATTGGCCGCCGTCGCTGGGCCGCCATCTCCGCCGAAGTCGCCCGCGATGGTACTGAGTCCCGTCACCAGCGCAAAGACGCTCTGAAATTCGGGCCCAATTCCCGCAACGGTATCGATGATGCCGGATGAGTCCACCCGCCGCACCCGGTTGTTGTTGAAGTCGGCGATATATAGGTTCCCGGCCGCGTCCGCCCGCAAACTGCGGATCCCATGCAGTAAGGCGGCTGTGGCCGGCCCTTTATCTCCCGCAAAGCCGAACTTGCCTCTCATGCCGGCGACGGCCGTTCCAGAGGCGGGGTCAGCCGCTGAAAACTTGCGAACTTCCCCGAACAACCCGACATAGAGATTCCCTGCGGCATCGAATGTCAGGGCACCCGAATTAGCTGAAATCGGAGCATTGAACCCGCCGCTCCAGTCTGCTGAAGAAAAGTTTGCAAAGACTGTGAAGATGCCATCGGTGCCAACGCGCTCGATCCGATGGCAAACCGTGTCGGAAAGAAGTAGCGCTCCGCTTGAATCAACTGCAAGACCAGTGACCTCGCCGATCGAGGCGCTGGTCGCCGGGATGCCGGTCGCGCTGCACCCGACTGGGCCGCCTGCGCCAATGTACGGCGACGCGCTGCCGCCTGCGATGGTGTGAATCGTACCATCCGGCGAGACCTTGCGAATGACCGCGCGGTACGCCGGAGTGTCGGCGATGTACAAATTGCCATTGCCGTCCATCGCCAGGCGTCCCGGTTGATCCAAGGACGCATCGATGGCCTGACCGCCGTCCCCCGAATAACCGTGGATCCCATTTCCCGCGATGACGTTTAAGGTGCCGTCTGGCTTTAGCCTCGCGACGACCGCATTGTCTGGGTCGCTAAAGTAAACCGCGCCTTGCGCATCCACCACAACATCGTCAACTTTGCCCAGCGAGACCGATAGCGGTGTGGATGACTGGAACGGGAACGAATAGTCTCTCCCGGCGACGGTAGTGATGACTGCCTGGCCCAGCAGTGGCGGTACTAGGAACGCGCAGGATAAAAAAAGAGCGGTACAACGGGAATATCGGAACGGCATGGGAAGAACAGCGAATTTTCAGTATAAGGGGGGGCATATTCAAATCGCCACAATTCTCCTGTTTTAGTTGCTGGGCTCCTCTGTAACCTGACCTAACGCTGCTCGCGGCCGCCGTTAACGGTAACAAGTTGGCCTGCGACTGGTCTAATTATTGGACGCATGCGACTGCCCGCCTCAGCTTTTTTCATCCTGCTCGCCGCCACGAGCGCTGAACGCGGCGCCCTGGCGTACTCAGTTCTCAGCCACGAGGCCATCATTGACGCTAGTTGGCCCGGATCGATCCGGCCCTTGCTTTTGAAGCGCTTTCCCGCAGCCACGGAGGATGAGCTCCGCGAAGCGCACGCCTATGCCTACGGTGGCGCAATTATCCAAGACATGGGCTATTATCCGTTCGGAAGCAAATTCTTCAGCGATCTGGCGCATTACGTCCGCAGTGGAGATTTCATCGCCGCCTTACTGCGCGATTCGCAGGATCTGGACGAGTACGCGTTCGCGCTTGGCTCGCTCGCTCACTACGCGGCCGACAACCAAGGCCACCCCGTGGCAATCAACCGCACCGTACCCATGATGTATCCCAAGCTGCGCGCCAAGTACGGCCAAGTGGTCACCTACGAAGACGACCCTGCCAGCCATTTAAAGATGGAGTTCGCGTTCGATGTCGTGCAAGTGGCACGCGGGAAGTATGCACCGCAGGCTTATCACGACTTCATCGGATTCAAGGTCTCCAAGCCGCTGCTCGAACACGCGTTTCAGGATACCTACTGCTTACCGATCAAAAGCGTCTTTAAGGATCTGGATCGCGCGCTGGGCACCTACCGCTTCTCGGTGAGCAACTTGATTCCGGAGATGACCAAGACCGCGTGGGTCGCCAAGAGGAAAGACATTCTGCAGCTCGAGGCTGGAATGACGTCACGCAAATTCGTCTACCGCGTGTCTCGAACCAGTTATGAAAAGGAATGGGACCGGAACTACGATCGGCCAGGCGTGGGGGCGAGATTCCTGGCATTTTTGTTCCGTATTTTGCCGAAAGTTGGACCGCTGAAAGCGCTCGCGTTCAAGGTTCCCACACCAGAGGCCGAGAAGTTGTTTTTGGTAAGCTTTGACGACACCACGAAGCAGTACCAGGCGCTGCTCGGCCGCGCAGACGCCGTGCAGATGCGGCTGCCAAACGAGAACTTCGATATCGGCAAGCCGACACGCCGTGGAACGTATCGGCTGGCCGACGAGACGTACGACAAATTACTGGAAGCTTTTCACGACCAACCGGACCAAATCTCGGCCGAACTGCGGGCCGATATCTTGAGGTTCTATAGCGACGGCGCCGAGCCAGCTTCACAGAATGCACAGTGGTTGTTGTCCGCTCTGCGCGCGCAGCCGGCGACTACAGGCCCGGATCATACGGCTCCGAGTTCGCGCTAACGATACTCGTGGTAATGATGGCCGTCGCGGTCGTAACCCGAGTCCGGCCGGTCGCTCACAAGTAACGGTTGTTGCAGCCGGAAGGTTAGCATGGATTCTACCGGGACATGGATTTCCCGGCCGCGCGTGGCCATCTGTGCTCCCGCGCCGCTAGCCGCACCTGCCGCCGCGCCGATCGCCGCCCCTTTTCCGCCGCCCGCGATTGCGCCGATAATGCCGCCGATTACCGCGCCTCCGCCGACGAATTTACCGGTCCGGCGGTTCTCGCCGACTCCCTGGCGTCCTTGCGTATCATACGATCCACCCGGCGCATTCACTACGTAACGGCGGCCGTTGACGGTGACCGACTCCAGATCCAACGTCATATCGTGTGGGCCGGTCTGCCTTACGATGAGTTCGGCTGGGGATCCACGCGGAATCCTCAGATCTCCGTCGGAAGCGAAGACGTCGCGGTCCACCGTGGCCGGGTAGATCCTACCGCGGTCCCATTTATCTAAATTGATACTTTCGTTCGTCCTTACTGTAATCTCGGTTCCGGCAACCAACTCGTCGGCGCGGGCTAACCCCAGCGTCGACAACAGCATCACCGGAATCACGGGCAGTACTTTAGACATGTGCTTTGTCTCCTCCGAAGCGAACTAGCATTTGCGGAGCCAACTTCGCCGGGCCGGCGATTCGCTGTCACCGTTAGCTCGCGCTCGCGCGGACGCGTGCCGGCGCCCCGGAATTGTGATATAAAACTGAGACCGACGGATCACTTATGTCTATCGATAGAATCACGGCGCTGCTCCTGGTGACCGCACTCGGTGCGTGCGCGCAAAGCGGGAATCTTGAAAAAGGCCGGCAGCTTTTCCTTGGAATGTGCTCACGATGCCACGGCGTCACCGGGGCGGGCGGAGAAGGCCCGAATCTAAACCGGCCCGTCCTTTCGCAGGCGCCCGACGATGACGCTTTGCGCGCCGTCATTAGGGACGGAATTCCCGACCGCGGAATGCCGCGCATTCGGCGCTTCACCGACGCCGAGTTGGACGCGATGGTCGCTTTTGTACGCTCCCTCGGGCATAGTTCGGGAGCGTCAGCTTCAGGAAATGCACAGCAGGGCAAGGCCGTCTACCAGCGGCTCGGCTGTTCTTCGTGCCACACCATCGCAGGCGACGGCGGGACCCTCGGGCCTGAACTCACCGACATCGGCGCGCATCGCGCACCAGACTATCTTCGCCAGGCAATCGTCGACCCGGCCGCGACGCTGCCGCGTGGTGTAATGCCGGTGCCCGCCCGAGGCTTCAGCGAGTTTCTGCCCGTGCATGTCGTCACCCGTGGAGGGCAAGAAGTCCGCGGCGTGCGTGTGAACGAAGACTCGTTCACCATTCAAGTCCGCGACACGGCCGGCCGCTTGTACTCATTCAGGAAAACCGATCTCCAACAACTGGACAAGGAGATGGGCAAAAGTCTCATGCCGGATTACAAGAACCGGGTTTCGGGCGCCGACCTGGATGACTTGATCGCTTATCTTTCCGGCTTGGAAGGTGCAAAATGAAATCGCTCGTTGCGTTCTTGACCGTCACCGCCTCGCTCGCTCAGGTGCCGTACCAGCGAATCACCGCGGCCGACGCCGACCCTTCCACCTGGATCACATACTCAGGCAATTACAAGGCGCAGCGCTACTCGCTGCTTGACCAGATTAACCGCCAGAACGTCGCCACGCTCAAACCCACTTGGATTTACCAGATGCGTCATCAGGGTATCGTGGAGACCTCGCCGATCGTGGTCGACGGCGTCATGTATATCACCGAGCCGCCCAGTACCGCGACCGCTCTCGATCTGCGTACGGGCCGCCCGTTGTGGACCTACACGCCCGAAATCCCGAAGGACGTGATCATCATCGGCTCGCCGCCGGTGAATCGCGGCGTGGCCGTGCTCGACAATATGGTTTACTTCGGAACCGTAAATTGCCACTTGATCGCGCTGGACGCCAAGACGGGCATCGTCCGCTGGGACACCAAAGTCGACGACAACAAAAAAGGTTATTACATCACCGCCGCGCCGCTTGCGGTCGAAGGCAAGATCCTCATCGGAATCTCGGGGGCGGAAACAGGTATTCGCGGCTTCCTGGACGCTTACGATGCCAAGACCGGCAAGCGCGTCTGGCGAACCTACACTGTGCCCGCGCCCGGTGAGGCAGGCTCGGAAACCTGGGGCGGCGAAAGCTGGCAGCATGGCGGCGGTTCCACCTGGGTCACAGGCTCGTACGATCCCGACTTGCACCTGGTCTACTGGGGTACGGGCAATCCCGCGCCGGATTGGAACGATGACTCGCGTCCCGGCGACAACCTCTACACCTCCTCGCTGATCGCTGTCGATCCCGCCAACGGAAAGATCAAGTGGCACTTTCAGTTCACGCCGCACGACGTTCACGATTGGGACGCCACTGAGATTCCGATTCTATTCGATACCGAGGTCAAGGGCCGCGCGCGCAAAGTGGTCAGCATGGCGAATCGCAACGGCTTCTACTACGTGCTCGATCGTCAAACCGGCGAGTTTCTCACGGCGGTTCCGTATGTGAAGCAGACCTGGGCCGACGGCCTGGACGCCAAGGGCCGCCCATTTGCGCGGCGCGATGCCGACCCTAAAGTAGAAGGCACGCTCGTGTATCCTGCCATTGCCGGCGGCGCGAATTGGTGGAGCCCCAGCTACAGCCCGAAAACCCACCTGTTCTACCAGGCCGCGCGCGAAATCGCCGGAATCTTTTACAAAGGCGATGCAGAATATAAAGACGGCACGGCTTACACGGGCGGGGGCGGGGAAGTGAAAAGCGGTGACGAGGCCTATGGCGCAATCCGCGCGCTGGAAGGCTCCTCGGGAAATTTAAAGTGGGAGTTTAAACTTCTCACTCCGCCCTTGGCCGGCTTGCTTTCCACTGCCGGCGGGCTCGTCTTTGGAGGCGCGGAAGAAGGCAACTTTTTCGCCCTCGATGCCGACAGCGGCAGGCTGCTTTGGGAATTGCAGCTCGGCGCGCCGATCCGTGCCAACCCCGTTTCCTTCGCCATCGACGGGAAACAGCAGGTCGCGATCACGGCCGGCAATTCGCTATTTGTTTTTGGGCTGCCCTGAGGTGCGCGCGGTCCCACTGCGCAGTAGTTGCTCACTAGCGGCTCCACTGGAGGGGACACTTCGAAGACGGCCGGGCCGGTTCCGGCGTGGCATCCGCGCCAGTTCGGCGCCTGAGCCGGCGCGGCTACGCGGATGCGGGCTCTGGCGCTTCGACGTGCAACTGTTGCGCCGCTTGCAGCAGGCCCTGCCAAGCGCCTTCCGATAACGGGATCCCGTCCTTGCGCCGCTGCGTCTCGGCCCGCCATTCGGGATCGCCGGCCACAAGAACCTCGTCGTAGCCTTGCGCGGGCGTAGACGACTTGACGATCTCAACCAGCTCTTGCATTCGCTTCTCAAAATCCGCGAGGGGCATGAAGCGCGACACCTCGAGAGCCATAAAGAATTGGCTGGTGCGCATCGGTTGCCCTTTTACCCGCAGGCCGCCCAATTGTGTGGACATGGCGCCTCCGCCCAACGCCGCGCACAGGATCTCGGCCATCATGGCAAGCCCGCTGCCTTTGTAGCCGCCCAACGGCATCAGAAGACCGGTGAGCGCGGTTTGCGTGTCCGTCGTCGGCACGCCTTCCGAGTCCATCGCCCAACCAGCCGGTATCGTGTCGCGCCCGTGATTTTGCGCGTTGAGGATCTTTCCCAGAGCGACCGTGGTGGTTGCCATGTCCAAAAGCCAGCTATTCGGCCCCGGCACCGACATGCAAATCGGATTGGTGCCGAAACGCGGCTCTTTACCCTGCCACGGCGCGACCAGCGGAGTCGCGTTGCACATTACGATGCCGATGCATCCTGCGGCCGAGATCTGTTGAGCCCAAAATGCCGCCGCGCCAAAATGATTCGATTCTCGCGCAACCACGGCCGCGAGCCCGTGCGCGCGAGCCAGCCGGATGGCGTGCTTGCAGCAAATTTGCGAAATCCATTGCCCGATCCCACTCTCCCCATCGTAGGTCAGGCATCCTCCGCACTCCTTAGCCACGTGCCCGTCGGTATGCACGTTGATATTGGCCATTTGAATCTGTTCCAGGTAGTAAGGCAATAATTGCAGTCCATGTGAATCGACCGCGCGCAAATTCGCCGCCACCAGCGAGCGAGCCACCAGGTCCGCTTTTTCGCCCGGTACGGTGGCTGCTGTGAGCAGATGGTAGGCAAATCGAGAGAGGGACTCGGCCGAGAGAGTTGGCATCTCTTCTAGTTTCGCGTTTTGGTCATTCGCATGTACCGGGGTTGCTGTAATCAGGAAGCCCCGCCCGCCGTCATTACAAGCACATGGATGCGGCGGACGCCGGAGGACGAGTGAAGCGCGTGTTTAAACACGCAATATCTCGAAAAGTTGCGAATTGTCTGTTGCTGGTTGCCGCTGGCGGCTCACTTCTGCTCTCGCAGCAGGTCTTGCCGGACGCCGAAGACCTCCATCACGACCATATCCTTGGAATCGTTCCGAATTACCAGACCGTCACCGATCCGCATAAACACGTCGAGCCACTGACACCCACGGAAAAGTTCCGGCTCTTCGCCAAGGAGACACTCGATCCGTTCGTCGCGGTGGAAGCGGCGGCGGGCGCCGGCCTCTCGCAAACCGACAATGACGATCCGAAGTATGGTTACGGCGCGCGTGCCTATACGCAGCGCTTCGGGGCAGCCGTCGCCGACATTGCCTCGCAGAATTTCTTTTCCGACGGACTGATGGCATCGCTGCTGCGCGAAGATCCGCGCTATTTCCGCATGGGACCGGAGTTTCCGTTTTGGCGCCGGCTCGGGCACGCCGTCAGCCGGGTCGTGATCACCCGCACCGATAGCGGTAAAAATACGTTCAATTACGCCGGCATACTAGGCATGAGTATGGGGATCGCGCTTTCGAACGCTTACTATCCGGACGCGAGTGTGAACGCCGGCGAGGTGGGAAAGCGCTTTGGAACCAGCCTGGCCGGAGGCGCGCTGCTGAACATTCTCCCTGAATTCTGGCCGGATATTCGGCAGAAATTTTTGCACCGGCGATCGCAGGCACAGCCTTAAGTGGTACGGGAGCCCTGAGCAGTTAAGATAGAAGCGATGCGTGGGCCTTCCATTCCGCCAGCCATCGCGCAGCTCGGCGCCCGGCCGTTTTCGCTCTACCCGGCAATCCGCAATGTCCGCCACAACGAGTGGCTGTATGAGAGCGCCACCTGGTCGGAAGTGCTGGTGCGGAATACCGGAACCAATGAGACGCTCTCCATCCCGCGCCGCTACGTAGGCGATATCTCCAGCGTCGAAGCTCCGGTAATGATCGTCGGATTGCTGGCTGAGCTGGAATATCGCGAAGGCGCCGTTTGTCCCGCCAAGCGCCGGGTCATCCAAATGCCTCTAGCTGTCAACCAGGGTGTAGCCGCTCAGCCTGCGCCTGCGCGCCCCGGTCCTGCACCCGTTATCGGGATCCGGCTGGAAGACGGCTCGCGTTCACGCCTGCCCAAGACGGTTGTGGCTGGCGTAGCGGTAAGCCTGGCCGGATGCGTGCTTGCCATCAGCCTCTTTCGCGGCGGCGTCATCGCCTCCCGCGCGTTTTACGCGCCCGTCGCGCAGCAGAATCTCGGATTCACCGCCGGCGACGATTACCGGTCAGTGGTTCGAACGCTTGGGCCGCCTGCGCGCGAGAGCTGGCAATCGGATCTCCAGGGGCGGGAGTTTCACACTCTCTGGTATACCCGCCAGCGCATATATGTTGTTTTGATGGCGCGGGGCTCGTCGGAAAACTATATCGGCGCGCTCGACCGCAATTGGCGCCCTGTCCACACCGCGTCCTTGCCCGACCAGGAATCCAGTTACGATCTGCTCAGGAATCTGCGCCGGTTCTAGGTTTGAGCGCGCGCTACGCGGCTCCGTCCGTGCCCGAGACCGCTTCGAGCGCGACATTGCCTGCGCTTTTTTCGCGTGCGCGTTTGTGCCCGTGCGGAGGGCTAACCAGAACCGGCAGGATCATGGCCACCGTCATCATGCCCGCGATTAAGTACAGCGCCTGATTGTAGCCGCCGGTCGCTTCGCGAAGATACGCGAATAGCAGTGGCCCGAAGGCCGCCGGGAATGCCCACGGCAGCAGCATCAGGCCATATACCGCGCCCATATTCCGCGCCCCGAAATAATCGGCTGTGAAAGCCGGCGTGATGCCGTATCCGCCGCCATAGCACACCACAATAGCGAACGTGGCGATGAACAGAACCGTTGCCGAGCTGATCGAGTGAAACGTCCAGAACAAGACCGCCTGGATCAGATACATGATGATGAACGCGCTCTTGCGGCCGGTCAGGTCGGAAATCCAAGCCCAAAAGACGCGGCCTAGCCCATTGGCGATGCTGATCACGCCCACCAAAGTGGCGGCGGTCGCCGCACTCATTTTCCCGATCTCCTGAAATATCGGAGCGGCTTGAGAAACCACCGAGAGCCCGGCCATCGTGTTGATTGACATCAGTGCACACAAAGCCCACCATTGCCAGGTCTTGAGTGCTTCCGCCAAGTCGTAGTCGCGATCGGAGCGCTGAGCGATTTGCGCTGAGGTCGGTTGCCAGCCAGCCGGTTTCCAACCCTCGGGCGGATTTCGCATAAAGAAGCCCGCGGCAATCGCCACCACGCCGTAGGCGATACCCAGATACGCGAACGACGGCATCAGCCCGACGCTTTGAATCAGCTTGCCCGCCATGGGCGCGGCAATCAACGATCCAGCGCCGAACCCGCCCACCGCAACGCCCGTAATGAGCCCGCGATGTTCCGGGAACCACTTCACCAACACGGCGATTGGAACGATGTAGCCCATGCCCAGACCCGTGCCGCCGATCACGCCGTAGGTCAGATATAGCCACCACAACTTATGCGCGGACAGGCTCGCCAAAAGCACGCCGCCGCCCCACATCAGTCCCGCGAACATCGCGACCACTCTGGGGCCGCTCTTGGCCATCCACAATCCGCCCAAAACCGAGGTGCACCCCAGGAAGAACCAGCAAATCGTAAAGGTTGCGGAAACCTGCGCGATGCTCCAGCCGAACTCTTTCACCAGCGGAATGCGAAACACGCTCCAGGCATATCCAGCTCCCAAGGCCATTTGCAGGCAAACGCCCGCGACTGCGATCCACCAGCGGTTCAACGAACCCATAAATACGGCTCCTCGACTCGGAGAATGACGTTCTCAACAATTCCCACGTTCACGCCCCTGTTGTCAAGCATACACTGCGGCATACTGGCTCGCGCGAATCGCGAAATTTCAAGAATCTGCCGGATTACCACCGTCTCGCGGCCGGACAGTAACTAGACAGCAGGCCCGGTTTGGCTCCTCGGGTCCAGCAATTGATTTAGGCGGTCTTCCGAAATGCCGCTCATTTCGCGAGCCACTTCGCGAACCGTGCGGCCGCTGCGGTAAGCCTCTTTTGCAATGGCCGCGGCCCGTTCGTAACCGATCTCCGGTGCTAGTACCGTGCACATGGCGAGCGACTGCTCCACGAATCCCGAGGCTCGCGCGGCGTCGGCCTGCAGTCCGCGGATTGCGCGCGCCTCAAAATTGCTCGAGACGGCTGCCAGCAGTTCGATAGATTGCAGCAGGTCGTAAGCCATGACTGGCATCATTACATTTAGCTCGAAATTTCCCGCGGCGCAGCACCAGGTAATGGTCGCATCGTATCCGATCACCTGCGCGCAAGCCATTACGACGCTTTCGGCGATCACCGGATTAACTTTGCCCGGCATGATGCTCGAGCCCGGCTGCGTTTCAGGCAGCTTCAATTCGCCCAACCCGCAGCGCGGCCCGGATGCGAGCCAGCGGATGTCGTTCGCGATCTTCGTCAGTGCGGCCGCATAGGTTTTCAAGGCCCCGCTCAAGAAACAGATCGCATCCTTGCCCGCTTGCGCTTCAAAATGGTTGCGAGCCTCGCGAAACGGCCTGCCCGTCTGCACGGCCAACTCGGCGATGACCGCCGCCGCGAATCCCGGTGTTGCATTCAAGCCGGTGCCCACCGCCGTGCCTCCCAGCGGCAATTCATAAATCCCATCCAGAGCCGCCTGGATTCGCTGACCGCAATTTTCCACCTGGGCCGCGTAACCACTGAATTCCTGGCCTAGCAGCATTGGCACAGCATCCTGTAGGTGTGTACGCCCAATTTTGACGATGTCGTGGAACTCTTTCGCTTTTTCCGCCAGCGATTTCGCAAGCGAGCGGATGGCCGGCAACAAGGTCTCTTCAACCAGCAAGGCCGCCGAGACATGCATCGCCGACGGAATCACATCGTTGCTCGACTGCCCGCGATTCACGTGATCATTTGGATGTGCTCTGGCCAGATGCCCGATCACCTCGTTGGCGTTCATGTTGGTTGAAGTTCCGCTGCCGGTCTGAAAAATATCGACCACGAACTGGCCGTCATGCTTGCCGGCCGCCACATCCTCGGCGGCGCGGTCGATGGCCGAGGCCAATTCCGCCGGCAGATGTCCCATCCGCCCGTTGACGCGTGCCGCGGCGCTCTTGATCATTCCCAAGGCGCGAATGAATGCCCGGGGAAAACGCAATCCGCTGATGGGAAAGTTTTCGACGGCCCGTTGCGTCTGCGCGCCGTACAACGCATCGGCAGGGACACGCATTTCCCCCATGGTGTCTCGCTCAATCCGGTACTCCACGCTTTGATTCTAAGGCCCGTTGGCCCTAATTGACGGAGTAGGGCGCTTTTAGCGCAAAAGGCGCGATCTCGATATCAAAATGCTCGCCCGCGGCGTTGGCCATTTGATACGTACCGTGCATCGTACCCATGGGTGTTTCGAGCGGACACCACGATGAATACTTAAACGACTGGCCTGGTCCGAGCACCGGCTGGTTACCAACCACGCCGGGCCCCTTTACCTCTTGAATCCGCTCCGTCGCGTCGGTGATGATCCAGTGCCGGCTGATGAGTTGCACCGTCTCGGTGCTTTGATTTGTGATCCGAACCGTGTACTGGAACACCCACTCGCCCATTTGCGGCCGGGAATTCTCGGGCGCATACCGCGCCAGAACCTCGACGCGAATGCCGCGCGTGACCGCGTCAGACAGCGGAGCCAAATCGGATTTCAGATGAGCCATGGCCGAAACCCATAATATCAGTGGCCCGAGGCCAGCTCTTCGACCGTGACGTCCTCCTTTGCATCGCCCGAGGCTTTCTGTCACCATGCCTTAAGCAGGCTCGCAAGGAGGCCCGAACATGCCCGACAGAGTCCCCGCTGACGCTCATCCTCCCGCCACGTCCCACGCGGCCGGTCCCCCAGCTTGGCAAAGCGACCTCACTCCCATCGGCACGGCGGACTGGAGCTATGGTTTCGCCGCGCATCTGTTAGAACGCGCCGGATTCGGCGGTACGCCAGATGAAATCCAGGCGCTGGCAAGAATGACCCCAGCCCGGGCCGTCGCGCGCCTGGTTCGCTTCGAAGGCGCCGATGCCAGCCATCTGCCGCCCTTCGACCACTCCGGCGTTCACGATCCCGGTCTCGAGCCGTTTCCACCAAGCCGGCCTGCCGTCACCGATCAAGCCAAGGAAACCGGCCAAGCCCTAGGAATTAAGGTCAAGCCGGCCGGCAACCGGAGGCTGCAGCCGATCGTAAACGAATTTTTCTACTGGCTGCGCGCCAGCGTGCTCGAAAGCCACCGGGTCGCTTATTGGTGGGCCAACCGCATGTTAACCAGCCCGCGCCCGCTGGAGGAGAAAATCGCTCTGTTCTGGCACGGCCATTTCGCCTCCAATGAAGGCAAGGTCCGCGACTATCGAAAGCTGCTCCAACAGGTCGAACTCTTCCACCGCCAGGGCACCGGCAATTTCGGCCAGCTATTGCTGGCCGTTGCCCAAGACCCCGCGATGTTGGTGTTCCTGGATGCAGGCGTAAATGTCAAAGGCGCATCCAACGAAAATTTCGCGCGCGAAATCATGGAGCTGTTCACCATGGGTGTCGGCCACTACACGGAGAGGGACATTCGGGAAGCAGCCCGCGCATTCACCGGCTGGAATTGCCTCGATTTGAAGTTCGTCATTAATAAAGACCAGCACGATGCGGCCGAGAAGACGTTCTTAGGAAAGACGGGTAATTTCGATGGCGGTGACATTATCCGCATCATCTTGGAACAGCCCGCAACGGCCGATTTCATCGCGGGCAAAATCTATCGTTTCTTCGTACGCCAGGACCTTTCGCCCCAGCTTCAGGCCAAACTCGGCACCACGTTGCGCAGCGGACAATATGAAATTGCGCCGCTGCTCGAACAGATTTTCCTCTCGCGCGATTTCTACAGTCCCGCGTCAGTGGGCACCGCCGTCAAGAGCCCTGTCGAGCTGGCGATCAGCACTTATCGCAAGCTGGGCCTTACTCAGGTACCGGGCGTCCCCGATTTCAACTCCGTAACGGCCGCCCTTGGCCAGCAGTTGCTTTCGCCGCCCACGGTCGCCGGATGGGCAGGCGGCCAGAGCTGGATCACTCCCGGACTGCTGCTGGAGCGCGGCAATTTCGCCCGCGACGTGCTGTTCCCCACCATTTCCTTTATCCCGCCCGATCGCTACGGCACCGGCGATATTCGCAGCGTGGCCGACCGCATTCGCAGCGGCATGGACATTACGGCCGCAACCAAGCCGGATACAAAAAGCGGAGAACTCGCGGAATCGAATATGGCGGCCGATCGCGATGAAGACTTCAACACTCGCTATGGAAGCTATCGCGGCTGGCAGATGGCCATCGAGCGGGTGAAGGCGATTCCGCGCGATACCGCGCGCTTGAACCTGTCCGATATGGTCGTGGACGCTAAGCTGAAGAACACCGGCGAGGTGGTGGACTACATGTTGTCGCGGTTCCTCCGCGTTGCACCCGCCAGCGACGTTCGTGACAATCTGATCGCATTCCTGGATAAAGAACTGGGCACCTCCGAAATCGCGGAGGCCCAAACCTACTTGGAAGACTCGCTGCGGCTGATGTTGCACCTCATCATGAGCCAGCCGGAATATCAACTCGCTTAGGAGCACGCATCATGGCCACAGATCAATTCAAGTTTCCGAAAGCCAGCCGCCGCGATCTATTGCGCGCGGGTATGTACGGCGTGAGCGTGAGCGCGGGTTCGGCGCTGCGGATGGGTTTATTCGGGCAGGCTTCTGCAGCGCTGGCGCAGGAATCCAGTTCAAACGGGCGCATTCTGGTGGTGCTCGAACTTTCCGGCGGCAACGATGGCCTCAATACCCTCGTGCCTTACGCCGACGATGCCTATTACAAGCACCGGCCGAATCTCGGCATCCCGCGCAAGCAGCTTCGTGTGATCGACGACCACTTCGGTTTCAGCCACGGCATGGCCGGCTTTGAGCGCCTTTACAAAACCGGGAAGCTGGCAGTCGTGCACGGGTGCGGGTACGAAAATCCTTCTTTTTCGCATTTCACCTCGATGGCCTACTGGCACACGGCGGCGCCCAACAGTGGCGAGCCGTACGGCTGGGTCGGGCGGGTGGCCGACGCGATGGCGCCGAGCGCGCCCCCGAATTTTCTGGTGGACATCGACTCGCACCAGTCGCTTGCGGTGCGTAGCCGCCTGCATGTCCCGGTAGTCTTCGACGATCCCAACAAGTTCACGCGCGAGGTGTTTGCCGAGGAGCGGCCGGTGGCCGATGCGGCCATTCCCGCGGGCAAGGTTGACAATCCGTCGCAGCGTTATCTATTGGACATCGCGCGCAGCGCGCGCAACTCGTCGGCGCTGGTCCGAGAAGCTTGGGCCAAGTACCGGTCGCCCGTGGATTACGGCATCGCGCCGCTGGATCTGCCGAAGGTCGCCGCGCTGATTCAGGCCGGCATGCCCGCGCGCCTCTACTACACTTCGTATCGCAATAATGCGTTCGACACGCATGTCTTCCAAGGCGACGTTCATGCGCGTCTGTTGACCTACGCCTCAGACGCCGTAACGGCATTTCTGGCGGACCTGGAACGAATCGGCCGCGCCGATGACGTGGTAGTGATGATCTTCTCGGAATTCGGCCGACGGGTTCCGGAAAACGTGAATCTGGGCACCGACCACGGTACCGCGAACCTGATGTTCGTGGCCGGAAAGCACGTCAAAGGCGGCCACTACGGCAAGATTCCGAGCCTGACCGATCTCGACTCGGGCGACAACCTGATCTTCACCACCGATTTCCGGCGCGTCTACGCGACCATGATCTCCGCCTGGCTGGGCTATCGCGATACCCATACGCTGCTGCGCGGCGATTTCGAATCGTTCGATCTGTTCAAAACTTAAGCGCAACATCGGCCCTCAGCTGTGTTGATCTGCGGCTTAGCTCTTTCTTCATAGAATGGAACTATGCTCAAGCCGACCATTTTCCGCGAATACGATATTCGCGGCATTGCCGATTCCGAACTTCTCAACCCCGACGTCGAACAGTTGGGCCTCGGACTCGGCACTTACCTCAGACGCCAAACGGGTGGACGCAAGATCAATGTGGGCCGCGACTGCCGGCTCAGCTCGCCGCGTTTGCGCGATGCACTCGTGAACGGCCTCATCGGCGCTGGATGCGAGGTAGTCGACATCGGAACCGTGCCCACTCCGGTCTTGTATTTTTCGGCGCAGCACTTGAGTGCCGACGGCGCTGTGATGATCACCGGCAGCCACAATCCGCCGGAGTACAACGGTTTCAAATCGGTGTGCGGAGCGGGAACCCTACACGGGGAAGCCATTCAGGAAGTGCGCCGTATCATCGAGAAGCAGGACTTCGAACGGGGCGCCGGGAGCGGCGCCCACGTCGATGTCACGGGCGCGTATGTGCAGGAGATCGCTGCTCAGTTTCGCTTCGATCGCCGCATCAAGGTCGTCGCGGACGCCGGTAATGGTACCGCGGGACCCGTGATGCACCGCATTTTCGAGAAGCTCAACCTGGATGCCACCGAGCTGTTCTTCAACATGGACGGCAATTTTCCCAATCACCATCCCGATCCCACAGTTCCGGAGAACCTGGATGCGCTCATCGCTAAAGTCCGGCAGACCGGCGCTCAGCTCGGCATCGCGTTCGATGGCGACGCCGACCGTATCGGCGCTGTGGACGAGCAAGGGAACGTGGTATACGGCGACATGCTGATGCTGATCTACGCCCGCGAGATCCTAATGCGCAAGCCCGGCGCGACCTTCATCGGCGAGGTGAAGTGCTCGCAGTTGATGTACGACCACATCAATGCCTGGGGCGGCAACGCCATCATGTACAAAACCGGCCACTCACTGATTAAGGCCAAGATGAAGCAGGAGCACGCCGAGCTGGCCGGCGAAATGTCCGGACATATGTTCTTTGCCGACCGCTACCGCGGCTATGATGACGCACTCTACGCGGCCTGCCGCTTGATCGAGATCGTCGCGATGTCCGGCAAGCCGCTCTCCGCGCAGCTCGAGGGCATTCCCAAGACCGTTTCCACCCCAGAAATTCGTGTGGATTGCCCGGATGAGATCAAGTTCGATATCGTGCGCCGAGTGGCGAATCACTTCAAGGGTACGCGCAAAACCGTGGATATTGATGGCGTCCGCGTGATCTTTCCCGAAGGATGGGGGCTGCTACGCGCTTCGAACACGCAGCCGGTGCTGGTGATGCGCTTTGAAGCCGTCAACGAGATGCTGCTGAACCAATATCGGGCGGAAGTAGAGCAGGTTCTTGAAGAAGCCAAGCAGGGAGTGACCGCATGCGGCGCGTGATTCTTGCGCTCTTTGTAGCGGCCGCCAGTCTGGTAGCGCAGCCGCGCGTCACCGTGCTGCACGCCGCGCGCGTGCTGGACGTTGAGACCGGCAAGATAATCGCGCCTGGTGAAATCCTTGTCCGCGGCGAGCGCATTGCCGAAGTGGGCCCAGCCGTTATGCATCCGGCCGGTGCAGAGATGATTGACCTCGGCGACCGGACCTTGATGCCCGGCTTGATCGATGCCCATGTGCACCTGTTTCTGCATCCCGGCGAAGAGGACATGCAGACCGTGGAAGAATCGGTCCCACAGCGGACCATCCTGGCGGCGCTGGCTGCGCGCGACGATCTCATGGCCGGTTTTACGGCCGAGCGCGACATGGGAACGGAGGGCGCCGGGTCGGCCGATACCGCCGTCCGCAACGCGATCGATAAAGGTCTGATTCCCGGGCCGCGCCTGCGGATCAGCGGCAACGCCATCGATATCTTAGGCGGCCACGAAGACGCCACCCGGTTCAACCCCGCGCAGCATGTGCTCTCGAATGCCGACTATGCCAACAACGCCATCGAGCTGGTAAATGTGATGCGCGAGCAGTACAAGCTCGGCGCCGACTTCACGAAAATTTACGAGACGGGCCGCGATACTTTCGTGGACGGCAAGTTTTCCACGCCCTACCAATACACGGAGGCCGAATTGGAGGCGGCTGTCCGAGAAGCCGCCCGGGTGGGCAAGCGCGTCGCTGTGCACGCCACCGGTGAGCCGGGAACTCTGTACGCGGCTCAGGCCGGCGTCGTTTCCATCGATCATGCCGATCAGCTCAGCGACGAAACCATCCGGCTTATGCGCCAAAGGAGCATTTTCGCGGTTCCGACGTTCGCTATCTCTGACTACTTTGCCGAGCATGCCGCGACACCGCAGCAGGCTGCGGCCCGGCGCCGCACGCTTGAATACCACGCCGCTGAATTTCGCAAACAGCTCGCGGCCGGAGTCCAGTTCGCCATGGGATCGGATGTCGGTCCGTTTCCGCATGGAACACAAGCGCGCGAATTTGTTTTGATGGTGAAGTATGGAATGTCTCCGCTGGCCGCCATTCAGAGCGGAACGCTGCACGGAGCGAAGGTTCTGGGTTGGGAAACCCAGATCGGCGACATAAAGCCCGGCTATTTCGGCGATATCATCGCTGTCCAAGGAAATCCGGCCGAGGACATCAGTGCTCTGGAAAAGGTGACGTTCGTAATGAAAGGCGGGGTGGTTTACCGGCGTGAATCGCGGTGATTCCAGCGAGGGCGCGCTCAGCCAGGCCGGGCCCATTCTCCAAAAGAGCTATACTTAGAGTCGACCGAACGAGTCACGTCGCATTCGTAAGCGTCGGGCGTTCTCCTTCCCTCAGATTGGAGCGCCCCAATAAACGACAGACTTAAGGAAGTCGTGGCCGAACTGGATGCATCGAAAGCTCTGGTTCGGTCTTCAGAGTCTGATCTCGCCGAAGCGAGCGGTTGCCTTAGGCAGCATAATGGCGATCCGCAGCGCTTAGAGGCCTTCTACGACGCTAACCGGGCTTTGACTGAAGCGCAGGCCCGCTATCGTCAGGCAGTTGCTGAGTTCAACTCGTGTTCTAACCCGCGGCTGATCACTTAGGCGGATATACCAGCACAATCCCGGAAGTGACGCGATTGTCCGATGCGGAGTGGTGCTCTTCACCGCCGCGGACATTCTTCGGCCTGTTCCTCACCGGGCGGCGCTCAGCGCTAATACTTGCGACGGACCGCTCACCGGGGCGGGAGGTGGTCCAGGCGGCTGCTGAAATTTCACCGACACCAGCTTCGAAACGCCCGGCTCCTGCATCGTGACGCCGTAAAGCGCCTGGGCCGCTTCCATGGTGCGCTTAGCGTGCGTGATCACGATGAACTGCGTCTTTTCGGACATTTCCTTCAGCAACCTGGTGAGCCGCTCGATGTTCGGCTCGTCCAGCGGAGCGTCTACCTCGTCGAGAATGCAGAACGGGCTGGGCGTGTAATGGAAGATGGCCATGAGCAGCGCCATCGCGGTCAACGATTTTTCGCCGCCCGACAGCAGCAATACGTTTTGCAGCCGTTTGCCCGGAGGCGACGCGACAATGTCGATACCTGATTCGGCGATGTTGTTCTCGTCCGTCAGCCGCATCTCGCCGGTGCCGCCGCCGAACAGCGTCCGGAAAAGATCGCGGAAGTGCCCATTAATCACTTCGAACGCTTCGCTGAAGCGTTTACGCGACTCAATGTCAATGTCGTGGATGGCCGTTTCAGTGTCGCGAATGGAATCCAGCAGATCCTGCCGCTGCGCATTCAGAAAGTCGTAGCGCTGCTGCGCTTCCTGGAATTCTTCGAGCGCCTGCGGATTCACGGGGCCGAGCGCTTCGATGCGCGCCTTGATTTCCTGATATCTCTGCTCCGCTTCGGCAAGCGCGGCGTCGTCCAAAATTGTCTCTTCCCCCGCGGCCAACTCTTCCAGGGGGGCGTTCAGCTCCTTGCGGCTGGTTTCGTCCAGGTACTTCAATTCGGCTTGCTTCTTGACCAGCTCCAGTTCAATCTGCGAGCGCTTCTCCTGCGACGCTTGCGCGCCGGCGCGCAGCTGTTTCAGCCCTTCTTCGATTGCGGAGAGATTCGCGCGCAAGGTTGTTTCCTGGGCGGCGAATTCCGTGACGGCGACATCGGCGCTGCGAAGATCCTCGAGCAACGCGGCGGCCCGGCGATCCAGTTCAATGTTGTCGGCCAGCAAGCGCGCGCGCTGCACCCCGAGGCGTTCCAGCTCAACCGTGATTTCGAAACGGCGGCGCGCGATCTCCTCGATCTGCGATTCGAACCGGGCCTGTGCGGCGCGTACGGACCGGCACCGCTCGTCCAGGCCCGCTAGTTCGGCGCGCAACTCCGCATGTTCTTCGGTCAGGTGGTGCGCGGAGGCTTGCAGTTCCTCGAAATCGGCGCGCGACTGTTCCAAAACCTGTTCTTCGATAGAGCGCGCGGTTTCTTTTTCATCCAGCAGTTGCTGGTCGCGCTCCTGTTGCGCGCGAGCGCGTTCGGCTTCCTGCCGCAAACGTTCCAGTTCGAGCCGCGCCACCGATAGCCGCGACGAGGCTCGAGCGAATTCTTCAGCCAGCTTGCGATGCTCGTGATCGAGCGCCAGCGCTTCCTTCTCCTGCCTCTGCTGCAGCAACCGCAGTTCTTCCAAATCTTCGCTCAACAGAGCAATCTGCCGTTCGAGCTGTTCGAGCCGCCCGGCGGTCTCTTCAAGCGCTTGGTGCTTGGATTGAACGTCGCCGGTCAGTTCGCGCAGCTCGCGCTTCAACGCCAGCGGACCGCTGCCGGTGTTCTTTCCGCCGCTCACGGCGTGCCCCTGATAACTGATCCCGTCCGGCGCCAGGAAGAAAAGCTCGGGATGCTGGATCGAAAGCCGCTGCGCCGCCGCGCGGTCGCGCGCCAGGAAACAGCGGGACAGGCGCGGCAGCAGGTCCGGAGGTGCGCTGGTGAATCCGTTGGTGAAGCGTAAGTGATCGCCCAGCTGGCCGATAACGCCATCGGCTCCGTCCAACTCCGGGGTAGGGAAGATCTGCTCGCCCGGCTCGGGATGAACCAGGAACGTCGCGCGGCCGTCCATGTCCGTGCGCATGATATCGATGCCGCGCTCGGCCTCGTTCCAGTTCTGGACCACAACGTATTCCAGCTCTTCGTGCAGGAAGTCTTCGGCGGCTTTCTCGTACGCCGGCTCGACCTCGATGTAGTCGGCCAACACGCCCGCCGGGCGGAATCCCTCCGCCTGCCCTTGCTCGATCGCGGTAAACAAACGCTTCACACTTTCGGTTGTATAAGCGCGGTGCGAAAGAATTTGTTCGAGCGATTCCTTGCGAGCGTTGAGATGCGATGCTTCGGTGCGAAGCTGGTCGAGAACGCGGCGCGCTTCGGCAGCGCTGGACTTGCGCTCGTTTAGTTCATCTTCGATCCGGCGTCTTCGATCTGCGATCGAATCCAGTTCCATCTGGCGCGCGGCCATCTTTTCAGACAGCTCGTTCTTGAGGGCCTTGAGGCGGTCCAAATCGCCGACCGCGCTTTCCTCGTCGTTACGGCAGCGTGCTGAATCGCGATCAACGGCCGAGAGGTACTCGCTGATCTGCACCAGCTGATTTTTCAGCGCCGAAGCTTCGCCCAGCAACCGCAAAACGTTCTGGCGCCCATTCTCGAGCGTGCTGGCGCGGTCCTGTAAAGCTCGCTGGAGCTGCTCACGTTCAGCCGACTTGGACGCCATGCGCTCGCGGGCACTCTCGGTTTGCTGCTCCAGCGCCGACACTGCGGCTAAGTGCGCCTGCAGGTCGTGCTGAAGCTGGACCTGCTTTTTCTCGAGATCCTGCGTTTCCGTCTCGCCTTGCGTCAGGCGCTGCTCGATGGCTCCGATCTCTTTGGCCTGAGCCTCCAGCTTGCCTCGAGTCCGTTCCTGGTCGAGCTGAAGATCGGCGAGTTTTTGCCGCGCTGCAGTCAGCTCCGCATCGTTCCGGTAGCAGGCTTCCTGTAGGCCAGTGTGCTCGGTCTCGCGCTCCGCCACCTGGTTCGAAAGATTCTGGAAGTCCTCGTTCGCGAGGTTGAGATCCAGAGCGGTTTTTGCCGCTTCGCGCTCCAGGGTCCGGTAGCGGCCCGTCAGCGACCGGCGAAGCTGCGTGATCAGTTCGGCTTTGAGTTCTTCGTAGCGGCGCGCCTTGGAGGCCTGCCGCTTTAGCGAATTCACCTGCCGGCCCACTTCCTCCAGAATGTCGAATACACGCGATAGATTCTGTTTGGCGCCTTCCAGCTTGGCCTCGGCCAGCCGCTTCTTCGTCTTGAATTTGCCGATTCCGGCGGCTTCCTCGATAATGGCGCGCCGATCCTGGGGTTTGTTGCTTAAGATCTGGCCGATGCGGCCTTGCTCGATGATGGCATAGCTTTCCGGACCCAGGCCGGTCCCGATGAACAGTTCCTGGATGTCGCGTAGACGGGCTATCTTGCCATCGATCAGATATTCGCTCTCGCCCGAGCGGAACAACCGCCGGGTGATGGTGACTTCGCTTGGTTTGTGATCCGGCTGACCGTTACCGTTCGCGTGGCCGTTTTGATGAATGTGATGGCCCGGGTGGTCCGACGCCGGGTCGACCAGCGTCATGGTGACCGAAGCTAGGCCCAGCGGTTTGCGATCACGGGTGCCCGCGAAGATGACATCTTCCATGCGCGCGCCGCGCAGCGATTTTGCAGACTGCTCGCCAAGCACCCAGCTGATCGCATCGCTGAGATTGGATTTCCCACAGCCGTTCGGCCCGACGATCGCCGCAATGCCCGAACCGTTAAACCTCATCTCGGTTCGATCAAAGAAGGACTTAAACCCTTGAATTTCTACGCGCTTAAGTTTCAGCAAATGCTAGCCCCTCCCAATTATTGCACTCGGGGGATGGCTCTATGGTAAACCGGGGCGGCGGGAAAGTAAAGGAGGTATGGGCCAATATTTAGTGGTCTCCGCCGGTCGGGTACTATATATGCGAGTTCAGAAGCTTAGTTCGTTCGGGCAAAAGTAAAGGCCGGTGCCATAAGCACCGGCCTTCTAAGAAGAACCACCCTTGAAAAACTGCTAGAACGTGATTCGGGCCGCGAGCTGAACGGCACGCGGGCCGCCCGACCCGAAGGTCTGGAACGCGCGCTGCGTCGCCTGGCCGAAGCCATAGGTTTGCGTCGCGCCTGCTCCGCAAGTCGCGAAAGCACCGTTGGTCAACGTACAACCACGAGCCAGGGTGTCCAACGTAAAGTTGTACCCGGTCAGGTTGGCGATGTTGAACGCATTGAACATCTCGGCCAGGATCGCGAGCCGGTAGCGTTCTTTGAATTGGAAGTTCTTGGTCAGCCGGAAGTCTTGCGAGAAGGTCGGATCGCCGAATTGGTAGTGCTGCGGCAGAACCAGCGTGGGGATGGTGGCACCTTTGGCGTCCTTTTGCCCAGCCCATGTATTGTTGAAATTGGTTACGGCGGTCACCAGGTCGGACTTGCCACAAGAGATTCCGCCGCAGCTGTAAGGCAGGCCGGGAAGAGCTTGGCTGCCGGTGTTCAAGACGGTCCCAGGCAGCTCAATGCTTCCGATGACCGGTTCTTGGGGTGTGCGGCTCAGAATGCTGGAATTAACGCTCAACACAAATCCCCACGGCAGATCGATGTAGCCCGAAACGTTCAAGTTATGCCTTGGGATGTTGGGGCCGTAGCCGGCGCCCCAATTGGCCAGGTTCCATGCCGTCATGGTGTTCTGGTTTTGGAGCGCGTAGCTCACGATGAACTGGTAGTGGCTCGAGAAACGCTTCTGCGCCTTGACCAGCAAGCCTTCGTACACTGAACGGCCTTGGTCGGTCCACTGCGTGATCGCGCCATTGGAGCACTCGACACCTGGCGTGAAGTTCGGTGTTGCGCATGCCGGGATCACAGGCAGATGAGCGCCGTTGATGTAGCGATTGAACAGGTTGACATCCAACTCGCCGAGGCTGACGTTTTCGCCCTGGCGGCGTGCCCAGTCGGCGCTGATCACGAGGTTATGTCCGAAATCGTGCTGAACGCCGATCGAGGTTTGGTAGCTTCGCGCGATCGGATTGCTTCCCGGCGGGTAGATTTCGACGCCCTGCTTGGCAACGTCGACGTTGGTTGTGGTGTAAGGCCCGCTGCGGGGCGGATTCGGTGGGAACAGCGATTGAATTCGCGGAAGTTGATCCTGGAGAATCTGCATGAACTGACCCACAGTCATGTTGGTAAGAGCCGAAATGGGGATTGGTGCTCCGACCGGAAGTGGAGCGCCGCCCGCGCTGAAGTTCACGATTCCGGGGAATTCGTTGGTAAAGCTGCTGGGGCTTAGGGTCACGCGGCCATCGCCCAAGGGGCCGATCACCGCGGGCTCGCGCAGCTTGTAGTAACCAGGCGTGCTGTCCCAGTAAATTCCACCGCCGCCGCGGATTACCCACTTTTGGTTGCCACCCGGGCTCCAGGCGAATCCGACCGCGGGCTGCATTTCATGCCAGTTGTTATTTGTCGGAGAAAGATTGTTGCCGTAGATGGGCGAGAGATAGGCTGGTTTGGGAAGGTCGGTATTGTAGAACCCGGTTTGTGCGTTCCAGGCCAGACCGTAGTTCAAGGTGAAATTCTTGGTGACCTTCCAGGTGTCCTGGAAAAACGCCCGGTACTGATTGTAGTGTTTGTTCTGTGTGTAATCGTAGGGAGCCGGCGTAGAGACGCTACCTACGCCGATTCCGGTGAAGATGCCAGGGTTCAGCGCGAGCAGCGGAAGGTTCAACAGATCCTGGTTGGACCGGATCACGGTCGGCAGATTGGGGAAGAGTGCATTGACACCCGCTGCGCCGATCGCAGGGGTCAACGTGTTGCGGATAAATTCCGGGCTGTAGGCTCCCACGCAAGCAGGTGTGCAGAAACCCCACAAACCGGCGGAATAGGTCGGGTTCAAGTCTGCACCAAACTTGAAGCGATGGGAGCCCTTCTGCCAATCCATTGTCTCTACCAGCTCGAACCGCCGCGTATTGCGCGCCTGTGGAGCGTTTACGTTCGGTCCAATAGCCGCGTTGCCGAAGGCGAAATTCGTGCCGAGAATCGTTAGCAACTCTGGAACTTGCTGGCTGATGGGCGTCCCCGCTGGAGCCAGCCCAACGCAGGCCGGAGGCACGCATTCGGACGGCGTGGCCAGCAGGTTGTGATTATTCCAGTAGTTGTACTGGAATCGCAGATCGTTAACGATGTTCGGCGTGAAAGTGGAAGTCCAGCCAATGATGCTCTGATCTGCCCAGTTGGTATTGGTGACCCAGTTGGAAGGATTGCCGTTGGAGAACACATCGCCAAAGCCGACATTGCCATCGTGCGAATAGCGCAGGAACATCGTGTTCTTGTCGTTCAGGTGGTAGTCCGTGCGGAACGTATAGTCTTTGAGTTCGTACGGACTGCTGAAAATGCCCGACAGCGCAGCCACCGAAGGTTGGTTGCCTTGCACCGCCAGCGCCTGCACCTGGTTCATGTATTCAAAGTTGAAAAAGAAGAACAGTTTGTCCTTTTTGATGGGTCCGCCGATGGACGCACCGGGATTCCTGCGGACAAAAAACGGGTTGGGATCGAGCGGGCTGCGTGCCAGCGCTGGATATGCAGACATGTTGTGGTCGCGATAGTAGAAATAGGCGCTGCCATGCCAATCGTTGCTGCCTGACCGCGTCACCATGTTGATGGCGCCGCCGGATGCGATGGGCGTTGACAGATCGAAGTTCACCGAGGAGAGTTGGAACTCCTGGACGACGTCCTGCGGGAAGTTCATGGACGAGTTGCCGCCGGCCGTGTCGATATTGTCGGATACGTTGCCGCCGTCCACCGTGAAAACGGTACGGTTGCCCGCGCCCAGCACGCTGACGTTGAAGAGCGTGTTGAACTGCGCGGTGGATCCGGGAGTTACGGTTACGCCCGGCTCTAGCTGGGCGAGCTGCATGTACTGGCGGCCGTTCAAAGGCAGGTCTCGAATCTGGCCTTGCTCAATCGTGCCCTGGACGGTGTGCGTATCATAATTCATCTGCGCCGATGCGGCCTCGACGGTGACCACCGACTTCGCTTCGCCGAGCGACATGGGGAGATTCACGGTGGTTGTCGTTCCGGCTTGCACCGTCGCATCGCGTTGCAGCGTGCGGAACCCGCTGGCTTCGGCATGCACGGTGTAATCGCCGGCGGGCAGCGCGGGCGCGCTGAATAGCCCTTCCGCATTGCTCTGAGCGGTTCGTGTAAACCCGGTGGCTTTGTTCGTAATGGTGACCGTTACGTTGGGGATCACCGCCCCGGTCTCGTCGGTGACGGAACCAGTAATGATCCCGGTGGGCGCCTGCGCGAACGCGGCGAGACACACGACAAGCAGGCAGATAACAGCAACTCTAAACATGGAGACTCCTCGTTCGATATGTGGTACTGCGTTGAAACTCGAGAACTACTAAGACCCTGAAATCTGTTTCAATTCTGCACGAAACAAAATCGATCCGTCAAGAGACGGAAGGTAAAAAGATGACGCAGTGCGGGTGCAGCGCGTTGCGGGAATTTTTTGTGCGGCTAATTAGGTGAACGGGAAGTTATTCACAAAACAAAACGGCCGGTGCACTGTGGCGCCGGCCGTGAAGAATGGAATTGCGGATATGTGTTTTAGAAGGTGATGCGCGCTCCCACCTGCAGTGCACGGGCGCCACCGGAACCGAAAGTCTGATTTTGGCGTTGCGTCGGCTGTCCGAACGCGTAGGTCTGTCCGGCGCAGCTTGTGGAATAACCGTTGGCTGCCAGCGAGCATCCCGGGGCCAATGTGTCGAGCGTAAATGCACCGCCCGGGTACGTTAGATTCGCGATATTAAACGCGTTAAACATCTCAGCCAGAATGCTCAGCTTGTATCTTTCTTTGAAAGTGAATACCTTCGTTAGGCGGAAGTCCTGCGAAAACGTCGGATCGCCGAATTGAAAATCGGACGGAAGAACCAGTGGAGAAGTAATCTTTGCACCCTGAGCATTCAGTGTGCCGACTATATTCTGGTTGTAATTTGCGATTGCCTTCGCCAGATCTGCCTTGCTGGTACCGGCGTTGAGCGATCCATAGGGGATCCCCGGAAGCGGCTCGTTGCTGCCGGAAGGCGCTGTCCCGGGAAGATCGAGACTTGGCACCACCGGCGTGTTCGGGGTGCGGCTGATGATCGCCGAGTTGATCGATAGCGTAAAGCCCCAGGGAATGTCGATAGTACCCGAGATGTTGAGGTTGTGATGGGGCAGATATTGGCCGTAACCGGACATCCAATGAGCGTTATCCCAAACCACTTCGTCCAGCCCTTTCTGGAACGCGTACGAGGCGAGGAACTGGAAATGATTCGAGAAGCGCTTGCTCACCTTGACCAGCAAGCCGTCGTAAACGGCGCGGCCCTGATCGGTCCAGAAGGTCATGCTACCGGTGGAGCAATTGTCCGTCGGATTGAAGTCCGGGCGGGTACTGCATAACGGAATAACCGGCACTGGGGTCGAACTGCCTAAATATCGCGTGAAGAGATTCTGGTCAACTTCACCGAGGCTGACATTTTCACCTTGCCGGCGCGCCCAGTCGGCTGTGATTACGTAACCGCGGCCAAGGTCGCGTTGGACACCTAAATTGGTCTGATAACTACGCGCCAGCGGGAAGTGGGTCGGATACATCTCCACGCCCTGATGCGCATAGTCTAAATTGGGGTAGGGGAACGGTCCGCTACGCGGTGGATTCTGCGGGGCCAGAATCGCGGTGACGCTCGGCAGCTCCTGATTCACCAAGTTTATGAACTGCCCGATGGTCATATTTGTCAAGGCGCTGAGGGGAAGAGCTTGACCGACCCCGATTGGTTGGCCAGTACCCAGGTTGATGATGCCAGGATAAATGTTCGTGAACGCGCTGGCTGCGAGAGTGCTGCGCGCGCTGCCTGGAGGCCCGATCACCGAAGCTTCACGGAGCTTGTAATAGCCTGGCGTGCTGTCCCAGTAGATGCCGCCACCGCCGCGGATCACCCATTTCTGGCTCTTGCCTGGGCTCCACGCGAAACCGACGGCAGGTTGAAATTCCCGCAGGTTGTTTACTGTCGGCCCAAGGTTGTTGGAACCGGTCCCGAGGATCGGAGCCAGTAGCGCTGGCTTGGGCAGATCGGAATTGTAGAAACCCGTTTGCGCATTCCAGGCCAAGCCATAGTTGAACGTAAAGTTGGGACGGATCTTCCACACATCTTGGAAGAATAATCGCCACTGATCATAGTGCTTATTCTTGTCGTAATCGTAAGCGGCCGGCAAGGACACGCCGCCAACACCAATTCCGCTGAAGATGCTGCTGCCGAGATTGAGAACCGGCAGATTTAGAACGTCCGCGTCCGTCTTAAGCTGAGTGGGGAGGGTCGGGAACAGAACCCCGACTAACGAGGACGGTACAGCGGCTCGCACGAAAGTGGGCGAGAAAGCCGCGACACACATGGGAGTGCAGAAGCCCCACAAGCCGGCTGATTTAGTCGGATTGAGATCGCCGCCGAACTTAAACCGATGCGAACCTTTTTGCCAGCTCAGAGTGTCAACCAGTTCAAAGCGCCGCGTATTTCGGGCTTGCGGAGCGTTGAAGTTCGGGCCAATGGCGGGTTGGTTTGAGCCTTGGAAATAGAACACATTTGGCAAGCGGCCGGCTACGCACGGCGCGGAACAATCTGATGGCGTGGCTTGGTTGTTGTGGTTGTTCCAATAGTTGTATTGGACGCGGGCGTCGTTCACGATGGTCGGCGTCAGAGAACTGGTGATACCGAAGATCGACTGGTCCGCCCAATTGATGTTATGCGGCCAGTTAGAGGGATCTCCAAATTCCAGCGATTGACCAAAGCCGTCGTTGCCGTCGTGTGAATAACGCAGGAATAGGTTGTGCTTTGAGCTGAGGTGGTAATCCAGACGCAGGCTCAGCGTCTTGCTGACGTACGGGCTCCCATATGTGTTCTGCAGGAGCGCGAAGGCCGGGTCGGTCGTCTGGATGCTCAAGGCCTGGACCTGGTTAAGAAATTCGTAGTTGAAGAAGAAGAACAGCTTGTCTTTCTTAATAGGTCCGCCGATGGATACGCCCGGGTTACGGCGGACGAAGAACGGATTGGTGATGCCCGGCAGACGTTGCAAATTGGGATAAGCGGCCATGTTGTGATCACGGAAGAAGAAATAGCCGCTGCCGTGCCAGTCGTTGCTGCCCGAGCGCGTCACCATGTTGATCGCCCCTCCGGCCGCAATCGGAGTGGAAATGTCAAAGTTCACTTCCGAAAGCTGGAATTCCTGGACCACGTCTTGCGAGAAGTTCATCGAAGACATGCCGCCGCCGACGTCAATATTGTCGGAAACATTGCCGCCGTCCACCGTGACCGCGGTGCGGTTACCGCCGCCCAGAACGCTCACCGTGAACAGCACGTTGAACTGCGCGACAGTACCCGAACTCACCTGGACACCTGGCTCGAGCGCGGCCAACTGAAGATAGCTGCGCCCGTTGAGCGGCAAGTCCTGAATCGATTGGCGCTGGATGACGCCCTGAATCTGGTTATTTTCGTAATTGATCTGTGAACTGGCGGCTTCGACGGTCACCACCTCTTGAGTTTGTCCGAGACTCATGGGCAGATTCACTTGCGTTGTTTCGCCAGCCTGCACCGTTGCGGGGCGAACCAGGGTTCGGAACCCCGCCACTTCGGCCTTGACGTCATAATCGCCTGCCAGCAGAGCCACCGCGCTGAAGTATCCTTCGGCGTTGGTGTTCGCCGTACGGGTGGCGCCAGTAGCCTTGTTCGTAATGGTGATGGTCGCGTTTGGAATGACGGCACCGGATTCGTCCGCTACCGTTCCTGAGATTGTGCCGGTGCCCTGCGCAAAAGCGCCGAGGCAAAACAGCAGCGAAAGCACAATGATCGCAGCTAAAACTCGTGACATGGAGTCCCCTTCCGACGTGAAATCCCTTGGCCCTGAGAGCAGTTATCGGGTGTAACCTTCAATTGGGTATCAATTTTGAAGCAAGATTGGTATGTTGTCAAGCGTTTTCAAAATGACAACGTGAGGCGGAGGCAACGGTACGAACAACGGTTGTACAACAACTGGAACATAGAACCAACGTACGGGTAGTCGCGCTCTACAATGACTTACTAAATAGTAAGAGTTGGGCACCGTCGTGAAAAATGGAATCGTGGATATGTGTTTTAGAAAGTGAAGCGCGCTCCCACCTGGAAGGCACGGGCCCCGCCCTGACCAAAAGTTTGTCCGATCCGCCCCGTCGGCTGGCCGAAAGCATAGGTCTGCGAGGAGCAGGAAGTGAAAGCACCATTTGTCAGCGTGCAGCCGGGCGCCAGGGTATCCAGTTGGAATGCCGCTGAGGGGTATGTTAGGTTCGAGATGTTGAACGCGTTAAAGACTTCCCCGAGAATGGCCAAGCGATATCGTTCTTTGTAGGAAAACGTTTTAGTCAGCCGGAAATCTTGGCTAAACGTCGGATCGCCAAACTGGTAGTCGGGCGGCAGCACGAGCGGGCCGGGGTTCGGCGCGTTCGCACCTTGAGCGCTCGGCTTGCCGGCGTAATTGGCGTTGTAATTTTGAACTGCCTTGACGAGATCCGACTTGCCGCATCCTGCTGCCAGGCAACTGAACTTCATTCCGGGAAGCGCTTCGTTGCTTCCGGACGGTGCCGTGCCCGGAAGGTCGAGTCCGTTTACCACTGCGACTTGGGGCGTTCGGCTGATAATCGACGAATTCAAGCTCAGCAAAAAGCCCCAGGGCAGGTTAATGGTTCCCGACACGTTCAAATTGTGGTGAGGCAGATCCTCGCCGTAACTGGAATAGAAATTCAAGTTGTCCAAAATGCCGGATGGTCCGGCATCCGAGACGTCCTTCTGGTACGCATAAGAGACCAGAAACTGGACGCGATTCGAAAGGCGCTTACTGAGCTTCAGCAGCAGTCCATCGTACACGGAGCGGCCCTGGCTATTCCAGAAAGTGATCGCGCCAGTCGAGCAGTTGTCCTTGGGATTGAAATCCGGATTGGTTGGACAGAGTGGAATCACGGGTACAGGAGTGGGAGTGCCAAGATAGCGCGTGAACAGATTCTGATCGATTTCTCCCAAGCTGATGTTTTCGCCTTGGCGGCGTGCCCAGTCAGCGGTCAACACCATGCCCCAGCCAAATTGACGCTGGACGCCAATCGACGTCTGATAGCTGCGCGCCATCGGGGAATGCGTGGGATAGATCTCGACGCCCTGGTGCTCGTACTGAATTTCCGAGTACGGGAACGGCCCACTTCTGGGAGGATTGGCGGGCGCGAGCAGCGCGCTCACCTGGGGCAGTTCCTGATTGACCAGATTCTCGAAAAGCCCCACCGTCATGTTCGTCAGACTGTTGATCGGAAGCGGTGCGCCGACCGGTATCGGTTCTTGTGTCGACAGATTGAACATGCCCGGATAGATGTTCGTAAAAGCGCTGGCCGAAAGAGTATTTCGAGCGCTTCCGGGAGGTCCAAGAGCGGCTGCCTCACGCAGCTTGTAATATCCGGGCGTGCTGTCCCAGTAGATGCCGCCGCCGCCGCGGATCACCCATTTTTGGCTCTTTCCAGGGCTCCAGGCGAAGCCGACGGCGGGCTGAAACTCTTTCAGGTTGTTGACGGTTGGCCCTAAATTGTCGGGACCAGTCCCCAGGATCGGAGCCAGGAGCGCGGGCTTTGGAAGCTGCGAGTTATAGAAGCCGGTTTGTGCGTTCCACGCGAGACCATAATTGACGGTGAGATTGGGGCGAATCTTCCAGACATCCTGCGCATAAAGCCGCCACTGATCGTAATGCTTGTTGGCGTCATAGTAATAAGAAGAAGGTAGCGGGACTTCTCCCACTCCCACGCCGCTGAAAATTGCAGGGTTCAGGTTCCACACGGGCAGATTCAGAACATCCGCGTCAGTCTTGAGGGTCGTGGGCAGTGTTGGAAATAGAAGGCTGACGAACTGCGCGGGCACCACCTCTCTCAGGAAGGTAGGCGAAACGGCTCCCAGACACATCGGAGTGCAGAATCCCCACAGGCCAGCTGAAGCAGTGGGGTTCAGGTCTCCGCCAAATTTCAGGCGATGTGAACCCTTTTGCCAGCTGATACCATCGACGAACTCGTAGCGGCGCGTGTTGCGCGCCTGAGGAGAATTCAAATTGGGGCCGATGGACTGCTGGTTCGTGCCGACGAAGAACACCACGTTCGGAAGCGAGCCGGCCACGCATGGCGCCGAGCAGTCGGATGCCACGGCAGGTAGATTGTGGTTGTTCCAGTAGTTGTATTGGACTCGCAGGTCGTTAACGATGGTCGGCGTAAGAATCGTGGTGAGGCCCAAGATTGACTGATCGGCCCAATTGACATTGTGCGGCCAGTTCGATGGATCACCGAAGGTCAAAGCTGGCCCGAAGCCATCGTTGCCGTCGTGTGAATAGCGGAGGAACAGGTTGTTCTTGGAGTTGATGTGGTAGTCGAAACGCGCTGTAATCTTTTTCGCGTCGTACGGACTAGCGTAGGTGCCCTGAAGCGCATAGAAAGCGGGATCGGTGGTGGTTACGCTCTGGGCCTGAACTTGATTTAAGAACTCATAGTTGAAAAAGAAGAACAGCTTGTTTTTGAGGATGGGGCCGCCGAGCGACGCCCCCGGATTCCGCCGCACAAAGAACGGATTCGCGGGGCCAACGCGTGAGAGATTCGGATACGCGGCCATGTTGTGATCGCGGTAGAAGAAATAGGCGCTGCCGTGCCAATCGTTACTACCGGAGCGGGTAACCACGTTGATTGAGCCGCCAGTCTGAATCGGACTCGACAAATCCACATTTAGCTCGGAAAGCTGGAACTCCTGAACCACTTCCTGGGTGAAGTTCATGGATTGGCCGCCGCCGGCGACATCGATATTGTCGGAGACGTTGCCGCCATCAACGGTAACCGCGGTCCGGAACCCGCTCCCCAGAACGCTCACATAGAATAAGGCATTGAACTGGCCTATCGTTCCCGTGGTGATCTGTACGCCGGGTTCGAGCGTAGCGAGTTGTATGTAGTCTCGCCCATTGGAGGGCAGGTCCTGAATCGTGGCGTGCTCTATGACTCCTGCTATCTCGTGCTTCTCGTAATTCATTTGGTTGGATGCAGCCTCCACGGTCACCACTTCCCGTGTGCCGCCCAGTTGCATCGGCATGTTCACGGTGATCGTGCTGCCCGCCAGGACAGTCGCATCTCGTTCTAAGGTCCGGAAACCGGGAGCTTCGGTCTTAAGTTGATAGTCGCCTGCCGGAAGCGCTGGCGCGGAGAAATAACCCTCTGCGTTCGTCGTGGTGTTGCGCGAAACCCCAGTTGCCTTGTTCGTGATGGTTACTTTTGCAGTCGGAATCACGGCCCCGGATTCGTCCGCCACTGTTCCAGTGATTGTCCCCGTGCCCTGGGCGAAACCCCTAGGGGAGAGGAAAAAAGAGAGCACGATCGCTGCAGCTAAAACTCGTGACATGGAGTTCCTCTTCGACGTGAAATCTCTTGCCGCTTAAAGCAGTTGTCGCATCTAACCTACAATTGGGTATCAATTTTGAAGCAAGACTGTCATGTTGTCAAGCGGTTTTCACAAGGGGAATGGGAGCCGGAGGCAACGGTAGGAACAACCGTTGTAAAACAGGTGGAACATTCCAACAACGTACGGACAACTATCGGTATCTGAATAACTTAGCTATGACGTAAGCGATCCAACAAATGCGGTCCTCGGAGCAGCTTGAACGCGCCGAATGTTACCGAGTCACATTTGCTGCCTGGTCGCTCGGCGTTCGCCCGGTTCGCGGCTGCGCGTCGGATGACGAAACTCCGCCTGCGGCTGCGATCCGGCGCTCGGGGTAATCCAGGACCGTTTCAAACGCCGCTCTCGGCGGGAATTCTTGGATCACGAAGTCCACCACGTGGAGCGCGGTCTTTACGTATTGATCCAACGACCCGTTGTTCATCACCATGCGAACCACATTGAAATTCCCGTCCACCAGCAGCGCCGCCAGCAAACGGGTGTAGAGGTCGGTGTCGGGATCCTGGCCGGCCTCGCGGCTCAGCTCGGAAGCCAGCACGTCTTCATACTGGATCTGTATTTTGAACGACGCTGCGGTCAAAGCGGGATCGGAGTCGACAAGCTTTGTATAACGCAGCAAGTCGCCCCGGCGCGCCACTTCTGTAGCCGAGGCCTCAATGAAGTCCCGCCAGTATTGCAGCACGCTGCCCTTGCGGTTCGGGTCCAGCAGGCCCTTGCGGAAGTTGTGCAGCGCCACCTGGCGAAAAGCCAGGGCGATTTCTTCCTTGGAGCCGAAGTAGCGCAGCACAGTCTGCTTGTGAACGCGCGCCTTACTGGCGATGTCTTCGAGGGTGGTGGCGGCGAAGCCGTGCTTACGGAACAGGCTGTCAGCGCATTTCAGAATCAAGCGCCGGGTGTGAATCTTTTTGCGTGCGCGAAGCCCAGGTTTCGCCTCCATCCGGTCCAAATATAGCTGCTAGAGGGTTGCCGGAGCAAACGGCGGCCGCTACAACTCTGCGCGTGCCCAACAGCACGCCGAAAGCGCGATGTCGACGTTAGGGCCTACAGGAATTGCTGGCTCAATTCGGCAAAGTTGCCGGGCGTGATCAGTTGGAACCGGAGCACGAGCCGGGTGAAAGGTTGCAAGGCGCGCGTCAGTTCGTCGCTAGGGATCTCCGGACTGGCGAGGTACAGGTGCCCGGCTGCAATGCGGAACGGGAGCACTTGCCAGGCGCGGACAACGCGAAGCGGCAGCGCGCGGGCGACGTTGCGGCTGATCGTCCACGGCTCGATTCGCCCGGCCGGAACGGCCTGTTGGGCGCTGAGCGCTTCGTACAATTCATCCTCGGTGAGCTTGCCGAGTTGGACCAGATGTTCACCGAGCCGCACTCCTATGGGTAAAGTTTCGAGCGCATGCGCCACATCGGATTCGCTCGCATACCCGGAACCGGCTAGAATCTCGCCCAGCCGGCGCTTGTGATCGACCAAGGCGGCGCGGGAAGGATAGGCGTGTTCGGTCTTCAGCCAGGCTAGCGGTTCACCCAGCAGGCGCGCGCGGGAGTAACGATAGACTGCGCGAACGGCAGCGATGGAATTGATCCAGTTCGCACACACGTTACGTATGGGAACACCGACTGCGAAGAAGAGGCCGTACATCCGCCAAGCACAGCCGCAGCGAACGCCGGTCTGAATGAGCTGGATCGCCAGCGTGCAAGCCAGCAGCCATGGATGAAGCACGTGGCGGGCTAAGGGCCAAGACGTTCCGGCGAAACGAGCGCCGAAATATGAAACCATGCCGTAGGCAAAGAGCAGATTCGTGAAGAGACTCATCGGATTGCCGATCAGTCCTTTACGATCGCGCCAGAACCAATACACGTCTGCGGCCGGCCCCCGCCAGCCGTGATGCTGCCAGGCCTGAAGCCCTATGCCGGTGATCCAGCGGGTGCGCTGGCGAATGGCGGAGCGGACCGTCTTGGGAAAAAACTCGCGCGTGGCAAACACCTTCCATCCGGAGCCCGACAGCGGAACGAACACCTGCTTGCACCCCAGCCGGTGCAGCCGCAGGCCATTTTCGTAATCCTCCGTGAGGCTGGCCGGCTCGAAAATCAGGTTGTGCTCGGCGGCCGCGAGCTTCTCCAGCGCTTCGCGCGTATATCCCGTTCCGACGCCGTTGGAGGGCAAGAAGCTGCGCATGAACTGGCGCGCCGGCATATCCTTCAGCTGCCATTCGGCGAACTCGTCGCAATAGATCGAATGCACGACGCTGGGAAACGGGGTTGCGAGCGGCATTACGGGCACCTGCACCATGTCGTATTCCCGCGAGTAGGTATTGATGCGAGCCAGCGCATCGGCATGGATGAGATCCTCGGCGTCGTGCGTAACGACGATCTCGAATAGCGCATCGTGAGTCTCTTCGAACAGGAGCATGCGCTGATAAATCCAGTTCAGGCAGTCGGCCTTCGAGGTGGGTCCGTCGTGCGGGCAGACGGCCAGATGCACGCGCGGAAAACGCAGTTCGAGTTCGCGAATTGCGTCTAGTGTCGGTTCGTCGTTAGGATACCCGCCGAGGAAAAAATGGTAGTTCTCATACCGGATAGCGGCGATGTTGTGTTCCACCATGCCGCCGATTACGGCATGTTCCTGCCACAGTGGGACGAAGATGGCGATTGATTTCTGCTGGGACTCGGGTTGCTGGCTAGTTGCCTGGCCTGGGCAGGATCCGAATCGGGATTTCAGCCACACCCATGCGTAAACGGCATCCAGCAGCAGGTCGTCCAAGCCGCTCACGAGGATGACGATGGCAGCCGGGAACAGGCACTGGGCGACCAGAGGATCCAAGCCGGATAGCCAAGCCGAGAAGTCCTTGCCCACTGGAGACTTAAGTGGCGGCGCGTACGGAATTGTCTCGCCACGCCGGGCAAACTTTCCGCGCCGTGGTTTCATTTGGGCCTTAGGCCACTTCAAGCCCTGTTTTCTAGGGCCGATTTTGTCGATGGTTATGGCGAAATGCAGACCCCACGGCCTGTACCACTCTTGAACGTATTCCTGGCAACGAGCGCCCTGGCATTTGGACAATCCGTCGACAAGCCGCCGGATCCCAGCTCGAAGGAGAAAACGCTGCTCGCGGCGGTCACGGCATCGGCGCAATGGAAACCCAGCGACCCGCGCGTGGCGAAAAGCTACCAGGAGCTAGCGGACTACTATTCTGCCGAGGGCCGCTACGCCGACGCCGAGAAGCTTTACAACAAGCGCTTGGAACTGGCCGAGGACACCTTGGGGCGCGCCAATCCGGAGCTGATCCCGGCTGTCAACGATCTGGCGCGGGTGAATTTCGCACAGATGAAGTTTGCGCGCGCCGAGGAACTGTACGAACGTTCGCTGCGGATCATGGAGCGGGAATACGGTGACGAAGACGCCAGGCTCATTCCGGAGATCGAAGCTGTGGCGCAGACCTATGAATCGGATACGCGGTATCCGGAAGCGGAACGATACTTGAAGCGCGCCATCGCCATCCGCGAGAAGATGGGCGGGCCGGAGAACGCGGCCACGGCTCCCGATTTGATCCGGCTGGCGCATATCAGCCTCATGCGGAAGAACGAGGCCGCCGCAGTCACATTGTACGAGCGCGTGCTGGCGATTCAGGAGAAAACACTGTCATCCAACAGTCCGGAGCTGCTGCCCGCGCTGGACGCTCTAGCGAGCCTGGCCGTGAATCAAAAACGCATTGCGGAGGCCGAGCCGCTGCTGCGTAAAACTCTTTCCATACGCGAAGGCAGTGTGGGACCGATGCACCCTGAGGTTGCGGCTAACCTGGACCGGTTGGGCGCTGTCCTGGTAGAGCAGAAAAAGTACCCTGACGCCGCCCGGGTGTATGAGCGCGCGCTGTTTTTGTGGATGAAGAACCTTCACCCGGATAGTCCGGAATTGCTGGATAAGTACCAAAAGCTGGCCGAAGTCTACGCGGTGCTGAACCGGCCAGTGGATGCCGAACCGCTGGTGCAACAAGTGCTGACGGCTCGCGAGAAGGAGACGGTCGCGAGTCTGAACACGCTGGCTTCTATCTACGTAGCCAAAGACAACTTCAACGAGGCGGAGCCGTTGTACCGGCTGTCGCTATCGATCCTCGACAAGCGTGGTGTTCTTTACGCGCGGCACTCGCCAACCGCCGATATCGACCTCGAACTGCTTACCCAAACCGCGAGCGATTATGTCGAGGTGCTGAAGCGAATGCGGCGGAAACCCGAGGCAGCGAAACTGGAAGCGAGAATCCGGCAATTGACTGGGAAACCGAGCCAGATCGCGTCCAAGAAGCACGCCGGCTAAGTTCACCGCCTGGCGCGGCCGTCGCGGCCGTCACCCTAATAATTGCGGCATTGCCGCTCGCGCGTTTCGCCCGTCCACGGACACGCGCTCATACAGCGCGGAGGTACACTGAGGTTGCCATGCCATTCATCGAGAATCAGGGCGCGAAGATTTACTGGGACGAGCAGGGGGCGGGCGAGCCGTTGCTGCTGATCATGGGGCTCGGGTATCCGTCCGACATGTGGTACCGGACACGGCCCGTGGTTTCTAAGACCTATCGTACGATCGTCATCGATAATCGCGGGGTGGGCCGCAGCGATATGCCTCCGGGGCCGTATCCGATTGCGACCATGGCGGCGGACGCGCTGGCCGTTCTGGACGCGGCCGGAGTGGATGCTGCGCACGTCTACGGGATTTCGATGGGGGGGATGATCGCGCAGGAGTTGACACTTCAGCATCCGGAGCGCGTACGCTCCTTGATTTTGGGCTGCACCGCGGCCGGCGGACCTACAGCAGTGCAGGCCGAGCCAGAGGTGGGCCAGATGATCATGGCGCGCGGCGCGATGACACCGGAGCAGGCAGCAGAGGCCGCGGTCCCGTACATCTATGATCGAGGAACGCCGCGTGCGAAGATCGATGAGGACCTGAACGTTCGCCGTCCGTGGTTGGCGCGCCCCGAGGCGTACATCGCCCAGCTCCAGGGCATTCTGGCCTGGGAAGCCTATAGCCGGTTGCCGCACATTCAGGTTCCAACGCTGGTGGTCCACGGAGAGAACGATCGGCTAGTGCCAGTTGGAAACGGCAAGCTGATCGCAAGCCGGATTCCCGGCGCCAAGCTCGTCATTCTGCCGAATGCCAGTCACATTTATCCGACCGATCAGACCGAGGCGTCTCATCGGGCGATTCTGGAGTTTCTGGCATCGCAATCACAGCGGCGGACCGGCGTGCCGGCGTAGCCCTTGGTTTAGGCGGGCGCCGCGGGCGTAAGACGGCTACACTCGCGCACGCCGATGTGCAGACGTACGACGTCGAGCGGGCCCTGCTATTCGCGTTCTAAGCTTTTCACCAGATTGGCTTGACCGTACTTGCGCGCTAAATCGAGTGCGGTAAGGCGCTCCGGGGTGCGGGCTTTAATATCCGCGCCGGATTGGATCAACAGGTCCAGCATCCCGGAGTCGCCGTAATCAATCGAGGCCGCATAGAGCAGTGGGGTCATGCCGCGTTTATCGACGGCGTTGACATTGGCGCCGCGCGAAATCAGCAGCCGCGCTATGTTGGTGCGGCCGTTAATGACAGCCAACTCCAGAAGCGTCACACCGTCGCCATCGCGAAAATCTACCGGGAGACCTGCATCGAGCAATGCGGTGAGGGTAGCGGGGTCGTCAAAGCCGATCGCATTCAAGAATGGCGAGCCGGGAAACTGGCCGATCGCTATGAACTGGTCATCGAAGCGGTCGCCTTTAGCGACGAACGTTCGCACCATGCCGGCATTGCCGGAGATAACCGACAGGCCCAAAGCGGTCGCGCCGAACAGAGGCGCGCCCGATCCTTTCGGAAGCCGAACCTCGGCGCCGCGGTCGAGCAGCAAACGCATGACCGGCGCCGAATTAGGATACTGCGCGGCCACGAGCAGCGCGGAGTAGCGGGTTTTCGCGCGAGCGTTTACGTTCGCGCCATGATCGAGCAGGAGTTTGGCTTTTTCGGCATCGGGCACCGCCATCATCAGCGCGGACGTACCCTCCTTGGTGGCCGAGTTCGGGTTGAATCCTTGGTCGAGCAGCCTGCGCACATCCGCCACAGTTCCGAAAAGCACGGTTTCGGCCCACGGTTCGATGGACTTCGGTTCGGCTTCCGGAAGAGACAACGGTTTTGTCTTTTGCGCCGGGCCGGCCGCGGTAGCCAGCGCCATGATGGCCCATGAGGCTCCCATCATGGAAATGAACTGATCGTGTCCGTACGGATATCCACTCTCGAAATACGGCGGGCTCACCGAAGCCGGCGGGTGAAGACGAGATTTCACGTGCCACGACCCATCGGGCTTTTGCGTGTTCAGCAAGAACTGCAGGCCGCGCGACCACACGGCATCGTTCGTCGACATGCCGCCAGCATCGTGCAAAGCCATGAGGGCTTCGCCCGTGGAATACGCATCGCTGGAACGCCCTTGCACTGAGATCCAGCCGCCGTCCGGTTGCTGCGTTGCTGCCAGAGCGGCGGCGTGCTTGGCGAGTTCAGCTTTCGGCGCTCCCGCCCAGTACAGGCCGAACAACTGGTAGGTGCGCTCCTCTGTGTCTCGTGGCACTCGAGCCGAGAGCCAGGCGCGCGCTCTGTCGACGCGTTTCTGCGTATCGGCCGCCAGCGACGCGTGGTGATAAAGCTGGATGGCTCGGACCGCGATCGCTGTGGCGGTGACATAGCTGTAGGCCTGCGGCGGCCGCTCATCGCCGGTAACCCAATGTCCATCGGCCTGCTGGCGCGCTGCTATCAGGCGAGCGTAAACGGCAGTGGTCAAGTTGGGCCGCACGCCCGCGGCATCCATGCCGATCAGCCGATTGCAGTCGTCCATGGTGGGGTCGATGACGTGCGTGTACTGAACCGCGCGATCCAGGCTCGCGTACGGGCCGAAGCCCAGCGCTGCATCGCTGTGAGCGATCGCTTCGTCCACCGCGATGCCGTGCTCGCGCGCGGCGCGGAAAGCCTGCGCGGGCAGGATCTGGTTGTGGCAAGAGTAGCAAGTCTGCTTGGCGTACCAGTCGTTTTGAGTTTTTTGGAGGAGACCGATGGCTTTCGCGGCGGAGTCCCGCATCCGGTCGGGAGTCAGGCTAGCGGCCGGGAGACAAGCGGTCCAAAGCAGTAACGCGGCGACAACTCGCATCCCTTTATCAGATCATCGGCAACTCCAGGGCGCAACTCTTAGCAAAAGGGCCGGGTCCGCGACATGAGGCGTTCGCGAGGTACAGCGGCCGGAATTTCCCACCGGTTGGGCACGCGCCTTTGGCTTGTACGGGCGCGATGGCGGCCCACACGCGGGCAGCTCCGCTGGAGTACGCTAGAAACATACCAGGCCGGGCATCTCGCGCGCGATCTGAAAGGTTCCGCCGCGGCATTTGCGACCCCCGTTGTCCAACGCGCGGCGAATCAGCGGTAAAGTAAATTCTTCTGTGAGCTGCGTGTCTACTCAGTTGACCAAACCGGAGGCCCCCCGCCTCGTCGCATTGCGAGGGCCAGTGAAGGGTTCCATAATCCCGCTGCCCGAAGGCGAATTCTCGGTTGGACGCCAGGCTTCCAACGCTCTGTGTCTCGAGGAAAATGCCGTCTCCCGCCGGCATTGCATAATTCAACGAGCCGGCGCCCGCTGCACGCTCAAGGACCTGGACAGCCGCAACGGCACCTTCATAAACGGTACTTCGGTAGCCGAGCGGCAATTGGACGAAGGCGACGAAATCCGGATCGGTGGGTCCGTCTTCTCATTCCTCATCGATCCCGACCGCGCGGTTCCGATTCCTTCCTCCGATTCGAAAACGCGCAAGCTTCGCTTCGAAGACTCGGCCTATCTGTCTTCGAGCGAGCATACGATGCTCCATCCGTCGGCTCGCGCGCTGCACGACCTGCGGACGCTGCTGCGCATCACCACCATGCTGCACTCCTTCCAGGGTTTGCAGACCTCCAAAGATATGCCCGCCGCCGAAGCGCTCCGAGGCCATTTGGAATCGCTGCTGCCCGACATGATTCCATCCACGCGCGCGGGCGTATTTCTCCCCGGCGCGAGCTCCTCGAAGTGGAAGCCCAATGCGGAAGTTTTCCAACGTGCCTGCAACGAGCGCATCGCAGTGTGGCTGGACGATGCCGACGGTGCGGGAGTCTCGGCCATGGCTGCGCCTTTGATCGCTCGTGGAGAAGTAGCGGCCGTGATTTATCTCGAATCTACGGACGCGCGGCACAAGTTCGACGAGGGCCATCTCCAGCTCCTTGGTGCCGTCGCCGGAATGGCAGCGGTCGCCTGGGAGAACGCCACCATCCTGGGCTGGTTGCAAGAAGAAAACGAGCGCCTGCAATCGGCGCTGAAACTGGAGCACGACATGGTCGGCTCCAGCAGCAAAATGCGCGAGCTGGCCCGCCAGATGGCCAAGGTGGCACCGGCCCACTCGACCGTCCTGATCCTGGGAGAGAGCGGCACCGGTAAGGAACTGATCGCGCGCGCCATCCACCGCAACAGCCTGCGCGCAGCCGGCCCGTTCGTTGCCATCAATTGCGCCGCGCTCACCGAAACTCTGCTCGAAAGTGAGCTGTTCGGACACGAGAAAGGCGCGTTCACGGGCGCATCCACGCAGAAGAAGGGCAAGCTCGAGATGGCCGCCGGCGGCACCGTGTTTCTGGACGAAATCGGAGAACTGTCAGCCGCCCTTCAGGCCAAGCTGCTGCGCGTTCTCCAGCAGCGCGAAATGGAGCGCGTCGGCGGCAACACTACGATTCCTCTCGACATCCGCGTCCTCGCCGCCACGAATCGCGATATCGAAGCGGCTGTCAAGGACGGGACCTTCCGCCGGGACCTGTTCTACCGCCTCAACGTCGTCACGCTCAAGGCTCCGGCTTTGCGCGAGCGGCCCGATGACATTCTCCCGCTGGCCGAGCATTTCGCAAAAAAGTATGCCGCCGAGTGCGGACGCAAAATCACCGGCCTTGCGCCGGAGGCAAAGGCGCGGCTGCGCAGCTACGATTGGCCGGGCAACGTGCGCGAACTCGAGAACGCCATCGAGCGCGCCGTGGTCCTGGGTTCCACCGATACCCTGCTGGCTGAGGATCTTCCCGAGCAGGTGCTCGCCCTCCCCGCTACATCCAACGCTTCAGGCCAGTACGATGCCGCCGTGGACGCAGCCCGCAGGCAGGTGATCCTGAGCGCATTCGAGCAAGCCGATCACGACCACGACGCGGCCGCAAAAATCCTCGGCCTTCATCCCAACTACCTGCACAAACTGATCCGCACCATGGATCTTCGCGCCGCTCTCAAGCGCGGCGCCCGATGATCATCCGACGATACTCCACTACAAGTGATTTGGCCTGGGCACCCGTGATATACTGACCCGCCAACGGAGGGGAAGGGTGTTATGTTCCCACAGAGTTCCCTGCTGGCCCTCACTTTCACGAGCCGGCGATTGCCAGGCACGCTTTCTCGATGCGTTGTCTTGTTCGCCACTCAACTCCAGGTATCCAGGCCGCCGCGTCGCAATGTCGCATCCGGCGGTGTCCGGTAGGAGGCCGTCATGAAATTCACACTTGCTGCATCCTGCGGTCTGATGCTTTTCGTCGTGGCGGCGCACGCGCAGTCGCCTGTGATGAATCCGCCCATCAACATCAACATTCCTGCGCTGGGTGTACCACAATTCTATGCCGACACCATTTCTTGCCCATCGGTTAAGGCAACGGTTAGCATCGCCGATCCGAGTATTGTCTCGGTTACGCCTACATCCGCTACGTTCACCACCGGCAACGCGCAATTCACACTCATCGGACTGAAGAATGGCAAAACCGTCGTTACGATCACGTTCAACGTGAGTGGCTCACCCTGCATGACTGAGCAGATCATCCAACCTCTCAACGTCACTGTGGCCGGCACCCAACCCAGCAGTTCGCCAATCACCGGACTTGCCAACAACTACAGCTTCATCGCCGCCGGGCTTCCCAATTACGGCATTGCGCAGGGCTCGATTTTCGACATTTTTGGAACAAACCTTTCGCCCACCAGCACGCCGTTACAATCCGTCCCGCTGAAAACTAATCTCGGCGGCGTTACTGTTACCGTGACGGTAAACGGCACGACTACAAACGTGATCTTGTACTACGTCACACCTACGCAGATTGCCGGGATTTTGCCCTCCAGCACACCTGTGGGAAGCGGTACGCTTTCTGTCTTCAACAATGGAACATTGATTGGAACAACGCCTATCCAGGTTGTTCAGAGCGCTTTTGGAATTCTGACGCTGAACGGAGCGGGCGGCGGGCCGGCGGCCGCTTTCGACGTCAACAGTAATTATGTGGGCTTTACCAATGCACTAAACTATGGCGACTACGTCGTTCTATGGGGCACAGCCGTGGGTCCGGTTCCGGGAGGAACCGATGAAACCGTCCAACAGTCGCCCGCTGATCTGAGCAACGTTCCCTTTTCGGCCTGGATCGGTGGCGTCCCGGCCCAGGTCTACTATCACGGCCGATCGCAATATCCGGGCCTCGATCAAGTGATCCTGATCGTACCCCAGGGCGTCACTCCCGGCTGTTACGTTTCCGTGGTGACCCAGAGCGGAAACATCGTCTCTAATACCGCAACGCTTCCCATTTCTGCCTCTGGCCGGACCTGTAGCGAACCGACGGTTGGTTGGTCTGCCAGCCAGTATCAGGCCATCGCCTCATCGGGGAATTTTGCGGGTGGCTTTATCGGGGTCCTCAGCGGCGCCTACGATCTCGGCGGAATGACCTCTGTGAACAATGCCGCCGGAGCATCCTTCTTCAAACTCACCGCAACGCAGTTTAATGCTCTTCCGCCGCTGATTCCATCGCTCGGCAGCTGCACTGTTCTCTCGTCCACCAAGGATTCTTTAGCAGCGTCCGTTTTTGGCATGTATGCTCAGACGCTGCCTGGCGCCGCCTTGGATGCAGGCTCCCTGGTCGTCACGGGTCCTGCGGGAAGCGCGGGGCTGCCAAAGACGAGCGACGGTTACTACGATACTTTGCCTACCCCGTTTCAGACTTCGCTCACGGCCGGCTTTATCCCCGAGAATGGTGGAAATTTCATGTTCGACAACGGCTCCGGAGGCTCAGGCGTCGGAAAATTCTCAGCCAGCGTCGCCATGGGAACAGGCGGCATCCTGAAGTGGACCAACGAATCGAGCATCAGCACCGTGAATCGTGCCAATGGAGTGACGGTGAACTGGTCGGGAGCTGGCAGCAATACTTTCGTCGTGGTGAGCGGGGCATCGGCGTCCGATCAGGGCCCGTTCGTCTCCGCCCGCTTCGCCTGCTCGGTGCCGGCTTCGGCGGGCACGTTCACGGTGCCGCCATATGTGCTTCTGGCGCTGCCCAGCGGCGGCAACGGTCTGATCCCGCACGACTCCTTGCAAGTCTCCCAGGTCACGTTTGGACAGCCTTTCAGCGCTCCGCAATTGAACGCCGCGACAATTATGTCCGCTTTCAGTTTTCTCGACGGAGTGACTTATCAATAGCAAGGCAGCTCGAACTTACTTGAACTGAACGGTCCGGCCCGAGACAGACGCCCCAAACGCCAGCACGCCATCCACTCCGGTCACGCGGCTCGCCGTGACCGGCACTCCCGGCAGTTCCACCAGCAGGATAAGATTCAGCGGGAATCCACGAGGATGGGCCGGCGTAGGCGGTATGTTCGCCAGTGCGTACGCCGGAATCTGGAATTTTCCCGCGGAAGCATTGGCTAGGCACGCACATACTCCCGAGGCTCCGGTTTGAGACTCTTCGCTCATCGCAACCACTAGCACCACTTTGGTGGCGGGCCTATCCGGCGATAGCCAAGTCACTGTCGCTCCGCGGCTCCGGTCCACCTTACCCACCTGCTTGCGATTACGCCATACCAAAGGCGATTCCGCGCGCATCGACGCGTGAAAGGCGCCCACATCCACGCCTCCGGGTGCACTGATCTGATATTGGCCAGGCTTAATGAATAGAGGTTCGGCTTTGACCCCGGGCGCCGGAGGACGGCCGCCCAGCAATTGCCAATAGCGGCCCTTATACGATGTGGCCGGCAGTAGTTGTTCGCCCGCCGGTCCGCGTATCGTGACGCCGGGGCCTGCATCCAGCGGCTTTCCCTGCATCGTATCCAGCAATCCCAGGCGGGAGGAAATGCGCAGGCCCAGCGCTCCAACATAGGTGGTGCAAGTACCGACTGGCGGAAAAAGAAATAGCGGATTCACGGACGCGTCCTGGTCAATCTCGGAGAAACTGACGAAGCCTGCGTCGATCGGATAGGCTGAGGTGTCTCTAGCAGTAGGACCCATCTCGAGGTCTGCATGAATCAGCCCGGCCATGGCGAGCCTCAACCTCTGGCCTCGGAAGCTGGCGACCCAGTCGAAACGATCCGTGCACCGGGAGCCATCCCGGCTAATAGCCATGCTGACGCTGTTGCCGTAAATTCCCGGCGCACTGCTCACCAGGACCGGCACATGACAGCCTTCCGGCGCGGCGGCCGGCAATTGGAACCGGAGTGTATCAACACCAGGGCGGTCCGCGGGCCTTTTGAGCGCCGTTACGTTGCTCGCGGCAACGCCACCCACGAGTACCTGCGGAGCCGCGCGCATCGTCGCCCCTGCGCCCAACCCGGTTCCCGCTATAGTTACTGTTTCACCGGGCTTCGCGGGCCGCGCTTCGGAATTCATCACGCCGTCTGCGTTCGAGATCTGCCCCGGTCCCCAACCCTGACGATTTTGGGAAAAAGCGCCAAAACTCGATTCGACAATCTGGATCGGCCATTCCAGACTGGTGTGGCCGTTTCTCACCACTTCGAGCACCACGCTCCCCAGCGGTGCAGTCTGGGGAACAATCGCCTCAATCTCGTTTTCATTCACGGATATCGCCGGCGTCTCCACCCGCACGTCAGCGCGCCGGATACGGACCACGACCTGCTTCGGGGCGGCAGGGCCAAACCGGAAGCCGCGAATCGAGATCAAAGAACCAGGAGCCGCTGCGCCCATGGGCTGTTGCACCGGTATGCGGCTCGCCAGATTCAGGATGCCGCCCTGCGCGATGGCGGGTGCTTCTCCGTCTTGAGCCGCAGCGAACCTGCCAGCCGCGAGCAAGGCAGCAGCAATCCACAGGGAGCCCGCGGTCACTGGGCAAGCACCCGCCGCAGTTTACCGCTCAGCGCGAGCGAGTCCGGAAGAATCACCAGCGGATTGAGAGTCGCCAGGAAGCGTTCACTGACATTCTTCATGGCGCCTCTCCATTGGACCCGATTCGGACGCGCTAAGTCGACGCGACCCGCCGTATTGTCCAGATAGGCGTGCCATACAAGCGTGGCGCAGTCGTAGGCATCGGTAGCCTCAAGCCGGCCTCGGAGTTCGGCAATGACCCGGTTGAACTCACCGGCTTGGCGCGGCCGGTCGTGTTTTGGATCCCACCACAGCCAGGCGCGGTAGTAATCGCTGACTTCGCTGGCGCGGAACGTAACCCCTCGTGCCGCTATCCGTCGCGCCCACTGCAGAATGCGGTTTCGGTCTTCGCTCCCCAGCGCGCCGTCCAGCCGGTATACATCCACCCGGTCGGCTTTGCGCCAAGCCAGGCTCTCCTCGATCGCCACAGTCGCCACTAGACCGTCCGGAGTGGCATCATCCCCGGCGACCGCTTCGAGCAACCGCGGCGCGCCGTCCGCATCGGGTCCAATATACATGGCCGCGTGCGTGTAAACCGGCTGGTACAGGGCATCCTGCCGAGAATTTCGATCGTGCGCCAGAATCACGTCGCCGGTCTGCAACAATTCATACGGCGCGGGCGACCGGGCAGCGGGGGAAGCGCTGATCTCAACTTGCACCCCCGATTCCTCGGTTCGGCATCGAACCGTGATACGGTGCGGTCCACCTGCGAGCCGTATGACCCGCTCGAAGCGGCCTGTGCCATCTACCCGTGTCGACGCGACCGTACTCGCGCCATCTAGAATCTCGATCCGTTCACCCGGACTAGCCTGTCCTTCAACGACTGCGTAAGAAGAATGCAGGGTCGCCCCGTCGCGCGGTGCCGTGAGGTGCATGGTCTGTGCGCAGACGACAAGAGGGCAAAGATGAATCCAAATCGAGCTTCGCCGCACAGTGAAAGCGATACTAACGTCATGCGGCGATGGCTGTCAATGTCCGACGATGTTCATCTGACGATGTTCATATGACGATGTTTGCGGCAACGGGCAGTCTGATATCCTGAAGCTGCGTGCGATTTTTCCTCCCGCTTCTCGTGGCGCTCCCTTTGAGTGCGGCCACGCCGCCTTCACTGCTTGACATCCTGAGCGGCGAGCTGCAGCGGAACTTCACGGCGCTCAAAGAAAAGGCCGATCCGCCGCCCTATTACCTGAGCTACACCGTAACCGACGATGAATCCGAGCTTCTGACTGCTAGCCTCGGCGCGGTCACGAACGAAAGCAAACGGCACCTGCGATACCTGGATGTCACGGTGCGCGTCGGCAGCCCCAAGCTCGACAACTACCGCGTGGTGAAAGGGGAGCGAGCGCGCTTTACCAGCGGCGCCGTCATTCCATTGGATAACATCGCTCCGGCCATCGACCGCCGCCTGTGGCTCGAGACCGATCGTACCTACCGCCTGGCCTCCCGCCGCCTGATCGAAATCAAATCCAATCAGGAAGTTCAAATCAAGCCCGGAGAGGACTCGGACGATTTCTCCGTCGAGCCCCCCGCCGTGTCCCAAGAGCCTCCGCCGGCCCTCGACCCGCTGGCCGCCGAGTGGGCTGAGCGCCTCCGCAAATGGTCGGGCGATCTCGGCAATGTGCCCGGCGTACTAAGTTCCAATATCGCCGTTGCCATTCAGAGGCAAACCAATTACATGGTGAGCACGGAAGGAACGAAACTCCTGGATGGCCGCACATTCGCCAACATCTCGATCAGCGCCCGCGGAAAAGCTTCTGACGGTATGGATGTCTCGGCGATGGAGGATTTTCAAGGCGCGGAGATGGGCCACATGCCGAAGCCGGAAGCGATCGAGGCTGCGGTGAAACGCGTCGGCGGCGATATAGCGGGACTGCTGAAAGCTCCGGTGGTCGAGCCGTACGTCGGCCCGGCGATCCTATCTGGGCGTGCCGCCGGTGTTTTCTTCCATGAGATCTTCGGACATCGTGTCGAGGGCCATCGCCAGAAGGACGAAGCAGAAGGCCAGACATTTACAAAAGCCATCGGCACGCCGGTTCTGCCCGATTTTCTTTCGGTCGTCTTCGATCCGACACGCAAAGCGATCGATTCGACCGATCTGAACGGCTATTACACCTATGACGACGAAGGCGTGAAAGCCCGCCCAGTGACTGTCGTTCAAGATGGCGTACTCAAAACGTTTCTTATGTCGCGCTCGCCCATTCCGGGCATCGAACATTCCAACGGGCACGGACGCCGGCAAGCGGGACTCGAAGTGGTCTCGCGCCAGTCCAACCTCATTGTGCAGTCGAAGAAGCAGGTCTCCGATCAGGCGCTGCGCGACATGTTAATCGCAGAAATCAAGCGCCAAAACAAGCCCTACGGTTTGTACTTCGAGCAAGTCACCGGCGGGTACACGCTGACGCAGAGGCGTGGGCTGCAAGCCTTCACGGTAATCCCGCTGATCGTTTATCGTGTGTACCCCGACGGCCGCCCCGACGAGTTGGTGCGCGGCGTCGATATCGTCGGCACGCCGCTCGCAAGTTTTGCCAAGATCCTGGCCACGTCCGACAAGCTTTCCGTGTTCAATGGCTACTGCGGAGCCGAATCCGGGCAAGTTCCGGTGTCGGCCGTTTCTCCGGCGGTACTCGTGTCGGAGATCGAAATTCAAAAGAAAGATCACTCCGTCGATCGGCCGCCGCTGCTCGAAAGGCCTACCGGACAATAATGCGATTCGCTCTTCGGCTTGCGTTGCCCATCGTTGCTGTCACGCTCTCGGTCGCGATCCTGAACGCACAGCCGCAGTCCAAGACAGAAATCTCGGATCCGTTGCTGCGCGCCATGAAGGACGAGATGGAGCGCTCCAAGCAACTCCACATCCTGAACCTCGATCCGCCGTACTGGTTTGAATACCGCGTCGAGGACACGCGTTCCGTGGCGATCAGCGCCAGCCTGGGCGCGCTCATATCCAGCGCTGAAGCGCGCACCCGCATCCCCATGGTTCAGGTGCGCGTGGGTGACTACAACTTCGACAACACCAACCACGTCTACTCGGACGCCTATAGCGGCACCCGCTACGATTCCGGCCAGCTTCCGATCGACGACAACTACAAGGCCTTCCGGCAGGCATTTTGGCTGGCGACCGATCGCGCGTTCAAGAGCGCCGAGGACGCTATCGCTCGCAAACGATCCTCGCTGAAGAACGTGAACCTTCCAGATACGCTCCCCGATTTCTCCCGGACGCCTGCGGTCGAGGCGGTTCTCCCGATCAAGCTGGTGGCCCCGGATAAAAAGCAATGGGCGGATCGCATCCTGAAGTTGTCGGCCATATTCGACAAGTACCCGCAGGTGCTCTCCTCATTTGTGGACGTGCAGATCTCGCAATCCACCAATTACGTGGTCAACTCCGAAGGCACAATGGAGCGCACGCCGGAGGACTTGGCCACCGTCCGAATTCAGGGCCGTGCGCTAGCGGCGGATGGCACTGCGGTGCGCGACGACGAGTCCATCAACGCGTTCAATGCCGCCGGACTGCCTTCTGAAAACGATCTGCGCCACCAGACGATCGATGTCGCTGAGCACGTCACCGCGCTCGCTAAAGCGCCCGTTGGCGAGGCCTACGACGGACCGGTGCTGTTCGAAGCGCGAGCGGCCGCGCAGCTTTTCGGCCAGCTTCTGGGCGACAACTTGAAGCTCACGCGCAAGCCAATCGTCGATGCGGGACGCACCGCCCCTTATTTTCCGAGCGAGTTCGAAAACCGACTGGGATCGCGCGTCCTGCCGGAATGGATGGACGTGGTGGATGATCCCACTCAAACCGAGTGGCACGGCCAAACCCTTTTGGGCCACTATCAGTACGACATGGAAGGTGTCGCGGCCCAGCCTCTCACGGTTGTCGACAAGGGCCTATTGAAATCGTTCCTGCTCACGCGCACGCCAACGTACAAAGGTTTCGAGAGCTCCAACGGCCGTGCGCGTCTGGCGGGTTCGTTCGGGGCCAGGGCGCCTGGATTCAGCAACCTCTTCATTCGCGCCTCGGAAACAAAACCCGCGGCTGATATGAAGAAGGTGCTCATGGAATTGTGCCAGCAGCGCAACAAACCGTACGGCATCCTGATCCGCAAGCTGGATTTTCCGTCTACAGCCTCGATCGACGAGTTCCGCAGGATGGCGGCCGAAATGGGGCGCTCCGGCGGAGGCAGTCATCTGGTTGCTCAGCCGCTGCTGGTCTACAAAGTTTATCCCGACGGGAAAGAGGAGCTGATCCGCAACGTTCGTTTTAGCGGCCTCACGCCGCGATCGTTGCGGGACATCGCCGCCGCCTCCGATGAACACTACGTTTTCAGTTTCACCGACTCGAACGCGCCGCTTGCCTTGGTCGGCGCCGGCAACTACACTACGTCCGCTTCGGTGATCGCGCCGGCGGTCTTGTTTGACGAATTAGAGCTGGCTCCGATTCAAGAAGAAGTTTCCAAGCCGCCGGTTGTGCCTGCGCCGCCGCTGTCCGAGTCCAGCACCAGCGCCCGGACCGTATCTCCCGCTCGCGCCGACTGATATGCGGCTGCTCAGCAGAGCGATCTTCCGCGAAGTGGCATCCAGCGCTTTTCTGGGCACGGTGCTGTTCACGTTCGTCCTGTTCCTGCAGCGCGTCGGGCGATTCTTCGAAATCCTGGTGCGCAGCTCGGCGCCGCCCAAGACCGTGGCGCATCTGTTCGCGCTCGCGATTCCGTTCACGATGGCCTTTGCGATACCCATGGGCGTTCTGGTCGGCGTGTTGATCGCGTTGAGCCGGATGTCCAGCGACGGCGAGATCACGGCCATGCGAGCGGCCGGCATTCCGAGCCGCCGCGTAATCGCGCCGGTGCTCACGTTCGGGACTTTGGCCACGCTGATCACCGCGACTGCCTCGCTGTGGCTGACGCCGTACGCCACCTGGAGGACTTATAAAGTCCTGAACGAGTTGGTAGCCGCTTCTCTGACCGCGGAAGTGCAGCCGCGCATCTTCGAAGAGAACTTCCCCAACCGCGTGCTCTATATCGGCGATGTGATCCCCGGCGCATTGACGCGCTGGCGCAACGTGTTTATTGCCGACACGACGCCTACGGACGAGCAAAAGAAGTCGGATCACGACCGCGGTGAAGGACCGCACGTCACGGTCGCGTCCGAGGCCATCGCGGTTCCCGACACCAAACGCAATGTCATCCAATTGTCGCTGCAGAACGGCGCCAGCTACGAGGTCGGCAAGGACATTACCGAGTACTACATCACGTCTGCGCCGAAGGGCGATCAGATTCTCGAAGCGACCAAGCCAAACGAGGTGCATGCCAAAGCGTACACCGAGCTCGACACGATACCGCTGTACCGCATTGCTTACAAGACGCCAGGGCTGGACCGCGACAACATAATCCAGGCCCGTATTGAACTGCACCAGAGGCTGGCCTTGCCGCCGGCCTGTTTCCTGCTGGCGCTGATCGGCATTCCGCTGGGTGTGTCGTCGCGAAAGGGCGGGAAGTCCACAGCGTTCGTCGTCACTGTCGCTCTGGCGTTCATCTATTGGATGGGCTTGCTCGGCGCCAACGGATTGGCCAAAGAGCAAAAGCTGCCCGTCGGCGTCGCGATGTGGATTCCGAACGCGGTGTTCGCGCTGGCCGGCTTGATTCTGATCCTGCGCCTGGAGCGGCCGGGCGATCGCGACTGGATCGGCATGTTCACCGGCTGGGCGCCAGCGCTTTGGCGCCGTCTCCGGCGGATTCCTTCCGCCACCAATTTGATCCGCAGTCCAGGCCGGCAGTGGCGCCTCATCCCCGTGCCGCAGGTCATCGACGGATACGTCCTGCAAGGCTTTTTGTTCTACTTCGCCGTGCTGCTGGCCAGTTTCGTCATGATGACGCACGTCTACACGTTCTTCGAGCTTCTGAGCGATATCGTGAAGAACCATATCGCGATGACGCGCGTGTTTACTTACCTGTTTTTCCTGACGCCTCAGCTCATCTACGATTCGGCGCCGTTCAGCATTCTGGTGGCGGTGCTGGTGACATTCGGCATTTTGACGAAGCACAACGAGATTACGGCATTCAAGGCGACCGGGATCAGCTTGTACCGGCTCGCGATGCCCGTTCTGCTTGCGTCGCTGATGCTGAGTGCCGGCCTGTTCGCCTTCGATCACTATTACGTGCCGGACGCAAACCGGAAACAGGACGCGATACGGCAGGAAATCAAGGGCCGCGCGGTGCAGACCTACCTGCATCCCGAGCGCCAATGGGTCTACGATCCGGGTACGAATGACGATCCGCGCGTTTTCTATTATAAGTATCTCGATCCTGGCCAAAAGCTCATGGTGGGGCCGCAGGTGTTCGAGCTGGATCCGTCGAATTTCCGGGTGCGAAAACACATCGCCGCCGAGAAAGCGCGCTGGGAGCCCGCGCTGCACACGTGGATTTTCGAGAACGGCTGGAGCCGGGACTTCACCGGGCGCCAGATCCGGTTTGCCAATTTTAGCGGGCAGGCGGCGACGTTCCAAGAGATCAACGAGCGGCCGGACTACTTCCTCCAGGAAGTTCTGCAAGACCAGCAGATGAACTTTGAGCAGCTGGCGGCTTACATCAAGGACCTGCAGCGCAGCGGGATCGACACCATCACGCTTCAGGTACGGTTCTACTTGAAATTCGCGCTCCCGCTGATCGCGCTGGTGATGGCGCTGATCGCGGTGCCGTTCGCTTTTTTGACGGGCAATCGCGGGGCCATGGCGGGCGTTGGGGTGAGCTTCGCGATTGCGATCGCGTACAAGTCGCTGGGCAAGCTGTTTGAGCAATTGGGCGACGTGAACCTGCTTCCGGCGGCGCTGGCCGCCTGGTCGCCGGATCTGATCTTCGCCATGGCCGGCATGTACTTCTTCACGCGCATGCGGACTTAGCCCATAACCGGCGGGTGCGGCGTCCGAGCGATTCGGGACGATTGGCGCCGCAGTTGAGGGCTTGACAACTTCGATAGTTTCACTATATTAGAAGTATGGAATCAGGACGAGCGGCCTCTCCTCCGGGCGCAGACTGCACCGCGACCTATGCCGACATGTTCGGCGCGCTGGGCGCCGAGCCGCGGCTGAGGATTTTGCGGGCGCTGCTGGCGGCGCATCCGGACGGGATGGTGGTAGGCGAGATCCAGAGCGAGCTGGGAATTGCGGCGTCGACGCTCTCGCATCACCTGGAAAAACTGAAGAATGAGGACCTGATTACCGTGCGCCGAGAAAGCACGTTTCTGCGGTACACGGCCAACACCAAAGTCCTGGAAGAATTGCTGGCATTCCTGTACGCGGAGTGCTGCACGCGCAACAAGGCCATCAAGCCCACGAAGATTACGCAAATCTGCAGATAGGAGACTGCTATGGAAACAAGAGAAGACATACGGGAGCAAGTGAAGGAAAAATACGGTGCAGCAGCGCTGCGCGTGAAGAGCGGCGGCAGTTCCTGCTGCGGTGCAGCTCCGAACTCCTGCGGATCGGCCGACCCGATCACTTCGGACCTTTACGATGCCGCGCAGGCGGACGCGATCCCCGAGGAGGCGCTCAAGGCGTCGCTCGGGTGCGGGAACCCGACGGCGCTGGCGAAGCTGAACGCCGGCGAAACGGTGCTCGATCTGGGATCGGGCGGCGGCATCGACGTGCTGCTGTCGGCACGGCGTGTCGGACCGGCGGGAAAAGCCTATGGCCTGGACATGACGGACGAAATGCTGGCATTGGCGCGCGAGAACCAGCGCAAAGCCGGGGTCGAGAACGTCGAGTTCTTGAAAGGGGAGATTGAGAGCATTCCGCTGCCCGATAACTCGGTGGACGTGGTGATATCGAACTGCGTCATCAATCTTTCGGCGGATAAAGATCGAGTGCTGCGAGAGACGTTTCGGGTTTTGAAGCCGGGGGGCAGGTTCGCGGTGTCGGATGTGGTGGTCCGCGGCGAGGTGCCAGCCGAAATCCGGCGCAGCATGGAGCTGTGGGTGGGCTGCATTGCGGGCGCGCTGCGGGATTCCGACTACAGAGCCAAGCTGGCCCAGGCGGGGTTCGAGTCGATCGAGATTGAGCCGACACGCGTGTACAACATCGAGGACGCGCGCCGGTTTCTGAGCGGCGAGGGGATGGATGTGGATGCGATCGCGCCGCAGGTGGAGGGCAAGTTCATGAGCGCTTTCATTCGGGCGGTAAAGCCGGAGGGCTGCTGCTCGCCGAAGTGCTGCGTGTGAAGTTTGCATCCGAGATGCGCCTACAGCGGGGCCAGAGCGGGAGCCGGTGACGGAAGGTGGTTAGCGGCACGCGGCTCGGACGGCGCGGCGGGCGGTGGCGCGAGGTGGTTGGCGGGAGGACGCGGCTCGGGCGGCTCGGTCGATGCCGGTAGGGCACAGATTCCATTAGGCTGAGTGCTGCCGGTGGGTTCGTTTGTGCAATTTTTGTTTTCGGTCTCAGGCGGTGGGACAACGGGCGGTTCGGACGGGCCACGCTGGGCTTGCATCTGTTGCAAAGTGCGGAGCGCGCGCGAGTAAGTCCGTTCGAGGCGGCCCTGCGTGCGATAGAGGAAGCTCAGGGTGTCGCGGGAAAGGTTTTCAAAGGCCTGGGCGAGCGACTGGGCGGGAGTGAGCGGTTCGTCTTCATCACCATCCTCGATCTTTTCGGCGTGATTTTGCTCGACCTCGGCGATGGAGCCGGCCAGGAGCTGGGTTTCGACGAGGACGAGGCGGTTAAGGCGCCACTTGGCAGCGACCATTTCTTGGACCAAGTCGAGTTCGACGGGGCCAGCAGGGCGGAACTGCTGGAGATAGCCGTCGAGCAGGCGCTGGTATTCGGCCGGGTCTTCGGAAGGAAGGACAAGGGTTTGGGCCGAGAGGCCGTGGCGGAGCGCGTTTTGAGAAGAGCGCTGTTTGCCGGCCTCGGTCTTAGGGCCATGGGACTTGGCGCCGTTTTCGCGCGCGGATTGGGATTTTCGAAGAGAAGGCATATTGGTTCACCCGGTGGATCAGAGTAGCGGGAGGGGGTCGCGGTTCAGCATAAAGGTGGAGCAAAGAGGTTGGTGGAGAAGCATATTGAGATGTGCGGAGCGTGTGACCACGCGGATGGCGGGGCAGGCCAGGCGGCGGGATAGGATAGCTGAGATGAGCGATTTGAGCACGAGCGTGCGGGTGTTGGTATTCGGGGTGGCCGTATCGGCGTGGGCGCAGCGGCCGGCGGCGATTGCGTCGATTTCGGTTTGCAATCCGAATGGGACGGGAGGGCAGGGGAGCTGTCCGGCTGGGAGTTTCGATACGCACCAGAGTGTGTTGGGGCCGGGCGGGGGCTCGGTGAACGCCAGCGCGCTGGGCGTTGCGCCGGCACCGGACGAGCACTCAACGGTGTTTGCTCCGGGAACGCTGGGGGGCAATCACGACTATTTATTCTTCCTGGCGAGCCCCGAGGGCGGGCACGCAGCGATCGGTGTAGCGGTGCTTTCAGGCGGCGCGGGGCCGGACAAAAACGGGCAATGGACGCTGGATTTTCCGAGAGCGGACGGGTACGGGTCGTACGCGGGCGGGTTCGGGCAGGTTTTCAATCCCTCGACTAAAGGCGATGTGTGCCCGACGGTGCCGGACGGGAATGCGGCGCACCAGGATCAGACGTTCGACATACATTACGCGGCTTCTGGCTCGATCGTGAAAGATGTGACGGCCGCGCCGGGCTCGCTCTTGATGGTTTATGAAGGGACGAACGCCTGTATTGGGAATGCCGGGGGGCCGATTGTCAGCGACAGCGACGATTACATATCGCTGGCGATTGCGACGTCGGTCGATTATGGCAAGAGCTGGCCGACGTATCGGGGAACGCCGACGTTCAATTTCGTGCCGATGCCGGGGTTCAACGCCACGCAAGGGCCCAATGCTCCGATGGGGGCATTGGGCAAGAACGTGTGCATGGGCAACGATTGCACGACGACTCCGCTTGCCAGCTATGGGCGATATCCGGTGGTGACTCCTACGACATCGCTGGCGACGCTGATAGCGGCGGGGCAACCGCTGACCTCGAAGTTTGGCGAACAGGAGATTTCGGGTTTCGTGGACGATGTGGCGGGAGGCGCAGCGACGTACATCTACGCGAACTCGGGCAACGCGAGAGTGGCGCGCGCCAAGCTGAACGGAGGAAGCGCGCCGCTGGCGTTTTTGAAATGGGACGGGCAAGGCTTCAATTCGCCGGGGCTAGGAGGGACGGAGGTGAGCGTGCTGCCGGCGGGGCCGTTTGGGAATTGCGAGGCGCCCGCGCAGAGCCAGATTGGCAGCTCGATCAGCTACGTGGACGACACGCAGCAGTATTTGCTGACGTTCTTGTGCGTTTCACCGGGCGATCCGGCGCGCGGGCAGAGCGCCGGCGGGACACGAGGGGCGGCGTGGTTTTATTCCACCAGCTACGATTTGTCCGATCAAACGCAATGGTCGGCGCCGCAGGAGATAGCTGGATCGTGGAGCGAGTTCGACAACTCAGGCGGATGTCCGGATTACAAGGGGTTTTATCCGACGTTCATGTCTCCGGGGAAAAGCGCCGGCCACCTGTCGCTGACCGGAAACGTGTTTTATTTGTGGGGCTGCCAGACGGGAGGAACGCCGGGCGGGCGGCAGTTTTCCTCGCGGGCATTTACGATGGCCACCGCAGCGGCGGGGACACCGGCGATTACTAAAGTGGCGAACGCGGAGGGGGAGATCCCGACCATCGCGCCGAACACGTGGGTGGAGATCAAGGGGCAGAATCTGGCGCCCGCGGGAGATTCGCGGATCTGGGCGGCGGCGGATTTCGCGAACAATAAGATGCCGACGCAACTGGACGGAGTAAGCGCGACGGTGAACGGCAAGAGCGCGTTCGTTTACTACATCAGTCCGACGCAGATCAATATTCTGACGCCGCCGGATGCTATTTCCGGGCCGGTGCAAGTGCAAGTGGCCAATGGGAGCGCAACGAGCACGAATTTTGCCGTGCAGGCGCAGGCGCTTTCGCCCTCGTTTTTCGTGTTCAATGGCGGACCATACGTAGCGGCGACGCATGCCGACGGCGCGCTGTTGGGACCGGCGAGCTTGTATCCGGGCTCGACGGCGCCGGCAAAACCCGGCGAGACGATTGTGCTGTACGCGAATGGATTCGGGCCGGTTTCGACGCCGGTGGTGAGCGGGTCGCCGATGCAATCGGGGGCCTTATCGCCGCTGCCTGTGGTGAAGATCGGTGGAACGCAGGCCGAGGTTGTGTTTGCGGGGCTGGTGTCGCCGGGGCAGTTCCAGTTTAACGTTGTAGTGCCGGCCAACACGCCAGATGGGGATCAGGCTATTACGGCCAGCTACGACGGGCAAACGACGCAGGCGGGGACATTGGTTACGGTGCAGCGGTGAAGTAAGGGCGTATGTTTTGGGGTCGCGGTACTTGGGACGGATGTAGGTGTGACTGCCTGTGCCACGAGCGATGATATACTGGGGCTATTGAGCGGGTCTATTGAGTGGGATAGCGCTGGTGCAGTGAACGGATAGTAGTTAGGGAGCGTAGTAGGCGGGTGTGAAGGTGGCGCAGACCTCAGCAATCGTCCGCAGGTTCGGCAAAATTCTTCCTCTGGTTCTGGTCGCATGCGCGATCGCGTTTCTGCCGGTGCGGGTCGCAGCCGACGATGAACCGGTAACAATCAATCCCCGGGTAAAACAAAAGGCGCCGGATAAGGCGCGCGAGACGGCGGACCTGGAGCGGCGGCCGGCGAGCATACGCGTCGACAAGACGCTGGTACAGATCAACGTCACGGTGACGGATCCGTTGAACCGTTTCGTTACGGGGCTGGAAAAACAACATTTCAAGCTGTTCGAGGACCGCGTGGAGCAGGAGATCGCGGATTTTTCGAGCGAAGACGCGCCGTTGTCGATCGGGCTGGTGTTCGACACCAGCGGCAGCATGGGAGCGAAGCTGCAGCAATCGCGGCGTGCCGCAGCGGAATTTTTCAAAACAGCCAATCCGGAAGACGAGTTTTTCCTAGTGGAGTTCAATGACAGGCCGGACCTGGTGGTGCCATTCACCACCAATACCGAGGATCTGCAGAACCAGCTTGCGTTTTCGCAATCGAAAGGGAAAACGGCGCTGCTGGACGGCGTATATCTGGCGATGAACCAGATGAAAAAGGCGAAAAACCCGCGCAAGGCGATTTTGATCATCTCCGACGGCGGCGATAACAACAGCCGGTACACGGAGAGCGAAGTAAAGAACGCCGTGCGGGAAGCCGACGTACAGATATACGGAATAGGGATTTTTGAGCCGATTGGATCACGAGGGCGCACCCCGGAAGAAATGGCCGGTCCAAGCCTGCTGAGCGAGGTGGCGGAGTTGACGGGCGGGCGAAGCTACAACGTGGAGAACGTAAACGAACTACCTGACATCGCTGCTAAAATTGGAGTCGAGCTTCGCAACCAATATGTGCTTTACTACACGCCCAAGAACATCCAGCGCGATGGCAAATACCGGCACGTGCAAGTCAAGCTGGTACAGCCGCGCGGGCTTCCGCCATTGAAAGCTTTCTTCCGCCTCGGGTATTATGCGCCTTCTCAGTAGTTCTCTTTTACTCACCTCCATCCTGTTGGGCCAGACCGCGCGCCCGCCTGGCGCGCGGCAAGCGCAAGACGAGGATCCTATATTCCGGTCGGATACGCGCCTGGTGCTGCTGCCGATCAGCGTCTCGGACAAAAACGGGAAGCTGATCACGGACATTCCGCAGAAATCGTTCAAGGTTTATGAGAACGGGGTGGAGCAGCCCATCAAGATTTTCCGGCGCGAGGACGTCCCGATTTCGCTGGGGCTCATCATCGACAACAGCGGCAGCATGCGCGAGAAGCGGCAGAAGGTGGAGACCGCCTCGATGGACCTGGTGAAGGCATCGAACTCACAGGACGAGGTTTTTATCGTCAATTTCAACGACGACGCGTGGCTGGACGTGCCGTTCACCAGCGACATCAAGAAGATGGAAGAAGGCGTGGCGAAGATCGACTCGCGCGGCGGCACGGCGATGCGCGATGCGATTAACCTGTCGATGGATTATCTGAAGAAGGAAGGCAAGCGCCAGAAGAAGGTGCTGCTGGTGGTGACGGACGGCAACGACAACGCCAGCTCGATTAGCCTGGAGAAGCTGGTGAATCGCGCGCAGCAAGAAGAGGTTCTGATTTATTCGATCGGCCTGCTGAACGAAGAAGAGCGGCGCGAGGCTCGGATCGCGAAGCGGGCGCTGGACCTGCTGACACGCGAGTCGGGCGGCATGGCGTTTTATCCGAAGGAGCTGACGGAAGTGGATCAGATCGCGCTGCAGGTGGCGCACGAGATCCGGAACCAGTACACGATTGCGTATTCGCCGACGGTGCAAGCCATGGACGGCAGCTTCCGGCAGATCAAGGTGACGGTGAGCGGTCCCGGGCATCCGATTGTGCGGACGCGCACCGGCTATTACGCGACTCCTGACTCAGCACCGAAAAAAGCAGTAAGTCAGTTGCACTGATGGTGCGCTTTCTCTGGCGCGCCACGCGGGGGTATCGCCTGCAGCCTTGGCGGAGTCCGTATCTGCGGTGGCGCATCGAGACGTATTGGGGAACTCCGGCGGATGAGATCGGGTTCAAAGAGTTTTGGCGGTTTGTTTGGCGGCAGCGCGGAGATCTGGAGAGGTTTTTGAGGTGGGCCGAGCGGATGGATGCGGGAGGGTAGGAATCGGGGGCGGCCGCTGTGTGCACGAGGCACGCGCGGTGCGCTTGGTTGTGATAGGCCGCCGATTGAGAGTGATGCGGCCGCGCGCCAAACATGGAGATGGTGTTCGCATGAGTGCGAACACGGCACGCAGGAGTGCGTGCGCCACACGGGGTTAGCGCGACTGGGGCGCGGGCGGCGGCAGCGGTGAGCTTGAGCCGAAGTAGTTGTCGTCGAGGGTGACTGGGGTTTGCTTTTCCAGCCGGTCAATCGCGTCGCGGACTAGCTGCGGCCTGATCTGCTTTTCGACATCCGCCTTGGCTTCCTCGAAGGTCTTGCTGGTGCGCGATTCGACTTTGATGACGTGATAGCCGTACTTGGTTTTCACGGGCGCGCTGATCTTTCCGACTTCCTGGTTGAACACAGCCTGTTCGAATTCCGGAACCATCTGGCCGCGGCTGAACGGGGGCAGGGCGCCACCGTTGGGGGCGGTGCCGGTGTCGTCGGACTCGGCTTTGGCGATGGCTGCAAAGTCTCCGCCGTTGGAGAGTTGTTTTTCGATGTCCTGGGCCTTGGCTTCGGCCTCGGCTTCGGTTAGATCCTTTTGATTGGCGCGGGCCGGCACCGGCGAGCCTTTATAGCGAATGAGGATATGGCTGGCCTTGACCTGTTCGTACTCGCTTTTGTGGGCGTCGTAGTAGGCGTGCAAGGCGGCGTCATCGGGGTGGACCTGATCGGCCACCTGGCGCTGGAGGGCATTGACAAGGTAAGAGTCGACCTGGATGGGGATCATTTGCTTGGCGGCGGGGGTCTCATCCAGTTTGCGCTTGCGGGCCTCCTGGGAGAGCGCGAGCATCTGGCCGAATTGCTGGGCAACCTGGCGCTTGGCAGCGGCGTTGGGTATGGGGCGGCCATTCTCGGCTAAGGCTGCCAGGAGCTCTTCAAACTGAGCGCGCGTGATCTTTTGGTCGCCAATGGTGAGGACCACGGCGTCGGGCGCGACCTGTGCGGGAGGCGGCTGAAGCGAAGGCGCGGGGCGCGGAACGGGAGGCGTGGCGGGTTGCTGGGCAAACGCGGCAGCGAGCAGAGACACGGGGAGTAAAACAAATAAAGATTTCATTGCTTTCTCAATTGTACCGGGTGGGGGTTCTGGTTTGCCGGAGCGGTTTGAAGCAGCGCGGTCACGCCGGCGGCTGCGATGCCTTGTTCGCCGCACACGGAGTAAAACAGCGTAGTTGTTCCGTTTTCTTCGAATACGGCCGGGTCGCGGAGAGCGTTTTCGGGGCCTTCCGATTCGCCTGCTTTGGAGGGTACGACGGGAAGATTGGGGCACTCATAGGGCTCGCGCGGCGAGAGGACTTCTACGGGTGGAGAGGCCTTCCAGGTGTGCCAATCGGCGTTGAGCGCGATGGTGGAGAGGAGGATTTTTTCCGGCGCATCGCCGATGGCGGAGAAGAAGACGTAGAGGGTGCTGCCGCGCAGGAGCACGGCGACATGGCGCACGCGGCCGGCGTAGAGGGAGCCGTCAAACGGGTTGGGGCCGGGTTCGAAGGGCGCGAGCGGGTTCGGAGCTTTGGCCAGCACGCCCAGGCGCGCCATGCCGTAGTAGCTGCCGTTCCAGGGGAAGATGCGCAGGTACGAGGTTCGTAGCGTGACGCCGGGGCGCGGCTCGAAATGGAGTCCGTCGCTGGAGACGGTGGTTTGCGTGAACTGCGCGTAGTTGTTTTCGCGCATCCAGCGGAGCGCCGCGGCGGGATCGGAGGGCCAGGGCCGGAGATCGGTCCACATGCCGTGGACGTACATGACCAGCCGCTGGTGCGCTTCGTCGATGAAGATTTCGGGCGACGCGACATGCGTGTAGAGCGTGGGCGGACTAGCAGGCGGATCGGGTTGCGGACGATAGAAGATGGTGTCTCGCACGTTGAGGACGCCGGGTTCGTAGACCTTCCATGGACCGGCGAGCGAGTCGGCATAGGCCAGGCGAATGTAGGCGCCCTTGTGATGTGCGAAATACATGTAGTAGCGGCCCAGCGGATGTTGGATCCAAGAGGGGACGCGGATGACGGAGGGTCCGTTGACGTTGTCGCCGAGCGAGGGCGAGGTGGATACCGAGACCAGCGGGTTTTGCGGAAAGCGGAGCGCCGTTTGGGCGAAGGCCGGACCGGCGAGGGCCAGAAGAATCAGGCGGCGGAGAATGGGAAAGCGAGCAGCCACGGTTCTCTCGGATGATACACCGCGGGGCGGTTGCAATTCATCCGCGGATTAGGATTTTGCCGCCAGTTGCCGGACGACGTAAGGCAGGATTCCGCCGTTGCGGTAATATTCGGCTTCCATGGGCGTGTCGATGCGGATAAGGGCTTCGAACACCTTTTCGGTCGCATCGTTGGCCTTGGCTCGCACGCGTGCTTTGGAGCCTTTGGCGATGGCTTCAGGAATTCCTTCGATCGAGTAGTTTTCGAGGCCGGTCAGGCCCAGCGATTCGCGGTTCTGGCCGGGAAGGAACTGCACCGGCAGAACGCCCATACCGACCAGGTTGGAGCGGTGGATGCGCTCGAAGCTTTCGGCGATGACGGCACGCACGCCCAGGAGGAGCGTGCCTTTGGCGGCCCAATCGCGCGAAGAGCCGGAGCCGTATTCCTTACCGGCAATGATGATGAGCGGTGTGCCTTCCTGCTGGTATCGCATGGCGGCATCGTAGATAAACATTTTTTCGCCGCTAGGGACATGCGTGGTCCAGCCGCCTTCGGTTCCGGGCGCGAGCATATTCCGCAGGCGAATGTTGGCCAGCGTGCCGCGCACCATCACCTCGTGATTGCCGCGGCGCGAGCCGTAGGAGTTGAAGTCGGCGGGCTTGACGCCGAGGCCGATCAGGTATTTTCCGGCGGGGCTGTCGACGGGGATGGAGCCGGCGGGCGAGATGTGGTCCGTGGTGACGGAATCACCCAGCATGGCGAGCACGCGCAGGCCGGTGAGGTCGCGGACCGAAGTTGCGGGGTCGACCATCTGATCGAAATAAGGGGCCTTGCGGATGTAAGTGGAGCGATCGGTCCACTCGTACAGGTCGCCCGCCGGAACTTTGACGCTGTTCCAGCGTTCGTCGCCGTGGAAGACCTCGGAATACTCTTTGTGGAACATTTCGCCGCGGACCGAGCGTTTCACGACGGCCTGGACTTCGTCGGGTGTGGGCCAGATGTCCTTGAGATAAACATCCTGGCCATTTTGGCCTGCGCCCAGCGGTTCGCTGTCGAGGTCGATATCGACGCGGCCTGCCAGCGCGTAGGCGACCACCAGCGGCGGGGAAGCGAGATAGTTGGCGCGCACCAGCGAATTGATGCGGCCTTCGAAGTTACGGTTGCCGCTGAGCACCGCGGCCACGGTCAGCTTTTCCTTCTGGACGGCTTCGGCGACCGGTTCGGGCAGAGGTCCGCTGTTGCCGATGCAGGTGGTGCAGCCATAGCCGACCAGGTGGAATTGAAGCTGTTCCAGGTAGGGCGTGAGGCCGGCATCGTTAAGGTAATCGGAAACCACCTTGGAACCGGGCGCCAGGCTGGACTTCACCCAGGGCTTGGTTTTCAGGCCTTTTTCGACGGCTTTCTTGGCGAGCAGGCCGGCGGCGACCATCACAGAGGGATTGGAGGTGTTGGTGCAACTGGTGATGGCGGCGATTACGACCGAGCCGTCGTGGATGGTGGACTTCGAGCCGTTGCTACGGACTTCAGCCGAGCGCGGCGCCGCATTCAAGGACGCCAGGAAATTCTGTTTGACGTCGGGAAGATTGATGCGGTCTTGGGGGCGCTTGGGGCCGGCGAGCGAAGGAACGACCGTGCTGAGGTCGAGTTCCAGTGTGCCAGAGTATTCGGGTTCGGGCGAGTTTTCGACGAGGAAAAGGGCTTGTTCTTTTGCGTAAGCTTCCACCAGCGCGATCTGTTCGGGCGAGCGGTTGGTCAGCCGCAGGTAATCGAGCGTTTGATGGTCGATGGGGAAGAAGCCGATGGTGGCGCCGTACTCGGGGGCCATGTTGCCGATGGTGGCGCGGTCGGCCAGCGGGAGTCCGGCGACGCCGGAGCCATAGAACTCGACGAATTTTCCGACCACGCCTTTCTTGCGCAGCATCTGGGTGACGGTGAGCACGAGGTCGGTGGCAGTTGCGCCTTCGCGTAAACGGCCCTTGAGCTTGAATCCGACGACTTCGGGCAGCAGCATCGAGATGGGCTGGCCCAGCATGCAGGCTTCGGCCTCGATTCCGCCCACGCCCCAGCCCACCACTCCCAGGCCGTTGATCATGGTGGTGTGCGAATCCGTGCCCATGAGCGTATCGGGATAGGCCTGGGCGGTGTTCTTGTCGGTGAAGACCACGGAGGCAAGGTATTCGAGATTGACCTGGTGCACGATGCCGGTGTCGGGCGGGACGACGCGGAAGTTCTGGAAGGCTTTCTGGCCCCAGCGCAGAAATGCGTAGCGCTCCTGGTTGCGCTGGAATTCAAGCAGCGCGTTGACGCTGAAAGCATCGGCCGAGCCGAACTTATCGACCTGCACGGAGTGGTCGATCACCAGATCGACGGGTATCAAGGGATTGGCGCGCTTGGGATCGACGCCCATGCCGCGCAGAGCGTCGCGCATAACGGCCAGGTCGACCACGCAGGGGACGCCGGTGAAGTCTTGCAGGAGCACGCGAGCGGGGCGGAAATTGATTTCCTGCGCGGGCGCGCCGATCTGCCATCTGGCGACATACTCGATGTCGGATTTTTTCACGGTGCGGCCGTCTTCGGAGCGCAGCAGGTTCTCGAGCAGGATGCGGATGGAATAAGGCAGCCGCGAGATTTTAGCCGCGCCGGATTTTTCCAGCTGCGCGAGCGAGTAGATCTGGAACTTCGCACCGCCCGACGTCAGGGTAGAGGCGGCGCCAAAGCTATTCAACGTGGGCATCGACTTTATTGTAGAGCCAGATGCGCGATGCACGCTTTACAGAATCGCGAATGACAGCCCGCTAGCGAAGAGAAGCGCGTACTTTATCGGCGTATTCTTTGGCCTTGGCTTCGATCAAGGCGGGGTCCAGGGTCAACGGCCGGCCGTCGCGCACGATTGGTTTTCCGTTTACAGCGACGTCCTGGACGTCCGATGCTTTGAGAGCGTAGACGATTTGGGAATAGACGTTATACATCGGCACGGCATGCGGGCGGTCCAGGCGGAGGGTGATCAGGTCGGCGCGCTTGCCGGGCTCGAGGGAGCCGATTTGTTTTTCGAGACCCGCCACGCGCGCGCCTTCGATCGTGGCCATTTCGACCGCCTTTTCGGCAGGCAAGACGCGCGGATCGCCGGTGGCGACTTTTTGCAGATCGGCGGCCAGGTTCATTTCTTCCATGAGGTCGAAGTCGTTGTTGCTGCCGGCCGGACCGTCGGTGCCGAGCCCGACCGGGATTCCCGCGGCGAGCAGCTTCACCACGGGCGCGATTCCGCTGGCGAGTTTCATGTTGCTGGATGGGCAGTGCGCGATCCCGGTGCCGTGCGCCTTCAGGATCTGCATGTCGGTGTCATCGAGCCAGACGCCGTGCGCGGCGATGGTGGGGCCGTCCAGCACGCCCAAAGCGTCCAGGAGCCGCGTGGGTGTCATGCCGCGCACGCGGATTGCATCTTCGTTCTCGGTCTTGGTTTCCGACAGATGGATTATTAGCGGAACGCTATACTTGTTGGCCAGCTTGCGTGCGGCGCGGAGATCGGCGTCATCGTTGGTATAAATGGCGTGCGGCGCCGGGGCGGGGACGATCAGCGGATCGTTCTTGTACTGCTGGATGAATTTTTCCGTGTACGCCAGAGCGTCTTTGGGCGTGGGCGAATCGGGCGATTTGAATCGCAGGATGGTCTCGCCCAGGACGCCGCGCAGTCCTGCTTCTTGGGCGGCCTGTGCCACGCGGTCCTCGAAATAGTACATGTCGACGAAGGTGGTGGTGCCGGAGAGCATCATTTCGAGGCATGCCAGGCGCGAGCCCCACAGCACGAAATCGGGCGAGACGTTCTTGGCTTCGGCGGGGAAGATGAATTTTTCGAGCCAGTCTTGCAGCTTCATGTCGTCGGCGATGCCGCGCAGCAGCGACATAGCGGCGTGGGTGTGGCTATTGATCAGGCCCGGCATGATGAGGGCGTTGGGAGGATCTACGCGCTGGCGCGGCTGATAGTGGCGATCGATATCGGCGCGGGGGCCGACAGCGAGAATGCGTTGGCCGCTAATGGCGATCGCGCCGTTTTCGATGAGCCGGTGCTGCGCGTCCATAGTGACGACATAGCGGGCGCTGTAGATCCAGTCGGCCGGTTCGGCGAAGGCGACTGCGCAGAAGGCCAGCGCCAGGATGGCGCGCACGAGGGTATTAGAGGAAGGACGCATCGAAGGGTCTCGGGAACAATTGCTTCAAGCGCATGGATTCGGTCTTGCCTTGCGGGTTGACCAATATCAGCTCCACGTCGCCGCAGAACTCCCATAGTATCTGGCGGCATGCACCGCAGGGCGGGGTGAGTACATCGGTGTCGGCTGCGACAACGACGCGCTTGAATTTGCGGGCTCCTTCAGACAGCGCTTTAAACACGGCTACCCGCTCGGCGCACATGGTGAGGCCATACGTGGCATTCTCGACGTTGCAGCCGGTGAATATCCGGCCGCTTTCGTCTTCCAGGGCGGCGCCGACTTTGAATTTCGAAAACGGCGCGTGGGCATGTTCGCGAGCTTGGAGCGCAGCTTCGATGAGCTTGTCCATAGGCTTGGTCACAGCAAGGGCAGCAGCGCTTTCAAGAACTGCACCAGCGTGTCGCGCACTTTGAGGCCGGTCTCCAGCACTTCCTGGTGGTTGATCTTTTGCGGCAAGATGCCGGCGGCCATGTTCGTGACACAGGAGATCGCCAAGACGCGCATGGCGAGGTAATTGGCGACGATCACTTCGGGGACGGTCGACATTCCCACCAAATCGGCGCCGATGGTGCGCAGGAACCGGATTTCGGCGGGTGTTTCGTAACTCGGCCCGGCCAGCGCCGCGTAGACGCCCTCGGTTAGCGGGATTCCCAGTTCGGCGGCGACGTTGTGCGCCGTGTGACGAAGCGCGGCCGGATAGGCCTCAGACATGTCCAGAAAACGCGGCCCGACGGAATCGTCGTTTGGCCCGCTGAGCGGGTTGGAGGCTTGCAAGTTGATGTGATCGGAAATCAGCACCAGCGAGCCAGGTTTGTAATTGAGATTGACACCACCGGCGGCGTTCGTGAAGACGACGGTATCGACGCCGAGCGCGCGCAGGACGCGCACGCCCATGGTGACCTGCGCGGGCGAATAGCCTTCGTACAAATGGCAGCGCCCGGCCATCACCGCGACGGGCACGCCATCCAGACGGCCGAACACGAGCTTGCCTGCGTGTCCGATGGCGGTGGAGGCGGGCCATTGCGGGATGGAGGCATACGGGATGTGGACTGAGTCGGCCAGCTCATCGGCGAAGGCGCCGAGGCCGCTGCCCAGCACCACGGCGGAGCGCGGCTCCAGGTGGGTTTGCGACCGGATGTGCACGACGGCGTCCTGCATTAGAGCAGCATGCCCGCGATGCAGGCCGACATAAAATTCGCCATTGTTCCGGCCGCCACAGCTTTCAAGCCGAGCCGCGCCAGATCGGACTTGCGCGAAGGGGCCAGCGCGCCGATGCCGCCGATCTGGATGGCGATGGAGCTGAAGTTCGCAAAGCCGCACAGGGCGTAGGTGGCGATGGTGAACGAGCGCGGGTCCAGATGGTCCCGCATGGGGCCGAGCTGTTGGAAGGCGATGAACTCGTTGAGCACCAGCCGCGTTCCCAAAAGATTGCCGATCGACTGACAATCTTGAAATTTCACGCCCAGGAGCCAGGCGATGGGCGAGAATACGTATCCGAAGATCTGCTGGAGCGTGATGTGAAAATAGCTGAGAATTCCGTTGCAGAGCGCGATGAGGGCGATGAACGCGATCAGCATCGCGGCGATGTTCAACGCCAGATGCAAACCGTCGCCTGCGCCGCGCGCCGCCGCATCGATCACGTTGATGCCGGGCCGCTCGACTTCGACCTTGACGTCGCCCGCCGTGGCCGGCTTCTCGACTTCGGGAACCAGGATCTTGGCGAGCATGATGGTGGCGGGCGCGGTCATGATCACGGCCGTGAGCAAGTGGCGGATTTCGACGTGCGCCATCAAGACGTAAGCTGCCATGACAGCGCCGGAGACGTGGGCCATCCCGCTGGTCATGATGGTGAACAGCTCGGATTCGGTGAGGCCGTCGAGAAACGGGCGAATAGTCAGGGGCGCCTCGGTCTGGCCCATGAAGATGCTGGCGGCGACATTGGTGGACTCGGCGCCGCTGGCGCCCATGACGCGCTGCATCACAACCGCCATGGCGCGGACGAAAATCTGCATGACGCCGAAGTAATACAGGATGCTGAACAGGCTGGAAATGAAGATGATGATCGGCAGCACCTGGAAGGCGAAAATCACTGGCTGGCTGCCGCCGAGTTGGTCGCCGAAGACGAAGGTGCTGCCTGCCTGCGAATAGCCGATCAGCGCGTTTACCTTGTCGCTGGCGACTTTAAATGCACCCGCGGCCGGAGTGCGAAGCACGATAAACGCGAAAGTCAGTTGGAGCCCGACGCCCCAGGCGACGATGGAGTAGCGGATCTTGCGGCGATGCGTGGAAAACAACACGCACGCCAGCAGAATGGCGAGGATCCCCAGGATCCCGGTAAAGCGATCCATGAACGGATCAGCTTACCACTTCGAGAATCAGCTCGCGCTCCTCGGGCGGCGTCGAGGAGATGCGGAAGGCATCTTCTACCTGCTGCGATGCTTCTTCGACATGCTCTTCGCCGGTGTAATAGACGCGGCACAGGACGGCGCCGGCGTCCACCTTTTGGCCAACTTTTACTTCCAAAATGACGCCGACGGCCGGATCGATGGCGTCTTCCTTGGTGTTGCGGCCCGCGCCGATCATTGAGGACGCCATGCCGATGCCCTCGGCTGCGATCGCGCTGACATAGCCGGCGCGCGGCGAAGCGATCTCGCGCACTCCGGTGGCGTTGGGGAGCAGCTCGAAGCGGTCCAGCACTTGGGGATTGCCGCCTTGGGCCTCGATGACTTCCTTGAATTTCTTGTAGCCGCTGCCGTCGAGCAATTTCTGCTGCGCCAATTCGCGGGCCTCGTCTAAGGTGGGCGAGATTTTCCCCAGATAGATCATGCGCGCGGCCAGTTCCAGGGCCAAACGCGTTAAGTCGGTTGGTCCGGCGTTCTGGAGGGTTTGGGAAACTTCCATGATCTCGAGCGCATTACCCACGGCGTACCCGAGCGGCTGATTCATGTCGGTGATCAGGCATTGAACGCGTTTATCCATGCGGCGGCCGATACCGACCATCATTTGCGCCAGCCGGCGCGCATCCACCTGGCGCTTCATGAACGCGCCACTGCCGACTTTCACATCGAGCACCATGGCGTCCAGGCCAACGGCCAGTTTCTTCGACATGATGGAGGACGCGATCAGCGGAATAGATTCCACGGTGGCCGTGGCATCGCGCAGCGAGTACAGTTTGCCGTCGGCGGGCGTGACCTCCGGCGTCTGGCCGATAAACGCAAGCCCGTGCTTGCCGAGCTGTTCCCGAAATTCGTCGATGCTGAGATCCGTGCGGAACCCGGGAATGGATTCCAGTTTGTCCAGCGTACCGCCGGTGTGGCCCAGTCCGCGGCCGGAGATCATGGGCACGATGACGCCAGCGGAAGCGGCCAACGGCGCCGAAATCAAGCTCGTCTTGTCGCCAACGCCGCCGGTAGAGTGCTTGTCGACCTTGACGCCCTTGATCGAGCTCAGGTCGACCGTTTCCCCAGAACGGATCATGCAGTCGGTCAGCGCCGTGACCTCGCGATCCGTCATACCGGAGAAATACACGGCCATGAGAAAAGCCGCCATCTGATAATCCGGAATGTCGTTTCGCGTGTAGCCGTCTACGATCCCAGCGATTTCTTCGGGCGCGAGTTCTTCCCCATCTCTTTTTCGGTGGATCAAATCGACTGTGCGCATTAAGGTCTTCAGCGTAACATCTTATGTATTTGAAAGTAAAGGTTGTAGTGATGCCGATGGTGCAGGCGCACTACAAATTCCAGCGTCGCCGGACGCGATGTAAACGCGCGCCCGAAACGAGCCGGTTGCGTACCGGCTTGGTCATCCAAGCCGCCGAATTCTATGATAGCGGAGTTTCAGGGTGGGGATTTGGGGCGGGCAGGCGGATCGGGGTTTGGGATTTCCGCAAACACGAAAACTTGTTGGAGGCGTCGATTCTCGGCGGGGCTACGCGACAGAGGCCTTGATGCCTTCCTCGGCTTTGGCCGCGAGCCGGTCCATGAACTGCGCCAGATAAGGGCGTCCCTTCCGGCCGGTCTCTTCCGCCAGCACGATGTAGGGGCTCATTATGGTGGCGCGGAGGACGAACAGGCCGCGCTCAAAATACTCGGATGGTTCGATCGAAAAGCGCTGCAGCGGACCCATTACCAGTCGCGGCGAGTAGCTCGGGTACTTGATCACGGTATGCGTTAAGAAAAACGGCTGCGAGTAGCTGTACTCGCCGGCGCTGTATTCCGATTCGATGGTGAACCGCTCATAAATCCATTGGTTCAATGCATTGAGGCGCGCGAGCGATGGGTGGCATTTATCGCGTACCAGAAAGCAAACGACGTTCGTGTCGGGCGGCTGCGGGGTGAGCGGCATGAACTCGAACGCAGGTTCGATTTTGTTAGCGGCCGCCCAGTGCTCCCAGTGAATCAGGCGTTCGTAGAGTTCGCGCGCAGCTAGAATCGACGCGCGCACGATCTCGCCATAGCCGTCGCGATTGAGCGGAATCATGCGATGGGAGAGCCAAACGCCAGCAACAGCGGCGCCGGCCTTGGAGCCTTCCAAGATATAAGGACCGATGGAGGTGGGCGGCGTGTGGTCCACCTGGGTTTCTTCCGGCTGAAAAGCGGACGCAAGATAAGGCGCGGTCTCGGCCAAAAACTGGCGCACGCGATCGTTGCGGAACGCGACGACGCCGCAGGGGTAAGGGACATAGCCCATCTTGTGCGGATCTATGGTGATGGAATCGACCTTGGACATCGCCAGAAACGCGCTGAGCACGTCCTGATCGCCCCACTGGATGGGCAGGGTTTTCGAGTACGCGCCGTCGCTCAAATCCAGTTCGCGGGAGACGAAGCGGCGCACGGTTTCGACATGCTGGGCCAGCGAGCCGGCGTCAGGGGAGAACAGCGAACGCACGTAGCCCGCCCAAGCCGCGTCGGCATGCAGCCAAAAGCTCGTGCGCGATTCGGCTTCCAGTTCGTGCCGCAGATCCAGAATCTCGTGCACCGGATCGACCGCGCCCTCTTCGGTGGTGCCGGCGATGGCGATCACGGCCAGCGGGAGCATGCCGTCCAGCAGGGCTGTCTTGATTTTCTTCTCCAGATCGCGCACGTCCATCCGGAACAGGCCGTCGACATCCACCAGAATCACGTTCTCGCGACCGATGCCCAGCACATCCGCAGCCTTGGTCAAGCTGTAGTGCTTCGCGCTGGAAACGAAAATGGCCGGGGGCCGAACGCGGTAACAAGCCGCTACGCCGTTTTGCGGAATGCAGAAGCCGGTTGCGGCCAGCAGTTCCGGCGTCTTCTGAATGGCCATTTGCGGTGGAACGTTCAGATGCTTTTCAATCGCAGCGACCAGGCGCGGCAGCAGGTGCATTGTCTCACTGGGCGCAAGGCCGAGGCACTGCTGCTCGTCCAGGCTCATCAGATTGCACGAGGTCCGATCGGGAAGGGTCACTTCGAAGGGGATGCGGAGCTCGCAGACGACACGCCGGACTGCCAGCGGGAAATACGCCGCATTGCGCGCCGCCCACAGCGCCTCGATATTGGCCACGGTGCCGCCGCTGGTTACGTGGGCCCATCCGAACTCGGAGCGCGCCTCGTGCGGGCCGCCGGGCTCGGGCGGCGTTTTGTAGCCGACCATCTGCAGGATGTCGCGCCCAACCTCGAATTCCCACCGCTCGGTCACGGGCGCGGCTTCGGGCGTGACGTTGTTGGGGTTGTACAGCAGTCCCGCGAAATAGCCCAGCACGCTCGGCATGGTCTGATCGGACATCATATGCGCGAGGTAGCGGGGGCTATAAAACGGAAAATGTTTGCGCAGCCCGGCCAGCATCTCCGCGAGTTTTTGAGCCAGTTCATCGTTCCAATCCGCCAGTTCGCGACGCACGACCTGCGGAATCACGATCTCGTCGGAAGGATAGTAATTGCGGCGCCAATGGAAATAATCCTGGAGAATGAAGCTGACCAGTTTCTCTTCGACGTCGGCGTTTTCCGCTTTCGGTCCCAAAAACCAGGCGGCCAGTTTTTTGGTTTGGCCGCGGAGCGGCGCTTCTTCTGCCATGGCTATACTTGATTATCCGTGGAACCGATGCGCACCGCGGTGGACCGTCAATCGGACGCCTACCGCGCCAACTACGAAGGCATGAGTGCGGCTGTAGAACGGCTGCGGCGGGAGCTGAAGAGCTCGACTGAAGGCGGCGGCGAAAAATACGTCCAGCGGCATCGCGAGCGGGGAAAACTGCTGCCGCGCGAGCGGGTGGAGCTTCTGCTGGACGAAGGCTCGTATTTTTTGGAGATCGCGCCGCTGGCCGGCATGGGAATGCGCGATGAAAATCCTGGCGCGCGCGTGATCGGCGGCATCGGTTTAGTCAGCGGCCGCGAATGCCTGATCAGCGCCAACGAAGCTACGGCCAAGGGCGGATCCACCTCGGAAGCGGGGTTGTGGAAAAACGCGCGGCTGGCCGACATCGCGATGGAGAATCGCCTGCCATGCATCCTGTTGGTGGAATCGGCCGGGGCCGACCTGCCGGTGCAAAGCAAAATCTTCGTGCCCGGGGGCCGCGGCTTTCGCGAAATCACGCGCCGGTCGAAGCTGCGCATTCCTACCATCTCGGTTGTGTTCGGCAGCTCCACCGCGGGCGGCGCGTATCTGCCCGGCATGTCCGATTACGTCGTCATGGTCAAGCATCAGGCGCAGGTGTTTCTTGCAGGTCCTCCGCTGGTCAAGATGGCGACGGGCGAAATATCGAGCGAAGAAGAGCTGGGCGGGGCCGAAATGCACTCGCGGGTGTCCGGCCTTTCCGATTACCTCGCTGAGGATGAGATGGATGGAATCCGCATCGCGCGCGAGATCGTGGAGCACTACAACCTGCCGAGGCCGCCTACGCCGCAACAGCCCGATTTCGACGAGCCGCTCTACGATCCGGACGAGCTGCTGGGCATTGCCTCGGCCGATGTACGCGTGCCGTTCGAGGTGCGGGAAGTGATCGCGCGCCTGGTGGACGGCTCGCGTTTTTCCGAGTTTAAGACCGAATACGGCGCGACACTTGTCACCGGGTTTGCGCGCGTTCATGGGTTCCCGGTGGGGATTCTGGGCAACAACGGCGTGCTGATGTCTGAATCTTCGGCCAAAGGCGCGCAGTTCATCGAACTATGCAACCAGCAGGATATTCCGCTGCTGTTTTTGCAGAACATCACGGGGTTCATGGTCGGAAAAACGTACGAGGAACTAGGCATCATCCGCAACGGCGCGAAGTTGATCAATGCGGTTTCAAATTCCACCGTGCCGGCGATCACCATCATGATCGGCGGCTCGTACGGGGCGGGGAATTACGCCATGTGCGGGCGCGCGTACGAGCCGCGCTTTCTTTTTACGTGGCCGAATCACCGGATCGCGGTGATGGGCGCGCAGCAGTTGGCCGGCGTGATGGACATTATCAGGCGCGAGTCGCTCGCCAAGGCGGGGCAACCGGTGGAGGAAGACAAATTGTCTGCCGCGCGCACGGCGTTAGAAGACCAGATCGAACGCGAATCCGACTGCTACTTCGCCACGGCGCGGCTGTGGGATGACGGCATCATCGATCCGCGGGACACGCGAACGGTGCTGGGCATTTGTTTATCGGCCGTATATAACCGGCCGGTTCACGGGAGCATGGAATTTGGGGTTTTCCGGCATTGAGTTGGGGGGCAGTGGAGACGTGGGGGCCGCGTCGCGGGTCCAGGTGCCCGCCTGGACGTGATCATCAACTGCGATCACACGGTGCCTGCCCCGGCGACGAGCGCAGGGCGGCCTGAATTCAACTGCGGCTCTGAGATAAGGGGAGCAGTCATGATGTTTTTGAAGAAGGCAGCTCTCCGAAGACTCTGGGCACCACTTCGTCGATCGTCGTTATTTTCGTGAATTCCTGCCTCGGTACGACTCTAAAGTTCGCGCGTGGAGGTTGCTGACCTTCTTTGTTGCGCGTCATTCGCCGCGCAATTTGGAAAATAGTCGATTGGAGGCAGAGGCTGTCCTGGAGGTCCGCCAAACCACCAATAAAGCCGAGATTGAGCAGCTCGCCGATACCGACACGTATTACGCAACCGCTGGGTTTTTTCGCGAGGGATAAGCTAACCGTCACGTTGCCCTCAGCTTGGGTCTTGAACTGAATGTGGCGCTCAGGTGAGCCCCTGCAGATCACCAAGTCGCGACCATGGGCATCGAATTCCGGAGGCAACACTTCGACGTCAAGATGGGTTGGCACCAGAGCGCACGGAGCATGTCGCCGACGAAGATGTGTTCGACAATATGCTCACGGAGCGTGGAGTAAAGACTATCTGCGCTGCGCTCTGCCGGATCTTTTTTGTGGTCACTTCCCTGCTCATGGATCGTATGATAACGTCCTTTATCATTCACCACGAAGTTGCGAAAAGGCAAGATGTTTTGCGCCAAGCATTGTACGAGTAGCCGCCCATTCGGACAGGGTGTGAGATCAAAATAAAGCGCGGTGATCCGCCCTTCAAAGACCGGCTCATTTTCGGAGACGTTCCCGTAGTCGATTCTTCTTCATTTGTTCGCTTGGACTTTTTGCGCCGCCTTCCAACCACGAGAGCACCTTGCCGACGGTGACGGTGTGTTCTTCTTCCGGCGCTTTGACTCGAATCGTCAGCCGCGTTCCGGCGCCGAGCGGCATATCCGCTAGGATGCTATGCCTGAACGCCGCCATCGCCTCGACCGCAGCTTCGAACAAGCTGTCGGCGGGCACTTGGACCGAGTGCTCGATACCCTCGGAATCGGTGAACGAAACGAGACACGAACGGATCGGCACGATTTCAGTATAGAGAAGAAAAGGCGAACGGGTGTCCCTCCTCTATGCGAAACCACCGGAGATCATCACTTTGAGTTAGGCATAACAACGCGTGGGGCTAAGAGCGGCGATGGCCAGGGCGAATTCGGCGTGACGTAAGCAGGCCATGACATGATCGTAATCCAAGCCAAACGGGCGCGTGCGTCTTTTTCAAAACGCAGCCGCGCCGGCAGTCGTTGCGGGATCGAACGAGGCCGAACTGGCGAAGCGCTTCATTGCGTTTCTCAGGTCAGAAGACTGGGACCGATTACGTTGGGCCGATTCCGGCGGAAATATAGTACATCTCTGTGTTTTCCGCGCTATATCTCCCGCATTTCTCTCGCGTTCGTTGCGCCCGGGCAAGTGGAGGATGCCGCCGCGTTTGCGATTTCGCTTTCGTTAGAGCCCAAGGATCTCAGTAAACTCGCGGCAGCCGTGGAGAGGATCGGTCTTCATCTTGGCGTTTGGCCGCAACACGACGAACTGCGCGTTTGGGGCATTACCCGGAATCTTCCGGCATTCTGTTTGATTCTGGAAGTTATCCTTCCCGGGCTGCTGGTTGTGAAACAAAGCCCCTCAGAGGAATCCGGCAAATTCATCAATATCGCCGTTCTCCAGGGGGACGAGATCAAGATCATCGATCCGCAAGCCGCGATGAGCGCCGCCTATCCAAAGCTGCTCACTTCACTCCTCCGTTTGGAATCACAGTTCGCGACCGGTTCGGAAGTGAACGTTCTGTTGCAACTTGCTGTTTCTATGCGAGCGCATGGCCGTGGCGGCATGCTACTCGTGGTACCCATGGGTCGGATGCCTGGAAGGAGTCCATCCTTCAACCGATCACTTATTCAGTTGTGCCCGCGTTCTCCGGCCTTGCGGACCTGATGCGAAGAGATGCCGCGGGCACGCCAAGCCGGCGCTGGGAAGATGCCCTGAGCCGTGCGGCAGATGGAATTGCGGGCCTTACTGCGGTCGACGGCGCCACCCTTATCTCGGCGGATTACAGTTGCTCGCGTTTGGTGCCAAGATCGTCCGTAGGGTGGGCTCTGCACAAGTGGCCCAGGTTATTGTCACGGAACCTATCGAAGGCGGAAGCCCCGTGATTGCGGAGCCGGCGCAGTTCGGAGGTACGCGCCACTTGTCAGCGGCACAGTTCGTGCACGACCAGCGCGACGCGATCGCACTGGTCGCCTCGCAGGACGGCAGGTTCACGGTCTTCGCCTGGTCCCCAAGTGAAGAAATGGTACATGCGCACCGCATTGACGCGCTGCTGCTGTAGTCTTCCGTCGCTGTAGCTTCCGTTACTCGTGGGGCGCAGTCTCTCGAAGCGCCCGGCGAGTCCGTTCGTGGAAGTTGGCCGGCAGGAAGACCTTCACGCCCCGTTATCGGTCATTAACGGTGGCGTTCCCGGCCTGAGCGCTGCACACTGGCACCCTACTCATTGCTTGCCAGCCGCGGGCCAGTTGGTAACGACATTAATGGGCTTTGGCGCACCGGTTTCCCCGTTGGGAACCACGAGAAGCAATTTTTGGCCGTCAGCTGAGACGTCAAACATTGGCTGAGATCGGGGCACGTCAAAGAGAAGCTTAGGAACACCCGCTTCAAATTTCTGACCGTTCGCCTTCACAGCGACGGAGATCACCTTGGATCCATCGCGGTAGAACAACTCGCGGCCGTCCGCGCGCCATCTGGGCAACTCGCCACCCGCCGTTGAGATTTGCCACTTTCCTCGGGTTGGCGGGAAGTTTTGGATATAGACTTCCGGCCCGCCCGACTCGCTGGCGGTGTACGCAATCCATTTCCCATCTGGCGATACTCGGCCTGCTTTGTATTCGAAGCCGCCGGCTATAACGGGGGCCGGTCTCCCGCGGCCGGCCACGGGCGCAACCCAGATCTCGTACCGATTCTCCGAGCCGCGCGCCGACAGAATCAGATGGTTGCCGTCCGCTGTCCATTGCTGCACCTCGGCATCGCGGTCCAACTGGGTGGCAACCTCGTCGCTCCCAGCACCGTTGACTACGCGCCGAATAATGCGATGCGATTTGTCATAAACGGAGTAGGCAATCTGACGGCCGTCCGGCGAGAACGCGGGATAGGCGTGATCCACTCCGCCAAAGGTCAAACGGGACCGACTGCCACGCACCAGATCGAACACCCAGATGTCCCAAGGAGAGGGATTTCTCGACGCGACAGCGACAGCCTTGCCATCGGGCGAAATCGCCGGTGTGTCGTATTGACCGGCAGGGCCGACGTCTCCAAGTGCCTTACCCTGGCGGTCGAACCATTGGAGTTTCGATGGGCCGCTCGCTCCGTTTGTGCGGTATGCCAACACCCCGGCAGACGCGGAAAACGCACTGAAGGCGAGATTTCCCTCTTCGGAAATCCCTTGAGCCACCAAAAACGGCTCCCCACTAAAATGCAGGTTCTTCGAGTTGAATGGTTGCGCGATCAAGTCGCCGCCATGACGGAATAGGAGATAGCCCGGCTCTGTGTATTGCGCGTTCGTTTCGTCCGGCAGCAAGCGCGTCATCCCCGGGGAGTCGAGTGACGCTACGAACACACCCGACTGTGAAGGCTCCGGGGCATACACGGTGAACAGAAAGTGCTTGCCATCCGGCAGAAAGGACGGCCACGCATGGCGGCGGTACTCGCCTGTTGTGATCGGAGAAGGCGTCCCGCCTGCCGCCGCAATGCGCATCAGCGCAAAAGGCTCGAAGGGCCGTGCGAAAACGATGACGTCGTCGCGGCCCCAGGCGCCACCTTTGCTACTCTCAACGTCGCACAGGACAACCGGCGTACTACCCAGCGGGCTCATTTTCTTCAGCTTCCCGTTGGCGAAGAAGCCGAGCGAACGTCCATCGGGGGACCAGAACGGCATATGTCCGCCTTCGGTTCCCGGCAATTTCCGTGTCGATTGTGAATCCAGGGTACGCAGGAATAGGGCGCCCCGGTTGCCGGCACTGAACACGATCTGGGTTCCATCCGGTGACACGACCGGCGTGTCGTCGCCGGCAAACCGGTCATTCTCCGGCGGTAATATTTCGAAGCGTACAACGCGCTGTTCCGGTGGCCGCTGATGGGAAAGGATGAGAGCGACGACGGCGGCCCCCACCAACAAGCCGCCCAGAACTTGCGCGGCTCCGAAGCGCCTGCGGACGTGCGCCTGCGGTGCAGTCTTGCTAACGCTCTCCTCGACAATTACCGCCTCCGAGTCAGGTAGCGCTTCGGACGGCCCGTGCCCGTCAACTTTCACTTGACCCGAAAATCGGTATCCGCGCTTGGCCAGCGTTTCGATATACCGTGGACGGTCGGCCGTTTCGCCCAGCGCCTGGCGCAACCGCTTGATCGCGGCGTTAATGCTGTGATCGAATTCAACGATCGTATCGCTCGGCCAAAGTTTTTCGCGGATTTCTTCGCGAAGCACCACGTCGCCAGGGCGCTCCAACAACATCAGCAGAATTAAGAAGGATTGATCCTGAAGCCGAACCCTTACTCCCTGCCTACGAAGCTCTCGTGCTCGCACATCTAGCTCGAGGTCTCCGAATCTAAGCAGGCGACCCGGATGCACATCCATAGTTGACAGCTTATCAGTCTAGCATCGAACTGCTGACTGGTCTGCTGTTTAGCAGGTCATCGAAAAGTCATATGCGGGTCCGATCCCGTGCATCGAGGTACCTGGCGAAATGCAGCACACTCCTCCCAGCGAACGCTCGCGCGCTTCCGGGAGGACGACACGAGGCTGACTACACAACTGAAACTGGCAATCGTTTTGCACGGACTGGTGTCGCCAATTCCGGCAGCCCGGCCTACGATGACGATCCGAATCCTCGACCAGGCGAAGATTCCTGGAAATCTGAAGGACAAGTTGGAACGGTATGTGGCAACGACGCTGGCTTCCATCCAAGTCGGCGTGAATTGGGTGGATTGCGCGACAAATCTAACAGTCTGCGAGCGCGATCGGGGCCCGAACGAATTCTGGCTGCGTATTCTTGCGCAGACGCCGCCGCCCATCAATGACGGGATCGACTTGCTCGGTTTCACCCAACGACCAGACGATGCCGGCAAGCCAATCCCATGTGTAAATATCTTCTACCCGATGATCAAGCAGGTCTCCGAACGCGAGCGTCTGGATGCTGACCTAATTCTTGGCTCGGCCGTGGTTCACGAAATCGGCCATCTTTACCTGGGAACAAACTCACACGCACATTCTGCGACCGGAATCATGTGTGGAGTCTGGTCACACCGGCAGTTTGAGTTAGCAAGCATCGGCGAACTGAACTTCACCAGCGACCAGGCCGCGCGCATTTGGGGCTCAATGAAAGAGGGTGTGTTTTCTATCCCACAGCCGCGGCGACCTAGTAACGACTAGTCGCAAGAAGGCATTGCGTATAAGTACCGAGTCATTGCAACTGTGCTGCGCATGCGGGGGAGATTAGGTGCCCGTTGTGGTTCGATAACGGACTCTATCTTCACTCGGGGGGCCGTGCCCAATTGACGGTCTCTTACTTTTTCTCCCATTCGGCGGCCTTCTCCGGCTTACCCGACGCCTGATAAAACCGAACCAGCCACTCGTGGGCACGGTCAAGATGATAACGATCCGGGATTCCAATGCGATCCTTGCGGGCCACCATTCCTTGGTAGCCTTCGACCAATAATGATTCGGCGTCAGCGTATTTCTTTTGCCCCGCTAAGCTCGCGCCAAGCAGGCTCGTCGCGCGGAAACGCTGCCAATCATCCGGCCGTATCCGGGTATCGGTCTGCATGGCTTCGCGGGCAAGCGGCTGGGCCTCGGCAAATTTGCCCTGTGCGACATAAGCTAAGGCCAGATCCGCGGCCGCAATAGTCGTATCAGGGTTTTCATTGCCCAAGGAGTGCCGGCGCCCTGCGAGGACCTGGGCAGCCTCCTTCTCGGCCTGGGCGTATTTCCCCTCCATTTGATGGATCGCTGCAGCCTGGGACAGGATCCCAAGCGTTAAGGGATGCTCGGCACCCAGCACACGGTGCGCCGTCTCAAAGGCCTCTTTGGAGAGCGTCTCAGCCTCGGGGTGTCTGCCCAGCATGGCATACGCAAAGGCTAGATTGGTCTTATTGATGAGGGTGTCGGAATGGTCCGGACCCAGCACGCGGCGATCGATCTCCAGAACCTTAGCCAGGATCTGCACAGCCTGCGCGTTGTTGCCCTCGTTCCCGTACTCAGCAGCCAGTTGACCCATACTCCTTAGGGTGTCGGGATGGTCGGGACCAAGTACGCGGCGTTGAGTTTCGAGGGTCTGGTTTTCGAGTTCCTCCGCCTGCACGTATTTGCCTTCTTTCGAGTACACTAACGCAAGGCTCTGAATCGTCGCGAGCGTATTGGGATGCTCTGGCCCAAGTACGTGACGACCAATATCCAACGCCTGGCTGTAGAGCTGCTCGGCCTTCGCGTAATTGCCTTCATACCGGTACGTGGAGGCGAGATTAACCAGGGCCATTAGTGTGTTGGGGTGATCCGGTCCCCAAACACGTCGCCTGGTGTCCACCACCTCAGCCAGAAGCGCCTCAGCCTGCGCGTATTTGCCTTCGAGAAAGTAGTCGATGGCCAGATTGTTCATTAAACTCAGCGTGCCGTTATCTTCCTGACCCGACACCCGGCGCATGCTATCAAGTGTCTGACTGTGAAGCGCCTCAGCCTGCGCATAATTTCCTTCGCGCTCGTATGTGTTGGCCAGTTCATTTGCCGTGTACAGCGTGTCAGGATGATCGCGACCCACCAGACCGCGTTGGCTCTCGAGAGTGCGACCGAGCAATGACTCGGCCTGCGCGGAGTTGCCCTGAAGATTGGCGATTTTTCCTAGGCGGCTCATGGTTCTGAGGGTCGTCGGGTTCCTCTCGCCCAGGCTCCGGCGTTCGATTTCAAGAGCTCTCTCAATTTGTTTTTTGGCTTCCGCGTACAGTCCGAGGTCGATATACGTCTGCCCGATGGTGCTGCGAATGGAGGCCTCCACCTCGGGTTGCTTGCCGAATTTGCTCTCGATGCGCTGAGCGGCACGGTCCAGCGCAGTGCGCACCTTAATATCCGGATCAGGCTTAGCGTTCGGGCTTGACTGCGTAGACGCACTCGCCTGCGCCAATAGATCGTTCTGCAGGAAATTGTTGACTGCCTGGGCAACCGCAGCTTCCCGGTTAGCGCGTATGCTCTGCCGGATGCTGATTGCCGCTGCGATGATCAGCACTACAGCGAAAGCGCAGCCGGTAGCCAAAGCAACCCGGTAGCGGCGTGCGAACTTGCGCGCCCGATATCCCACAGACGGCGGTACAGCCATCACGGGTTCATTCTTCAGATACCGTTCGATATCTGCTGCGAAATCCGAGGGCGAACCATAACGTCGCGTCCGGTCCTTCTCCAGTGCTTTGAGCGCAATCGAATCCAAATCGCCGCGCAACTCCCTTACCAGCGTGGGAGGCTCCGCCTGCCGCTTATGGGCCACATCCGTCATGGTGGCGGCATCTTGGATCTTGATCTTGGTACTCGGCTTCGTGGGCTCTTCCTCCCGCAACTTCCTCAGAAACTGATCCAACGCGATTTTCCGTAGCTCGATTGGAGGGACACCCGTCAGCAGCTCATAAAAGATAATGCCGAGCGAATAAACATCGGTCCGCGTGTCGATGTCTTCACCCGACGATAGCGCCTGTTCCGGGCTCATATACTCCGGAGTTCCTATCATCGCCCCTACGCGCGTGAACATCGTATCCGCGGTTAGCCGTTGAGTGAGCGCCTTGGCTACGCCGAAATCGATGATCTTGGGAGCGGGGTGGTTGTTCACTTCAGTAACGAGAATGTTCGATGGTTTGAGATCGCGGTGAATGATGGCCTTCTGATGCGCGTGCTGCACTCCTTCGCAGACGTGCATAAAGATTTCCAGCCGTTGGCGCGGGCTCAGCCGGTGATTGTCGCAATACTCGGTGATCGGAGTTCCGGCGACATACTCCATGACGAAGTACGGCGCGCCCTGCGGGGTTGATCCGGCGTCGAATACCTTGGCGATGGTGGGATGGTCCATCAGAGCCAAGGCCTGGCGCTCGGACTCGAATCGCGCGATCACTTCGCGCGTGTTCATTCCGGCTTTAACCAACTTGAGCGCGACGCGCCGCCGAACAGGTTCTTTTTGCTCGGCGAGCCAGACCTCGCCCATGCCGCCTTCTCCGATTTTCTGCAACAGGTGGTAACGACCAATCACAGTGCCGGCGGCTTCAGCCGAGCTCATCACCTGGGTTGGATCTAAGCTATTGTCTTTTTGCGCTGCCCCGGGCTCGAGTTGATCTTCAGAGGGCACGTCTGGAACACTCAGGCTGCGCTAGATACAATCAAACTCAACATTTAGTTCTGACGGTCATGTCTGTTAGCCGAGATGCCTGTGTCGTTCTAGTGACCGAATGTGGGGCTCTCATTGTCGACCCCGAACCAATGTTCGCTCCACGCCGCAAATTCCCATTGTCCAACATTACCGGTAGTTTTTGTAAAGGCGAGTTACGGGAGTATCCTTCCGCCGCTTGTGGATTCTCCGAGTGTCTGACCATTCACGGAGTGCGATCGCCGCGTGAGGGTCGGTTGCGGCCGTCTTTAAAGAGGCGAGCAAGCGCTCCCTCAGACGCCCGGGAATCCGAACATCGGTGGGGACGCTGAGCGTACCGACGGCTTGCCCGGGGTGGGGGCGGCCCCGACGTTTGACAGTCAGCCAGGTATTCGCGATCCGAACGTGCCCGGACGCGCCCTTGCTGTCGCCTCTGCCCATAACACGGCCGTCGAACACCTTTTCATCAAAATAGGGGAGACCCCATAAAACCCTTCACTAAGGCAGCAATTTCATCGGCGGCCGTGTCGAGCGCGAAGTGCCCACCGTCGACGATGTGGACTTCGGCGTCCGGAACATCCTTGCGATAGCTTTCAGGCTCGCTCGGGTCAAACGATGATTCGTACTTGCCCCAGATCACGAGCAGCCTCGGTTGTTTTTCGCGCATCCAGGCCTGCCACTTCGGATACGACTCCACATTGGTTCGGTAGTCGTAGAACAGATCGCTCTGGATCTCGGCTTGGCCGGGCTGATTCAGAAAATAGAACTCATCGGTCCAGAGGTCGGGATTGTGGCGCTCGACGTCGGGGTCGTCTCCGACATGTCGCGCGCGCGTGGTCTCGAGCGACAAGAGATTGGTGCGCAATGCGCTCTCATGGGCAGCGCGATCAGCCCAGAATGCCCGACGTGTTTTCCAGTTCTCTCCAAGGCCTTCGTTGTGAGCGACGGCGTCCTGCACGATCAGCGCCTCAACTCGCTCCGGATGAGCCAGAGCCATGCGAAAGCCGACTGGGCCTCCGTAGTCCTGCATATATAACGTGTAACGCGAGATTCTCAGTGCCTCGGTAAAATGGTCCATTATCTCGGCAAAGTGATCGAACGTATATGCGAACTTCTTCGGGTCCGGCCAGTCACTGTGTCCAAATCCGGGATAATCCGGCGCAATCAGATGGTGGTCCGATAGCCGAGCGAAAAGCGTTTCGAACATACGTGACGATGATGGAAGTCCGTGCAGCAGTAGAAGCGTTTGGGCATTCTTCGCACCAGCTTCCCGGTAGAAAATTGACAGGCCATCGATCTGAATGGAGCGAAATGCCACGGGATTCATCGGCAATTCCTTCTCTCGGACTTCGACTGGCGAAGGCACGGCAACATCGTCGTGTAAACGATGGGCGTCCCCGATTCTTACGTCGCCGAAACCGACTTCTTCTTCCTATCGAGTGCCGGCAGAAGAAGCTTCAGAAGCGCTTCGTCCGAGAACGGGTTCTGGCCTGAGATCAACTCGCGATCCTGAAGGGCGTAGCTCTTCCATGGGGCGAGCACACTTACGTCACCGCCCGCAGTACGCAAGGCGAAGTCCGGGTAGAAGAGAACTTTACCACCAATCTCAAGCGGCTCCCGCTGCTGCTCTTCCGCTGTCGAAAAGATAGTCATCTTATATCCAGAGTAGACCCAGCCTTGAGCCTTTTCGTGTGCTCCCGCGGCATCGCCCGCCGACAGCGCGGCGACCACCTCCGTCGAATTCGGAAGCGCCGCGAGAAGTGAAATCGGGCCATGGCAGAGCACTGCCGTGGGCTTGGATGTCTGATGAAAGTGTCTCAGTACGGCGCCCGCGTCGGGGTCATCAAGCAGGTCCATCATCGGGCCATGGCCCCCAGGGACGAAAACAGCGTCAAACTGATCCAGACCTGATGCGATGATATCCGCGATGCGAGTTGGATTTTCGAGCCCAGTCAGGGTATCGCGGAATTTTAGATAGTCCTGAAGTTTAGCCTCGTCTCCACCGAAGAAGTCGGCTACAGCTGAATGGACATCCATTTGCGGCGTGTTGCCCTTGGGGTTGGCGAAAGTGATTTCGAAGCCCTCCTTCATCAGGGCGCGAACCGGAACCGTCAGCTCGTTGAGATAGTAGCCAGCGCCGGCATATACCTTGCCATCTTTCAAGGGCAAACCACGACCGCTCGAGACCAGCACTAAGACTTTTCCTTTTGTTGTCACGGTGTCCTCCTCTTTGAAATCGAATTCTGTCCTCCTGAACATGAGCCAGCCCTTCCCCCAAAGTACGCAGGACTGCCACCGCGGGGTGGATGCGAGTCACGCCCCGGGAATTCAAGGCCTTGTGCGCGGCCGAGCGTTAACCGTATTTCAGGTCGGTGCTCTGTCCCACCTCGATAATGTAACCGTCGGGATCGCGGATGTAGCAGCGAATCTCGCCGTACTTGGGTATCGGCTCTGTGATGAACTCGGCTCCTCGACTTTTCCATAATTTATAGGACGCTTGAATATCCGCAACGCGGAAATTCATAAAGCTGTTGATGTGATTCGGATCGGGGACGCTCAGCGTTACAGTGGGCTTATCCGCGGTCGGGCCGCCTCCGACGTTCAGAATCATCCAGATATTCGCAAGCTGAAGGTACCCAGGCGCGTTGCCATCCCCCAAGCTCAGGATGCGAGCACCGAAGACCTTTTCGTAGTAGCGAGCGGATCGCTCGATGTCGGAGACGGTGAGAAACTGCGCGATGCTCATCCCCTCTCGCGGGGGCATCTCGTAGCTCTTCTGGTCAATTTGTACGCTGCCCGTTGATAATTGCGATTCGTTGCTCATTTCCGATTTTCCTTTCGGGTCCTCTGTTCGTAAAGTGAGTTAATGTCAAGCGACTAGCAGGATCTTCCCGGCGACACCTTTTTCTGCCGTTGCTCGAGCCTCGGCCGCTTGTCTGAGTGGCAGGGTCTCGCTTATCGGGATGACCAGCTTGCCATCTCGCACGGCTTCGGCCATGAACTCGAGCGTTTTCCTGTCGAATTTCGAGAATACCGGCGTCACCATCAGCCGCACTGACGACACAAAGTTCAGCGTAAGTATTGTCCGCCATGGAGAAGACCTGATCGCCGACGGAAAACCCTTCCACCTCCGGCCCGATCTTCACGACGGTTCCCGCCATATCGACCCCAATGAGGCCCGGGAAATGGATCGGATAATAATCGTCGGTCAACCCGGCACGCCGCTTGTAGTCGAGCGGGTTCACGCTCGCGGCGGCGACTCGCACGAGCACCTCGCCAGCACCTGGCACCGGGTCCGGGTAGTCCTCGAACTTCAGAACCTCCGGGCCGCCATACTTGTGAACGACGACTGCCTTCATTCATGGATCCGCGGTTCACGTCATAGCGCGTCTGGTGGCGCTTTTCTTCTCTTCCGCTGGTGGATGCCCAGATCGTGCCACGACCCTTCCGAGAGGTTGACACCATAGTGCCGTGCAGCTTTCTGGATGTTCACGAACGCCAAATCACGATCTTCATCGGATACGTCGATGAGTTGATCGAACCGGGCGACGGCGTTACGCACGTGCTGTGCGTCGGTCAGCGGTTCCTTGCGCTGTTTGGGAAATGCATAGACGCTAGCTGGCAGGTCACTCTCCGCCGTGAGCCGTCCGTGTTCCTCGTGAGGTTCCCAAGTCGCTTCAGGCATGTCGTTGTGTGACGTTCCACGGATCTGTAAGGTTTCACGGATGCTATTGAATAGCTCTTTCTCAATCGCTCAAATTCAGTCTCAGAAAGGCCGGTCGATGCTCGTGTGTCTGCAGTTTGAGTCGATCGGCCGACACAAACGCCAAGATGGAGGCCTGGGACTCGACAGGTGCAGTGTGTTCCGGATCTTATAGTCTCCCGGACGATGTCGCCGCTGCACAATCGGATTACGGAACGCGTCATGGCGCACACAGTCGCCGAGCCGGATGTCGGCGTGCGCCCATGGTTCCAGCTTTGGAAGTCTTCGACCTGAGCACCGTCTGGCCGCTCCGTCACAAGGGTCTTCTTTACTGGGGAGCGTAGGGAGCTTCGGTCGGATTACGCGCTACTCGTACAAGGCGCGGATTTTATTCCCCCTTTCGCCTCTCCCGTTGCCAACTCGGAACGAATGATAAAAGACGCTATCGCCAATTAGCGCCACTCCCTCAGGCCACGACCCTGAAGCCGAACGCTGGTTCGAAATGGAGAGCGAGCGGCGTTCCGAGATAGCCCCTAACGCTTTCTTTGTTGTTGCGCCGCGGCTCCGAATCTGAAAGCTTAATGCTTTGTCACATGGCAAAAGAGTGGCAGCGACTACCAGCCATAATTACCGCCACGTGATCGCCCGTCGTTCGTCAATATACTTCAAAAGAAATGAGAACAACGAGGACGGGTGGACAACTGCCAGACACGATTCTTATCCCTGGTCAACAATAAGGCGCTGCAAGAGTTGGCCGGGAGTCACGATCGCGACCGGATCGTAGTGTTTTGGAAAAGGGCGCAGGCTGCCGGTTACGAGGAAGGCCGCTCTCGCCACCAGTGCACATTCAAGAAAACGATCGTCGTCGGGAGTCGGAACGGAGAGATAGCCTCTAAGTAGGAAAGACATGGACGGCAAATTTAATCATCAAGGCCAAAACCTCGCGGGCGGCCTCGGCGTGCGGCTGCGATTTCAGCATCCATCCGTCGCATGGTGAGCTTTGCCGCAGGGGTTCTGGCAGCCTGGGCGCGGAGGGCTTCGAGGGCCCGGCCGAATTCTCGGCGCGCCTCATCCGAGACGTAGCGCTGGTAGAGCTCGCGGATAAGCTCGCTCATCGTGCGATTTTCTTTCTTGGCGGTCCTTTCCATGGCCGTCAGTTGCTTCGGCGGCATGGAAAACGGACACGGTTTTCGTGGTTCGCATTGGTCGTGCTTGGTGTAACCGCGCTTTCAGTTACCGGTCGGGGATTGGCTGTCAAACGAAGAAAGTTGCCGACATCGCTTTACGACGGAGGCATGCAGGCCAGCCCACCGGCGCCGATTTTGAACGGCCGCCGCCGGTTCACTGGTGACCTGGCCGAGCACCAGGAAGGCCTTAAAAGGCGGCAGCGCCGCGCTGTCGCGGGCGCCACACGATAATGAATTTGGATGACGCAAGAGACCCTGCTCGATTTCTTCGACGATTTCGCGCGATTATCCGATGAGTTTCTCGTCTATGACGACGGGCTTCGCAGCCGGCATTTCCGCTATGACGAAGTGGCACGGCTGGCGCGGGCGTTCGCCGCGCGCCTCGCGGACGCCGGAATCGGTAAGGACGAGAAGATCATTCTGTACGGAGAAAACCGGCCGGAGTGGATTATTGCTCTATGGGGCTGCCTGCTCGAAGGTGTGGTGGCAGTGCCGATCGACTTTCGGTCCGATCCAGAGTTCGTGCAGCGGATCGACCGGATTGTGGAAGCACGGGCCATTCTGATTGGCGATGAAGTAATACCGCCGGCCAGCGACGCCAGGATTTGGAAGCTCGCGAGTCTGGTTCAAGGGCCGAGCGATACGGTCGCGCCGCGCGGCGCGATCCAGAAAGACCAGCTCGCCGAAATTCTCTTTACCTCCGGGGCAACGGCGGAGCCCAAAGGGGTGCTCATTACACACCGAAACATCCTGGCCAACATCGTACCGGTGGAGGGTGAAGTCAAGAAATATATCCGCTATGAGCGGCCCTTCCATCCTGTGCGGTTTCTGAATCTGCTGCCGCTCAGCCACATGTTCGGACAAGCCATGGCGACGTTCATCCCGCCGATGCTCGCAGGCGTGGTCGTGTTCATGCGTGGATTCAATCCCACCGAAATCGTCCGGCAGATCCGGTCGAGGCGCATTTCGGTCCTGGTCTCGGTTCCGCAGATTCTGGAGATCCTACGGGAGCACTTACAGCAGATGTTTCCGGAGTTGAAGCAGCCGCGGGCAACGAAAGTTCACTGGCTGCTGCGCTGGTGGCGGTACCGCAAGGTGCACCGGTTGTTTGGATGGAAATTCTGGAGCTTTATTGTGGGCGCGGCACCGCTGGCGCCGGAACTGGAGCAGTTCTTTTCCGAACTCGGGTTTCTGGTGATCCAAGGGTACGGGCTCACCGAGACCGCGCCGATCGTGACGCTCAATCATCCGTTTCACGCGCGCAAAGGCACGGTGGGAACGCCGATCGCGGGCGTCGAGGTGAAGATCGCTCCGGATGGCGAGATCCTGGTGCGCGGCGAGAACGTGACGTCCGGCTATTTCCAGCGGCCGGAAGAGACGGCCCATGCTTTTGAAGATGGCTGGTTTCATACCGGCGATGTTGGCGAACTGGACGAGAACGGCGGGCTCAGGATACTGGGGCGAAAGAAAGAAATGATCGTGACGCCGGAGGGCCTGAACGTTTTTCCCGAAGATGTCGAAGCCGTTCTCAAGCAGCAGCCCGAGGTGCGCGACGCGGCCGTGATCGGCAGCGACCGGGTGCATGCGGTTCTCATTTTAGAGCCGGGCGCCGAGGCCGACGCGATAGTCCAGCGCGCTAACAAGCAATTGGCGGATTATCAGCGGGTACGCACGGTGAGCGTGTGGCCGTACGGGGAGTTTCCGCGCACCGAAGGCACGGGAAAACTGAAGCGGCATGAGATCGCGCGCGGCACGCCGCCTCCCGCCAAAAGCGCTCGAATCGACTGGAACGTGCCGCTCGAATCGCTAACTTCGCTGGAGCGGGTGGAGCGGATGGTCGCGCTGGGCGTGGACGAAAGTGAAGCGAGCAGCGCTTCGCAGTACCGCAGCGATGTTTCCGCGGCCAATTTCCCGAGCTGGAACCGGGGCCGAGCAGCGCGGATTGCGCGGCGCATCTTTCTTCCCGGATTTCTGTTGCCGCTGCTCCGCATTTTCGCGCATATCCGTAGCGAAGGGCTGCAGAACCTGCGGGGCGTCGCTCCGCCCGTGATCTTCGCTTCGAATCATCAGAGCTACATGGATGTGCCAGCGATCATGAGCGCGCTACCGGCCCGCTGGCGATATCGAGTGGCTCCGGCGGTGCGCAAGGAGTTCTTCGAGGAGCATTTCCATGGGCGCAGCTTCACGAACAGCCTGAATTACTATTTGGCGTCCCTGTTCTTCAACACTTTTCCGATCCCGCAACACGAGCCCGGCGCATTGAGCACGCTGCGCTACATGGGGGAACTGGCGGGCGGGGGCTGGTGTGTGCTGATTTTTCCGGAAGGCAAGATGACGGACCAGGGCGAGATCGCGCCATTCCAGCCGGGCGTGGGGATGATCGCGTCCAAACTCGAGATCCCGGTGGTGCCTGTGCGGATTGAAGGCTTGGACCGGGTGCTGCACAAGAGCTGGAAGATGGCTCGCATGGGCCGGGTGCGGGTGGCGTTCGGGGCGCCGCTCAAGCTGGAGGGCAGCGATTATCTCGCAATGGCGCGCCAAGTGGAGGAGGCGGTACGGAAGCTGTGAGTGGAAGTGGACGGCGCTAAGGTCAACCAGGGGACTTGGACAGCTACACGGCAGTGAGCTTAAGTCTGCTGGTCGAACATTTCCAGCTGTTCTTTGGAGGGCGGGCGCTTAGGCTTGCGCATACGCAGCGGGCTGCCGACCACGCCTAACACCTGCACGCTGGAGAGCGCGGCCTTGGGCACGAAGATGCGCTGATTCTGGAAGCCGGGGTCGGGAGGTATAACCGACAACCCGTAGGAATCGAGTTGCAGCAGGTTATTGGCGAGCATTCCGTCCATGAGGTCGCCATCCCGGAAGCGCATCCGCACCCATAGGCCTTCCATCTTCGGCCTGGTGGTAAACAGGCGCAGTTCCTTGCGGGGTTCGCCTTGCTGAAAGTCGCGGACGAAGCACACCAGCTTGATCTCGCCGTAAGGCACTACGCTGACCGACCCGTTCTGGCTGAGGAGTTCGAGACCATCGGGCTGGAGATAGGTTTGGGGCTTGACGAAGCCGGCCAGGGGTTCCCGGTCAAAGCGCGACACCAGGACCTTCTTGGTGGTGGATACCGCCAAACTAGTGGTTCAACCCGCCGAGGCGGCTCCTTTCCGAGCGCAGCACTTTTCTTCCAAACAAATTTGCGAATATTGTATCATTGGCAGAATGCCCGCCGTTCCCAAGATATCGGCCCAGATGGAACGTTTTCTGGACTTTTGTCGCGTGGAGAAGGGCTTGGCGGCGAACACGGTGGAGTCGTATCGGCTTGATTTAGAAAGGTTTGCGCTCTCGGTGAAGTCGGGCGAGCTGCCGGCGGATGCCGCACCGTTGCGCCGCCATATGGATTCGCTGTACAAGGCTGGGATGTCCAGCCGCTCGATTGCGCGTCATCTGGCGACACTGCGGAATTTCTATCGATTTCTGCTCGAAACGGGAGCGATTGCCTCCGATCCGACGGCCTTGTTGACCTCCCCGAAGCAATGGCAGAGTCTTCCTAAATACCTCAATAAAGAACAGTTAGAAGGGCTGATTGCGAGCCCAGATTCATCCCGGCCGCAGGGTCTCCGCGACCGCGCCATGCTTGAGTTGCTGTATGCCAGCGGCCTGAGAGTCTCCGAACTGTGCCGGGTGCGGGTATCGGATGTGGAAACGAGCCTGGGCTATGTGCGGGTGGTAGGCAAGGGCAACAAACAGAGGCTGGTCCCGGTGGGCAAGACGGCGTTGAAGGCCATCGAGGACTACTTGGAGACGGGGCGGCCGAAGCTGCTGAAAGGGCGCGCCAGCGCGTATCTATTCATTACCAATCGCGGCGGCTGCATGACGCGCCAATGCTTTTGGAAACTCCTGGGCGGCTACGGCAAGAAGGCGGGCATTTTCCGCGGGCTCACGCCGCACGTGATCCGGCATACTTTCGCGACACATTTACTGGAGGGCGGGGCCGATTTGCGGAGCCTGCAAACCATGCTAGGCCATGCCGATATTTCGACCACGCAAATTTATACGCATGTGATGCGGTCCCGTTTACGGAGGACCGTGGACGAGCACCATCCCCGGGCTTGATGGAAATGGATACCTGCTCAGCAGACTAAGGAGCGTACAGGATGCCGCGGCGTCCTGGCCCAAAAGAGACGCGCTGCCGCGGCGTTCCGTTGTGCGCGTTCTGGAGAGAGTGATTCGATGAGCGACTACATGTTTATGCTCGAGAGCCACCTGAGCGCCGACCAAGCGCGAGTGGTTTCCGAGATTCAGGGTGCCGCGACGCACGCCAACATGAACGTGTTTCTGACCGGCGGGGCGATGCGCGACATGCTCGGGGGCTTTCCGATAGTGGACCTCGATTTTACGGTGGAGGGAAACGCGCTGAAGCTGCTCCCGGCCATCATCAAGAAAGCGGGCGCGCGCGTGTTGTGGGAAGACGACAACCGGAGGCTGGCAGCGCTGGTTTTTCCGAGCGGCGTAAAGGCGACGGTGGGGATGGCGCGGCAGGAGAAATATCCGCAGCCGGGTGCGAAGCCGACGGTAAAGCCGGCGTCTATTCATGAGGATTTGCGCGGCCGGGACTTCACCGTTAATTCCATCGCGCTATCGCTGAATCCGGCGTCGCGCGGGCTGCTGCTGGATCCAAATAACGGCGTGGGCGATCTGGAACGCAAAGAACTCCGCGCCGTCAGCAACTACACGCTCTACGACGATCCCATTCGGCTGCTGAGGCTGCTGCGTCTGAAGGTACGGCTGGGATTCAACATCGACGAGCGCACCAAAATGCAGTATGACAATGCGCGCGAAGCGCAGCTGGAATCGAGAATTCCGCGGGAAGAGCTGCTGGAAGAGCTGCGCCACGTTGCGAACGAGCCGAACAGCGCCGACGTGGTGCAGGCGCTGGAGCAGGATAAGCTGCTGACTCTTTATTCGCCCGCGCTGGAGGGCGCGAAACTGAACACCGCCGGATTGCAGAAGCTCCAGAAAGCGCGCCAGACGGTACCGTTCGGGGTGGACATCCATCTGGAAGCTTTGGGCGTGTTCCTGTATTTCCTGGCGGAAAAGCTGCCCGCGAAAGAAACAGCGGCGTTTATCAAGCGGATGGGGTTTAGCAAGAAGGAGCTGGAGCAGTGGCAGAAGCTGGATGTGCGCTCGAAGAAACTGGAGAAGGATCTGAAGTCGGCGAAACTTCAGAAGCCGTCGCTGGTATATGGGGTGCTGTCGAAGGCGCCCGGCGATCAGATCGTATTTCTACTGGCGCATTCTTCCGAACGGCTGGTGCATGATCGAATCAAGAATTACTTGCAGAAGTATCTGCCGGCGGCGCAGGAGGTCACGGAAGCGGACGTTGTGGCCGCGGGCGGCAAGCCAGGAACGCCGAAATTCCAGAAGATTCGCGAGGAGCTGATCGCGACGAAGCTGGACGCGCGGCCGAAAAAAGTGCCTCCGCCGGTAGTGCCTGCACCCGCGACTGCCGCCCCCGCGATGGCGCGCAAATAGAGATCGCCGGGTGCTGGTACTTGCTTCGAACTCTCCGCGGCGGCGGGAGATCCTGAGGGCCGCCGGAATCGATTTCGTGGTTCGCGTTCCCAATATCCATGAAGAGCGACGGAGGGAGGAGCCGCCGGAGGAATACGTGCGGCGGCTGGCTGAGCAGAAAGCCTTCGCGGTTCCCATGAATGCGGGCGAGACGGTCCTGGCGGCGGATACCACGGTAGTCGTGGATGACCAGTTGCTCGAAAAACCGCGCGATGCCGCGGATGCCGCACGCATGCTCGCGCTGCTTTCCGGACGCGTTCACGAGGTCATGACGGGAATTTGTTTGCGGACCGCCGATCGGCTGGTGGTGGATGTAGCGGCCACGCGGGTCCGCTTTACCGAACTGACCGACGCCGAAATCGCCGAATACGTTGCGAGCGGCGAGCCGATGGACAAGGCCGGGGCGTATGCGATTCAAGGTTTGGCATCCAAGTTCATCGAGCGCGTGGAGGGCTGCTACTTCAACGTGGTCGGGCTGCCGATCGCGCTGGTTTACCGGCACCTGAAGAGTTTGAACCAAACGAGTTGAGAATCCAGCCTCACCGGGCGCACGTTAGCCATGGAGGTGAGGTTGGGCGTATTCCGTGCGGCGACAGTGGCGCGTCTGGGGCGGGCTCATGCGGCTCTGTTGGCGTGTGCATTATCTGCTCCAGTTGGATTCGCGCAGACCGTCTTCAATCCGGCGCCGTCACGCATATTCGGGCAAGCGGTTTTGCAGCAAACGGGGCTGCTAACCGCGATCGCGGCGAATCTGGTGGAGGGCCGGGAATTGAATGCGCCGCAAGGGATCGCGATAGATTCCTCAGCGAGCACACCGATTTTGTATGTCGTCGACACCGGCAATAACCGGGTGCTGGCGTGGAGGAACGCGTTCAGTTTTAGCAAGGGCGATCCGGCGAGCAAAGTTATCGGGCAACGCGATTTGTTGACGACGGCCCCGCAAGGACCCGGGGCGGACCTGAGCACCGGCCTTTATCAACCGGTGGCCGCCGCGACCGACAGCGCCGGCAATCTGTACGTGGTGGACGCGGGCAACAATCGGATCTTGCGTTATCCCGCGCCGTTTTCTCAGACAGGGGACCTGCTCACTGTCGATCTGGTTCTTGGACAGAAGGACTTGAACGGGCGTGCGCCAAACGCCGGCCAGCCGGTGCCCGCCGCAAACACGCTCGCGTTATCGACGGGCGCTGGCATTTTCCGGGCCGGGTTGGCGTTCGATGCGGCCGGTAATTTGTGGGTATCGGATGCGGGGAACAATCGCGTACTTCGCTTCCCGGCCGGCGTCTTGGGAACAAACGCGGCCAATGCGGCACCAGCGGACCTGGTGTTAGGCCAGCCGGACTTTACGTCCAATTCGGGACCGCCGAACGTGGACCGGACAAAGAAGAATTTTCTGCTCGCGCCCTCGGGACTGGCGTTCGATCCCAAGGGGCGCCTGTTCGTCGCCGACGATGCGAATCGCGTGCTGGTCTATTCGCCCCCGTTCGCGGCAGGGCAATTAGCGTCGCGCGTCATGGGCGTGGTAATTCCGCCGGCAGGGCAGCCCGCGCCGCTGGTGAATGAAAGCACGCTGGGCGCTGTGGATGCGAACAGCCGCGCGTTGCCGCCGGGCGGGGTATTTTTCGTGGGTGCGGCTCCTTACGTGGCAGACACGGGGAACTCGCGTCTTCTCGGTTATGATCCGTTCGAGCAGTGGCCCGATGAGAGCAAGGTGTTTTCGCCGCCCGCCCGAGTTGTCATTGGCCAGCAGAGTTTCCTGGCGAGTGCGTCCAATCAAGGGTTGCCGCAGGCAAGCGCGGGCACCCTGGCCGGACCGGTGGCGGGGGCGTTCAACGACAATGACCTGTTCGTGGTGGATTCGGCTAATCATCGCGTGCTGGTTTTTCCGCAGCAGCCCGGCGGTGGGTTTACAACGGCGAACCGGCTGTTGGGGCAATCGGATTTTGCGTATACTTCCCCAAATCTGATTGAAGGCCGCGAGGCCGGATTTGCGCCGAACACGCGCTCGTGTGTTGTAAATGGCGCGCTAGCGTTCCCATCGGGCGGAAGCGCGGTGGTGGATGGCTCATCGAACCCGCCGCACTTGTACATTGCCGATCCATTGAACAATCGTGTGCTGGGATTCGCGGACTACCGGAAGATCAATGCCGGGATGAAAGCCGACCTGGTGATCGGCCAACCCGATCTGTTTACGGGAATCATCAATTACCCGACGAACAGCCCGACGCAGGCGACAGATCAAGGCTTGTGGTCGCCCGAAGGGTTGGCGGTGGACGCAAGCGGGAATCTTTATGTCGCGGATGCTTGCAACGGGCGAGTGCTGCGGTTTCCGGCGCCATTTGCTCAGGCATCGGGCGCCGTGCAGCGCGCCAATCTGGTTCTGGGCCAGACCGGCTTCTTCGGCCAGCCGATCAAGGACCTGAGCCGCCAAACGATGCGCAGCGCCTACGGCTTGGCGTTCACTTCCGATGGCAGCCTGGCCGTGTCGGACCCGCTCGCAAACCGGATCCTGTTCTTCCGGAAGACATCCGGCGGCGATTTTCAATCTGGGCAGGGGGCCTCAAACGTGTTCGGGCAACCGGATTTTGTTTCGTCCAGCGCGGGCGTGTTCAATAATCCGCGCTTGATCGCGATGGATACTGAAGACCAGCTATACGTGGCGGATTCCGGCAACAATCGCGTCGCGATTCTACCCAGCTTGCCCAGCGCCGGCGACAATCCGCCGGTGTTGTTTGCGATTACGCAACTGAGCAACCCGTCGGGCGTAGCGGTGGATCCGGCCAGCGATGCGATTTGGGTGGCGAACACGGGCGCGAACCAGGTACTGCGTTTTCCGAAATTTCAAACTTTCCTGAGCAATCCGTTGGCGACTGCCACGCTGCAGGTGTTCGGGCCGGTGTCGGCGGCATTGGATCCGTTCGGGAATCCCGTGGTCGCCGAGGCATTGACCAACCGTGTGTCGTTCTATTTCCCGGCGATCGACTACACGACGTCGGCGGGCGGGGTATCGGGGCGATTGTCGGGCAACGCGGGAAATTATTTCGGCCGGTTTGCGCCGGGCATGCTGGCCAGCATCTTCGCGTTTCCGTCGGCACAGTTCGGCAATCAGACGGCCAGTTCGAGCGCCGCGCCGCTTCCGACGACGCTGAGCGATGTGCAGGTGCTGGTGGGCGGAGTGCCTGCGCCGCTGCTTTATGCTTCGCCCGGCCAAATCAATTTTCAGGTACCCGGTGCGACTCCGGCGGGCGGACTTGAAGAATTTCAAGTACTGCGCGCGTCCACAGGACAAGTGCTCGCCAGCTGGCTGTTCCGCGTGGATGCGGCATCGCCAAGCCTGTTTACGGCCAACGGTTCGGGCACGGGACAGGTGCTGGCTCTGAATCAGGACGGCAGCGCCAACAACGGATCGCATCCGGCCAAAGCGGGATCGGTCGTATCGCTTTTCGGGACCGGGTCGGGCGCGATGGACGGCATGCCGCCCGATGGCGTGGCGGCGCAAGGGCTGGTTGCGACGCCGCAACGCCCGCGCGTTTTTATCAATTCCGACTTCGTGCCTGACAGCGACGTTCAATTCTCCGGCCTCGCCCCCGGATTCGTGGGACTATGGCAGATCAACGTGAAGGTGCCGGCCAACGTGCCGCCCGGCGACGTTGTTGTGTACGTCACGTACGACGGGATCAACAGCATCCTGGATCCGAACGGCATCCGGCGGATCACGACCATCCGCACCGCCCCGTAATTGGCCCGCCTGCACCCCTGATATACTCGCGCTGAGATAGTTCGGGAGGTGAGCATGAACCGGCGCGATTTTGGACGAACCCTATCGGGACTGGCGGGCCTTTCTCTGGCGACAGCGGCAGCGCGGGCGCAGGATTCCGGGCCCATTGCCGAGACGGCGGCAGGCCGGGTGCGCGGCGTAGTTCAAGAAGGTGTGAACGTCTTCAAAGGTATTCCGTACGGCGCTCCCACGAGCGGCAAAAATCGTTTCATGCCGGCGCGCAACCCCGAGCCGTGGACGAGCGTTCGCGACGCGCTGCGGTACGGTCCGGCAGCACCGCAAGGGAACGGCAAGACTGTACCGGCCGGAGTCGGCGCAATCGGCGAAGATTGCCTGGTTTTAAACGTCTGGACGCGCGGGCTCAACGACGGGGGCAAGCGGCCGGTGATGGTGTGGATCCACGGCGGCGGGTTCAACACGCTTTCCGGGTCCAGCCCGGCCTATGATGGAACCAATCTCGCTAAGCGCGGCGATGTGGTGCTGATCACGCTGAATCACCGTCTGAATGTGTTCGGCTTCTTGAATCTCGCCGATCTGGCGGGTGACCAGTTCGCGCAATCGGGCAATATCGGCATGCTGGACCTGGTGCACGCGCTGCACTGGGTGCGCGACAACATTACGCATTTCGGCGGCGATCCGGGCAACGTCACGATCTTCGGCGAATCGGGCGGCGGGCGCAAGGTCTCGACGTTGCTTGCCATGCCCGCGGCGAAGGGGCTGTTTCACCGCGCGATTATTGAAAGCGGACCCGGCGTGCACCTGCAGCCGCGCGATTTGGCGACCGAACTCGCGATCTCGGTGCTCGACGAACTGGACCTCCCGGTGAGCCAAGCCGCGCGGCTGCAGGAAATGCCGATGGAAAAGATCCTGGCGGCGTACAGCGTGGTGGAGGGCCGGCTGGATGCCCAAAGCCGCGACAAGGGCGTGATCGAACAACACGGATTTGTTCCGACGGCCGGCGTTGCCGATCTGCCGGAGAACCCGTTCGATCCGGTCGCGCCGGAGATTTCTTCGAATATCCCGCTGCTCATTGGGACCAATAAGCACGAGATGGCGCTCTTCACGCGCGGCGATCCGAAGATCTACAACCGCACGCTGACCGAAGATGAACTGAAGGAACTCGTGAAGGAGTTAACCGGGCCGGCGGCCGATCACGTGCTCGATGTTTACAACAAGGCGTATCCGGGCTCGCATCCGGCCGTGCGTTACATTCTGATCGAAACGGATCGCATTTACCGGTTCAATTCCATCGTCGTCGCCGAGCGCAAGACGGCACAGCACAAAGCTCCGGTTTACATGTATCTGTTCGAGTGGGACACGCCGCCGGATCCGAAGATGCTGGCGCACCATGCGCTCGAGATCACGTTTGCTTTTGACAACACCGGGCGGGTGCGCGGACCGTCGGGCGGCGGTCCGAAAGCGGCGGCGCTGGCCGACAAGATGAGCGAGGCTTGGATCGCTTTCGCGCGCACCGGAAATCCGAACACTAGGAAGCTTCCGCAATGGCCGATTTACAACGTGCAATCGCGACCGACCATGATCTTCAACGACGAGTGCCGGGTAGCCAACGATCCGGGAGGCGCCGAACGCCATCTTTGGGCCACGACGTAACAGCGGAACCGTTTTGGCGGCTTCAGCCGTCTTACTACGAGGAGGCGTCATGCCCAGACTTGGCTTGTTCGTTTTTTGTGCCGCGCTGTTGGCTTGGTCTGCGAGAGCGCAAGAGCCGTCCGATCAAGCGCAGCCGCGCGAGGATCAGCAGCGCATCCAAAAACATAAAGGGAACGGCGCGGCTAAGGACGTGGGCAGCGGGGCGGGCGATGTCGGAAAGGGTGCAGCCAAAGGCGCAGGCGATGCCGCCAAGGGCGTGGGCAAAGGCGCCGCGGATCTCGCCACCCTGCATCCCATCGATGCAGCAGGCGATCTCGGCAGAGGCGCCGTGTCAACCGGAAAGGATGTGACGGTTGGCACTGCGAAAGGCGGCGGCAAGATCGTCCGCGGGGTAGGTAAGGCGCTGAAGAAAATTTTCTGAAAAAGAGGGGCAGCACGAGAGCTGCCCCAGCCTCAAGGACGCGTCATTTTATACCGCGGAGCTAGCGCCGAACGGCCGTGGCGGCTTCTGCAGTCGCTACGGTGACGAATGTGCTGGTCCGGTTGAGGTGCATGTCGTAGGCGGCGATCTCGTACGTGTACACCGCGCCTGGTTGGACGTTCTTATCCACGAACGATGGGTTGGCGCGGGAGACCTTCGCGATCACGTTGCCGTCGCGCGAAACGGTGTAGATTCCCATGCCGATCCCGTTCGGATCGTCGGTGATACGCGGCCAGTTCAATTCCACCTGATTGGCCGAAGCGCTGACTTGAACGTCGGCCGGCGACAGAGGGCCGGGCGCAATGCGGTCCAATTGGCCGAAATCGACGACGCCGATTGAATTGGCAGGCGGCGCGCTACGCACGCCAACTCCGGGTTGCCCGGCGGCGACTTCCGCGTCGTCGAGAGCGATCAGGTTCCAGTGGTCCAGCCAGACCCCGATGTGCCCGTCGGCGGCAGCCACCGCGCGCACGGTCATGCCGTCATGACACGCGACTGCTTCCGAATGCAGGCTGGTCACGCTGTCGCTGGATCGTTTCGAGATTTCCAGCGTTGCGGTGCATCCTTTATCGGTGAAGGTGGGATTCTGGATATCGATCGCATAGTAACTGCCGGAGGCTGCGGGGCCGGCGAGTGCGTCCGGCGAGCCGTGCAGATAAATGGTGTAAACGCCCCCGGATTGCTTGAGATTCAGCGAGGCTCGCACCTCGTAGTCGCTGCTGCCGTCTGGAACCGCGACGCGTGAAATCAGAGCCGCGCCATTCGGCGACGGCGAGGTAAAGCCGCTATCGTTTGCGCTGGCATCGCCTCGTACCGCCCAGTCGTCGGCCGATAGCGACGCGAGTTTAGCGCTGAAGTAGTATTGATAGCCGGTGGCGCTGGCGGGGCAATTCAGCGTGTTGGTGCCGATTTGAATCGCGTTGGAAGTGCCCGAAACGGTGGCGATGATGGCGTGGGTGCGGCCGTCTTTCAGGCTAGCGGGCGTCGGCAGCCAGAAACCATAGCCGCCGTCGCCGATTCCGACCTGCTGCAGATCGCGGCGGTAATTGGAAGCGATCACGGTGGCAAGAGGCAGCCCCTGCGCCGCGCCGTCATAAACGTCGATCGCCAGCCGCGAGGAAGGTAGTCCAGCGTCCCAGGCCCAGCCGCTGATGCCTGAACAATCCGCCGAATCCAGCCAACCGGTCTGCTTGGGCAGCGCGGCCGCTTCCGGATAAGCCGGCAGAGTGCTAAAGAGAATCAAAAGTCCGACAGCGTATTTCATCCGATGCTCTCCTCCTGATCGCAAAAGTACATTTGCCATTTTAGCCGAGACCTTAAGGTCAGAAATGCACACCCTGGTGTTCTTTGGCCATTCGGGGGATTGTCACTGGCCGTAACGTCCGACGTAAGTTACTGCCAGGCCGCGCTGGATCCACTCGGCACTCGTATTGCACAAGCGTTCGAGAACGGAGGTTACAGCCTCATCATGAGAGGTACATCTGGACTGTCATTGGTTGTCGCGCTACTCGGCGCTGGCGCATGGGCACAAACACATCCCGCGGATCCGCAGCCGATTTATCGCGTGACGGTGGTGTCGCGCACACTGGCCGCGATCAATTACCAGCACATGAGCGGGCCTACTTCGATCGACCTGAATGGGACCGTGCTGCTTCCGCAGGCGCGGGGTACGGCGGTGGTAGAAAGCAAGCGCGGGCGCACGACGATTGACGCCAAGGTCGATCGTATGGATGCTCCTACGCGGTTCGGCACGCAGTACCTGACTTACGTGTTGTGGGCCATCACACCGGAGGGCCGGCCGAAGAACTTAGGCGAGGTTCTCGTAGACGGGTCGAACAAGTCTCACATCAACGTGACCACGGACCTGCAGGCCTTCGGCCTCATGATTACAGCGGAGCCATATTACGCCGTCACGCAGCCCAGCGACGCCGTTGTGCTGGAAAATGTGGTGCGGCCGGACACGATGGGCACACGCGAAGTGGTAAACGCGCGTTACGACTTGATGCCTCGCGGCGGGTATACCATGAACGTTCAATCGACCCCGGTTCAAATGCCGGAGGGCCGGAAAATCCCTTACGACCAATACGAGGCGGTGCTCGAGCTGTATCAGGCCGAGAACGCAGTGCAGATTGCGCGCTCGATGGGCGCCGGCAGATTCGCGCCTGAGCCATATAACAAGGCCGTAGCTTTGCTGGATCAGGCCCGCCAGATGCAGCGGGGTCCTCAGGATCCGAATATGGTGGTGACGCTGGCCCGCAATGCCGCGCAAACAGCGGAAGATGCTCGAGTGATCGCGGTAAAACGGCAACAAGAGGAGCAGTTGCTGGAGGCACAGCGGTCGCACGACGAGGCCCGCATCCAGGCCGCAACGGCGGCAGTGAACGCCGAGGAGGCTCGCGCCCAAGCAGCGCAACAGCAGGCTCAAGCCGAACAGGCCGCCGCCCAAGCTGCGCGACAGCAGGCTCAAGCCGAAGAAGCCGCCGCCGAACAGGAACGGCAGCAGGCCGAGCAGGCTAGCCGCGAGCGGGTGGAGCAGCAGGCCCCCCGCGAGCAGGTGGAGCAGGACTCTTCGGAACCGCCTCCGCCGGTGGTGGGCGAGCCGATTCCTCGCGCCAAATACGAACTGAGCGGCGACCAGCGCAAAACCCGTGCCGAACTGTTGGCCCAGTTGAATGCGCTTTTCGTGACGCGCGATACACCGCGCGGCTTGGTGGTGACGGTGACGGATCCGTATTTCGAATCGGAATCGAGCGATCTCTTGCGGCCGGCAGCAACCGAACGGCTGATGCGACTGACGGCGCTGCTTAGGACTCACCCCGACCTGGTGGCGCGCGTGGAGGGCCATGTAGATGACCGCCAGCGCGGCGACTTGTGCCAGCACCGCACAGATATGGTGCGGACGATTCTAGTCCGTTACGGCGCCGCGCCCAACTCCGTTCTGGCGCAGAGCTTCGGCAGTTCACGGCCGCTCCAGACGAACGCAACTCCGGCCGGCCGGGAGCAAAACCGCCGGGTGGAAATCATCATCAGCGGGCCGAGTATCGGCGATATGCCGCTGTGGGACCGGACTTATTCGTTGAAGCGCTAACGCGCTGTTCCGGTCTGTGCAGCCGGCTGCCGTTTACATATACTGCGGAACGGAGATGCCTAATACATCTAGCGTCCGTTCCAACTGCGCGCGGACATAGTTGGTGATCCAAAGCAGGAAGGTGCGCTTCTCCGGGTTCTCTTCCGTCAGGACAGGATAGGCGTGATAAAAATTGTTGAACGCCTGGGCTAGCTGGAAAGCGTATTTCGCCACATGGGCGGGTTCGCCGGACGCGACGGCGCGCTCTACGGCTGAATCGGCTTTGGAGGCGATCAACAGCAGCTGCCAAAAATCTTCAGACGCGAGTTGCCGGGTGAATGCCGCCGCGTCGAGTTCGCGCGCAAAATCCGGCAGCGCCTCGCCTCGCTCTTCCAGCTTCCGCAGGATGTTGCGGGCCCGCACGGCCGTGTACTGTACATAAGGCCCAGTTTCACCTTCGAAGCTGAGGGCCTCCTGAAGATCGAACGCAATCACCGAATTGCGCGTGAACTTGAGCATGAAGTACCGGAGCGCTCCGATGGCAATCTGCGTCGCGACTTGCCTTCGTTCTTCTCCGGGCGCTTCGGGATGGCGCGAGTCCACTTCTTCCAGCGCCTTCTCGATCAGCTTATCGATTAGGTCGTCCGCTTTGACTCCCAGGCCTTTGCGGCCCGAGACCTCGACATAGGGCCGCTTCTTGTCTTCCTCCGGGATCTCGATACCGAGTTCGACACAAGTGCGGGGCGACAGCGCAACCATTTCATAAGAAAAATGAATCGAGTGCTCGGCCTGTTCGTTGTAGCCAAGCGCGCGCAAACCGGCGACTACGACGTCTTGCAAGTACGACTGGCGCGAGTCGATCACGTTGTACACAGACTTGCCGGCGCCAAAAGACGGGCTTCCCGCCGGCTGCGGATCCTCGGTAGTGACGTAAACGGTGTGGTCCTTATACTGCTTCCAGGGGCGATAGTAGAAATCCTTGCCAAGAAGTCCGAATTTCCAGAGCTGATAGGCGATGTCTTTGCCGACGTAGGTGACGGTGTTGTTGGAGCGCACGATTACCTTGCTGTCGTCGGTATCTTCGTTAGTCTGCTGTTTAAATGCGCTGGCAGGCATCACCCAGCAGCCTTTATTTTTGCCTTCGGTCTCGAAATAGATCGCCTTTCGTTCTTTGAGCTGCTCGAATGCCTTTTCCCAAAACTTCAAGTGCAGGATCTCGCTCTCGCGCGGAAGCACGTCGTAGTCGATGCCCAGCCGCTGCATGGTCGTGAGATGGCAATCGACGATCGCGTTCGAGACGAGCTCGGCTAAGTGGGCCCGATCGCCGGTACGATGCTCGATCTCGTGCAGCGTGTCGAGACGCCAAGACAGATCTTCGGGGTGCTCCTGGAAATGCATGGACATGCGCGCGTACAGATCCCAACAGTAGTAATCGAAGCGCTGCGAGGGGTCGGCCAGCAAGCGCTCCACGTCGGCTGCGGACTTGTGCTCGAGATAGTGAAACCCTGCCACCACGTCGGCGACCTGAACGCCGGTGTTGTCGATATAGTTCTGCACCTCGACGGTGTGGCCGCCCGAGCGCAGCATGCGTACAAACGTGTCACCGAGGACGGCGTTGCGCAGGTGCCCGATATGCGCCGCTTTGTTGGGATTGATGTTGGTGTGCTCGACGATGATCTTGCCGGCGACCGCGGAGTGGGGGCGGCCATCTTGGCGAAGGACCGCCAGCGCGTACGTGGGGCGGTCCAAGCGTACGTTGATGTACCCGTTGCCCGCAATCTCGAGGGCCGAAACGCCTTCGAGCCGGCCGAGGTCGGACACAATCTGGGTTGCAATCGCCTTCGGCGCTTGTTTCAATTGCCGCGCCAGGTGAAAAGCTACGGGAATGGCTAGCTCGCCGAAGGAGGACTGTTTGGGTTGTTCCAGCGGAGGCGCCGTTTCCGATCCATAGCGAGCTCGGACGTGATTGGTTATGCGGGTGCTGATTTGTTTTTCAATCGTATTGAACAATTTGTTCCTTGGCGTTCACGCGAACGTAAACGCGGCACGCGCCAATGCGTGCGCCACGAGGGCGATATAATTAGAGTTTGCCAAAGCTCACCATAGACGGCAAGACTGTAGAGTTCGAATCCGGGCAGCTTCCCTATCAGGAACACGGCAAACCGGAGTCGATCCTCGACATTTGCCTCAACAACGGAATCCATCTGGAACATGCGTGCGGGGGCAACTGCGCCTGCACTACCTGCCACGTCGTCATTACGAAAGGTATGGAAAACCTTTCCGAGATGGATGATGACGAAGCCGACCGCTTGGATATGGCCGCCGGGCTCACGCTGCGCTCGCGCCTGGGCTGCCAGTGCGTGGTGCAGGGCGACGTAGAAGTGGAAATTCCGTCCTGGAATCGCAACTACGTCAGCGAAGGTGGAGGGTCGATGAATCTGGGCGACGCGATTCCCGTCGCAAAACGATAGGGCTCCGCATTGGCCCAGAGCGCTTCCTTTGAACCGTATGCGCTTTCACTGCTTCGGATCGTGATCGGTTTCACGTTTTCGTTGCATGCGTACCAGAAGCTCCTGGGCGCATTCGGCGGCGTGGGCGGCCACGGCGCGGCGGCACACTTCCTGTCGCTGTTATGGATAGCCGGCCTCATCGAGACCGTCGGCGGCGCTCTGATCTTTCTTGGCCTTTACACGCGGCTGACAGCATTCATTCTGTGCGGGGAGATGGCTGTCGCCTATTTTCACCAGCACGCGCCGCGCGGCTTCTGGCCGATCTCCAATGGCGGAGAACTCGCGGTGCTGTACTGCTTCATTTTTCTCCTGCTTGCAAGCGCGGGCGCGGCGCCGTGGAGTTTGGATCGCGCACTCCGGAAGAAATAGAGCGCTGGTATCAGCCTCGATTAGCCGCGCAGAAGGCGGACCGCGTCAGTGAGCACGTTGCCGCTGCCGCGCGATTGCCCGCCCAGACCGCCGGCCGCCACCTCGGCTGCCGCTTGTTCCTCGCCTTCGCCGGGTGCGAGAAACAAATTGGCCTCGATGCCGTGCTGCTTGGTGTAGAGGTCCCAATAGCGGCCGTGCGCGGCGTACAGCTCGTCATGAGTGCCGCGTTCGACGATCCGGCCCGTTTCCACCACCAGGATCTGATCGGCGCGGCGGATGGTCGATAGCCGGTGTGCGATGACGAACGTCGTGCGGCCCTGCATGAGATACTTCAGCCCTTCCTGAATCATGGCCTCCGATTCAGAATCGAGGCTCGAGGTCGCTTCGTCCAAGATCAGAATCCGAGGATCGGCGAGAATAGCGCGCGCGATGGATACCCGCTGGCGCTGGCCGCCGGACAGCTTCACTCCGCGCTCGCCCACGATCGTGTCGTACTTCTTCTCAAACTGCTCGGCGAATTCGTCCACACGGGCAATGCGGCAAGCATGCAGGATCTGTTCTTCGGTGGCTCCCGGGCGGCCGAAGGCCACATTTTCGCGGATGGTTCCGTCGAATAAGAACGTCTCTTGCAGCACCACGCCAAGTTGCGTGCGGAACGAATCCAGGCGCACGGTGGCTAGATCGACGCCGTCTACAAAAATAGTCCCTGCTTCGGGCACATGGAAGGCAGTAACTAGCCCGATGATGGTTGACTTGCCGGATCCGGACGGGCCCACCAGCGCGGTGACGGTATCCGGCTCGGCGCGGAACGACACGTCATTCAGCACCGTCTTGCCGGCGTCATAGGCGAAGCTGACGTGATCGAAAACGACCTGGCCATTGATGGGGGGCAGGGAAACGGTGCGGCGCGGGTCCTGGTCCTCCGGCCGCTCGCTCAGCACCTCGCGCGTCCGCTCCAGGCCGGCCAGCGCTTCGGTGAGCTGCGTTCCGATGCCAACGATCTGGAACATGGGCGCGATCAAAAACGCGAGCAGCGCCGTGAACGTCATAAAATCGCCCAGAGTCATAGCGCCGGTGGTGATCTGATGCGCGCCCACGTACATGATGACCGCGCCGACTACGCCCATGAGCACGGTCGCCGAAAGGCTCATGAACGAGGTGGCGGTCAGGCTCTTGAGAACATTGTCGAGCAGCCGCTGGACGCCGTTGCTGAATACTTCTTCCTCGCGCGCTTCAGCGTGATAGCCTTTCACCACGCGCACGCCGCCCAGCGACTCGGTGAGGCGTCCGGTAACCTCGGCGTTGATCTTGGCGCGTTCTTTAAAGATGGGCCGGATGGTGGTGAAGGCTTTCTGAAGCGCCAGGGCGAATACCACGATAATGACCAGCGCGATGCTGGTCAGCAGCCAGCTGATTCGCAGCAGAAATCCGAGGACCAGAAAGGCAGTGAGCAACCCGCCCAAAAACTCGATCAGCCCGGTCCCGAGCAGATTGCGAATGCCGTCCACGTCGCTCATGATGCGGGCGACCAGCGTTCCTGACTTGTTCGAATCGTAATACGACACCGGCAAATGGCCGATATGCGCCTGCACCTTGCGCCGCATCTCCGCGATCAAGCGCTGCGCGGCCTTGGACACGAGCTGCGTGATGGTGAAGGACGTGATCCCCTGAATGATCGTGGCGGTCATTACGGCCAAAACCAGCGGCAGAAGCAGATTCAACTGCTTTTTTCCGATAACGTTGTCCACCAGGAACTTGGTGGAGGTGGGCAGCACCAAACCGCATACGCGGCTGATCACCATGAGCACGAAGCCGATGGCCAGAATGCGCCGCCGCGGCCGCATCATCTCGCGAATGTCCGGCCATAGTTCGCGAACGCGCTCAGACGAGCGCTTCTTAGGCGTTTGGGATGCGGGGACCACTTGAACTATTGTATGGGATGCAGGGTTTCACGCCCTGGATGCACGGAAAAGATGCACGGAAAAGCTGCGAGGAAAAATTGGCTCATCTTTACGCGGGAACATCAGGATTCGCCTACGCGAGTTGGAAGCCGGATTTTTATCCTGAGAAACTGGCGTCCAAGCAATTTCTTTCGTACTATGCCAGCCGGCTCAACGCGGTTGAGGTCAACTACACGTTTCGCCGCCTGCCGTCGGCCTCGACGCTGGAGAAGTGGGTGAACGAAACCGGGCCCGGCTTTGTTTTTCCGCTGAAAGCGCACATGCGGATCACCCACATCCAGCGGTTGAAACCATCGGAATTTACCGACGTGTTCTTCCGCGCCATCGATCCTTTGCGCGCCGCGCGCCGGCTGGGGCCGGTGCTGTTCCAGCTTCCGCCGGCGTTGAAGTGCGACGAGGCGCTGCTGGCTGAATTTCTTAGCACATTGCCAGAGGATGCCCGGTGCGCGTTTGAATTCCGCCATCCATCGTGGCTGCAGGACGGAGTGTACGGGTTGCTGGAGAAGCACGGCATCGCGTTGTGCCTGGCGGAGTCGGAGAAACTGGTGGTGCCCGAGGTCATCACGGCCAATTTCGTCTACTCGCGACTCAGAATGCCGGAATACACACCCGAGGATCGCACCGAAATCGCTGGACGCGCCGATCAATTGCTAGCACAAGGCCGCGACGTCTACGTTTTCTTCAAGCATGAGGATTCGCCTGCCGGGGCGCTCTACGCCGAAGAATTGCTCCAGCGCTTTCCTGAGAATATAAAGGCTGCGGTGTAGAGTTATGGGCGCGGGAAAAGGCCTGCCCGCAACTACGGCCAAAGCGTCGAGACGAGTACGACGCGGCGCGCGCGACTGTCTGCGCCACAATTAAGTTATGCGAATTGTTCCGATTCTGTCTGCTTCCGCCGCTCTTGCGTGCTTCGCGATCGCTCAGACCCGCCAGATTTCGGACGCCGAAGTGAAGCGAGTGCATAGCTCGGCGATTCTGATCGATACGCATAACGACATCACCAGCCGGACGGTGGACGGTTATGACATCGGCAAGGCCAAGAACGACGGCCATACCAACGTGACCGCGCTGAAAGAAGGCGGCGTCGGGGCGCAGTTTTTTGCGGTATATGTCGCCGCCGATTATGTGAAGGGGAACCGGTCGGCGCACCGGACGCTGGAGATGATCGACACGGTGCGGCACGACATCGTAGCGCGATATCCGAACGATTTCGTGCTGGCGACAACGGCGGACGATATCGAGCGCATTCATCAGCAGGGCAAGATAGCGGCTCTGATGGGCATCGAGGGCGGACACGCGATCGAAGACAGCCCGCGGCTGCTGCGCGATTATTATGCGCTCGGCATCCGCTACATGACGTTGACGCATGCGAACACCAACGACTGGGCGGACTCCTCCGGCGACGTCTCGGATTCCAAGGTGGCTCACCATAACGGCTTGACCGACTTGGGCAAGCAAGTGGTCCGCGAGATGAACCGGTTGGGCATGATGGTGGACATCTCGCACGTGGCCGACAAGACTTTCTGGGACGCGCTCAGCGTGAGCACGGCGCCCATGATCGCGTCGCATTCTTCCTGCCGGGCGCTGTGTAATGTTCCGCGCAACATGACTGACGAGATGATCGTGGCGCTGGCCAAGAAAGGCGGCGTGGTGCAGGTGAATTTTAACTGCGGCTTCCTTTCTGAGAAGTCGGCCCAGGCGGCAAAATCGGTGACACCGAGCACGCTGCCGGGAGCCCGCGGCGAGGACGCCACCATCGCCGAATACAAGAACAAAGTGCCGCCGGCGACGCTGGGGGACGTGGTAGCGCACATCGACCATATCGTGAAGATCGCGGGCATTGGCGCGGCGGGCATCGGAAGCGACTTCGACGGGGTGTTCTGCACGCCGGCCGGCTTGGAAGATGTATCGAAGTTTCCGAACTTGACGCGTGCGCTGCTGGAGAAAGGCTACTCGGCAGACGATATTCGGAAGATTTATGGCGGGAATACTCTGCGGGTGATGCGGGCGGTTGAAGCCGAGGCGAGAAAAGAACAGGGCGGCCGGTAGGCGCCTCGTTGTGCCAGCCAAGCAGTGCCTCGGGTTACCATGAGAGTTTACCCGGATGGCGCTGCGTTTCTACAATACTCTTACCCAGCAGGTGGAACCGTTTAGTCCGTTGCACGACAACGTCGTGCGCATGTATACGTGCGGGCCGACGGTCTATAACTACGTCCATATCGGCAACCTGAGGACGTTTACTTTTCAGGACATCCTGAGGCGCTGGCTGCAGGCGCGCGGCTATCAGATGGATCATGTCATGAACATCACCGACGTGGAGGACAAGATCATCCGTAACGCGTCGGCCGAGCACAAGACACTGGCCGAGTACACCGAGAAGTACACGCAGGCGTTTTTAGACGACACGGCCGCGTTGCGGTTGCAGCGGCCAGAACGGCTGGTGAAGGCGACCGATCATATCGGGGAAATGGTGCGCGCGATTCAGGATCTGGAGCGCGGCGGGTATACGTATCAGAGCGACGGGTCCATTTACTTCCGGATTTCGCAATTTTCCGGATACGGGAAGCTTTCGCACAACGACTTCAGCGGCATTCGGGCGGGAGCGCGCGTGGACGTGGACGAATACGATAAGGCGAATGCACGCGATTTTGTGTTGTGGAAAGCTCGCAAGGATGGCGAGCCGTATTGGGATAGCGAAATCGGGCCGGGGCGTCCCGGCTGGCACATCGAGTGCTCGGTGATGGCGATGAAATACCTGGGCGAGACTCTGGATATTCATGCCGGGGGCGTGGATCTGGTGTTTCCGCATCACGAGAACGAGATCGCTCAGTCGGAGGCGATCACCGCCAAGCCGTTCGCGCGCTTCTGGCTGCATTCGGAATTTCTGAACGTCGAGGCGCAGAAGATGTCGAAGTCGGCTGGGAACTTTTACACGTTGCGCGATCTTCGCGATATGGGATACGCGCCAGAGCCGATCCGGTATTTGCTGGCTTCGGTGCCTTATCGCAAGAAGCTGAACTTCACCTTCGATGGGCTGAAGGCGGCGGCGACGGCGATCGACCGGCTGCGGAATTTTAAGCTGCGCCTGGAGACGGAGCGTTTTACGGAAGGCGCGAATGAGAAGCTGGTGGAGCGGACCGAACACGCGTCGCGGCAGTTTGCCGACAGCCTGGACGACGATCTCAACACTGCCGAAGCCCTGGCGGCGCTGTTCGAATATGTGCGTGACGCGAACACGGCCATGGATTCAGGTGAATTTCACACCGGCAACATCCCGCCGGCTCTGGAACTGCTGGACCAGTTCGATCGCATTTTTGACGTGCTGCAGCCGTCGCAGAGCGCGGCAGGGATCGGCGACGCGCAAGTAGAGGCGCTGATTGCAGAGCGCGCGCAAGCCAAAAAGAATCGGGACTTCGCCCGCGCCGATCAGATTCGGCAACAGCTGATGAGCGGCGGAATCATTTTAGAAGACACTAAAGAAGGAGCGCGCTGGAAAAGGAAGTAACGGCATGAAAATCGAAAGCAAGGTAGTTCATTCCGGTGATCGAAAAACAAATCCGGACGCGCCGGGCGCGTTTATTCCGGTTACTACGCCCATCTACACGGCGGCCAGCTACATCTACGAGAGCACGGCCAAGCTGGATCGAGTGCTCGGCAAGGAAGAGGAAGGGTTCTGCTACTCGCGCTACGACAATCCCACCAACGCGGCGCTGGAAGAGTTGATGACGGCGCTTGAAGGCGGCCACGGCGCGCTGGCGTGTTCGTCGGGCATGACGGCGGTACACATCGGCATCCTGGCGGCGCTGATGGACCGGCGCAAGTCGGTGCTGGCGGCGAGCGCGCTGTATGGCGCGACCACCAGCCTGCTGACGAAGGTGCTCGAGCCGCTCGGGATTGAAGTGAATTTCGTCGATGTCTGCAACCTCGAGGAGGTGCGCCAGAAGATCGCCGAAAAGAAGCCGGGCTGCATCGTCATGGAGACGATCTCGAATCCGCTGCTGCGAGTAGGGCCGGTGGACGGCATCGCGGAGCTAACCCGCGCCGCGGGGGCGGCGTTGCTGGTGGACAATACCTTCGCTACGCCGCTGCTGGTCCGGCCGCTGGAGCTGGGGGCGCACATTTCGGTCCATAGCGCGACGAAGTTTTTGGCCGGGCATGGGGATGTGTTGGGCGGCGTGATCATCGCCGACCAGGAGCACTCCGAGCGCATTCGCTCGCTGAGCCGGACTCTGGGGCCTGTGCTGGGCCCGTTTGAAGCTTACCTGACCATGCGCGGAATTAAAACGTTCCCGTTGCGCGTGGAACGGCAGTGCTCGAACGCGTGCCGGATCGCATCTTGGCTCAGCTCGCATCCGCAGGTATCGCGCGTGCACTACCTGGCGGATCCGAACCATCCCGATGCGCCGGTGATTCGGCGCATGCTGCCGGATGGCCTGTACGGCGCGGTGGTCAGTTTCGAGCTGAAAGACGCGCGCAAAGAAGCTGTGATGGCGTTCATGGACCGGCTGAACCTGGTAGTGCGCGGCACGTCGCTGGGCGATGTCCACAGTTTGATGCTGTACCCGGCTATTTCCTCGCATCGCGACATTGCACCGAAGCAACGGGAGCGGATGGGCATTACCGACGGCCTGGTGCGGCTGTGCGCGGGAATCGAGGCGGTGGACGATATTATTGCCGATCTCGACCAGGCGCTAAGCGGCGGCGCGGAGCAGTAATTGAACGTGGTGCAACGAATCGCAGTACTGCTGCTTCTGCCAGTGTCGCTTGCGGCCGGCACGCTTACCTTGGGCAGCGGAAGCATGAGCGTGTTCGGCGGATTCTCGGACAGCAGCAAGCCTCCGGCCTACGTGGACAATCCAAGCGCGTTTGCATTTGTGCTTACCGACGGCGTGACGACCGTGGGTGGCCAGCAGCGCAGAAATACGGATCCGGCCGGCGGCCCCAACACGGCCCTGGACGCGGTTGCGGCGTTCGATGGGAGGCAGACCACGATCTCGACGACAATCAGCTATCTGACGGTGGCCGATTCGGAGGGCGATTCGGGCGGTCACTCGCAAGTGTTTGCCATCGGGCTTTGCACTGGAGGCTGGCGGGATCAGGCCGCGGCGACTTACAACTTGAATCTGATTGGCTCCCAGCCGGGTCCGGCGAAAGAGGGCTTCGCTGGGATCGCTTTCGGATACAAAAACGGCTCGCTGTACATGGCTGGCTATGATTACGACGGGCAGCCGAACCAGATCTTTATCGATTTGGGACAAGCCGGGCTCGCCTCCGGGCACTCGATTACTTCGCCGCTGTCGCTGAGCCTGGTTTATGCGGCTGGAATGCTGTCGGTCAGCCTGAATGGCCAGGCGCTTGGGTCGGTTCCCACGTCGCACGATTTTTCTCACGCGTTGCTGGTCGCGATGGGCGCCAGCGTGGACGCGGCGAACGGGACCGGCGTAATGACGTTCTCGGGTCTGACGGCGACGACGCCCAGCACGTTGGGCGCGCCGGCACTGTTTTACCGAGTTTCGGGGGATCAGCAGCGTGGCCCAGCCGGAAGTCCGCTTCCTCAATTGTTGGTGACGCGCGTGGTGGATGCGTATCGAAACCCGCTGCCGGGCGTGGACGTGAGCTTCAGCGCGGGCAATGCGACGGTCTCGCCGGTGTCGGTGAAAACGGACTCGATGGGCGAAGCGGCGACGCAAGCCACGCTGGGCAATGGCTCAGGCGATGCGACGGTGGTGGCGTCGGTGGCATCGTTGCCGTTATTGACCTTTCATCTAACGGTGCTCACCGGGGCGGCGATACCGTCCATTGCTGCCGTTGTGAATGGCGCCGATTTTGGCCCGAAGATTTCCTCAGGGAGCTGGGCGACCATTCTGGGGGCGAACCTTTCGGCTACGACCGATACAGCAGTTCTCAGCGGGAATTCGCTTCCAACCTCGCTCGACGGGGTATCGGTCACCATTGACGGCCAGCCGGCCTTTATTTATTTCGTGAGCCCGACCCAAATCAACGTAATCGTTCCAGACGATCCCACCAACGGCGGGGTGGACGTACAAGTAACGGCGCCGTCCGGCAAAAGCAACGTGGCAACAGCCGATAAGGAAGACTTTTCGCCAGCGCTGTTCCAGTTGACGCCGCCATATCCAGCGGCGGTGCAGCCGGATGGAACCTACGTCGGTCCGCCGAATGTAGTTTCGGGCGTCGCGACGCAGCCAGCCTCGCCGGGAGAAGTGATCCTGTTGTTCGGCACGGGATTTGGACCCACCAATCCGACGGTCGCGGCGGGGCAGGTGGCAGGGAGTCCAGTGCAGCCGGCGCAAGCCGTCACAGCGACGGTAGGCGGCGTCCCGGCCAGCGTAGTGGCATACCTGATTTATCCCGGCGTGTATCAGTTCAACGTGACGGTTCCGAATGTTCCGGCCGGCGACGCGCCGCTGGTGCTGTCGGTGGCGGGCAGCCGGACGCAAGACGGCCTGATGCTTGCGATCGGGCAGTAGGTCAGCGGCCGCTGGATTGGATCTGAACCAGCGGTTCGGTGGGCGCGGTGCTCGGGATGGTCTGCGGATCGCGCCAATAATCCATATACGCGATCTGGTGCACGCATGAAACGGTACAAAACGGCGCGCAGCTTTTCTGGGTCAGGTATTCACGCCGGATATCGGCCAGAGTGTACTCAGCCAGAGGCTTGGCGGGGAAGCCGCGCTGCTGGGAACAGTAGTGCACCAGGCCGTCTTCACAAACATACAAATAGCGCGCGCCGGCCCGGCAGCGCCAGTTGCTGGGCCTTGCATGCGCGATGTCGTCCTGGAAACCGTTTATTTGAGAGAAATTCTTCTTCTCGAAGCTTTTCATCGCGAGGAATACCTCGCGCTCGCGCTCGCCGATGGGCTTCAGCTGGCCTTCGTGGTCGTGAATAATGCCCACAGTAGATGTGAAGCCCAGTTCCAACGCGCGGCGGCCGACGGTGAGAGCGTCTTCGGGATTGTGAATCCCGCCGCCAAGCACCGAATTGATATTGACGTGAAACAAGGCATGCTCAGCGAGGATTTGCAGCTTCTTGTCCAGCACCTTGAGGCTCTTCTTGGAGACGTCATCGGGCATGACATTGTCGATACTGATCTGCATGTGATCGAGCCCGGCATCGTTCAGTTGCTGGACGCGTTGCGGCGTTAGCAGATAACCGTTGGTGATCATGCCGGCAATGATGCCCCGGCTGCGGACGTGGGCGATGAGCCGGTCGAGGTCGGGATGCAGCAGCGGCTCACCGCCGCTAAACGTGATGATGGTGGTCCCGAGCGCCGCCAGATGGTTCAGGCGCCCCATCATGACGTTGACGGACACAGGCTTGGAGGAATCGTCGTACTCGTTGCAGTAGGTACACGAGAGGTTGCAACGCCGGATGGGAATGATGTGCGCCATCACCGGATGAGCGGTGGAGGCCAGCCCCTTGAAAATCATTCGCCATTCGCGCAGACGCCGGTTGAGGGCGCGAAGATCTCTGCGGAATTTGAATTGTAACTTCGCCATGTCGTGGCGCAGAACGGTTAAGTCTATTGAATCATACTCTTGCGGCACGCGCATCAACTCTGAGCCGAACGGACGGGAGTCTCTGGCGAACGGTGTCCCGGGGCAGCCGAGGCGGGAGTTACTCTTTTCGTGTCTCTCTTCGTTTCGGAAGCCGACAATGGAGCCGGTGGCTCGTCTGCCCGCGACTCCGAATGCTGGCTAGAAGAACATTTACGTAACCTGCCTAAGCTCATGCGACACCTAACAATTGCAGCGTGTTATTCTGAGTGCAGTCTGGAATCTTCTCATGCGCGGCCGGACGTTTTTGATCGCTGGCTCCTTGCTGGTTTCGTCGTTGGGCGGGGCGTACGCGTTTCAGAGAGAATTCCGGGAGTACCCCGCAATCGAATATTACGACTTTCCGAAGCCGCCCGACTGGCAAGAAAAAAGCGAGTGGGTATTTGGCCGGCTGATCTATCCAGCGGTAGTGCGGTATGCACGCTGGACCATGGATTATCCGCGCTCAGACCGGCACTTCGCCGCGGCGCTGCGCCGGCTGACGCGAGTTCAGGCTCGTTCGGTCGAGCAGCCCATCAGCCTGGAAGACGGCGACGACGTGTACCATTGGCCCTGGCTGTACGGCGTGGAAGTCGGGTACTGGGACTTAACCGACGCCGAATGCAAGAAATTACGCGATTACCTGCTGCGGGGCGGGTTCTTCATGTGCGATGATTTTCACGGCACCCGTGAGTGGGCCATCTTCACCGCCAGTATGCAGCGCGTGTTTCCAGACCGGCCGATCGTAGACTTGGACAATAACGATCCCATCTTTCATACCATCTTCGATCTGGATGATCGCTACCAGGTGCCAGGCGCGCAATTCCTGCGGAGCGGGCGGACTTATGAGCACGACGGTTATGAAGCACGCTGGCGCGGGATCTACGACGACAAGGGGCGGCTGATGGTCGCCATCTGCCATAATATGGACCTCGGCGATTCTTGGGAGCACGCCGACAATCCGCTGTATCCGGAAAAGTATTCCGCGCTGGGCTTTCGGATCGGCGTCAATTACGTCATGTATGCAATGACTCACTAAGGAGCCCGGCAGTCATCCCCGATGTTTGAGTTTCTCTTTAAGTATCCCCGGACAGCTTTCAGCAAAGGCACGTTTGTTTTGCTGGCGCAATGGCCTGTCTGGGCGCTCCTCCTGACGATCGTGGCTGCGGCCGCGGCACTGGCTTATGTGATCTGGAGACGGCGGCGCGCGGTGGCTCCTTCGATTCGTGGGCCTAGAACCGTAATCGTGTGGCTCCTGCAGAGCGCTTTAGTCTGTCTTCTCCTGTTCTTGCTATGGCAACCGGCTCTCAGCATTTCCACCCTGCGGCCTCAGCAGAACATTGTGGCGGTGGTGATCGACGACAGCCGGAGCATGTCGCTTTCCGAAGATGGCAGCTCGCGCCGGGATCAGGTCACCAAGACGCTCAACGGTGGACTACTCAGGAGCTTACAGGCTAAATTTCAAGTTCGGCTTTATCGCTTCGGCGATCACGTGGAGCGCGTCGAAAAGCTGGATCAATTCACTGCGAGCGCGCCCGCCACACGGATCGGCGACAGCTTAAAAGAAGTGGTGGCGGATGCTGCCAGCCTGCCGATCGGCGCCGTGGTGTTGATGAGCGACGGCGCGGACAACTCGGGCGGCATTGACCTGGAGACCATCTCGGAAATCAAGCGGCAGCGGATTCCGATTCACACCATCGGATTCGGGCGCGAGAAGATGGATCGAGATATCGAATTGACAGACGTGCAGCTTCCGCGCAAGTCGCTGGCAAAGTCGCGCCTGGAGGCCCAAGTCAGTTTCCGCCAAGTGGGATTCCGGGGCGAAAAGGTCCATTTGGCGGTACGGGAGTCGGGAAAGGTTTTAGCGGCTCGCGACATCGTACTGAAGGGAGACGGCGCAGCTCAAACCGAAGCCGTCCTATTTAATGCGGGCGATGCCGGAGTAAAGAACCTGGAGTTTTCCATCGATCCGCTTCCCACCGAGGAGAACCGCCTGAACAACTCCCAAACGCGAGTGCTCAACGTAGATTCGTCTACGCCGCGCATCCTTTATATGGAGGGCGAGCCGCGCTGGGATTATAAGTTCCTGCGGCGGGCGGTAGAGGATGACAAGAACATCGCGCTGTACAGCATTGTTCGAACCACGCAGAACAAGAATTACACGCAGACGCCAGACGACAAGCATCCGGAGCTAAAGGAAGCGTTTCCATTTCCATCGAAAGTCGAAGACTTATTTGATTTTCAAGGTTTGATTCTCGGCAGCATTGAGGCCAACTACTTCACACCGCAACAGCAGGACCTGATCCAGCAGTTCGTGGACCGGCGGGGCGGCGGGTTGCTGTTCCTGGGCGGCCGGGCAGCGCTGGCCGAAGGCGGTTACGAGAAAACGCCGTGGGACGATCTGCTGCCGGTTCACCTGCCGAATCATAAAGGCACATTTCATCGCGAGCATGCCAATGCGGAGCTCACTCCGTCGGGGCGGGACAGCCTGATCACCCGCATCGAAGAAGATCCTAACGCCAACGTGGCGCGCTGGAAGAAGCTGCCGTACTTGCTGAGCTATCAGGAAGTGGGAACGCCGAAGCCGGGCGCGACGGTGCTGGCCGACATGACCGTACCGGGTCATCCGACCATGCCGCTGCTGGTTACGCAGAAATATGGGCGCGGCCGGACGGCGGTTTTTGCGACCGGCAGCGACTGGACGTGGCAGATGCTGCAGCCGCTCGAGGATATGAGCCACGAGATATTCTGGCGGCAGATGCTGCGCTGGCTGGTGAGCGATACCCCGACGCGCGTGGTGGCTTCCACTCCGACCGCGATGCTGGAAGACGATGGGCATGTCCGCCTGCGCGCCGAAGTACGGGACACGACTTATTTGCCGACCAGCGATGCGGAAGTGCGGGCGCGAGTGGTGGGTCCAGACGGTTCCTCTCAAACGGTGGACTTACATCCCGATCCCGTGGAGCAGGGAGTTTACGTGGCGGATTGGGATGCCGAGCGGCCGGGCTCGTATATTACCGAGATCACCGCGCATCGCGGCCAGCAGGATCTGGGGCGGGATGTGGTGACGTTCCGGCGCGAAAACGGCATCGCGGAGAACTTCCATCTGGAGCAGAACCGCGAGCTGCTGGAGAAGCTTTCATCCCAGACCGGCGGCCGTTATTATCGTCCGAGCGAGGTAAGCCGGCTTGGGGAAGACATCTCCTATTCGGACGCCGGAATCACGGTTCGGGAGACGCGCGATCTGTGGGACATGCCCGCGATATTTTTCTTTGCGCTGCTGCTGTGTTGCGCGGAATGGCTGCTGCGAAGAAGGTGGGGCGTAGTATGAAGCGGAATTTGGCGCATGCACTTCGGCGTGCCGCGTCGGCACTGGCGCCGGCGCTACTTCTTACGGCGACTCTGAACGCCACGACGTTCTATGTCACGGTGGCGGGCCTGGGCGGCGAACCCGATTACGAGCAGCGGTTCACGTCGCTTGCCCAAGAGATCGACAAGTTAGTCAAGTCGAATCCCGACTCGAAGGTGACCACACTCTCGGGCGCGCAGGCGACGAAAGCTCAAATCCAATCCGCCCTGGGCCAGATCGCGAAAGAGGCGAAGCCAGCGGACGCGCTGGTAGTGATGCTGATCGGCCATGGCAGCTTCGATGGTTTTGAATACAAGATCAACCTTCCGGGACCGGACCTGTCCGGAGTAGAACTGGCCTCTTTACTCGATCGCGTGCCCGCGACGCGGCAGCTTGTCGTGAATATGACGAGCGCGAGCGGCGGTTCGCGCGCGGCGTTAGAAAAGCAAGGGCGCGTGGTGATCACGGCAACCAAGAGCGGCAGCGAGAAGAATGCGACGGTGTTCGCCCGATATTGGGTGGAAGCGTTGCGCGATCCAGCGGCCGATACGGATAAAAACGAGTCGGTCAGCGCGCTGGAGGCATTCACTTACGCCAACGAAAAGACGGCTCAGTTTTACGACTCCCAAAAGCGCTTGGCGACGGAGCATCCGACGCTGGAAGATACAGGCCAAGGCGACGGGGCTCGCAAGCCATCGCCGGAAAACGGGCAAGGCTTGCTGGCGTCGCGCTTCACGCTGCTGCGGTTCGGTTCGACCCAGCTAGCGGCATCCACGCCCGAGAAGAAAGCCCTCCTTGATAAGGTAGAAGACCTGGAGCAACAAATCGATAAGCTGAAGTACGAAAAAGCAGCGATGCCCGAGGATGTCTACAAGAAACAACTCGCGGATCTGCTGCTGCAGCTGGCGAAGACACAAGCGGAACTGGACAAATGAGATTCTTGGCCGTAGATCAACAGAGACGCACACCGATAAGAGTTCTGTGTTTATCTGTGTTCGTCTGTGGCTTGGCTGCCAACGCTCAAAGCCTTACGGAATGCCGCGCGCTGCGGCACCACGGCCAGCTCGGGCCGGCGCAGGCTTGTTTTGGCCGCCTTGCCAATGGCTCCGATCCTTATCTGCGCGCAGAAGGTTTGTGGGGGATCGAGGCTTATAAAGAGGCCAACGATCAGTTCCGCGAAGTAGTCAAGAACAATCCCAAGAACGCCGAGTACCGCGTACGCTGGGGGCGGCTATTCCTGGAGCGGTTCGTACCCACTGAAGCCAGTGGTCTGTTCGGCGAAGCGTTGGAAATCGATAAGAACAACGCCGATGCGTATCTGGGGCTCGCGCTGGTCGCGGCGGAAGACTACGGCAGCAAAGCTGTCGAGTACGCGCAGAAGGCCGCCGAATTGAATCCCAAGCTGTACGAAGCGCATGAGCTGCTTGCGTACCTGGCACTGGAAGACACGGACGAAGCACTGGCGGGAAAGGAAGCCGATAAGGCGCTCGATATATCCAGCGAGGCGTTGGACGCGATGGCGATCCACGCCGCCATCGACTTTCTGCACGACAAAAAGCAGTCGCCTTGGATGGATCGCATCCTGAAGATCAATCCAGCGTACGGCGAAGCCTACTCTACCGGGGCCCATTTCTTCTTTATTAACCGGCGCTACGACGAGGAGATCGCCGCGTACCGTAAAGCCCTGGAGCTAAACCCGCGGCTCTGGGAAGCGCGCTCGCACCTGGGCATCATGCTGATGCAGCTCGGCCAGAACGACGAAGCGCGGGCGCAGCTGGAGCAATGCTACAACGCCAAGTACACCAGCAATGAGACGGTGAACGCGCTGCGTTTGCTCGACAGCTACAAGGATTACGAGACGTTCAAGTTTGACAACGCCATCCTGCGGCTTCATAAGAAAGAAGCCGAACTCCTGCATCCCTATTTCGAAGCCGAAGTGAAAAACGTGATGGCGGCCTACGAGAAGAAGTATCAGATGAAGTTGAACGCGCCGGTACAGGTGGAGGTATATCCTAATCACGACGATTTCGCGGTTCGAACGGCGGGCATGCCGGGCATCGGCGGCATCCTGGGCGTGACGTTTGAGCACGTGGTCGCGCTGGACAGCCCCTCGGGCCGGCCGCCGGGCAGCTATCATTGGGCGACAACGTTGTGGCATGAAATGAGCCACGTGTTCGTCATCCAAGCCACTCACGGCCGCGTACCGAGGTGGTTCACCGAAGGGCTGGCCGTGTACGAGGAAAGCGCGGCATCCCCGGACTGGGGCGACCGTTTGGGCCCTGAGGATATCGAAGCCATCCAGCAGCACAAGCTGCTGCCGATCGCGCAATTAGAACGTGGCTTTATCCGCCCGAGTTACCCGACGCAAATCGTGGTGTCGTACTACCAGGGGTCGAAAGAGATTACTTTTATCGTCGAGAAATGGGGCTATTCGAAAATTCTCGAGATGATCCAGTCTTTCGCCAAGCTGGAGTCTACGACGGACGTCATTAAGAAAGACCTCGGGCTCGAACCGGAAGAGTACGACAAACAGTTCTTCGCCTGGCTGGATGCGCAGACCAAGACGACCGTTGAGCACTTCGCCGAGTGGCGCAAGGACGTAAAGGCGATGGTGGACGACCTGCGCGCCAAGAAGTACGATGACGCGATCCACATGGGCACCCAGATCGAGCCCTATTACACCGAGTACGTCGAACACGACAGCGTATACGAATTGCTAGCCGAAGCCTATACGGCGAAGGGCGACAAGGAATCCGCTCGGAAAGAGCTGGAGAAATACAGCCAGATCGGCGGACGCAATCCTCAAACCATCGAGAAACTGGCGAAGATGGAGCAGGAGGGCGGGGATCCGAAAAAAGCCGCCGTCACGCTCAATCGTCTAAACTACATTTATCCGGAAGACCAGGATCTGCACAAGGAATTGGGCGATCTCTGGCTTGCTCAGAACAATTTGACTGGCGCGATCCGGGAATACCAGGCGGTCATCGCGCTGAGGCCGCTTGATCAAGCCACGGCTCATTATCAACTGGCAAGCGCGCTGCAGAAGGCGAACCGGATAGAAGAAGCTCGTGATCAAGTATTGCTTTCTTTGGAAGCCGCGCCGGGCTATAAACCGGCGCAGAAACTGCTGCTGGAAATCTCAAACAAATAACCATGTCAACCTCAAGCACTGCTTTAAGCACAGCCATCGCCGACTCGGCGGAACTCAAGGAGCGAATCGACCGTTTCCAGGAGGCACATCGCGCTATTGTCCGCGAGGTGCGGAAGGTGATCGTCGGGCAGGAAGAGGTTGTTGAGCAGGTCCTCATTTCGCTTTTTGTCGGCGGCCATTGTCTGATCACGGGTCTTCCGGGAACCGCCAAGACCCTGCTGGTACGGACACTGGCTCAGACGCTAGGCCTGGTGTTCAAGCGCATCCAGTTCACGCCAGATCTGATGCCATCGGATATCACCGGTACCGACATCATTGAAGAAGATACCGCTACGGGACACCGCAGCTGGACGTTTGTGCCCGGGCCGATCTTTTCGAACGTTCTTTTAGCGGATGAAATCAACCGGACGCCGCCCAAGACGCAATCGGCGCTGTTGGAGGCGATGCAGGAACTGTCGTGCACGGTGCGCGGTCATATGTATGCAATCAATCCGCCGTTCTTCGTGCTGGCGACTCAAAACCCGATCGAGTTGGAAGGAACTTATCCGCTGCCTGAAGCGCAGTTGGACCGCTTCCTGTTCAACACCGTGCTGGATTACCTGTCTGCCGAGGACGAGATCAAGGTTGTGGATCTGACCACGACCACACGCGTCGCAAAGGTGGACGCGGTCACGAATGCCGACGAGATTTTGGGTTTCCAGCAGCTGGTGCGCATGGTTCCCATTGGGGAAACGGTAGCCCGTTATGCGGTGGAACTGGTGCGCGCGACGCGTCCGAACGAAGCCACGGCGCCCGATTTTGTGAAGAAGTACGTGAACTTCGGCGCCAGCGTGCGCGCGGCACAGTTTATAGTACTGGCCTCCAAGGCGCGGGCGTTGCTGCGCGGGCGGTATCACGTCGCCTACGAAGATATTCGCGCTCTAGCATCGCCGATCCTGCGCCATCGCATCTTGCTGAACTTCCACGCCGAATCCGAGCGTTTGGATTCGGACGCCATCCTAAAACGCCTGCTGGAGTTCAAGCCGGAGCCGAACTGAGCTTTGTGGCGCATGAACTCGTGCGTGCGGTGTTCACATTCGTGTGAACACAAGAGGATCTCATTAACGGAAAGCTGAAAAATTGCTGCCCAGCACCCCAACGCGCTTCATTGACCCGGCCCTCCTGGCCGGATTGTCGCACCTGGATCTTGTCGCAAAAACGGTGGTGGATGGCTTCGTGGCCGGACTACACAAATCGCCCGATTTTGGCTTCAGCCAGGAATTCGCCGAATACCGCGCCTACACACCCGGAGACGATCTGCGGCATGTGGACTGGAACGTCTTCGCCCGCACCGAGCGCGCGTACCTGAAACGTTATCGCGGCGAGACCAACAGCCAGCTCACCCTGATGGTCGACTCGAGCGCGTCCATGGGGTACACGTCGCATAACATCACCAAACTCGATTACAGCCGCTTTTTGGCGGTCTCGCTGGCGTATCTGGCCAACCAACAGCGTGACGCGGCGGGCGTGATCGTGTTCGCTGACGACGTCACGAATTACGTGCAGCCGTCCACCCGCCAAGGCCAGTTCATGCGGGTGGCGCACGCCATCGAGAAAGCGGAGCTCGGAACGCGAACGGAGTTTTCCAAGCCGTTTTTGCATTTCCAGCAGTTCCTCCGCCGGCGCGGGATCGTGGTGGTCATTTCGGATTTCTACGAAGATCCGGAGAAGGTCATTAACGCCGTCGCGCCTTTACGTTTTCGAGGCAACGATCTGATCCTCTTCCACGTCCTCGATCCAGAGGAGATCCGGCCCAAATTGAAGGAACCGGTATTACTGGTGGACATGGAAACGCGGGACGCGCTGGAAGTTTCGCCCGAGTACGCGCGCGAGGAATATGGGCCGAAGATCGACGCGCACATCGAGGCACTCACTAAGAAGGCCGCGGCTTCGAACATCGATTATTTTCTGCTGCGAACCGACCGCCCGCTGGATCAGGCCATGCTCGAATACTTCCTGATCCGCAAGGGGAGGATGTAGTGGGCTTCCTGGCGCCTTGGTTCCTGGCGGGAGCGGCGGCGATCGGCCTGCCTCTATGGATCCATCTGCTGCGGCAATACCGCAGCACGCCTCATCCTTTCAGCTCGCTGATGTTCTTCGAGCAGCGCACGCAAAGCTCGATCAAGCATCGCCGTTTGCGCTACCTGCTCCTGCTTTCGTTGCGCATCGCATTACTTCTGCTGCTGGCGCTGGCGTTCGCCAATCCGTTCGTCAGCCGTACGGCCGCGAGCGCGGGCGGCCGCAAGATGCTGATCATCGCAGTCGACAACTCGTTCAGCATGCGCTATGGAAACCACCTGGACCGGGCTAAGCAGGTGGCCACCAGCGCGGTGTCGAATCTCAACAGCGGCGAGCGGGGTCAGGTGTTGACGGTAGGCTCGCGGGTGCATTTCATGACGCAGCCTGTGGAGGATGCGGACCAACTCAAGGCCGCCATTCAGTCCATCCAGCCCTCGGACGAGCGCAGCTCTTTCGGAGAACTGGCGCGGGCGCTGCGCACCATCGAGCAATCGGCTCGGATACCGTTGGAAGTGCATCTGGTCAGCGATATGCAGAAATCTTCGCTGCCGCCGGCGTTCGCAGACCTGCGGCTGGGGCTAGATACGAATCTGGTTTTCCACTCTGTGGCCGATTCCAAAGAACCCAACTGGCTGGTGGAAAGCGTAACCGCGCCCGCCAAGATTTTCGATCCTAAGAAGGTCCGAGTACAAGCTGTGATCGCCGGCACGGGCGGCGCCGACAAGGCTCAGCGCAACGTCTCGCTGGTGTTGGATGGGAAAACGCTCGAGACCAAGCAGGTGGAAGTTCCGCCGAACGGACGCGTGACGGCTGAGTTCCTGTCGCTCGAGTCGCCGCACGGATTCCATAAAGCGGAAATTCGAATCGAGCCGCACGATTCGCTGCAGCAGGACGACCGTTTTGAATTTGCGGTCGAGCGGGCGGATCCCCATCCAGTGCTTTTCCTGCATCAAGCCGGCGACGATCGCGATTTGCTTTACTACCGCGCCGCCCTGGAATCCGTACCCGAAGCAGGTTTCCTGCTCGAACCTCTGCCGGTAGAACAAGCTTCCAATCAGGCATTTTCGAAGTATGCTTTCGTGGTACTTTCCAACGTCGGCTCGATGCCGTCGGGTCTGGAGAACAGCTTGCGCGCATACGTCCAGTCCGGCGGAGCACTCCTGGTTGCGCTGGGCCCGTCGTCGGCTGCGCTCGGCCATGTGCCGGTATCGAGCGAAGCGGTTCAAGGGTCGAGCTACGCTTCCCAGAATGGAGACCGGTTCCAAATCGTCGCGAACGCGGATGGCGAGCATCCGGTTTTGCGCCGCGCCAACAAACTGGACGGCGTGCAGTTCTACCAAGTGATCCGTGTAGATCCGGGTCAATCGCACGTGATCGCGCGGCTCACGAACCAGCTTCCGCTGATATTGGAAAAACAGGTGGGCGAAGGCCGCGTGCTGGTGTTCACGTCGACATTCGACCGGATCTCGAACGATCTGCCGTTGCACGCCTCGTTTGTTCCGTTTGTCGAAGAGAGCGCGCGGTACTTAGGCGGCCAGCGGGAGCAGTCCGTCGACGTTCCCGTGGATTCGTATGTCGAGCTAAGATCCGCCAAGGATCAAGGCGCAGCGGTGGAGTTGATCGACCCAGATGGCCAGCACCCGCTGTCGCTGAAGGAAGCGACTACGGCGGCATCTTTTCAGGTAAATCGCGAAGGGTACTATGAGATTCACCGCACCAATGGACGAATGGAACTGGTTGCGGTGCACGCCGACCGGAGCGAGTCCGATCTAACTCCCGTATCACAGGAAACTTTGGATTTGTGGCGCAATACGGGCCGCGGCGCCGAGACGTCGGCCGGGGGTAGCGCGTCAGACAATCAGCCGCGTCCCTGGAGCTTGTGGCGCTATGCGTTACTATTGGTTCTGATAGTAGCCATAATCGAATCAGTAATTGCCAGCCGATACTTGTCCGTGGAGAAGGAGGCAGCGTAAATGAACGCCCTCGATCAAATTAACGCGTACTTACGGCGCTTGGAAGGCAGGCTCCGTTTGTTCGCGTTTTCCAAAGGCACATCCCTGGTTACGGTTTCGGCTTTATTGGTGACTGTGCTGCTGGTCTGGATAACGAACCGCTACGCGTTCTCCGCAAGCAGCCTGGTGGTAGCCCGCATTCTCCTATTCCTCTCCGTGGGGACGGCAATCGCGTTCGGGCTGGTGATTCCGCTGCTCGGGTTGAATCGGCGCAGCGCCGCGCGGCGCGCCGAGCAAAAGTTTCCGGATTTTCAGGAACGGCTGCTGACCGTCGCTGAAAAAGAAAACACCAACGATCCGTTCGTGCAGTTGCTGGCGTCCGACGCTATGCGGGTGGCGCATGACAAAGATCCCGATCGTCTGGCCTCCACCGGTTCGATTTTTGGCTTGCTTACGTCCGCCGGCGTAGCGGTCGCGGTTCTGCTGTGGCTGATTCTGGCCGGCCCGGGATATCTGGGTTATGGCACTTCGCTTTTATGGGCTGGTGCGCCGAAGAGCGGCAATACCCGAGCCTTTTACGACATCATCGTGAAGCCGGGCGACCGCACCGTGCGCCGCAAAGCCGATCAACTTGTGACCGCGCAGCTTATGGGATTTGAATTCCCCAAGGTTCGGCTGTTCGCGAGGTATGCGGGCACATCCAAATGGGAACCGGTGGACATGCTGCCGTCGCCAGGCGCGCCAACGTACGAATTTCTGTTCAGCGGGCTGGCGACCAACGTCGAGTACTACGTCGAAGCGGGCGCGGTTCAATCCAAACATTTCAACCTGCGCGTCATCGATATGCCTGCGATTAAGAAGATCCGCGTGACCTACCATTATCCGGCCTGGACCGGAATGAAGGACGCGGTGGAAGATCCGGGCGGCGATCTGCGGGCGGTGGAGGGGACTGAAGCTGAAGTGGCGATCCAGACTGACCGGCCGTTGAGCAAAGGCATGCTGATGGTGAACGACAACCAGCAGATCGAGCTGAAGGGCGGGGAAGGGAATTGGCTCACGGCTCGCGTGCCCATTAATAAGGACGGTATGTACCACGTGGCCGCCCTCGAGCAAGGCGAAAACGTGCGCATGACCGAGGATTTCTTTATCGAAGCGCGCAAGGCTTTGGCGCCTACGGTCAGGATCGACCGACCGGGCCGGGATGCGCGAGTGAATCCGGTCGAAGAAGTTACCGTCACCGTGAACGGGGCCGCAGATTTCGGGCTGAGCGACATGAGCCTGCACTATTCGGTGAATGGTGCGCCCGAAAAGACGGTGTCGCTGCTGAACCAGAAAGGCGCCAAAACCGCCGAAGGCAAGTACCTGATTGCGCTTGAAGACTACAAGCTATCGCCGGGCGATCTGGTTACGATCTACGCTACCGCCAAAGACGCGCGGAACACGTCCAAGACGGACATGTATTTCATCCAGGCCGATCCGTTCGAGCGCAACTACTCGCAATCGCAAGAAGCGGGTGGTGGAGGCGGCGGCGGTGGCGGCGGGGCAGACCCGACCGGTGAAATTTCACAGCGCCAGAAAGATATCATCGCAGCGACGTGGAATGAGCAGAAAAGCGGCGCGAAGAACGCGACTCAGGCCGCCGACGATGCCAAGTTCCTGGCCGACCAGGAGGAAAAACTGGCACAGCAGGCCCTTTCGCTCGCCAATCGCATGAAGGCGCGCGAGCTGGCGGACGCCAACTCGCAGTTCAAGAACTTCGCAACGGAAATGGAATCGGCCGCGAAGGCGATGAGCGAATCGGCGCAGAAGATCCGGACGCAGAAGTGGCCGGATGCGATCCCACCCGAGCAGCAAGGTTTGCAGCACGCGCTGCGGGCTGAATCCATGTTCCGCGACATTCAGGTGGCGTTCGGCAGCCGCGGGGGCGGTGGTGGTGGCGGCGGCATGGGCCGCGATCTCCAGAATCTCGCCGACCTCGAACTGGACCGCGAAAAGAATCAGTACGAGACTGGCCGCCAGTCGGCGAGCGATCAGCGAGCCAAAGATGTCGATCAGGCGCTCCAGAAGCTGCAGGAACTGGCACGGCGCCAGCAGGAATTAGCGCAACAGCAGAGAAATCAGCAGCAGGCTTTCCAGCAACGCTGGGAGCAGGAAATGTTGCGCCGCGAGGCCGAAGAGCTGAAACGGCAGATGGAGCAGTTGAGCCAGCAATCGCAGCAGCAGCAAGGCAATCAGCAGTCCAGCCAGCAATGGGGCCAGCAGTCTGGCCAGCAGGCCAACGGACAGCAGAGTGCCAACGGCCAGCCCGGGCGGCAGGGAAGTTCCGGCCAGTCGGGATCGAGCTCGAATCCGCAGCTACAACAAGCCATCGAGCGTCTACAGCGCGCCACCGACGACATGCGGAATGCTGAAAACCAGCAGAACGGTTCGCCGGAACAGACGCGCTTGAATCAAGAACGGGCCGCCAAGGGCCTGCAGGAATCCCGCGACATCCTGAACGGGATGCAGAACCAGAACGCCGGTGGGCAGCTGGACAGCATGGTCCAGCAAGCCAATCAGCTGGCACAGCAGCAGAGCGACTTTCAGAACCGGCTGCGGCGCATGCTGGGCGGCAACGATCCGAATCAGCAGGAGCGGCAGGCGCGCAGCATGGCGCAGGAAGGCCAGCAGATGGCCGACCAGTTGAAGCAGATCGAAAAACAGATGTCGGACACCGCGCACAGTCTGGCGGGCGCGCAGAACCCGGTGGGCAACAAGCTGCGCGACGCTCTTTCCGAGGCGCAGCAGACCGAGCTCGAAATGAACATGCGGCGCAACGCACAATGGATCGGGCAAGGCTACGGCCCGCAGGTGTGGGTACGCGAATCCACTGTTACGGCGGGCGTGAATCAGCTGCGCGACAAACTTCAGGAAGCGCAATCGGCATTGGCCCAGAACGGCCAGCCCGGCAAGCAGCCCGGCGTGGGCGATAAGGGCGATCTGGAGAAGGCCCTGGCGCAGGTTGAAGCAGCGCGAAGCCGGCTGGAGCAGGCTTTGCGGGCTCGCGACCAGAACGGCCAGCGCGGCGATGGGCGCAACGGCAATCAGCGTGGACCGGGTCAGCAGCAGGGCCAACAGCAAGGCCAGCAGCCGGGCGGACAGCAACCCGGACAAGCTCAGGCACAGAACGGCCAACCAGGTGGACAACAACCAGGTGGACAACAGCCAGGGCAGCAATCCGGTGGACAACAGGCTGGCGGACAGCAACCTGGAAATCAGCAGGGCGGTCAACAAGCCGGTGGACAACAAGGCGGGCAGCCGGGTCAACAAGGCGGGGGCTTTGGCGGCAATAATGGCGGAGCTTGGAACGGTGGCGCATGGGGCGGTCCTTATGGCGGCCCCGGTCCGGTGCAGCCTTACAACGGCTGGGTTCCGATCGATCAGGGCTACCGCGAATCGCAGCGCGACCTGAATGCGCTCCGCGACTTCATGCGCAACAATCCGGACTTTGCGAGCGACTATTTGAACCTGATGCACGCCATGAACGGCGCATATCAAGACAAAGGCGAACTCGAAGGGCGCATTAGCCGCGAGGTGCTTCCGAATATGGAGCGCCTGGAGCTGGAGTTGCGCCGCAAGCTGGACGAAAAGAACGCCGACCAGGTTCGCAGCGCGGGCACGGAGACGATCCCGCCCGGTTACTCGAACGCGGTAGCGGACTACTTCCGCAAACTCAGCAAGGGCAAGTAGGCCAATGCGGCGCACGCGCTCGCGCGCGCTGCGTTCACACTGGCGTCAACGCATGCTTACGCGGATTGCGATAGCGGCCCTGGCGATTACCATTCCCGCTCGATCCGGTTTCATGAAGTTCTGGCAATTGCCTGAAACCGAAAAAGCTCCGATCCTGGTCACGGGCGAGGTGATCTCGGTACGCCAGGACGGCAGCGCTCCCGAACGGTCTGCCGCCTCGAATCACGATGTGCGGCGCATGACAGCCGAGGTCCGCGTCCTGCGTTCGCGTGTGCCGCCGGCTCTACAGATCCCGCAACAGATCCAGGTTCAGTTTTTCGAGTATGCTCCTCCTCTGCAGATGAGTAACGGCAGCCCGCCACCGCTAGCGAACCTGAAGCCAGGCGAGGTCGCTATCCTTCCGCTCTCTTTAAACGAAGATGCGTCTCAGCCGTGGAAGCTGCTCGCGGACGAAGGCGTGAATGCGACTGTACCGGCGCGCGCCGAGTTACCGGAATCCGATCCGGTACCGACGACGGCCCGCATGTTTATCTTGCGAGAGCTGGCTAACGCGCTGGCCCATGGCACGCCATCCGAAGTTTTCGCTGCGTGCCGATATATCGAAACTCAGCAGACGGGCGTAGCAGGCGGCCTGATTCCTGTGATCGAGCCTGAAATCGGCGACAATCGCGACCGCTGGGCAGAGATCGCAACCAGCGCCATGGCGTCGACCGGCGTCCCGCGCCCGACCTTCGCGGATCTGTTCGCGCCGGAAACCACCCCAACCCGGCGCCCCGGGTCCCAAGCGCTACTGCTCGTGCAGACAGCTTTGCGCCACCTGCAGCCGTCGTTGGAAACTGACGCGCTGCTGATCGAAACCATGATCGAGGACGCTCCGGTTCACGCGTGGGGCTCGGCGAACTCCCTGCTGGAATTTGCGGACGATCCCATTCTGACCAATACTCTACGGCGAGCGTTAAAAGAGAACGCTTCGGGCACTTCATATATCGCCTGGACCCTGGCGCACAACGGCCATAAAGCGGTGCTTGATGACGCGCTGGATCGAGCGCTGCGAGTTTGCGACCAGCCCACATCGGACCGCACCGATCTGGAGGGCGCCGCGGCCCTGCTGCGCGATTTCGGAAGCGACCGCCAGTTGGATCGACTCGCTGCGCTGGTGCGCAAGTACCAAACATTCGACCGCGATTTCTACAGCGTTCTATGGCAGTACAGCGCGGAAGCGAGTAGCCCTCGGGAAGTCCGTGTCCTGAGCGTGGTGCTCAACGATCGCGAGCCGCTTTTCAACGGAATGCGCGTTTGCGATTTCGCGGTTGGCATCCTCGAGCGGGCGATCGGCGAGGATTTCCACTCGCAATCCAAGTCGAGCGACGACACCGTGGCGCGAGCGCGGGCATGGCTGGACGCGCACGGCATCCGGCGATGACCTGGATCGAAGGGCTTACTGAATGGCGATGGTCAGGCTCGGTTGGCTTTTCGCCGACCCGATGGTAACCACCACCGGCTGGTCGCCGCTAGGTGTGTTGGGGGAAAGCTGAAGATTCAACTGGAACTCGCCCTCCACGACGAACGGGACTGCTCCACAGTACAAGACGTTAGCGGGGATGCCTCCCACCGTCGCTGTGCAACTCGCGGCGGGGGCGGGTAGCAGGCCCGGCATTGCAATCTGGCCATCCACGCCGGACGGATTCGTCTGGCCTTCTCCGGTTCCGAAGAGCGTAACGATGGAGCCTTTCGGTGCAGGATTCGAATCCGAATTCAGGGATGTGTCTTGATTGAATGCGACCGCACGGCCCGAACCGCTGAAATCGACCGAGAACAGGCCAGGCGCAGTCGAGGCGACGGGAACCGTGAACGGGGCCGAGTTCTGCCCGTTGTACTGCACGACGACCTGCGTTGAGGTGTTGCCGGCGATCTCGTAGGGGGCTACGCCCGCAACCTGCCCATTCGAGACATAGACGATGGGCGCCGGATTGCCATCGAATGTAATCGAAACACCCGCTTGTGTGGTGGCTAGCCTCCCGTTAGCATCCAGCGAAGCCCCGGTCAAAGCGGCTGGCCCGATGCCGGAACCATACAGAGTAAAGACCATGCCGGGGGAAACGATGCCGGATGCGCTGCTGGCGGAATTTTGGAGCGCGGCAATTACGGGCCCGGAGGGTGCCAGGCCAGTAAAGTGCGCGAGCAGAGAATCGCCTTTGAGGTCGGAGAAGTCCAAACCGGCTCCGGCGTTCACGGGTTGAAATGCGCCGGGTGTCACGGGGAGATCCTTAGAAAGCGTATTCCCGGTCGCCCAGACCCCGCCGGAACCATCCAAAGCGATTCCCCAAATCTGATCGTCCTGAGATCCACCGAAGAAGCTGGAATACACCAGCTTGGATGCCACCGGATCGATCAAGGCAATGAAGCCATCGCCAAATTGGAAAAAGTGCGCCTGCCCGCCATCGCCGCCGAAACGCCTTTGTACAGCGTTGGCAGTCAGCGGAAAATTGAAAGAATCCGTGAAGCCGGCAATGTAAACCAAGCCGGCCGCGTCCACAGCGATGGAAATGCCCATATCGTTAGCCGAACCGCCCAAATAGGTGGAATAAAGGAGTTTGGTACCGTCCGAGCTGAGATGGGTCGCGAACGCGTCACCGACCAGTTGCTCCACCAAGAAGGGCAATGTTGTGTATCCCGCGTAAGTACTCTGAATAGCTGGACTGGTAATGGGGAAATCCGTTGAACTGGTGGCTCCGGTAGCCCAAACGCTTCCATCGGGCGCGGCCGCAAGGGCGGTTACGGCGTCGTCGCCGGAGCCGCCCAGGTATGTCGAAAATAACAGCGAAGCGCCGGACTTATTCAACTTAGTAATGAAGCCATCGCCCATCGTAAAGAACATGTTTTGAATTTCACTGCCTCCGAACTTGGTTCGGATCGCCCCGGCGGTTGTGGGAAAATTCTGCGACAAAGTAAATCCGCCGACGTACACGTTTTGCGCGGAATCGAGCGCGATGGCGAGCCCGAAATCGTCCAAGGCGCCGCCCAGGTAAGTGGAGAATACCAGTTGCGAACCGGTTGCATTCAGTTTCGAGACAAACGCGTCGCCGCTTACGAACCAAGGTTGTGGGTTGGCCAGACTCATTCCGTTGCAATTGGGTTTTGCGGTCTGCCCGCCGGCGCCGGCAAAGGAGGTCTGATAGGCACCGGCGGTTGTTGGAAAATCGGTTGAGATCGTGTAGCCGGTGACGTAGGCATTGCCCGCGGAGTCGACGGCTACCGCGGACGCAATATCATCTTGCTTACCGCCGAGGAAGGTCGAGTACACCAGTTGGGACCCGGTGGCGTTGAGCTTTGCGACGAATCCGTCGCCGGGCTGCCAGCATGCGCCTCCACGGCTTCCGCCGTATTTGATTTGAAAAGCTCCGGGCGTGACGGGAAAATCGGGTGAGGTGGTCAGCCCCGAAACGTAGGCGTTGCCGGCTGCGTCCACCGCGAGCGAGGTCGCGGCATCGATCTGGCCGCCACCGAGGTACGTCATGTAAACTAGCTTGCCAGCGGAGGTGAACTTAGCTAGAAAGGCATTGGCTTGACCCGCGATATTCCCTCGGAATGCGCCCGCAAGAACCGGAAGGTTTGACGAACTTGTTACTCCGGCGAGGTACACATTTCCTTGTGGGTCTGTCGCAAGTCCGCGGGCCGTCTCATCGTCGCTTCCGCCCACATAGGACGAGTAGCCGAGCTGGGGATCGATCACGAGGTCGTGTGAATGGTCATACCGGCCGATATGGAAACGAACCCGGCGTTCTCCGTCAATTTCAAACCGGCCATCGATGCGGACGCGTTTGCCGCCGATCTCCTGGTAAATGCGCGGCACGTTCCAGCGTACCTGCGCGGCGACAATCAGGCTGCCATTAGCGTCAATGCGGCCGGGAGCGACGCCGTCAAGTTTCAGCATGATCGCGCGCGGGTCAGATCCGGGGTGGAGGATGAAATCGTATTCCAGCGCTCCGCTGGAGCCGTAATAGATCAGGTCGATGCCAGGGTAGATGCCGCGGATCTTCAGTGCGCCGAAATTTTCGACGTTGGTTCGCCAGGCGCGTGAAGAAGAGCCGATGAAATAGTTCGTATACGAAGCCAGCAGGCCGTCAGGTTCGATTCGAGCACTCCCGCGCGCGTGCAAGAACGTGGTCCGTACTGACATGTTCACTCCGGAATCGAACCAAGTGATCTCGTTCTCGGATGCTTTCGCCCGAAACACGTATCCCGGCGCGTGGGCTATGTAGGCGCCGTCGCGGGCGCCGGCCGGCTCGAACCGCAGCGGCTGGTTCTTAATCCAGTCAATGCCAGGCGCGGCTCCATGAGCTGCGAATGCAAAAACAGGAGCGAATAAAACGAAAGCTGCAGACCTCATTCGGGTTCAGTATATCGCCATGAATTGGTGCTGAGGCACCTGGAAGAACAGCGAGGACAACGGCGAGCCGCGCTGATTATTTGGAAGGCTGCGAATCGGTGGCGATTACCTGATACCCGAGCGCTTGGGAAATAACGTTCAGGCCGGTGGTCACGGTAATCATGTTGGAAGTGACGGATGCATTGGGTGTGACCACGGCCGTGAGTTGTGTCGGGCTCTGCACCGTGACCTGTTTCACGACGATGTCGCTGGTTCCGAATCCCACCTGAGTTTGGCCGCCGGCGAAGTTCGTATTGACGCCAGTGACAGTCACGCTCACATCGCTGCCGGGCGCAAGCACACTGGGTGAGACGGTGATGGAAGGTGCCGGCGCGGGATCATACGTATAGGTTGGCGGCGTCTGCTGTAAGAACAAGGAACTCTGCCCGTCGGAATTGAGGGCGACCACGGGCGCGGTGTAGGAGCCGGGCGCGGGCGGCGGTGTTACCAGCAGAGAACCATCCGGATTTACGGCCTGGAGCGTGCCTTGTAGTCCGTCGAAGAGAATTCTTGTATCGGATCTGAGATTTGTTCCGGCTACCGTTACTGCGCGGTTTCCATTGCTATCGAATGTGGGCGTAACCGAGCTGATAGATGGCGGCGCGGTGATTACGACGTTGAAGGCCGATGGTAGCACGTATAGATCTGAAGGCGTGGAGAAGAGCAAATGTTTCGGCCCCGGTCCCACGCCGAATGCCGTATAGAGGACATACATCGCGATGTAGGGCGAAGGTGGCGGATAAGCCTGAAAGTCGCCGAGCTGCGCGATGCTGCCGAGCGTGGATATGTTCAACCCAGGTGTCAGAGTCTGATTCGGCTGCAGCAGGCCGGCACCGGTGGCGGCGATCGGCACGGGGTTTACTGCTCCTGCAATAACCGGTGCAGGGCTGACGTAGAGCCCAGCCTGTGTGTACCCGTAGGTGCGCACGGAGTATACGGACTCCGAACTGCGCGGGCTCACGTTGAAATTGATGCCGCCGGTGGTGTTTCCAGCCGTCACCGCGAGCAGCTGAGCTTGCTGCCAGTCGCGCGTGCCGCCCGGTCCGCTATAAAACTGGGCGGCAAAAGTTCTGGTAGCAGGATCGTAGGTAGGTGGAACCGGGTTACCCTTGGAATCCAGCGGGAAAAACAGATTGTCGGGCGACGTTTCGCCATAGGCGGGCGGCGGCAGCGGATGCACGTAGACAAAATATTGGCCGGGAGGAATGCCGTGGATCTGGTAGGTTCCGTCCGCATTGGTCAGAGTGCTGATGGCGGGGTTGGTGGCCGAAATTGCCACCACGGACGCCAATCCCACGCCGGAACCATTCATCGTCACGCGGCCGGTTATGCTTCCGACGCTGGCCGAGTAATTGGCTGCGGGATAGAGCAGGGAAATGCCGGCGATATCGTCGGGAGCAAGCGGTGTGGATTTACTCGCGGCGCTAGTGGTCAGAGTCGACATCACGCTGGATGTCAAGCTGTGCTGCAAGCCCAAAGTGTGACCGAATTCGTGCACTAATGTGACAAAAAACGCTTCGCTATAACTCGGGATCGCACCGTAAACCGGAACATTGGTCATGTCGCGCGGCAACAATAGCAGGGAGCGAGTGATCGGCACAAAATTCCCGTTGGGACTATTCGCGGGCGCCGCGATACTTTCGGGTGCGCCGATGGCCAGCAGCCCGGGAGGAACATCGTCAGAGAATTCGACGTCGATGCTTGGGGAATTATCGATGCGTCCGAGGACGAACAGGCCGCCGTATTTCAAGCGAATCGCCGAAGTGCTTACGTTATTCCAAACGTCCGCGGCGGCGCGCAATTCGCTGATGACGGCCTGGAAGGAGTCACCCGCGATGACCGCGCCCGGGCCCTGGCTCGAAATGTAAAACGGGATGGTGTTGTTCGCCAGCGCATTGAGGTCGAATTTGGCCGGCGCGCCGTTGAACCAATAGTAGTAATAAGCCGATCCGGAACTGCACAGCGCAACCAGGGCAGCCGCGACGATAGCGGATCGTTTCACCGCGCGGAAGCTCACGGCTTGCCCCCGCTCAAAGCGGATTGAATGCGTGTGCGCAGGCTGCTCAACGACATTTGAACATCGGAGTCAGTAACCGGCTGACCGGCCGCGTTCAGCATCAGTTCCTTGGAAGCAGCGTGTATGACCATCGGCTGCCCGCTCGCGCCGGACGATACGCTAAACAGCCCCTGCGATAACCCGATTACCTGCGTCAGGCCGTTCTTGCTGGTCCAGAGGAAGAGGACATAATCCTGGCCGTTGAGCAGAACCGGCGCGCCGGCGAAGATCTGCCGCAGGCCGCCGCTCACACCACCGGGTACGACCACATCCAAGTTGGCCGCCGGTGTGCCCTTATAAGTCTCGGTAACCTGGATCTGGTAATGGGTGTAAATGACTGCGCCGTGCGGGGCGGTATAGCTGAGTTGCGGCTTCGCACGGACGATGACGGTGGACTTTTGGATCATGTCGTCCAGGCTGAGTTGTTGCAGTGTGGACGCGTGCAGCCCGGTGTGGCAAGCAGCGGCCCACAAACCGAAGACAATCAGCCTTTGCATATTCCGTACTACGATGTTAGCAACTGATCTTCCAATCTATGTCTTTGATAACATTGGGCATAGATCGGGAATCCGTTCCCGAAGTGTATCCGTTCGACACAACGCGCGCCCTAGAGTAGGGCAGGTAACGAAGAGGTGCAGGAGCCAAGGCTAAGCGGCCGAGGCATCCGACTTAGTCTCAATTATAACGCGCGGCGGGTGGAGTTAGCGTTCCCGGGGCGGTCGGGGTCAGTGGGTAAGTACTATTCTTATGGGGAGGACGTGCCGCAGTTGCCGAACGATCAGGTGGAGTTTGCGACCTATACGCGGGGTTCGGCGACGGGGAATGATTATGCGGATCAGCGGGGTTATTCTTCGGCGTTGGGCAGGTTCATGACGCCGGACGCGTATTGGGGCTCCGCGGGGTTGGGAACACCGCAAAAGTGGAATCGTTATGCCTATGCAAATAGCGACCTGTCCGGCATCCGGATTCATAGACAACGACGCACACAACCGGGCTGTTCAATTGTCAAACAATTTCCTGGTGGAGGTAATGTGTGGCAAAACGCTTGACCAAGCGGGCTGGAATCCTAAGTAGGGTGGGAGGACGCCGCTGTGGGTGGTGGTGTGCAAGTCATCTGATGGCTGTATTGCTGGCCGCCTCGCAGGCGACGGTGTACGGTGCGGATCGTCAGACCACTCCTACGCGAATCGTAGGCTTACAATACCCTCGCCTGGCTCACTTAGCTGGTATCGATGGAAGGGTTAAAGTGATGGCGAGGATAGATCGGGACGGGAATCCGAACCAAATCGTCGTGCAGCAAGGGTCGCCTCTACTATCTGAGGCTGCGGTCGATACCCTCTCGAAATGGCACTTCTCTCCGTTTTCAGACGGCCCCACAACACGTGACGTAGAGATCACTTTCATTTTCGTTCTGAAAGGCGATCCCTGCGATATTCAATCCTGTCCGACAGAGCTTCAGATCGATCTACCAGACCAAGTGACGGTGACGTCACGCCCAGCGAGAGCGATTGTTAATTGATGGCCCGATATTTGCCTGACCTTCGTCGAGCCATCGGAAGACACGAGACGAGACGAGACGAGATCAGGGACAGGAGTGCAATCGAACCGTACGTAAAAAGACACGAATCCGGACGACGGGAACTATTCGCAGTACGCGGGCCGGCGGTGTGCAAATGAGGTTTGTGTTAAAACCACTCGTTCTGGCAATGTTAGTCGGATTGTGTGCTGCCGAGAACGAGATCACGCTGTGCGATCTCGTGCTGTACAGGGCTTTCGCGGGCAAAAGTGTTTCAATACGTGGCCGAATCGGCTTCACGATGCACGGCGTGGCTTTTCTACCGAGCTCTTGTAAGAACAGTCCGCCGGGAGTCGCCGTGCTAACGCCCGGAAATGCAAATACGCCGAGCGTGGATTACATATTAGAGAACCGAGACTTGCAGCTCTTGGCTCCGTTTCTGAGGCCGAGCGGCGGAGCGGCGGTGGCATGCGGCGTGTTATCAGGAAGAATTTTTTACAAGAAAGATTTCGAGCTGCAGCAATCGGGCGGCGGCCCTGAAGGAAATGGCTATGGTCCGAGAGGGGCTCTGAGATGGGCGCTAGTTCTGAGTTCGGTAAAAGAAATTCGTGCTTGTGATTAGCCTGCAAAGAATTGATGCACGGACTTGGGTACTCCCCAGTGAGCACAGTTGTCCCACGCGTTAGCCGGCCCGGAGTGCGACTGGCGACGAAGACAAACAGGCGGCCAACAGGTCACGTACGCGTACGACACCAAAAACCGATTTGACGTCGATCGCTTTCGACCGCGTCATGGTGGGATCAACTTGACCTATCCTTATGGGATGAGCAAAGGCACAGTTGCCAGAACCTGGCTCAAATCTGGGTGTGAGGATTTGACCGAGGCTAGTCTAGTCGTGGATAGCTTCCTCGCGTTGGGCGGAGTGCCACGGACGAGCTACAACCAGTGGCGCGGTGTTGTTGGTCTCAGCAGGGGGGGGCGCCCTACCTGAGGTCTCAAGGCCCGGGTGATCTTCGCCCCGGAGGGACAGATTTCTTCACGATTTCAAATCCATGAGACTCGATTATTCCACTCGTAGACGGCTACTTAACACGATACGCGTTTTGACAAGTGCAATCGTACCGTTGGCCGCCCTGAGAGGCGGGCACTTACAAATCGAGCATATCTCGCATCTTCCAGTTCAGTGTGCAGATGGTTGCTCGCTACAAATGGTTAGCCCCCAGTTCGGCTGGCTGTCCGGACGTACTGCGTTGTGGAAAACGACCGACGGCGGGGTTAGCTGGGAAGCAGTTTCGATTCCGACTGTAGCTCCGGGGGCCCGTATCACATTTCAGTCCGCAGGTGCCGAGCGAGCATGGATTTACATGATTCCTGAAAGCATCTACGAAACCGCAGACGGCGGAGTGCACTGGGAGAAAATCGATCCACCCAAGGTTGACGGAGTTTTTCAGACTGCATGGATCGACTTAAATCAGAACGCGAGTTGGGTCGCTGGCGGCGTCTATGTGGCCAGCAATCGTCCAGATGCACCAAACTGGGCGGTCAAGAGATACGCGTCTGGCAAGTGGGGGATACTTCACCCAGTCGCGTACGCCAGGACCGCTGGGGACGCTTGGTCGCGGCACGATTTCCCGCGTTGTGACTGGAGCCTGTTCGACCTTACCTTCTGGGATCCCAAACGAGGCTTCGCTGTCGGTGACGGCTGTTTCTATTACACCGAAAGTAGCGGCGACCACTGGGAGATAGGACTTTTCCACAAAGGATCGGAAAGCCTTAATGGTTTCCCAGATGATGGTGAGCATCCAACAGTCGATTTCCTCGATAGGAGAAATGGGTGGTTGAGCCTTGACGGTTCCTCTCTGTATCGGACAAGCGATGGTGGCAAGAACTGGTATCAGGTTTCTTTGATCGCGCCATATTTTACAAGCCTACGGTTTTTCGACGAGAACCGCGGCCTTGGCATCGTTGGTATGTCAAAGCTATACGAATCAATGGATGGTGGCACTACCTGGGAAAACTCTGAAACAGGCTTTCTAGCGCGTTCCATAGAGAGACTCGATCAGTCGCATGGTTGGGTACTTTCGGACAACGAATGTTATCGAGTTTCCTGGCAGTGAGCCGTATCTATAATGTGGCCTACGTGTCTCCGGGAGCCGTCTCATCGTTGGCGGGCGGAACTGGTCAGACGTGGGTGGTTGACAGCAGCGGCCTCATCGACTCTCTCCTCGCACTGTGAATTCGACCAGGCCTGGCTGCTGCTGCAGAGCCTCGCAGGATCTGCTTGCACGGCACCTGCAACCATTTCGCCTGCTCCACAGAAGCCCTACCCCATACTTGCGCCACTGCCGCCTGTAGGAGCAGGGTTCTTTCTTTTTGGAGGTGATTTCGTTCAAGAAGTGGTAAGCTCTTCGATCTCGTACGGACCTGCAGAAGAGTTTACCTCAACGATTACATATGATATTCCTTAAGGGTGGCGGCTGAGCCGTGTTTGAATATCAGGCTGACCGGCCACCTGAGTGGTCATGGTCGGCGTTCTGCCTGCACCAATTCCTGGCAATCGTGGGAAGCATGATAACAGGAGGTGCCGCAACAATGGTGTTAGGGAGCTTCCTGGCGGAAGCCCCCACTATCCTGCGGAGTTTGCTTGGAGCCGTGGAGTATATCCTAACTCCAGTGGCCGGATATGTCCTAGGTGCAGGAATACAACGCGTTTGGCCCACCTCGTATCGAACCGGCCGATGGGTGTGGCTTTTGCCGACGTCCGGCTTCTCAGCGATCCTGTTGATCGGACTCGCAAAGAGCCCGTTGGAATTGAGCGAATTATTTATGCCAAACGGGGGCGACGAAGGATTACCGCTGATTCTGATAACGTACCCGACTCTTGCAGCCTGCTTGTACTCGCTGGGCATGATTTGGGAGCACCGACGGTCCACTAATCCTTCGAAAACGCATGAATCATAACGGCCAACAACCACTTTTAAATTAGGTTGCGTACACGCGCGACGCGGCGACGGGGATTAATAATGCCGATCAGCGGTATTATTCGTCGGCGTTGGGGAGGTTTATGACGCCTGATCCGTATGGCGGGAGCGCGTCGACGCGCACGCCAGCAACATGGAAGCGATACAACTACTCGTTGGGTGATCCAGCCAATATGCATGATCCCGACGGTCTCGCTGTTCAGTGCGCGACGGGTGTTCAGAGCGTCGAAAACGGTGACACAACTGTCCAGGACTTTGGCTGCATCGCGACCTCCGAACCAACGTTCGATATGGGGAACGTTGACGTACAGATCGTTGCCGGACCGTTAAGGAACGCGCCCGGCTGGTTTCCTAGCACTCCAGGTCAGGTTCAAGCTGCTGTTAAAAACACGTCATCAAAGCTAGCTGCCGCAGAACAGGCTGCATTGGATGCTCTGAAGAATCCAAATTGCGCTGCGCTGTTCAACGTGGGAAATGGTTTGTATGACCCAATTCACTGCTTTCTTCGATTGTGAATGGCCAAATCAATTTGCCTATTTTACTGAGGAGTTCATTCCTCCGCAGATCAATGCGAACGGCACCGTATTGTCGTGGTCCAACGCGATAACAGAGGTCACGTCGTTTTCTTTGCAGAACAGCGGAGTGGTTTTCACGGGCATCGGTGGGTTCGGGACTGTGACGGCATTCAACTTTGCGCCTGGCGCGCCGTTCAACAGTGCCTCGGTGACTGATAACGCGATCACGGTGCTTCACGAGTTGGGGCACATTTACGAATTTCTTTTTGGCCCAGGATCTACGTTCTTGGTGAACGACAGCGAAGCGGTGCAGGGCAGCGCGGCGCAGTCAGCTGCTGCCAGCGCATATAATACGAAACTCGTTAAGGCGAATTGCTTCCCGGGGAACTGATGGGCGCGTTAATAACCGTGTTGCTCGTATTGCAGGGCGGCAGCCCAGGGAGCACCCGCGCTCCCGTCCGCGATGTGTGTGAGCTACTGGCCCATGACCCGACGACCCTGAATCGGAAGGTGATCACCCTAAATGGTATTCTCACGCAAGCTGCCCATGGAGCTACTTTGCTAGGTGGCGAGTGCAAGACGCATCTTGAAACGAAGGGAATCGCGTGGCCAAACTACGTTAACGTATACGTTGACTTCTCGGATGCTCAAATTGTCCGCTCCTGGATGAAGATAGCAGAGAAACTGCGGCAAGTTCACGGCGCAGGTGGAGAGGATAAAATTTTGGTTACATTAGTGGGGCGCCTCGAGACGCGTGCTTCGATGGGCGATGCAGTCGTTCAAATGCCGTACGGGCTAGCTCGCGCTGGGTTTGGTCAAGGCGACGCGCCCGCCCAGATCGACGTCACATCTGTGGAAGATGTGACGATCGAGAGAGGCGCTGCGAAACGAGTTCACTGAAAAGCACCTACAAGGCAGGGAAGGATTATGCCGATCCATTGGCTCCAGGCGGTCGACTATCACTACAACGCAACCACGACCACAATCACAGTGACGACACCTCAAAGTGGCGCGATCGATCCTCGCCAAGTGGGTGTGCGCCCACTGGGAACCTATTGGGGCGGTGCAGGCGAGCAGATAGACATGCGCTCCGGCAATCTGAACTACACGATTCCGTTGCTGAAGGCGATGGCGCGCGGCGGGTGGGGCGTTGGTTTCAGCCTGAGCTACAATTCGCAGAATTGGCGTCAAGATGCCGGCGGCACATGGGAGTTTGGGCGGGATATCGGCTATGGTTTTGGGTGGAGAATGCAGGCCGGATCGCTCACGCCGGTATACAAGGACTATTGGGACGTAGACCACTATCTGTTCATCGATGCGAGTGGGGCCGAATATCGCCTGAACGTCAACAACGGCGGCGTGTGGAGTTCGCAGGAGGGGATCTACGTCTACTACGATTCCAACGCCGGACGGCTGTATTTCCGGGATGGAAGTTTCTGGGTGATGGGCTCGTTGTCAGCGGGCGCGGAGCAGGATGCCGGAACCATGTACCCGACGTTGATCGAGGACACGAATGGGAATCAGATCGCGATCGCTTACAACAGCGGGGCGGGGGTGACTTGGACGAACTCGAGTTCGCGGCCGAGCACGATTACGGATGTGCGGACAACCACCCCGACCTATACGTTCACCTACAACACGGACGCTATTCCGCATCTGACCGGCATCAGCAATACAATTCAGACGTCAGAAAACTACACATTCGCCTATATCTCGAATTACAACCTGATCACGCCGTTCGGAGGTGGAACGGGCTTCGGAACCTACACGATGCTGCAGTGCGAGAACTCGGTAACGATTCCCGGTTCGACCGAGTTTGCCTATGACGGAGCATCGATTCAGGGCTGCTCGAATTACAGCGGCGGTTCTGGCGCGGGCGAACTAACACAGATGAACACGCCGGGCGGAGGACACCTGAGATGGTCATACGGTTCGGCGACATATACGAGCGCCCGTGTCGAGCGCGAGGTTCAATACCGGTATCTGCTGATGGGCCCGGGGGGAACCGAGTTAAGTTACCAGATTTATCGTCCGAATGACTCAACTTATTCTGTGCATAGCGAGGGGGTGGTTTACGATGCCGCAGGGCTAGGCGCGAAGGTTTGGTACTTCCAGACGGATTCGAGCCAGCTTGATTATGGGCTACTGTACTCGTATCGTGGCATGCCGAACCAGAACACGGGCCTGGATCAGCGGCAGGAATTGTATGGGTGGTCCACGGATCCGGCCGGCAATCCTTATATTTCCGAGGTTCTGGCGGGAGATGGCGTAAACACGGCGGCTGTGGTGTGGAAGGAGAACACGCAGACATTGGATCAGTATGGCAACGTCACTCAAATGCAGGTGTACAACTACGGAACGCCAGGGAACAACTATACGCCGGGCAGTCTGGCGCGGACGTACACGAACACCTATCTGAATACGTCGAACTATACGTCGCGGTACATTTTCAACCGGCTGGCGAGCAGCACGGTTTCCGACGGGACGCACCTGACGTACCTAGTCCAGAACTCCTACGATGGAGCCGTCTCGGACGTGCCGAACATCACCGGGCATGACGCGAACTACAACACTTCGTTCACGTATCGCGGGAACCTGGCGCAGAGCACCACGCCGGCCGGTACGAAGACGATGTACTACGATATCGGCGGCAACGTGACCAGCACGACTAATAACGGCGTGACGACCAGCGTGACGACGAGTGCGTCGACGAACTGGGCGGCGCCTTCGCAGCTCACGACCAACTCGTTGAGTTCGAGCATGAACTGGACGAGTTTTCTGGGGTTGAGTTCGGCGATGGGGCCGAACGGGGACACGGCCTCGCTGGCCTACGGGGGGTCGGAGCGGCCGACTTCTTCGACTGCGCCGACTGGGGCGGTGACACAGTACACGTACGTAGACACGCAGCCGCGGTCGAAGACGGCAACCAACTGTCCGGGCGGGTGGAGCGGGTCGACTTGCACGGGAAGCACGCATTGGGTGACGACGACGTTCGACGGTTTCGGCCGGACGGTGCAGACGGCGACGGGGCACGATGGCACGACGGTATCGCTGGTGACGACCACCTATGCGCCGTGTGGGTGCTCACCGCTGGGCAAGGTGGCGCAGGTATCGGAGCCGTATGCGCCGGGCGGGACGCCGGTTTACACGACGTATCATTATGACGGTCAAGGGCGGAGCACGAGTGTGGTCGCGCCGGATGGGAGCACGACGACTTATTCCTATTCGGGCAACAACGTGACGGTGACAGACCCGGCGGGGAAATGGAAGACGTTCACCATGGACGCGATGGGGAATCTGATTCAAGTGCAGGAGCCGGACCCGTCACTCGGGACGGTGACCACAACCTACGCGTACGACATGTTGAATCATTTGACGCAGGTATCGATGCCGCGCGGCGGAACGACGCAGACCAGGACGTTCAATTACACGCACGGCACAGTGGTGGGGGCGCTGTTGCTGAGCGCGTCCAATCCGGAGAACGGAACGGTCTCGTACACCTACGACAGCCAGATGCGGTTGTCAACCAAGACGGACGCCAAGGGACAGGTGTTCACATACGCGTATGACGGGTACAACCGGCTCACCTCGATCAGCGTGGGTGGGACGGTGCTGCGGACGTACGTGTACGACACGAATCCGGACGATGGGAACTATTCGCAGTACGCGGCGGGGCGGCTGACAGAGGTCAAGTATCCGGCGATCAATTATTCCGATGGGATCAGCCCAGCCTCGACGATGTTTACTGATATGTTCAGCTACACGCCGGCGGGCCAAGTTGCGGGCAAACGGCTGCGGGTCACGAAGGTTGCCTTCGTCCACAACGGTGGGCAAGTCCCCCAAACTGCCATTGGGGACCTGAACCTGGCATACGGCTACAACAGCGAAGGCAAAGTGACGAATATCACCTACCCAACGGACGCGACTTATACGACGCCAAGCTTCAGCTACACCTATGATGCGATGATGCGGCTGGTGAGCATGAGCGATAACGACACTCTTGCAATGGCACAGCCGGTGGTGAACGGGGTGCAGTACAACGCCGCGAACCAGGTCACAGCGATGAATTATTATGGCGCTGTGGAGACGCGTGCGTACAACAGTCTGATGCAGTTGACCAATATCACGACCGTTGGCTCGCTGAATGTGACCTACAACTACACGGCGGGAGCGAACAACGGCAAGATCGCGTCGATGACGGATGCCATCAGCGGCGAGACGGTGACGTATCAGTACGACTCGCTGAACCGGCTGATCTCGGCATCGGGCGGCGGGTGGGCGCAGACGCAGGCGTATGACGGGTTCGGGAACCTGATCGGGCGCACCGGGACGGGAACGGCGCAGGGGACCACGATCAGCACGCCGGTGAATGCGGCGACCAATCAGTTAAGCGGGAATTATTCCTACGACGCCAACGGGAATCTGGTTTCGATCGGTTACACGTACGATGCGGAGAACCGGATCATGTTTGCGAACGCGGGTGGGGTGCAGTATTTTTACGACGGGCAAAACAAGCGAGTGTGGCAGGCAACGTGTTCCAGCAGTTGCACACCCGGGTCCGGTTGGGTGCTGAATTCTGAAACGGTGGTGTTGTTCGGCGCGGATGGCAAGCAGGTAGCGACCTATTTGCCGCAGTTGACCTGGACGGGCACGCAGCTGCAGATGTCGTTTTCGCTGGCGACGGCGCGGGTGTACTTTGGGGGCAAGCTGGTCGCGCAACAGGTGTATGCCAATGGGGTGTGTTGTAATTCCGGCGCGGTGGTGCAGGACCGGCTGGGGTCGGTGGGGAAATACTATCCTTATGGGGAGGAGCGGAACGCGCCGCAGTTGGGGAACGATCAGGTGAAATTTGCGACGTACACGAGGGATTCGGCGACGGGGAATGATTATGCCGATCAGCGGTATTATTCCAGCGCGTTGGGCAGGTTTATGACGCCGGATCGTCTCAAGCGCGGTGTTGATTCTGGGACGCCGCTGACTTGGAACAGGTATGCATATGTGATCGGTGATCCCATCAATTCCAATGACCCCACCGGGCGCTTTTACTGCGAACCGGTTGGCTATGGTGAAGATGGTGAACCCAGCGATGTGACCTGCGTCGACGATAGTCCCGGGGACGACAGCCAAGAGGACCAATACGCTGCAGCATTTGGAGATGCCCAAAAGAGGCTGTTTAAGGCTCTTGGAGCGCTGGAGGAACGAACAAACGTCTCCGCAAACTGTCAGAAGGATCTAGGCGCGCTTTCCACGGCTGCGAATAAGACAATTGATTTACAGGCAATACAGGGCGCTCTGTCAATTACGAACTTCGAGAACGGAGTAGATTCGGATACGCCTGTAGCCGGTCTGTATGACCCAATAAAGGCAGCTGCAGCGGGAGCCGCTTACCAGCGGCAGGAGGACGCGAAATACGGTCCCGGCCAAACTATCGGGAACGAATTCCGGCGCAATCTCCAGGGCCTTACTGCGGACACGGTTTTTCTCGGCACAACGATTTACATCAATCCACTTCTAATCGGAACGAACTTGGTAGGCAACGAGGCGCTACTGTTTCACGAGGCGCTTCACGAACTAGGGCTGGGAGATCAGGACATTCAAACGGCGCTTGGCATAAAAGTCGATCCGAACAATACAAAGAACATAAGCGACAAGCTGAGGTCTGACTGTATCACCGGAAGGGGGAACAACTGAAACGGCGTCACGTTTGGGTATCCCTCGTCGGGCTTACGGCTGTCGGCACGGGAATCATAGATGGACAAAATGCGGAGGTGGCACGCATAACTGTAAAAGTTGTCACAACTTTTGGAGAGTCCGTTTCAGGTGCCCAAGTCACACTGGCCAATGTTGGCACTAAAGACGAGATTAGTTCATCGGGCGGAGAGGCAATTTTTAATCGCGTGCCATTTGGTCTTTACGACGTGAGGGTACGTTTAGCTGGTTTCTTGACAAGAACAGAACGCATCAGAGTGTATCAGCCGATTCTTGCTTATCAGATAGGGCTGGAGCTGGCACCCCGCCACTCTTACGATCAGCCCCAAGTGTCGGGGACAGTTGTGAATGCGGTGGGCCAAAAAACATCATTATGGGTTCGCCTCGTTAATCTCTACAGCGGCGACCTCGTTGAAAACGCGATTGCCGAAACGGGAAAGTTCGAACTTGTGGGAATGGCGCCTGGTAAATACGTGCTCTTGTTGTTTGACAATACAACCCCGCTCATGATGAGAACTCTCGATGTACTTGGCGGAAAACAAGTAGTGGAGCTTAGATTAGAGCCTTCCACTGGCCACAAGTAAACACCACTGGCGGTTGCGGCCATTCAGGCCCAAATCGCGCAACTTCTTCACCCCGCCAGGCCCTTGAGCATGGTATCGATGGTCTTGAGCACGGTCTGCTGCTGAGGGGAAGGCAGGGCCTGGATCTGTTCGAGGCGGCGCAGGACTTTACGGCTGGGCTTACGGCCCGGCCTTTTCTTTTTGGTGGGCAGCAGCAGATCGTCGGTGGAGACTTCCAGCGCGAGCGCTGGATATAGGAAACATCACGAGCTTGGCGGCAACAGCGATCCTGCCAATCGACCGTGGATTTTATCAGTTTAAACAGACGTGCAAATGACGGCTCAGAACATTCTGGTTCTCACGCTCCTGGCCGCCTCCGTCGCGTTTATAGGCGCAGCATGGGTGTGTACCGTACTGATCCATGCGAAGGTAGTTAAGTTAACAACACTTCCCCGTGTATCGTTATGGAGTCTCTGGTCAGAAGTAGCCAAGGCGTACCCGTCGGTTTGTCCGGGTGGTCGGCTACTGTTCTGGAGATGGATCTTCCAGGCGCTCGGATTATGTGCTTTCGTCGGCGTGATGGCTACGCTTGTGGTCGCGGCAATTACATCAAAGCCCCGCTAGTGCACCCTTTTTCTCAGCAACCCGACCTACCGGGTAGCGTTCCTTTCATCACGTTGCCGCGCGGCCTCCTGCGCTGGCGAGCGGGTTGAAGGGGCGGAGGACGGCTTTCTGGTCGCGCTCGGGGAGGTCGGCGATCCTCGGAAATCTCTTCCACTCGCGGGTGGGCTGGGGGTCGCGGCGTTCGCGCGAGGCGCAGCGGTTTGACGCCGAGCAGTTCGTCGGTAGTCACGCGGCGGGCGGCCGCGAGCGAAATGATGGCCGGTGTCGGCGGGAATCCCGCCTCGGTTTTGTGGTAGGAAATAGGTCGCTGGGTGGTTCGGGCGGCCTCGGCCAGTGAACCTGCCTTAGGCCGCGCGCCTCGCAAGTGCAGCGGACGCAAGCACGCGTTTCAATGAATGGTTAAACGTCGACAAATGCCATTAACATCACAATCGGGGATTCTGGGTCTGCTGATTCTGACCACATGTTCGTGCGGAGCGCAAGCTCAGGGTATTTCATGGTGCGTGCAGACGCACAACCTGAAGCTCGGGATTGCGTCTGTGCCTTCAACGATCTTAGAGAAACACCGACCGCACGGTCCTTGAGGCGCTGCTGCTGAGTCCGATAGTCCGGATGTACCGACACACGAATCCGGACGATGGAACTATTCGCAGTACGCGGCGGGGCGGCTAACGGAGGTCAAGTATCCGACGAGTGCCACATTTGCGGACGGAGCCGGCCACAACATCACGACCACGCTGACGGACATGTTCAGCTACAGCTCGGCGGGGCAGGTGGTGGGTAAGCGGCTGCGGGTGAAGAAGACTAGCAATTTGCAAGCGGGGACGGGAGATCTGAATCTCGCGTATGCCTACAACAACGAAGGGAAGCTGACGCAGGTCACGTATCCGACCGACGCGAACAATAACACGCCGACGTTCAGCTACGCCTACGATGCGATGATGCGGCTGGCGAGCATGACGGATCAGAGCAACTATGCGCAGCCGGTGGTGAACGGGGTACAGTACAATGCGGCGAATCAGATCATGGGTATAAACTACTATGGCGCACGCGAGACGCGGCAGTACAACAATCTGATGCAGTTGACGAATATCGCGACGTCAGCGCCGAATGGTGGGATCAATCTGACGTACAACTACACGCCGGGCGGGAACTCGGGCAAGATTACGTCCAGCTACGATGCGATCAGCGGTGAAACACTGGTGTACCAATATGACGCGCTGAACCGGCTGATTTCGGCGCAGGGCAGCGGGTGGGCGCAGACGCAGAGTTATGACGGGTTCGGGAATCTGACAGCACGGACCGGATATGGGACGGCGCAGTCGACCACGATCAACACGCCGGTGAATGCGGCGACCAATCAGTTGAGCGGGTATGCGTACGACGCCAACGGCAATCAGATCTCGACCGGCTACGGCTACGACGCGGAAAACCGGATCGTGTCAGCGAACGCGGGCGGTACCCAGTATTTCTACGACGCGCAGAACAAGCGGGTGTGGCAGGGGAATTTCACCAGCGGTTATTTGGCCGGCGAGACGGTGACGATGTTTGGGGCGGACGGGAAGATGATAGCGACGTATGGGATG
>DATGMH010000054.1:0-3374 GCA_035293725.1 Bryobacteraceae bacterium
GCGTCAGTAGGGTGGCGTGCTTCATGGCAGTAGCATATATGAGGAATTGCAGGAGTGCACGTAAATTCACGGGATCAGCGGGGTTGGCGGTCGGGCAACTATAATGAGATTTATGTTCTTCCGCAGAGAGCGCCCCAAGAACCCGACTTTCCAGGAGCGGCTGGAAAATGTCCGCCGCGCGGGCTTCACCGTCACGCCGCGGGGCGGCGGCGCGGTGCGGGTAAGCCGCGGCGGCCTCGCGGTGGACTTGCGCGAGGAAGGCGGGCAGGTCCACATGGTGGGAGATGCAGGCGTCGAGATCGGCGATGAAATCGGCGCGCTGGTGGACGGCGGATTCCAGAAATTCTTCCGCACGCCACACGGGGCAAAGAGGCCCGCCCTGGCGGACGACCTCAAAGCGCTGCACGATTTCGACGAGGACCTGAAGGAAGCGCTGGGCGAGGAGAGCTTGTACAACGAATCGCTGGGCACGGTCTCGACGTACTACCTGTACGATCGCGTCAAGGACCGGGACCGTGGCGGCGTGCGGCGCGCCTGGGAGTAGCGGCGGGGCGAGTGCGCCGCGAGGGCACCAGGCGACGCATGCTCACAAGGATTTTCTGGGAGTACCGGTATTAAACGCTTTGGATTATCGGGAGATTTCCCGAAGCCAGACAGAGCGAACGTGTTGTCTAATACGTTTGTTCGTTAATTCGACCTTTCGGTTTCCCCGTCCATGGCAAAAGATCCGATCTTTCAAACGTTACCTATCGAAGCCTTAAACCAAATCACGCAATATCTGCGGTGGAATCCCGTTGTGACGAGTTCGCCAGTGAAATTCCTCTCCGCTTTGGGTTTTAGCGAGCGCCTTAGCTGGTTAGACAATCATCGGGATGAACTAGAGGAGCACATATCCTGGGTCGGCACACCTGTGTTCTCGTACGCAATAGGAAACCGGAAGACCTACCGCGAGATCGTCGCCTCACTCGCCGACCAATTCGGCGTTAAGGATTCGGATGGCCCCATCGCCGAACTCGAGCGCAAGCTGCTTGAGAAGCTGTGGTCGGATACACTGGCGGGCCTGTCACCGGAAAAGCGTCGCGAAATGGAGCGATCGGTCGGGGCGGAAATTGCGGGATTTGCAGGGCTCGCCGCAGCGCAGGCGTCCGGCTTCGGCGTTTACATGCTCGGCTCCACGCTTCTTGGAGCGCTCAACTCTGCCCTGGGCCTAGGGCTCTCGTTCGGTGCATTTACAACACTGTCGTCAGCGATATCGGTAATCATCGGGCCGTTTGGGTGGGCGGCCCTCGGACTATACACAATCGGGAAACTTGGGGGCCCAAATTACAAGAAACTACTTCCTGTGGTCATCCTGATCGCGACGGAGCGAGCGCGGGGTGTGGCTCCCAGGTCGCTAGCAGGGATCGTCCGACCCCTAATCCCCTCACTGCCCGATGAGAAGCAAGTCCTTTCACCGAACGACCCAAGGACGCGGCCAGCGCAGCCGAAAGAAAGCCGAGTAGCTGAACCAACGACGCAAGCCCCAGTCGTCGGCGGAGATCATATCACCGGGCACCCCCTGATATACCCGCCGGACTGGCTGAAGCCTCCGAAGGCTACCGCGCAAGCTCCCGCCCGCTCAGAAAAGAGCCGGAGCGCTCCTCCACCACCGGATCATCCCACCGTATCGAAGGCCGAAAAAAGGAATTTCTATCTACGCCCAGAGAACCAGCTCTTGCGAGAAGTAACGGAGGAAAACACTCCAGGAAGGCATTACCTGGAACTCACACCGGACGAGCGGGAGATCATCGATGGACTGGTGCGACTCAGATTAGAGGAGGCGGCTGAAGATGACGCAAGCGAAGCGGGGCTGGCGCATGGCGAATCCATCAGTGGGCCGACGAATGCCGACCGCAATAGTCCTGACCGCGAAGGCCAGCCGACAAAGCCTGCAGCCACGAGAAAAAAGCAAGCTGCTCTTCTCGTGAAGGCACTACCCGGGCTAAAGTTCCACCCTGCGGCAATTGACCACTTGGGATATGCTCCCGAGCAGGTGATCGCGAAACTCGGCCAAATCAACCTGGGCCAAGTCAATCCCAAGTGCACAATCAGCAACACGAATCCGAAGATCCTCGAATTCGAGGCGGGATACGACTATCGAATCTATGCTTACCGTGACGGGCCCGCCCTAAACATCGTGCACATCGGCGATAAGGACAACCAAACTGCGGATATTAGGAGACTCCGCCTAAACGGTTTCGGCCCTGCAAGCAATGCATCGTAGCGGCACGTGCTTTTGCCCGGCCAGCTACTTCTTCTGCTTCCGTACCTGCTCGAAATACTGCTCGACGTAGCTCTGTAGAGCAACAGGAATCTCGTCGCGGCTGATTTCCGCGCCGTTTTGCGCGTGCTGGGCGCCGCGCTGCGCGTACGGCGTCTTCAGCACCTGGCTCGTCGACTGGACTTCCACGGTGCTTTCGCCGGTGATATTCTGCGAGCGCTTGCCGATGATTTCGCTGATCCGGCCCATGGCGGCGAGCTGCTCGGCCTGCTTGATGCTCTTGTCGCCATCCTGGCTGCCGATGCCGCTGCCCGGTTGCTTGCTGGCCTGTTTCGAGTCGCTCGTGCCCGTGCCTTTGCCCTGGGCATCCTGAGAATTCTGCGAGGGGTCGCCCGACTGGCCGTCCTGCGCGTCCGCCTGCTGCTGGCCGGATTGCTGCTGGCCGTTCTTGGCCGATTGCTGTTTGCTGCCGTTCTGGCGGCCCTTGCCGGGCTGGCTGTTCTGCTCGCCGGCCTGCTGCTGCCCGCCGGACTGCCCCTGCTGCGGTTTCATGCGGGAGAGCAGATTCTGGACGGCGTCCCGCACCTTGCTCATCAGGCTGGAATTTTCCGAGGAGTTGTTGGCGTCCTGTTTCGAGTTGCCGGACTTGGACTGTGCGGCGCGTTCGCCTTGTGCGCCAGCTTCGGATTCGGCGTTATTGGCGGCGCGATCCTCCTCATTGCCTTGCGACTCGGCGCTCGCCTGGCCCTCGGGCTCCTGGCCCTTGGAGCCTTTGCCATCTTTGGATTGCGCTTGGGCCTGGTTCTGGTTCTCCGCGCCGTCCTGGGGATTCTCTCGCGAATCGCCGGCCTTCTGCTCGCGGCTATCGGCGGAGGCCATGTCGTCATCCTGCGCTCCGGAGGAGCGCGGATCGAGCCTGGGCGGATGGTTGCGGGCGGTCTCGGTCTTTTCGCGGCCGAGGTTCGGATACAGAATGCGGGCAAGCGGCGGACGCAGATCGAGGCGCCGGCTGACGGCGTAGCGGAGCGCGAAAAGGCTGGAGGCCAGCACCAGGAGGGCGGCCATCGGATACGCCGTCCGCGGAATGCGGAACGGGACGGCGGCGCTCGCGTCC
>DATGMH010000055.1:0-2044 GCA_035293725.1 Bryobacteraceae bacterium
CTGCTCAGAAATCAGCCTCTGCCACTTCGCTCGCGCCTTCCTGCTCCGTTCTTGCTGCGTCACTGTGCCTCCCTCCCCGCCATCCGGCACAGTGCTCCACTCCACCTCGCCCACACAAGATGCGCTTCACCTATCGCTCACGCTACTATTACAATGCCGAAAATCAACTGAAATCCATACCGATGCTTGGCATCAGCTACGTCTACGATGGCGATGGTCGCCGCGCTGCTAAACTCAACAGCAGTGGCCAAGCCACGAAGCTCTACTGGTACGGACTTGGCTCCGATCCGCTCGACGAAACTGACGGCACAGGTGCAACCAACAACGCCAGTTTCTCCGAGTACGCTTTCTTCAACGGCAAGCGCATCGCTCGCCGGGACGCATCGAACAACGTCAGCTACTATTTCGCTGACCATCTCGGCACCGCCCGCGTTGTGACCACTCCGCTGGAATGATCCTCGATGATTCCGACTTCTACCCGTTCGGCGGCGAACGATTTATTATTTCCACCAGCGGAAACGCCTATAAGTTCACCGGCAAAGAACGCGATGCCGAATCCGGCCTTGACAACTTCGGCGCTAGACATTTCGGCTCAAGCCTCGGGCGATTCATGTCCCCCGATCCGAACAACGTGGGAGCTGCTTCCACAGATCCACAGAGCTGGAACGGCTACGCATACGCCGGAAACAATGCCACCAGCCGCACTGACCCGGACGGCCGAGACTACTACGTTTGCATTAACAACGACCAGGGAGGACAGAACTGCACAACAGTCGGAAACGACGCCGTATTTCTCCAGCAGGTGAAGGACTCCCCCGGAGTTTCTCTGCAAGGAGACCCCTCGCAAAGCGGCAACATTGTCGCAAACGGTCAAGTAGTCGGTACCTTTCAGCATTTCATCGGACCCGGAAACGAAGGTACGTCCGAGGACACAATCCTTGCCCCGACCATTTTCTTTGCTGGCCTGGGCGCTGTCCGCGGTGCGTTTCGAGCAGGAGTGGGCTTGCTCGAAGATCTGCTGGGAGCGGGCGGACGTGCAGGTGCCGAAACCCTCACCGGATTGTATGGAACTGTGACCCGCGAGGCTCTGGAAGCCGCAGCCAACAGCGGAGGGCCGACGGTACGTTTGGTCACCAACCTGACCCAGGCCCCAGCCGCCGGCCGAGCACTCTCGGCCGCTGTCGGCCAAGGAGCCGAAGCTTTGGCGAATGCGGCACGCGAGGGCGGGACGACGTTCGTAGCAAACGTTCCGAAGGCGCTTATAGACCAGATGACACGCGCTGGGCTGGTTGAAACCAGTACGACGAATATGGGAGGAGCAGTAGCCCAGGAGTTGAAGTTCGCCCCTCAAGCGGCAGAATTTGTTGTCAAATTCTTTCGTGCGGTCCATTAGGACACTGGCGACGAAAAACCGGGAGATCACATGAAGTGGTGCTGCAAGGTATTCCAGGGCTGGTTTGAAACGGCAGGCACGCGGGGCATCGGAGTTTTCGCCTCAACGCTAGAGAATGGCGAACCAGCCTTCATTTTGCAGTATCGCGCACTAGACCCAGAATCACCAGTTCCAAACACGAATTACCCGCTCTCTTCGGTGTCCGACGTGCACATTCAGTTTTGTCCGTGGTGTGGCGTCAGGCTGAAGGAGTTCTACCGGGACACATATCGGCAATTGGATAGGTCGAGCTTGAGAGTTACGATCTGAGCCGCAAACATCGACCACGCTTACGATGCGCCAGCATCATAAAAACCCATTACTGCGATGCAAGAAATCAGTCGTTCGCGGACTACGAGATGATCTGCCCCCTAGCTCCGCGCACGGAATCATACGACATCTCCCGCTTGGGGCGGGGAGGGCGGAGAGGAGCTGCGGCAAGGAGTGGTGGGCACATTGCGTTCCGATGGCGCGGTGCCTATCGATAATAATGTCAGCGAACGGGAGATGAAGCGCGTGGTGCTGAACCGCAAGAACTCGCTCTTCGTGGGCAACCCGCGCGGCGGAAGAACCGCGGCGATTCTGGCCAGCCTGGCCTCGACCTGCCGCCGC
>DATGMH010000056.1:0-256310 GCA_035293725.1 Bryobacteraceae bacterium
GGGCTGGTAGGAGTGATGGCCGGGATCGGAGTGCTCCTGCCGCAAGATCATACCGTCACGCGAACCTCGCTTTTTCGGCAGCGGCCACAGGTGCTCTGGGACGCAATTGCTGGACCGCCCACCTGGCGCCCTGACGTGAAAAGCTATCAGACTCTGCCCTCACGGGATGGCCATCGGACCTGGAAAGAAATCGATTCTCACGGGAACGCTGTAACGTACGAAGCAATAGAAGAATTGCCGCCCGTTCGCCTCATCACGCGGATCGCAGATCCGAACCTGCCCTATGGCGGCTTATGGGTGCATGAGATCACCGTCATGCCTGGAGGATGCTTGCTTCAAATTACAGAAAAAGGCGAGATCTACAATCCGATCTACCGTTTTGTATCGCGTTTCTTGATCGGATACTCGAGTACGATTGACAATTTTCTTAAGTCATTGCACGCGAAGTTCAGCGAACCGCCAAATTGACGGCAGACACGTGGCTCCGAACTAAGCACCCTTGGGATAGCTGCCCAACACACGAAGAAAATCAGCGAGCTCGGTTAAGTGGCGGAGCGCATTTTCGACGCGAGGCTCGCTCTCGCACCCCAGCAGGTCGACGTAGAACAGATATTCCCAAGGCTTTCCGCGCAAAGGCCGGGATTCGATTTTCGTGAGACTAATGTCGCGGAGGGCGAAGGCGCTAAGCGCCCGAAACAGCGCCCCCGGAGTGTTCCCGGTCGTAAAGACCAGCGAGGTTTTCCAGTGCCGCGCCCGCCGCGCCGGGATGGGGCGGGCTTTGTCGCGATACAAGAGAAAAAATCGCGTGAAGTTATGACGGTCGTCTTCGATTGACCGCCGTAAGATGCGGGCCTTGTAAATTGATGCAGCAACACGGGATGCGATCGCGGCTTGGTCTCCGGAGGGTTCCGACATGATCATCTTAACCGCGCCGGCGGTGTCGTAAAAGGGAGTGCGCTCCATTTTGGGGTGCTGCGCGAAGAAGTGCAGGCACTGATTCAGCGCCACAGGATGCGAATATACCCTGCGGATGTTCTCGAACCGCACGCCGGGCGGAGCTATGAGGTTGTGCACGATACGGACGCTGGTTTCAGCGGCGATCCGCACGTCGAAATTTAGCAAGTGATCGTAGTTTTCATGGACTGAACCGGCCAGAGTATTCTCAATCGGAATGACCGCGGTATCGATCTTGCGCTTTTCTAGCGCGCGAAAGACCTGCTCGAACCTCTGAAAAGGAATGACTTGGCCATCGCTGCCTACCAACTGCCGCGATGCTTCCTGGCTGAACGCTCCTAATTCCCCCTGAATCCCCACCCGCAGTATCTTCATGATTATTTGGTTTCGCGGTCCGACCCGGCCTAGTGGCCATGATACATTGAGATTGAAGCGGAACGAAGCCCATCTTAGGGCAGCGCAGCCCTAGTGAATCACGAAAAAGCCGCATAACTTCAAAGCTTGTTCGGAAAACCGAACAAAACACGTTTTCCAGACTTGCTCTTTGCGGATTACGAATCGTATAATTCGAGCCTTGTCAGTAATTTCGTTTCACGGGGCCCCTCGAGTTCTCTCAGGTGACGTCGCCTCGCCGCCAGGCCGAGGAAAAACCGCGTAGAGATGGACGATCCTGGACAGAAGCTCCGGCGCGCGCGCGAACGGTTGAGTTTGCGGGTACGAGACGTCGAGGAAGCGAGCCAGAAGATCGCCGAAAAGTATGGCAACGACGAGTTTTCGATTCTGATTAATCGCGTTTCTGAGATCGAAAATCGCGGCCTAGTCCCCTCCATCTATAAGCTTTATTCACTTTGCGCCATCTACCGCCTTGATTTTCATGAAGTTCTGGAGTGGTATGGCATTTCGCTCGCCGCGCTCCCCGGGGATGCACTTTTCGCGGAAATACCACAGACCCATCCAGTGGGCTTTCGTCCCGGCAACCGCGGCGATGTGCTGCTGCCTCTGTCGCTGGATCCCGGCATCGATCTGCGGCGGACCACGTACTTGAGCCGCATGATTCAGCGCTGGGGCAAGCTGCCGCTATTCTTTCTCGAACCGCTTAAGCTCAAAGAGCATCGTTATGCCTTCATTGGGACGCAAGACACGTTCATGTACCCGCTGCTGCAGCCCGGCAGCCTGGTTATGATCGATGAAACCCAACGCCGCATCGCTAATTCCGGCTGGACCAACGAATTCGAGCGGCCGATTTATTTTTTTGAGCACCGCCAAGGGTACGCTTGCGCCTGGTGCAATTTGATGGAGGACCGGCTCATTCTGCAGCCGCATCCGGCGTCGGAATGCTGCCCACAGGTGTATCGATATCCGGAAGAAATTGACCTGATCGGCCAGGTGACCGGAGTCGCTATGCCTCTTGACTCGATCCGGCGCCGCCGGCCGCGGTCCTGAGCAGTTCCAGCAGCGTGGTCAGGTCGCTGATGTAGAGGCGTCTGTCTGGCCCGCGCACGGAACCGGGTATGAGATTTCGGTACGGCGCCAGGTTAACCCAGTTCTGTAATACCACCTCGCGGCGATCGGGCAGCCCTGACAAGTAAAGCTCCAGATCCGTTTTTTGTTGCTCCAAGTTAAACGTGAGCCATTCCGAAAAAATCTGGCCATGGCTTTTCTTTAGGGCCTTGTTGGCGTTGTCGTCGCCGAAAATCAGGGCCAGGCCATGGTGTTCGTACTTGCCGTTATTAGGATTTCTCAGCGAAGACACATAAACCAGCCGGCCAAAAACGGAGGGTATTTGCGAGAGGGTGTTGCGCCAGAGGTTCGACACCGCGCCCCGATCCAGCCCAGTGCGATCTTCCGAACCTTTCATCTGCCTAACAAATCATACCTTACGACACTCCGCGGAGGCATTCCATCAGCGTCGGCAAGTCACCCGACGGAAGCCGTAACTGCGTGTCAAATGATGAGCCGAATTTAAAAACGTTCTGATTCCCGAAATACTTCGCTCGTTTCGCTCAACGCGGCAATTCTGCCTTTAGTCTGGACGCGAGTCAACTGACTCACACCACGAACCCAAAGGAGATTGCCTGCACCATGTTAAAGAAAGCTCTAGTGATCCTTGCGGCGGCGTTCGCGCTCGCCAGCGTCGTTTCGGCCGATGGCCCCCTTCCCGATTGTCTTCTCGATGGCAGTTGCCGGGTAGCCCCGCTCACGCGGTAAGCGGTTGGACAGAGGGGAGACGGTGCTAAACTCTTGAATGACGTAGCGCACTCAAGCAATGGCAAGCCTCCCCTCCGAGCAATTCTCATTGCTCCTGCTGCAATCGGCGGCCTTAATTGCACTCTACGTCCGCTTTATCGTTACGGGATTACACCGCGTTTATCGCTGGTTTTTTGCCTACCTGCTGGTCGCATTTCCCCAAGGAGTATTTGCGGCGACAATGTCGACGCGCAGCACTGCCTACTTGTATTCGTGGATAGCGACAGAAACAGTGGTCCTGTGTTTCTACGCCTTCGTAGTACTCGAAACGTACTCCATCATACTTCGAGATCTGGCCGGTATTGCTGGCGTCGCTCGCCGGTATTTTAAGGTGGCGATTTGCTTCGCCGTGTTCGCTTCGCTACTATTACTCGGCGTCGAAAGGAAGCCGGCGACGCTTCCGCAATATTTTCTGGTCTGTGACCGGGCCGTAATGTCTAGTCTCCTCGTATTCGTACTGTGTTCCGTGCTCTTCCTGGCCTATTACCCGGTCCCTTTGAGCCGGAACGCTGTTTCTTATTCGGTCGGCTTTGCGGTTTACTTGCTTGTCAAGGCGGCCGCGCTTTTTCTGGCCAACATGAGATTTCGCCGCTGGGACCGTGAAATCAATATGGCGCTTGTTACCGGTCCGGCCATCTGTTTTGTTTTCTGGCTGCTAACATTGAGCCGTAAGGGCGAAAAAACACAGATTCTTTTGAGTCGCCAATCGAGCCCCGAAGAGGAAAAACGACTACTTTTGAAGATCAGATCGATTAATGAGAGCCTGTTGCGAACGGCGAAAAAATAGAGCTATATCGAATTCATTAAACAATCGGTACAAAAAGGTTTGCTTTTCCCTAAGGATTGGGTTACGCTTACTCCGTGATGGGGAGCACTGCGATCTTATGGGCAGTGGGGCTTAGCAGCGCGCTGCTGCTGACCGCCTTCACTATTCTGTTTCTCAGGCTGGCCTCTCGGTTCGACGCCAAAGCCCTCAGCCCGGCGTGGCTGGATGTTTTTTCACTGGACGATTATGGCCCCATGGAGCGGTTGCTGGACGCGAGCGACTTTCGTTTTCTGGCAGCGCAACCCGGTTGCGGCCCCGAACTCGCGCGGAAATTGCTGGCTCAACGGCGCAGGATTTTCACGGAATATCTGGGGCTGCTGATTCGAGACTATAACCGTCTGCATTTCCTGGCAAAACTAATGCTGGTTCACTCCGCTCAGGACCGGCCGGATCTGGGCCGGGAATTGTTATGGCAACAGATGCGGTTTTACTTTGCGGTTTCACTCGTGCGCTGTAAGCTCGCGTTATATCCGCTGGGTTGGACTGCCGTGGACGTCCCGAAACTGCTGCATGCGCTTCAACGCGTCCGAGATCAGATCGCACCCGCCGCTCTTCAGACCGGTGCAGCCGGCGCTGCAAGTTAGTCCGGAGTTCCGGCCCGCGCGCACAGCCGTCTCAGCACCTCTTTTGCCTGTTTCATCGAGGCAAACTCTTTCTCGGCTGCCTTGAATTCCCGAGTATGGACGCACCGGCGCGCGCCCCGGTGCTCTACCGGGAACCGCAAATGTAGCATCTCGTGGAATAAAACATATTCCACGACGAAGTGCGGAACGCTCACGCGGTCGAGGAACTTGCTCAAGATGATCGCGTTGTGCGACGGATCGTAATGGCCGAGCATGGTGCGCGAAGGATGGCGGCTCCAGCCCAGCAGCGGACGCGCCATCAGCCCGCCAAAATAGCGCGCATTCAAATCCTCGAAAATCTGGTCGAGGTTGTAACATACCCCCTGAGGTCCTGACACAAATTTGCGCCCGCGCGTTTGCTTGATTAATTGCAGACTGCGGCGCATTTCTTTGCGGTTCAAAAAACGGCGGTAACGTTCGGCGTGCATTTTTGGGACAGGCCGCCGTACCAGCTTAGCGATTAGGATATTCGCGAGCGCCTCTAAGATCGGCGCGGGCGTGCCTTCCAGGACATCGGCAATCCGCACTTCCAAACCCGTCTCATCCCAGCGAACAAAGCTGTTTGCATTGGCGAATTTGCAAAATTTCACCCGAACAGCCGGGACATGCGTGCGCGGCTTCCATTCCGAAAAAACACGCGCGAAAATTTGCTCCGGTGTTTCAAAGAAGAGCGAGCTTTGGAGCTGCAAATCACCAGCATACATGACAGCGCTTTTCGCCGGACCTGGAGATTCGCGGGCCTAGCGCTGAATGCGGGCCGATGCTCCTGCAGCGATCGCGCGGACTTGGGGCAGGCTGGCCATGGTTGTATCTCCGGGAAAAGTCGCCAGCAAGGCCCCGTGCGCCCAGCCAAGTTTAAGCGCCTGCTCGGGTGGCTCGCCGGCCAGCAGGCCGTAAAACAGGCCAGCGGCGAATCCGTCCCCGCCGCCGACACGATCGTACACATCGAGTTCGCAGACCGGAGCGACGTAATGCTGGCCATCGACCCAGGCCACAGCACTCCAGGTGTGGCGGTTCGCGGAGTGCACCTCGCGCAGCGTGGTCGCGGCCACTCTAATGCGAGGATATTTCTTCACCAAGCGCTGGATCATTGCAAGGAAACTGCTGGGATCGAGCGTCTGTTTGGTGCCGACCTCCGGGCCGGAAATTCCGAGCCCTTTCTGCAGGTCTTCTTCGTTGCCCACCAGCACGTCGACGTTCTCGACAATGCGTGGAAGCACGGCCGCGGCTGTATGGCCGCCGCCCGAAGCGCGCCAGAGCTTCTCGCGATAATTGAGGTCGAATGAAATTACAGCGCCGGCTGTCTTCGCGGCGCGCATTCCTTCCATTATGAGTTCGGCCGTAGTGGGGGAAAGCGCGGCGAAGATGCCGCCGCTGTGGAACCAGCGCAGGCCGCTGGCCAACATTTTTTCCCACTCGAAATCGCCTGGTTTGAGCTGCGCTCCGGCCTCGTTCGCCCGGTTGTAGAATACGACCGGCGGACGCACGCCAAATCCGCGGTCGCTATACACAGTGGCCATATTGGGTCCGGTGACACCGTTGTGCTCGAACCGCTTGTAAAAAGCCTGAACACCCATCGCGCGAACGCGTTCGGCAATCAAGTCGCCGATCGGGTAAGCGACCATGGCGCTTGCGATCGCGGTTTTCAGCCCAAAACAGTTCGCTAGATTCGCCACCACATTGAATTCGCCGCCGCTGACGTGAATCGCGCATTCCGCCGCTTTGGCGAACGGGACAACTCCGGGATCCATCCGGTAAACTAATGCCCCGAGTGAAAGTACGTCAAGGGCAGCGTTGGAGGAGAGATTCAGGCCGTATCGCATCGGTCACTGTCCAGGATCGCACGAAGCTATTGTTGCGTTTCGCTGTCTAGGATCAGGATCTCGACGCGCCGATTTTCTGCGCGCCCATCGGGCGTGTCGTTGGACGACTTCGGGCTGAAAGAACCATGGCTGGATACGGTGAGGCGCGACTCCGCGATGCCGTAGTCGTTCGTGAGCGCATTTAAGAGGCTGAGGCCGCGCGCGGCGGAGAGTTCCCAATTGTTCTTGAACCGGGCGTTGTGGATAGGAATGGAGTCCGCATGTCCCGCCAATTCAACTTTGTTGTCAAGGCCGCGGATCACATCGGCGATTTCGGAAATAAGAGGTTGGGCTGAGCGGTTGATACGGTCATCACCGGAGGCAAATAGAATCGCTTGGGGCAAGCTGATGATCAGGCCGCGGCTTTCCAGATGCAGATCCAATCCGGTTTTCTTGAGCCGTTCTTCAGCACGGAGCAGCGCTTGGTGGGCGGGTGTCACGGGCTCGGAAGGCGCAGCGGGTGTGCCAAGCTTGGCCGGCGCAGCCAACGCGGCGGGCACGGTCACATCTGAAGCCGGAGCTTGGCCGGCGGGAGTTACGTTGGACGCCGCAGGAGCTAATGTCGAACTCTGAGAAGTCGTGATCTCAGGGGTCGGTACAGTTTCAGCCTGAGCAAGCTTACTAACTGAGCGCGGCGCCTTGCTTTCTATTGCCCGGGCCTGCTGTTCGCCAATGGCTTGTGCGGCGATGGCTACGAACAGGATCAGCAATAGAGTGAGAATGTCCGTGTAGCTGATGAGCCAGCGCTCACGTCCGGCTCGCTCCGTCTGGAGATGCGCGGGTTTACGAACCATTCGATTGGCCGCTCTGCGAGGGCCGGCGAACGAAGGACCCCAGCCGCATCCGGATCACTGCCGGATGGACTGAATCCGCAATTGCCAGAACACTTTCCAGAATCATTTCCTGTTGCTCGAAATTGGCGGCCACTCGCGCGCGGATGCGGTGAGCTGCCGGCAGCAAGACGAGATTCGCCACCACCAATCCGTAGATCGTGGAGACAAATGCGGTGCCGATACCGGAGCCGATACCTTGCAGATTGGAAAAGTGCCGCAGCACATCGATCAACCCGACCACCGTCCCGATAATGCCGATGGTAGGAGCGAACCCGCCCGCCACCTCCAACGTTTTCGCATCCGCTTCTCCCTGGCGCTCGGCGACACGCAGTTCGGTTTCCAGGATGGATTGTAGTTCCTTGCGGTCCGTCAGATCGACGGCGAGCTGCAGGCCTTTTCGAAAGAATTCGTCCTGAATACGCGGAATCAGAGGCTCCAAGGCGATTATGCCGCGGCGCCTGGCGCGGGAACATTCGATAATTTGTTCGATCAACGCTTCGGGATCGCTTTCGGATGCCGCAAACAGGTCCTTAATCCGCCGTGCGCAATTCAGCAGCGAATGGCCCGGTGTAGTAATAAGAACGACACCCAGGGTTCCGCCCAAAACAATGACGGCTCCGGTGGGTTGCAGAAAATAAGTCAGCGAAACGCCGGTCGAGGCAATCCCGATGAGCGTCGCTACCACCGCAATGGCGATTCCGGCCAGAAATAGCCCATCCAGACGAGGACGCGTTCGCGCCGGGAACGCGCGGGTATTTACCGGTGTAGTAAGAGCAGCTTGCGGAGTGGCCACGAAACAATCTCCACGACAACCGATGCAGGTCGGATTCCAAATCGCAAGTAATTGACTCGGCGAGCGCGTACGCGTTTGGTGCGCTGAACCAGCATTGGCACATGACGAGAAATTGTCGCACCCGCTCAGATTGTCGACAGGTGTGCCACCGCAGGAAGCACAAGGCCGCGGCATTCTCCGAGCCCGATCCGCCGGAATCCAGGCGCTTGGCAGAAGCCGCGCAGAATAACTTCATCACCGTCTTCCAGAAAACGCCGCGTTTCGCCGGAAGGCAACTGGAGGGGCTCGGCGCCACGCGACGTTATCTCAAGCAGACAGCCGCGGTTTTGCTTCTCCGGCCCGGAAACGGTTCCGCTCCCGATCAAGTCGCCCGAACGCAACGGGCAACCGTTGGATGTGTGATGAGCGATCATCTGGGCCAGTGTCCAGTACATTGACGAAAAATCGCCACGGCTGATCCGGACCGGTTCCCCGAGGCGGGCGGTTCGCAGCCAAAGCTCGAGCGTAATGCGAAACGCGCCATCCGGGCCTGCAGGAGCGAGATGCGGCAGCGACGGCGGATCGGTTGGTCCGCGAGTCGGCCCCGGACAGCGGAATGGCTCCAGGGCATCCAAAGTCACCATCCAGGGCGAAATCGAGGTAGTGAAGTTTTTCGCAAGAAACGGGCCTAGCGGTTGCCCCTCCCAGGCTTGCAGGTCGCGCGCCGACCAATCGTTCAGAAGACAGATTCCGGCCAGGTGATCTTCAGCCCGGCTGATTGGAATGGGCTCGCCTAGACCGTTTCCCGGACCGAGGAAGGCACCCAGTTCCACTTCATAATCAAGTTGGCGGCAGGGCAAGTATTCCGGCGCGCGCCCCGGCTGCGGCGCTATCTGCCCCCAGGGGCGCCGGACAGCGGTGCCGCTCACCACAACCGACGAGGCGCGGCCGTGATAAGCCACGGGCAGCCACTTGTAGTTTGGGAGCAGAGGATTCTCGGGACGGAAAAGGCGGCCCACATTGGTTGCGTGATCGAGTGAAGCGTAGAAGTCCGTGTAATCGGGAATCGGGAACGGCAGCAGCAGTTCGGCGTCCGCGACCGGCAGGAGCCAACGCTCAGCGCTCGATGTGTAGTTCGTAAGGAATTCGCTCGCGCGATGGCGCAGGGAAGTGCGTTGGTGTCGCGCCATAGCGACAATCCGCTCGAGCGGCGGAAACCCGAGCGCTTCGCCCGCATCGAGAATCATTTCGCCGATTGCGATGCCGGTGCTGGCTTGGTCGTCACCCCGGCGGCGGAAAGTCGCATACGGAAGGTTCTGGATGGGGAAATCCGTATCCGGCGCATTGGCCGATTCGACCCAGCTCTGCAGCGCCGGATCGTGCGTCGCGTCGATCATGGCAGCCATCCCAATTGCTTCAGGTCGGCAATCGGTTCTTCAAACGAACAAGAACCGAAGCTATGGGCAAAGTCGCGGCGGGCCTCGATGATTTGAGCCGTGGCGAGTCTGATTCCGGAGCATCGCATCTCGCCGTCAACAAATTGGAAGGCTGCGGGATCTGTTTCGTTCAGGATTTTCACCAGTATTTGCCGCTCGATGCGCGGCGACGAAAACGCGGCCGCCGCGGCGGTGAACACGTTCGCAAAACCGTGCATAACCGCGCGCGGGCTATCGGCAGCGTACGTGAGCGGGCGGTGCGAGCGGATCGGATGATGCAATCCGGCTGTGGCTTTAAAAGGAATTCGGCGCGCGGCCGCTTGTGCGAGAAATTCCGCCACCGCCTCTGATGACGGAATCGCGTCGGGAACAATTCCACCAGTCCGGATCTTCGCGAACGTCTCTGTGATCTCACCGAGCGGCGCTTCGCTATAGGTCGGAAGCGAGAACTTTTGCGCGGTTTTGGTTTCCAGGGTTTCAATTTGGGCCGGCAACGGCCCTGGCTCGCTGTCCACCAGCAACGTGACGCGCCAATCCGGATCGAGTTGCGCGTCTTTCAGCCTGGCCGGCAATACGAGCCGATTGAGAATCCACCGCTCGGGCGAGCTCAGATACCGGGTGTAGTTGGCGGCAACTTCTGGCCAGTCCAGCGCGGCTGGCGGGAACAGGCCCGCGTAATCGATCAGGTGCGTGAACAGCGCGCGGAGCGAGTCGGGGACATCGCGGCCCATGTTGCCACCAGCCATAGCTTACATTAGGGAGGAGAGTAGGTGGTGGAAGCCGCACAGAGCCACAGCATCGCGGGCGCGCAGGAACACACCGGATCGGTCCTAAGCGTCCGACTTCGTTTTGCGCTGCTCGCAATCGCGGCGGCGATCCTTTTCCTGGGCGCGATCCGGCTAGGCGATCTGGCCGGCTATGACGACGCGATGTATTCGGTGGAAGCCAAAGGAATCGCCAACACCGGCGACTGGCTGACGCCCAAGACGCGCGGCTACGCTGCCCTGGAGCATCCCCCTTTGTTCGTGTGGACGCAAGCCGCCTTTTTCAAAGCGCTGGGCATCTCCGACCTGGTTGCGAAACTGCCGTCCGCACTATGCGCCCTGGCCGTCGTATTGCTGGTCTACTGGCTGGCGCGCCGGCTGCTTCGCGACACGCTCGCGGCGTCGGTCGCGATGTTTGTCATGCTTGCGACGCCCTACTTCATCAAGTACGCCGGGCGCGCTATGACAGACGTTCCGGTAACGTTTCTTTTCCTGTGCGCCGTATGCGCGTGGCTGCTCGCCGAGGAGCAACCGGCCTGGTATTTGGCCGCGGGCGCGTTCACCGCGATGGCGTTGATGGTTCGCGGACTAATCGGATTCGCATTGCCTCTCATGTTCGGCGCGCATCTGATCGCGATGCGGCGGCGTCCGGCTTGGCGTTTTTTGATTCCGGCCGGCATAATCGCGGTCGCGCCGTTAGCGGCCTGGTACGCGTATATGCTGCACCGGTATCGCGATACGTTCGTGGACCTCCATCAAGGCTGGTTGGAACGAGAGGTGTACGGTTCGCTCACGCCCGCATGGCGGCGGTACACGGGCGCGATCGAATACGCATGGATGCTGGCCAAGTCGTATTGGCCCTGGCTTCCGGCGATGCTTGCGGGGATAGTTGTGCTTATGCGAGAGCGCAAGCGGCAACTCCTCCTGCTGCTCTGCTGGGCGGGTGCGGTGTTCCTGTTGTGCGCAGTCGCGCGCAGCCGGGTGCTCCGCTATATGCTGCCGGCATATCCGGCGTTCGCAATTTTGTCCGCACTCGCCCTCTTGCGATGGATTCCGCGGCGTGTGGTCGAACGGGCCATGGCATGGATCGCTCCGTTGGCTGCGGTGGCCGCGATCGCAATCGTTCTACTGACGCGGCCGGTTTGGCACGCCAGCGAGATTCGCAAGCTGGCGGAAGCGCAAGGCGGGCTGATCCAACCGGGCGAGCCGGTAGGCTTCTACGACAAAGGCGATCCGCGCTACGACGAAACCAATCAGCTGGAATGGTATGGCGCCGCCGTGCCCGTGCTGCTGATGACTCCCACGGATCTGGCTCGATCTCTCACGGACGATTCGATCCATCTGTTCATCGTGGACCGGCCTACGTATAAGGCAGTGGTGACGCACCTGCCGCACGAAGTGGTCGGGGTGACGGATCATCTAGTCAGCTTCCGCCTCGAGCCGCATTAATCGCCGCCACAGTCACTTGGGTGCCCAGCAGCTTATTTCACCGACCAAGGTTTAAGACCGAGTTCGATGTGTAGCCTAAGACCAAGGACCCACACCGGACCGCGATCATGGTTGTACGCAAGATTGTTGTAGTGTTGCGCGTCCAGGGTCGCAAAGAAACCAGGAAACAGGCGCGCGCTGTAGTAGCTTTCCCACAAGTATTCCGGCGCGTAGTTCAGCCGGCCGTCGCCGATCAGAAAATCGTAGCCGCCGCGCGCCAGATAAACCGCATGCACGCCGGATGTGCCGCTGGCGGAGAAGGCGGTGGCGATGACGTCGTCCTTTCTATTCCAGATCGCGCCCTTGACCGAAACGCCCGTTTCCGCGATCCGGTCAATGGCGGTGAAGGCGAAATCCTGTGTCTTACCGTCGTTCCAGCCGAGCCGCAGGAAAGTACCAACGTTGCGGGAGATCTCCTGATCGGCATTCACTCCGAAACCGTATTTGAGAGTGCCAGGCTTGTGGACAGCGTTGATGTCCGGAGCGGTTCCGGTTTTTCCGCCTAAGTGGATCGCATCGGCGTAGCTGCCCGAGTCGGTATGATTCAAATACTCCAAAGTGCGGATGGCGCCTGTGTGACCCCGCAACGAATGGCGGTGCTCCTGCTCGAAAACATCTCCGCGATCGACAAGTAAGCGCCGGTCGAACCGCGGACCGTTAGCGGTTCGTGGCTCGGCCGCGCTCCCGTAACGCAGCGACCAATAGCGCGTATGGAACTCGTGCACCATTCCCCAGGTGTAGCCGCGCGTATCGGCCGGATAGTCCCAGGCGCCGTTGTACATGATTCCCCAGGCTTCGAACTGCGCACGCGGGTCATGGCTGTACGCATTGTTGTCGAAGAAGTCCGTCAAAGTGAAACGACCCACAGCGACGGTGTAGCGGACCATGGGCCGCTGCCCGGCGAGTTGATTCGCATCGCTTTCGAATGATTCCTTCTCTGGCCCAAGGCCGACATCGTAGGAAAGATACAAGCGCGCCAAGTACGGCTTGGGGGTGGGGCTTGCGACGCGGGGGATTTCTCCATTCGGCGGGTTGGCGAGTCCGTTCACCGAACTCAGTCCTCTGCCGCCCGCAATCTCCGGATTGAAATAAAGCTGCAGGTTATCGGCGAGGCGAGCGCCAAAAAATAAGGTCGTAGTGAGCGACACATCGGCCTCCCGCTCGTTCAGCAAACTGAACGGGCCTTGGTAAGGAGCGTTGAACGTGCCGTGCGTCTGGCCGATGGAGGTGGCCTGGTAGTAGAGATTCCAGCGTTCCTCAGGAGGGGGCGAATTGGCGGCACTTGTATCTTGCGCCCGCGCATCGGCTGCGAAAATGATCGCGATGGACAGCGCGATTTTCCGAATCATCCATACCTTTTCTCGATCAGTGTAACGAACTGGCGGGGCGGACGGCAGTCATCCATTCGTAATCGAGACGCCATGACTAGCGACCATGCCGAGATTCAATGCAAAGTGCCGTGAGCGAATGTCGTTGTCATCTGGAACAACGCGGCTTTTGATTGAACCTATGGGTAGGCGAGCCAACGCTTACGACGCTTCGAGCCGATCCACTAGCCAGTGTCGTACCCTCGAGCTATGACTAGCGCTTCGGCAACTCCCAGCCCTGATCCAGCACGCCAGCTTGTGCGGCACATTTTGGCAACACTGGCATATCGCGCGGCCAAGGTTCTGCGTGACGCGCCAGCGGATTTCGCCGGTTTCCACGCATCGGAGACGACGCGCACTCCGGCGCAGATCCTGGCTCACATGGGCGACCTGATGGATTGGGCGTTATCCATCGTTTCCGGCAAACAAGCCTGGCACGACTCGAAGCCGCTCGCCTGGCCGCAAGAAGTCAGCCGGTTTTTCGCCGCCGTAACGGCGCTGGATGCGTATCTTGCGTCAGAACAGCCACTGCACGGCGATCCCGGAAAGCTGTTCCAAGGGGGGCTAGCGGATGCGCTGACCCACACCGGCCAGCTTGCGATGCTGCGCCGGATGGCGGGATGCCCGGTGCGGGGCGAGAATTACTATTTGGCCCGGATCGAAGCCGGACGCGTTGGGCTGGACCAAGCCGCTCCGGCGCGGGAGTTCGACTGATCCTGGCGCGAAGGCCCGCCTGGCGGCCTCCGCGATATAATCCAAACGAATGGACATTTACGAGGAAGTCGTCCGCTTACGCCGCCTGGGCCAGAAATGCGCGCTGGCTACCATCGTCCAGGTCAATGGCTCGATTCCCAGCTACGAATCGGCTAAGCTGCTGGTTCGCGAAGACGGCTCCATGCTTGGAACCATCGGCGGCGGCTGCGTGGAGGCGGAGGTCTGGAACGCGGCGCGCGAAGTGATGCAGGAAGAGCGCCCGCGTCAAATGAATTTCAGCCTGGGGCAGGATGCCGCCTACGACAACGGACTGATCTGCGGAGGCCAATTGAGCGTGTTTGTCGAGCCTGTTGTGCCGCAGCCGCGCGCCTTCATCTTCGGCGCCGGGCACATTTCAAAAAGTATCTCCAAAGTGGCGACCCTGGCCGGATTCTCCAGCGTCATCGTGGACAATCGCGAGGCTTTTGCCAATCGCGACCGCTTCCCGGAAGCCGATGAAATCTTCGCCGAAGAGTACGAAGACGTCTTCCCCAAGCTCGCCATTCGCGACACCAGCTACCTGATCATCGTGACCCGCGGCCATCGCGACGACATGCGCGTGCTGCGCTGGGCGGTGGAAACCAATGCTAAATACATCGCGATGATCGGCAGCAAGCGCAAGGTGATCGGCGTGATCAAGCAACTCGAAACGGAAGGCATTCCGCGCGCGGCCTTCGAACGTATTTTTGCGCCCATGGGGCTCGAAATCGGCGCGATCACGCCCGAGGAGATTGCGATCTCGGTGGTCGCGGAGATGATCGCGCTCCGGCGCACGCCGGAGACCGGATGGCGCAGCGTAGCCAAATCGATCTTCGCCACCGAAGCCTCGCGCGCAGTCCTCAAGTGAGGCCCGGCGGTTCGATCGCCGGTCTGATCCTCGCCGGCGGCGCCTCGCGCCGCATGGGCCGTCCCAAAGCGCTGCTCCGCTACCAAAACGAGACCTTCCTGGACCGCATGATCCGGCTGTTCTCGCGGGTTTGCGACCCAGTGGTGGTTGTGCTCGGGCACAACGCCGAACAGATTCGCGAGCGCCTGGAGAATCCGGGCGCGGCCCGGTTCGCGGTGAACCCGGATCCGGAGCGAGGCATGCTGAGTTCACTGCAATGCGGCTTGGCGCTGCTGCCTGTGACCGCAGACGCCCTGATGTTTGCGCCTGTCGACCATCCCCATCTCCAGCCGTCCACGCTGGACTCACTGGCCTCTAAATTCCGGACGCAGCGCGCGCCCGTCACGGTTCCGGTCTATGCGGGCGAGCACGGACATCCGGTTTGCATTTCTAGAGCGCTTATAGACGAGCTGATAAGTCTCCCCCTGACAGCCAGGGCCAGCGATGTGATCCACCGGCATACCAGCGCTACGTGCTACTTCGACGTGGACGATCCAGCGGTTGTGACTGACATCGACGACCCGGCAGCCTATACCAGCTTGATCTCGGCGGAAGAATCGCGGCGCCGTCCATGAAAGCTCTGCGGCGATGGCTGGTTGTAGGCTTACTAGTGGTGCTGGTGGCCGGCGCGCTGGTACCTTTTTTGAGCGCGGATCGCTTGCGCCCCCGCATCCGGGCGGCCCTGGAAACCGCGCTTAATCGCCCGGTGGAAATCGGGAACGTTCACGTGACGATCTTCACCGGCCCGGGCGTCACAGTGGACCGCGTGGTGATCGCCGAGGATCCGGCCGTCGGCATCGAGCCTTTCGCCTACGTCGAGTCGATGCGCGCGCGTGTCCGTCTCGCCAGTCTGCTGGCCGGAAAACTCGCCTTCTCCAGCCTGCATCTGGACACCACGAATGTGAACCTAGTCAAACTGCCGTCCGGCCCCTGGAACGTGCAGCCCTGGCTCGACCGGCCTGCCGCCAGCGCAAATTCCACCCGGCGCCGGATGCCTGACATCTCGATCACAGGCGGGCGCCTGAATTTTAAGTTCGGCGACACGAAATCGGTTTTCTACATCAGCGATGCGGACGTGGATGTCTATCCGAACGAACGGGGCGACCTGGTGATCCGATTCTCGGGGATGCCGGCACGAACCGACCGCAGCAGCCAGACTTTCGGCGAAATTAGCGCGCGGGGCCTGTTGCACGCAGCCCCCGGAGGCGAGCAGCAGCTTACCATGGGCCTGCGCCTGCAACGTACCGCGATTTCTGAGATCGTGCGCCTCTTCGACGCCCACGATCTAGGCGTCCATGGCTTCACCACCAGCGAGGCTCAGCTGGCGGGACCGATCAACCACGTCGGGGTTACCGGCAGCCTCAACATCACCGACGTTCATCGCTGGGACTTGATGCCGCCGCACGGCGAAGGCTGGACGATGCATTACTGCGGCGTGCTGGATTTGGCCTCGCATGCCTTGGATCTTGAGACGTTCTCGAACGATCCGCAGCCGGTTTCGATCAAATTGGCCGTTGCGGATTATCTCGCGAACGCTCGCTGGACCGGCCGCATCCAGTTTCATGAGCTGCCCGCTGCTTCGCTGTTGGAAACGGCACTCCATATGGGAGCGCCGCTGCCGGCCGGAGTCCAGGTGGACGGCCAACTGAATGGAGCGATCGGTTATTCCAATTCCGGCGGTCTCGACGGCGAACTCGTGCTGGGCCCGGCTTCCATCAAGTTCCCACGAGCGGGAAAGGCTTCGCTCGATTCGGCGCGCCTTGCATTCAGCAACCGCAATGTCGCCCTCGATCCGGTGGACGTGGAATTGGACAACGGCCAATCGGCCACAATTACCGGCAAATACGCGTTCGACACCAGAGACACGAGCTTTCGCATAACCAGCCCACAACTGACCATCGCGGAAGTAGAAAACGGCACAGGCCAAGTGGTGGAAACGCCGCCCATTCCGCTGCTCGAAAAACTACGGCAAGGCACTTTGAAGGGTTGGGTCGCCTTCGATCGCAAGGACGACGCTCCGGGAGCGTGGTCCGGTCAATATGAGCTGCAAAACGCGGCACTCACCGTTGCGGGCCTGGCGTTGCCGGTGCGATTCGCGACGGCTTCGGTCGAGATGAAGGAGAATCGGATTCAGATCAGCCGGATGCGGGCGCGCGTTGGCACAGTGCGCATTGAGGGCGACTATCGTTACGATCCGGACGACGTCAAAACCCAGCACCTGCGTTTGCGGATCCCGGAATTGAAGCTCGCGGACCTGGAGCGGCTGATGCTCCCAACCCTGCGGAGGAATGAAAGTTTTCTGGCGCGCACGTTTGGCCGCAAGCCTCCCTTACCGAAGTGGCTAGAAACCCGTTCAGTCGACGCGTTCGTGCAGGTCGGAGCCCTGTTGAACGGCGAAACGAACTTGGGGCGGTTGCAAACTCATTTGACGTGGGCCGGTCCAAAGATCGCGCTGTCCGGCTCAGAGCTCCGGCTGGATCCGATGGGCGCAAGCGGAGACGTAACCGTCACTCTAACCAAAGCCTCGCCTATGTACGAGTTCACCGGCAGCATCGAGAATCTGCCGTATCGCGGCGGTTCACTGGACGTCGACGGGGATCTCGAAAGCACCGGCCTCGGTGACAGCCTGCTGCTGAATGCCGTGTCAGAGGGCACCTTCGAGGGCCGGCAGATCACGCTGGCACCCGACACGCAGGTGGACCGGATTTCGGGTGGGTACCGGATCGCGCCGTCCGCTGGTATCCCCCGGCTGGTGCTATCCAATCTCCAGGTTGCGCTGGGCCAGGATAGTCTGGTCGGCCAAGGCCTGAGCCAGCCGGATGGCCGCATTGTTTTGGAACTGATGAGCGGGCGCAGACCGGTCCGGCTAACGGGGATGCTGTTGCCCTTGCGGTCCGAGCATTAACTGGGCGCTCGAAAAACCTCTTAGAATTGCAGTGTTTGTGCGAATCGTCCGATACAATGGTAGTAGCCGGGCAAATGAGCGATCAGACGCACGCCCTTCTCGTCGAAACGCATAACAACTTGCGGGAACAGCTGACCGCGGCGCAGCGCCACTTCGAGCGCCTCGAGCAGTTGTTGGTGACTCGTGAAAACCGAGTAATAGCCGAACTGAATCGCGCTGCACGCCGCCTTCGCGCGGCCGGCGCTGTCGATTGGGGCAAAGTGCTGGTCGAGGTCTGCGCCCCATTTTGCGCGCGTGCCGCCTTGTTCCGTGTGCAGGAAAGTTCGTTGCACCTCGAGGCCGCGCGGGGCACTCCAGACCGCCTAGAAGACGTGCCGCTCCACGCGGCGCCCGCATTCCGCGCCGCCGTGGAATCAAAAGATCCGTTGCTGGCCCTCCGAACGCGCGGGGAAATGTCGGCGAGCATCGCCGATTGCTTCGGCGAGGAGGCCGGCGGACGCTTTCACTTGCTTCCGATATCGGCGGGCGAGCGCATCACCGCGGTATTATACGCCGATGGCCCAGGAAGCGTGCAAGCTGACGCTTTAGAGTTGCTCGCCACGCTGGCGGGCGCGGTGCTTGAAACCCGCCTCGGAAGGCCGGCCGAGGGCCTGGTTAAGATCAGCTTAGCGCTTGCTCCCACAGATCGCGGTCTGCACCTCAAAGCGCAGCGGTTTGCCCGGGTCCAGGTGGCCCAGATGCGCCTCTATCGAGATCAGGACGTGAAGACTGGCCGCGCAGAACGGAATCTATACGTTTCCTTGAAAACCCAGATCGACTCCGCGCGTGAAGCATTTCAGCGCGAATTCCTCGCCGGCTCCGAGGATATGGACGACTACCTGCACCAAGAGCTTGTAAACACGCTAGCGCGTGGCGACGTCGAACTTTTAGGACCCGATTACCCCGGACCGTTGCTATGAATAAGCCACAAATGCGCGCAGATGAACGTAAAACGTGGAAACCGATTTTGTCCGGGTCCATCCGCCTGTCTGCGCGGCTTGCATGCCTATCGCTCGTGCTTGCCGGCGTGTTGGGGGCGCAGACGCTCGAATCGCTGAGCGCCTCCTATCGCAAGACTCCGAATGCACGCACGAGAGCGGCCATGCTTCGTTACGCGGAAGGGCACAAAGCGGATAAAGACGGCGCGCTCGCTTTGTTGGCCCTCGGGGCGACTGAAGTGGATCAGCGGCAGTTCGGGGACGCCCTGAAGCACTTGCAAGCCGCCGAAAAGCGCCTGCCGCAGCTGGCAGACTATATCGATTATTTAACCGCCGTCTGCGACTCCGAGCTGCGCAGTTTTCAGGACGTCGAAAAGGCGCTTCAACCGGTATGGCAGTTCAGCCCGGCTTCGCCACTGGTAGGCAGAGCGGCGGCGCTCCAGGCCAACGCGGATCTGGAAAATGGACAGGCGCCGCAGGCCATTCCGGTCATCGAGCAGCACCGTTCCGATCTGGCTGGTTCCCAAGCGGAACTCCTCCTGGCGCGCGCATATGAAGGCAGCGGCAACCAGGGTGCAGCCGCCGAGCATTACCGCAACATTTACGTTTACTATCCGCTATCGAAAGAAGCCGCGGACGCGGCAGCAGCACTCACTCGCTATCCGGCTCTGCCGCCTACGCTGCTATTCGCACGCGGCGTCAAACTCTTGGACGCGGGAGATTATGAGCGGGCCGCGAAGGAGCTTGAGGCCGTGGAGCCGCTGCTCAGCAGCGCAGACTTGGACCTGGCGCGCGTTCGCATCGGGGTGGCGCACTACCTGGCGCGCGACAACAAGCCGGCCTATGCCCAGCTGACTTCCTTCGAAGCAAAGACCGCCGATGCCGAAGCCGAGCGGCTCTATTATTTGATGGAAACCGAGCGGCGGCTGGACCGCTTTGAAGAAATGAATGCGACCGTGGCGAAGCTTTCGGCGGATTACCCTCAATCGCGCTGGCGCCGCGACGCGCTGATTTCTGCCGGGAATTACTACAGCTACGGTCCACAAAAGCAGCCCGACTTGGCGGCAACATTCTTTCAGACCTGCGCCGATTCGTTCCCCAGCGATCCGCAATCGGCTACCTGCCACTGGAAAATCGCCTGGCCGCGTTATTTGAAAGATCAAGCCGGTGCGGAAACACTTTTGGAAGAGCACCTGAAACGCTACCCGGATTCTGACCACGCCAGCACCGCTCTTTATTTTCTGGGAAGGATCGCGGAACTGAAGTCGGATTGGAGCGCCGCGCGGGCTTACTACGAAGAAATCAGCAGCCGGTTTCCCAATTATTACTACGCGACCCTGGCGCGAGAGCGGCTGCAAAGCGCGCCGATCGTTTCCGCCACTCGATCGGCCGAGGCGGTACAGTTCCTTGCGGCCATTAAGTTGCCTTCGCCCCGTTCGGAGGATTTTCAGCCCAGCGCTCTGACGCGGCAGCGGATCGATCGTGCCCATCTGCTTGCCAGCGCCGGCCTGGATGATTTTGCCGAGGCCGAGCTGCGCTTCGGCGCAAAAGCCGACGGCCAGCCGCAGATCATGGCGTGGGAACTGGCCGATCTGGCAAACCAGCGGCAATCGCCGGATCAAGGCATTCGATACATTAAGCGGTACGCGCCGAACTATCTGTCGCTGTCGCTCGACACGGCTCCGGAGAAGTTTTGGAAGCTCGCGTTTCCTATGCCCTACCAGAAGCAGCTCGAAGCACTGTGCCGCCCGCTTTCGCTGGATCCTTACCTGGTGGCGGCGCTGATCCGGCAAGAGTCCGAATTTAACCCCAAAGCCGTGTCGCATTCCAACGCGCGGGGGCTTACCCAAGTGATGCCCGCGACGGGACGGCAGCTTAGCCGCCAACTTGGCATGCGGAGCTTCCGGACCAGCATGCTGTTCAATCCGGACACGAATTTGAAGCTTGGCACGTATTACCTCAAAGCACTATCCGATCAACTGGAAGGCAAATGGGAGGCGACGCTGGCGTCCTACAACGCCGGCAAATCTCGCGTCCTCTCCTGGCTGGCAGACTCAAACTTCCATGAGCCAGCGGAATTCGTGGAAAGCATTCCCTTCAACGAGACACGGGCCTACGTTCAAAGCGTCCTGCGCAATGCCGAAGTTTACCGCCGGTTATACGGTGCGAAAACCGTGGCCGCGAAGACGAATTAGCACAATGGGGCAGGCCCATCACAGATTTCATCCGCTTATCTGTGTCTATCTGGGCCAACCAGCTAAACGCTGATCACCGGGCACGGCGACTGTCTAATAATTGAATAAACGTTGGTCCGCAGACGGCCCAGCGTTCGGATGGCGTGGCCCCGGCCCACGATCACCAGATCTGCATTGTGGTGCGTGGCCACCTCTTTGACGACATGCGCCACGTCGCCCGCGCCAAGGCATAACTGTGCCTCAACCCCGGCGGAGTGCTGCATTTCGCCGATGGTTCTTCGCGCGTCTTCCTCCAGCACTCTCTGTAAGTCGGTATCGAAGTACCGCTCCGGGCCTGCTTCCGGCGCGGGGACGGCGTGGGCCAACCAAAGCTTCGCGTTAAAATCGCGCGCCAGGTGCGACGCAAAACGCATCGTGGCCAGACTCGAATCCGTTAGGTCCACCGCGCACACGATCCGCTCGAATAATCCGGAACTGGGCGGCGGCTGTTCAACGTGGACCGCGGTCCAAACCGGGCATAGCGCATCGTGCAGAACCTTAGCGGTCACAGATCCCAACAGCAAACTCCGAAATACTCCGTAGCCGTGCGTCGGCATCATAATCAGGTCCGTCGCATGGTCCTCGGCGTACTTGATGATGATTCGAGACGGGTCGCCCTCCTCCAGAACGCGGCCAACGCGCAATCCGGCAAACCGGCCCTTCAAGTACTGATCGAACTCGCCTTGGCGGGCATCGCGGATGGCTTGCGTGTCCACCAGCGACATATATCCATACCAGTCCGTAAAGTAGGCAGGCGGAATCTCGAGGATGTGGAGCAACGTCAGTTCGGCATTGAATTTCTTCGCGAGCGCCTCCACATACGGGGCTGTGGCAGTACAGTTATCGGACATGTCCACGGGAAAAAGGATTTTTTCGAAGGTTTCCATCGCGCACCGCCTCTCCACTTATTAAATTGCACGCGATGTGCCAGCAGGCGTTTTCAATGCGTTAGCTGGAATCTCCACTCAATCGCTGACGCCGTGGCGGTCCGAGTATGTAACGCACCGTTATCGGCTCTTATAGCGCAGCCGGCATCGGCTTATTTTGGGTGTTTTGGCGCATAGCGTGCCTGGCTTCGTTTAATCGATTTTCAGCACGGCCGCGCCCCGGATCGCATCGTTTTTCAGGAGATTCAGCGCCCGATTCGCCTGGTCCAGTGGAAACACCTCAATCTCGGTGTGAATCGGGATCTCGGCGGCTACCCGCAGAAAATCGTGCCCGTTCTGCCTGGTATTGTTCGCGACACTCCGGACGATGCGTTCGTAATAAAGCAGGTTGTAGTCGAGCGGCGGAATCGTGCTCATGTGGATTCCGCCCAGCGCCAGCGTGCCGCCCTTTTTTAGAGCCTTTAAAGCCGCAAGGACAATTTCGCCGGCAGGCGCGAAAATTATCGCACTGTCCAGTTTTGCCGGCGGCTCGGCGACGGTTCCGCCCGCCCACAGCGCGCCCAATTCCAGGGCGAGCTTCTGATGGCGCTCGTCTCGCGTGCACGCGTAGACTTCCGCTCCCCAATGCCGCGCCACCTGGATTGCCACATGGGCCGCTGCTCCAAACCCGTACAATCCCAGCCGTCCACCGCGCGCGATTCCGGACAATCGTAGAGAACGGAAGCCGATGATCCCGGCGCACAGCAGCGGCGCCGCCTTGAGGTCGTCAAAGCCCTCGGGAATCGGGTAAACGAAGCTCTCGTCGGCGAGCGCGTATTCGGCGTACCCGCCATCCACCGTGTAGCCCGTGAAGCTCGGGCTATTGCAAAGATTCTCTTTACCTGCGAGGCAATATTCGCAGGTTCCGTCGGTCGAGTGCAGCCAGGCGATTCCAACTCGCGTGCCGACCGCATAAGCCTTGGCATTCCCGCCGGCCGCCTCGATCACGCCGACCACCTGGTGTCCCGGAATCACGGGGGACTTGCGCGGTACAAGCTCGCCTTCGATCACGTGCAGATCCGTCCGGCAGATCCCGCACGCGCTCACGCGGACCAACACCTGTCCGGGCCCGGGTTCGGGCTTAGGCACGTCGGTGAACTCGAGCGGGTTACGCTCGATGCGGGCCGGAGATCGTAGTATGCACGCTTTCATGCGTCTTTGTAGGGCGGGATCACCCGCGGTTCACTCTCTCCACCAATAGCAGGTAAGTGGCCCAAGCGGCGGTGTTACAGGCGTAACAAGGCACCGGTCTGCTTACGGACAACTGGACGCCAAGCTTTCGCGACTCAGCATCGCCCTAGGGATGACTTGCTCGCGCGGTTTTGCCCGGCGCGACCCCGCCGGAGGAGCCTCCAGACGGAGCCCCAGGGTCCACGCTCCCACGTCGACGGCATTGACGCGTATAGTAACCTGATGTCGAATGGCAATACCGGGTGTTCGTTTCGCGCACAACATGGTCCGGAGCCGTACCTTGTTGGCTCAACTTGTGCGCCGCGATTTTCAGCAACGATTCGTTGGTTCTGCCGCCGGATGGCTGTGGGGCCTAATCCACCCGCTGGTCCTGCTGGTGAGTTGGACCTTCGTCTTTCAAATCTGCCTGCATCAGACTTTGCCGCCCAATGAGGTCACTCAGAATTACTCCTTGTTCCTGTTCTGCGGTTTTTTGCCGTGGATGCTATTTCAGGAGACAGTAACCCGTTCGGCTTCTTCCCTGCTGGAGAACGCAAACCTGATCACCAAGACGGTTTTCCCTTCCGAAATCGTCCCGATTTCCATCTTTCTGTCGTCGCTGGTAGGCCACTTGATGGTGCTCGCGCTGGTGATCGCCGTAGTAGGGCTGTATGTCGGCCACTTCAGCCTGTGGATGCTGTCGTTGCCCGTGTACATGCTGCTGGTGGGGCTGTTCGCGGTGGGTATCGGCTGGATCGTCGCGAGCCTCCAGGTTTATCTACGCGACACCGCGCAAGTGCTCTCGGTCCTGCTGACCTTTTGGTTCTGGCTGACGCCGATCTTCATCACCGAGCAACAGATCCCGGCGCGGATCCGGTTCATTGTGCGTTTCAATCCGCTGGCGTTCCTGGTGAACGCCTATCGCGAGCGCCTGTTGTCGTACCGCATCCCCAGTCTGCACGAATTCGCTGTGATTACCGCGTACGCAATAACGGCGTTCGTCATCGGAGGCCTGTTTTTCCGGCACCTGAAGCGCGGTTTTGCAGACGTGTTGTAAGAATGCACACGATCCGAGGCATCGTGAACCGGGTGTTGCCAGTGCCCAGCACCTGCTAGTCGTTAGAGAAGTGCTTCGCCGCTTGCCGAAACCAGCCCGGATCCGATCAGGCGCGCTCCAGGTACGTGCCCTCGGCGGTGCTGACGCGGACGCGTTCGCCTTCATTGATAAATGGAGGCACCTGGACCACCAATCCAGTCTCCAGCTTGGCGGGCTTGGTCACGTTGGAAACACTGGCGCCTTTGAGCCCGGGCTCGGTCTCCACCACCTTCATGTCCACCGTCGGCGGCAGCTCAACACTGATCGCCTTCCCTTCGTAGAACTCCACGTTTACTTTCAACTGCGGAATCAAGTATTCGACGCCGTCTCCGAGAATTTCGCGCGTTAAATGCATCTGTTCGAAATTCTCGGTGTTCATGAAGTAGTAGTATTCACCGTCGTCGTACAGGTACTCCATCTCATGTTCTTCCAGAGCGGCGCGTTCGACGCGATCTTCCGAAGAAAAGCGATGCTCGGTCATCGACCCGCTGCGCAAACTGCGCATTTTGGCCTGGACAAAGCCGCGAAGATTCCCGGGGGTGCGATGCTCGGTCTTGAAGATGGAATACAGTTCGTTGTTGAACTTGATGACCATGCCGGGACGTAGCTGTGTGGCTGAAATCATTTCTGTTTATGCCTTCCGTGGCTCCGGTAGGGCAAGGAGCCGTTTGGTGTGAAGCTCTATTTTAGCAAGGCTGCCGGCGGCCATGCCTTTCGTAGGTCCGACAGCTCACCCCACGCAAGTCTAACGTAGGACTCCGGTTTTGACGGCGCGCGCGTCCGCACTTGAAACTCCGCAGCCCTGCACCGCACGCGGGTGCAATCAGTTGGCCACCGGCACGACTCTGCTATGGTGGTCATGAAACGACGTCAGCCGTGAACCAATTCATGCAGCAAGCCATCCGGCTAGCGCTGGAAAATGTGCGCTCCGGCCGCGGAGGACCATTTGGAGCCCTGATTGTGAAAGACGGGGCTGTCCTGGCCACTGGGGTGAATCAAGTCGCCAGCGCGCTGGATCCCACCGCCCACGCCGAAATCGTGGCGATCCGCGCCGCGTGTCAGGCGCGCGCAAATTTCCAGCTCACCGAGTGCGACCTGTACACCACTTGCGAGCCTTGCCCAATGTGCATGGGAGCCATCTACTGGGCGCGCGTCAGCAAGGTGTACTATGCCAACACGCGCAGCGACGCCGCCGCCATCGGATTCGACGATTCATTCATCTACGATCAACTCGCGCTGCCGCTGGACGCGCGCAAGATCCCAATGGTGCAACTCATGCGAGAGCAGGCGCTGGCGGCCTTCAGTGACTGGGAACGAGCCGAAAGCAAGATACAGTATTAGTTCTCGTGCGCAACGGACTCAACAGGTGGGTTCCGGCCGGTTCGATGATGCTGGTTTCGGTCCTCAGCTACATCGACCGCAACACGCTCGCTCTGCTCGCGCCAACCATTCTCAAAGACACGCACATGTCGGTGGCCGCTTATGGCTGGGTGGTTTCGGCCTATTCGGTGCTGTTCACCATCGCGAACCCACTCTGGGGCAAGATCCTGGACACAATCGGATTGCGACGGGGAATGACGGCCGCGGTGTCGCTGTGGACGCTGGCATCCGCCTCACACGCCTGGGCGGCTGGATTCGGCGGCTTCGCAGCAGCACGCGCGGCGCTGGGGTTGGGCGAGGGCGCCGCGAGCCCCGGAGGCTTGCGGACCGTGGTCCAGACGCTGCCCGCAACCAGCCGGTCGCGCGGGATGGCCCTAACCTTCAGCGGCGGGTCGGCGGGCGCGATTCTCACTCCGTTTATCATGACGCCGGTCGCCATTGCGTGGGGCTGGCGCGCTGCGTTCTGGTTCACTGGATTGCTCGGCGCGGCGTGGGTGGTTGTGTGGCTGGCGCTCAGCCGGCGGCCGGACGTCCGCAAGGTGGAACCGCCCGCCGAAACGCGCAACGATCCCGGCAAACCTCGCCTCAACGACCGGCGCTTCTGGGCCTATCTGCTGTCTTATTCCTTGGGTGCGCTTCCGCTGGGATTCGTGGTTTACTCAGCCGCGATTTACTTGAGCCGCGTGCTTGGCCTTTCGCAGCGCGCTATCGGAGCCGTTTTGTGGGTACCTCCGCTCGGTTCCGAAATCGGCGTGTTCTTTTGGGGCTGGCTTGCCGACCGGCTGGCTCGCGGCCCCGGCGCCGATGCAGCCGCGAGGCTGCGTGTCGTGCGCCGTTTGTTACCCGCGGCCATGCTCCTTAGCCTTCCGCTCGCTGCCACCGGATTGACTCGTTCGCCTGCGCTGGTTATGGCGCATCTGTTCTTCGCGATGTTCGTGGCCGCTGGTTTCCAAATTCTGCCGCTGATTTACGGCACGGAAGTATTCTCGCGCGCCTACGCCGGATACCTGGGCGGCCTAGCGTCCGGATCTTACGGCGCGGGGCTGGCCGCCCTCATGCCGCTGTTCGGGCGTCTGTTCGATGTGCGCAGATACAACTTGGCCTTCGCGCTCGCGGCGCTCTGCCCGGTGCTCGGATACCTCTCCTGGAGGTTTTTGACCGCGCGGAACGCGCACTCGCACGCGTCGCGTTCGCATTGAAACGCGATAGAGACGCACGCTTCCGGCAGTTCATGCAAACATCCGGTCCGGCCGTATGCTGGTATAGCCGTGTATCGACGTGCCCTCAAGATCGCTATGGCCGCCGCCGTAGTTTATCTGGCGGTCGAGGCGATCTCGTTTGTTGGCTTGCTTCTGCTGGGACGTCGAGGGGTCGTTTACAACCCGCGGCCCGCCGCCCTGAACCAGGAACAAAAGGCCAGCCTCATTCGCTTTCTCTCGCCTGTGCGGACGACAACGCTTGCAATGGATCCTGTGATCGGCTGGACTCGGTTGGCGCTTCCTTCTCTGGCCGCCCCGGGGCAAGCTTCCGAGATCAATGCCGCCGGAATGCGCGATGACAAAGAATACGCGCCATTTCCTTCGGCCGGGATCGTCCGCATTGAAGCTTTTGGCGATTCGTTTACCTTCAGTTCCGACGTGACGTTGCAGCAAAGCTGGGCGCGGCGTCTCGCCGGGATGTCGCCGCGCCTGGAGGTCCTGAACTACGGGGTCGGCGCGTTCGGTCTCGATCAAGCCTACTTGCGGTATTTGGAGAAGGGAACGGCATTTCACCCGCATGTCGTTTTCATCGGGTATATGACGGAGAACTTCCAACGGGATGTTAACGTCTTCCGTCCCTTCTACAGCAGCGTGTACGGAGACTGGATCTTCTCGAAGCCGCGCTTTCAGCTTCACAACGGCGAGTTGGTGCTGTTGAAAAACCCGCTACCGAGCGTCCAGGAATATCGACGTTTGCTCCAGCATCCGGCTGAAGTGCTCCAGGACTTGGCCGGAATGACTATTACTATCACATGAGCTACGGCAGGGGGCCGCTGGATTTCTCCAGAACGGTGCGCATCACGAAGCTGGCGTGGTCACAAGTGAAATCGCGCGTGCTGTACCCGACTTTTCAAAACGACGGAATGTACAACGCCAACTCTGAGGCGTACCGCGTCACGGAAAAGATCTTCGATGTTTTCTATAGGAATGTGCTTGAGGATGGTGCGCTGCCGGTAGTTGTGATTTTCCCCGATACCGTTGACCAACCACGTAGCCGTCAACACAAGCCGCTCCGCTACACTCCGTTGCTGAATCATTTCAACTCGAACGGGTATCGCTACATCGATGTTCTGAACGCAATCCAGCCTCATGAGTCTCGCTACCGGATGGAAGATTTGTCGGCCCGGTTCGGTCATTACACACCGCTGGGAAACCAGATCGTCGCCGAATACATGCTCGAACAGTTGAAGCATCTCGATCTGCTGGACCCGAACGAGGTGAAGCAAAAGATCGCAGCCGAGCGGAAGCGGCTCGGGATCGGCGGGGAGCCGCCGGAACGATCGGATCGATGGCGGCGGGCCTCGACTATCTGACCGTGGGTACGTGCAGTGGGCGCTCTAAAACCAGCGGGACATGATCACTTTCTGCTCGGTGTAGAACATCACTGCGTCCTTGCCGTGCGCGTGCAGGTCGCCGAAGAACGAGTTTTTCCAGCCCGCGAACGGAAAGAATGCCATCGGCGCGGCGACACCTACGTTGATGCCGACCATTCCGACTTCGATTTGCGCCGAATACTCCCGCGCGGCCTTCCCGCTGGCGGTGAAGATCGAGGTGGCATTGCCGAACTTGGACTGATTCACCAGCGCGATTGCGTCGTCCAACGTCTGGACGCGAATCACGGACAACACCGGCCCGAAGATCTCTTCTTTGGCGATGGTCATCTCCGGCCGCACGTTGTCGAAGATCGTGGGGCGGAGATAAAATCCGTCGCCCGCCGCGCCCCGTCCGTCGCACACGGGCTTCGCGCCCTCGGCCAGGCCCTTTTCGATATAGCCTTCAACACGAGCCTTGTGTTCCCGGCTAACCAGCGGCCCCATATCGACGCCCGATCGCGCTCCATCGCCGATATTCATGGCGCTCACTTTCTTGGTTAAGAGCGCGAGCAGCGGCTCAGCGACTTCGCCCACCGGCACCAGCACGCTTCCGGCCAGGCATCGCTCGCCCGCCGCACCAAAGGCCGAGCCGATGATCGCGTCCACCGTTTTGTCCAGATCCGCATCCGGCATCACGACTAAATGATTCTTGGCGCCGCCCAGCGCTTGCACGCGCTTGCCCTCGGCGGCAGCGGTCTGATAAATGTACTTGGCCACCGGCGTCGACCCCACGAACGAGACCGCGCGCAGCAGGGGATGATGCAGCAGCGCATCCACGGCGACCTTATCGCCGTGTAGCAGGTTGAAGACACCCGCGGGAAGGCCCGCTTCGTGCAGCAGCGTGGCCGCCATAGTCGGCGTGATCGGAACTTTTTCCGACGGCTTCAGCACGAACGTGTTTCCCGCAGCAATGGCAAACGGCCACATCCACATGGGAACCATAGCGGGAAAATTAAAAGGGGTGATGCCCGCGCAAACGCCCAAGGGCTGCCGGATGGTATGGCTGTCGATACCAGCGGCTACATCGTTGAGCGAATCGCCCATCATCAGCGAAGGCATGCCGCAGGCTACCTCTACCATCTGGATAGAACGGCGGACCTCGGCGCGTGCATCTTCGATGGTCTTGCCGTTTTCCGACGTAAGCGCGGCGGCGAGGTCGTTGACATGCTTCTCGAGCAGCGCCTTATAGCGGTATAGGGGCTGGACGCGGTCCACGACGGGAACCTCGCGCCACTTCAAAAAGGCCGCGTGCGCGAGATCCACGGTGCGCTCGACGTCGGCGGCCGACGCATAGGCGACCTGCGCGATGTCAGCACCCGTGGCGGGATTCGTGACCGGCATCACGGGCCGGCCCTCCGCGTTGGTGAACTTTCCGTTCACGTAAAAAGAAACGGTTTGCAACGACGATTCAGTGCCAGTCATTTCCCTTCTCCTGCAAACGCGATGGCGCGCTCCGGCGCACGCTGCATCAGCGCGATATAAGCCGCGCCTGCTACCAAGAATCCCACAAACCACGCGTAATCGTACAACCAGCGCAGGGCGGGAACCGCCAAGCCCAGCAGTGCCACGACGATGCCTGCCATCAGCGCGCCGAGCGAGCGATAGTTGACGCCGCTTGAGTACTCGTATGCTCCGTTGCGCCGGTACAGATCGTCGACATTGAGCTCGCAGCGCCGGATTAGAAAGTAGTCGGCGATCATGACGCCTGCGATCGGGCCCAGCAGCGCCGAGTATCCCACCAGCCAACCGAAAATGTAAGCGCTGTAGTCGCCCAGCAGCTTCCAGGGCATCATCAAAACTCCGACCACGCCGGTGATGAACCCGCCCGTACGGAACGAAATCAACCTCGGGTTCAGGTTCGAGAAATCGTTCGAAGGCGAGACGACATTGGCGGCGACGTTGGTGTTGAGCGTCGCAATCAGCAGCGCGACCAAAGCAATCGAAGCAACCACAGGCTGATGGAAGCGCGCCAGCAGCGCCACCGGATCCCAGATCGCCTCGCCAAACAGCACCACCGAAGCCGACGTTACCGCGACTCCGATGAAGGAATATAGCGTCATCGCCGCCGGCAGGCCCAAGGCCTGGCCCAGCATCTGATCGCGCTGCGATTTCGCGTAGCGAGTGAAGTCGGGGATATTCAGCGCCACGGTGGCCCAAAATCCAACCATTCCAGTCAGCGATGGAATGAAGAAGCGCACGAATTCAGCGCTGGTCTTAAACTTGCTCGGAGCGCTCAGAACCGGCCCAAAGCCACCTGCTTGGCGAGTGATCCACCACAACAAGAGCAGTCCGATTCCCAGCATGAATGGCGCGCCCACGCCTTCCAAAAACTTGATGGTGTCGATCCCGCGATAAATGACGAAAATATTGAGCGCCCAAAATGCGAAAAAGCAAATCCAGGCGGCGCCTGCCAACCGGCTCGATGCCGGCCACAGAATCTGCAGCATGGAGAAGATCGCCTGCCCGCCAATCCAGGTCTGGATACCGAACCAGCCGCAGGCTACCAGCGCGCGCAGGACCGCCGGCACGTTGGCGCCCTTAACACCGAACGACGCACGCACGAAAACAGGAAAGGGAATCCCATAGCGCGTGCCGGCGTGTGCATTGAGCAGCATCGGAATCAGCACGATCAGATTGCCGAGCAGAATCGTAAAGATGGCCTGCAGCCAGCTCATACCACCGGCGATTAAGCCCGAGGCTAGCATGTAGGTCGGAATGCAAACGCTCATCGCGACCCATAGCGACGCGTAGTTGTAGAGGCCCCACGTGCGGCGCTCGCGCGGGATGGCGGCGAGGTCTTTGTTAAATAGCGATGGGTCGCGCCCGTCCACGTATCCAGCATAATGAAACGGACAGCAACAAAGCGTGCAGGTTAGGGCGCGCGCCAAGCTGCGTCGCGACGGTAACTCACAAGCCGTACGGATCACGATGCGCACGGCTGGACCTGCGGTGAGGTAGGAGCGGGCAGTGTTGGCACGTCGTACGCGGGTCGGCTCAGATCTAACGCAAGCGCGAGGTTGTTGACTTCGTAGGAGGCATCGCGCGCCGTGAGCGGCGGCAAGTTCCACCGCCACTCGATCAACTTGAGAATCGAGGTGTGGTCGTACAGCAGGTGGCTGACGCGCGGATTTGATTCCAGCCCGCGCGTGAAAGGCGACGCGATAATCGCGGGCACGCGAAATCCCAGCAGGGCCCTTCCGTTCTCGAGATCGGTGTCAACTCCGTTGGGCGCGATTACCCGGGGCGGCGCGACGTGGTCGAAAAAACCGCCCCATTCGTCGAAAGTAAGGACAAATACCGTGTTCGTCCGATGCGGCCCATCGAAAATCGCGTGATAGGTACGCGCGACAAATGCGTCGGACGCGCGGACATCGGAATGGGGCTGGAAATCGTTGCCATCGGTGCCGCTGGTCACCGTGAATAAGGGATCGACGAACGTAACGGCCGGCAGGTCGCCTGTTGCGGCGGCTGCCAGGAACTGATCATAACCATGGGCGATACCAACATACTTTGTGCCCCATAAGCCGAGGAACGAAAGATTGTTGTAGTAATACCGTGCACTCACACCCGCTGTCGCAAGGCTGTCCCAGATAGTCGGCAGGGTGCAAAGTGAAAGAGAATTGTCGAGTCGATCCGTTTGGCCGGTATGGAGAAAGATCCGGTTTGGATATGTAGGTCCTAGAATCGAGCAAAAATACTGGTCAAGCATCGTATAGTTCAACGCTAGCGCGGAGACGAACGGCAGATCGGAGGCCGCGTAGTAGCCCAGTGCGAAAGCGTCATTTGCCGTGTCCAACAGAAAGCCATCCATTTTTCCTGAGTTGTATTGGACGCGGCCACCGGCATAGGAGTGATCTGGATTCCGGTAAGCGCACCCGGTATAGTCAGGCGCAAGAGCGTAGGTGGTGTGCGTGACGCCGGAACGGTCGGGATAGGCCAGCCCGGCCTGCTTCCCAGTGCTGTTCGGCAGCCAGCCGAGCAGGTGGTCAAAGCTGCGGTTTTCCATCATGAGCACGACCACGTGATCGAACCCGGCGTTATCTGGCGCCGGCAGCGAGGGCCGGAACGGCCGGCGGCCAGGCGTGTCCGGGCCTTGTCCTCTTAATCCCGCGCCCAGGACACCACCCGTGCTCGCACGAAGAAATGCGCGGCGGCTGCTGGTCATGACTTATTAGTACTACCGTACCAATGCATTTACAGCCTCGGTCCTAACGTCTCCATAGTTCCATGGGGTATCAAAATCGGTACGGCCGAACCTTTGTGCGCTCTTCGGCTCCTGGCACAATCGGGGCGTCAGAGGAGGACCGCAACATGACGCGACTGTGGAACGCAGGCCTGAAACTCAAAATCTGGAACGATTCTCGCGGCCAGGACCTGCTGGAATACGCGCTTGCCGCCGGATTCATCGCCGTCGCCGCAGTGGCGGCTTCACCCGCGCTCGGCGGACCGATTTGGAGTGTGTTCGGAAAAGTGGCCGCCGAGCTTCAGCTCCTTGGCGGCGGATCGTCCGCGCCGAGCAACTAGCGCGCAGTCCGCATATTCTCGCGCAGCAGTTGTTCTACACGCGCGGTGAAGTCCTGCTTGGCCTCCCGGAACATATCCCCGCTCGCCGAACTGGGGAAGCCGGCATGCACGAACTTTACTAAGCCATCGCGGCCAATGAAAAACGTGGTGGGCCAGGAATCCCAATTCACCGCTTGAGCCAGCTTGTCCTTGGCCTCGTCCGGCTGGCCGCACAGCAAGACCGTGTACTCGATGCCGTAGCGCTTGACGAACGCGCGCAAGCGTTGGGGGTTCTTCAGTTGGTCGCCCTCCTCGAAGAATAGCCCGACGATCTCGAGACCCTGATCGTGGTATTTGCGGTACAGGTCAACCAGGAACGGCGCTTCGTCGTGGCAGTTGGGACACCAGCTTCCGCTGATCTCCACTAGAACTACTTTTCCGCGGAAGCGAGCATCGGTATTGCTGACGAGGTGTCCGTTCAGGTCAGGAAAACTAAACTGGAACGGCGCCGAGGGGTCTTTCACCCGAGTGTGCTTGAGTGGATCGTCGGGCTGCGGCAATCCTTTCGCCTCGGCTTGCTGCTCGCGAACAGCGGTCATCTTGTTCTTATGGTTTTCGACGATCTCGAGCGATCCATCCCCGGCCAGGCTGACCTCAAGCAGCAGCGGCCGAACCCCGGAGAAATGGCTCAGGACGAATTTTCCGTTCTTGTAGGTCCCGGTCAAAGCGCCGGTGTCGCCGTCAATGCGCAGGATCGTCGCCGATACGTTGGCGCCGTTCTGATGCACGATGAAATGCCAGGCTCCTTCGCCTTTGGTGCTCTTGGTGGGAATGATCCACTGGCCGCCGATTTTGGGCGCATTTGGGTCGGGGGACGCCGCGCTATAGCGCTTGGCGTGAAAAGGATAGGCCACGTCGCCGGTCCGGCGGGACTGGATGTAATTGCCTTCCAACATTCCGTCCTTGTAGGTAGCTTCCAGGCGCGAGGCGTAATAGTCCCAGCCCAACTTCAGCGATCCGTTCTCCAGGCTGCCGCTGGTCGAATTGAATCGCACATCGCCGTTGAAGAATGTGCCCTTGACTCCGGCACCCTCGCCGGACACATCAAAGCGAAACGGGATATCTACGCCGTTAATGTTTACGGTGGCATCCCAGCGCCCGGCCAAGGATTGCGCCATCGCCGCGGGGGCGAGCGCGAGAAAGGCAGTAAGGATCAATGTGCCATTCATACAGCGCAGCATACCACTTTGCGAGAGAGCCGGCGATTTGGCAATCGGCGTAAGAGACGCTTTGCAGTAGAATCGAACCAATCACCATGCGGCTAAAAATCGTGCAAGCCGGCGAGCCGGTACTGCGCCAGAAGGCGCGGGCGCTGGAGGCTGACGAGATCCACAACCCGGAATTGCAGCGCCTGATCGGCTGGATGCGCGATACAATGCGCGATGCGCCTGGGGTGGGGCTGGCAGCACCGCAAGTCGGCCTTCCCTTTCAACTGGCCGTCATCGAGGACCGCCCCGAATATTCACGGGACCTCGCCGCGCAGGTTTTGGCCGAGCGAGAGCGCCGGCCTGTCGAGTTTCACGCGCTCATTAATCCGTCTATCGTCCAACGGTCTGAAGAACAGGTAGAGTTTTTCGAGGGCTGCCTGAGTGTGGCGGGATTCAGCGCACTCGTGAAACGCTCTCGCGCCGTAACAGTCGAGTACCTTGACGAGCATGGCTCGTCCCGTCGCGTGGAGGCGCAAGGATGGTATGCGCGAATCCTGCAGCACGAGATCGATCACCTCAACGGGCACCTTTATATCGATCGCATGGAGCGTCGCTCGTTCACGAATCTGGAAAACTTAGGCCGCCATTGGAACAATCTGAACGTCGCGCAGGTCCGGGCAGCGCTGAGCATTACAGACTGAAGCTCCCGCCGAAGCGGATGAGCTGAATCGGCGACACTACAATGGAAGCAGGGGAAACATTGAATGCGCGCGGCGCGTGCGATTGCTGCCATCCTTGGCGCCACCTGCTCGGCGCAGGTGTCTTCCACAGTGTCGCTGAGCAACGGCGTACAGGTCCGAATTTTCGCGCAACCACCGCCCGATCCGGCGAGTGGGATGAGAACCGACCTGCGGCCGGCCACTGGCAGTAGCTTTTACCGCATCTATTGGGACCAGAATGGCCTGGCGGTGTTCGCTTATGAAGTGGGCGTGGAACGCACCTCCGAAGGCCGGCAGTTTCGGATCACGGCCCGTCCGGCAGGAGACGATTTTGCGGGCCGATTCCCCAATGCCGACGCGGGCAAACCGGTGCCTACGCTGAGCGAGCCGCGCCAATCGTCGCTGCTCAATCCCGGTGAACGATTCATGATCGATATTCCCACCGATCCCGGTCTCGCGCAGAATATCCAGGACGTGGTCCAGGTCCAAGTCAACCAGCGCGTCGCGCCGTCCGAGCGGGACTCTTCGGGGCCACTCCACTTCGCTGCTCTGCAAGTTCGTGCTGATGGCCGGCTGCTTTCATCCGCTGCGGGAGGCGCTGTCGTAGCGGGTCCTTACGTAATGTTCTACATTCCGGGACGGGGAGCTTATTTCTTTTCCACCGAACCGGTGAGCCGGCGGCCATTCCTGCAGATCGGTATCGTGGAAGGCAGCACGTTGCGGTTCACCTTGGAAAATGTGTCTTACGTGTGCCAGTCCGCAGAACCGATTCTGGCCAAAGCCGAACGCGGCCAGATTTGGGTTTATCACGATCCCGACTACCGGTCAGCCGGAAATTGGACCAAGAGCGACGCAAGCTCCGCCGCGACCAGTTCTTCACCGCCGCCTCGGATTCCCTAAATTGGTGTTACCTTAGGCGATCGAAGCCGCGCTCTCCAGGGGCTCGCGGCAGATGGTGAAAATCTCACGCGCCAATGCAAGCCAGCCGTCCAGGTCCGATGGTTTCTCTCGATAGAGGCGAACGCGCAGCATCCGCAATTCCTCTTCGTCCCGGGGACTCACAAAGCTGGAGAGCGCGATGACGCGGATGTGGAGCAGTTCTGGCGCCCTCTTCAAAGCTTGCAAGATTGATAATCCGTCGTGCTTGGGAAGATGCATATCCAAAACCATCACACAGGGCGCGGCCTCCTGGCTGAAGGTCCGCTGCGATTCGACGAATGCCATAGCCTGCGCGCCATCCTGCAAAACCTGAAGCTCATACGCTTCTCCCTGGTGGTCAAGGGCATGCCGAAGCAGGAGAACATCGGCCGTGTTGTCCTCGATAACAAGAATTTTGGCAGGAGCGCTTTCAGCTTCGTGCATAGTTCCTCAAACATCGCCGCCCGAATGTGAACGTGACGCAGTTGTAGGACGCGTTCTCGCCGGTAATTGTTACAAGTGGTTGCTAGCGTGTGCCGTGCTCGCCGGATTGCCGTTGCCGCTCGAAATACTCATCCAGGAAATCGAGAGCGGCTTTGTGCGGCACGGGCATTGGTTCGATCTTGTCACCGAATCCCATTGCCTGGTCATCCTTAGCTTTGTAGGCAGGCCACTTCGGGAGGCCCCTGCCGTTGGGATCCCCGGTGGTGGCCAGGTTCACCCAGTACGACGACATGGTGTCCGCAAGCTTGTGGTCGATATCGGTCCAGGGGCGCGGCTGCTCGTTCGGACCGACGGCGAATGGAGCCACGATCAAGTTGCCAAATACGTAGGGGATCTCGGACCCGTGATATGCGCCCTTTACGCGGCTTGGCCCCGGAGGAACACGGCTGAAGTAGTAGACGTAAACTTTGGACTTGCCGGTCTTGCTTTGCTCGCGAGCCCAGGTGCGCATCTCCCAACCGAAGATTTGGTCGCGCATGCTCTCGGCGGCGGCTTCCCAGGCTTCCTGATCGGAATTGAAGGGATACAACTTGAGGAACGAATCCGCATCTTTGCCGAACCGGCGCTCGGTTTGCTGCCGGAATGTGGCGGCCGTTGTGGTTGGCGGAGTAAACATCGTGCCCTCGTCGTTGTTGGAGCCGATGATGGTAGGCACATCGCTCTGCTTGCCTTTGGCGTAGATGGTGTAGACGTCGTCCGGCAGGAACCAGCCGTCGACATTGGCGGCAGTCTGGAACTGCGTCTTCATCAGATCTTCGGCAGATTTCCCGCGCAGTGCAGCCAAGGAAGCGGCTCCGGCGGCCTGCCCAAACTTCACGCCCGCCTGTTCCATATCAGTCAGCTTGCGCGCCGGGGCGAACTCGCCACCGCTTTCGCCGATGGCACGCTGGAAGAGCCCGCGCGCGAGCGGCGTCGCGGTCAGATAGTTGACGCTCCAGGATCCCGCTGATTCGCCGAAGATCGTCACGCGCTTCGGGTCGCCGCCAAAAGCAGCGATGTTCTTTTGTACCCATTCGAGCGCCGCGACCTGGTCCAGCAGGCCGTAGTTGCCCGAGGAGTTCGTATCCGACTCCTTGGTCAGTTCCGGATGCGCGAAGAATCCGAACACTCCCAGGCGATAGTTGGTCGTGACCAACACCACACCCTTCTTAGCCAGCGCTTCGCCGTCGTACAGCGATCCGGCGCCGCTTGTGAGCGCGCCACCGTGGATCCAGACCATCACCGGTCGCTTGTCTTTGGCAGAGTTGGCGGCCGTGTAGATGTTGAGGTACAGGCAATCTTCGCTCATGGGGCTGTCTGCGCCGTTCGCGGCCGCGCCCGGGCGCCGCTGCATACAGAGAGGCCCGAACTTATCCGCCGCGCGCACGCCGCTCCAATTCGCCGCAGGTTTTGGCGCACGCCAGCGCAGCTCGCCCACTGGCGGTGCCGCGAACGGAACGCCTTTATAAACTCTAACCGCCGGATCTGTGGCTGCAACCCCGGAGACCTGGCCGTTGCTAGTCTTTACCGGATCGGAAATTGCGGCGCAAAGCGGCAGCACGGCCGCGAAGAAAAGGCTCGCACGGAGAGTACGCATACAAGAAATGATACTCCGATCTGAGCTGCGCGATGTTCAGATCGTCGGAGCCGTGCCCGAATCACGGGCGCTGCATCCGCGCCGCCGGCTCGGTTTTCGGGCTTTCCAAAGACCTTTCCAGCGCGATTCTGACTAGCTGGCTCCGTGTCCGCACACCCGCCTTTTCAAATAGGTGCTGTAAGGTCGCCTTTACGGAGCTCAGCGAAACGCCGATTTGGTAGGCGATTTCTTTGTTGGTCAGGCCTTCCAGCACGCTGCGGAGCACTTGCTGCTCGCGTGGCGTCAGGTGGGTTTCGCGTACAACCACCGAACGGGCGCCGGAAGGCGACGATTCCGCCGCCGGTTTATCAGCGGTCCACGTCGCGCCTGCGGCTACGGTACGAATGGCTTCGAGCAGCTTAGCGGGCGAATTGTGCTTCAGGAAGATCCCCGAGATTCCCAGTTTCCACGCCAGCGATGAATCCAGACCGCTCATGCCGGCCGTCACCATCAGAATCTTGCCCTCGAAGCCGGCAGAACGCGCCGCGCGGATGAAGCGGTTTCCGGTGTCGTCTTCAAGCTCGAAATCCAAGAGAACGATATCCACAGCGGCTCGAGAGAGGACCTGCAGGGCTTCGGCGGGCGTGCCGCACTGCGCAACGGTTTCGAACTCACGCTCGGAGGCGAGCAGCCGGTTCAAACCCTCCCGGAAAAGGATGTGATCGTCAAGCAGTAACAGCCGGATGGGTTGCATGATCCACTGCGGGCCCTTCCTGCGCCTCGGCATCCTGCGCGGCAGTCAACTCCAGCACGAAAGAACAGCCTGGCGTGCCGGGATCGTGCCGGAGATCGCCATGGAACGACCGCATAAAGGCGCGGGACAGGTACAAACCAAGCCCGGTCTCTTCCGCCCCTTTTTGCAGGGGCTGAAAGAGCTTGCGCCCAGCCGGGATGCCCGGCCCACTGTCGGTGATCCGTACCAAAACTCCACCGGCCTCCGCCCAAGCAGAGATTTCGATGGCTTTTCGATCGGCGGACTCGAGCGCCCGCTGGCTATTCTTGGTGATGTTCAACAGCACCTGCATGAGACTGTGCCGGTCGGCTTGGACCAGCGGCAGATCGTCAGGGATATCCCATACCAATTGAATATCGGATTCTTCGCAGTACGGTTCCAGAACGATGCGCAAGTCCGTCAGCACTTCCCGCAAATCGAGCGTTGCGGGCTCGGCGCCGCTGGTGCTCTGCTTGAGTTCCAAGGACGCGATCTTAGCGAGCGTTTCCACCAGGGAACCCAACGCCTCGAAGTCCTGATTTCCGGCCAAAGCTCCGCTGCGGGCGAGATTTTCGTGCATCATACCGATGGCGCCGCAGACATTGCGGACTTCGTGCGACACCGCCGCCACCAGAATCCGCGAACCGGCCAGCAGTTGCTGCAAGCTCGATTCTTCCCGTTCCCGAAGCTCGTCCGAGGCATCGGTCAGCAGGGCCGCCAAACGCGGACCCGCGGCGGTGGTATACGTCGAAAAAAAGACGTCCGCGAGGAAAACCTCGCCGTTCTCCCGTTGGCCGCGAGTTTGCATTTCAGTCCGAAAAATTTTGGCGGTTTCATCCACGGAGGGGACCGCGCCCAGTGCTGGGATATAGTGCGCGATGCGCTTCCCCGGCAGCCCGCCGGCCGCAGCGCCAAGCAAACGGTGTGCAGCCGGATTGGCCAGCAGAATTTCGCCATTACCGGTCATTGTCAGGATGGCAGCCGGGCTGCTTTGAATAAGAAACTCCAACTGTTCTTCGGCGGACCGCCGCGCCGCCACCTCCTGCATTTCCCGCCGGTACCCGCGGGCCACATCGCGCGAAAGTAACCCGGTGGTCGCGACCGTAAGAAAAATCAAAATATCGCGCGGGACCTGCATGTCCATCGGAAAAGGATCCAGCCGGTCAGAAAGAAACGTGCAAAACAAAGCCGCCAATACCAGTTGCCACCAGTTCAGCACCGTGCCGAGCAGGACCAGCGGGAACAAATAGAGGAACCCCAAGGTGGCGTTGATTTCGACCTTCCAATCCGCCAGCGCAATCAGCGCAACCAGCGCGCTCGCGATGGCGAAGACAGTCCGGGGACTCCACTGCAAGATCCTACGGATCATAGACTTGCTTCTGATTGATTCTACCGTGCCGGAGACTTTCCGGCAGAAATGGCCGAAAGATACCTGCCGCGGCGCGTTATCAACTGCTTAGGCTGAGGGAAGGGTCGGAACACCGTTGATGACTACGGCGTGCAAAGCAGTATTCTGGACTACAGTCATCGTTTCGATCCCAATGTCGTCCTGGGCCGCGGTCACCGGAATCATTTCTGGGACCATCAAGGATCAAACCGGCGCCGTAATCCCTGGCGCGAAGCTGACTGCAACCAACGCTGCACAGGGTATCCAAACCAGGACCATAACCGATTCGAATGGCGTTTATACATTTCCGAGCCTGCCGGTCGGCGTGTATGACTTGCATGTCGATGCGCAAGGCTTTAAGCCGCAAGATCGAAAGGCACTCAGTGTGGACCTGGACGCCACGCTCCAGATCGACTTTACGCTGGAGGTCGCCGAGCGCGTCGAAGAAGTCACGGTCGAGGACAAGGAAGCTGTAGTTGAAACATCCAGCACGCAACTCGGCGAGGTAGTGACCTCAAAATCCATGACGGGTGTGGCCCTGAACGGGCGTAGCTATACGGATTTATTGGCTTTGCAGCCAGGCATCGTTCCAGCGACCACGCAACTGCCCGACTCGATCGTAATGGCCGGAGTCACGGTTGCCATTGCACCCTCGGGCACGTTGAACGCAGGGAATCAATCCATCAGCGGCCAGCGCGAAGACGCCAACGGGTTCATGGTAAACGGGGGCGACGTGAAGGAGTTGATGAACGGCGGCACGTCTGTGGTTCCGAACCTGGATTCCATTGCGGAATTCCGGATTCTGACCAACAACTTCGACGCGGAATACGGTAATTACAGCGGCGGCATCGTGAACGTGGTGACCAAATCGGGCACAAACCAGTTGCACGGCACGGGATTCGAGTTTCTGAGGAACACGGCGCTGGATGCGCGCAATTTCTTTTCGCCAGAGCGCAGCTTCTACCGGCAAAACCAGTTCGGTGGCACGATAGGCGGCCCGATTCGCAAAAATCAGCTATTCTTCTTTGGCGATTATCAAGGCACTCGGCAGAGCCAGGGCATCGATACGGGGCTCATCCCAGTCCCGACATTGGCCGACCGCGCCGGGAATCTTGCCGACCGGTCGAACTCGCTGACCGGAACTGTCAGCGGGCCGTATTTTGCCAATCTGCTATCGCAAAAGCTCGGTTATGGCGTGTCGGCCAACGAGCCTTATTACGTTCCGGGCTGCGTCTCCCCCGCGCAGTGCGTCTTTCCCAACGCTGTGATTCCCCAAAGCGCCTGGTCGGCGCCAGCGCAGCATCTGTTGCAATACATCCCTGCTCCAAACATTGGCACCGGCACGTTTTCGACGGCGACCGAAGGAAAAATTCTCCGCGATGACAAGGGCAGCTTCCGGATCGATAGCAATAGCGAGCGATGGGGGCTCATCTCCGGGTACTACTACTTCGACGACTATGCGCTGAACAATCCGTATCCGCGGGAGCAGGGCGGTGCGAGCGTTCCTGGATTCAATGGGCTAAATCTGGGGAGAAGCCAGCTTCTTACGCTGGCTCAGACGAAGACCATGGGCGCGACCCTGGTGAACGAGCTGCGTCTGAGCTATATGCGTACCGCCAATAATGTGGGCGAACCAGCCGGCGGAGTCGGACCCAGCCTTGCCTCGCAGGGTTTCGTAACGGGCGTGGGGACGCCGGGCATCGTACCGTTGGATCGGAAAATCGAAGGCATCGAAAATGTCGTGTTCAATGCATTCACGATGGGAACACCCATTACGAACCTGAGACAGGCCAACAATACCTACACGGTTTCAGATCATCTTTCGAAGGTCTGGGGCGCGCACACAGTCAAGCTGGGCGGGCAATTTAGCTATGAACAAGTAAATGTGAACCCGAACGCCACTTTCAACGGGTCGTTCCTGTTCACGGGATCCGAAACAGGTTCTGACTTCGCCGATTTTTTAGTTGGAGTAGCCAGCAACTACAATCAGGCGGATTCGCAAGCGTATTATGGCAGGCATAAGTACGCGGCCGCGTTCGTGCAAGACAATTGGCGCGCAACATCGTCGCTGACTTTGAATTACGGCCTGCGCTGGGAGCTGATGCAGTATTGGTCGGAGAAGTACAACCAGATTCCAACCTTTGTCTTAGGGCAGCAGTCGAAGGTTTACCCGACCGCGCCCCTCGGTTTGGTGTACCCGACGGATCCAGGCGTTCCGCCGACATTGGTTCCACAGCGCAGCCGTTTTGCGCCACGCGTTGGGCTAGCGTATTCGCCGCCGAGCTCTTCCGGCCTGCTTGGGAAAATCTTCGGTGGTGCAGGAAAGAGCAGCATTCGGGCCGGCTACGGTATTTTCTATTCCGTCATCGAAGGCAACACGATCGGCATCGATGAACCGCAGCCACCATACGGCCTCAGCTATACCAGCCCGGGCGAGGCGCTGTTCGCGACGCCATTCATTAATGCAGCAGACGGAACGCAACACGTGAACCCGTTTCCTCTTACGTTCCCTCCGCTCGATGCGAGCGTCAAACATCCGAATCCGAACATCGACTATGCGCCATTTCTGCCGCAGGCCGGCATGACGGCGCCGCCCCCCTCGAATACGTATCCATACAACGAGAATTACTTCCTATCGATCGATCGTCAACTGCTTGCCGACACCGTATTGACCCTGAGTTACGTCGGATCGCAGGCACATCATCTTCTGGTGGTGTATTCGGCCAATCCCAGCAATCCGGCGCTATGCCTGGCGCTGAGCAACCCTAGCGCGGTAGCTCCCGGGTCGCCGACCTGCGGTCCGTTTGGCGAAGACAACACGTTCCTTACGCCTGGGGGCCAAGTGATCCAGGGCACGCGCGGCCCGCTTGGACCTAATTTTCACAATGACGACTACGACGCCAGCATCGGAAATTCCAATTACAATGCGCTCGAGGTAAGTGTGAAACACAATAGCCCGAGCCTGGATTTGATGGCGTCCTACACGTTCAGTAAGTCAATTGACCAGGCATCCTCTTTATCCGACCCGATCAACCCGTTCAACTTCCGGCTAACTCGGGCATTGTCGGCCTGGGATTTGACGCACAATCTGGTGGTCACCTATCAATACCGGCTGCCGATCGACCATTTGTTCGGAGGCGCGCACGGCAGGCGTTGGGCAGAGGGCTGGGCGCTTTCAGGAATTACCCGTGCGAGCACCGGCTTTCCGGTGACTCTGCACTCCGATGGCGACAATTCGCTGATGGGCAGCATCCCGAACGGAGTAAACAACCACAGCCTGGATCTGCCTGACTACAATGGCGCGCCGCTGAACCTGAACGGCAATCCGCGCAACGGGAGGCCGTACTTCAATGTGTCCGCGTTCAGCGTGAATGCGCTGGGGACGCCGGGAAATGCGTCACGCCGGTCGTTTCATGGGCCGGGGTCTCTGAATTTCGATATGGCGCTGCTCAAGACCACGCGGCTGTGGGAGTCCAAAACGCTTCAGTTCCGGCTGGAGGCGTTCAACGTCTTCAATCACGCTCAGTTCTTCGGCCCGGCTGCCGTGGACGGCGGTATCGATACCGCCCTGTTCGGGCAGGTAGTGAACGCCGCGCCGCCGCGCCTGGTGCAGATCGCGGTCAAGTTTCTGTTTTGAGCGCGTGCCCTCCTCATCGGACACAATCAAAAATGGAGAATCCATGCAAACTTCACGGCTCCTAGTAGTACTCACCGCGATGTTATCGTGCATCGCCGCGGGGCAGACCCTTTCCAGTACGGCAGTGACCAGCCCGGCGGGGCCGGGCAGCGTCCAGCCTAATTGGTCTGTGACGCCAGACGGAGCGGCCGTGCTGTCCTGGACCGAACCCGCTAAGGACGGCACATCGGCATTGCGGTATGCCGTGAGACGTGGCGCCGCGTGGTCGGCATCGGTCACCATCGCCGCGCATCGTCACTTCTTCCGCCATCCGGCCGAGGTGCCCGAGGTGGTGCAGACCGCTGACGGCCATTGGCTGGCTCACTGGGTGGAGAACCAGGAATCGAGCGAGGCCGAGTTTGTATACGTCTCTTCCTCGACTGATGGAATGCACTGGACAGCACCAGCGCAGGCGCACCGCGATCACAGCCCGGTCCAGCACGGATTGGCTTCGATGATCGAAAACCCCGGCGGAGGAGCATCGATCTTCTGGCTGGAGGCGCTGAAGGGCGAGGACGGGCCGGTATACCTAATGCGCAGCGTCGTGGATGCATCCGGCAAGGAAGTGAACGAAGAGCGGTTGGATGACGACGTTTGTGCGTGTTGCCCAACCGCGGCGGCAAAAACGTCCAAGGGCCTGATCGTCGCCTACCGCGACCACACACCGAAGGACATTCGCGACATCGCGGTCCTGCGGCTCGAAAACGGGAAATGGTCGCCGTCGAAGATCGTTTACAACGACAACTGGCACATCGATGCTTGCCCGATTAATGCGGCGGCAGTCGCCGCGCGCGGGGATCGCGTGGCGGTCGCGTGGTTTACCGGCGCTCAGGACTCGCCCAAGGTAAAGATCGCTTTTTCTTCCGACGCCGGCGCGACCTTCGGTAAACCGGCCGTCTTCAGCACGGGGCACGCGTTCGGGTATACGTCTGTCATTCTCGACGACGCTGGAACCGCGCTGGTCTCTTGGCTGGAGCAAGGCCCCAGCGGCGCTCGGGTTCTGGTTCGTTCGGTTAATGCGGCGGGAATGGCCGGGCCCGTGCTCGAAATCGCCAAGGGCGAGAAAATGGTGCTAGGATATCCGAAGCTGGCGCGCGCCGGCAGGGAGACTCTAGTCGCTTGGGGTAGCCCGTCGAAAATTCAGATTGCCAGCATACGCTAGCTCGATGCCGGTTCGCGCTACCACACTTTACCCGTTCGTTCCGTCCGGGCCGAATTTTTCGCGCGCCCTCGAGTTCTTTGCCGCGCTTGGATTCCAGAAGCAATGGCAGCAGGACGGACTGGCGGCTCTCCGCTTCGGGGGCGCGTTTTTCCTGCTTCAGGATATCGATGTTCCCGAGTGGCAAAGCAATCAGATGATCACGTTTGAGGTGGATAACCTGGACGCGTACTGGTCGGAGTTGGATGCGCTGAACCTGCCAGCCTCATTCCCGGACGTGAAGCTGCAGCCGCCGACGCAGCTTCCATGGGGCCGCGAGATTCATATCATCGATCCGGGAGGCGTCTGCTGGCATGTCCGCCAGGCGGCAGCCTGAAGGCCTCAACATAGCTTGCAATTCTGAATACAGCTTGCACACGCACGCACACTACCTGCGCGCCGCGGAGTTATTGCTTAGCCGATTCCGGCGTGTTGAAGTTGGAATCCGGGATCGCTGCGTTGATCTGAATGTTGTTCAACTGAATCGCGTCGCGGCCAGCCATCCAGGCGAAAGTCAGGCTGAATGGGAACTTTATGCCACCCACGTCGCGATAGTCGGAGAAATCCATTTGAGTCGGCACGCGGCCGATGGGGTTAGGCCATAACGCTTCATGCGCGGGAGCAAGCCAGTCTCCTGATCGAAATACAAGGTGACTACGCTAGCTCGATGCCTCCCACCACCGCAGTGAAGTGCCGCGAGCCTTCGAGGGAACGGAGCTTGGCCCAGTGCGATGAGTCCAGTCGCACGACGATTTTATTTGCTTCGCCCGTATGTTTGGCCGGGATGCAGAATGGGTGCTTTCCCCGGCTGATTGCTGGGATTATCCCAGTACGCGATCATGCGACCGCAGGACAAAATGCTAACCCAGATGACAAGCGAAAGCGTCGCGGCGAGTTTCGCCGACGCCGGCGGCCCGCCCGGTGAATCCAGCCGTTTAGGATTCGTGTAGACACTTTTACGAAACAGCATTGCGTGCACAAAGACGCAAACCAGCAGCGCCATCTTGGCCAGAAAGTAGGGGTTGTCGTAATAATCGTGGAATTTGGCGCCGCCCAGATGAATCCCAAGCAGCAGCATAACCATGAGCCCAACGTTTTTCCAGGGACGCGTTTTCGCAACTACTACTGACGCCGGAATGCTTTTCATCGCGACGTTCAAAAGCCGCAGATCGGTGAGCAGAATCAGTCCGCCGAAGACCGCGATCATCGCGAGATGGCTGGAAAGAATGACTGGATACAATAGCCCCGATTCGCGGACCGCTGTGAAATAGAGGAGATTCTGGATCGCGGTGCTAATTTGGTCCGCCGACATAGTGCAACTCCTCAGTGAAGGCATAGAAAATGCCCGCAAAGACCACCGAGATCCACAGCGCCAGCGAGACGACACCGGTTACCACTCCGGCACCGCCGGGGGAATTCGACATCGCGACTTTCCGGTGAATCGTGTAGTTGAAAATAATAGCTGCCAGGAGCGCTATGAGCTTATAGCGGAACGAATAGTTGTAGTAGTAGCTGAGCGGATCGGTGGTGAAGATGATCATGCCCGTGGAGATCACGCAAACCAGGCCGATCAGGGTCCAAATCCCCGTTGCCCTCAGCAATTCCGCCGGAGACCGCTCTTTAAAGAGAAGCCCGAGCAGGCGGAAATCCACCACCGCGATGGTGCCGATGGACATGGCGAACATCGCAATGTGGATGCATTCCATTAGAGGAAATGACCACTCGTTATTGTTGAGCGGATTCTGTGTTATGTCGTAAGGGATCAGCACAAGCCGTGCATTCTAGCGTCCAGCCAAATTGCCGCGATGCTACCGTGCTCCGTACCCGCTCTCTAAGGGCTACTTCATCTCCCATTCGCCCTTGGCGTTCTTCACCCGATGCGCCGCGTGGCATCCCTGGCAGGTGCCACCGATCGTCTTAAGGTCGGCTGAAGCCTTCTCCCAGTTACCGGCATTCGCCTCCGTCCCAAGATCCTTCGAGGCGTCGTGCGCGGTCTTGGCGAAATTGATGCCATCGGCTGCCTTGTGACCCTCGAAATGCGCCTTCACGTGGTCGAAGAGTTCCGCCAACTTGTCACCGGCCGCGGCAGTCTCGGCCGCTTTCTTGGCAGCGACGCTTTTCTGGGCGGTTGCAAAGTTTGCGTTGGTCTGCTTCATCCAACCCTCGAATTCCTCGTCTTCGTGCGCAAAAACAGCCACCGCGAAGAACAAAGCGCCACAAACAATTACCGTTGCCTTCATGAATGAACCTCCATTTCCTTTGCACCAAGAATATCCTGAGCCTCATGGGTTGCTGAGACCATGGCGCCCACAATTATAGAACCAGTCTGATCCTTGGGTGTTCCTGTTACAGCACCCAACACCGTCTGAGCAAATGATCACCGCGCCATGTTGCGCGTCCATACCTTCGAGAAACTCGGGCCAGCCCTCAGAATAATTTGGCGGTGCCACGAGGGACCAGGTATCTTTCGGCCATTTCCGGGCCCCCAGCGATAATACATCGCCGGGTAGCGCCGGAGCGCTGGTCTACTGCTTAGCCGATTCCGGCGTGTTGAACTTGGAATCCGGGATCGTTGCGTTGATCTGGATGTTGTTCAACTGAATCGCGTCGCGGCCATCCAGCCAGGCGAAAGTCAGGCTGAATGGGAACTTTATGCCGCCCACATCGCGATAGTCGGAGAAATCCATTTGAGTCGGCACGCGGCCGATGGGAGTTAGACCATAGCGCTTCATGCGCAGCAGCAAGCCAGTCTCCTGATCGAAATACAAGGTGACCAGAGTATTGCCGGGACCATTGCCCTGAAGCACGTTCACCAGGCGATCTTGGCCGATGCCTACGTTCTTCTCCTGGTCGGTTTGGCTGGCGGGGCCGGGAAGATCGCTGATCGTGGCCGGCAAGCTGACGCGCGGATTCTGGATGACCTGCTTGATCTGGCCCGGAAAGGACATCTCCGCGTCCAGCTTGGCGCCCTGGAATTCGGTCCCGGTCAGCTCATACTCGCCCAGCAACGTGAGCGGCGATTTTATCCAAGCCGTGCGGCCGTTGGTGGTGCGGATGCTGTCCGGCCGCCCGGTTTCTTTCTTGAACTCGATCAGCGTGGTGCGCAGATCGGGCGCCTTGGCGTACAGATGGACAGTAGCTCCGCCGCCGAAGCCGCCGAAGCCGACGCTAGTTCCCGTACCGATCCAGCTCTTTAGCGTCGCCAACTTCTCCGCGCCCCCCAAAGCCTGAATATATTTGTCCAGAATCTGGCTGGCTGTCGGCTGCCCAGGTTCTTGCCGGAGCACATCGTCCATGTCCATGGGGCCGGGCCCGTAGACGGCTTCGAGCGTGGGCGTGGTGGATGGACGGTCGCGGCCATGATGGCAGGTCCAGCAGGTGACGTTCTGCCGGTTGTTGAAATTATCGCGATTGATGGCTTTCACCATGGTGACCATCTTGCGTGCGGTTACTTTTTTCGGGTTGTCGTCGGCGGCCCAGTCCACTTTATCCGTGCCAGCATTGTTGTGGCATTCCGAGCAGTCGAAGCCGACGGCAGCCGACATGATGCCCATGGTGCCCAAGAAGTCGTCGACAGTAATTCCTTTGAGTACCTGGATATTCTTGAAGACCTCTTCCGCCATCTTGGGCTTGGCCTGAGGCGCAGACTGAGGGGTGGCTGTGCCTGCCAGCCACAACACGGACATACCAGCCACCGCGGGCACCAGCCGCGTCAACCGAAAATTCATACGGGATCCTTCTTTCTACTGGGTGGAGAGTGGACTTAAACACTTATTGTAATCACTTGTGCTTGGGTTTGGCTGCGGACGCGGCAGAGCCAGCTTCAAGCGTTTTCAGGTCGATGGCGTTTCCCATGGCTTCATAGCCGGCGTCGTTCGGATGCAAATGATCGCCCGAGTCGAAACGTGGAAGCATCTTGGTGGGGTTCTGAGGATCGCGGACCACCGCGTCGAAATCAATCACTCCGTCATACACCTTGCTGGTCCTCATCCACTTGTTGAACGACTCGCGCTTTAATTCGCCCTCGGGCGTGAAATAGGCCGCACCCTCAAAAGGGGTGAGCGTTGCGCCAAAAATCTTCAGACCGTGTGCGTGGGCGCGCGCGACAATCTGTTCATGCGCGGCGATTAGATCATCCGCGGAGGGCCCAGGCGGTTGGCGGGCCATACCGATATCGTTGATCCCTTCGAGTACGATTACGTGCGTCGCGCCGGTTTGGGCGATCACGTCACGGTCAAAACGAGCCAGGGCATTGATGCCGAATGGAATCACCGCCTCGCTCAGCAGGCGGTTTCCCGCAATGGCCGCGTTCAGAACAGCGCCAAGGTTGCCCGGCTTCGCGAGCAGCCGTTTGGCCAATTGATCGGGCCAGCGGCTATTGGTGTTGGGGGTGGAGCGCGTTCCGTCGGTGATGGAGTCGCCAAAAGCGACCAGCGCTCCGACCTGCGGCGGGGCCGTGACCTCTACGCGCTCCAAAAAGAACCAGGATGGCGTAGTGGACACAACGGGGAACTCCGCGGCGCCCGCAAAGTTCCCGGTCCGCGAAATGTAGTTGGTTTGATTCGCGCCGAAATGGCTGGTCAAATTGGCGCGGCTCAGGTCGTCCGGCAGGAAAAGATCGATTACGAAGTCCGACATGGGCGCGATGGTCAGGTTTACCGGATCGCTGAACATCTCGGCGCCAACCGGAATCGTAACCGAAGCGCGTCCCCCAAAAGTAAGCGGCCGGCTTGAGCCCGCAACTAGGTTAGACTCTTTTTGACGAATCGCCACCTCCGCAGCGCCGACCGAGAGCGGCGCCGTGCCGAAAACGTTGCTCAGGACGACTCTGGCGCGCGTTCCCCCGAGGCTTACGTGTACAATCTGGCGCAGCGTTTGATTCGCGATGGTGACGGCAGCTTGCTGCGGCTGTTGGGGTTGGCCGGGCGCGGGTGCCGGAGCGGGCGGTCTCACCACGTCCGCCGTGCTCCAAGTGCCCACCCAGTGTTCGATGCCGGCCGGCTGCGTCCAGCCGATTTGCGCACCCAGCGTAACCACGAGGGCCGCAAGCGGCGCGCAACACGAAAGCCGCTGTTGTGGTGTCATTCTGTTGGCGCTCCAGAATCGTTCGTACGTCGACACAAAATCAATGCGCGCACGGTGACAAAGTCAACGCGTGCGCGCACAATCACAGCCGCGGGCGCGCGTTCAAGACGCCAGCGCGGGCTTCAAAGCTTTGCCTCCGCCGTTACCGGTGGAACCAGCTAACTATTTCTCGTCTTTCTTCTCTTCGTATGGCGCGCCGGTTCCCTGCGAACCGAGGAAGAGCTTTTGGCCGTTCGGAAGCGTAATGTCGCGTCCGTTGGCTCGCAGCGAACCGTCCTTGGATTGATATCCATCGACGACGACCTTGGTGCCGACAGCGATGGTGTTCTTGTTAAAACCGCGCCGCAGCAGAACGTTCGGGCTGCCCGCTTCAAACATCCAATTGCTCACGGTTCCATCGGGATTCGTTACATCCACGTGGATCCACGAGTGCGGGTTGATCAACTCGACCTTTGTGACGGTCCCTTCAAAATGGACAGGCCGCTTGGCGTCGAACTCCGCCGCGAACGCATGATGCGCCCAGGCGGGAATACCTGCCGCCAACAAACCAACAACACCGGCTACAACAACAGCGAACTTTGCTCTCATCTGACAATTCTCCTTACGGACTTGCTTAAATAACTCCAAATATAAACTTTACCTGTTTTTCGTGCCCGTTGCATCGGCCCGACGCATCGGACCAACTTTCGGGAAAGCGCGCGGTATCACCGACCGTTAGCTGCTTCACAAACTGCGCCCCAGGCTGCCGGCGTAAATCACGGCGAACGGTCCAGCGGGGGTAGACATTACGCGTCCGGCTTTCCAGCTGCGCGTTGGCGTTGCCTTGAGCCAGCAGCGGCGCCGCGGTGAAAACCTCGCCATTGGCCAGAAAAGCGAACACCTCTCGATTCACGGCTACTTCTTCCAAAACGCTACTTTTTGCGGTACTTCCCGTACATCAGCTCTTCAACGAACTCGACGCACTTGAACTCAAGCAGCTGCGCGTTCTTTTCGGCATGCTTATACAGCGGCATACTGATCTTCCAGGGACGGGAGAAAACCTTCGGATCCTCAACGGTGGCTTCGTAGTTCAAAATATTAGGGGCAACCGGCGTATAGCGTTCCACGACATGCAACTGATCGCTGTGGTAGTCACCGGCCCTATCGAACCACGTGCGCTCGTCCAAGCCGGTCACATCCACCACCAGTGTCTCACCCTCCCAATGTCCATATGACTGACCCATCCAGGTGTCAACCGGCGCCGGGCCGGGGTCTTTCAGATAAATGTTGCGAAACGCGCTGTCGTACTCATAGGCGATCGCCAAGTACTTTTCACTTTGAAAGATCTGGAAGGGATACGGCATATAAGTGGCGCGCGGCACACCCGGCAGGTAACACCTCACCTCAGGATCGAGTTCCAGCCAATGCTGCTGGTTGGCTTTCTTTTTTTCCAATGCCTGCGGAAGATAGGGGATGGTACCGCCATCGACCACACTGAGACCACCGGGTTCGGCGAGCAAGGTGCCGGCTTCCACGATTGGGCTCTCCTTGGCAGCGTGTGCTTCCAGATCCCAATTGGCGGTGTTGATCGCCTGCCAAATTCCATTCAGGTCGGGATGCCCGTCAGGACCGCGCGGCGCCCGATAGGCTTGCCCTTGTCCAAACGCCGGCGCCACGGCCAGCAACAGAACGGCGATTGAGCCGAACGCGATCAAACGATTCCGCATGCGAAGGATTCCCTCCCCGCGCTACTTGGTACGTTTACGAAATATGATGTTCCTAACGTCCTCTAGCCCGGTGCTGCCGATTTTGGCACGATGCGCGTGTTAACGTCAAGCGAATTAGCGCAAGTGGCCGGGACGGAGTTACAAGTGGGACTTACAAGGGTTCTTCGCGGACGCGGAAGCGTGGTAGACTGCGGTGGATCGGCCAACTTTGCTTGCGGATCGATCGGGAGGCACATGCGCGTAATCGGATTCCTTCTCTTGGCTATGGCGGGCGTGGCTGTGGCACAAGCCCCCGATTACAAGCCCGTGGGATCCATGAGCGAACTCATGATCCGGATCATCTATCCTGCGTCCGACGCGCTGTTCTACATCGAGCGGGATCCGCCCAAAACCGACGTCCAATGGAACAATATGCGGTCGCAAGCCTTGATGCTGGCCGAATCCGGAAACCTGATGATTATGCCGAATCGCGCGCGCGATCAGGGCGATTGGATCAAGGAATCCAAAGTAATGATCGATCTGGCGGCCGAGGCATACCGGGCCGCACTGGCGAAAAATATCGATGGCATCGTGGCGGTAAACGACAAACTGGCGGATTCCTGCATCGTCTGCCACCAGCAGTACCGCGCGAATTATCCCAAAAGACCGGTTCAGAGCCAGCAAAAATAGGGGCTAGGCCTCCCAAAGCGGCTGAAGATTGGCTGCCTGAGCGCGGCCCTGAATCATTCCTGCCCGCGCGGCGGCAGGCCGACGGCGGTAGTCCATCAAGTTAAGCCCGAACGCCTCCTGACTGGCGGCATCGGGCAGAATCAGCGCGACGCGCCCACCGGATGAGCGTACCGTATCAAGTTCCTCTTCCAGCCGGCGACGGAAGATATCGCCTATCGGAGAAGCAGCGGCCGCGGCTACGGTCAGCGCCAACACGAAGACAATATCGTGGCCTTTCGCGAGATCGGCGTTTGTAGCGGACCGCATTCCACCATCCATGTACCTGCGGCCGCGCAGGGTAACTGGAGGAAAAATGCCGGGCACGCTGCAACTTGAGGCCACGGCCCGGCCGAGGCTCACGCCCGAGTCTTTGTTCCAGACCACGAAGGTTCCGTCCAGGGTATCGACGGCTGTGCAAGCGAAGCGATCCGGCCAGGAAGCTTCCGGATGGTCCCGAATCGCGTGCCCGAAGGTCGCGATAAACGCGTCTTCGCTCATGGTCTGCGCTTGCAGCGCCCAAGCTCCCAATTCCGCACGCGCCGGCTCCGCCGGACCGGTGCTCGCAACCGCCTTGGCCATCTTCTGGATCAGCACAGACAGATCGGGCGGACTCGAGCCTAGCAATTGGCTGGGCGAGGCGGGCTGCTGACTGGTGCGTTCGTCCAGAAACGGCGCTGCCAGATCGCCGGGCGAACGTCCCATGGCCAATTGCGAACCGACGACGGATCCGGCCGAAGTACCCAATATAAAGTCGGCGCCCGAGAGGTCCAGGCCCGCTTCCGCTAGCCCGGCGAGCATGCCCGATTCCCAGGCAATCCCGACCGGCCCGCCACCACCTAAGACCAACGCTTTTCTGGGCATGGCTGGATCAGTGCGTATTAAGTCCCTCGGTCAGCTCGATGCGCGTGCCAGCCGGATCGAGAATGAACGCAATCTTCATTCCTCCAAGCTGAGGCATTTCGCGATACGCCAGATCGAATGGCACGCCCTGAGCCTGCAAGTTCTTGCAGAAAGCTTCCAAGCCTGTAATCTCGAATCCAATGTGGTCGAGCGAGCGGCCCTTCGTAGGGGCAGGCGCGGCATCGGATTTGCGGAAATCCACTTCGCCTCCGGGCAGCATGGCCGATTCGTAATCACCGCGTTTTCCCGCTTTAGCTCCGAACGTTCTCACATACCAGGCTCGCAGACTGTCTGTATCGGCGGTGACCACATGGATGTGATGGAAAGCGATGGGCGTGTTCAGCGAAGCATCTTCGGTGAACTCTACCCGCACTTTTTCGGGAAATTCCGCGATAAATTGTTTCTGCGTGGGCCGGTCGACCGGAAAGGCGGTCACGCCGGCAGCCATGAGCTTGGCTTTGGTGCCGGCGTAGCTCTTTACGAGGAATCCGAAGTGGTTCACCGTGGACCCGTCAGACCCATCTGTGGGAGCAGTCCGTGCCTTCTGCACCACGATGAAGACGCCCGGAAATTTGAGCATTTCCAGCGAACCGGCATGCGTGACCTCGCCGCCCAGAACACCGACCCAGAGCTTGTTTTGGGCATCGGGATCGGCCACCACCAGATGCATATGGCCGACCGAAACGCCGCTGTCATTGGGTGCGGCTGTCTGAGCAAATAGGGGAGCGGCGGAAGCCGCAAGCAGCCAAAACCAGCGCATGCGACCTAGGCTATCACGGGGGCGCCGACGGAGAGCAAACGGACATTGTTGAGGCGTTCTAGCGCAGCGCGCCCATCGTGTATTGCAGGAAAGCGTTCTGGTTCTGATAGTCGTACTTGGCGCTTAGATTTTCGATTTCGGCCTGCGTTAGATTCAACTGAGCCTGCGTCAGTTCCACGATGGACGACAAGCCCAGATTGAAACGGCCCTGCGCGAGATCGAGCGCTAACGCTGCCTGACGGAGAAACTGGGCAGTAACATCGATGCGCTGAAACGCGGTGTAAGCGCCGGACCATGCGACGCGAACGTCGCGCGCGATGCGCTCCTGTTCATCGCGGAGCCGCTGATCGGCTTCCAGCGCACGCTGGCGTGCGGCTTCGCGCCGCGCCGAGAAGAGATGTCCGTTAAAAATCGGGATGGCGACGTTTGCCGCGATACCCTCGTAACCGGTTGGAATGGGCGAAGCGGGCGGCGAATTGATGTACGGAATCGCACCACCTACCGCGACCGCGCTCACGGTGGGGCGCGACAGGTCCTTTTCGGCTTCATAGAAGCGGTAAGACGCCTCGCGGCCGGCGCGCAGGCTGGCTAACTCCGGCCGGTCATTGATGGCCTGTGTCACGAGGGAATCCGGTGTTGCCGGCGGTCCGGGCGGCAGCGGTTCGTCCACGAGTTGATAATTCCCGGGCTGGTCCGACCCCAGAGCGCGGCCTAACTCGGCCATGGCCTGCTGCACGCCCTGTTGCGCGTTGATGAGGAGCAGCTTGGCCTCGGAAACACTCACATCGGCGAAGCTCACGTCGAGCTGCGATTTGAGCTGATTGCGGGCCAGCTCCGTCACCTGGTCGGCTAAGGTCTGACGGGCGGCCACGGTCTGTTGTGCGACCCTGACCAGGGATTGGGAATGAAGCACGTCGTAATATGCACGGTTGACCGCCATCAGGACGTCGAAGCGCGTCGCGTTCAGTGTCTCGGTTGTGGCTTGGGCGTTATAGCGCGCGCTCGCGACCAGATTGGGCGTGCGGCCCGAGTCGGTAATCAATTGGCTCAGGATCACACCTTGGCCGGCACGGTTGAACAGGCGAGACGCCGATAACTCGCCCGCGCCGATGCGCGACAAGTCGTTACCTTGCGATCCGGTCAGTTCGCCGTTGATGGTTGGGTAGTAAGCCGCGCGGTTGACGATGATCTGCTGATTCGCGTAGGCCACCTCTTCCTGCGCGGCTTGAATTTGGGGATGGTTCTGGACGGCGAGCGCCTCAGCTTCGGCCAAGGTCAAACGCGGGGGCGCCTGCGCCCTCGCGTTCAATGAACCCAAAACTCCAAAAACTGCCGCGATTGTAAGCTTAGTGAACTTCTGCAATCTGTTGCCCTTTCTTGCGATAGACCAGAAGATAAGCGGCTGGCACGATGAAGACCGTCAAAATCACCGATGACGTCAACCCACCGATGATGGCCCGCGCTAAGGGGGCATATTGCTCGCTTCCGGTTCCCATCTTCAAGGCCATCGGCGCCATTCCGATGATGGTTGCCAGAGATGTCATCAAAATCGGGCGCAGCCGGACGCGGCAGGAGGTGATCACCGCGTCCTCAACGGATCGGCCCTGCTCTTCCAGCCGGTGCGCGAACTCCACGATCAAAATGCTATTCGAAGCAGCGATGCCAACCAACATAAGAACGCCCATCAAGGACATGACGTTGAGCGTAGTATGCGTGAGTGGCAGTATCGCCAACACTCCGATGAACCCCATCGGGACAGCTAACAAGATGAGGAAAGGGTCCTTGAAGGAGCGGAACTGCGCCACCAAGATCAGGTAGAGCAGCACCGCCGCGAGCGAAAGACCGATGGCAAAGCTGCGGAACGAAGCTCGCATGCCCTGTACCATCCCTCGCAAATTCACGCGCACATTGGAGGGGATGTTGGAAGAAGCAATGGTTTTATCGATTGCGTCGGCGACCTTGCCCAGATCCTCGCCCGACGGCGTAACGTAAACGTCCGCCACACGCTGGATTTGATAATGGTCAACCTCGGTCGGCGATTGTACGTTCTCCAGGTCCACCACCGAATCGAGCGTGGTCGGCTGCTTCAGATTCGGTGCGCGGAGCGGGATGCTCTTCAGATCGATATCGTTGTGAATAGCCGACTGGCCGTGTTCGTAATATTGAACCGTAAGGAAGTAGTCATTGCCGGTTTGATGGTCCACCCAATAGTTGGGCGCGATCATCGTATTGGAGTTCAGCGCGGTGATCACGTTCGCGACGACATCTTTGAGATTCAGCCCCAATTCCGCCGCATGGACTCTGTTGACGTTCAGCCGCAGCGCGGGATAGTTCATGTCTTGCGGGATATAGACCTCGCCCACGCCGTTCAGGTTTCGGAATCGCCCGGCGAGGCTCTGCGCGATATCGTAGCTCCGCTCCAGGTTCCGGCTGGATACCTGAACGTCAATGGGGGCCGGCATTCCTGTGTTCAGGATGGCGTCCACCATGGAGCCGCTGGTCACAAACGTTCGCAACTCCGGATATTGGGTCGCGATTGCCCGTTGGACCTTATCCATGTAATCGAAACTGCTGGTCTCGTGATCGTCCTTTAAGGAGACCTGCACCGTTGCGGTGTATGGTCCGGCATTAGTCGTGTACAACGCGGAGAGATCCGGGACGACGCCGATGTTGGACACGACCATCTGGAAATCCTTCGGCGGTACGATGCTGCGAATCAGGTTCTCCACGCGGGCGACATATTGGTCGGTGACTTCAATGCGTGTGCCGGTTGGCACTTTCAAATTGATCGTGAATTGGCCGGCATCGGTGCGGGGAAAGAAAGCCAGACCCAGTTTGGGATACAGACCCAGGCTGGCGACGAACGCAAGCATCAGAAGGCCGACCGTGAACGCCGGCCACCGCAGGCAGGCATGCACCAGATATTCGTAGCCATCCAGCATGCGGCCGAAACCGCGGTTGAACCAGGCGTTGAACCGCGCACCCAAAGACGGCTTGGGTTGCGCGGCCGCTGTATCGTGCGATTCGCCGCCATGATGAAGCCGATGCAGGTAGCGCGAGCAAAACAGCGGGATCACTGTCATGGCCACGAAGTAAGAAGCAAACAAGGAGATGACAACAGCCAGCGCGAGAGCGCTGAACAGAAATTTACTGACGCCGAAAAGAAAGGTGACGGGGAAGAACACGACCACCGTCGTAAGGGTCGCCGCGAGGACGGCCAGCGTCACTTCCGATCCGCCGTCTTCGGCCGCCTTCTCCGGGGATGCGCCTTGTTCCAGGTGGCGGTAGATGTTTTCGAGCGAGATCACCGAGTTGTCGATGATGCGCGAGAATGCCAACGCTAGGCCGCCCAGAATCATCGTATTGACGGTACTGCCAAAGAAATACAGCACGACGAAGGTGGTCATCGCGGATAGCGGAATGGAAAGGAAAACCGCCACCGTCGCGCGGAAACTGCCCAGGAACAGCAGGATCATCATGCTGGTCAGCACCAGGCCGATCAAGCCTTCGTGTAACAGCGTATTGATGGCCTCTTTGACGAACGCGGACTGATCGAACACCACCGTCGTCATGAGGTCTTTCGGAATGTCGAGCAGCTTCGGAAGCATGTCGCGGATTCCGTTCACCACCTGAATGGTGTTGGTGTCGCCGCCTTGCTTCATGATCGGCAGATAGGCCGACCGCTGGCCGTCGACGCGCACGATGTTGTACTGAATTTGGCTGGAGTCCTTGGCTTCACCGACATCGGACACCGATACCCAGCTCTGGCCGACGGTTTTTATGGGAACGTCATCAAGCTCTTTGACCTGCCGTACGAGACTATTCGAATACACGTAGTAATCGTACGGACCCATTTTCACGTCGCCTGCGGGCAGGATGAGGTTGTTCTTGTTAACCGCGTCCACAACGTCCATCAAGCTGAGTTGGCGGGACATCAGCTTGTACGGGTTGACGTAGATCATGACCTGACGGTACTTGCCGCCGAACGGCGGCGGGATCTCAGCGCCGGGAACGACTGCAATCTGATTACGAATGGTGAACTGTCCGATGTCGTGGAGTTGGGTTTCGTTCAGTCCCTGGCCCTTCAGCGTAACCAGGCAAACCGGCAGGCTGGAAGCATCGAATTTCATGACGATCGGCGGCAGGGTGCCCGGCGGCAATCGTTTAAGATCGGCCAACGCAAGGTTCGAGAGCTGGGTCACGTCGGCATCGGCGTCGGTTCCCGGCTGGAAGAAGGCTTTGATGATGCTGACGCCCTGGAGCGACCGGGACTCCATGTGGTCCATGCCGCTGGCTTGCGTGAAGAACCGTTCGAGTGGATTGGTGATATCGGTCTCGATGTCCTCCGGAGGCATGCCGGAGTAGAACGTCGCGACCACGACTTCGGGCAGATTGATCGTGGGAAACAGGTCGACCGGCATGCGCGCCAGGCTCGTGATCCCAATAATCACCAGCACCAGACAGACAACGATGATGAAATACGGATTTCGGATCGAAAAACGAGACACGCTGGATTCTCCGGATTGCCTACTTGGTCTGATCCTGTTCGGAATAGTCGACCGGCTGCACGGGAACCGGTCGAACCTCCTCGCCCGCCTTGAGCCCGCTATGATCGCTGACCACGACTAGATCCCCATCCTGCACGCCAGAGATAACTTCCGCGGCGGCGGGCGTCTGAATACCCAGCGTCACCTGCCGCAGCTCGAGCTTGCCCGACGGGTTAACAACGAACACATTGGTTTTGTCGCCGGAGCGGTCGATCGCCTCTAGCGGCACTGCCAGGGCTTCGTTTTTGTTCTCCAAGGTAATCTTCGCCTCAGCGTATAAGCCGGGAATGAGGACATGGTTCGGATTCGGAACGTCAACTTCGGTGTGCATCGTGCGAGTGTCTTCCTTGACGTCCACCGAGAAGCGCGTTACCTTGCCGGGAAAGGTCCGGTTAAGCGAGGGGACGGACACTTGCACGGGATCGCCGACGCGGATGTAGCGCACATACGATTCCGGCACAGGTATCACCAACCGGAACAGGTCGTCCTGCGATAACCGTACCAACGGCATTGCCTGTGTGCTGGAACTCGTGCCTGCTTGCACCAGGGTTCCAAGATTGGCGTATCGCTGCGTGACGACTCCGCTGAAGGGAGCCGTGATTTTTGAATAATCGAACAGCACTTGATCGTGCTGGCGCTTAGTTTGAGCCAACGTCAGTTGGCTTTGCGCCGCCTCGAGGCTGGATTTCGAGGCTTCGATCTGAGCTTCCGCCGCTAGGTCCTTGCCCTGGGCATCGTCCACTTCCTGTTGCGCCACTAATCCGGGCTTGGATTTCGCCACGCCGTTCAGACGATCGAATTGCAGATGCAGTACTTTGTGCTGCGCTTCTACCCGGCTCAGTTCGTGCTGCGCATGGGTTACCTGGTCGGATGCATTCTTGATCGTGGCGTCGTCCTGCTGCAACTGCAGTTCGAGTTCGGGGATTTCCAAGACAGCCAGCACGTCACCCGCCTTCACGCGGCTGCCGTAGTCCACACTGAGCTTTCGTACATAGCCGGACTCTTTCGCGTAAACCTCGATTTCCTGGAAGGGCACCAGCTCGGAAGAGAGCGTAAGCGTGCGCCCCAGCGATTTTCGGCTGACCTTGGCGACGCCGACCGAATCCGATTGTGGTGCGGCGCTTACCGTATTGGCGCTGGCGGCGCGCTCCGTTTTACCGCAGGACGCCAAACACCAAGCACCAGCCGCAATGATTCCGGCTATACAGACTATTGAAAACTTTTTGTTCACAAACAATCCTTGGACACGCGTGCCAATCGATCGGCAAGACCTTGGAGCGAGAACTCCTGCGAGCGGCAAAACGCAATCAATTCCTTCTCTTGCTCTTTAAGTGCCACCGCTTGTCCGGCGACCTCGCCGGCTATTTCCAAAGGGATGGTCTGCACACCGTGGCGGTCACCATGCATCAGATCCCCGGGAGAGATTTTCAAGCCACCGATTTCGACCGGATCGCCAAATTCCACCAGGTGGGCATAGGCATGGGATACTGCAACGCTCCCGGAAAACATATGGAAGCCGAGAGCTCGAACAGCAGACAGATCGCGGACCGAACCGTTGGTGACGTAGCCGATGCACCCCAAAGCCATACCGATGGTGGCGTGGATCTCGCCCACGAACGCTCCAAACCCAGGTACGTGGTCGATGTCTTGCAGAACCAATACTCTCGGCCTGGGTAATGTGACCACATAATTCCAGAAGTCCATACGGTCGTAATAGCAGCACCCCGACATAGGCGGGCTGGAACTACGGATTCGGCCCGTTACCGCGTATCCAACCATGGGACCGAATTTCGGGAAACGGCAGCGCACTGCTCCCGCCACAAATCCCTCGTTGCGCAACCTGACATTGAAGCTCTCGATCGCGTTTGAGACGGTGCAAGTATCCAGTGCCCGGAGCTTTTCCAGGTCTACGCTAGGTTCCGTCAGCTTAGTAATCATGGAAAGGGCTAACAGCCGGTAGGTACAGACAAGTATTCTAGTCTCGGTCTGATCCTACTTTACGAGTTCCAACCCGTTTACCCCAATACCAAGCAGTTGGTATTTCGATGCCGAAGATCGGGTACATCTTTCTTTCGACGGCTCAATCGGTTACGCTGGGAATTAGAGCACCTTTGGACACCCAGAGCACTACCACCGGGCGCCGCGGTCATGAGCGCCTGCTGCTCAGCAGCCGGGCGGCTCTAGCTGTTGGTTTTGGAAGCTTGCTCATTATCATGGCTCTAGCGGGCATGGACGCCCTGCGCGTTCTGCATAACTTCCGAACCCGCGAGGCTCAAATTCGAACCCACTTCCTTTTGGAAAACCATGCTCTGAACGATATCCGGTCGCAAGTGTATCTGGCGGGGACGTACGTTCGTGATTACCTGCTCGATCCGGAAACCGCGCGCGCCGAAGGCTATCGCGCCAGTCTGCGTGACGTACACCAGCGGATGGATGCCGATCTGCAGTCGTATGCCAACCAGATCAATCCCGACGAAGCACAGCAGTATGCCGGTCTGAAGGCGGAACTGCTCGAGTACTGGGATGTTTTTGCTCCAGTCTTTCAATGGACGGCTGCGGAACGGCGCCAAGAAGGCTACGCTTTCCTGCGGGACGAACTCTTCCCCCGGCGCCAGCACACTCTGGCCATGGCAGACCGGATCGCAGCCATTAACGAACAGCAGTTGAACGCTGCCAACGATCAAGTGGTCGGCCTTTTGGCGGACTTCGAGACTCGCGTCGGCATCACGCTGGTGGCTGCGCTAGCTCTGGGCCTGGGAATGGCTGCGTTCAGCATGCGCCGCATATTGAATCTGGAGGAACAGGCCCACGCTCAATATGTAGAAGTCGCCGCGGCGCGCGGCCAACTCAAGGACCTGTCGGCACGCTTGGTTCAGGCTCAAGAAACAGAGCGCCGGGCACTGTCCCGGGAGCTGCACGATGAGGTCGGCCAGTCGCTTTCGGCGGTTTTAATCGAGTTGCGGAATCTTTCTTCGGTGTTGGGCGATCGCGCCGATGAGCAGGCCCGCGGGCAAGTGGAGATGATCAAGAGCCTGGTGGAGAGCACCGTGCGAGTGGTTCGGAATATGGCTCTGTTGTTGCGGCCTTCGATGCTGGACGACCTAGGCTTGATCCCGGCCTTGCGATGGCAAGCGCGCGAGGTATCCAAACGCACATCCATGGACGTCAGCGTGGCAGCGGAGACCTCCTCGGACGATTATCCCGATGCCTACAAAACCTGCGTTTACCGCGTGGTGCAGGAGGCGCTGAACAACTGTTCGCGCCATTCCGAAGCCAAGACGGTGCGAGTGCGGGTCCAGGAAGGACCTTCTCGTCTGACGCTATCGGTCCAGGATGATGGAAAAGGATTCGATTTCAAGGAAAACAAGGGCATGGGGCTGCTCGGAATCCAGGAACGGGTTGAGAGTTTGGGCGGCATCTGCCAGGTCCATTCCGTTCCGGGCGGAGGAACCCTGCTGAAAGTGGAACTGCCCTTCAAGAACATCGCGACAAATGGCACCAGTGAATCAAATGGAGAGCGTACCGCGCGAGAGGAAAATCCGTATCCTGTTGGCTGATGACCACACTGTGGTCCGCCGGGGGTTACGGCTACTGCTGGAACGGCAGCCGGAGTTCAGCGTTGTCGCGGAGGCTTCTGACGGCAAGCAGGCCGTCGAGGCATCCGAGGCGAGCAAGCCCGATGTTGTCGTGGTGGATATCGCCATGCCTCACCTGAACGGCATTGAGGCGGCCCAGCGAATTCTTTCGGTGTCACCGAACAGTTCCATTGTCGTATTGAGCATGCATGCCGATGAAAGCTACGTGCTACGCGCCTTGAAGGCGGGCGCGAAGGGGTACCTGCTTAAGGACTCCGCCGAGGGTGACCTCATCGAGGCCATCAAAGCCGTGACGCGCGGCAAGACCTTCTTCAGCTCCGAAATCACGAAAATGCTGGCGGAAGACTATGTACGCGAGATCCGCGCGCGTGGAATGGACGACAGCTATGAGCTGCTGACTCCCCGTGAACGTGAGATTCTTCAGCTCCTGGCTGAAGGAAAATCCAACAAGGATATCGCGACCATATTGAACCTCAGCCTCTATACGGTGGAGACCCATCGTCGCAATCTCCAAGACAAACTGAATCTGCATAGCTTCGCGGAGTTGATCCTATACGCTGTCCGAAAGGGCGTAATTTCTTAAGCGTTGCCGGGGCGCGCCGCAACGTAGCGCGGGGCGGTCTGGTATGGTGTGGACGTGATCACTACGTTCGCGGCTCTCTTTGCGGCCGCGACTTCCCTGTCGCCGGGACCCGGAATTTCCGAAGGTCTGGCCAACGAGCGGGCGGAGACCGTTCGGGCCATACACTACGACCTGTTGTTCCGAGTACCCGAGCAAAAGCGGCGGCCTATTGACGGAACCGAAACTGTCCGGTTCTCGCTGCGGGCGCCGCACCGGGTGGTTCTGGATTTTCAGGCGCCGCGCGATCGCGTCTCGAAATTTGAGGTCAACGGCCGCGCCGTCGAAACCGTCACCGTGGACGGCCACCTGATCGTCCCCGCGGGCACAACCAAAGCGGGTGAAAATTCGATTCGGATCCAGTTCGTTGCCGGCGACGAATCGCTGAACCGGAACGACGATTTTCTTTACACGCTCTTCGTTCCCGCCCGCGCGCATCTGGCGTTCCCGTGCTTCGACCAACCGAATCTGAAAGCGCGCTACCAACTCGCGTTGGAAATTCCATCCGGGTGGCAGGCCGTTTCCAACGGCGCGGAGTTGGATCCTCGGACCCTTGCTGGCGAACTGACAACGCCGTCTGCACCGGACCACCGCCTGGTGCGTTTCGTGGAAACCCGCCCACTGCCGACCTATCTGTTCGCTTTCGCCGCCGGAAAATTTCAGATCGAAACCGGCGTGCGCGACGGGCGGACGTTCCGCATGTTTCATCGCGAGAACGATGCGGCCAAAGTCGCCCGTAACCGCGAAGCCATATTCGACCTGCACGCGCGCGCATTGAAGTGGCTGGAGGATTATACCGGCATCCCGTACCCATGGGGCAAGTTCGATTTCGTCCTGATTCCCTCGTTTCAGTTCGGTGGCATGGAACACGCGGGCGCGGTCTTCTACAACGCGTCCAGCCTGCTGCTGGACGAATCGGCCACGCAAAACCAACTGCTCGGCCGCGCGAGTGTCATCTCGCACGAAACCTCGCACATGTGGTTCGGGGACCTTGTGACCATGCGCTGGTTTAATGACGTGTGGATGAAGGAAGTGATGGCCAATTTCATGGCCGCGAAGATTGTGAACCCGTCATTTCCACAGGTGAATCACGCCTTGCGATTCCTGATGGAATACTACCCGCCCGCTTACGACGTCGATCGTACGGCGGGCACAAACCCGATCCGGCAGCAACTCGCAAATTTGAACGAAGCTGGAACGTTGTACGGAAACATTATTTACGACAAAGCTCCGATCGCAATGCGCCAACTGGAATTGATTACCGGCGAGGAAGGCTTCCGCGATGGCTTGCGCGACTACTTGCACCAGTACTCGTTTGGGAACGCCACCTGGCTGGATCTCGTGCGTATCCTGGACGCGCGCGGGCAACGCATTTCCATTGCCGGCTGGAGCCATTCCTGGATCGAAGCGCGTGGCCGACCGGAGATTCGAATGACACTCCGCTCTGAACCCAACACCCGAATATCGGATCTGATGCTCTCGCAAAGCGACCCGTGGAAGCGCGGACTCGTTTGGCCGCAGCGGATCCAGTTGGCGCTCGGGTATTCCGATCATGTGCAAAAAATTGACGTCGCAATCAACGCGCGGGAAACGGACGTTTTACACGCTCGCGGATTGCCGCAGCCCCAATATGTGATTCCGAACGGTAGCGGCTTGGGATACGGTTTGTTCGTCCTGGACGACGCGACGCGCCGATATTTAATCGATCACATCGAGAATATTCCAGACGCGCTGACCCGCGGCAGCGCCTGGGTCGATATCTGGGAAAACCTGCTGGAAGGGCGTGTGAGCCCGTCAGAGTTTCTGGCCATAGCCGAGCGCGCTCTACCGGTTGAAACCGATGAACAGAATGTCCAGCGCGTGCTGGGGTATGTTTCACGCGCGTTCTGGCAGTTTCTCGCCCAAAACGACCGGCTCGCTCGCGCCCCAGCGTTAGAGGCGATGCTCCGGCAAGGCATCGGAAACGCCTACTACTCCAGCGAGAAGTCTGCCTGGTTTAATACATTTCGAGATGTCGCGCTTACGCCGGACGGTTTGGCATGGTTAGAACGGGTTTGGCGCCGCGAGGAAAGAATCCCCGGTCTAACGTTCTCCGAGACGGATGAGATCAATATGGCGTTGGAGTTGGCTGTGCGAGGCGTGCCAGACTGGAAGGCAATTCTGTCGGACGAGCTCGATCGCATACAGAATGCGGACCGCAAGGCGCGTTTCGAGTTCGTGATGCCCGCTCTATCCGCCGATCCGGCCGTCCGCGAACAAGCTTTTCTGAGGTTGCGCGACGTCGAGAATCGCAGGCATGAGCCGTGGGCGCTTGAATCGCTCCGATATCTCAACCACCCGCTGCGTCAGGAGCAATCGCGGAAATTCATCCGCCCCAGCCTCGAACTCCTGCCCGAAATCCAGCGTACGGGAGATATCTTTTTTCCTGCCCGCTGGACCGAGACTGTGCTCGGCTATCAGCGATCGCCGGAAGCCGCGGCAATGGTTCGCGATTACCTGGTGAAAACGCCTGCCCTTACCGAACGACTGCGATGGGATGTGCTGGCAGCCGCCGACAATCTGTTTCGGGCCAGCCGGCAGCCAACTGTGAAATAGGCTCGTCGAGGCACGGGCGATCTGTGCATCCAGACACTGTGACAGAATGACATTCAGAGAGGCAACCATGCCAAGCAAATACTTTACTGTCCTGCTGATCGCCACGCTCGGGCTGTGGGCGCAACCTCCGCAACCGGCTGCGCCGCACGAGATGTCGCATGGCGACCATATGGAGCATCGGTTCGACAATCCAGAGCAGTTGGCCAAGAGCTTTGACGATCCCGCGCGCGAGGCGTGGCAAATGCCGGACAAAGTGATCCAGGCGCTGCACCTCGAGCCCGGGCAGAGCGTCGCCGACATCGGAGCTGGAACCGGTTACTTCACGGTCCGGCTGGCAAAATCGGCTGTTGCGCCCAAAGTCTATGCCGTGGATATCGAACCGTCCATGGTGAAGTACATCCAGGAGCGCGCGGCAAAAGAGGTACTGAGGAATGTAGTCGCGGTGCAAGCGTCCGCGGACAGCGCGAACCTGCCGGCACCAGTCGACCTGGTCCTGATCGTCGACACGTATCACCACATTGGTAATCGAGAGGATTACTTCCGAAGACTCGGGAAGTCGCTACGGCCTGGCGGCCGGGTTGCGATTATCGACTTTAGGAAGGACTCGCCAGAGGGACCGCCAGCCGAGTTTCGCTTTGCGCCGGAAAAGGTGGAGGGTGAAATGAAAGCTGCCGGTTACATCCTGGCTGAACGTCTCGATTTCCTGCCGCGGCAGCAATTCCTGATATTTAAAATGGCGGGCGGGAATTCCCGCTAGTGCGAACAATTCCCGCTCCGCTAAGTCCGTGTGTGAGCTACACGCTACTTATTAGAATGGACGAAAGCCGTAATTGTCGTCTTGTTGATCTGAAGTTGGTCACCCGGTTTCATTACCTCATGGTTCCGCACTTTAGCTAGGTGAATCGGCGGCGACTGAGTGTGCAGCGCCGACCGCGTGTACCAAGCCATGTGGGTTTCTTTCCGGAGCGTATAATTATCTTGATCCGTAGTCGTGGTCGCATCACGACGGCCATGAGCAAATAGGAAACCACTCGTTAATAACAAGCCTATAGCGATTTTCTTCATTTTTTTGGCTCCTTCCGCAGCTTTTCAAGGCAATTGTCGGTCCGATCGTCTAATGCTTTGCTCCACCGAGAGATGCGGTTCCGAGTAGAGAACTGTGAGAAAAAATGCTATCGAAAGTTTACCGGCGACCCTCGTCACCGTGACAAAGCCGTCCGATCCAGCGGGTGCCGTTATGCTGCGGCCGACGATCAGTGAACAAAGCTGTCACAGTTACGGCCGGGCTGCCGTTGCCGGGTTGATGGAAACGCCATGCAGTGTAGCGCTGGTGCTCTCGATACGCGAACCGCCAGAAACCGGAGCCGATACGTACCCGACGACTTCGTCCTTGCGCACTTCAGTTACGACGACTTCGTACGGCAAAGCCGCACCACGTAAGTACAACTGGACCGGCTCATTCGCCGCGCGATTCTTCTCTGCAGCAATTTTGTCATCCGCATAGAGGTCCATACTGTAGCGGTTCCGCTTAGGGTCGGTGCTGCGGACCGCGATCTGGATGGTTCCGGCAATCCGGGTCGGAACTTTAGTTTTCAGCAAATGAAAATCGAAGCGTTGGCGGCTGTCGGGCTGACGGAGTGCCGCAAACTCCCTGCTGTTCCTGCTAACACTCGCTGTCACGGCGCCGAGGTCGCCGGCGATACGCCGAAGGTCTGCCCGGTTTTTCTCGGCCTCACTAGCGATGCGCTCGACACTCGCACTGGTGGTCTCCAGTTTTGCGCTTGTATTCCGGAGCTTCGCACTGGCGGTTTGGAGGTTCGCGGTCGTTTCGGCTTTCAAAGCAGCCAGTTGAGCCAGCAGCTCGCGATTTTTCGCCTCTAGCTCCTGATTCTTTGTCTGAAGCTGCCTAGTTACTTCGCCGTTATCGCGCCGCCATTCAGATCGATATTTAATCAGTTCCGATGCAAGCGAATCCTGAATGTTCTTGACGTTCTGGAAGCGCTGCTGCGTGACGTCGAAAGCACCCGACGTGGCGTCGCTGAGCCGGGTAATCTGCGTCTGTAAATTGTGTTGCATCAGTTCGACGTCGCGGCTCCGGTGCTCGCCTCTGACGAACTCATAGACGTCGCCCGCGAGCGCGGCAATCAAACCGGCGAACAACAATACAATTGCGATGCTATGAAGCCGGAGCCGCCGCGCGCTGCTATACAAACTGCTGAACTGGTTCCCGGACATACCGCCTCCTGTGGTCCGTTCAAAACGGAGTGCTGCAGGTAGATTCGAGACACGGCACCGCTGTTTCGCCAGCCGAGTACTAGTATTATTTTTGGTGGACCTGGTGAGATTCGAACTCACGACCTCTTCCATGCCATGGAAGCGCGCTCCCAACTGCGCCACAGGCCCACGTGGAAGGTTCTGTTCACACTATATCACGCCCGCTTTCGTTACCATGGTCGAGATGGACCGCATTCAAGCATGGGAAATCTTGTGCGAATTTACCAAATCCGACAGCCTACGCCGGCACGCTCTCGCCGTCGAGGCCTGCGTCACGGCTTACGCGAAGAAGTTCGGCGATGACGAGCAGAAGTGGTCTATCACCGCATTGCTGCACGATTTTGACTGGGAGATCCATCCGCAGCTTCCCGACCACCCCACCAAAGGCGAACCCATTCTTGCCGAACGGGGTGTCGATCCCGAGATCCGGCGCGCCATCCTCTCGCATGCCGATTTCGCCGGTGTCTCGCGTGAGTCGCTGCTCGAAAAAACCCTGTTTGCGTGCGACGAGCTGGCCGGCTTCCTGACCGCATGTTCGTACGTAAAGCCCAATCGCAGCATCCACGAGGTGGACGTCCAGTCCGTGCGAAGAAAGCTGAAAGATAAAGCCTTCGCGCGCTCCGTCAATCGCGATGACATCATCAACGGGGCCGCCGCTCTTGGCGTGGATCTCGATCAGCACATCGCGTTTTGTATCGAAGCAATGCAGCAGCGCGCCTCCCAGCTAGGTCTGGCCGGCACACAGCCTACGGCAACGGCAGGCAGCTAATTCGTTGCACGAGCCTGTGCGATGCGGGATGTTAGAATCACGCGTGGGAGCTAGTCTTGGCCGGTGCTGGGCCTGGTCTTCAAAACCAGCGTGCGGTACTTAGTGTCGCAGGTGGGTTCGACTCCCACTAGCTTCCGCCATTTTCAGTCCAGCGCGGCGCGTTAGTACCTGAGCGACTTGAGGTAAGCCAAAACGGCTTCAGCATCTGCCCGGGTCATGTGGGGCCGCAGCATGGGGGGCCGCGGAGGCTGGCCGGTACGCGCGATTCCGGTGGTCATCAAGCGGATGAAATCTTCGTCCGTTCCAGGAGGCCCGCCCGCCAAGCGCGGCGTCACAAGTGCCCAGTTAGCAACAGGATACGTGGGCCGGATCTGCAGCGGGCCTCCCCTCAGCCAGTTGCTCCGCTCGCCTTCATCGTTTTGATTCCCGGGAGTATGGCAGCGCGCGCACTGAACCATGTCTTCCACAATGTATCTGCCTCGCTCCACCGGGCCGGACTCCGCTCCGCTGCGCTGCTTTGCCGGCTGGGTGGTGGCGGGCTGCGAAAGCCCGATCGCAAAAAGACAGAAGAGGCCAAGCGAGACACGAGAGAGATTCGTCATAGTGAGGATTGTAGCAACTCTGCGTCACCGCGAACTCAACCACGTTCCGCACCATGACGCTGAATCAAACTCCGCAGTATGGGCCTGAAGTAACGGAACTTAACGCGCGAGTTGAAAACCCCGAAGGCCGGTACTGGACCTGCCTACCTACGTTTTTTTTCGCTGACTACCAGTGAGTTGGTATTTCGAAATTGCCCCCGCCTGCTTAGACTGTAATTAACTTCTAATCCCCAACAAACACCCCGGGCGCTCCCACTTACCCGTAACCCCGACGGGGGCGCCCACCCTCTTTTTCCTCTGACAGCGTGAACTGTGCGGTCGTTCACAGCCCACAGGCGCGCAGCAACCTCCCCGTAAAGCGTATTTCGAACTAGCCCGGAGCAATACCAAGTCGGACTCATGTTGAATACCGACATTACGGTATTCCGCCGTCGTGCTGCCTCCGCTACCCTCGTCTTCAAAGAGTAAATGTCTCTGGTCCAGGTCTTGCGATGTGGGACGCCATCACTTCGATCGTCAACACCGTTTCACGATTCCTTAGCAAAAACACCAAACGGCCCGACGGTTCGAAGAGGCACCCAGAATCGATAGCCAGCGCCTCACCCGTTACGATTCTCGCGGTCCTTGGCGCCGTATCCGACCGCCAGCTATTGAATGAAGTATCGCGCCGGGCGGAATGGCGTGTGTCGTTCGCGTCAACAGTGGCCGAAGCGCGCGAGTCATTCAAGCGCGTGAAGCCTCAGGTAATTGTGCTCGACCGGGACATGGATGGCACTGACTGGCGAAGCGCCGTGTCATTGCTCTCAGCAGCTTCCGGCGGCGCCTGTGTACTGCTGATCTCGAGGGTCATTGATGATTACCTGTGGAATGAGGTGGTCACCAATGGAGGCTATGATATTTTGCGCAAGCCGCTCAGTGAGAACGATGTCGTACGCAATGTGAAGTTAGCGTGGTCATACTGGAGCGGCACGCGGCAGCCGGCGGGGATTAAAAAGTAGCTGATTGCCGTGGTGCATGGGCCTGACGAGCGCGCGAGCATTCGCGTTATCATTTTAGTTTGCTCGAACCACCTCTTACCGGGCTGCGCGTGCTGGATTTCTCGCACGCGCTTGCCGGTCCTTATTGCAGCTTGTTGCTGGCCCATTACGGCGCCACGGTGTACAAAGTCGAATCGCCAGATTCCGGCGATATCGGCCGCGGATGGGGTCCCCCCTTCGTCGGCGACACCGCCGCTTTCTTTCTGGGACTAAACTGCGGGAAGCGTAGCGTCTCGATTGATCTAAAAAACCCTAGAGGCGTCGATCTGTGCCTCCAATTAATGGAAAAGGTCGACGTAGTGTTGGAGAATTTCCGGCCCGGCACGCTGGCCCGCCATGGCCTCGGCTACGAACAGGCGCACGCTCGTAATCCTAAGCTAATTTACTGTTCCATTTCGGGCTATGGCCAAGATGGACCCGCCCGCGATTATCCTGCGATGGATCTTATCCTGCAGGCGTCCAGCGGCCTGATCAGCATTACCGGCGCGATGGATGGCGAGCAGGTCCGGTGCGGCCACTCGGTGGCTGACGTTACGGCGGGAATGTTCGCGCTGACGGGCATCCTCATGGCTCTGCAATCCCGCAATCAGACCGGAATGGGCCAATTTGTCGACGTCTCCATGTTCGACGGCATGATTTCAGCCATGGCCTCGGTGTTCGCCAACTATCTCGGATCTGGCGTCGTTCCGCGGACGTGGGGCACGGCTTTCTCCACGATCGTCCCGTACCGCACCTTTCCGACCAAGGACCGCGAGCTTGCGATTGCCGTTGCGAGCGACAAATTATGGAAGATCTTCTGTCAGGCCATGGGCCATCCCGAGCTGATCGATCATCCGCACTATCGCAGCAATGCGCTGCGCGTTAAGAATCGGGCCGTGCTCGAGCCCATGCTTGCCGATGCCTTCCGGCAGGATACGGCGGAAAACTGGTTCGAAAAGCTGAACGCTGCGGGCGTCCCGTGCTCGCCCGTGCGCACAATCGACGAAGTGGTGAACGACCGGCAGTCCGCGGCACGCGGAATGTTCCCTCAACTCGCCAATGTTGCCAAATCATTAGTCACCGGGCTGCCGGTTAAGTTCTCGGCAACACCGGGCCAAGTGCGGACTGGGCCGCCTGAACTTGGCCAGCACAGCCGCGAGATTTTAAGCGAGCTGCTGAATCTCGGAGCCGCCAAGCTCGACGAACTGGAATCGGCCGGAGTGATCCGGCCCCTTATGCGGGAGACTAGCGCGTCCTGACTTCGGACGTATCGCTGCGCTGCTGCTTAGCGAAGAAATCGAGCATGGGAGCGAAGCTCGGCTCAGCCACGCTCACATGGCTTCCGCCCGGCACTTCGACGTATGTAATGTTGGCGCCGGCCTTTTTGCCGGCTTCCACCATGCGCCGCGACTGGTTGACATTGACGGTCCGGTCATCGTCGCCGTGTACCACATACTCGGGAATGTTCTTGATCTTCGCCATCCCGTTCACGTCACCTCCACCGGAGATGGGGCCCAGCGCCGCGAATAGCTCGGGATGATCGATGGCGACGCTCCACGTCCCATATCCGCCCATAGAGTGGCCCATCAGATACACGCGTTTTGAATCGATCCGGTAGTCCCGCTCTACTTCCTTCATCGCATCCAGAACGTCCTGCTCCGCCGCACCGCGATACATAGAAGCCGAATCGCGGCCTTTCGGGCACACCACGACGAAACCGACGCGCTCCGCTTCGCGCTTCAGCGTTTCTTTATAACCGTCGAACATGCTGTTTTCATCACCGCCCATCCCATGCAGCGCCACCAGCAGCGGGGCGGGCTTTGACCCATCGTAAGACGTGGGTACGAAAATCCGATAGGGCTGGAGTGTGTTGTCAACGGCGGACCGGTACGCCTTGCGGAAGTCACCGTGTTTGCCTGCGAACGGATCGCGTCCGTGGTCAATTGCGTCCACGATTTGTGTGGCGTTGGCAAACTCTTCATGGAAGTCATAGCGCGAAGGATTGATTTCGCCCCGATCGGCTCGTTCGTACAAGGCCAGCGCGTACTGGGCGGTAGCGATTGCTGGCGAGCTTTGCTTTGCATCGGCCAGCTTCTTCTTCAGGCGCTCTGCATCCGCGGCCAATGCTTCGATATGCACCGGCACGGTCTTGACGAAGGCGCTGCGGGCCGCATCCGGTAGCGCTTCACCGTTTGAGCTTAAACGCACCTCTAAATTGAAGTCGCCGGCCTTATCGGGCAATGTAAAAGCTGCCGTAAACGGAAGCGCATTCGCGTCCAGGTGGAGGTCCGAGGCTAAACTCACCTCGTCGCCCGCGCCCTTCTTGAGGGGAACCAACACCGCGGACCCGTCCATTTTGAGGCCTTGCTCGCGATCGTCCCGGTACAGCGGAGTAAGCGTCAACTTCACCGTCTGGCCGGGTTGCACCATGGCGTGATCCAGCCGCCCCTGCAGCGATACAGCCAGCTCATAGGCAGGCGTCCAAGGAATGTTCCGCATAACGGCCGCGCCTTCGTTGTAATCGCGTAATGCGTCGCCGAACTGCCCAGCCTGCGAGGCGCGCTGAGCCTCTTGACCGAGCCGGTCCGCTTCTCTGCGTTGCGCGTCGGATAACGGCAGGCTCGCTTTTTGCGTGTTATATCCGACCGAGGCGCGAAGCACCGACCCGGCATCTTGGGCGTTTGAAACCAGAACAGCGGCGAGCGTTAGGGGTAGTGGCAACCAAATCGAGAGGCGTGGCATAGGTTGATTGTATCAGTACGAGTGCAGCGCCCACAGGCGGGTATTTTCGGTGGGATTCTCCGGCAATTTTTATAAACACGGGGAATTTTTCCAATGACTGGAAGTCCAAATCGTGCGGCTGGGTTAGTGACCCTAGTAATAGAACCTACCTTCACTGTTACGGTGCAACCCACGCCGAAATCGCCCAGAAGCGTACGAGTCATATAACCGAAGTCTGCGCAGTAAATACGGCTATTCAATCCGGACCGCGCAGCGGCAACAACCTACCTTAAGAGCGTGAAGGATGATTAGAACTGCAGCCATGCTCGTGTTTTCGCTTTTCAGTGTTCCCGGTTACGCGGCCCAACAGGAAACAGCAACCACTGCCACTTCCCCCAATCCGCAAGACGCCGTTACATACGGGGCGCCCACAAGCAACCTGGAGGCGGCGTCGGCAGACCTCCGTCAGCGAGCAAACCAGCTATGGGGCAGCGGACATATGACCCAAGCAGCGAAAGATTACCTGGAGATTGTTCGCCGAGACCAGCAAGCCGGGACAAATGCCCATCTGCCGGCCGACTTATATGCCGCAGCGTCCCTTTCAATCGAAGTCAACAAATTAGAAGATGCAAAGGATTACTACGAGCGCTCTCTTGAGATATTGAAGAATCGCCCGCTCGCCGCAGCGGAAGTGCGCGTGGCGCTCGGCGGTCTGTTAGCACTTATAGGCTCGTTCTCTCCGGCGGAAACTCAATTCAAAACCGCGATCGCCGATCTTAGCCGCTACGCAGGCCCGAACGACCTCCGGCTGGCCAAAGCATGGAACGATTTGGGCTGGGTGTACACAGCTTGGGGCAAAATGGATGAAGCGGAAATCGCGTTACACAAGGCGCAGGCGATTGTGGACAAAACGCTTTCGCCGGACAGCCTGGAACGCATTCACTTCCTCGATTACCAAGCTGAGTTCCTCGGCCAGACCGGCAGATATGCCGAAGCGGAGCGGCTGTGGCGCCACGCGGTTGAAATTGCAGAAAAATCTGTCGGCGCCAACAGCCCCCAATTTGATACGCTCTTTCTCCATCTGGGCCAAATGTATTGCTGGATCGGTGAATACAAATCCGCAGAGCAGAGCCTCGAGCACTTTCTCTCTATTGAGTCCAAGGTGGTTCCATCGGGATCGATCGCCCAGGCCGTCGCGTTAGGCGAACTCGCCAACAGCTATACGCATTTGCGCGAATATCCGCAGGCGGAGTCGAATTTCATGAAGTCGCTGAGCATGATGGAAAGCATTCCGGATAAGGTGCCCCTGGCTAGCGCGTTGATCAGTAGCTATCTCGGTGACTATTACATGACGCAGCGGGAATGGTCTCAAGCCGCCGACCAGTATCGGCGGGCTCTGGACGCACGCCAGAAACTCGTCCCCAACAGCGCGTTGGTGGCCGGCTCGATGGCGTCTCTCTCGGACGCATTCGAGAAGCTCAAGCGTAAAAACGAAGCCAACAAATACAAGAAAGAAGCGCAGGCCATTCTGGCCACCCAGCACAATCCGCTTTACAGTGGCGAGACCGTCGACCTAAAGTCTTTTCGTCGGAACTAGCCACGGCCGCGCGCCGTAACCAGCGCTTGTGTGCCGTCCGGAATGTCGTAATAGTGCACATCATCGAAGCGTGCTGAAAGCCGGCTCACGACATATGCCTGGGAGTGCCATGTAGTCTGATACCAGTCCGGCACGATGCCTTGGAGCTTTCGCGATCGGCGATGGAGCAAGCCTGCCGACTTGAGCTCAGCGATACCTTCCAGGTCCGAAGCGTCAAGACAGCGCTCTCCGTGCACCGAGATCAGGAGCAGGCCCCCGGGCACCAAGATTCGGCTGAGTTCTTCCAGCCAGCGATCCTGGGCGCCTTCGTCCAGGTGCGTGAAAACCGAGAGGCAATAGATCGCATCGAAGTGGCGATCCGGATACGGAAGAGGAGGGTCCGGCCGGTTTCGGGCGAAACGGGCGCGAGGCAGGTGTTTCGTGCACCAATCGATGGCGTCGGCATCCACATCGACGCCGTGAAATTCCACCGCCGTAAAATCGCGGACCAACCAGCGCAGAGTGCGTCCGCAGCCGCAGCCGAAATCGAGAACGCGCCGGCATTGGGAGAGTTCCACTCCTGCCGACCTGGAATAGTCTGCCATAAGCTGCGCGCACCCGTATCCAATTCTCAGGAACTCGTCGCGCGCCAAATTTTCGCTAACGCGATAACGCAGCAACGCGGGCGGCAAAACCTCTCCTGAGCCGTCTTGGCGCGCAATTTTATCCGCATACCAGCACCGCGCGCGAAGCCAGAGGCGAAACCAACCGTAGTAGAAGGATCGGGCAGCCGGCAGAAATGCCGTCGGGATCGGCAAGCGGGATTGAAAACCACTAGCGGCCAATATCTCTAAACTACACGGCGGCGTGGCCGCCTGCATTTGGTAAACTTGGTTCGCACCGCAACGGGCGTGCACTCCAGCGGCCGCCACATCCCTTCTATGCTTTTGGTAACCATCGGCGCGTGGTTTGCCCTCGCCGGTATCGTCGTTGCGCTTCTCGGCAGTAAGCGGATACCGGCAGTGGTAGTCCCGACGAGACGAATGACGCGCGCCGATGTACTTCCGATCTTGGTCTTGGCGCTCATGACAGCAGCCTGCTACGGCTGGCTGGCGCGATCGTATTTTCTAGCGGACGATTTCATTTTGCTGCGGCAAGCGCATGGACCCTTGAACTGGCGCGCGGTGTTCACAACTCCTGGCGGCGATGGCTTCTTTCGGCCGCTCGGCTATATATCGTACTTAGTCAGTGCGAAATGGGCCGGCTCAGATCCGGGGGCCTGGCATTCGATCGGCTTTGTGCTGCACGCCGCTAACGCTTGCCTTTTGTACTTGGTCGCCGCAGCGCTCGGCTACTCACGGTTCCTCGCATGGGTGGCCGCGGCCCTTTTCGTTGTTCATGGCTCGCACCCGGAGGCGGCTCTCTGGGTAGCCGGACGCTTCGACCTGTTGTCGACTTTTTTCGTTTTGTTCGCTCTCCTCGCTCTTCTGCGTTCGCGAGCGCCGGGCTTGACAGGCCGAATCTGGCTCGCCGTTGCGCTGGCGGCGATGATCGCCGGTCTGCTCACCAAGGAGTCTGCGTATTCATTCGTCCTAGTGGCCGCGCTGCTGCTCGTCTGCATCGGCGAGCACCGGAACGGCAAAGCAGCGTGGTCAATTATCTGGTTCGGAGCGGTTACGGCTGCGTTGTTTGGATACCGCTGGTACCTTCTGGCAGGCATCGGCGGTTACGGTCCAATCAGCGTGATTTCTTCCCTGAAGGCGCTGTTCTTCCGGATGTGGGGAGTTCTCTTCTTCCCAATCAACTGGACGCTCCCCTCCAGTTTTTGGCTCCTCGCGCTCGCAATCGTTTACTGCGCCGCGTTGGCAAGGCTTTTCCGGGCTCGCCCTGTCCTGGGCGCGCTTGCATTCGCTCTCGGTTTCGTAATTCTGACCGCAGCACCTGCGGTTTCGCAGTTGCTTATCGGCGCTGATCTCGAAAAATCCCGTGTGCTTTATCTGCCATCGGCGGGCTTTTGCCTGCTGATCGCCGCTCAGGCCGCGCCGCTAGCTACGCGGTCGCAGATCCTGATTGCAGCGGGCCTCCTCGCATTTCACGCTACCGCGCTCGTACACAATCTTCGAGGCTGGGAGAAGGCATCGGCAACCGTACAGGCAACCTGTGCTGTGGCCTCCAAATGCGCTACGGCCGGCGGCGCTTTCCCGCAAGTAAGCGGGCTGCCTAGAACGTTAAATGGTGTCTATACGTTCGCCAACGGATTCCCACAGTGTGTCGCGATGCAAACCCCCTCGATCAGCCTCACAACCACGGGCACTCACGTCTGCAGGTTCGTCTGGGACCCGAGCACAGCGTCCTTGAGATCTGTACAATAAACAGCATTGCCTTCGCGCCAGCGCGAGGCCGTTTGTTTGGGGAGGAAGACATGGAAATCGATCGGGACAAACTTAACAATTTTGTTGGCCAGGTACTCGGCGAACTCGGTGCTGCAATGAACGCGGCGTTGGTATTGATCGGCGAGAAGCTGGGCTTATACAAGGCGATGGCGGGCGCGGGACCCATTACGCCCGGCGAACTGGCCCGTAAAACGAACACTGACGAGCGATACGTACGGGAGTGGCTTTCGGCGCAGGCTGCCGGCGGCTACGTCACTTACGATTCCGCAACCCAGAGTTTTACTCTGCCGAACGAGCAGGCCTTTGCTCTGGCAGTGGAAGACAGCCCCGCGTATCTCCCGGGTGCTTTTCATATCGTCAGCGCCATTATGAAGGACGAACCGAAATTGGTGGAGGCCTTTCGTACGGGTGACGGCGTCGGATGGGACGAGCACGATACGTGTCTTTTTGAAGGCACGGAGAAATTCTTCCGGCCCAATTATGCCGCCAACCTGGTGAGTTCCTGGATACCGGCCCTGAATGGTATCGACTCGAAACTCAAGAAAGGCGCGCGCGTAGCCGACGTGGGCTGCGGGCACGGCGCTTCCACCATCCTGATGGCGCAGGCTTATCCGCAATCCCAATTCGTGGGCTTCGACTATCACGGACCGTCAGTAGGCTGGGCGCGGCGAGCCGCAGCCCGCGCGGGCGTGAAGAACGCTAGCTTCGAAGTCGCCACCGCCAAAGACTTCCATGGCGCTAAGTACGATCTGGTTGCGTTTTTCGACTGCTTGCACGATATGGGGGATCCTCAAGGCGCCGCGCGGCACGTGCTCGATATGCTGAATCCCGATGGTGCATGGATGATCGTCGAGCCTTTCGCGCACGATCATCTGGAGAAAAACTTGAACCCGGTAGGCCGCGTCTACTACGCGGCATCTACGATGATCTGCACACCTGCATCACGCGCACAGGAGGTCGGGATGTGTCTGGGCGCGCAGGCCGGTGAAGCTCGGATGCGGGAAGTCGTGACCGGAGCGGGATTCAGTCAGTTTCGCCGCGCAGCGGAAACACCGTTCAATCTGGTTTACGAAGCCAAGCCCTAACTCGCTCGCGTGACCGTAAGAACTACCACATTCTGCCGCGAGGCATCCAGTCGCGGGAGATGTAATCCACGAAGAACTGGCCCAGCAACAGGATCATCCAGAAAAACCCACCGGCTGCGAATAGCTTGGTCAAGGCGCTCTCCGCCTTCAGGTTCATGAAGAAGAAGATCACCAGCGACATCTTGAAGAACGCGATCAGCAGCGCGATCACGATGTTCCACTGGCCGAGGTCGATCTGGGCAATGTAGTAAGTGGCGAACGTCATGAACGTCAAGATCGCCCAGATGGTTACGTAAGTTCGAACGCTAGGGACTGAATGCATATTAAATGAGCTTTCTGGCGTTTCCAATCAGATAGAGCAGCGGGAACAAGAAAATCCAGACAATGTCGACGAAGTGCCAATACAACCCGCTGATTTCCACGGGTGTAAAGTAATCCTTGCTAAACACCCCGCGACGGGCCATCAGAAGGATTGTGGTCATGATGCCCACGCCCACCAGCATGTGCAAGGCATGGAATCCGGTCATGAAGAAGTAGAAGCAGAACAAGATTTGTGCCTGCTTCGCGAATTGAGCTTGATTGGGATGCTCGGCGTCGTTGCTGTAGTCCCAGTGATGCCATTCTTGCTGGAACAGGGGAACTTTATTGTCTACCCAGTGCTCGTGGTACTCGAATCCTTTGATGACCAGGAACGCGATTCCAAAGACCATGGTCAAGACCAGAAATATCTGAAGGGCTTTCTGGCTCCCCAAGCGCGCCGACCGCACGGCCAGAGCCATGGTCAAGCTGCTGACGATCAACACGGCGGTGTTGGCCGCGCCAAACGCTGGGTTCATGTGCAGACTGGTGCTGGCAAACGCGCCCGGATACAAGGAACGATAAACTGTGTAAGCCCCGAACATCCCGCCGAAGAACATGATTTCCGTCAGCAGGAACACCCACATTCCCAGCGTGGCCGCATCGAACTGCTGATGCATGTCGTCGAAATGGTGGCGGAGATAGGGCGAGTGTTCCGCGTGTTCGGCGACAGCGCCGTGCGGTTCCGTCATTATTTCAGGCCCCCTTCATGAACATTTTCGTGCGGGCTACCATAGGCGTACGCGTCTTCGGTCACAATCGGAGTCTGCTCAAAATTGAACGTGGGCGGCGGCGACGTGGTCTCCCACTCCAGCCCTTTCGCGCCCCACGGGTTATTGCCGGCTTTCGGGCCGTACTTCAGAGACCAAAGGAAGTAAATCAGGGGAATGATATAGCCGACCGCGAGCACCGACGCTCCCGCGGTGGACATCACGTTCAGTACTTGAAACTCGGGCGCATATGCATGATATCGGCGCGGCTGCCCGAGATAACCTGTGATGAACTGCGGGAAGAATGTGAGGTTGAATCCGACGAAGACCAGCAGCGCGGCGAATCGGCCCCAGCCTTCCGGATATAGGCGCCCCGTCATCTTAGGCCACCAGAAGTGCATTCCGCCCATGTACGCCAGCACCATGCCGCCCACCATGACATAGTGGAAATGCGCCACGACGAAGTAGGTATCCGTCACGTGCACGTCCACACCCAGGGTAGCAAGGAACAAGCCGGTCAACCCGCCGATGGTAAATAACCCAATAAAGCCGAACGCGTAAAGCATCGGCGTTTCGTAGCTGATCGAACCGCGAAACATCGTGGCGGTCCAGTTGAAAACCTTGATCGCCGAAGGAACCGCGACCAGCATCGTCAACAGCGAGAAATACAGGCTGGCATACATCGACATGCCAGTGACGAACATGTGATGGCCCCAAACCAGGAAACCGATAATCGCAATGCCGAGGCTCGAGGCGGCCACGAACGGATAGCCGAAAACGCTCTTGCGTGAGAAGCAGGTGACCAGTTCGCTGATTACACCCATGCCCGGCAGAATCATGATGTAGACAGCCGGGTGCGAGTAGAACCAAAACATGTGCTGGAACAGGATCGGGTCGCCGCCGATAGCCGGATCGAAAATTCCGATGTGGAACGCGCGCTCGAGACCCACCAAGGCGAGAGTAATAGCAACTACTGGGGTGCCCAACACCTGAATCAGAGACGTGGCGTAATTGGCCCACACGAACAGCGGCAGGCGGCCCCAAGTCATGCCCGGAGCACGCATCTTGTGGACGGTCACGATGAAATTCAGACCGGTGAGGATGGACGAGAAACCAGCGATGAAAACGCCCACCGCGGCGGTGATCACGAACGTATTGGAATAAGTGCTGCTGAAGGGCGTATAAAAGGTCCAGCCGGTATCCACGCCGCCTAGAACAATCGCCGCCAGCGCGAACGCGGCGCCGGCGATGTAGATGTACCAGCTCAGCAGGTTAATGCGCGGGAAGGCCAAATCCTTGGCCCCGATTTGCATCGGCAAGAAGAAGTTGCCTAGCGTGGCCGGAATGGACGGTATCAGGAAGAAGAACACCATGACGATGCCGTGCATGGTGAAGAACTTGTTGTAGGTATCGGAATTGACCAGGTCGCCTTCCGGCGTCAGCAGCTCCAGCCGGATCAGCGAAGCAAAGATCCCGCCGATGAAGAACATGACGGTGATCGAAATGATGTACAGGACGGCGATGCGCTTGTGGTCCTTGGTTAAGAGCCACGATTTCCATCCGTACTCGTTATTTAAATAGTTCGGGGCTTCAACGACCCGCGGTTGTTCTAAAGCTGTACTCATTGTCTTCCACCCGGATTTTGGGTCCCCTGCGCCGCGCCGGCTGGCGGTGGCCCGCCGGCAGTTGGAGCACCCTGCGGCGCCAGAGATTTGATGTAAACGATCACCTGCAGCAACTGTTCTTCGCTAATCTGGCCCTGGAAGGTCGGCATCACATCCGCACGATAGCCTGCCACCACCTTGGCATTCGGGTTCAGAATCGATTCGCGAATGTAGGAGTCGTCCGCCAGCACCGTCCGCCCGTCCGCCAACTGCACGTGAGAGCCGTAGACGCCGCGCAGGTTCGGGCAACGGCCTTGCTGATCGAGCTGATGGCACGTCGAGCACCCGAACTGATCGAATACCCTTTGGCCCTGATCCGCCATGGATCCTTCCGTGCCGCCGCCGGCCACCCAATTCTCGTAATCGGTGTCGTTCATGACATTTACCCAACCGATCATTCCGGAATGCTCGGTCCCGCAATATTCAGCGCAGAAAATGTGATACCGGCCAGGCTTGGTGGCCGTAAACCACATGGTGTCGTAACGTCCCGGCACGACGTCGTGCTTGATCCGGAACGCCGGGATGAAGAAGCTATGGATGACGTCTTCCGATGCCAGCGTCAACTTCACCGGCCGGTTCAGTGGAACGTGCAGCTCGTTAATTTCGCGCTGTCCTTGCGGGTACTGAATCTTCCACATCCACTGTTTGCCGACCACGTAAACGTCCATCGCGTTGGAGGGCGGGGTAGCATTGGCGAAAAAGATCTGAGCGCCCCACCAGAAAAAGCTCAACATCACTATGAACGGGATGATGGACCAGGTGATTTCCAGCACCAAGGATCCATGGATCGGCCGGGGCACTTCGTCGTTCGAACGCCGCCGGTACTTGACCGCGAAAAAGAACACCGCCGCGAAGATTAGGGCAGTCATCACGACGCTCACGACGGTCAGATAAACATACAGGTAGTCAACCTGGCGCGCCATCGAAGAAGCGGCTTCCGGAAATAGCGGTACCTGTAGTAAACAGAAGGGTACCTGCATCAAACTGGCCTCCCGTTGTGCGAATGATTCGCCTGCCGCTCACGGCGCAGGAAAAAGAAGATCATCCCTCCCAGAGCCAGCACGCTCGCGGACGCGAGCGCGCGGGTCACGTTGGCGATCACCAGACCATACTTGCCGGTGGAGGGATCGTAGTGGAAACAGAACAGCAACACTTGATCGGCAAAGGTCCCGATCCGGTTCTGCGACGCTTCGACCAGACCCAGCCGCAAGTCCTTGGGCTTGTATTCGATGCCGTAGAAATACTTCGAGATCTTGCCTTCCGGCGTCAGCACCAGGATGCCGCTGGCGTGCGCATACTGTTTCGTGATCGGGTCGTACTTGTAATGGAAACCAGCCGTGTCGGCGAGGGTCTTGATGTGGTCTTCGTCGCCGGTAAGGAAATGCCACCCCTGGGCGGCGCCTTTGCGCTGGTACTTCTCTATATAATTCGCCTTTTTCGAGGCCGCCAGCTGCCAGGTCTCGTGCGGGTTGAAACTCACCGTGACGACATCGAAATCCTGGCCCAGATTCAGCGCGATTTGCTCCATGCTGTGCGTCAATCCGTTCAGCACCATGTCGCACAACATCGGGCACTCGTAATAGACCAGCGCCAACACTACGGGCTTCTGGTGGAAATATTCGCCGAGCCGGACGGTGCGCCCCGTATCGTCGCGAAACGTCAATTCCAACGGCACCTGAGCGTTCAAATTCTGATCGATTCCCACGCCCTTCACCATGGCGGGTAGGCCAAATTGCTGTCCCGCGCAGACGCCCGAAAAAACGGACGCCAGCACAGAAACGGCCAGGATACTTCTCTTACTGGGCATTGTTACTTCCTTGCGATTTCCTCTGCGCCTCCGGCTGCGTGGCCACAGGCGGCTTGCGGCCCGCCAGAATATCATCCAAATAGTTGTGCGTGGGCAGGCCCTTCTGAGCCAGCATGTCAATGGCGCGATCGATGGGGACCCGAACCGTTCCTTTGCTCTGATCGATGATCGCGTACGAGCTCAGCATGTGGTCTTCGCGCGCGCGGAACGATTGCAGATCTTCCGGGGCATTCACCTGCAATCTCGGCTCGGGCGGGACTTGCTGGACGCTTCGCTTGGCGGCTTCGTCGGGATGATACGTGCTCTTGAAGAACTGGAAAATTCCGATTACGAGCAGCGACACCAGAAACGCGCCGATGATGAGCGCGCTCAGCGAGGCGAACACAAAAGGCACGCTGACCTCTTTAGTCTCGTGTCCTTCTTGATTGTGATTTTCGCTCGAGTTTTCCATGGTTAGTGTCCGTGCGCGCCCAACCGCGAGTAGGTGTTGCGAGGATCGTTCGGCACCAGCAGGGGACGCGCTTTAAGGTTACGAAGGAAAAATGCCAGCCAGATGCCGCCCAGACCGATCAATATCACCGCGTCGGTCCAGTAGACTTCCAGTCCGCGCTGCCGGAAAGCGGGGACCACGATCCAGAATACATCCACAACGCGAATAATGATCATCCAGATCGCCACCGCGCGCAGCAAATTCGGGTTGCGCTTGATGAACCGCATTAGCAACAGGAAGAACGGCACGCAGAAGTGGAAGATCGAAATTGCCCAGGCTACATACCCCCACCCGCCGCTAAACCGCCGCACGTACCAGGGGATTTCATCCGGAAGATTTTCCGACCAGATGATGATGAGCTGAGAAAACGACAAGTACGCCCAAAGCATCGTGAACGCCAGCATCAGGTTGCCTAGGTCGTGGTAGTGCGCGGTCTTGAGGAACCCGGCAAAGGGCTCCCGGTCCCGAAGCAGGATGAGCAGCGCGATCACGAAAGCGAAGGTCAATAGAAACTCGCCGACGGTGAACATCCAGGGGTAGACAGTGGAGTACCAATCGGGTTCCAGCGACATGATCCAGTCGATGAAGGCGTAGGTGGTAGACAAAGTGAAAATCAGAAGAGCGGGAGCGCTGGCGGTCTTGATTTTCTTGAAGAGGGCCGGATCGCCGGTACGTTCGTGCTCGTTGGACATTCGCAATATGCGAAAACCGAAGAACAACCAGATCGCGAAGTATATGATTGTCCTCCCGATAAAGAACGGGACGCTCATATACTGCGCTTTATGACCGACCGCGAAATCGTGCGCCCGGACGTCCGGATGGGTCCAGGAATACAGCGAATTCATCGCGAAGAAGACGGGGATGACAAACAACGCGATCAACGGCAGCGTCTGCAGGCCTGCCTCGATCATGCGGCGAATGGCGACGCCCCAGTTGCCCCCCACCACGTTATGCAGCAAGAAAATGCCGAGACTGCCTAGCGCCAATCCGCCCCAGAAGATGAACGCGAACAAATAGGATTGCCAGAAATGCGTCGCGTTTTGGACGAGCCCGATAACGCTCGCGGCCAGCGCGACTACGCCGATTACCAGCGCATTTCGCTGTGCGCGGTCGAATTGCGGACGATAAGTCTCGGTCGGCGTCATTGACGTTCTCCTGCATTGGCTCGCGCCGGTTGCGGCGCCGAGGGCGGGGGCGTGGCATCTCCCACTTGACCCGAATCCCGCGGCGGCGCTTCCACCGGCAAATTCTGGCGCTGATCGGCCGGAACGTCGCTTAGCTTGGCCGACTCGCTCAGCTGCAGGGCGCGGATATAGGCGATAATCCTCCAACGGTCGTCCGGCGTCACGCGCGAGGCATAACTAGCCATTGAACCGAACCCATTGCTGATCACGTCGAAATAATGCCCGACCGGCGCGTTCATCAATCTTTCGCTGTAATAAGAAGGCGGCTGCCGGAACCCGCGCTGGACTACCATTCCGCTGCCATCGCCGAGACGCCCGTGGCAGGGCGTGCAGTAAATGTTAAAGCGAGCCTGGCCGCGCTCGATATCCTCTTTGGCAATTGGGATCGGGAACTCATCGATATCTTGCCCTGCGATTTTCCCGGTATAACGGGCTTCGTCGAGGCGGAGCTGCCCCCGGGCGACGGTGCCCTCTACTTCCGGACGGGCAGAGCGATGATCTCCGAAGAATACGCTTGCCGCCAGGGGTTTATAGCGAGGTTCGTTATGCATGTCGTCGCGGCATGCCGTCAAACCCAGCAACAGCAGCGAACTCCCCGTGATGACAATCCTATTTCTCAACTTCAGCCACCTCTTCGGGATTCATTTGCTCGAGGAACGCCCAGGTTTGCGCACGGTCGAACTTGGGGTCGTCCGCCTCAATACACAAAAAGAACCGGTCAATCGAAGCGCGCTCGGCAAACGATTGCACGTTGAACACCGGATGGTATGGCATCGGCAGCCGGTTCATCGCCAGCATTCCTACCACGGCGCTTAAGCCCGCCAGTAATACAGTGCATTCAAATGTGATCGGAATGTACATTGGCCAGCTCACGAATGGCCGGCCACCCACGTTGTGTGGATAAGCGACCGTCGCGATCCACCACAACAACCCAAATCCGCCCACGCAACCTGTCAGGCCGCCCAGCAGGACCACCAGCGAAACCCAGTGGCGCGTGAAGCCGATTGCTTCCGCCAAGCCCTCGATGGGCATGGGCGAATACGCGTCCATCTTTCGATAACCGGCGCGGTAGGCCTTGTGCGCCGCATCGATTAACTGCTCCGGCTCCTCAAATCGGGCCATCAGCCCATGCAAGCCGTGTCTGTCCCAAAATGTGTCGCTCATAACAGCTCGCTAATCTCCGTGCGCCGGACTGGGCGACATATCGTCGTCCACAACGTGTGGCGCCAGATGGTGTAGTACTTCGCGCACCTCGAAAATCGATATGGACGGCAGCACGCGAACGAACAGCGTCATTAAGAGCAGGAAGAATCCCAACGTTCCGCCAAACACCGCCCAATCCCACATGGTCGGGTAATACATGCCCCAGGCCGACGGCACGAAATCCCGGCTCAGACTGGTGATGACGATAATGAACCGCTCCAGCCACATCCCGATATTCACGACGATCGCAACGATGAACAGCCGCGGAACGTTCTGCCGCACACGTTTGGACCACAGCGACTGCGGGATCGCAATGTTGCACAGGATCAACATCCAGAAGAAGAATGCGTACGGCCCGGTGGCGCGGTTAAAGTACATGAACATTTCGTGCGGGTTGCCGCTATACCAGGACATGAACGCTTCCATCATGTAGCCGTAGGCCACGATCAAGCCTGTTCCCAGCATGAGCTTGGCGCATGCATCCAGATGGCGCATCGTAATCAGGTCTTCCAAGTTGAACCATTTGCGGGTGGGGATGGCCAGCGTCAGCACCATCGCGAAGCCGGAGTAGATGGCGCCGGCGACGAAGTAGGGAGGAAAGATTGTGGTGTGCCAGCCAGGCAGAAGGCTAATGGCGAAGTCGAAACTGACCACGGTGTGTACGGAGAGAACCAGCGGCGTCGCCAAGCCACCCAGCAGCAGGTACGCCATCTGATAGCGCGACCAATGGCGCGCCGATCCGCGCCACCCCATGGCCAACATGCCGAAGGTCAGCGCCTGCCATTTCTTTTTGGCGCGATCGCGCATACTCGCCAGGTCAGGAATCAGCCCGATGAACCAGAACACCAACGAAATCGTTAAGTAGGTACTGACCGCGAACACGTCCCACAGCAGTGGACTGCGCGGCTGCGGCCAAAGCCACATCGAATTCGGATAAGGAAGCAGCCAGTATGCCAGCCAGGGCCGGCCGGTGTGCAGTACAGGAAACATGCCGGCCTGCGCCACGGCAAACAGCGTCATGGCTTCCGAAAAGCGATTGATCGAAGTGCGCCAGTCCTGCCTGAGCAGCAGCAGAATCGCAGAGATCAGCGTTCCTGCATGGCCGATACCGATCCACCAAACGAAATTGACAATCGCGAATCCCCAGGCGACGGGGATCATGATTCCCCAAACGCCGACGCCCTTGTACAGAAGCCAGAACCCGCCCGCCAAGAGGCCTTGCATTCCGATGAACGCGATCAGCAGCGTCACCCACCACTGAAGCGGCGTTTTTTGGATGGGCTTCAGGACAACGCCCGCGATCTTGTCGGTGACCGTGGCGTAATTGAAGCCCGGCGCGATAATTCTATCCGGACCGGGGTCGATCGCTTTTTTTTCTAATTCTTCGATCTTCACGGGGCTATCCTCTCTCCAGCTCCGGATTGGGATTCCGCAGACGACCCAGATAAGTAGTGCGGGGCCGGGTATTCAGGTCCTCAAGCAAGCTGTAATTGCGCGCCTGCGCTTTTAACTGCGCCACGCGGCTCTTGGGATCGTTGATATCTCCAAAAACGATTGCCTTGGTCGGGCAGGCCTGCGCGCAGGCGGGCGTTATTTCGCCATCCGCTATCCGGCGGTTTTCTTTTTCCGATTGAATCTTCACTGCGCTGATGCGCTGGATGCAGTACGTGCATTTTTCCATCACACCGCGGCTGCGGACGGTTACATTCGGATTTCTCAACCCATAGAGACTCTGTGTGTTCCAATCCGAATACAGCAGGAAGTTGAAGCGCCGGACTTTGTACGGACAATTGTTCGAGCAGTAGCGGGTGCCAACGCAGCGGTTATAAATCATCTGATTCAGGCCGTCGCCGCTATGCACCGTCGCTGCCACAGGACAAACCAGTTCGCATGGTGCGTTCTCGCACTGCATGCAGGGCACCGGCTGATAATACAGCTCGGGATTATCCCAATTGCCTTTGAAATAGCGGTCCACGCGCACCCAATGCATGTGGCGCCCGCGCGTGACCTCCAGCTTTCCGACCACTGCGATGTTGTTCTCCGCCTGACAAGCAATGACGCACGAGCTGCAGCCGACGCAGGCGTTCAGGTCGATGGTCATGCCCCACTTGTAGCCCTGGTACCGGTAGTCCGGATACAACGTGAGATAGGTCGGGATCGGCTTGTCTTCTTCGCTTTCTTCGACGAACTGCGGGTTTTTCTTGTATTCTTCGAGGTTGGTCGCGCGAACCGGCGCGGTGCCCTCCATTGTCTGGGTGTGCTGCGTGGTAGCGAACACGTGCCCGCCGCCGACCTTCCGCATCTCCAGGCCAGAGCCGAAATCGGGCTCGCTCGAGGTACGCAGCAGGTACGCGTTGAATCCGACTTCGTTGCCCACCTGCCCCGCCTGAGTGCGGCCGAAACCGAGATGCACCGTGACGGAGTCGCCCGCGTGTCCGGGCATGATCCACACCGGACCGGTAACGGTGCGCCCCTGATATTTCAGTTCGACTATGTCCTCGGTATTCAGCTTCGCCTGTTGCGCGAGCGCGGGACTGATCCAAACCGCGTTGTCCCACGTCATCTTGTTCTGCGGCTTCGGTAACTCCTGCAGCCAGCCATTGTTCGAGAACGACCCGTCCCAAATCGCTGGGTCCGGCCGGAACATGATCTCCAGGCCCGAGCTGCTCTTGGCGGGTGTGGCCGGAGGCGTTTTCGCGGCAACGTTGATGGCCGGAAGCGCCGTATCGGCGACTACGCCATCGTGCAGCGATTTCTGCCAGAAGATGTCGAAATTCTGCGCCTTGTTTTGCGACTGCCAATAGTTCCGCACTATATCGTACGGCAGGTTTCCCGGTTGCCCGGCAAGAGTGGAAACAACTTCGTGCGCTGTCTTTCCGCCGTAGAGCGGCGCGATCAGCGGCTGTACGAAACTTACGGTTCCATCGAACCCGCGCACGTCGCTCCAGGATTCCAGATAGTGGGCCGCAGGCACATACCAGTTGCACTGCGTCGATGTTTCATCCGGGAACAAGCCCACGTACGCGCGGAAATTCACTTTCTGCAAGGCTGCGGTGAAGTCCAGATCCACGGGCGCGTTGTACACCGGATTTCCATCCAGGATGACGAGCGAATCCACTTTGCCCGCGTTCATATCGGCCACCAGCTCGCGCAGCGAATCGATCTGGTCGGCCGGATTCCCCTCGATCGGATCCGTATAGGTTACGGACTTGCCAACGTTGCCTAGCGCCGCGTTCATGGCGTGCGCCAGGGCATGCACTGCCGCGGGTTGATGATCGCCGGCGATAATCACGCAAGCACCCTTGTTCGCATTCAGGTCCTTGGCGATCGCAGCCGCTTCCTTGAGCTTCCCGGTGGATGCCGCTCCGCTAACGCCCAGAGCAGCCGCCAAATCCCAAGCGGCCGCTTCAATCTCGCTGGCGCGCAAAACGAACCGGTGATCCGCCATGCTTCCAGTGGGCGACGGCGCAGGCTCGATCACATATAAACGGTTCTGCGTGGTCTGCGCCGCAGGCAGCCCTTGTGCCTGCACTTGCGGTGGCAAATGCACAGGGCCGGTGTTTTCCGGAGAGTACTGAGCCGACTGATTGGGGCGCGCGGGGATCGCACCGTCTTGGTAGCCTTCCTGCCAGTCTTCCTTTGGTTGTGGCGTATGCGTGATGTTGGTCATCACGCGACGTTTGTCGGCGAACTGGCGGGCGTAAAGCAGATTGCCAGGGCCGCACGCCAGGAAATCCGCGTCCAGCGAAACGATTACGTTGGCTTGATCCAAGTGGTAGATCGTGTTGACTGGCTTGCCAAACGCCAACACCGCGCCGCGGTACGCATTGTGGCGGCCGCAAGGCTCGAAGGAATGCCACTTTGCCGAGGGCATCTCCTTGAGAATGCCTTGAATCTGCGCCGTCAGCGTCGGTGAGGTAACTATCTTCGTGAGGATCCGCAGCCCGTCGCCGTTCTTGATCAACGCTTTCTCGCGCGCCACGCCCAGCGCCGCTTGAAAGGACACCCAGCTGCTGATCTGCCCCTTGTTCGTGACCGCCTGGCCGCGATCGGGGTCGTACATAGTCAGGATCGAGGCCTGTTGGAAATAATCGGATGCGCCCAGGCTGCCCGGATGATCCGGATTCCCATCCACCTTCGTCGGCCGGCCCAGGTGGCTCGTAACCAGAAGCCCGGTGCCAACTCCGCCCATCTCCATCGCGGTGGCGTAATACAGCGGCACGCCCGGCACGAAGTCCTCCGGCTGTCTTACGTAGGGGACGATGGCTTCCCGCGGCTGCTTGGTGCACGCGGTGATGCCGGCAAACGCCAGCGATGCACCCATCAGCTTCAAAAAATTACGCCGGTTGGCGGGATGCAGCCACTCCGGAGAGCGGCCGGCGAATTCGTCATCGACGAACGCCCGGAACTCCTCCGTGTCGGCCAGTTCTTCGAGGCTCTTCCAGTAGAGTGGACCTTGGGCTGATTGCAGCCGAGCCCGAATCTTGTTCAGATCAAGAGCGGGTTTTTCGTTCATCGGTGGCACGTATAACAGTCAGTCAAACTTTGAACGTGATAGTCCGCCACCAGCTTACGGCCCAGTTCTTCCTGGTTCGCCGGCGCCTCGTAGGCCATATTGAAGACTTGATCGCGCGGCCGGATGTATTTCTCCGGGTTGCGGTGGCAGTTGATGCACCAGTTCATGTAAAGCGTATTTTCCTTGTACATCAGCGGCATCGTATCGACGCGGCCGTGGCAGGTCGCGCAGCCGATGCCTTTGTAAATGTGAATGCTGTGGTTGAAGTAAACGAAATCCGGCAGATCGTGAATGCGAGTCCACTCCAGCGACTCGCCGCTGCGGAAACTGGCACGCACCGGCTCCAGCATCTCCGCGTTGGACCAAATCTGCGAGTGGCAAGTCATACAGATCTCGGTGGCTGGCAGTCCGGCGTAGGATGAGGTCTCCACGGACGTGTGGCAGTACCGGCAATCGATGCCGTCGTCGCCGACGTGGTGCTTATGACTAAACGGCACCGGCTGCTCTTTCACCACCTTGACGTCGGTGATGTAGGAGCCGCGGTCCATCGAGTACGCGAAGGCAAGCAATAAGCCTGCTCCGAGCACGACGGCAATGATACTAATGTTTGAGATTGAGTTGGAACTGCGGTGGAAAAGCTGTGCCATCCAGGTTAGTCCTGTATGAACGTTCTATCGTAAAACAATTCCGATGCGATTGCAAAAAATATTCTCTGGCAGGTTTTTATGTTAATTAACTAACAGAAGCTCCGCACGGACCGCGGCAGGAATGTGCGCATGGAGACCGTGCCGCGATCTACCGTCGCACCGCGGAAAATGGGAGGGAAGCGCAAACGTTCACGTTGCGTCTACGTTGTCGGCAGAGAGGATTGTGCTTCCTGCAGCAGGCCCTAACACGGTCGTACGCGAAGGACACACCCTGGTTTCGCGAACAACCAGGGTGGGGTAAATTTTCTTAGCCTGAGGATGGAACGGCCCGCAGGCGGGCCGGTGAGCGAAGGCCGTCTACGCGGCGAAACGCTTGCCTACGGCGCGGCGTGCGCGCAACAAGCGAATGCGAACCGCAGTCTCGGTCCACCCATGCGCCCGCGCGATTTCCTGGACCTTGTAGCCTTCCAGGTAGTGCCGTTGCAATACTAATCGCTCGTTCTTCTTGCAGGTTTGCAGAATGCGGCGCACGTCGATAGCTGCCAGATTGATCCTCGGGGGAGTCGGCAATTCCGGTAGCGTCTGCAGGAACGGTTCGCGACGCATATAGCTGCGGTGGAGGTTCAGCGCAATGCTGTTCATCCACGTCAAAATCATTTTTGAGTCTCTCAGTTGACCGAGGCGTTCCCAGCCCTTCACCCACGCCGCTTGTGCGGTCTCCTGGGCGGAATCGTATGTCAGGCCTCGCGATACCAGAAACCGGACCGTAAGACTATAACCTCTCTGATATGCGTTCCCGTACTCTTCCGATGTCATTTCGTCTCCTTGCTTGGGTATTGCGGCAACGAATGGCCGCTGCAACGCGCTTTCGACGAGGCAGTTTTTGTGCCAGGGATTTTGCGGGTAAGACGAAGGTTCTAAGTACTGCTTAATCTTGTACTAAGGAACTCGCTGCGCGGCACGGAGACTGTAATTGGACGCCTGTGCAGCGGCAAGAATTTCTGGTAGGGGAAAATATTTCCGGTTCACAGGTACCAGAACTCGCGCTCGGCTCTGGCTCGGGATTGCTAGAATTGGGCACGGAGCGAAATGCTACGTCCCGCAACACAACTGGGCGCTGAGGCAACCCACGAGGTTACAAACCAGCCGTCTCCCCTCGCCGATTACAACCTGTTTACAACCGATCGGGTTCTGACGGAAGGACTTGAGCGTGAGGGTGCCGCTCGGTTCCGGCCGCGGCTGGAAGAATTTGGAGCGCGAGCCGGTTCCGAAGATGCAATTCAGTGGGGTTTCCAGGCTAACGAAAATCCCCCAGTACTCCGAACCCATGATCGCTTCGGCCACCGCGTCGACGAGGTGGACTTCCATCCAGCTTGGCACGAGTGGATGCGTCTCTCCATCGAAAATCACCTGGCTAGCCTGCCGTGGGCTGAGCCGCGGCCCGGCGCGCACGTTGCCCGATCCTCGTTGATGTTCCTGGCCGCTCAGATCGAGGCTGGCCACACTTGCCCTGTTTCGATGACTTCATCTGCGGTTCCGGTCCTTCGCGAACAGCCGGAATTGGCTCGAGAATGGGTCCCCCGCGTTCTCGCGGCACGCTATGACCCGCGTTTTCGCCCTGCGCCCCAGAAATCCGGCGTGCTGATCGGAATGGCCATGACCGAGAAACAAGGCGGCTCGGACGTTCGCGCCAATACCACCTCGGCGGAACCCACCGGCGCGGGCGAGTATATCATCACCGGCCACAAGTGGTTTTGCTCGGCCCCCATGTCGGACGCGTTCCTGGTGCTGGCGCAGGCTCCGGGCGGCTTGACATGTTTTCTGCTTCCGCATTGGACACCGGACGGGCAGCGCAACGAGTTTCATATCCAGCGGCTCAAATCCAAGCTTGGCAATCGTTCTAACGCGTCCGGCGAAGTGGAGTTCACCGGCGCGTGGGCACAGCGCATTGGGGAGGAAGGCCGCGGCGTTGCCACGATCATTGAAATGGTCCAGCACACGCGATTGGATTGCATAATGGGGACCGCCGCCTTGATGCGCCAGGGCGTGGTCCAAGCCATTCATCATGCGCGGCACCGCAGCGCGTTCTCCCGTCTGCTCGCCGATCAGCCATTAATGCAAAATGTGCTGGCCGACCTGGCCGTCGAATCGGAAGCCGCTACCATGCTCATGCTTCGGCTTGCGCGGGCCTTCGATTGCCGGCAATCTGATCCCAAAGAACACGGCCTCGCTCGTTTGGCCACCGCCATCGGCAAATACTGGATTTCAAAACGCGGCCCGTCGCACCTGGCCGAAGCCCTGGAATGCCTGGGAGGCAATGGCTATGTCGAAGAAAGCGTGCTGCCACGGTTGTATCGCGAAGCGCCTGTCAACTCCGTCTGGGAAGGGTCTGGCAACGTGATCTGTCTCGATATCCTGCGCGCTATGCGCAAGGAACCGGAAACAGCGATCAGTCTGTTGGACGAAATCAAAGGAGCCCGGGGCGCCTGCCGGCGCTTCGATGCCTGGACGGACCGCGTCGAAACGGATCTGAAGGAGGCTGCGACCGAGGTGGAAGCGCGGCGTTTGGCCGAGCGCCTGGCGCTGGCCCTCCAAGCCTCGCTGCTGATCCGCCACAGCATACCGGCCGTTGCGGCGCATTCTGCGACTCGCGCCTGGCCGAAAGTGCCGGACATGCTTTCGGCACGCTCCCGCCGCAAACCGATATTCGCAGTATTTTGGCGCGAGCGTTTTGAATTGCGCCGCTTCAGCCCGAACACCTCCGCCGGCCCAAGCCGGATTGAGCGAGAGGCGTCCCGATGACCTTATGATGGTGTTATGCGGTGTAGGCTTTACGTCACCGTTCTAGTTTTATCGATCGCGGCATTTGCTCAGATATCACTAGATCCCGACACTGGCAAACAGAAGCAGATCCTCGCGGACGCCACAGAGTACGCGCTCAATCACGAGCAACTGCTGCCCAATTTCATTTGCACGCAGACAACCCAGCGCTTTGTCGATTTCACGGGCAAGAGCGGTTACCGGTCCGTTGATCTCATTGTAGAGCGCCTTACCTATTTCGATCACAAGGAAGACTACAAGGTTTTCATGGTGAACGGCGAAGCGTCCAATTTGTCGCATCACGATTTAGGCGGCGCGATTTCGTCCGGCGAGTTCGGATCGGTAATGAAAGGAATCTTCTGGCCAGACGCGAACACCCAGTTCAATTGGGAGCGGTTCTACAAACTGCGAGGCCGGCGCATGAACGTGTACTCTTATCGCGTGGAGGCATCGAAGTCCGACTACCACATCGTCGTACCCGTGAAGAAGCTCGATCTGGTGACCGCCTATCACGGCCTGGTGTTCATCGATGACGAAAAGCACTATGTTCACCGGATCACCTTGCACGCGGACGGAATCCCAGCGGATTTCCCGGTGCAAGAAGTCGGCTTGGTTTTAGATTACGACTACACCCGGATCGGCGATTCGGAATATCTGTTACCGCTGGAGTTTGAATTGCGCTCGCGCGAGGGCGTGCGCCTGATCAAAAACGACGTGACCTACGACGGTTATCGAAAGTTCGGCTCTGACAGCACCATCACGTTCGACTCCCCAGCCGCAGGCTCGCGGCCAAGCCAGTAGCGGTCCGCCGCGGAAGCGGCCGCTAATCAAATGAATGCCATCGTCTTGATGCCGGAAACGTCAAATCTTTTCCGGCAGCGCATGTTTTTGCACATCACTTTGTCGTCCAGCAACACCATGTAGCTGGCCGCCTTGGCAAATTTGGCTCGATCCCGCTCATCGGCCTGGCGAGGCAAACGATCCACCTTCGTCCGCACCAGCCAGCGTAGGTCGTACGTGTCCGCAGTCCGGCAAAACGGGCAATTCAGGCTTACCGGCTTAGTGGTTTGGGATTCCTTGTAGAACGCACGCTCGTCCATTGTGATTACCTGGGCCTTAGACCGCCGCCAGAGCTTCCGCCTTGGCGAAGCTCGCATCCAGCAGGCGCGCGAACTCATCCACGTCGGCTTTGCCGATGTTGAGCGGCGGCGAGATCCGTAACACGTTACCATACGATCCGCCCCTGCCCACCAGGATTCGGTTTTCACGCGTCGCTTCCATGATAGCCAGCGTTTGTGCCACGGCCGGCTTCTTCGTTTCGCGGTCCTCCACCAACTCGACCGCTTGCAGCAGACCCATTCCGCGCACGTCGCCGATCAACGCGTGCTTGCCTTTCAGCGCATTCAGTTTGTCCCGCAGATACGCACCCACTTCCGCCGCATTAATCGACAGCTTCTGTTCCTCGATGAACTCCAGCACAGCGTTGGCTGCGGTAGCGGAAATCGGATTCCCTCCAAATGTCGAAATCGTGGCGCCCTTCAAGGCGTCGGCGATCTCCGGACGGGCAATCGTAACCCCGATCGGCGCTCCATTGGCCAATCCTTTCGCGCTGGTGATCATATCCGGCTGCACGCCCCACTGCTCGATCCCGAACCATTTGCCGCCCGTGCGTCCCCAGCCGGTTTGGACCTCGTCGCTGATGAAGACGCCGCCATATCTTTTCACAATATCGGCGACAATCGGGAAATACTCTTTGGGCGGCGTAACAAATCCGGCAACGCCCTGAATCGGTTCCGCAATGAAGCCGGCTATGCGCCCCGAAGTGGTCGTGCGAATGACTTCTTCCACGTCGTGCGCGCATTTGACGCCGCAGGACGGGTAAGTGAGTCCATAAGGGCAGCGATAGCAATAAGCGTTCACGGCGTGCACGATGCCTGCTTGTGTTACCGGCCCCAGGCGCCAGTTGGATTGCGCGGTCAAGGCCATCGCCATGGACGAGCGCCCGTGATACGCATAGCGCAATGCGACGATCTCGGTCGAGCCCGTGTAACAGCGGGCCGCCAGGATGGCCGTTTCGTTCGCTTCAGTCCCGCTATTAGTGAAGAACGATTTGGTAAGCTTCCGGCCCGGCGTGATCCCGGCCAGTTTTTTCGCCAGGGCGGCCTGCGGCTCGGTGGCGAACACGGTAGAGACGTGCTGCAGGCGGTCAATCTGCGTGTGCAATTTTCGATTCACGTGCTCGTTACAGTGGCCAACGCTGACCGTCACGATGCCGCCGAAAAAATCCAGGTATTGATTGCCATCCGCATCCCAGACGTACTGATCTTTAGCGCGCGCGATAACAAGCGGCTCTTTGTAGTAGTGGAAAACGGATGGAAACAGGTGCTCGCGGCTCGCGAGAATGATCTCTTCTTTGGTCATGTCTGATTCTAACCCCAGTCGCGCGGAACGCGTGCGCAGCGGCGCCCCTCCGCGGCTGATCCAAGCCCTGGTGAATGCCGGCTGCAGGTTTTCCTATGTCCGCCGCAGATTACCGGCTTCGTCGGATCGATAAATCTGCAAGCCTACACTTGAGGCATCACAATACTCCAACCGTCCACAATAGAAACGCGTAATCGAAGGCGACTTCTTTGATGCCTTCGTAGCGTCCGGATGGGCCAAAGTGGCCGCTGCCCATATTCGTTTTTAAGAGCAGCACGTTGTTGTCCTTCTTCATCGCACGGAGCTTGGCGACCCATTTCGCTGGCTCCCAATAAGAAACGCGAGGATCGTTCAGGCCCGCAGTAACCAACAGAGCAGGATATTCGCGACGGCCGACGTTTTCGTAAGGCGAGTAAGACTTGATGTAGTTGTAATACTCTTCGTGCTCGGGGTTGCCCCATTCTTCGTATTCCGTGACCGTCAGCGGCAGCGTGGGATCGAGGCCGGTGTTCAGGTTATCGACATACGGCACCTTGGCGACAGCGGCCCGAAACAGGTCGGGGCGCATGTTCAGCACAGCGCCGACCAAGAGCCCGCCGGCACTGCCGCCCATAATCGCGAGGTGACTGGCCGAAGTGTAGCGGTTCTGGATCAGGTGCTCGGCGCATGCGATGAAATCGGTGAACGTATTTTTCTTGGCGAGCAGCTTGCCTTGATCGTGCCATTCCTCGCCGAGTTCGGCGCCGCCGCGCGGGTGCGCAATGGCGAAGGCGAAGCCGCGATCAAGCAGGCTGAGGCGGTCGGAAGAAAATCCAGGGTCGATGCTATGCCCGTAGGAACCGTAGGCGTAGAGCAGCAGGGGGCCGTGCCCGTTTTTCTCGAAACCGTGCCGGTACACCAGAGAAATAGGGACCTCGACCCCGTCCTGGGCTTTGGCGAAGATGCGTTCGGATTGATATTGCGACGCATCATAGCCGCCCTTGACCACGTATTGCTTCTTAAGTTCGCGGTCGCGCGTTTCCAGGTTGTAGTCGAACACCGACGCGGGAGTCACCAGCGATGTGTAGACGAAGCGCAGCGTCTTGGTGCGATATTCCGGATTACCGGTGGCGCCGACGGTGTAGACCGGCTCGGGGAAATCGATGTAGTGCGAAAATGCACCGTTTCCGTCGCGGACGCAGATCTTTTCCAGGCCGCGCTCGCGCTCGTAGACAATCAGGTAATCTTCAAACGAGTCGATACCTTCGATAGTGACGTTCGGCCGCGCGGGAATCACTTCCTCCCAGTTCTCGCGGGACGGGTTTGCGGCCGGAGTGCGCATCAGGCGGAAATTCTTTGCGCCCTGGTTGGTTCGAATATAGAAAAATTCGCCGTGATGCGAGGCGTCGTACTCCACTTCGTGCTGCCGCGGGAGCATGACGCGAAAAGAGCCGGCGGGATCGTTAGCGTCCAGATACCGCACTTCGGAGGTGAGCGCGCTTCCAAGGTGTAGTACCAGAAAGCGGCGGCTGCGGGTTTTCCCGATGGCGAGCGAGAAGCGCGCGTCCTGCTCCTCGTACACCAGGTCGTCCGAAGACGCGCCGAGCTGGTGGCGGAAAACCCGATACGGCCGATGCGCCGCATCCAACATGGTATAGAAGAACGTGCGGTTGTCGTTTGCCCATTCCAACGAATAGTAGGTGTTCACCACACGGTCCGGCAGCAGTTCGCCCGTGGCGAGATCCTTGACGAAGATCGTGTGCGCCTCGTCGCCGCCCACGTCGGTGGAGTAGGCCAGCAGCCGATGATCGGGGCTGACGCTAAAGTTACCGATGCGGAAATATTTTTGCCCTTGAGCCAACTCGTTGCCGTCCAGCAAAACCACTTCGGCCGCATCCAGACTGCCATGCTTGCGGCAATAAATCGCGTAGGCTTTGCCCTCCTCGGTGCGCGTGTAATAGAAGTAATCGTCCCGCTTGACCGGGACGGACAGGTCGGTCTCCTGAATGCGTCCGAGAATTTCTTTGTATAGCGTTTCCTGAAGCGGCTTGAGCGGCGCCATAACCTGCTCGGTGTAGTGGTTCTCCGCCTCGAGATACTGGATTACTTCCGGGTTATCTTTCTCGCGCAACCAAAAATAGTTGTCGACGCGCCGGTCACCGTGAGCGGTGATCTCTTTAGCCACGATTTTGGCGACGGGGGGCTGAGGAGTCATGGGGCGGAGGTAGTTACTGGCTCTCTTCTCTGCCCATGTAGAGCTGGCTGACGACCTCGCGATGATTTTCGAGCACGCGGTTGCGTCGAACTTTCATAGTGGGCGTCAGCTCGCCGGTTTCGATGGAAAAATCGCGCTCCAGGACACGGAACTTACGGATCTGTTCGAACGGCGCGAGCTGCTTGTTGACGCGCGCGACGGCCTTCTTCACTTCGTCGAGGACCGGCTGCGCTTCGGCCAGCTTTCGCTGCCCGTCTTTGGACATGCCTTTCAACGATTCGGCATGCGCTGCGTTCACCGTAAGCAAGGCGGTGACGAACGGCAACCGATCGCCGATCAGCACCACTTGGTTGATGATTGGCTCAGTCTTGAAAAGCACTTCAATACGGGCTGGGTAGATCTTTTTTCCGTTCGAAGAGACGATCAGTTCCTTTTTCCGGCCGGTGATATAAACGTACCCTTCGGAATCGATTTCGGCGATATCGCCGGTGTAAAGCCAGCCATCGCGCAGGACGGCAGCCGTGGATTCGGGATCTTTGTAGTACCCGGAGAAAAGCGTGGCGCTCTTGATTAATAGCTCTCCGTCCTCGGCTACCTTGAGTTCGACCCCTGGAAGCGCAACGCCGATGCTGCCCGGTTTCGGCCGCTCCAGCGGGTTGAGACATGTGACGCCGCCTTCCGTGAGACCGTAGCCTTCAATGAGCGGCATTCCGATGGAGGCATAGAATCGCGCCAGTTCCGGTCCAAGTGGGGCCGCGCCGGATGCGGCAATTCGCAGCCGCCCGCCCAAACGTGCCCGGATTTTCGAGAAGACCAGGCGATCGGCGGCTTTCAATGCCGTCTGCATCCACTTCGGAATTGGCTTGCCGGCTTCGCGAAGGCGGTTTACCTCGGCGCCCAGACCCACCGCACCGTGGAACAGGCGTTTCGAAACAGCGCCGCGTTTTTTGATTTCGGCGTTGATGCTGGCGAACACTCGTTCCCAGACACGCGGAGGAGCCAGGAGGAAAGTCGGCCGGATGGTTTTGATTTCGTTCGGCAGCTTGGCGAGCCCTTCAGAGAACCATACTGGCAGGCCCATGCCGATGGGAAGCAGCTCGATGACCACGCGCTGCGCAATATGCGCCGACGGTAAGAACCCAATGGTGCAATCGGCGGGCGTGAGCTTAAGAACGATGGGGCCCATATGCACATTAGCCAGGAGTGCGCCGTGATCCACCAAGCCCATTTTCGGCTCTCCGGTTGCGCCCGAGGTCAGGTAAAGGATCGCGAGGTCCTCGGAACGAACTTCGGCGTGAATGTTGTCGAATGCTTCGGGATCTTTGGATAACGCGCGCCTGCCTTCGCGCCGAAGCTGTTCCAGCGTGAGCGCGTCCTGGCATTCACCGGTGAGCAGAATCCAGCGCACCGCGAGCGGCTGCTCGCCTGCGGCCTCCATCAAGGCCTGCATAGTTTTTGGATCTTCAACAAACACCGCCTTGGCATCACTGGCGCGGAGATTCGCGATCTGGTTTGGAAGGGGATAGCTCGTATAAAGCGCGGCGGCAATGCATCCGGCGGCCATGATTCCCAAATCGGCCAGGTAAAACTCGGCGCGCGTTTCCGATTGCAGCGCGACGATGTCGCCTTTGTTGATCCCAAAGCGGCGCAGACCGCAGGCGATCTCCTGGACGGCTTGCTTATACTCGATCCAGCTATAGGTCTGGTATTTTCCATTGCCTACGGGCTGATGCAATGCGGGCAGCTTGCCGTGCTTGCGCGCCGCTTCTTCGAGGACCGAATAGATGGTTCGAGAGCTCACTTGCCTATTGTAGTCAGGCTTCGGCATTTCCCCTGGTCGACAGGAGGAACCACTACCATGATTCCATGACTGCGTGGAGCAAAGAACTGGACGCGGCAGTACGGGCGGCCAGGCAAGCGGCGGAGATCGCAATTCGAATGCAGCCCGACGTCGTGGCCGAAACCAAAGCCGACAATTCTCCCGTAACCGCGGCCGATCGCGAGTGCGAACGGGTGATTGCCGGCCTGTTAACCGAGGCGTTTCCCGGGTACGGCGTTCTGGGCGAGGAGGGCGCGCAAGCGGAGTCGCGAAACGGCCGCCGGTGGATCATCGATCCCATCGATGGCACGCGCGACTATATGCGCGGGAATCCGCTGTGGGCCAATCTGATCGCGCTCGAGGCCGACGGCGAAGTAGTGGCGGGCGTCGTCAATTTGCCGATGCTGGGCCGGCTTTATTCTGCCAGTCGCGGAGGAGGTGCATATTGCAATGATGTCCGCGTACTAGCCTCGTCGAAAGTACGGATCGAGGAGTCGGTGCTCTGCTTCAACCGGCTCGACGAACTAAGCGCGTTCAGGGCACCCGAGCGCGTGCTGGACTGGATGCGCCGGTTCTGGTCCATCCGCGGTCTGGGCGGCGCGGCGGACGCAATGCTGGTCGCCAGCGGCCAGGCCGAGTTGTGGATCGAGCCCAGCGCCTGCAGTTGGGATTTCGCACCGCTGAAGGTGATTCTTGAAGAAGCGGGCGCCCGTTACTTGAATTTCAATGGCGGCTCGAGCATCTACGCCGGTAATTGCATTGCGTGCGCGCCCGGCTTGGAGCCGGAAGTACGGCGGATGCTGATCGCGCCTTAGTTCTTTCGTTCCATTCTTCCCAATTCTTCCATTAATCTCCCTTCAGGTGACCGGATTTTAACGCGTCCAGACGTAACTCCCGCTCGATACTTGCGTTTGGATGAATGGAAGGCGATGTAAACTTCCGAATACGAGGAGACGAGGAGAACCAATAATGAAAAAGTTTTTCTTGAGTATGGCTGCTGCTGGATTAATGATCGGAATTGCCGGTACCGCAAGCGCCGACGACCGGATTCACGACCGCAAGGAAAACCAGCAGGATCGTATCGCGCAGGGCGTAAAGAGCGGGTCGCTAACGCCGGCGGAGACCGCGAATCTGGAACACAAAGAAACCGCGCTGAACAAGGAAATTCGTCACGATCGAAAGGCGAATGGCGGCAATTTGACGAACAAAGAAAAGGCACAAGTCAATCGCCAGCAAAACCGGCTAAGCCGCAATATCTATCGCGACAAACACAACGGCGCGCATCAATAGTTTCCTCCTGCACCAGAGGAGGAGTCGGAGGAGGGAGGCAGGCGGTTTGACCGCGCCTCCCTTCATTTTTCTCGCCTTTATTTCAAGAATCCCGCCAGGCGCGACATGGCTTCTTCGAGAATCGGCCGTTCAGCGGCATAGCAGATACGAACTGAGCCTTCGCCGCCCTTGCCGAACGCCACTCCGGGCGCGAGGCCGACCTTGGTCTCCATGAGGAGACGCTTGCAAAAATCAAACGAGTCTTCGGCGCCGGCGATCTTAGGGAACAAATAGAACGCGCCATCCGGTTTCGGAACCGTGACTCCCGGTATGTTCGAGAGCGCGTTTAAGCAGAAGTCGCGGTTCTCCCTCAGCCGAATTAGCATCTCGCAAAGAGCGCTCTCGCCCCACAGCAGCGCAGTTTCGCCGGCCCGTTGAGCAAAGCTGGGCGCGTGCGAAACGACAAACTCATTGAGTTGCGTGGCCCGCGCGACCAGATCGCGCCGTGCGACCAGCCAGCCTAGACGCCACCCGGTCATGCAATATGCTTTCGAGAACGACTGAATCACAATAACCGCGTCCTCACGCGTAGCAAGCTTTAGGATCGTCGGCGCGGGCGTGGTGGGCTTCTCACCGGTGTAGTTAAGGCGCTCGTAGACTTCGTCGGCGATCAGCCATAAGTCGTGCCGGCGAGCGAAATCCAGGAGCCGGCGCTGCTCGTCGACGGTTGCCACCCAGCCCAGAGGATTGGACGGCGAGGTGTAGAGCAGCATCCGCGTGTGTGGCGTGATGGCCGATTCTAGCGCGGTGAAATCGATGTGATAACGATCGCCGATCAGCGGCTGAGGGATTTCGAGCGCAACGCCGTTGGCGAGGGCAACATTCGATGCGCCGTTTGGCCAAGCGGGGGTAAGGACCAGGGCCTCATCGCCGGGATCGAGCACGCAGCGGATTCCGAGGTTGAGCGCTTGAACGCCGGACGCCGTAATCACAAATTCCGACGCGGGGTCCAACTCCACGCCGTGCAGTTCCTGGTAATAACGGGCTAGCGACTTGCGCAGCGACGGCAGTCCCGCGTTTTCGGTGTAAAACGTGAACCCGTCGGCCATGGCCTTTTGCGCAGCACGCTTGATGTAGTCGGGCGTCGGGATGTTCGATTCGCCGAAGTACAGCTTGAGCACGCCGTCCATGCCCATGGCGATCTCGGCCAGTTCGCGGATGCGGGAATGAGGGACACGCAGAGCGGAGGCTGCGACGGCGGGAGGCATTCTTTCAGTTTACCCAGAGGAAGCTATCCGGTTTAGATGCCTTCAAAGACTTGTGATACGGGAGCCTTGAATCCAGGCAGGAGGGGATCTTCCAACATCTGCTCGCGTTCGAAAAGCCGCGCTCCCCCGTCAATCGCAAAGATTCGAACAACTCGCCTCTCCGGGTAAACGACCCAAACGGACTTACTACCATGAGCGAGATACAGTTCGATTTTCGTCTCCAGCACCGCAGCCTTTTCCGACGATACGACCTCGATCGCAACATCCGGCGCACCTTGAAACCAGCCGGTCATTTGCGGCGGCTTACGGCTGAGAGACAGAAGGGACACATCCGGAATCGGGGAGTTGTGCTCGTCGAGCACGTATGTGGTTTCGCTCAGGACCTTCATAGAGCTTTGTTGGCGAGCCCAATCGCGGAGTACTTCGATCAGGTTGGCCTTAACCCACTCATGCGCGACACCGCCTCTGCCCATGCTGACGACTTCACCCCCAATCAGCTCGATGCGCTGGCCTTCCGGCTCGGGCAGCACGAGGAACTCTTGGACGGTCACCAGCGTCGTGGTCGTGCCCATGTTTCGATTTTAAACCGGTAGCTAGCGCGTGCGGTTTTTTGCCGCCACCAGCTCTTCGATGTGAACCAGGTCGGTGGGATATTTGCCGGTGTAGCAGGCGTAGCAGTATTGGCCTTTGTCGTCGGCTACGGCGCGGCGAAGCGCATCGAGCGACAGGTACGCTAGCGAGTCGGCCTCAACATATTGCCGAATCTCTTCAAGCGAGTGCCGGGCGGCGATGAGTTCGCTCTGGCGCGGCGTGTCGACGCCGTAGAAGCAGGGCGAAACGGTCGGCGGGCAGGAGATGCGCAAGTGTACTTCACGCGCGCCGGCACTGCGCACCATACGGACGATCTTCCGGCTGGTGGTACCTCGAACGATGGAGTCGTCTACCAAAATGACGCGCTTGCCTTCCAGCAAATGCCGGATCGGATTGAGCTTAAGCTTGACGCCGAAGTCGCGAATGGCCTGAGAAGGCTCAATAAACGTCCGGCCCACGTAATGATTGCGGATGAGTGCCTGGCGGAACGGAATGCCGGATTCAGCGGAATACCCGAGCGCAGCTGCGACGCCGGAATCGGGAACCGGAACCACCACGTCAGCTTCGACGCCGGACTCCTGCGCGAGCAAACGCCCCAAATCTTCGCGCGACTGCTGGACCGGCCGGCCGAACACCACCGAATCCGGCCGCGAAAAATACACGTGCTCGAAAACGCACTGGGCTCTGGGCACCTCGGGCGCCCATCGCTCGCGCGTCATGCCTTCGGGGCCAATGCAGACCATCTCGCCGGGTTCGACATCGTTCACGTATTGCGCGTTGATCAGGTCAAAAGCGCAAGTTTCCGAAGCGAAGACGTAGGCTGGACGCCCATACGCCGATTCCATATGCCCGAACGCCAGTGGCCGGAATCCGCGCGGATCCCGAGCTACGATGATGCGATCGCGGGCCAGGAACACCAGAGAAAACGCGCCTTCGAGCTGCAGCATGGCTTCGCGCAACGCTCCGGCGAGCGACCGTTCGCGCGACCGGGCCACCAGGTGCAAAACAACTTCCGTGTCGCTGGACGCCTGGAAAATCGAGCCTTGGCTTTCCAGTTCGCGCCGCAGTTCGGCGGCGTTGGTGATATTGCCGTTGTGCGCAACCGCGATTTGTCCTTTGTTGCAGTCCACGCAGAACGGCTGTGCATTCATGAGCACCGTGTCGCCCGCGGTGGAATAGCGTGTGTGCCCGATGGCCAACTCGCCGGGCAGGCTCGCAATCCTCTCCGGCGTGAAGATGTCGGCCACATGGCCCATCTCCTTGTAGCAGCGGACCTCGCGGCCGTCGCTGGTTGCGATCCCCGCGCTCTCCTGGCCTCGGTGCTGCAATGCGTACAGCCCCAGGTACGCAAGATTGGCCGCTTCTGGGTGTCCGTAAATGGCAAACACGCCACACTCCTCGTGCAGTTTGTCGAGGGGGAGGTCGAAAGACTCGCTGTTGTGACGGGTCATGACTGGTGCAGCATGCGTTCGAGAGATGTCTGCCAAGGTTGCCTTAACTCAGCCAGATCGCAATCCACCAGGGTGTCCGAACCGTAATCGATTCGTAACCGCCCTTTCATTGTAACGCCGATACGCTGAGCTTCAACCTTATTTTGCGAGGCAATTTTCAGTACTTCTTCCGCCTGAGAGGTCGAGACTAGAATCCGGGATGGGCCTTCGTGGAACAGCTCAAGTTCGGGCCGCTGCTGCGCCGGGATTTGGATGTGCGCGCCGATGCCGGCCGCTCCGAAACTGGATTCGGCCAGCGCAACCGCCAAGCCGCCATCGCTCAAATCGTGGGCCGATTCCGCGGCGCCGGAAGCTATCATCTCCCGGATGGCATGATGCACCCGCTTTTCGTACTCCATGTCGAGCGCTGGCGGCAGACCCCACATGGACTTGAGGATTACTTTTACATACTGCGTTCCACCAAAGTGCCGGTCGTCGGTCTGGCCGAAACCGCCCAGCAGGATCAACGCGCGGTCTGCGTTGGCGAAATGCATCGGTGTGGGCTGCGCGGTCTTCATCAGGCCGACGATGCCCAGAACTGGTGTGGGCCAGATCGCTTCGCCCAGAGTTTCGTTATACAGACTGACGTTGCCGCCGGTGATCGGCGTCTCGAAAACTTGACACGCCTCGGCGATGCCCTCGATCGCCTCTACCAGTTGCGCCATAATCTCCGGCCGCTCGGGATTTCCGAAGTTGAGGTTATTCGTGGCGGCGACCGGAAGCGCGCCGGCAGTGGACAAGTTACGGCAGCATTCGGCCACGATTAGTTTGGCGCCTTCGCGCGGATCCAGCGCGCAGTAGCGGCCGTTGCCGTCCAGCGACATCGCCAGGGACGTGCCGGTTTCCTTCACGCGCACGATAGCGGCGTCGGAACCTGGCCCGGCGATCGTGTTCGTTCGAACCGTGTAATCGTACTGTTCCCAAATCCAGCGTTTGGAGCAGATGTCGGCGGAAGCAAGCAGCGCGATCAGATCCGACTGGACGCTCTCTTTGCGGCTGCGATCCAGAACACCCGCAGGTGCATCCAGAGGCGCGGGACGGTACGGCTTCGTGTGCGGCCGGTCGTACAGGGGGGCTTCGTCGGCCAAATCCCGGTTGGGAATTTCCGCGACAACTTCGCCGTGATCCTTCACCCGCAAAATTCCGTCGGCCGTTACGCGTCCTACAGTGACAGCGTCAAGCCCCCACTTTCGAAAAACGCGGAACACTTCTTCCTCGCGGCCGGCTTCGGCGACTAGCAGCATGCGTTCCTGCGACTCCGACAGCATGATCTCGTACGGAGTCATGCCGCTTTCGCGCTGCGGGACGTACTGTAGATCGATTTCGATGCCGGTTCCGGCCCGGCTCCCCATTTCGCAGGTCGAGCAAGTTAATCCCGCCGCGCCCATGTCCTGAATGCCTACGATCGCGCCGGTCTGCATCGCTTCTAAGCAGGCCTCAAGCAGCAGTTTTTCTAAGAACGGATCGCCAACCTGGACGTTGGGCCGCTTCTGCTTGGCTTCTTCCGTAAATTCGGCAGACGCCATGGATGCACCGTGAATGCCGTCGCGCCCCGTTTTTGCGCCGACGTAGATCACCGGATTTCCCACGCCTTTCGCTTTGCCGTAGAAGATCTGGTCGTGCTTGAACACGCCTAGAGCGAACACGTTCACCAGCGGGTTGCCGCTGTAGCATTCCTCGAAAACGCACTCGCCGCCAACTGTGGGCACACCGAAACAGTTCCCGTAGTGCGCGATTCCGGAGACCACGCCTTCGACTATGCGCCGGTTGCGCGCGATATTCAGAGGACCGAAGCGAAGCGCGTCCATGACAGCGATGGGCCTGGCACCCATAGTGAAGATGTCGCGCAGGATGCCGCCAACGCCGGTGGCCGCTCCCTGAAACGGCTCAATGAAGCTGGGATGGTTGTGCGATTCGATCTTAAACGCGATCGCGTAGCCGTCGCCGATATCGATGATCCCGGCATTCTCCCCAGGCCCTTGCAGCACCAGCCGGCTGCGCGTGGGAAGCTTCTTCAAATGCAGGCGCGAGCTTTTATAAGAACAATGCTCGCTCCACATTACACTGAAGATTCCGAGTTCGGTGTAGGTGGGCTCGCGGCCGAGCAGGGAAACGATCTTGTCGTACTCCGCCGTGGTCAGTCCGTGGGTCTCAATGACCTGCGGCGTCATGCGTTAGTGCGCCGCCGGCACGAGAAGCGCCTGCGTCGCCGCTGAAACCATTGATCTGAGTATCACCAAACCGTCGCTCGAACCCATGATAGGTTCGGTGACGCGCTCGGGGTGGGGCATCAGGCCCATTACGTTGCGTCCTTCGTTCAAGATTCCAGCGATGTCGCGCTGGGACCCGTTCGGGTTTTCGAGATACCGAAGCACGACCCGGTCTTCGGCTTCCAGCTGGTCCAGCGTACGTTCATCGGCAATGTAGCAACCTTCGCCGTGCGCGATGGGCAAAACCAGACGCTGGCCCTTTTTCGCTTCAGCCGTAAATGCAGAATTCGTGGTTTCCACCCGCACGGGAACCGGCTTGCAAATGAACTTCAAACCACGATTGCGCACCAAGGCGCCGGGCAAGAGGCCGCTTTCGACCAGGATTTGAAATCCGTTGCAGATGCCGAGCACCAGTCCGCCTTGGGAGGCGAACGTGCGGACGCTCTGCATGACAGGCGAGAACTTTGCGATCGCACCGCAGCGCAAGTAATCACCGTATGCGAAACCGCCCGGTAGGATCACTGCATCCACATCGCCCACGCTCGTGGCGTCATGCCAAATGAACTCTGCCGTTTGCCCGAGATTCGCGGACACGGCGTACCACGCGTCGTGATCGCAGTTGCTTCCAGGAAAGACGACGACTCCAAATTTCATCGGGGTACTTCATTTTACCAGATGGGGTCTTGACGGCGAAGCCGAATCGAAGGCGCGGCGGGAATTTTTTTCAATAGCGCGAAACAGAATGAAGATGACCTGCGTCAACGAGGAAACAGATTAAAAGGGAGAAAGTCCGGGGTGTGCAAGCGCCCGGCAGGGGAACAGTGTTGTTCGTGTGTTCGCAGGCTCCTTCGCTGCGAAATCAGGCAGGCGGGGTGGACTCCGCTTAATCGAACCGCCCGCCTCGGCATCGCGCTTGGGCCGTCGCCCGCTCGGCCGTGGGCGCTCCAAATGGAAGTTCGCGCGCGCGTCATGGCGCGTTGGCGATTTGGTTTAGCGAATGACTCTTCCGATTCCCAGCGGACAATCCCGGCTCGGCAATGGCGCGGTGAACCTCAGCACGGTGCTGGCCGCGCTGCCGGCGCGATGGCTTGCCGCTCTTAAAGACTTCACCGAGCCGCGCCTACGAGTGTTAGCGACTCCTAAAGCCTTTCCCCTAGATGCCGATAGAACGGCTAGGGTGCAGCTTACCGAAATAGCGCCGGAACTCGCCGATGCCGCTGACGTCCTCAGTGATCAGCTTCGGGTACACCTGCAGCGATTGGCAGTATTCTTACTGCCACACGCGGAAACTTTAGACCGGCGGTTCCTGGCCAAACTGAAGGACCGGCACTTCGAGCCTCGGGAATACGAACCCAAGATGCTGTCGGCGTTGGCGGCGCTCACGCCGGTCGCGGCGGCCCGAATTCTGGCACGCGGTGAGCCACCGCTAAAGTTCATCGAACAAGTCGAGTACAATGGGCGCCGGCTAGCCAAGCTGAATCTGCCGCCCAGTATCGTGGTAGAGGCTCTGCAGGAATACGATACGTTGTTGTCGCCGTTGCTTCGCGAACTTCGGCCAAATGAATACGCGAATCTGCAGTGGGTGCGCGAACAGCTCCATTTCTGTATCACTCTCACGCTTAACAACGCGTATTATCAGGTTCGCGAGGCTGAGACGCAGGCATTTTACGAGCTGTTCCGGATCGAATTGGAATCGCGCAATCTGGATGAGCTGCTAAGGCGCTTTCTGCATGCTCTGGTGCAGGTGTGTCATGCCGATGCGGGACACCTGTATCTGCTGAACGATCGCCGAAGCGCTTGGGAGCTGCGAGGTAAAGCGGGGCCGGAAGACGATCGAAATGCCGCGCTATCAGAGGTTCCGAACGGGCGCGTGAAGCTGAAGGCGCTATCGCAATCTCGTCAAATCAACCTGGCCGACGAGTCCGCCAGCTTGCTGTTGGAGCCGGGCTGGAAACAGAAGTACAAGCTCTGCTGGTCCATCCCGCTGGCGGCCGGCGGGCGCACCGCCGGGGTGATGCAGTTTGGTTTTTCAAAACCATACGAGTGGCTTCCGCGCGAGCAGGAGCTTCTGGCAGCGGCCGCCGAGCGCTGTCTGATGGCGGCGGAAAAGGCGCGCCTAATGGAAAATCTGGCCGCCAGCGAGGAACAAATCCGCCAGCTCGCCGAGCACATGCTGCACGTCGAGGAGATGGAGCGGCGCCGCATCAGCCGGGAACTGCACGATGAAGCCGGACAGTCGCTGTTGTGTATCCGCTTGCAAATGGAGTTGCTGGAGCAGGCGCTGCCTTCCGAGCACACGGAATGGATTAGCAAACTGCGCGAGGCGCGCGATCTGACCGAGCGAACCATTTTGGAAATGCGCCGGCTCATCGCGGCACTTAGCCCGGCCGTGCTCGAGCAGCTCGGTTTGGGCGCGGCTCTGCGGCAGTTAGTGAACCGCTTCCGCCGGCTGCACCCTATCCGCGTTCGCCTGGTGCTTAGCCGCCTCGGCCGTCTACCACAACACACTGAAATTATTGTGTATAGGTTGGTCCAGGAGTGCTGTAACAACATCGCCAAACACGCCTCCGCGAGTAGCGTAAACATTTCGGTAAGTTCCGCCGATGGATGGGTAAGACTGGCCGTTGAAGACAACGGAGTCGGTTTTAAGGTGGAAGAAGCGCTGGCCCGGAAGGACTCGTTTGGGCTCTCCGGCATGAGAGAGCGCGTTGCCCTGCTCGGTGGCAGGTTTGAAATCAAAAGCTACCCTCAGGACGGGAGCGTGCCGCTGGATCGCAGGAACAAAGGCCGCGGTACGAAGATCTTGATCAATCTTCCTGTCGCCAAGGAGCCGCCGGCATTGAATTTGTTAGAACCGATCGCCGCTAAGCCGATCAGTGGAAGGACGGCGCGGCGCGTAAAGGCGGTTCCGGCATAGCGTCGCACGTGCTGACTGTTCGCGGAGATACCGAAATTTAGAAAAGGATTAGAAGCACAACTCGGGCAAACGTTATGGCAAAGATTCGAATTATGTTGGCGGATGACCACACCCTCTTCCGCCAGGGCATTAGAACCTTGATTTCGGCCGAAGCAGATATGGAAGTTGTAGCCGAGGCGTCCAACGGCGGCGATGCCGTCGAAAAGGCCGCCGAAGTGCGTCCGGACGTTGTGTTGATGGACATCGGCATGCCCGGGCTGAGCAGCTTCGAGGCCACCCGCCAGATTAAGAAGAACCGGCCGGAAACCAAGGTGCTCTTCCTGACCATGTACGATGACGAGGATTACCTGGTCGAAGGCATGGAAGTCGGTGCCAGTGGGTACGTCCTCAAAGACAGCCCATCGGCGCAATTGGTCGCTGCAGTTCGCGATATCTGCCGAGGTGGAAGCTACCTGAGCCCGCGGATGCTCTCACAATTAGTCGACGACTTCCGGTCACGTATCAAATCTGCTAACCGCCTGCCCCGTTTCGCCACGCTCACCACGCGCGAGCGCGAAGTACTGAAAATGCTGGCCGAAGGCAATTCCGTCAAAGAGATCGCCTGCGATCTCAACCTGAGCGTGAAGACCGTCGAGGCGCACAAATTCAACCTCATGCGCAAGCTGGACATCCACAACAAGGCGCAATTGGTCCAATACGCGATCCAAAAGAAGATCATCAAGATCCCGAATCTCGCGTAAGCTCCCGGCACGCAGTTAAAGAACCCGCTATTCTGGCGGTGTGAGCCGCAGCATCCTCACGGTTCCAGTTCAAAAAGTCGACGGCGACGCGTCCACACCGGTACAAGACCTGTTGGCGATCGAAGAACCCCTGGAGATCCGTCTGGCCGGCGAAGCGGTGTCCATTACCATGCGCACGCCCGGGCATGATACGGAGCTTGCTGTCGGATTCCTTTGCAGCGAGGGCATTCTCACCAGCGCACAGCAGATCCGGCATATCGATACCACCAAGAACAGCGTTTCCGTGAGCTTGAATCCCGGCGTCGAGATCGACTTAGAACGCTTACGGCGCAACTTCTATACGACGTCGAGCTGCGGCGTGTGCGGTAAAGCATCCATTGAGGCGCTGCGCGTTCAAGGTTGTCCGGTACTGCCTCAAAATGGGCCGTTGATCTCGTCTTCCGTCGTCCATCAGCTTCCGATCGTCCTGCGTGGCGATCAACGCGTTTTCGACCGCACCGGCGGCTTGCACGGCGCAGCGCTGTTCGACGGCAAAGGCACGCTCCTGCTGGTGCGCGAGGATGTCGGCCGTCATAACGCGGTGGATAAGCTGATCGGTGCCGAGTTCCTGACGGGCGATCTTCCGCTAAGCGGAAAAGTGCTGTTGGTTAGCGGCCGCGCAAGTTTCGAGCTGACTCAAAAAGCCGTGGTGGCTGGCATTCCCGTTCTGGCGGCGGTGGGCGCACCTTCCAGTTTGGCCGTCGAGACGGCGCGGCGATTCAATATGACGCTGCTTGGGTTTGTGCGCGATGGCCGTTTTAACATCTATTCAGGAGCTTCGAGAATTCAATGAAGCTGCGGATTCATGGCAACGTTCTGCGGCTGCGATTGAATCAGGCCGAAGTCGGGCAATTCAGCAAGACCGGCTGGCTGGAGGAAACCGTCGAATTCGCGCCTGGCACGACCTTCTCATATGGCTTGGAATCGCTGTCGACCGTACTCGCACCTCGCGCCATTTACCAGAACGGAGCGCTCAAAATTCAAGTACCGGCCGCGGTGGCAAGACAATGGATCACCAGCGATCAGGTGGAGATCCAGGGCGAGCAGCCCGGAGCTGCCGGAAAGCGTTTAACGATCCTGATCGAGAAAGATTTCAAGTGCGTCCACAGCCCGAACCCCGACCCGGACGCCTATCCGAATCCTCTGCAGCAGTCCAGCTCTTCTTAAACGGGAATAGCGGAAAGCTCTAACAAAAGTGGAACAGGGCGCCGAAGCGCCCTGTCGCCGCGTCGTTCGGATTCGACCCTGGAGTTGTCACTTCTTGGTCCCCTTCTCATCGGGGCTCCAGAATCGTTTCACGCCGATCTTATCACATCGATCAGCCAATTCTCTCGCCGATCGCTTGGGCTTGCAGGAACTGAAGCAGATAGTCCGGCCCGCCCGCTTTCGAATCTGTTCCCGACATGTTGAAGCCGCCAAATGGGTGCGCGCCCACCATCGCGCCTGTGCACTTGCGGTTGATGTAAAGATTGCCGACGAAGAACTGCTCCCGGGCCTTGCGTATCTTTTCCCGGTTATTGGAGAATACCGCCCCAGTCAGCCCATATTCGGAATCGTTGGCAAGCTCGAGCGCATGATCGAAATCGCGAGCCTTCGAGACCGCGAGAACGGGGCCGAAAATCTCCTCCTGAAATATGCGCGCCTTCGGTCCGACATCAGCGATCACCGTCGGCTGAACGAAGTATCCATCGCCCGGCACGATCGACCCGCCGGCGATCACGCGGCCCTCCTTTTTGCCGATCTCGATGTAATCCAAAATAGATCGCTTGGCGCCCTCATTGATTACCGGACCCATATAGTTGTCCGGCTGATCGGAAGGCCCGACCTTCACCGCGTTCACTTCGGCTTTCAACTTATCCAGGAATTGATCGTAAATGGCTTCATCCACGATGGCGCGAGAACATGCCGAGCACTTCTGTCCCTGGTATCCGAATGCCGACCACAGCACGCCTTTCACAGCGCTGTTCAAATCAGCTTCGCGATCCACGATAATGGCGTCCTTACCGCCCATCTCCGCGATCACGCGCTTGATCCAGATCTGCCCCTTCTGTGGCTTGGCGGCCAGTTCGTTGATGCGCAGCCCCACATCGCGCGATCCGGTGAATGCGATGAAGCGCGTCTGGGGGTGCTGCACAATTACGTCGCCCACCACCGCACCGCTGCCCACCAGCATGGAGAAGGACTTAGGTGGGAAGCCCGCGTCGCGCAGCACCTCGGCGAACTTGGCGGCGACGGTCGGCGTATCACTGGACGGCTTGATCACTACCGTGTTGCCCGTGACCAACGCGGCCACCGTCATGCCCACCATAATGGCGAGCGGAAAATTCCAGGGTGGAATGATCACGCCCACCCCCAGCGGCAGATACACCAGCTCGTCTTTCTCACCGGGAAGCTGAAGCACCGGATCTGGTTTGGCCAGCCGGAGCATCTGGCGCGCATAGTATTCGCAGAAGTCGATCGCTTCGCAGACATCTGCTTCGGCCTCCGGCCAGGTCTTGCCGGCCTCGTACACCAGCCACGCGTCGAACTCGAACTTTCGCTCGCGGATCAATGCCGCGGCGCGCAGCAGAATTTCCGCCCGGGTCTCGGGCGGCACGCTGCTCCATTCGGCGAAATAGGAGTAAGCGAACTCAACCGCTTCCCTGGCCAAGTCCGAGGTGGCCTTGTTGTGGATGCCAACCACCTCGCTGGGCCGCGATGGGTTTAAGGACTTGAGTTTATCGGAGGTCTTGTGGTGCACACCTGCAATCAGCAGGTCATACTCCCGCCCCAACTGCGCATGCACGTCGCGCAGAGCCTTCTCCATGGCCTGGCGATTGGCCGGTTTCGAGAAATCGGCCACCGGCTCATTTGCGAAAGCTGGCAACGAGCGGACCGGTTCAACAAGGGTCGTGCTCATGGGCGATTCTCTATTCCTTCAGGTTCGACGCAGTGCTCTCGACGATCTTGCGGCCACGTTCGAACATCTCGGCGGCATCATCGGCGAGTTTACGCCCGCGTTCGTACATTTCCCGGCCGCGCTCCAGCATGTCTCGTCCGGATTCCCTCAGCGTGTCCCGGCTCTCCAGTGTCTTTTTCGCGATTTTGCGCCGCACCTCTTCGCCCGAAGCCGGAGCGTAGAGCAGAGCGATGCTAGCTCCGATCGCTATTCCTGCCATGAACCACACAGCTTTGTCGCCATAATTCTGATCCGCCATATTCCCTCCACTGATCATTCTAACGCTGTGCTGCTGGTATGCTCTGAATATGAACGCGCCCGCGGATTTAGTGACTGTGTATCGCTCGATGGATTCGGATGCCGAGGAAGCCAGCGCCGCGATCCGCGACCTGCTCGTTTCCCGAGGGATCGCCGCCGAAGTGGCCGATGACTCGGCTCCTGGTGTTCCCGAAGGCGCCTTTGAGGTTCGCACGCCCTCCGCGGATTCCGAACGGGCCGAGCAGTTGATCGCGGAGAACTTTTCCGATGCAAGCAAGGGCGACGCCTCCGCGGCCCTCAACCTCGAGACGGTGTTTCACAGCGAGGGGGGCACCAGCTCGGAGTTTGAGGCCATGAGTGTAAAGAACCTCCTGGAATATAACGGAGTGAATGCCGTGCTGGTGGGCGATTCGGTTTTGCCCAACCTCGCATTCGAAGTGAAGGTCCCACACCATCAGCTGCAGCTCGCACGCGAATTGATCGCGCAAGCCGAGCAATCCGGAGCAGAAGAGGCCGAGGAAAACGAGTAGACGGGGAGATCTCGGATCAAATCCGCAGCGCGCTGTGTCGCACGACTCGTTTGCCAATTTCCGGCTCAGCACAGGGTTGACGATGATGAAGAGGTGCAAACGACATGAGCGGCTGATCGCAATGCTGCCCGCGATCGCCGCTATTGACAACTCGGTACGGGAGGCAACCCTTTCCGAGGGGTTGCTCCCCGAGATCGAGCGTTGTTGTTGCACTTTTGGTCCTTTCCTCAAACCGTTATCAGGTTTTTTGGAACGCTTTAATGAAGGAGAAGCGTTTACGCTCTGGGCGCCGGCGCGGGCATGAGGCCGAGTTGCTCCAACATCAGGAGCCGGTCAAACATCAAGCGAAACGAGGCGTGCTTCCCATTGCGGATGCGGAGCACTTGGATGTAGTTGAGCGCAACCGGGCGGCCAGTCGGCGGTACGTCTCCATTGCCAATCCGGAGTACGCCGTTGTGGGTACCTGTAAATCGACCTTCCTCAACGGCAACGTCATCGACAACGTGAAGATTGTCGACGTCGACGCGGGCGTCCGGAAATGCCATAAACCAGCTGGCGAAGAAATCCGCGCAGGCTGCCTTTCCCTCGCCACGAACGCCAGGCGCCTCGAAGACAACATCGTCGGCGAGCACTGCCGAAAAACTGTTTATGTCATGAGCGTTGAAGGTGTCCGTCCCCTTTTGGAACGTTTCGCGTGTAGTCATGACCGAAGAATGCCACGCGTAATGAGGAGTTCGATAGAGGGCGGCACCCTAGTTTTTTTGGCTTCCCACCCCGGTCTTTTCTCCTTTTAGGATTCGGGACAATTCGCTCCGGCTTGAGATTCCGAGCTTCGTATATGCTCGCGAAAGGTGGCCTTCAATTGTCTTGAGGGTGACGTACAGTTGGCAGGCAATGTCTCGATTGGAGCGGCCCTCGGCCGCCAACCGGACTATGCGTAGTTCTCCAGGGGTCAGTGCTTCAAGGCCGGTGCGCCACTCACGGCGGGGGCGCGCGCCAATGGCCTTCAGTTCTTCCCGCGCGCGGAAAGCTAGCGGCCGGGCGCCGCATCGGGCTGCCAGATCGAGTCCCTCGACCAGCGGTTCGCGCGCGGCCGCACGCTGCCCGCTTCGGCCCAGCGCCGCCCCCAATTCCACCAGTGAATGCGCCCGCTCCAGCAATGCCGGAGAATTCCGGAGCGTGGCCACCGACTCAGCCAATAACGACAATCCCGGCTTGCCACCCTCAGCCAGCCCGGCGGAACGCAATGCGACACCTAGGGCGCGAGGGGTTCCGAAAACTCGTACGTCCGACAATTCGGACTGCGCCATCTCGCGTGCACGCTTATGGCGTCCGAGTCTAATAAGCGCCTGGGCCGCGCCTGCGCGAGCATGCAGATAACCGGTATCCCGCATCTCGGTGCCCCAAACTTCGGTGCTGAACATTTCGGCGCATGTGTGGAAATCCGCCAGGGCCTCCGCAGGCCGCCCCTGGGCGAGCCGGAGGCGTCCACGGGCCGCCGGGATCAACACCGTGCCAACACCCGCCGGCCAGCCTTTCTGCGGCAGTAGGTCGAGTAACGCTTGTGCCTCATCAAGCTCACCGGCCTCCACCGCAACATCAGCCAGTACCGTGGCGGCGAACGCCAGCCCTGGCCGGAAGTCCCCCTCCTGAAGCACACGCAAAGCGGCTCGGGCGGCGGACTCCGCCTCCGGAAGCGCGCCCAAACGCAGTTTCAGCAGACCGAGGGTGCTGTAGGCGGCAATCAAGCCGCGAGCGCTGCCGGATCGGTCAACCTCCGCGATCATGGGATCCAAGGCTGTCTCAACTACCTCGAAGCGCTCGGCCGTGATCAGGCTCCATAGCAGGGCAGCCCGCATATCCCAGTTCTCAACCCGTCCTTCTGCGCGTAAGAGAGCTTTCTCCAGATAGGAAGCTGCCTCGGCTGCGGGCCGGCCGGCGAGGGCCGACGCCATACCGAGTGCGACGGCGAGCGCCTCCGCAGGCTTGCCGGCTAGGGGACGGGAGGAGAGGCGCGCGATCACCGGCGAGACGCGCGAGGCACGGCGCGCATCGTGCAGGCAGCCGACTACCAGTTGTCCTTCGATTTGCGCGGCGAGCGTCTGGTCAGTTTCCCCGATCTCCGCGAGTGCCCGCTCCAGAACATCGACTGCGTCCGCCCATCGGAACAACGTAGCGTACACTTCGGCGATCTCGATCGCGATCTCGGCGCGCTCACGCGGATCGACAGCCAGCGCCAATGCCTGCTCCAGAAGCGCACAGGCCCTCTCGTGTCCGGCGCTCGCCTGGGCCCGAGCCGCCTTGCGGAGGATGCTGAGCCGCTGCTCAGCCGGGGGTGGCTCGGCCAGAGCACGCTCGAACAGGCGGGCTGCGGCCTGTGGCGCCGCGCTCTTCATCGCTATCTGCGCAGCTTCCAACAGACGCGCCAGCACCCAACTATCGGCGGCAGGACGCACGCCGACAAGATGGGCGGCGACCTGTCCCGCGGGGGCTGCATCAGCTTGGAGCAGACGGGCCGCGGAACGGTGAACAGCCTCGCGCTCGTCACTGTTCAACGATGCTTCGATGGCGTCGCGGACCACCGGGTGAATGAACATCGGAGGGTCATCGGCGGCCAGCACCTCGCGACGAACCAGGCCCGCGGCTAACCGCGTCGCTTCCATCATTTCCACTCCAGCGGCCGCCGCGGCGTGGCGTAACGCACAACCATCCCCGAGCACGGCGAGCGCCTGCGCGAGGCCTAATGCCCGCGGATCGAGGCCACGCACACGGGCGGTCACGAGCCGCGAGATCTCCGTGTGCCCGCCTGTCAAAAGTTCGGCCGGCCGGCACGCGGCTGTCGGCCGGCCGTCAATCTCGATTGCCCGCAGCAATTCGGTCAAGTAAAGTGGATTGCCACCGCTCGCGGTCCAGGCTTCGCGCCCCAGCTCATTCGTCCCCATATCGGCGAATGCGTCGCGAACGATCGCGCTCACAGCGCTTTCGCTCAACAGCTCGGGCTTCAGAATCAATGGCGCATCAGCACGCAGCGCCAGTAGCGGACCGCTCAGCGAGCTTGGCTCGCTTGGTCGCACTGTAAGGAGCAGCACCAACGGGAGCCCTTCCAGCCGGGAAGCGAGGTATGCCAGCCAGCGCAAAGACGGTTCGTCTCCCCAGTGAGTGTCATCCACAGCGAGCAGGAGCGGGCGAAGGCCCGCGAGGTTAGCGGATAGCCAGTACAGGCCGTGCAGAACCGCAAAAAAAGTATCCTGGAGTGGCGTATCTGTGAGTTGGCCTAAGAGCAGTGGCCGTACGGCGGCTGCGGGTCCGTAGAACAATGCGTCTCGTTCGTCCTGATCCTCGGCCGCAACGCACCGCTCGAACAACTGGCGTACTACACCAAAAGCGAAATCCGCCTCCAGTTCCGAGCCGCGAGCCCGGAGGACTTCGTAGTGCAACTCCATTGCCCGTCGGCAAGCCGCTTCGAGGAGCGATGTTTTGCCGATCCCGGCCCGGCCCTCGACAATCAGGAGCCCGCCTCTGCGGCCGAGTAGCGCCTCGATCGCCGCCAATTCACGCTCGCGCTCGACCAGCTGCTTCACCGAGATTTTAATTATAAAAACTCTAGCTGAAAGACTCAGCGCCCGCAGCGTTTGTGCGGGTCCGACGCCGCTGGATTTCTACGAGGCAGTTCGCTAGTTTACTGGCCGGGCATGGCCGAGCGTAACGCAATGGCCGGGCGCACCGTCTTCCCAGCAGCTATGATCTTGCGGGTTTTGATATTCCTGGCTGTGACGGTAGGCCTGCTTGGACAAGCGGTTCCACCGGCTATCTTCAGCGGCACGATTCATGGCATATCCAAGAAACATCTCGTCCTCGAAACCGCGGAAGGCAACCTGATCGACTTCGATCTGGACGGGAAAACTCACATCTTGCGCGGCAAGAAAAAAATCGGGTCCGAGGATTTGCAGACCGGCGATGCCGTGAACATTGAGGCCGAACAAGAGCCCGCTCGCAATAAGCTTCTGCTAAAGGCATTGAGGATCACGGCTTCGGATCAGCCCAAAGGCTGAGTGAACCGCAGCGACTCTTTCCTGTGCAAGCATGTTTGAGGGAGTGTTGACGCAACACGACAGCATCGCGGGCGCAGATGGCTCCAGCTTCACCATTCAGGACCAGGCCAGGATGGCACGGGCCAAGAACTATCTCGCATGGCAAAGCCGCCTGATCCTCCCCGAATTGGGCCAACGGGTAGTCGAAGTAGGCTGCGGAATGGGAAATTTTACGGAGTACTTGCTTGGGCGCGATCAGGTGATCGCGGTGGATGTCGAACCGGAGTGCGTCAAGCATTTGAGGCAGCGTTATCCCGCTCGGAGCAACCTGCTGGTGTTCGCCTGCGAACCAACGAATCCCGCATTCGCTGAGCTGTCGACATTCCGGCCCGATTCGTGCGTTTGTACGAACGTGCTGGAACACATCCCCGATGATGCTGCGGCGCTGCGAGCGATGGCTGCGATCCTCGAGCCACAAGGAAAGATCGTCCTGTGGGTGCCGGCGTTCCAGGCTTTATACGGGAGCATGGATAAGCGCCTGGATCATTGCCGGCGTTACCGTAAGCAGGACATGCTTCGTTTGGCAGCGCAAGTGGGGCTCAAGATCAGCAAAATGCGGTACGTAAACATGGCCGGGTTTTTCTTGTGGTGGGCGAGTTCTCGGCTCATCCGGCAACAAGCGGTAACGGGCACCCAAATCGACATTTTCGATCGCCTCATCGCGCCTTGGCTTTCGCGGCTCGAGGCTATGGTGCAGCCTCCATTCGGGCAGTCGCTATTCGCGGTTCTCCAAAAGCACTGAGCTGCTCGCCCCGGCCGACGGTCACCAGCCCGTCTTGGCCATCCGGTCCAGGATCTCGGCGCTGTAGTCGTTCATGTACGTGGGTTTCCTTCTCAACGGCGCCGGAATAATCGCAGCCAAGCGCGCCGACTGCTCGCGGCTCATCGTGGAGGCCTGCGCGTGATAGTAATACTCAGACGCGGCCTCGGCGCCGTAGATCCCCGGCCCCCATTCGATGACGTTGAGGTAGAGCTCGAGAATGCGCTGCTTGGTGAGGACGGCTTCCATTACCGGCACCAACGCGAACTCAGCGCCTTTCCGGAGGAGCGAGCGCCCGGTTGTGAGGAACAGGTTTTTCACCAATTGCTGAGTAATCGTCGATCCGCCGCGGCCCAGCCGCTGCCGTTTCAAGTCGTCCTGCACCACTTTCTGCATCTCCACCCAGTCAAAACCGTGGTGTTGAAAAAAGCGGCCATCTTCGGCTGCAATCACGGCGTGCTGTAGGTTCGGCGCGATGCGGCGGAGCGGCACGAATTGGTAACGCTTCTTGTAGGGGCGATGACGCCACATCGCTTGAATCCGGCGCTCGGTCTGCACCGCGGTGGTGGGGGGATTGATCCAACGAAGCGCGAAGATCGCAAGGACACATATCGCGTACAGCACCAGGACGAGAGAAAGAATGCCCGCGACGGCGGTCCGCAATACTCCGCGCCTTGGCCGCCTTCTGATGCTGGTGGCGCGAGGCATGGGCGCGCGCTTCACGGACTTGCTGGTCGCCATCTCCTATCAATTTCGCATGCGGGCCGCCGCGGTGTACCCTAACGTGGCGCGGTAGCTACGCGTAAGATGCCGCAACCACCGCTGAGCCGGAGCGGATCGGCCCGATGCAAACCATCGCACTGGCTGCCCGATGCAGGTGGATTGTTATCATCGGAACTTGGCTTATGAGCAACGTCACGCATCTTGAGTGCAGTGTCTGCGGGAAATCGCGCGAGGCGGGACAAATCCACAATTTGTGCGAGTGCGGTGGCCCATTGCTGGTGCTCTATGATCTTGAAAAGATCAAGGCAAGTTGGACCAAGCGCGGCGCCGCAGCGGGTCCTTGCACGATGTGGCGCTATGCTCCGGTGCTTCCGGTAAGCCAGCCGGGCTCGATTGTTTCTTTAGGCGAGGGAATGACGCCGCTGCGCAAGACCGAGCGTTTGGGCGCCCGTGTGGGAGCCACAAACGTTTGGATAAAGGACGAAGGGATCAATCCCACCGGCTCTTTCAAGGCTCGCGGCCTTTCTTGCGCGGTGTCCATGTGCCTCGAGCTGGGCATCCGTAAGGTCGCTATTCCCTCCGCCGGGAACGCCGCCAGCGCTATGGCCGCTTATGCCGCCGCCGCTGGAATAGAAGCCCATATCTTCATGCCGCGGGATGTCCCGCAGGCCAATTACATCGAGTGCATGGCTTTCGGCGCACATGTGACCCTGGTGGATGGATTGATCAGCGACTGCGGGCGAATCGTCGCCGAGCGCAAAGATTCCGAAGGATGGTTCGATGTAAGCACGTTGAAAGAGCCGTACCGCATCGAAGGCAAGAAGACCATGGGCTACGAAGTGGCCGAGCAGCTCGGCTGGACTCTGCCGGACGCGATCTTTTACCCAGCCGGCGGCGGCGTCGGCCTGATCGGAATGTGGAAGGCATTTGCCGAAATGGAAACCTTGGGATGGATCTCCAGCCGCCGGCCCAAGATGATTGCCGTCCAGACCGAGGGCTGCCAGCCCGTCGTGCAGGCTTTCGAGCGCGGCGAATCGAAAAGCGAATTTTGGAAGAACGCCTATACCGTCGCGGCTGGGCTGCGGGTTCCTAAACCGCTGGGCGACGTGCTGATGCTGGATGCAATTCGAAAGAGCGGAGGCACGGCCATAGCCGTAAGCGACGAAGAACTGCTGGATGCCTCGCTCGAGCTCGGTGCCGATGAAGGTATCTTCGCAGCGCCCGAAGGAGGCGCGTGCGTAGCGGCGCTCAAGAAGCTGCTCGCAAGCGGATTCCTGAAACCGGACGAGCGCATCGTTCTTTACAACACGGGCGCGGGGCTCAAGTATTTGGAGGCGTTTTCAACGCGGTTTCCGCGCGCCAACGCGTCCGAACAGGATAAGCTCGGCGGGTTGGTTACGCCGCGCTGAGAACAGGCGCGCGCAAGCGCCGCACCGGCAATCCTTCAACACAAATCAAAATAGGCCAGCGATCTCTTTGGCCACGCCGCGGGCTTCCAGGTGGATCAATCCGGCATTGGAATCCAGCGGGCCCATGACGGCGAGCACGGCCTTGGGGCCGGCGGAGTAGACGAACAGCGCACCCTCGTCACCGCGAATGCTGACTTCGGCCAAGCCGCCCGTCGCCATACTTTCGCTGATGCGGCGCCCTAAATTGGACGCGGCGGCGGCCATTGCTGCGATGCGATTCGGATCGCTGCCATTGGAGAGAGAATGCGCTACCGGTAAGCCTTCGTTGGAAGCCAGCAGCACGCCTTTCAACTCAGGAATGGAGCTGCGCAGAGTGTCGAGATGATTCTTCAGAGCTTCTTGTTTCACCATAGTTCCTCTCTTCGCGAGTCGGCCGACATGGCAGCCCGACCCTCGCGGCGGGGCGAACTAGGCTCTTGCCTCACAGATCCCGCCCACGCTGTAAGTAAGATCGTCGGATCAGGCGGTGACTTTAGGCGCGGCTTGCGATAAACACATTATTTCTTGCGCCGTGGCGGCCCTGGTCCTAGGTAGGCAATCCGAGCGCAAATGACTGCTCAGCCGCCTACGCTCCCGGCGTCGCGTGCCACAGTCCGGATTCGCAAAATCCCGCACAACCAAGCCGACATCACATTTAGAATCAACACGCCAGAGCTGCGGCCGGATTCCTAGACCGCGCGGGTCGGCTCGACCCGGCAACCCGCGATGGCGCGAGGTATTAAGGTCCTGGCCCGAGAAAGTCTCAATAAGCACTTTACCGTAGAAAAATCCTTGTGGGGGTATTCAATTCTAAGCGAGAAACGCCGATTACACCCATATGCGATGCCTGTATTGCGGCAAGGAGCTGGCGCTCCTGAAGCGCTGGACCCGAGGGGGGCAGTTCTGCTCGGAAGCCCACAAGAAGAGCTATCAGGAGGAATACAATCGCATTGGCCTGAACCGGCTATTGCAAGCCCAAAACAAGAGTACGCCGGCTAAGGTGGTTCAAGCACAAGATGATTCGCCCAGTACGAATGGGCCCACTCGCGTGCGCGAAACCCAAGTTGCCGTTGAACTTGAAGAACCTCCTGCCGTAGAAGAGGTCTCCATCCTAGAAGCATCCGCCGAAGCCGAGCTGGAGGTGGAAGCAAGGGCAGAAGTCGAAGAGACAGCGGAGCTCCAAGAAACGGCGGACGAGCAACCCTGGGAACCGGTGCGATTGGCTGAGTTTCTTAAGGAACAGCCAGCGGAACCGGCACAGATCGAAATCCCACCTTATTCCGAGCCATGGGAGGCTAGTCTAACGCCGCCCGCACCGCCCGAATGGCGGACAGCAAACCGGGTTCAGCAGAATTTGCAGCAAGCTTCCATAGTCGAACTGAAATTCCGCCCCAATCTTTCCGATACCGAGTATTCCCTTCGCGCACCGGCGGTGGGGTCAACTGAATTTGCGCGGGGTAGGGAAACAGCGCCTTCCATCCGTGCTATGTCTTTTTCCAATAAGCTGCGCGGCGCCGGGCCGGTGCAGGTGGAGGTAGTCCCACGCACTTGGGATGCGGTTGCGGCCGCGGCTTGGGATGGTTTTTTGCAATTCCGGGTGGAAAGCCCATCCGAACTGTACCTGCTGGATCCACCTTGTCCGACGATCGCATTTCCAGCTGCCGATGCTGACGTTGAGCTTACGGTGAAGAATTTAGCGGCAGCCTCCACTGACGAGGCCTCCTCGCCGGATGTGTTCGTCGCACAGGCTGAGGCGGAGGCAGTAAAGAGTGAAATTTTGCAAGAGACGGCCGAAGCCGTGCATACGAGTACAGCCTGTGCGGACCCCGCAGGGGTTGAAACGGAGCTGCCGATTGCGGAGGCTTCCACTACGCCTGAGCTCCAGGGCTTGGTGAAACTGCATGAGGAGCTGACACAACCCTCCGAAGCTCTCCCGATGGCGGATTCGGCGGTACCCGAATTGGCCAGCGCAGAACCAGAAGAAGTTGGCGAATCAACTCCGCTTCAACGGGCGGCGGTGGAAGAAGAAACTGCCGCTCCACAAGCACAGCCCCGGAAGGCGGAATTGGTGGACATGCCACTAAAGCCGCTGCCGCCCGCCAAACCGGCACCGAAATCGAGTGCCGGTGCGCAGATTGAGTTGCCCGTGTTTCTTCCGCGCGTAACCGGACTGCCGTTGCGGCCGAAAATGGGTCTCGTCCAGTCCGCGCCAGGGGCAGCGAAGAAGCCTGGCCAGCGGCCACCAGGACAAGCGGCTCAGGCCACTCCCGAGGCCAAGCCAACGCCCGAGTCAAAGCAGGCCGAAACAAGGCCCGCACCCTCCAGCGCTGCGGCTCCCGAGCCAACTCCCAAAGCATGGGCCAAGCCGTCGCAACAAACGCCGGCCCGGCCAATGCCGCAAAGCGCACCGTCCTCGAAGTTCCAGAAACAGACCGCAAAAGAAGCTTCGCCGGCGAAAGAAGCCGCGAAAGACGGGGCGAAACAAGCCGCGGCCATCAAAGAAAAGCCGGTTAAGAACACCGAACCGGCGGCGCCAGCCAAGCCGCCTGAACCAGCAAAGAAATCAGCCAAAGGTGTCGCCGAGCCGAGCGTGCCAGAGAAGCCGGTCATCGCCGCGAAAACACCGTTCGAGTCCGCAGAGCATGTGCCGGGCGATATCGAAGCGCCGAGCTTCGGCGTAGCGCAAACCGCCAGCACGTCGTTCCTGAGTTCGCTGAAAGGAAAAATGGCTATCGGCGGCGTTTTAATAGCGCTCGGCCTTGGCGCCTATTTCATTTTTGGCGGCAAGCCACAGGCCCCGGTCGCACCGCCCGCAGCGGCCACGGATGTTGCCGGCCCCAGCATCATGGTGGGCGGCGGCGGTTGGGTGGAAGGCTGGGCCGGTGATCCCACCGGCGCCCACTACGGCAGGCAAATAACCATTTACCGGCCGTCCCTGAAGCTTTCCGACTATCGGATCGACTTCAAAGGCGAGATCGAGACCAAGAGCTTGGGCTGGGTATTCCGAGCCACGGATCCTGAAAATTACTACGCCATGAAACTGGCGATCGTGAAACCCGGCACGGAGCCGAAGATTGCCTTGCTGAAATACATCGTGACGCACGGGCGGGAAGCGCAAGTCGGACGCGTCCCCGTCAATCTGGATGTCCGGCTCGACACGTTGTACTCAGTCCGGGTGGATGTTCGCGGGTCCAAGTTCACCACCTACGTACTGGGGCAGCAGGTGGATGTCTGGACGGACGATCAACTCAAGGTCGGAGGCGTCGGCTTCCTGAACGAACGGGAAGAACGCGGCCGGATCAAGTCGGTTTCGGTGTCGCTTCTGAACGGTGGCAAGTAATGAGCAACAATTCAGCAAAAGAGAACAATTCCATGGAACAGACCAACGATCAGTGGTTGTGGGTGATCGATAACGAACTGGTGGAGTCGCTGGCGCGGACTGACACGTCCGATCCGGGCAGCCAGAAGCGCCAGGTGCAGTCCGCGGCGTTGGCCAAAGCCCTTTCGCTGAACATGGAGGGCAAAACCGAGCAGGCGCTGCGTGAGATCACGGAAGCGATCGAAAACGGTGAAACGTTGCTCGAGCTGGCTTGGACCAAAGCGCATCTCGAGTTCCAGCTCAGCAGGTACGACGAGGCGCTGAAGGACTACGACCAGGTCTTGTCGCAGCTGCCGAACCATCGAGCCGCGTTGTACAACGTCGCGCTTTGCCTGGAGAAGCTCGGCCGGTTCGAAGAGGCGCTGGAGGCGTTCGGAAAGGTGGCCGAGGTTGATCCGAAGCTGGCCGAAGCGACCCTGGGACAAGGTCTGGCGCTGCTGCATCTCAACCGCCCAGCCGACGCTTTGGCGGCTTTCGAGCGGTGCCTCGAAATCAAACCCGGACACGAGAAAGCGCTTTACGGCAAAGCGGTCGCGCTCCAGCTGCTGAATCGCGCCGATGAATCGATGCAGCTCTATCTCAAACTGTTGCCGATCTTAGGCCCGCATCCCGAACTATTGTCCAACTTGATTGGAGTGGAGCTGGCCCGCGGCGAAAACGGCCGCGCGCGGGAACACTGCGAAAAATTGCTAAAGCTGCGGCCCAATTCGCCGGTGGCGCTGGAGGGGCTCATGGCCGCTGCCATGGAACGCGGCGATTTTAAAACGGCCGTGCAGCATGGGGTGCAGCTGACTCGCGTCGCACCGGAATCCTACGAGGCATGGTTCAACTTAGGCGTCGCCTACCAGAAGAGCAACCGGCGCGACCAAGCCGGCCAAGCTTACGCAGAGGCCATTAAGCTCCAACCTTCCGGCGAACTGGCCTATTTCAACCTCGGCACCGTTTTGCAGGAACGGGGCGAGTTGGCCGAAGCCCGGAAAGCCTACGAGCGTGCTCTCGAAAACGCGCCCAACCATGCCGATGCGCGCTGGAACCTGAGCGTGGCGCTCGAAAAGCTCGGCTCAAGCGCGGAAGCCGAGAAATGCCTGGAAAAATTGATCGAGATTGCGTCGGATCGCGAAGATGCTTGGTTCCGGCTTGGCTATTATCGGATCGTTCGCGAGGACTACCAGGGAGGTCTGGAAGCCTTTGAGAACGCGGTTGCCAAACGGCCGGACTGGCTGGAAGCGCTCATCGACCTCGGGATCGCGCAATGGCGCACCGGCAATATTGAGGGCGCCAAAGGGTCGTTCGTGCAGGCGATCGCGCGCCATCCGGAATCCACTGAGGCGCTGCGTGCGCTGGGAGCTTTATCGGTGGACTTAAACGACAGTGCGCTAGCGCTCGATATCAACACCAAATTAGAGGAACTCGGCGAGCCGTCACCGGAACTGGCCTACAATGCCGGCGTGCTTCTGGACCGATCGAATCAAATCGAAGAGGCGGCCCGCTGTTACCGTCACGCCGCCGAAACGAATCCCAGTTTCGCCGAGGCGCTGCTTAACCTTGGAAACGCGCTGAAGAGTCTCGGGCAGGAAGAAGAGGCCAAGACGTATTGGCAACTGGCGTTAGAGGCCAAACCTGAGTTGGCCGAAAGCTATTTTTAGCTACTCAGAACAAATCGAACCGCCATCGAGAGCCGCGGTCATTGGATTCTTATTTCGAATCCAGCCACTTGACGCTGGTTGGGTCCAGATGTTCGCACTGCATGGTCTCCGTAACCCCTGAAGCCAACAAACCGCACGCATTCGATTGCGCGGTTCTTTGCGCGTGCTCGCGCGTGTCAGCAGAAGCCGTGCGGCACTGAGTCTGGCCTCGATAGGCGATGCAGACCTCCACGCGGTACTTCGCGATATGCATGCTCGAATAGATCAAAAACCCCAGAATTGCGACTACGAACACGACTCCGATGACTACGGTCTTGTTCACGCGCCCTGCCCTTCGGCGAAGTAGTTGCCCATTTGACGAAATTTATTATATCGGTCGTCAATGAGTTCTTGAGGCGATAGCGAGGAAAGTTCCGCCAGCGCCGCGCGTAGAGTTTCGCGTACGAACTCAGCTGCCTTGTCGGCATCGGTGTGGGCGCCCTCAGGCGGTTCGCTGATAATGCCGTCGATCAACTTCAGCTCCAGCAGATCCGCGGAGGTCAGGCGCAACGCGCGTGCGGCGTCCGCCGCTTTTCCGGAGTCGCGGTAAATTATGGCGGCGCAGCTTTCGGGCGCGATCACACTGTAATAGGAATTTTCGAGCATATAGACGCGGTTGGCCACTCCCAGGCCAAGCGCGCCGCCGCTGCCGCCTTCGCCGATCACAATCGTAATCACCGGAACCCGCAGCCGCGACATCTCGCGCAGGTTCACCGCGATGGCTTCGGCCTGACCGCGCTCTTCGGCGTCTACGCCTGGATATGCGCCGGGCGTATCGAGAAACGTGATGATCGGGCGCCGGAACTTGTCAGCCAAGCGCATCAGGCGGATCGCTTTGCGGTAACCCTCGGGCTTGGGCATACCGAAGTTGCGATGCAGCTTCTGCTTGGTATCTCGACCCTTTTGCTGGCCGAGGACCATGACAGGGCGGTCATCGAAGAACGCCATGCCGCCGACGACCGCCGGGTCGTCGGCGAAGGCGCGGTCGCCATGTAGCTCAGAAAAACGCGTGAAGATCCTGCTGAAATAATCGAGCGTGTGGGGCCGCTTGGGGTGGCGCGCCAGTTGTACGCGCTCCCAGGTGAAGTTCAGCGACGGGGCTTCGCCCGTTAACGTTTGCGAGTCAGACGGAGATTGGTTATCTGCCATTCGGATTGTGACCCGTGGCCAGCGCGGGTCGCCGGCGCAGCTACTTCGCCAGGATCTCGACCGATTCCGGCCCGCAGATCCGTTCTACTTCCGCCCAAAATTCCCTATCGGGGCGGACCCTCGGGGTCACATCCAGAATAACGGAAAAATCGCGCGATTTTTCAAGCCGCAGCCGGACTTCGGTCTCGCCGGGTTTCTTCGCGAAAAGCTCCTGCAACGCCTGCGCCTTGTCCGGCACCCCGTTCGTCCCCACACCAACCCGAATCGAGATCAAAGTAGGCAAGTCCAGACGCGCCACGCGCAGCGGAATGATTTCCTGAACCGAGAGCTTCGGGGGCCCGTTATCTTCGGGAAGGACAAGCCCCCGTACCAGGACGGCCTGATCCTCCACCAGAGCCCCAAGCAGCCGGTCGTACTGCGTTGTAAAGACCATCGATTCCACGCGGCCGGTACGGTCTTCAAGCTGCATGGAAGCCCACAGCTTGCCTTCACGGTTGCGCTTGCGTTGGATGCCGGTCAGGATGCCGCACAGCGCCACCTCAGTCCCCTTCTCAAGGCCTTCCAGCGTCTCGGTGGAGTGCGTGGCAAGTTCGGGAATCTTGTCGGCGTATTCGTCCAGGGGGTGACCCGTCACGTAGATACCCAGGACTTCCTTTTCGCTCGAGAGTTTCTGCTGCGGCGTCCAATCCGGAAGAGGTGGCAGCGGATGTTCCACCGGCTCAGCCTCGCCCGCCATCATGCCGAACAGACCCGTCTGGCCGGTCTGGCGGTCCTTGAATGCCCGCTGGCCGGCTTCCATCGCGTTTTCGATTAATGCGGTTAGCTGCGCGCGGTTGCCCCCCTGGCTGCCCATCGCGCCGCCCTTGATCAGGTTCTCGATGATGCGGCGGTTGACGCTGGTCAGATCCACGCGCTCGCAAAAATCGTACAACGACTTGAAGCGTCCACCCGTCCGGCGCGCTTCGATGATCGATTCCGCCGCGCCATCGCCGACGTTGCGCACCGCGCGCAGACCCATCCTGATGCCATTGCCGTCGGGCGTGAAATCCGTGCCGCTGGAATTAACATCGGGCGCGAGTACCGGGATACCCATCTCCCGGCACTCATTGATGTACTTCACCACCTTGTCGGAGTTCGACGTTTCTGAAGTCAGCAGCGCCGACATAAACTCCAGCGGATAGTGAGCTTTCAGATACGCCGTAACGTACGCCAGATATGCATACGCGGCCGAGTGCGACTTATTAAAACCATAGCCGGCGAACTGCTCCATCAGATCGAAAATCTTTTCGATCTTCTTCTGCGGGAATCCTTTTTCGCGCGCTCCTTTGATGAAACGCTCGCGTTGCGAGGCCATCTCCTCGGCCTTTTTCTTGCCCATCGCCCGGCGCAGGATGTCGGCGTCGCCGAGGGAATATCCAGCCAGGCGGTTGGAGATCTGCATAACCTGTTCTTGATAAACGATCACGCCGTAGGTCTCTTCCAGGATTTCCTTGAGCTCGGGGAAATCGTAGGTGACTTGTTTTCGGCCGTGCTTGCGATCGATGAAATCATCCACCATGCCGCCCTGCAGCGGGCCGGGACGGTACAGCGCGTTCAGCGCGCAAAGATCCTCAATGCGCGTCGGCTGGTATTTGCGCAAAATATCGCGCATACCGCGCGATTCAAATTGAAAGACGCCGCTGGTAAATCCTTTCGAAAAGATCTGATACGTAGCTTCGTCGTTGAGTGGCAACTCCTCGATCACCAGTTTTGCGCCGTGATTCTGCTCGATCAGCGCGAGGGCGTCCTGGATGATATCCAGCGTAGTGAGGCCGAGAAAGTCCATTTTGAGAAGCGCCAGCTTCTCCAGCCCCACCATGTCGTATTGCGTGACAATTTCATCCTTGTTGGTCTTGCAGACGGGAACCAACTCTTTCAGAGGAACCGGCGAAATGACGACGCCGGCGGCGTGCATGGAGGAATTGCGCGCCATGCCTTCCAATTTCAGCGCGACTTCGAGCACTTCCTTGAGGCGCGGGTCCTTTTTCGCCGCATCTCCGATCGCGGGCTCTTGCTCCAGGGCGTCCTTCAGCTTGATGTTGAGCGTGGTAGGAATCAGTTTGGTGATCCGGTCCACGTCGCTGAAGCTGATGTCGAGGACGCGTCCCACGTCTTTGATCGCGGTTCGCGCACCCAGCGTGCCGAAAGTAATAATTTGGGCCACCTGCTCGCGTCCATACTTCTCGGTGACGTATTGGATTACTTCGCCGCGGCGACGGGTGTGAAAGTCGATATCGATATCCGGCATGCTGATGCGCTCTGGATTCAGGAAGCGCTCGAACAGCAGCCCGTACTCCAGGGGATCAATATCGGTGATCTCCATGGCGTAGCTAACCAGGCTGCCCGCCGCCGAGCCGCGGCCGGGGCCCACGGGTATACCTTGCGACTTGGCAAACCGGATGAAGTCCCAAACGATCAGGAAATATCCGGAAAATTTCATCTGTTGGATGACCTGGATCTCTCGATCCAGCCGCTCCACGTATTCGGCCAGATCGTGTTTGAGCGCACCGGATTTGCTTAAAGCTTCCAGCCGAGGGCGGCGTTTTTCGAAGCCCTGCCGCGCCACATAAGCGAAGTAGCTATCGGTGGTGTGCTCGGCGGGGACATCGAACTTAGGGAACGGCTCCTTGACCTTCTCCAGCTTCACCTGGCAGCGCTGCGCGATTTCCCAAGTGCGGTCCAGCGCGTCTTCCAGGCCGCCGAACAAGGCCAGCATCTCGTCGCGCGTTTTCAAATAAAACTCGGGCCGTGAGAACCGCATGCGCTGCGGATCGCTCATGGTTTTGCCGGTTTGGATGCACAGGAGAATCTCATGCGCGCGGGCGTCGCTCTTGCGCATGTAGTGCGAATCGTTGGTGGCCACCAGCGGGATTCGAGTTTCCTGCGACAGCCGGTGCAACTGCGGCACGACAATCTTGTCCTGATCCAACCCGTGATCCTGGATTTCTAAAAAGAAATTGTCCTTGCCGAACATGTCGGCGTACGTGTAGGCCAGCCGCTTGGCGTCTTCATATCGATTCGCCATCAGCGTCTCGTTGATATCGCCCCGAAGGCAGGCCGACAGCCCGATCAGTCCTTTGGAGTGCTGCGCCAACAGGTCCTTATCGATGCGCGGCTTGTAATAGAAACCCTCCAGAAACGCGGTGGAGACCAGCTTGAGGAGATTCCGGTAGCCTTCCTGGTCCTGGCATAGCAGCACCAGGTGGTTGTAGCGGTCCGTTTCACTGCGGCTCGCCAAGCCCTGCTGCGATACATACACCTCGCACCCGATCACCGGGTGGATGCCTTTGTTTTTGGCCGCGTGGTAAAACTCAACCGCGCCGAACAGGTTGCCGTGATCGGTCATAGCGACGGCAGGCATGTTTTGCTCCGCCACCAGGTCCATCAATTGCGTGATCTCGCAGGCGCCGTCGAGCAGGGAATAGTCGGTATGGCAATGCAGGTGGACGAAAGGTGTGGTGGAACTCATGCTGTGGCTCGGCAACTCAACTTACGGCGGGGGAGACAATTCCATTTTACGCAACTAAGGCAGCACGGAGGGGAGGAAAAGAAAACTTTGCCGGCTTAATTTCTACCAGCGGCGGCCACAAGGCCAGATAGAACGTTTACTAAGTCTTCCAACCGGACGGGCTTCGGAATAAAGTCATCCATTCCCGCTGCCAGGCAGCGGTCGCGGCTATCGCCGACAGCCTCCGCAGTCATGGCGATGATGGACACACGCCGGTCGGGACCTTCCCGGCGCCTGATCTCGGTGGCGGCTTCGTAACCGTTCATCTCGGGCATGTGGCAATCCATGAATACGATGTCGTAAGGGAGCTTAGACACCATCTCCACGGCTTCGTTGCCATTCGCTGCGACGTCGGCCCGGATACCGAGCCGCTCGAGCATTCGCAACGCGACCTTTTGGTTGACGGCGTTGTCTTCGGCTACTAGCACTCGAACGCCACAGTGTGCGAATTTGCCCGCGACGCTGGACGCCAGCGCTGCCAGAGAGGCCGGTTCGGGCGCTGCCATCACATGTCGCGACGAAAGCTTTGTAGACCATGTGCTGGCAAGCGTGTTCATCAGTTGCGACTGCCGGACCGGTTTGGACAAGCAGGCGTCCACTCGCGAAGCCTCCAGGGTGCGCACTTCGTGCCAGTCGCCAACGGAAGTCAGCAGCACGATCACGGTACCCCGAAGCTGCTCATCGGCACGAATCGCTGCCGCGAATTCAGCCCCGTCCATCTCCGGCATGTGGTAGTCGCTTAGGACGATGTCGTAAGGATGGCCGCGGCGAAATGCGTTTCGAGCTGCTTCCAGCCCCTGGGGCGCCGAATCGGAGCTGTCGCCGTGCATCCCCCAGCTCGCGATCTGTTCCTGCAGCACTCGCCGGTTTACTTCGTTGTCATCCACGATTAAAACCCGCAACCCACGCAACTCGGCGACCGGGACGGGCGCCGGTGTCGGCTCGGCGTTCAGTGGCAGCGGTAAGCTGAACGTGAACGTGGCACCCTGGCCAGCTGTGCTTTCCACCGTAATGTCGCCGCTCATCAGCTCGATCAGCTGCTTACAGATCGCCAGACCCAGACCGGTGCCGCCATACTTTCGTGTGGTCGAGCTATCCACCTGACTGAATTTTTGGAACAAAACATTCAGCTTGTCCGGAGGGATGCCGACGCCCGTATCGCGGACCGCGATCCGCATGCGTGCCTGAACTTCGTCCTGCTCGTCACAGTTAACGGCGATCATGACATAACCGCTGGGGGTGAACTTGATTGCGTTGCCCACCAGGTTTGTTAGCACTTGCCGGATCCGGCCCGCGTCGCCCAGGAAATAGCGCGGCAGTCCGGGTGAGTATTGCAGAATGAGATCGAGACTTTTCTCCGCCGCTTTGGAAGCCAGCATATCGTTGACTTCCTCAATGACCAGGCGTAGATCGAACGGACAAGATTCAATCAGCATCTTCCCGGCTTCGATTTTTGAGAAATCCAGGATGTCATTGATAACGGTAAGCAGTGCGTCGCCCGAGTTTCGTATTGTTTCGGCGAACTCGCGCTGTTCGGGCGAGAGGTTCGTGTCGAGCAGGAGCCCGGTCATGCCGATCACGCCGTTAAGCGGCGTACGAATCTCATGGCTCATATTGGCGAGAAACTCACTCTTTGCCTGTGCTGCAGCCTCGGCTGCTTCCTTGGCCTTGTGAAGTTGCTCTTCAGCCAGTTTGCGGGCCGTGATGTCGCGCGCCATGCACACGATCCCACGGACTTCGCCTTGCCGGTTCAAGAAAGGAACCTTGGTCACCAGCAGCCATCTCGTTTTTCCGCCTGCTACCGATACGCGCTCTTCGCGAGCCAGCAGGGGCTGCCTGCTTTCAATAACGGACCGGTCGTCGGCTACTATGCCTCTGGCGAATTCTTCCGGATACAAGTCGAAATCCGTCTTACCGAGCAGGTCCTCTTCTGACTTGCCCCGGAAGAAGCGCAAGACCGGCGCGTTCATAATCCGATACCGTCCTTCGAGATCCTTCACGTAAACTCCCTCGGGGAGAACGTCAAGAATCGTGCGAAGCACATCGCGCTGCTGGGCCAATGCGGCGGCGGCCGCCTGACGGTTGCTGATCGCTTGCGCGTTTTTGAGCAGAAAACGCCGGGCAACGATGACCGAAATGCAGGTCGCCAGCGCGATGGTGATCACGTGCGACTGCCAGAGCCCAATACCGGGCACGAGGAAATGCTTCAAAAGCTCAAAGAGGCTGCCGCCGAAGGCCGTCGCGCTTGCCACCAGCACGACTCTGCGCCTGCTCGCGCTGCCACCCAGTCCGGCCGGATTCGTGTTTCCTTCGGCATCGGGATGCGCGCGCGCCAAGAGCGTATTCTGCTGTGAAAGGATCCCGTCCGACAAATCCATGGCGCGCGAGCGACTCCGAGCGACACCGAATACATGAAACGCTTTAGGCTTTTATCGGCGGTTAACCCCAGGAACCTTAGTTTTCCTAGCGTGCCGATCCGCCCGGGACACGCTGGGGCTAATCGTGTATTTACAGCAGCTTAGCCCAGAATCCAAGATCGACTAGCCCCCCTGGCGCCTCGTACGCGACAAACTGCGCGGGCAGCCGCTCCGCTAGGACGCGAATGCGGCTTCTTGGTGTTCCACTACCTCGATCTCGCGCGAGTTTTCGCCGGTGGCGCGCAAGCGGATTTCGATGCGATCCTCGGGCATTAATGGTAGAAATTTTTCTCCCCATTCGATTAACACCACTGCGTCGCGGTCGAAGATTTCGTCCAGCCCGAGCGTTGCGGCTTCGGCGGGGGTTTCCAGCCGGTAGAGATCGATGTGGTACACGCCTGGGCTGTACTCGTGCACGCCTGGACTGTATTCGTGCACGCCTGGGCTGTACTCGTGAATGAGCGTAAATGTCGGGCTAGAGACTTCGGCAGGATCCGCCGCGCCTAACCCTTTTACGATTCCTTTGGCGAGCGTGGTCTTGCCCGCGCCAAGATTGCCGATCAGCAGCACTGCTGCCTTAGCAGGAAACTCGGTGGCCAGCTTTTCACCTAGCGCGATCGTTTCTTCTTCAGACTCGGTGTGAAAAATCCGCGACTTCACGCATGGCCTCGGGTAGGAACCGGAAAAGATCGGTGGCGATCAACGGCTTCTCTCCCAATTCGGCGGCTCCGAGTTGTCCAGCCCTCCCGTGCAGCCAGACCGCGGACAACGTGGCTGCGTCTATCTGATCGGGAAACTGCGCCAGCAAGCCGGCAATCAATCCGGTAAGCACGTCTCCAGTTCCCCCGGACGCCATAGCGGGAGAACCGGTGGGATTGATCCAAACGCGCCCGTCAGGGGCTGCAATGACCGTCCGATAACCCTTGAGCACGAGATGCACTCCACGCTGGGTGGCGAACGCACGCGCGCTCGCGATACGGTCCTGTTGGATGGCGGCGACGGTCTGGCCGGTGAGCCGCGCCATTTCTCCCGGATGCGGCGTGAGGATGCGCGGCGCCTTGGATCGCCACTCGTGTCCAGCCAAAGCATTCAAAGCATCGGCATCCACCACCGTCGGTTGCTCGATTTCCGTCACCGCGCGCCGCACCAGCTCAACGGTTTCAGGATCCTGGCCGATGCCCGGCCCGAGCGCTACAACATTTTTTCCTTGCAGGATGCGATGAAGCGAGCCGTCCTCGATGCAACGGGACGAAATAGCGCCCGCACCGGTTTCCGCGAGCGGCTCGGTCATGATTTCGGGTGCATGCGAAGCAATAGCCGTGATAGCCGATGCGGCCGATGCGACGGTCGACAAGCCCGTTCCGGCGCGCAACGCCGCGATGCCAGCCATTGCGGCTGCGCCCGTCTTGCCGCGGCCGCCTGCGATTACCAGCACGTGGCCGTACGTTCCCTTGTTCGATTCGGGCGCTCGCTTCCCGAACAGATGCGCAAAAAGTGCCGGCTCGGAGAGCGCCAACCAGATCGAACTATCCTTCTCATATAAATCGGGCGGGCTTCCAATGGGGCCGACGTGCAGCTCACCCACCAGCTCGCACGCGGGCGAAAGGACCTGGCAAAGCTTGGGCGCGGTGAAGGTCACAGTTCGATCGGCATGCACGGCATCTCCGGCCACGGCTCCCGAATCGCTGTCGAGACCCGAGGGAAGATCCACCGCGACGACATCCGCCAGCGCGAATCCATTGTTTATATCGCGAATCAGCTCGGCGGAACGGCCCGTAGCCGGACCATGGATTCCGGTCCCCAGCAGCGCATCGATAACAATGGTCGCGTTCTGCATCTCGGGCGTTATTTCGCGGAGGACGGAACATCCCACCGCATTGAGCATCTGGAAATTTTGGGCCGCATCGCCCCGCAGCTCCCCCGGATCGCCCGCCAGCACAACATGGAGCGCGCGCGGGTGGAAGCGCGTATGCAGCTGGCGCGCCACCACCATCCCATCGCCGCCGTTATTGCCTTTCCCGCAGAACACCACGATGCGGTGATCGGCGAGCGGCGCGTATTGGCTAGCCAGGAACTCAGCCACGCGATGCCCGGCGTTTTCCATCAGCACAATACTCGGCACGCCCAATTCGGACGTGCGCCGATCGACCTCGCGCATTTGCGCGGCCGTGAGGACCTTCACGCGCGCACCTCGGTCAGCATCTGCTCGAGATGGCGCAAATTCTGAGCCTCGCCCATGACGATCAGATGGTCGCCCGCTTCGATCGCCGCTTCAGCTGGCGGATTGAAGAGCATGCGGCCGTCCGCCTTGCGGATCGCCAGCACGATCACGCCAGTATCCTTGCGGATCTTGGCTTCCAGCAGGCTCTTGGATACGAATTCGCTTCCCAACGGAACGCGTACCTGCTCGATACCAACGTCCAAGCCCATGCTTTTGGTCGTGAAATCGATGAACTGAAACACGTGCGGCTTGAGCATGACTTGCGCCATGCGGTTTCCCGTCATGTCATAAGGCGCAAACACATATTCGGCTCCCGCCAGCCGCATCTTTTTTTCGCTCTGTTCCGAATTGACGCGGGCAGAAACCAGCAAAGATGGTTTCAACGCTTTGGCCGAAAGAATTACGAACAGGTTGTCGGCGTCGCTTTGCAGCGTAGCGATGAGCCCCTTGGCACGGAGAATACCGGCATCCTTTAGATTCTGATCGTCAGTAGCGTCGGCGAGCACCGCCAGCATCCCGGCTTTTATGGCCCACTCGACGCGATCCTCATTTTTATCCATCACCAGGAAGGGAGCGCCGGCGCGCTTCAGCTCGCCGGCAGCGCCGCGGCCCACCCGGCCAAAGCCGCAGACGATGTAGTGATCGTGTAGCGAATCGATCATTTTCTTGGTTCGCCGCTTGCCGAAATATTGATTGAGCTCCAGCTCGATAATAGCCTGTGTCATGCCGCCGACGGCGAGTAACATAATGGTCACCCCGAAAGCGATGAGGAAAGAGTTAAAGATCCGCCCGGCATGGCTGAGCGGGCGGATTTCCTGGTAACCCACCGTCGTTATAGTGATGAGCGTCATGTAGAACGCGTCGAATGGCGGGTAGTGCTCGATCAGGACGAAACCCAGCGTCCCGCCACCCAAGGTTAGAACGAGCGCGGCAACAATGGCGAGCAGGCGCTTGCGGAAGCGAAGCATGTGCTGTGGCTATTTTAGCGGCCTAGAAGAGTCTGGCAATTTATATAAAATCATGCCATTATAAAGGGGTAGTTTGTCGGTAGCTAAGGCATCGTCTCGCACTGTCCGGTTTTGTCCGTCATGTCCGATCCTGCCCGATTCGCCCACCCGCAACTTCAGAAAGAAGAGTAAATGAAAAACATTTTTGTTGGTAATCTCAGCTTCGGCACCACCGAAGACACGCTCCGCTCGGCGTTCGAGTCCTATGGAACCGTCGATAACGTAAACATCATCCGGGATCGCGAAACCGGACAACCGCGAGGCTTCGCTTTCGTAGAGATGTCGAACGACGCGGAAGCTAACACCGCGATTAACGCGCTGAACGGGAGAGATCTCGATGGGCGATCGCTGAATGTCAATGAAGCGCGGCCCAAGACCGAACGTAGTTTCGGACAGCGCGCTTCCGGGGGCGGCGGCCGCCGGGGCGGCAATCGCTGGTAAGAGTCCCCTCCCGTTAATTCTGTGAGAGGCAGCAAAAGCTGCCTCTTTCTATAACCCCTCCACCGGTTCGGTCAGTGCGACTCTGCCGGCGCGCACACTCCATCCAAAAACCGGTCCGGCAGCGCCGCATCGCGCGGATTGACTTCGTAGTAGGATGCAGATTGCCCGAACGTCCCCAGATATCTCCACACATTACCGTCGCTGTCCTTGCCGCGCGCGTCGATTACGTCTGAATCGCCGGCGATATAATCCTTTTCCGAGTACTCTACGGCCTCCCAAACGTCGCCTGTATACGGAATCCCAAGGCTCCAGGTAGGACCCGTGCCGAAGAGCACTTCGCGGGGTCCATCCGAGGTTGGCACCATGAACTCGCGCATCACGCTATCGCCCATTCGGCCTTGCTCGCTGACCCTGATTCCAGCCACGGGGGGGAAACAGAACGTGCTGTGCGGACTTTTCAGTCCGATGCAGGCGCTCTTGCACACGGGCAGCGTAGTGGCGCGCCGCAGGACAACGCGAACGGCTTCGGAATCTTTGATTCGGACTAGTTGACCATCGAAGCCATGCTTGCGAATCACCAGCGCGCTGGCGCGAGTGTCCACGTGGAACCGGCCAAGCTCATCGGTGAAGAGCTCCTCCTGTTCCTTGACGTCGGAGTGATCGACATGCGCGCCCGCAACGGGCTGCCCGGATTCATCCACGACCCGTCCGGAAACCGTGTGCGGCTCAGGAAGTAAAATCTGCCGCTCATACCAGGTCAGCCGTTGCGCGGGCAGGACAAAAGCACAGGCCAGCAACAGCGGTGCGGCCCAGAAACGAATGAACACGCTCACTCGGTTCATTATATAGTGCACGCGCGGCTGGTTTAGTTTGCCAGATCCGCGACGAGTTCGTCGATGACCCGATCCAGCGCTTCCCAATCCGTGAATTCGTAATCGCGCGACGCGTCTGTTGGGGCGCCGTCTTTCTGCGCGATACGCCGCATCACGAACCGGATCAGAAAATTGTACTTGCTGTACATCAGCGCGCCTGCGGTTGCGCGGATATGCTGCGGATGCCAGCCTGTCTGGTCGAGAAAACCATGAACCATTCTTTGCACGTCGGCGGCAGACTGCGCGCGGCGTTCCGGACTGGCGGAGATATCCTCCGCGCCCGCTTCCGACAGGCTGACCGAGAGAAACACGGCCGGGATTTATTCGAGTGCCGCAAGGTGGGCCTCACGAACAGGATCATTTCACGCTCGTGCTTGCCTCCGTGAACAGAAGCAGCTAACACAGCGGCTGAGTAAGAACCGAGCGAAAAACCAGCCGGAACATCTCTCGCGTTCATAACTTCAGAAGCGAAGCCACGCGCCCGGGCGGCGGCGGCCAGGTGCTCGGCGATGCGCCGCATTTGACCTTCACGCGTGGCATACAGAATCAAAATCGGATTCACGGCGCTTCACGCTTTCGGGTGCGCCTTGTCGTAGACGGCCATCAAGTCGGCCAGTGAAACTTGGGTATATTTTTGCGTGGTGGAAAGCTGCGCATGGCCCAGCAATTCCTGGATTGCGCGCAGATCGGCGCCATCGGACAGGAGGTGCGTCGCGTAAGCGTGCCGCAGGCTGTGCGGATGAACGGAAGAATCGCCGGTGATCATTCGTGCGTAAAATTTGACGATGTCGCGCGCTCCGCGATCGCTCAGCCGCCGGCCATGGTGATTCAAGAAGAACGCGCGTTCGCCGTCTTGGGCTGGAGAGCGCGATCCGAGATAGCGCTCCAGCGCCTGCGCGGCTCTTCCGGGAAACGGCACTTGGCGCTCCTTGCGGCCCTTACCGCGAACGCGCACCCAATGCTCGCCGAAATCGAAATCGTCCAGGTTCAGCCCCACCAGCTCGCTGATTCGCAGCCCGCAGCCGTAAAGGAGTTCGAAAATAGCCAGATCGCGCGCCGCATGCGGGCGTTCGAATTTCACGGCGGCGGTGGGAATTCCATCCAGCATCGTATTGGTCTGCTCGGCCGTCATGACCGCCGGCAGGGACTTGGGGGTCTTCGGCCGTCGCACCAGCCGCGCTACATTCGCGGCGACCACGCCTTCCCGCAGCAGGAATTTGAAAAGCGACCGCACCGCCGCGAGCTTCCGCCCCATGCTTACCGCTGCTAATCGCTGCTGGTAAAGATCGCCGAGCCATTCCCGAATCGCGAGCGCATCGATATCTTCCACCTGCGGCTTCGGCTTACCGTCGATAACGAAATATCGCAGGAATTGCGCGAGGTCCGACGCATAGTTGCGCAGCGTGTGCGGGGAGGCGTTCTGGCGCTGCAGTTCCTCGATATAGCGCTGGATCTGCGACTCGAGATCAGGCATATACGGAGCGATACTCGTCCAATTTCTCGAGCGCACGCCGGCAGACCTCGGCGTGCCGGGCACGTTTATCCTGGCGCAGCCGCGTCCGAGTGGCCTCATCCAGGGCGGGCAGCAGGTCGAAAGTAATGTTCGCGGGCTGGTAATGCCGCGGATCGGCGCCCGAAACATACGCGCACAGCGAGCCGAGGGCGGTCTCGCGCGGAATCGGCCGGATCGCCTCGCCAAGCGCTAATTCCGCGGCGTGACGTCCGGCGATCAGTCCTGTCGCAATCGACTCGACGTATCCTTCTACACCAGAGATCTGTCCCGCGAAGAAAATATCCGGGTTGGTGCGGAGCTGCAGCTCCGGCGAAAGCAGCGCGGGCGCGTTGATGTACGTGTTGCGATGAATCTGGCCGTAGCGCAGAAATTCCGCCTGCTCCAGACCGGGAATCATCCGGAACACGCGCGCCTGTTCTGGAAAGCGCATGTGGTTTTGGAATCCCACTAAGTTATAGCTGTCGGCCCGCTGATTTTCCTTCCGAAGCTGCACGACGGCATGGGGCCGGCGGCCGGTACGCGGGTCGGCAAGACCGACGGGCTTCATAGGACCAAAGCGCAGCGTGTCCCGGCCGCGCCGTGCCAGCTCTTCGATCGGCAAACAGGCCTCGAAAAAGGGCGTGCGATCCGCGGGGATATGCGCGGGCACCGGCTCAGCGGCCAGCACGGCGTCGACAAAGCGCTCGTACTTTTGGCGGTCGAACGGACAGTTCAGGTAATCCTCGCCACCATCCAGCGACTTGCCGTAACGTGATGCGTGAAAGGCGATTGACAGGTCGATCGTTTCGGCGTCGACGATCGGGCTGATTGAATCGTAGAAGAACAAGCGCTCAGAGCCGGTGATCCGCGCGATATCGTCGGCCAGCCGCCCGCTAGTTAATGGGCCAGTGGCAATGATCGTCAAGCCGTCTGAGGGAACGGACAGGGCCTCTTCGCGCCTGAGCTCAATGTGCGGATTAGCTTCGATAGCCGCCGTCACCTGCTGAGCGAACAAATTGCGATCGACCGCAAGAGCGTGCCCGGCCGGGACCCGTGCCCGTTGCGCGCAGGCCAAGAGCAGCGATTCCAGCCGGCGCAGCTCTTCCTTGAGCAGCCACGGCGCCGTATTTTCCGATTCGCTCTTCAGGGAGTTACTGCAGACCAGTTCCGCCAGATGGCCGGTTTTGTGAGCATCCGTTGAGTGGAACGGCCGCATCTCAAACAGGGTGCAAGCAAGCCCGGCGCGCGCGACCTGCCACGCGGCTTCGCAGCCGGCCAGCCCACCGCCCAATATTTGAATCTGAGCCACTTAACACCAGGATACAGGCTAGCCTCCGACGCAATCTGTAACTATTGAGCGAACCAGCGGTACTGATACGACGTATGGTCGTCTAAGGAGTGATCATGGGCTCGTTTTTCGACGACTGCCGGTATGCGGTGCGCATGTTTTTACGCGTTCCGGGATTCACCCTCACCGCCGTCCTTGCGTTGGCGCTCGGAATCGGTGCGAACTCCGCCATCTTCAGCATCATCAATGCGGTTGTTCTCAAACCTCTGTCCTACGAGCATCCCGAGCAGCTCGTGCAACTCTGGATGCGCTTTACAGGTATTGGTATTCCCAACGACCAGAACGCGATCTCGCCTCCCGAGTTCGTCGATCTCCAGGAAAATCAGTGCTTCTCATCCGTCGCGGCGTTTCAGAGCGCCAGTTTCAATATCAACATCGACGGAACTCCTGAACGAATCGATTCCGCCCGCGTGTCTCCTGCGTTCTTCTCAATGCTCGGCGTGCATGCGCAGTTGGGACGCGCATTTCTGCCCGAAGAGGGCCAGCCCGGCCGCGCTAACGTCGTGCTGCTCAGCGACGGGCTGTGGCGCCGCCGCTTCGGCGCAGACCCCGCGGTGCCCGGCCGCAAACTTGTCATGAATGGCGAGAGTTTCACGATTACGGGCGTCCTGCCGCGCGGTTTTCAATTGCCGGAAGACGCTGAACTATGGACTCCGTTGGTGTTCTCGCCCGGGGATCTCAATCCCAACAGTCGCGGCAGCCATAACTATCAAGTCATCGCTCGCATCCGGCCCGGCTTAACCTTGGAACAAGCGCACGCCAATTTGGAAGCGGTCTCGAACCGCATTATCGAACGGCATCCGGAATATCCTTACCGGCAATTCAACTTCAAGGTCCTCGCAGTTCCATTACTACAGCAGCAGGTTGGCGATATCAAAACCGCGCTCTGGGTGCTCATGGCCGCCGTTGGGCTGGTGCTCCTGATCGCCTGCGCGAATGTGGCCAACCTGCTTTTAGTGCGCGCCTCTGCCCGGGAACGTGAGATCGCGGTGCGTCAAGCCTTAGGAGTAAGCCGCAGCCGGCTGATACGGCAGTTGCTGACCGAGAGCGGAATTCTGGCGTTATCTGCGGGCGCAATCGGGCTGATTCTGGGCTACTGGGCCCTCCATCTTGTGGTTCACTTGGCGGCCACGAGCTTTCCGAGGGTTGCCGAGGCGCGAATGGATCTCCGAGTGCTCGCCTTCGCGCTTCTGCTTTCAATGACCACGGGGATGCTCTTCGGGCTGGCTCCGGCGTTTGCCTCGCGCAGCGTGACCCACGACGCTCTGAAGGAAGGAGGGCGCGGCGGATCGGCGGGGCTAGGCTCGCAACGGCTCCGCGGCGCGTTGGTTATCGCGGAAGTGGCGCTCTCTCTCACTCTGCTCGTGGGCGCGGGTTTACTGATCCGCAGTTTTCTCCAGTTGCAAGATGTGGACGGCGGCTTCCGCGCCAGCGGCGTACTCACGATGCGCATCTCGCTTCCGAACGAAAAATACTCCAAGCCGGAACAGACGCGCGCATTCTATCGCGAACTGATGCGGCGCATCCGAATGCTTCCCGGCGTCGATGCGGCCGGCGGTGCCACCGGATTGCCCCTAACCATTAGCGGCTGGTCCGGCACCACCACCGTCGACAGCCGCGAAGTTCAACCGCGCGATTCCACGCCGGAAGCCGATCAGCGGCCTGTGCTGCCGGGCTATTTCGAAGCGATGGGAATTCCACTCGTGCGCGGCCGCTATTTCGATCAGCGTGACAACGAAGCCGCCGCCCCGGTCGCCATTATCGACGAGACGATGGCGAACACCTATTGGCGGCACGAGGATCCCATCGGAAAGCGGATCCGCCCCGGGGGCCTGCGGTCCACGAGTCCCTGGTTCACGATCGTCGGCGTTGTGCGCCCCGTGCGTTATCGCACGCTGGAATCGCCTTCGCGCGTCGAGTTCTATTGGCCCTACGACCAGACGCCGTTTGCCCTAGGCTCGATGAGTCTGACAATCCACACATCGGCGGATCCGAAATTGTTGGCGCGCGCAGTCGAACGGGAGGTTCTCTCTCTCGATCCCAATCAGCCCGTTTATCGCGTGCGAACCATGACAGAGATCGTCTCCGAGTCCATGAGCCAGCGGCGGCTTTCGATGGCGCTTCTGAGCGTTTTCGCAGGTCTAGCGTTGATTTTGGCCGGGGTTGGGATCTACGGCGTTGTCTCTTATTCGGTTGCCCAACGCGCGCATGAGGTCGGCATTCGGCTGGCCCTCGGAGCGAACCGGCGCGATGTAGTTCGTATGGTATTAGCTCAAGGCCTCGGTTTAACACTGGCTGGCATTGCTGCCGGGCTCCTCACGTCAGTCGTACTCACGGGTTTCCTGTCCGCGCTGTTGTTCAACACTAAACCGGCCGATCCGGAGACGTTCGGGGCCATAGCGCTTATATTGCTGGCGGTGGCGCTCTTAGCGAGTTTTCTTCCCGCCTATCGCGCGACGACTGTTGATCCTATTCACGCTCTGCGCCAGGAATAGAATTCGTCGGGTCTTAAAATCACGTTAGTTTCTGCTCGATCGCCGCGAATGCGAATTTCCCCACCGCCGGATCCACCAGCCGGTCATAATCGCCGTAGCCCATGTGAACCACGTCCAGGTGTGTGCCCGCGTTAAACGCGATGAACTCCTGTTCGGCCAGACTGGTATCCACGATCACCGGCAGATGGAACAGGTTCCCGATGGGGGGCATAGCGCCCAGGTCGCATTCCGGAAAAAGCTGACCGAGTTCCTGCTCGCTCGCGAGGCGAATCGCGGGATCGTTCAAAAAAGCGCCCAATTGCTGCATGTCGATAAGGCAGTCCGCCGGGAGCACTGCCAAGCCATACCCCTGCGCGCTCGCATACACCACGGTTTTAGCGAGTTTGTGCGGCGAGAGGTGCTCGGCGGAGGCTACCTCGGCGGCCGTGAATGCCAGCGGGTGCTTGGTGTGGGCATACCAGGCGCGGGACCGATCTAAGAAATCCAGACAACGCTCTAGAGTCGTCATAGGACACCTCTTCGCCTTTGGTCTGGTGCAACGCGGCTGCCAGATCTCGCACAGAAACAAAAGCAAGCATTTGCTCGCCAGCACTTGCGCCTATGCGTCGCATAGCTCACCCTGCGCTGGCTGATTCCCCGCATCCGGCGGCCGCAATGTCAGCGATATTCTGAAATCATGAAGCTCGGTTTCATCGGACTCGGCAAAATGGGCAGCGGTATGGCTCGCAATCTTATGCGCGCCGGCCATCAGCTAGCCGTCTACAATCGAACGCGCGAGAAGGCAGAGGCGTTTACAAGCGAGGGGGCTTGGGCGGCATTCTCGCCCGCCGACGCCTGCCGCGATGCGGACGCCGTTCTAACCATGCTGTCCGACGATGCCGCCGTCGAACAGGTCGTTTTCGGCGACACCGGAATCCTGAGTTCACTCACTAACGGCGCAGTTCATATCTCGCATAGCACCATTAGTACGGCTCTGGCCCGGCGGCTCCTGCGCGAGCACAGCGCGAAATCGCAAGGCTACTTGAGCGTGCCGGTATTCGGCCGGCCCGAAGCGGCGGAAGCCAAACGACTGTTGGCGGTCGCCGCCGGAGATCGCACGCTGATCGAACGCTGTGGCCCACTATTCGATGCCGTCGGCCGCCAGACCTTCATTACTGGCGAGGAACCGTGGCAGGCTAATGCGGTCAAGTTGTGCGGCAATTTTATGATCGCGAGCATGCTCGAAACGTTCGGCGAGGCCTTCGCGACACTCCGCAAAGCTGCCGTGGAACCGAGCATTTTCCTCGACGTTATGAACGCGCTCTTCGGTTCGCCCGTGTACCTGAACTACGGCCGTGCGATCGCAGAGGAAAATTTCGAGCCGGCCGGTTTCGGCTTGCGGCTCGGGTTGAAGGATGTTCGCCTGGCGCTGGCCACGGCCGAGGAGTGCGCCGCACCCATGCCCATCGCCAGCCTTTTGCGCGACCATTTTCTGGACGCCATCGCCCACGGACAGGGCGAAATGGATTGGTCGAGCGTAGCGCGCGTCGCGGCGCGCAATGCCGGCCTGTAGCGCCCTGCTTTCCTGGTTCCCGTATAATTGGCCTGAATGCGTCCCAGTCTCTGGATACTCCTCCTGGCTTCGGCCTCGGCCGGCCGTCTGGCGGCGCAACTGGAAGTAATCCCGAAATTCGACGCAGCCGCGGTCGAACGCGGAAAGGCTACGTTTATCGGTTCTTGCGGGTTCTGCCACGGATCCAATGCCCGCGGTGGCGAGCAGGGGCCGGACTTGGTGCGCTCCGCCATCGTTCTGGATGATGAAGATGGCAAGGATCTGCAAGGTTTTCTGAAGCAGGGCCGTCCCGATAAAGGCATGCCGAGCTTCGATCTGCCTCCGGCGCAGATCACCGATATCGCAACCTTCCTCCACTCGCAAGTTGCAGCCGCTGCCTTTCGGAACACGTACAAGATCCTGGATATTTTGGTGGGCGACGCCAAAGCGGGGGAGGCTTATTTCAATGGTGCGGGCAAATGCAATACCTGCCATTCGCCCACGGGCGACCTGAAAGGCATCGGCGCCAAGTACGATCCGGTGAAACTTCAGGACCGCATGGTCATGCCTCGCGAGGCCCGCGCTTCGAGCCCGCCGATCGCCGTGACCGTCACTCTGGCCTCTGGAGAGAAAATAAGCGGAGAACTGCTGCGCATGACGGATTTCGATGTGACCTTGCGCGACTCGAAAGGGGTGTGGCGGACTTATGCACGCAACGGCGATGTCCCGAGGATCGAAACTAAGGATCCACTGCAGGCCCATATCGACATGCTCGGCGTTTATAAAGACAAGGACATTCACGACCTGACCGCATATCTGGCTACTTTGAAATGAAAACCTGCCGGTTGGCTCCCGTTCTGTTATTCGCCCTGCTGGCGCGCGCGCAAGCGCCGCTCGATCCCGCCTTGCTACTTAAGCCGCCGGTGGACGCATGGCCCACTTATCACGGCGATTACTCAGGCCGCCACTACAGCACCCTCATGCAGATCAACGCCTCTAACGTGAAAGCGCTCTCGCTGGCTTGGGTTTACCGCGCGAACCTCTCCCGGAAGGACGCGATGGTCGGAGGCGAGGGCCCCGAAACGCCGCTGGTTGCCCCCGAAGCGCAGTTCAAAAGCATTCCCCTGATGGTCAACGGCGTCCTGTATGCCACGATGCCGGATCACGCCTGGGCCATTGACGCGCGCACCGGCCAGGAGATCTGGCATTACGCTTGGAAGACCAAGGGCGGCATCCACATCGGTAATCGCGGCTTCGGAATGTGGGGCAATTGGCTGTTCTTCGAAACGCCCGATTGCTACCTGGTCTCGCTCGACGCCGCCACCGGCCGGGAGCGCTGGCACAAACAGATCGCCGACGTAAAGCAGGAATACTTCTGCACGCCCGCACCGCTGGTGATCCGCAACCACGTGATCGTCGGGATGGGAGGCGACTCGCTGGACGTGCCGGCCTGGCTGGAATCGCGCGATCCCGAAACCGGTGACATTCAGTGGAAATGGAATGCAACGCCGCGGCCCGGCGAGCCAGGCGCCGAAAGCTGGCCCGACACCTATTCGATGGAGCACGGCGGAGGCATGCCGTGGCTGCCCTGGACTTACGATCCGGAACTGAACCTGCTGTATGTCCCGACCGGCAATCCGAATCCCGTCATGGCGGCGCAAAGCCGCCCTGGAGCGAACTTATATACCGCATCCATCGTCGCGCTGAACCCTGACACAGGCAAAATGGCATGGTATTTCCAAGCCTCGCCGCACGACACGCACGACTGGGATGCCACCCAAACGCCGGTCCTGATCGATGACGTGCTCGGCGGAAAACCGCGCAAACTGCTCGCGCAGGCCAATCGCACCGGCTTGTTCTTCCTGCTGGACCGCACCAATGGCAAGAACCTCGTATCGAAGCCGTTCGTCGAGTCGATCAACTGGTTTAAAGGCGTGGACGCGAAGGGCCAGCCGATTCGTGACCCCGCAAAAGACCCTCAGGTCGCCGGGGTCCTGGTATCGCCAGGCTCATCCGGCGTGACCAATTGGCCGACACCCAGCTTTAATCCCGACACGGGCTTGTTCTATGTCGGCGCGTCGCAGAGCTTCAGCCTGTTTTACCTGACCGACACTGACGCGCGTCCGCAGGGTTACGGCGCTGCGGAACGGGGAGCTGGGCAAGCCGGCACTTCGCTGCGCGCCATCGACTACAAGACCGGAAATGTGGTTTGGAAGCATCCCACCCGCCAGGGCGCGCAGGGACTGTTAAGCACGGCCGGAGGATTGCTGTTCGGTGGCGACGGCGTGGGCAATTTCATCGCCTTCGACCCCAAGAACGGTAAGCCGCTTTGGCATGCCGGAATCGGTTCACCGTCCAACTCGCCCGAGACCTATATGCTGGATGGACGTCAATACGTGCTGGTGGGCACCGGCGATTCGTTGTATGCTTTCTATTTGCAGTAGCAAATCCGGGCTAATTCGGCCCGCCGCTTGCATTTCTGCCACGATATGCGTTTTGTAGTTCTTGGGCTTTTCCTTGTAGCTGGTTCGGTTTCCGGCGAGGTGGTGCGCTCGGTGAGCGTGCGCGGCGCCGATGTCAACGTGCAACTTGCGACACAGGTGGGCCAACCGTACGACACCGCAGCGATCGACAAGGATATTAAGGCGCTGTGGGCCACCGGACGTTTCTCCGACATCCAGGTCAAGCGCGAGGAACACGACGACGGCGCGAATATCATCTTCGATGTTGTCGAAACGCAGACTAAGCCTCTGCACGAGATGCGCATCGAACCCTCGACTTTCGGGGTTCAGTTCAAAATTCCGGAAGGCACTCCGATGGACCGGGCGCGCGCGCACGAAGCCGCGCGACGCACCCAGGAAGAACTCCGCGCGGAAGGGTTTCAGAACGCCGAGGTCAATTACAAGCTCACGCCCTTTATGGGCCGCCAGGTGGATCTAACATTAACCGTCGATCCTGGCCAGCGCGTTCGCGTCAAGCAGCTTAATTTCGAAGGCGACGTCGCGCTGAATCCCAAGGACCTGACCCACGCCCTTCAAGCGCTGCGCAGTCATCGTGTCATGCCGCCGATTCCCGGAATCTGGAGTGGATGGCGCCTGCTTCCCGCCTACAGCCCGGAAGCGGTCGAATCGGACCTGGGCCGCGTGCAATCGCTGTACCTTTCCAAAGGCTATTTGGACGTGAATCTCCGGCTGGATGACATCCACGTCAGTCATGGCGATGCCAACATTACGGTGCATGTCGAGGCAGGACAGCGCTATCGCGTTGCGGCAGCCAGCATCGACGGAGTTGCGGCTGACGTGAATACGCCCGGTGACCTGTGTCCCAGCCTGTTCAGCGCGCGCCGCGCCGCCGAGAAACAAGGCATCGCGGATTTTTCCGTCCGGCTGGATGCCACCGGGGCCGATGCAGCCTACGCCGCTCCGTCGGTTGACCTGGCTGCTTTGATCGACCGGGGGCGCCCTTTCCGTATCGGCCGGATCGACTTCAGCGGCCGCCAACACTACAGCGACGCCGTGGTGCGCCGCAACATGCTCCTGGTCGAGGGCGATCTGCTGGATGAGAAGCTGCTGCGCAAGAGCATGGCGCGCATCAATCAGACCGGCTTCTTCTTGCCCGTTACCGAACGCGATGTGCATATCCAGACTGACGAGGACACCGGCGTAGCCAACGTCAATATTCAACTGCACGAGCGCAAAGGTGGGGCATGGATGCTTTCAGGACCGGTGGGGCCGCCCAGCTTTGCCGGACCGCTCGAAGCGACTATTCGCTCGCGGCTACCTTCCTGGGGTTCGGGTTTGCTGGAACTATCCACGTACACCGCGGCGATTAGCCTTTATGCATTTCTTCCGCCGCTGATTCCGGCACTTTCGCTGACGCCAAAAGGAACCGTGCTTCCCGTGCTCGCGCTACAAAGGCCATATGTGCCGGGCGAAGGCTGGCGTTCGGGATTCATGATCGCGCCCCAGCTCGGTTGGCAGGCGCTCGGCGGGATTTATCTGGTCACGCAAATCCAGCAAAGGCTTCTACCCGTGCTCGCGGGCGATCGCGGCTTGGTGCCGGAACTTCCAGTCACCGTCCAGACACACAAAGGCGAAGCAACGATGTTTTGCGAGCCACCCGCTCCACGGCTGGCCACTTTGCGAACCGGCGCCTCCATCGCGATCCGTTTCCTGGGCGTATTCACCGGGCTTTGATTCTCGGCGACTCGCCGGCGCGATGCTCAAGAAGCTGCGGCGCATTCGTGCTAGATTGCAAGTTGGAGATGCGCTAATGCAGTCCTGCATCGCCGTGCTGCTGCTGTTCGGCCTGCTTGTTTTCCCTGGTTTCGGCCAACCATCGACACCTGCCACCTCGTTCCGGGCCGATACCACTCTGGTTCTGGTCCCGGTCGCCGTTACCGACAAAAACAATCGCTACGTACTCGGTTTGGAAAAAGAAAACTTCCAAATATTCGAAGACGGAGCCGCTCAAACCATCACCCATTTTTCCAGTGAGGACGCGCCGCTATCGATCGGCCTCATCGTCGATATCAGCGGCAGCATCGGCATGAAGCTCAATACCTCCCGCCAGGCAGTCGCCGAATTTCTGAAGACTCTCAATCCCGGCGATGAGGTGTTCCTGGTCGAATGCAGCGATCAAGCCGAGGTGGCGGTTCCTTTTACGCACGATGCCGCCGCCATCGAGAAGAAACTGCGATCCGCGAGCTCGGGCGGCCTCACCGCGCTGATCGATGCGATCCGCCTCGGGCTGGATGAGATGAAGCAGGCGAAGAACCCGCGCAAGGCTCTTCTGGTGATCTCCGACGGCGGCGACAATAACAGCCATTACAACGCGCACGAAGTGGAGGACCTGGTTCGTGAAGCCGACGTCCAGATTTACGCCATGGGTGTCTTCGAGCCGTTCACGTTCGGACTTAGCTCGGCGGAAGTGAGCGGCCCGCGCGTACTCTCGGAAATTTCCGAGCAGACCGGCGGGCGCGCACTGGCGGCGACAGGCTCGCGTGATCTTCCGGGTATCGCAGCTCGAATCGGTCTGGAACTCCGCAACCAGTATGTCCTGGCGTATTCGCCAGCCAATAAAGATCGCGACGGAAAATACCGCAAACTCGAGGTCAAATTGCTGGCCCCGGATGCTCTACCCGATCTGAAGGCGCGATGGCGTCTCGGTTATTATGCGCCCAGCCAGTAGTTGGTAAATGGCTCGGCGAGGACTCGTTAGCGGTGGCCGCCAGCGTGTCCGGCTGCGCCGACCCCGCCATGCATCGGAGCGGAGGGTACCGGCCGCACTCCACCGCCGCCCGTGTAGATGGGGGAGCGCGGAACTCCAATACCGGTCCCGATCCCATAACCGCTTCCAGCACCTACGCCGATCGGAGTCGATGGGCGAATGGGACTCGGATAACGATAAGTCGATACACCCGGTAATGGCGCCCGCTGGATGTAGGTTCGATAGAGCGGAACTCCGTACAAGCCCGCCGTGCCCGGAAAGCCGTAAATACCAAACAAGCCCGCCCGCCCGAACATCCAGGGATTCCACACATCCCATGTACTGAGCCCCAGCGTTGTGTACGGACTGCTTACCCAATCCGTATAAGGAGGCGTTGGGATGTAGCCGGGCGGCGGAATATAGCCCGACATCCCGAGCGCCGAGAGCGCGGCCGCCGGGTCGCTCTGCCACTGGTCAATCGCGTTCGAAAGATCCTGCGTGTTCGCGGCTTCCTGGTTGCTCTGCGCCAGGGAGTCGGTGCGCACCTGGTCCCAATTGTCCAGCTTGTCGCGCGCGGTGCCGTTCATCATGCGCGCATTGAGTCCGCCTGTAAGCGCGACCACGTGTCCCGCATCCACAGTCAATGAGTCGCCGTTGTGCACGACCTGCGCCTTGCCGTCCTCGACGCGCAGTTCCGCCGAACCAGCATTGAACCGGTAGCGGCCATCCGGCCCCACTTGTACCTGGTAATCGCCATATAAGATCGTGACCGAAGTTTTCGGTGAAGCGTTCAAAGCATCCACGATTGCGGTGCCGTCGATCAGCCGCACGCGAGTGTCGGCCAGATGATTCGCAATCATCTGGACCGCGCTGTTATCCCCGACGCGCAGAAAGACACCGGGGGTGAGCATCAGCTCAGCGCGTCCATCCTGCGTGCGCAACTCTTGCCCTTCACGCATCTGTCCGAAACGCCCGGGCGTCTGCTGCACCGGCAAACCGTCCAGAAAAACGGCGCCATCGGTAAACTCGATGAGACCAGCGCGCGCTGAAATAACCGGCTGTGCCATTAGCGGCATGCCGAGGATAGGGGCCACGGCCCAGGGAAGGAGCCACCGGCGGTTGAACATCGTAAGACCCTCTGTCCAAGCTTGCTCCCTTTCGACGGGGCTGTCAAGGCAGGAACGTTACCTCAACGCTGTAAGTTTTGGGCCTTGTCTAAACTGAATCATGGAGTGGTTCGAAAATGAAACTTTTTGGCGCGACCTGTATGGCTACATGTTTCCGGCTGAGCGGATGGCAGCCGCACCGGCTCAGGTTGAGCAGGTGCTGGCACTGGCCCGCCTGAACAGTGGCGCGGTTCTGGATCTTTGCTGCGGTCCGGGCCGCCACTCGGTCGAGTTCGCCCGGCGAGGCTTTAACGTGACAGGAGTGGATCGATCGCCGTTCCTGTTGGAGCGCGCTCGCGAACACGCAACCGAAGCCGCCGCAACGGTGGAATGGGTGATCGAAGACATGCGCAGCTTCGTGCGCGAATCCTCCTTTGAGCTGGCTTGCAATCTTTTCACCTCGTTCGGGTATTTTGAGCACGAGCAAGAAGACCTCGAGGTTCTCCGCAACGTGCATCGCAGCTTGCGTCCCGGCGGTGTTTTCATTCTCGAGATGTTGGGAAAAGAGCGGCTGGCGCGCATTTTGGAACGCGCCGTTTGTACCGATCTCGGCGATGGCGCGCTGCTCCTGCAGCGGCACGAAATCCGCAGCGATTGGTCGCGCGTCCGAAACGAATGGATTCTGCTTAAGGACGGCCGCTATCGCACGTTTCCGTTCGAGCACACCGTTTATTCCGGCCGCGAGCTCAAAGAGCGCCTGTTCGCTGCGGGATTCGCCGAAGTAGAACTATTCGGAGGGCTTGAGGGCACGCCTTACGACGTGGACGCGAACCGGCTTGTCGCCGTAGCGCGAAAGCGGGTTTAACCATAGTTCTTGATTTTGTTCCAAAACTCCGGCCACGGCTCGCGATTGCCGCGGCACACGAAAATGTCAGGATGGTCGCGACTTTCCTCGTTCAGCACACCGAACCGGTTTGTCACGTGTCCGGCCAACTGGCAGGAGTTAAAGTGCAGGTCGACAAACCTCCGCGACAGACCGGTCACGATCAGAACTTCGGGCGGAGGGTCGCCGTAGCCGCGCAGCCAAAAAGAATTCGTCCCGCTGATGGCCTTCGGAAGACCGTAGGCAGCGCCGTACAAATCGACGGCACCCGCTTCGCCATAGTTGCCGGCCAGGATCTTCACGTTCGCTCGATCTTCAGCGGGTAGCGAATCCCTGACCCTGGCTACCGCTGCAACCAAGTCCGGCCAGCCAATCTCTTCACGCCAATCGTCCTGAACCTTGCTGCCAAGCTGCCACAATGCTGAGCCGACCGGCGCAATCGGAACCACCACCGCGACGGCAAGCGCCGCGCCGGCGGCAATGGCGGTCCAGCCTGCGATTCGCCGGACATGAGCACGCGCGGGCGATAAAGTCTCTAAGCGTTTCTCCCAGGCCACAGCACCCGCCGCAAGCAGCATCGGGTATGCAGGCGCCATGTAATACCCGCGGCCACGCGCCGCGAAGAAGAGCAGGAAAACAGTAACGAACATCCAGCCGATCGGCCGGAACTGTTTTCCTTTGCGCGAAAAGTAATACCAGAGCCCTGCCGCCCACATCGGAATCGTCACCGGATTGGCAGGGACGAACAATTGTTCGATCAGAAAGTTCTTGGTTCGCCCGATGCGGATATCGCGTGCGTGGATATGATTCAGAAAATCCAACGAGATGAAATTGTGCTGCGCCTGCCAGATCACGTTCGGCAGGATAATCGCCAACGAGAGCGCCATGCCCGCCCATAGCCACCCGCTCTTCAGATAACGGCGCGCCGGCGTCAGCAGCACTGCAATGGCAATTCCAACGGCGAGGAAACCCATCGTGTACTTAGTCAGCATTCCCAGACCGATTGCCGCGCCGATTGCCAGCCACCAGCGCGCATCCTCGGAATCGAGGAGGCGAATCATGCAATACGCCGTCAACACCCACCATAGATAGTCGAACGTGACGTATTGAAACAGCGCGCCCGCAGCCATAGACACCGGCGCGATCGCCACGGCCAAGGCCGCCGCCAGCTGCGCTGTTCGTTTTCCGCCGAGTCTACGCGCCATGCAGCCGCTCAGCACAATGGCGACGCCTTGCGCGAGCGACGCAAAGAACCGCAACCCCACCAGCGATGACCCGAACATTGCAATGGCCAAGCGCGCGATGAACGGCGTCACGGGCGGATACGCAACGTAGCCCCACGCCAGGTAGTGCGCGTCATCCACCGTTGCGAGCTCGTCGCGATGGAATCCGTAGCGGCTGTTCGTGAGCGCATGCAGTAGAATTGTCGCCGCCGCGATGAGGAGCAAGAGAGCGGTGTCGCTCGAGGTCGCAAGCCAAGTGCCCTTGCGCCTGGCCTCGGTCTCAACATGCATTGCACTACAAGCTTATGCCATTTTTTGCCGGTTATCGCTGGCGTGAAACAGCCGCGGCGCCTATGGATCTGCGCCCAGTAGTCGTTGCGGCGATGATTAGCGGCCAGGCGCGTCGGGCGCCAAATGCCCTAGCCGCCGGCGCAGCGTTTCGTAAGCGCGAAAGAGCATCGATTTTAGCGCGGGAATCGAGCAATTCATGACTTCGGCGATAGCCGCATAGTCCATCCCTTGGTACTTGTGCAGCATTACCGCGGCGAGTTGTTTGGGAGGTAAGGACTCCACCGCAGCCTTGATTTCGAGAGCGCGCTGGTACTCCACCAGACGCTGATCGGGCCGCGGCGCAAGGTCCACCGGCTCCAGGCTAAGCGCCTGCAGTTCGGCCAGCGGCCGGTCTCCGCGCTCGCGCCGTGTGTCACGCCGCCAATTCAGCGCCACGTTTCTCGTGATACGGAAGAGCCAGGTCGCGAACTTTGCTCCGGGCCGATACTTCTCGCGCGAGCGGTACACGCGCAGGAAAACATCTTGCGCCAGTTCCTCGGCAATGTCACGATTTCGCACCAGCCGGTACAGATGCCGGATCACAGCCGTCCGGTTGCGCTCCAGCAGCACGCCGAAGCTCGGCTCGTCACCGGCCGACACCTTCAGCATCAGCACTGTGTCGGGATCGATGGCCCAGTCCGTCACTATTCAGATGGAACGCTTGCTCCACCGGAACCGTTACGACCCGGTTGTAATATTTGGTAAGGAAAGCTCGCGCAGCCGTTAGACTGCTTACTCTTGCTTCTGATGCTCGGGGAACACGGCGTATCCGGACGGTGGCGGATACAGCGCAAACAACGTATTCAAACGCCTGCGCAGATAACGGCTGGGGAGTTGCCGCGGCCCAGTGTCGACGTCGATATCGCAGCAGATCCCGTGCAAATACAGGGTCAGAGTATCGATGAAAGACTGACGCGCATATTCCCGGAACGCTTTCGATTCTTTGCGCAAACTGCCGTCCCGCCGCAACAGTGCTTGCTTGGCTTGCCAGCTCTCTTCATCCACTTCTCCATGAATCCGGCTGCGCAGCTCCTCGCGCAGCAGCGCGAAGTATTGCGACTGCGCTTCTTCGGACCAGACGTCGGCCGCCAATATCGCGAGCACATGGTAGAAACGGTAGTGATATTCGGAAACGTCCTGGTCCTTCAGAGCGAAAACCAGCACTTCCTCCTTATCGAAGCGCACTTGCGTGGCCCAGGAAAGCTTGTTTTCCGGGGGCTTCTCCGTACAAACAAATTCATCCCCGCTGATCGCCCCTTTCTCCGTGCCTTCGCCTCGTTCCAGGTATGGCACCAGCATGATCGAAACCTTAGGCAGAAGAGCCGCGATGGCTGGAGGCAGCGCCGCAATCGGCTCCTCCAGGTATTCCTTCAAATCCTCCTCCGATAGTGGAACCGAGGCGCAAAAGTAAGAAAACGTATTACTCAGCGGAATCATCTCGCTGCGAAACCGTTCTGCGAACTGGCCAACGCTCAGTTTGGAAAGATCAGGTTGTGCGGACATCGGGGCGGGATTGTTTCAACTCGATTCTATCACGCAACCACCAGCCGCCTCGTCTCTCCGCGGTAACACACTGAAACGGCGGGTGGTTCGGTTTTGGGCAAGCCCTACTCGCCCGGCTTGAGTCCCGGGCGCTCGACAAGTTCGATTTTCGCCCCGGCGGGCCCGGCCACATAGGCAAAATTAATGGAAGGCCCGTTTGGAAGCCGGAGCGGTCTCGGTTCCGTCAAGACAGTCACGCCCTTACTGCGCAGCTCGTCAATCGTTTTCGCCAGCGCACCATTGGATCGCCACCCAATATGGTCGATTGCATGCCCTTCGCTGGGTTCGGCTTCTCCACGCTGGACCAAAATCCACATATCGCTGAAGCCCGGCGCGCTGTACTTCATCGCGTCCAGCCGTCCCTTCAACTTCGTCCGCTCTCCGCCGAACTTGGCCTGCAGCCACGTGAATACCTCGTCCGGATTCGGCCCGCGCATATGAATATGGTGCAATCCGAGGAGCTCCGGGTCCTGCACCACCTCGATGCGCGTGCCCCAAGGGTCCTCCACGAACCCGAGCTTGAATAGCCCGGGCACCTCCCGAACCGGCGTGACGATCTTCACGCCCGCGGCTTCGAATTCCTTCATTTTCGCGTCTAGGTCCGCGAACGAGAAGCCGACGTGATCGATAGCACTCCCCGCGCTCGGCTTAGCATCCGCCTTTTTCAGGAACATGAAGCGCGTGCTGCCGAACATGAGCCGGTCCGGCGCCTCGCTGATCCGCCGCCCTCCGAAATACTTTTCATACCAGTTCGCCGCCGCAGCAGGATCGGGTACATTCACGTGCACGTGATCGTAAGGAAACGTCTGGGCCGCGCCCGAACCCGCCAAAGCACCGGCCGCAAAACCCGCAAATACCGCCCAAGAGAGACAACGTCGCATCAGAACTCCTTTTGGATTGAGTTCTAGTCTATCAGCTTCCTTCCCGAAACGAAGTCGCTCGGTTACCGCGGAGGCCGCATGGCTTCTGCGGGTCTATCCGCTTGCCCGTCCGAACGCTCCTTTTCTCATTGAACCGGCCAGCCGAAACTCACGCCCAACCTACCGCGATAGACTAGAGAAGAGTGGCGCGCAGAGTCCTTATCTCGGCCGGCGAGGCCTCCGGAGACCTTTACGCCGCCGGGCTGGTGGAGGCCCTGAGACGGCGCAACCCCGATCTGGAGTTTTTCGGATGCGCCGGGCCGCGCATGCAACACGCCGGTGTGCGCCCAATCGTCGATGCGCGCAGTCTCGCCGTAGTTGGGTTAGTTGAAGTGGTTAGCCATATCCCTCGTATTTACCGAGAGTTCCGCAAATTGCGCGCCGCGGCGGCCGCCGAGAAGCCCGAATTGGCCATCCTTACCGACAGCCCCGATTTCCATCTGCGGCTGGCCCGCCATCTCAAGAAGCTGCGCATACCCGTTATCTACCTGGTTGCGCCGCAGGTCTGGGCCTGGCGAAAAGGGCGGCTACCGCTCATGCGCCGCACCATCGACCGGTTGCTGTGCATTTTTCCGTTCGAGCCGGACTTTTTCGCACGCGCCGGCGTCCAATGCACTTATATCGGCCACCCTTTAACGCGCTTGGTCAAGCCCTCGGCCGCGGCCGATGAGTTACGCCGCCGTTTCGGCGTGCCCGCCGGATCGCAATTGATCGCATTGCTACCCGGAAGCCGGCCAGGAGAAGCGGCGCGGCACCTCCCCACCCTGTTGGAGGCCGTAGAAAAGATCCGCTCAGGTCATGCCGGACCCGCGCCCAGCTTCATTTTGGCCGTCCCGCCCGGTACGGTTCCGCCGGAATCAACTTTTAGGGAACGCATTTCCGCCGCATCCATCCAACTGCTTGAGGGACAGACCTGGGACGTCATGGCCTGCGCCGACTTGTGCCTGGCCGCTAGCGGGACCGTTACTATCGAGGCCGGCCTCCTCGGAACCCCACTGATCGCTTTTTATCGGGTGAACAAATTGACTTGGCTGATGGGCCGGCGGCTCGTCAATGTTCCGTTTTATACCATGGTGAACCTGGTGGCCGGCCGTCGAATCGTGCCGGAACTGATTCAGCACGACCTGACTGCGGACCGGCTTGCCAGTGAGGCCCTGCGCCTCCTGGCCGATACTTCCGCGCGAGAAGAAATGCGGCGCCAGCTGGCTGGCATGGCGCAAAAGCTGTCTGCGGATGACGATCCCCTGGAATTGGCCGCCCGGCTGGTTGAAGATTATCTGGCGAGCGGCTCCAGTCCGGCCGCATCGCTCAAGCGGGAGTCCGCGCTCGCGTCTCGCTCCCCCGTTGGTGCTTAGTTAAGAAGGAAATGCCTCATGCTTCGTAAGACTCTCCAGAACGCGCGCAACGGAACGCCGCCACGGCGCGTTTTCCCGCAACACGGACGCGGCGTGCTATGCGCTCTGGTTGCAGCTCTCGCTATGGCGTCCATACTCGCTGCCCAGGATCGAGGAGCTAAGCGCGGCCGGATCGATGTCCAAAACTACTCGATCGATGCCGAGGTCAACCCGCGCACCCAGTCGCTTAGCGCCACCGTGAAGGTCCGCTTCATTCCCCTGGACAGCGACATCTCGTCGCTCTCCTTCGAGTTGAACAATGCGCTGAGTCTGTCGCGTGTTACGGACGACTCCGGCCGGCAAATCCAGACCTCCCGCTCCACGCAAGATCCCGCCGTGCGCCTTAACCTGCCAGGGCCGCTGGCTAAAGGGACTCCGGCAACGTTCACGTTCAGCTATGACGGCCGTTTCAGCGGCCAGGAAGATTCACCGGTCTATGGCATCAAGTTCGCCGACATCCAAAACGATTTCGCCTACCTGATGTATCCGGCGCGCTGGTTTCCCGTTAACGACTACACCACGGATCGCTACACGGCGGATCTGCATATCACGGTGCCGGCCGGTTTCAAAGTCATCGCGAGCGGCCTTGAGCATGACGAGCATGTGGGCGCCGATAAGATCGCCTACAGCTTCCAGTACACCAAGCCGTCATTTCCAGGCAGTATTGCGATTGTGGAGGGCGATCCCGCGCGCGTCGACTCGCAAGGCGTCAACACATCGGTCTACTTCCGAAAGAAGCAATCGATGGCGAACGCTTATGGCGAGGAAACTGGAAAAATCATGAGCTACTTCACCAGCGTGTACGGACTGCCTCCGCAGGCCAATCTGACCCTGGTGGAGACTGAAGACGGAACCCCGAACGGGTACTCCGCGCCGGGTGTGATTTTTCTTTCGCCGAAAGGCATTGGGGATCGCGTTGCTGAGCGCCTGCTGGCCAACCAGGTTGCGCGCCAGTGGTGGGAGACGCTCATTTCGCCCGTCAATCGCGATCACATGTGGCTGGAAAACGGCAATGCCCGCTTCGCCGAGTTGCTGTGGGATGCGCACAACAGCGGCCCCGGCGCGTTCGAGCAGGATATTCACGACACCTATGTCGAAGCGCTCACGGTGGACAATCCGCCCCTGATCCAGTCCGGCCGTCTCGAGGACTATTCGCCTGAATACTGGGCGGAGACGGCGGCCAAAGGCGCGGCCATATTGAACATGTTGCGCAACGTAATGGGCGCGGATAATTTTTCCAAATTGATGTCGACCTTCGCCGCAGACCATGGGTGGCAATCAGTCAGCACGGCCGATTTCCGCCAAGCCGCCGAGAAGATCTACGGCCAAAACCTGCAGTACTTCTTCGTTCAGTGGATCGAATCCAATGGCGCGCCCGAGTTTCGCCTGGAGTACACCGTGTTTCGCCTCGGAACTAAGGGATTCCGCGTGATGGGCAAGATCTCGCAGGATCTCGACACGTTCCATATGCCCGTCGATCTTAAGATCGAAACCGAAGGCAATCCGGAGACCAAGCGCGTGGACGTGGTCGGCACATCGTCTGAATTTTCCGTGGACACTTTCGGCAAACCGAAGTCGGTCGCGATCGACCCCAACGGCAGCGTCCTGCGCTGGAGCCCAAACATGCGGGTGGAGGTAGCGATCAAACGCGGCGAGCAGTTTGTCGCGATCGGCGAGTTGGGAGACGCCCTGAAGGAATATCAAAAGGCCATTGAAGTGAACCGCGCCAGTTCCCTGGCACACTATCGCGTCGCTGAGATTTTCTTCCTGCAGAACAATTATCAGTCCGCGGCCAACGAGTACCGCGAGGCGATAAACGGCGACGGGACCCCCGCGTGGACGCAAGTGTGGGCGCATATCAAGCTCGGAAATATTTTCGATATTTCGGGCCAGCGCGACCGTGCGGTCAACGAGTATAACCAGGCCATTCGCACTCGCGACAATACCGAAGGCGCGCAGGAAGAAGCGGCCAAGTATCTGAAACAACCCTTCGAGCGCAAACGCAGCAACGTTTGATGCGTATCGCACGCGCAGGATGTCGCACACGCAGCGCGAACCTGCACCGCGCGATATGCTAAACTCTGCCATGTTGTCTTCTGGCAACAAGTTCTTTCAAAAGCTGAACGGCGAGGGATGCACGGGAAGGCGGTGAAAATCCGCCACTGCCCCGCAACTGTAAGCGGCAAATCCGAGGCCGAAGCGATCACTGCGTTAGTGGGAAGATCGCTTCTCCAGGGCCCGCCGCGAGTCAGGAGACCGGTTCCTCGCTCAAAATCAAATCACGTTTTCGAGGGAGAAACGTCCGATGCGAACCATTTTCCTATTGTCTCTGTCGCTCGCTCTTTGCGCGGGCGAAACCAAAACCATTCACGGAACTATTCTGGATCCTTCCGGGCGGCCGGTTGAGGGGGCGCGCGTGGTGTGCGCGGATCAGGCTGTTTTTAGCAGTGCGGAGGGGCGCTTCAGCGTAAACGGCGGAGACCGCTGCCGTGTGCGGGTAGAAAAGATCGGGTTCCAGGAGCAGACGCTCGAATTAAGTGCCGGCGCGGAGAATAGAGTCACGCTGATCGTCGCCGGGCCCGTGGAGAAGGTGGTCGTGTCGGCTACGCGCACGGAAACCACGCCCGAACAAGCAGCCGTAGCCGCTACGGTGATTCCCGAACAGCGGCTGCAGGCCCTGAATTATCCGATGCTGTTCGACGTCTTCCGCGATGTTCCCGGAATTCAGATCTCCGCGTACGGGCCGCCAGGCGCGCTGGCGGAGGTGTTCACACGCGGCGCCGAGCGTACTGGCACACTGGTTCTGCTGGATGGGGTGCCGTTGAACGATCCCGGCGGCGAGATCCATCTGGAGAACCTTACGTCGGAAGGCGTCGAGCGCGTCGAAGTAATTCGCGGACCCGAGAGCGCGCTATTCGGGGCCGAGGCCGCGGCGGGCGTAATCCAAATTTTCAGCAAGCACGGCGATCCCGAGCAGACCATCCCGCACGGCTCGGTTTCGTACGAACGCGGTAGCTTTCAAACTGACCGCTGGATCGCGAGCTTGAACGGCGGCTTGGGCAACCGGATGGACTACGGCTTAAGCGCGTCCGAGTTCCACACCGTTGGCGAATTTCAGAACACCTTCGATCGCAACAACACCGGCACGGCGAACCTCGGCTACAAAATTTCGAATGCAACCGAGGTCCGAGGTGTGTTTCACATGTACGACGCCCATGCAGGCACACCGGGTCAGACGGCGTACGGCGTGGACGATCCGATTCCGAACGAGCAGACCCGTGATAGCACTGTTTCAATTCGCGTTGACGATAGCCGAGGATCCAATTATCTTCAGCGATTCACGTTCGGCTTCAACCGGCTGACGGATCGCTTTAACGATGACGAACCGTTCGGAGAGCAACCGCTGGCGGCGTTGGTGCGCGACGTGGCTGGACCGGTGCCGCACACCTACTTCGTGACGCTGCTGAATCCGGCCGCGCTTCCAGCACAGATTCCGGCCGGGCTGCGGCTCGTCGAAAGCTCTGCCTTTTTCGGTCCGTCCGATTCGCTGAATTTGACCGAGCGCAAAACTGCCGGCTATGAGGGCACGCTCTCGCATCGCACCGGAGCGCTGGTGTTCGGCTACGATTACCAAAAACAGAGCGGTGTTCTCGACGGCGTGGCGGCATCGCGCGACAACAACGGCTTTTTCGCGAATCTCCAGGAACACCTCGGGTCGCGAATCTACCTCAGTGCCGGAGCGCGGCTGGAACATAGCAGCGCGTTCGGGACCATAGGGTCGGGGCGCGGAGGCGCGAGCGTTATGGTGGCCGGCGAGCACGGCCCACTATCGTCGGCTTCGCTGCGATTCAGCGCTGGGCGCGGCGTTACCGAACCGAGCTTGCTTGAAAATTTTGCGGTCTCACCCTACTTCCATGGAAATCCCGCACTGCGGCCCGAAACGACGACATCCTACGAAGCGGCAGCCGTCGCGGACTGGTTTCAGCGGCGGATACGCACCGAAGTTGCCACGTTCCGCAGCTCTTTTGACAACCTGATCGCGTTTGTGGGCGATTCCTGGCAGAATATTCAGGCGAGTTGGGCACGAGGCGTGGAGACTTCGGTGGAGGCGCGCCTTCCACACAACGTTTCGCTAACGAGCAGCTACATGCGGCTATACACGCGCGTCACCGCCTCTACGTCGCCCTTGGATTCCACCACAGGGATCGGCGAAGAGTTGGTGCGCAGGCCTCGCAATTCCGGAGCACTGTCTATTGCGGTGACGCCCAAGCGCTGGTCCTTGATCGTGGGTGGCCGATTCACGGGAGAGCGCCAGGACGCCGACTTTACCTTCGGCGTTACGCGCAATCCTGGTTTCGAGAACATCTACGCCAGCGGTTCCTTTCGCGCGACCAATCACGTGACGCCGTTTATGCGCGTCGATAACCTGCTGAACGAGCGGTACGAAGAGGTGCTCGGCTATCAGGCTCTGTCGCGGAGCGTCACTGGCGGCGTGCGGCTGGGTTGGTAGTCAGCGGTCTGGCAGGGAGCGCTGTATCATGGTTGGACTATGTCTTCAGCACCTCAGAGCCTGAGCGGGCCCTCGCCCGAAATGATATTCGATACGCTGAATGCGTATCAGAGAACGGCCGCGCTGCGAGGCGCTGTCGAACTGGACCTGTTCACTGCGATTGCCGAGGGAAACACAACGCCTAAGAATATCGCCGCGCGCATCCAAGCTTCGGAAAAAGGCACGCGCGTTCTGTGCGATTTCTTGACGATAATTGGGTTTTTAACCAAACAAAATGGCGCGTACGGACTGACTCAAGATTCCGCGCTATTTTTGAACCGCAATTCACCGGCCTACCTGGGGTCCATGTGCTCGTTCCTGGCGAACACGGATCTGACACAGAGCTTTGGCGACATGGCCGCGATCGTGCGTAAGGGCGGGACCTTAATGGATGGAGAAGGAACCGTCGAGCCGGATAATCCGCTCTGGGTGGAGTTCGCGCGATCGATGATCGGACTGATGAGCCTTCCGGCACAACTTATAGTAGACGTCATTGAAGCAAAATCCGGCGCGCCCTGGAAGGTATTGGATATCGCCGCCGGCCATGGTCTGTTCGGGATTGAGATTGCAAAGGCGAATCCAAACGCCCGCATCGTAGCCTTGGATTGGCAAGCGGTTTTAGCGGTCGCGCGCGAGAACGCGGAAAAGGCCGGCATCTCCGGGCGCTACTCGACCATCGCCGGAAGCGCCTTCGATGCCGATTTCGGAACCGGCTACGACGTGGTGCTACTGACCAATTTTTTGCATCATTTCGATCCGCCGGCCAATGAAAAGCTCCTTCAGAAAGTTCACGCCGCCCTCGCTCCGGGCGGTCGCGCCGTAACGCTGGAATTTGTTCCGAATGAAGATCGCATCTCCCCGCCTTCGGCTGCGATGTTCAGCATGATGATGCTCGGCACCACCGCGCACGGCGACGCCTATACGTTCGCCGAACTGGATCGCATGTTTCGCAACGCGGGATTCGTCCATAGCGAACTGCACGAAATCCCGCCGGCTCCAGAGCGCGTAGTCGTATCCTACAAGTAGATTGATCAACAAGCTGGTTGTTGAAAACCTGCGGCATCGGCCTATCCGGACGCTGCTCAGCGTGATAGCGATCGCTATTCAAGTCACCTTGGTGCTCGCGCTGGTCGGCTTGAGCCGCGGCATGCTGAACGACCAGGCTAGGCGCGCAAAAGGAGTTGGCGCGGATATTCTGGTTCGGCCGCCGAGCGGCGCCGTGATCATTTCCGGGGGCCAGATGCTGGCGCGTATCATTCCGGCCGTGATTGAAAAGACGCCGCACGTGCAGATCGCAAGCGGCATCCTGACCTACGGAACCGATCTTTTCAATTACCTTACCGGGGTCGACCTTGCGACCTTCGACAAGATGAGCGGAGGGTTTCAGTTCGTCCGCGGCGGTGGTTTCAAGAGCCCAGACGACGTGATGGTGGATGAATATTACGCGGCTCAGCACAGGGTGCGAGTCGGGGACACGGTCAATTTAATTAACCGGCCCTGGCACGTTTCCGGCGTCTTCGTGCCGGGAATGCTGGCGCGCGTCGTGGTGCCGCTCGACACACTTCAGGGACTCACCGCCAACACCGGCAAGGTAACGATGGTTTATGTCAAGGTAGACAACTCCGCGAACATCAATGCGACCATTGCCGCGCTGTCGGAACGGCTGAAGCAATACAAAATTTACTCCATGGAAGACTACGTCACGCTGTTTTCCCCAGGCAACATTCCCATGCTGACGCAATTCATCGGCGTGGTTATCGGGCTGGGAGTGCTGGTCGGATTTTTGGTCGTCTTCCTGTCCATGTACACTGCCGTGCTGGAGCGCACGCGCGAAATCGGGGTACTGAAAGCGTTGGGCGGGTCACCCGGCCTGATTCTGAACATTCTGCTGCGAGAAACGGCGCTGCTTGCCGTTGCAGGCTCGCTGCTTGGCATCGCCCTGGCGTATGGGACGCGGGCATTGATTGCGCGCCTGATGCCGGGCACACTTATCCAGGCTATTGTTTACGACTGGTGGTTCTACGCAGCCGCTCTCGCACTCTTGGGCGCGCTGCTGGGGGCGATCTACCCCGGATTAAAGGCCGCTCGCCAGGATGCTATAGAAGCGCTGGCTTATGAGTGAACCTCCGATCATCGCGATCCGCGGGCTGACTAAGACGTATCACGTGGGCGACGTGGAGGTGAACGCGCTGCGCGGTGTGGATCTGGACGTGGCGCGCGGCGAGTTTCTCTCCATTGTCGGACCATCCGGCTCCGGCAAGTCTACGCTGTTCTACATCATCGGCGGGTTGGCTCCGCCGACGGCCGGCAGCATTCATATCGCGGGACAGGATTTGCTTGGCATGACCGACGCGCAGCGGACGGAACTGCGCAAAACCAGCGTTGGGTTCGTATTTCAGAAATACAACCTGCTGCCAACGCTCACAGCCCGGGACAATATCGAGATCGCGCGATATATTGCGAACAAAAACGGCCCGCTGGACTCTTCATTCCAAGAAGTGCTTAAGCTGCTGGGGATCGCAGGGCGGCTCGATCACAAACCCCGCGCCCTTTCAGGAGGCGAGCAGCAGCGCGTAGCAATCGCGCGTGCCATCGTGAATCATCCGGCCATTTTGCTGGCTGACGAACCAACGGGAAATCTCGATACCGAGAATTCCGCCGCCGTGCTCAATTTGCTGCGCGGGCTGAACGAGCGGCTCGGTCAGACTATCCTTATGATCACGCACAACCCCGAGGCCGCGGCGTACGGGCACCGAATCGTGCGCATGCGTGATGGACGCGTAAATCCCGAGAAGGAACCGGTTAGCTAGCGCAACCGTCGCAGGGCAGTCGAAAGCGTCTCTAGGTCCTGTTCGTCGTTATACAGGTGGGTTGAAACTCTCAAGTTCCCGCGGCGGGCCGCCACCAGCACACGTTCTTCCTTGAGAGAGCGGGCCAGCGCCGAAACGTCGCGCGCTTCAAATCGCGCGGCGACGATCGGTGACCGATCGTCCTGCACGATCGCACCAAGGTCGCGCAGAAGGGCTCGCGTCTTTTGAGACAGACAAAGGACACGCTCCTCGATGCGCTCCGGCCCGATCTCCAGCATCAGGTCGACGGAAGCCTCTAACGCATAAAGCAATGCCGAGGCCAGGTTGCCGCCCTCGTATTTTTCGGCCGCTCCGGTCAGTTCGGGTGTGCCGTGGTGCAGATTGTCAACGTTGCTCCAACCACGGTGGCTGCGCCATCCAAAGGCGTTGGGTGGCAGCCATTCGCGGACGTCCGGATGCACATACATGAATCCGGCGCCGGTAGGCGCAAGCATCCACTTGTACCCGTGCACCGCCAGCATGGCTGGCTGAATGCGCGCCGCGTCGAATTGCAGCGCACCCACGCTCTGCGTGCCGTCTACGTATAGCAGCACGCCGCGGGCTCTCAGGAACGCAGACAATTCCTCGAGCGGCGGCGCAAAACCGGTCATGTAGTTCACCGAGCTGATCAGGACCAGGCGCGTGCGCTCGCTCACCGACTCGTACAGGCGTTCCCAGGGACATTCGATCATCTCAACGCCAAAGCGGCCAAGCATTGCCGGCGCGTACAGGTTGTTCGGGAACTCGTGCTTGAGCGTGAGCACCTGATCCCCGCGCCGCCAGCCGATGCCCGCCGATAAAACTCCGAGAGCGGCGGTGGCGTTCGGAATAAAAGCCACGTCATCGGCATTGCAGTGAATCAGCCGCGCGATTTTTCCGCGTAGGCGGTCGGCATCGCCGTACCAACTCAAAAAATCCCAACATGCGAGTTCGTCGCGATGCTGGAAGTGCGCGCAGACGCCTTGGGTGGCACGGCGCGGCAACTGCCCGAAGGTCGCGGTGTTCAGGTAGGTCCAGTTCTCAAGCGCGGGAAACTCGTTTCGCACCGCGCGCCAGTCAATGCTGCTGGGACTCGCCATGAGATTTTCAGTGTAGCGCCGACAGTTCCGAGCCTTTTTTTCAGGCACAATTGGAGTTTGCCCACGGAACTGGATTTGCGCGAACCGCTGGCCCGCTATTGGGGCTACAGCGAGTTCCGGCCGCTGCAAGAGCGTATCGTCCAAAGCATCCTGGCCGGGCGCGACACCGCGGTCGTGATGCCCACCGGGGGAGGCAAATCGCTGTGCTACCAATTGCCCGCGCTAGTCTCGGGTAAGACAGCGGTAGTCATATCACCATTGATCGCATTGATGCAAGATCAAGCCGCCCAGCTTAGCCAAATGGGGATTCCAGCAGCGGTGTTAAATAGCGCGATCCCGTGGTCCGAGCAATCCAACGTAATCGCGCAGGCGGCCCGAGGCGTCTACCGGCTGCTCTACCTCTCGCCCGAGCGGCTCGCCAAACCCGAGACACTCGCCTGGCTCTCGCGCGTTCCGATCGGCTATTTTGCGATCGACGAAGCGCACTGCATTTCCGAGTGGGGCCATGAATTCCGCCCCGAATACCGGCAGCTGAGCACCCTGCGCGCGAATTTCCCGGATAGGCCGATTGCCGCGTTCACCGCCAGCGCGACCCGGCGCGTGCGGCACGACATTCTGACGCAGCTTCAGCTTCGCGACCCCGATAAGTATATTCAGAGTTTTCACCGCTCGAACCTCCGCTACCTGGTACGGCAATGCGAGAACGACCGGCAGCAGCAGCGTCTGCTTGTGGCCGCGCTGCGGGCGCACGCCGGCAACAACGTGATCGTGTATGCACCCACCATCGCACGCGTTGAGGAGACGGTCGATTTTTTGGCGGAGAAAGGCATTGCCGCTGTTCCGTATCACGCTAAGATGGACCCGCGCACGCGGCAGAATAATCAGGAGCGCTGGATGTCGGACGAGGTCCGGGTGCTGGTGGGTACGATCGCGTTCGGCCTGGGAATCAACAAAGCAGCCGTGCGAGCAGTGATCCATCTTTCGCTTCCCAAATCGCTCGAACAGTATTATCAGGAAGCCGGACGCGCAGGCCGCGACGGGCTTCCTTCCGACTGCGCTTTGCTGTGGCGAAAAAAGGATGTAGGACTGCTGGCCCACTTCATCGACCAGATTGTCGATCGCGACGAGCAGGAGCGGGCCTGGCAGCGGTACCACGTCATCCGGCGTTTCGCGGAAGTCCAGGCCTGCCGGCATCGCGAGATCTGCCTTCATTTCGGTGAGACGCCTAAGTGGGATCGCTGCGAGATGTGCGATTTCTGCGGCAGCGCGCCGGCCTGGCTCGACGCGAGAGCCGACGCGAGCCTACGAATTGAGCGTCCCGGCGAGCCGAAGCGGCCAAGCAAAACTGCCGCGGAACCGGCCGCGCTCGACCCGGAACTGCTCGAGTATCTGCGCGACTGGCGCCGCGGGATCGCTCAGCGCGACAACGTACCTGCTTTTCTGGTGCTGCACGACAGCGCGCTTGAAGACCTATGCCGGAAACAGCCGCGCACGCCTGATGAGTTGATGGGTGTGTCCGGCATCGGCGAGAAAAAAGCCGCGTCGCTCGGCTCCGCGATCCTGGAAGCTTTCGAAACATTCCGCCGCGGCGCGCGAGCATTGAAACGCGAGCAGCCGAAAACTTCCCCGGCCGAGGAAACCATTCGCCTTTTAACCGAGGGGCGCACGTTCGAAGAGATTGCCCAAATCCGTGAGCGGCGGCTGGCGACCGTCATCGATTTTGTCGCCGAGTTGGTGGAACGCGGACGGCTGGAATTTAATCCGCTCTGGGTGCCGGAAGACCGCCGCCGGCAAATTGAAGCAGTCATCGACCGTTTAGGCGTCAATCGTATTAAACCGGTCAAAGATGCCTTGCCGCCGGAGATCACGTATGGCGAAATCCGGCTAGTCGCGTCGGTGCGGCGCCGCGGGTCACCAGCCGCGGCCGATGCGGCAGGTGCAGTGCCTCCTTCGACATGAAACACAAACCCGCAAGTCCACCCGGTTCGTCGACCTCGCCGAGTCCACGGCCCCGCAATCATCGAGAACGTCGAATATCGGAGGCTTCAGACTGCTTTTGAGCAATGCAGATTCAAGTTTCGACGAACTGAAGCCTCGGATACGGCGGGTCTTCATCAAGTCGCTGCATCTGAATATGCGCGAGGATGAGCTGACCTACCAGACTAAGCTCGATGAAGTAGCGGGGCTCGACTCGCTAGCGGTGCTGGAATTTGTCGCGGCTTTGGAGAAAGAGTTCAATATATCGTTCGAACCCGAAATGCTGACGATCGAGGTCGTGCGCGATCTGAATCAGCTGGCGGGCTACATCGGCCGTCGCACTAGCCAGCGCGATCCGCAGCTTGGACATCGAGCATGATCGCAAGGTCTGTTTATGCCGCCTCGGGTTTTCGGGCGAACGTATTGGCCGCACTTCTGGGCCAGATCCACAACCCATTGCGTACCAACAGGTTGCGAATGGCCCAGCTCACATGAGACGCGCTCGATTCCGCTGCGCGCCATGAGCATGACCGCGCTATACTGAAATTTAGACCCACCGTCCTTTCTAGGAGTTCTCACGCATGTTTGATCTGTTTCGAAGCCGGGCTAAGGCCGTCAAAATCGTCATGGGCGGTTTGCTCACAATCGTCGCTCTGTCCATGTTGGTTTATCTGATCCCGGGCGCGGGAACGCCTATGGGCAGCAGCAGCGACCAGGTGGTGGCTGAAATCGGCAAAGAGCCGGTAACCGTGCAGCAGGTGGATCTACAGATCCGGAACCAGCTGCAGGGCGCCAAAATTCCTCCGGAAATGGCCGCCACGTACGTTCCTCAACTGATCGATGACGCCATCGCTGCACGCGCCATGGCTTACGAGTCTCAGCAACTCGGATTCCGGATCTCCGATACCGACTTGGCATACACCATCCGTTCAACACAGATCGGAAGTCTTCCCCCGGATCAATACAAGCAGTACCTCGAACAACAGGGTATGAGCGTACCGGAGTTCGAGAACGGCTTGCGGTTGCAGTCGTATCAGGACGCGCTGCAGTCGCTCGCTTTGGAAGGTTCCGTCGTAACTGCCAAAGAAGTGGAGAAGGCCTACAAAGACCAGAATGAAAAGGTCAAACTTGAATACGTTGGTTTGAATGCCGAGAAGCTGATTTCGGAATTGAAGCCGAGCGAAGCAGAGTTGAAGTCTTATTTCGAGACGAACAAGAACTTCTTCCCCGTTTTGGAAACGCGCGATACCCAATTGATCGTGGCCGATCAGGCCAAAGTGGGCGAGTCGATCCCGGTACCCGACGCGCAAATCCAGAACTATTACAGCTCGCATCAGGATCAGTTCCGGACTCCCGAGCGCGTGCATGCGCGTCACATTCTGCTCGCCACCACCGGCAAGTCCGATGCTGAAAAGGCTCAAATCAAGGCCAAGGCGGAGGATCTCTTGAAGCAGCTGCGGGCGGGCGGGGATTTCGCCGTGCTGGCTCAGAAGAATTCCGAAGATCCGGGCTCCGCTGCCAAAGGCGGCGATCTCGGTTGGGTGGTTCGCGGACAGATGGTGAAGGAATTCGAAGACACCACGTTTGCTCTCAAACCCAAGGAGATCAGCAACGTTATAACGACGCAATACGGCTACCACATTATCCAGGTGTTGGAAAAGGAGCCGGCGCACTTGCGAACGCTGGACGAAGTCAAGGCAGAGATTACGAACACCCTGCGGTCGCAGAGCGTGTTCGACAAGATGCAGGCCCTGGAAGATCAGGCCCGCGAGCAGCTCGTTAAGAACCCCAAGAACGCGCAGCAAATCGCCAACAAGCTGGGGCTGCAATTTATCGATCTGCCTAAGTACAGACCTGGCACTTCGATTCCGGATCTTGGGACGGATCCGCAGGCGAACACAGCCATTGCGTCGCTGAAGCAGGGCGACGTGAGCCAGGTCTTCCAGGCTGGCAACAAGCTGGCAGTCGCGGTAGTCACGAACATCACGCCCCCGCATCCGGGTGATTTCACGGAAGTCGAGGCGCAGGTGAAGGCCACTTACCTACAGCAGAAATCGAGTGGCTTGTTGACCGAAAAGCAGAATAAGCTCATGGATCTTCTCAAGGCCAACGGCGGCGATCTGCACGCGGCTGCGAAGAGCATGGGGCTGGAGGTAAAGACAGCCGATTTCTTCTCGCGTGATGGCGCCGCGGAGGGGATCGGCCCGGCGCGATCTTTGGCCGATGCGTTTACGAAGCCGGATGGCTCCATCATCGGCCCGGTGAGCGTTGCTGGCCAAACCATCGTCGGCAAGGTCGTGGCGCGGCAGGAGCCGGACATGAGCAAGTTGCCTGAGCAGCGCCAGGCCATCGTTACCCAATTGAAACAGCGCAAGGCGCAAGAACTCGCTCCGCTACTGGAAGACAGCATCATGACCCGCCTGATTCAGGAAGGCAAGGTCAAGAAGCATCAAGACGTCATCAATCGAGTCGTGGCGCGGTATCGTAGCTAGCATCGCTACCCCATGATTCACTGGGTGCTGGATGCGCTCCGCACGCTCACAACCCCGGAGCGCCTCATTCAACTCCTGTCGACGGTCCTAACCGGGTGGCTCGGCTACGCTACGCTTACAGCGATCGTCTTCGCAGAGACGGGGTTGCTGGTAGGCTTTGTCCTGCCGGGCGATTCCTTGTTGTTCACAATTGGAGTCGTGGCGGGCGCGGGTCAATTGAACCTGGGCGTAATGATCGCGCTGCTAATCTGTGCATGCATGCTGGGCGACTGGTGCGGCTATCTGCTCGGCCGGCGCGCTGGTCCGACGATATTCAACCGGCCCGATTCGCGATTTTTCAAGCAAGAACACCTGCGCCGCACCGAGGCATTTTATGAGAAACACGGCGGCAAGACCATCATTTACGCCAAGTTTGTCCCGATCGTCCGGACTTTCGCTCCGTTCGTCGCAGGCGTGGGGAAGATGCGCTACGCCCGGTTTTTATCGTTCGACATCTTTGGGGGAATCGGGTGGGTCTGCTCGATGACAATCCTGGGATACTTCCTGGGTGAGGTACCGCTGGTGCGGCGGAATTTCGAGAAGTTCGTGCTGCTCGTGATTTTCCTCTCGCTGCTGCCAATCATCAGCCATGCCATCCGCGCCCGGTTCGCGCGCAAGCCGGCGGCGTTGGTTGGTGACTAGCGGCCAACCATTGCCCGGGCACCGGGCGCCTAGCGTGACATACCATTTTGACTAAGGATCGAACCCGGCCTAGTGCTGAGCCGAGAGCCGTTCCACAGCCGCATGCACCAGAGGATCGCGCTGCGCTTCCACTTCGTCGCCTTTTGCCACGCCGAACGCCTGGTTGAAAATCTCCTGTTTGAGCCGGTTCTGGATCCAGTCACGGTCGCGCAGCCATTCGGCGACGGGAGGCTGGATTTCGTGTTGGCCGGCGAATACCTGGAAATCTTCCAGTACAGAGGGCGTCACCGTAAAACTATCCGTCACCTTGTTGTTGTGCGTAAATTCGGTAGCGAATGAGGTCATTACGCCGCTGCCTTCGAGTACCATTCGCAGCCGCGAGGGAACCTCCGGCGCGACGACGACGTCCGGCTGGATCCCACCACCGCCGGTTACGGTTCGGCCGGAATCGGTGCGGAACTGCTGATTTTGTTTCTCCAGCTCCAGGTGGCCGCTGGGGAGAGGCTTCTGAATCGAGCGGCCGCTGGGTGTGTAATAGAATGCCGTAGTCAGCGCGAGCGCGGTGTCGCCGGACAGGGTGAATACGTTTTGCACCAGACCTTTCCCGAAGCTGGGCTGCCCCAGGATAACGGCACGATCGTGGTCCTGCAAAGCGCCGGACAGAATCTCGGCCGCGCTTGCCGTCTTTTCATTTACGAGCACCGCCAATTTAAACATGTACGGCGTGCCGTTCTTGGGTACATCGACAGCTTGGTCCTGGATGCTGCGGCCCTTCACACTGAGTATCCTTTGTCCCGGCTGAAGGAAGAACGAAGCGGCCTCGAGCGCGGACTGCACCACCCCGCCCGGATTGTCGCGAAGATCCAGCACCAGACCGCGCAACTTTTCGCCACCGAGTTGTTCTATGGCGTCCTTGAGCTTCTTCGCGGTTTGTGGATCGAATCCGGTGATCCGAACATAACCGACGCCGGCACGCAGCGTGAATGCGCGATCCACGCTCGGCGCGTCCACCAACTCCGGATCCAAAACGAAATTGAGCAGCCGTGCATTCGTTGGCCGCCGCACGATCAACTGCGCTTGATGCTGCCGCGCTTCGCTTAAGAAGCCCACAATCTGGTCAAACTCGAGCCGCGCCAGGGCGACATTATTCACTGCGACAATCTCGTCGCCCGGCTGAAGGCCGCCTTTGGCCGACGGAGTACCCGGCATAGCCTGCAGAACGAACACCCGGCCTGGCAGGATGGAGACAATCGTTCCGAAACCTTTTTGCTCCGATTTTTCCATCTCTTTGAGCTGCTGGTACTGCTCGGGGTCGAAGAAAACCGAATGCGGATCGAGCTGCCGAAGCATGCTGGGGATCGCGCCCTGATACACCGCCTGCGGCGTATTCACCGGATCTGCCGCCTGCTCTTGGACCAGCGCCAGCACCTGCGAGAAGCGCTTCAGCGCGCTCTCCAGGTCTTCGGTGGAGGCAGGTACGGCGAAAAAGAACAGAAGAGGAAGGATCATCTAACTTCTACTTCGAATACCGCAACCGGTTCTTGGCTTCGTGTCTTTCGATCGCCAGATCAATCAGGCGCTCGATTAGTTTGGGCATCGCAAGGCCCGAATACTCCCACATTTTAGGGTACATGCTAATCGAGGTAAACCCGGGGATGGTATTGATCTCGTTGATATACAGGCGATCCGTCGCGGTCTCAAGCAAAAAATCAACTCTCGCCATGCCTTCACATTCCACCGCTCGGTAGCACTCCACGGCCAAACGTTGAAGCTCAGCCGTTTTCTCGGGCGACAAGTCCGCTGGAATCACTGTCTCAGTCTTATTCAGGACGTACTTGTCGTCGTAATCGTAGAAATCCCGGGAGGGAAGAATCTCACAGGGCGCGGAAGCAACCGGTTGCTCGTTGCCAAGCACGGCGCATTCGAACTCGCGGCCGGTGACGCCCCGCTCTACAATCACCTTGCGGTCGAACGAGGCAGCCAATTGGATGCCGTTCTTCAATTCCGCGCAATCGTGCACTTTCGAAATCCCAACCGATGAGCCCAGATTCGCCGGTTTGACGAACATCGGAAATGGAAGTCGTGAGCAAATGCTTTCAAGATCGTCTTGCTTATCGCCGCGCAGCACGAAATAGTCCACGATAGGAAGCCCGCGTTCGTGCGCCAGCCGTTTCATGATCTCCTTGTCCATTGAGACGGAGGAAGCCAGCACGCCCGCGCCGACGTAGGGAAGATTAGCGAGTTCGAGCAGTCCCTGCACAGTTCCGTCTTCACCGAAGGTCCCATGCAACACCGGGAACACAACGTCGATTTCGGGATTGCCTTTGGGCTCCGGCACGATGGCCCGCGGGCTCCACTTGCCCTGCTTGGAGATGAGGTAATGCAGCACTTTGTACTTCTCGGTGTCCATCGCCTCGATAATGGACTGAGCAGAGCGGAGCGATACTTCGTGCTCGCCGCTGCGCCCGCCGTAAATCACCGCCACGCGCGTTTTCATGTTCAAAGGATCCTCTTTCCCATCGCTGATAGCACAAGTTCGACAGCGAGAATCGCGGTACGGTTCGCCTCGTCGATTACGGGATTCACCTCCACTACTTCTAAGGATGTCAGATGGCCGGTATCGCCGAGCATCTCCATCGCAAGGTGCGCCTCGCGATACGTGATTCCGCCCTGGACAGGCGTTCCGACGCCCGGCGCTTCATCGGGATCTACAGCGTCCATATCGAGCGAAACGTGAATCCCGGCGGTTCCGCGCGAGGCCACCTCGATGGCCTGCTCGATGACCGAGCGCATGCCGCGCTCGTCGATGTCGCGCATGGTAAACGCATGTACGCCGGAGCGCTGCACGTTATCCCGTTCGGGTTGATCCACCGACCGAATTCCGACCAGCGCGACATTAGACGGATCGACTTTGGGTGAATACCCGAACATCTCCGATAGCGCGGGTGGGCCCAGGCCAACGCAGCAGGCCAACGGCATCCCGTGTACGTTGCCGCTGGGACTGCTACCCGGCGTGTTCATGTCGGTGTGGGCGTCGATCCAGACTACGCCGAGTTTTTCCCCACGCGCGCGCAGGTGTTTTGAAATGCCCGCAACAGTGCCTACCGCGGCGGAGTGATCGCCTCCCAGCACCAGTGGAAACTTTCCGTCTGCCACGATGCCGGCAACCATGCCGGCCAGACGCGTGCAGATCTCGGTGATCTGCGCAAGATATTTGGCCTTGGGATCGCCTTGATTTTGGCTCTCGCGCTGAACCACGGGAACATTGCCGAGGTCCTCGACTTCGTAACCCAGCTCGGCCAGGCGGGCATTTAGATTCGCGACACGAACGGCGGATGGGCCCATATCCACGCCGCGGCGGCCGGCCCCGAGGTCCAGAGGCACGCCGATTACGGCAATCCGGGAGTGCTGCATCTCACCTGTGGCTCACGGCCGGGTCCTGTACAGCATCCGGGGAAAGGCAATGGTTTCGCGGATGTGCTCCAGCCCGCACATCCAGGCTACGAAGCGCTCGATGCCCATCCCGAATCCGCCATGCGGGACGCTACCGAATTTACGCAAATCGAGGTACCAGTCGAATGCTTCTTTCGGCAGGTTGTGCTCCTCGAGCCGTTTCAATAAGAGATCGAGATCGTGAATGCGCTGTCCGCCGCCGATAATTTCGCCGTACCCTTCGGGCGCGATGACGTCCACGCCCAGCGCCAACTCGGGCCGCTCAGCATCGGGCTGGAAATAGAACGCCTTAACCTGCGTCGGATAGCGATCTACCATCAGCGGCCGGTCCAGGCCTTCGGTAATCAGGGTCTCGTCCGTTCCTCCGAAATCGCTGCCCCACTGGATTTCGCTGCCCTTTTTCTGCAGTTCCACAACGGCATCGTCATAGCTCATGCGATGAAATGGCGCCCTAACCGATTCGAGCTTAGAAATATCGCGCTCAAGATCAACCAGATCGCCGCGCCGGTTTTCAAGCACGCGTCGAATGACGAATACCACCAGCTCTTCGGCGACCTGCTTGACATCCTCGAGAGTGGCATAAGCCATTTCGGGCTCGACCATCCAGAATTCTGTCAGATGCCGCCGTGTTTTTGACTTCTCCGCGCGGAAGGTGGGGCCGAAGCAGTATGTCTTGCCGAACGCCATGGCCGTGGCCTCGTTGTAGAGCTGGCCCGATTGCGTGAGATAAACCTTCTCTTCGTCGAAATAATTCACCTCGAAGAGCGTGGTTGTTCCTTCACACGCTGCAGGCGTAAATATGGGCGTATCCACCAAAGTGAAGCCGTGGGAATCGAAATAATCGCGGACCGCTTTGATCACCTCGGCGCGCACCCGCAGGATCGCGTGCTGGCGCTTGCTGCGCAGCCAGAGGTGCCGGTGATCCATCAGAAAATCTATGCCGTGCTCTTTGGGGGTGATCGGGTAGGGGGCGTCTTCCGGCACCCGCTGGACGACTTGCGCACTCTCCACGTCCATCTCGTAGCCGCCTGGCGCGCGCTGCTCGGCGCGAATCTTGCCGCGGATGATAAGAGACGATTCCTGAGTAACGTTCTTCAGCTCTTCGAAAAGCGCTTCGTCCAGATTGGCCTTCACCGCGACACACTGCATGATGCCGGAGCCGTCGCGCACCAGCGGAAACACGATTTTTCCGGATTTCCGCAAGTTGTAGAGCCAGCCGGCGATCTCCACCGATTCGCCCACGTGCTGTCCAGCATCTTGAATGCGAATACGCGGCACGGGCATCAAAGAGCCTCGAGACGTTCGAAAATCTGTTTGACGCTATCCAGCGACTGCGGAAGCGGAAATTCCGGCAATTCCCGCAATTCCAGCAACAGCGGATAATCGCCGTTGGAACGCAGCAGGTCCATCGTCTCTTTCCAGTCGATCGTCCCGCCTGCGGATGTGAGCGGCCACAGGTGGCTGTCCTGCTGGCGGTCGTTATCGTGCAGATGCGTTGACCGGATACGGTCCTTCATGACCTTAAACGCCGTGGCGACGCCTTCGTTGAGATTGGCATGACCCACATCCAGGCAGAAGTTGAGCTTCAGGTGTGTCGTCTCGATGAAGTAAATCAACCGTTCGGCGCTCGAGAGCTGGTTCGGGATATTTTCCAGTAACACCTCCACGCCCCGCTCGCGCGCAAACAGGTTCAGCTCCTCCAGCGCAGTGAATGCACAATCCACCTTGCGCTCATCGAAATCCTCGCCCGAAACGCCGATGTGCTGGACCAGGAAGCGGAATGGAATGACCTCGGCGATGTCGATGGCGCGCTTGATCTCATCCAGCATCTCGAGACGCTTGGACTTGACCGGCTCGGTGATATTGATATGGGAATTGGGCCCGGACCGGCCCCACATGTCATCGCTGTACATGGGAGCGTGCAGTGAGTGCAGCTTCAATTCCGAATCGCGGAACCAGTGTCCTAGCTCGTTGATTTGAGCGCGGTCGCGGTAGTCGAGGTGCTGGCGCGCGCAGAAAATCTCCACCGCCGGAATGCCGGTTTGATGGATCTTATCCAGCCAAACCGTGGTGAGCCGATGATTGACAAACAGGTGAGTCGAGAGAACGCGCAGCATCCGGTCTAGTAACCTTCCGCTTTGGCGTTGCCGCGCCCGTCGGCGCCACCCTGCAACCAGCCGTCGGCATTGACGATAGCTTCGACGCGGGCAACGATCGGGTCGGTCGCTTCGTAGGACTCGATTTTGTGTCCCATGCCGCGAAGGATCGACGCCGTGTCGGGCGAAATGCCGCGCTCCAGGAACAGTTCATCGGGCATCCACTGGTGGTGGAAGCGGGGCCAGTCCACCGCGTCTTGGACGTTCATATGGAAATCAAGGACATTCAGGATTACCTGCAGGACGCCGTTAATGATCCGGCTGCCACCGGGCGCGCCGACCGCCATGAAGAATTTGCCGTCGTGCAGCAAAATGGTTGGGGTCATCGAGGAGAGCGGCCGTTTTCCGGGCTGGATCGCATTCGCTTCGCCTTGGATCAGGTGAAACATGTTTTCAGAACCCGGCTTGGAGGCGAAGTCGTCCATTTCGTTGTTCAGCAGGAATCCGAGTCCGGGCGCAGTCACACCGCTCCCAAACCCGCCATTCAGCGTGTACGTCACCGCGACAGCATTGCCGTCCGAGTCGACCACATTGAAATGGGTTGTCTGAGTGCTTTCTTGATCGTTCAGATTGCCGGGCCGGATCTGGCTGCTGGGCGTGGCGTGCTGCCGATCGATAGTGGCACGGCGGCGGGCGATGTAAGTAGGATCGAGCAGCTTGGTTATCGGGTTCTTGACGAAATCCGGATCCCCCAGGTACTCGCTGCGGTCCGCATAAAAGCGGCGCATCACTTCGGCTACGTAATGGATGGAAGCCGCCGAGCCGGCGCCGGTCTTGTCATAACCCGAGCCCTCCAGCATCCCGAGCATTTGCAAGATACCAACGCCTCCCGAGCTGGGCGGAGGCGAAGTGATGACATCGTAGTCGTGGTACTTACCGCGCAGCGGGGTGCGCTCGATAGCGCGATAGTCCTGCAGGTCTTGTAGCGTGATCAGGCCGCCATTGGCCTTCATGTCCGCGGCTAGCTTGCGGGCGATTTCGCCTTCGTAGAAATCGTCCGGGTTTGCTTGGATGCGCTTCAAGGTGGCCGCCAGTTCCGGCTGGAGCAAGTTACCGCCAATATCGACGCCTAAGAAGATGCGCTTGGAATCGGGGAACATCGACAGCTTGCGAACCGTTCCCTCGCTCTTCAGAGATTGACCGAGACTGTAGGAGACCGTGAACCCGTCGGACGCCAAACGAACCGCCGGCTCTACTACATCGGCCCAGCTCTTGTGGCCGTATTTCTTATGCGCCAGCTCGAAACCGCGGACGGAACCAGGCACCCCTGAGGCCCGCCAGCCGAGTACGCTGTCCTTGGTCACGTTCCCGTTTGCGTCCAAGTACATGTTGCGAGAGGAAGCGAGTGGGGCTTTCTCGCGGAAATCGATGAACGTGCTGCGGCCGTCGGCGAAGCGCACCAGCATGAACCCGCCGCCGCCGATATTTCCGGCGAAGGGATGCGTCACGGCTAACGCCAATCCAACCGCTACTGCGGCGTCTATGGCATTGCCGCCGGACTGGAGCACTTTGACGCCGACGTCGGTCGCAATCGGCTCTTGTGCGACCACCATGCCGTGCCGGGCGTGGACGGGCTGCCGCGCATAACCCAACGCGGACGCGACAATAAGGCAAATCAGCGTGCGAAATCGCATTAACTCGATTCTAGCGTGACGGGAACACAGCGATCAGCAGAAGACTTCGGCGGCGGTCAAATCGAGGCCGAGTTCGGGAAATTGCGAAAATCGAGATGATTGAACGTCAGCCGGCCCGTCTGCGAATCCCGAGCCGGTACAGCCAGGCGCCAATCACGTTCGAGCCGACGATCACGCCTCCGATTTTCGCAGCGAATGACAGCCGGCTGGCGACATTAATGATCGGGAACAGCGACATCACGCAATACAGGAGCGTCACCAGGAACCCGGAAGCCATCGTAGCGCGCAGCCACAAGGGTGGTTTCTGTCCGATTTTGCGAAGTCCAAACAGCGGGAGTGCGAACATGGCGAGGTAGGCCAGCGCATAAAACACACCCGCTGCGTTGTCCAGGATCTGAAACGCCTCCTGCTGGCCGACGCCGCTGATGCCTAATAACCCAAGCGCCAGGATTAACGTGCCCACCACCAGGATCGAGTTGACCGGCGTCTTGTACTTGGGATGCAGACGTGAGAACCATTCCGGCAGCAGATGATCCCATCCGGCAACCATCGGAAGGCGCGCGCTGCCCGCGGTGCTAAGCGTGCAGTTGCCGATCTGGCGGCCAATGAGCAGCAGGATCGCAGTGGGCGCGATCAGCGCCGCCCATTGGAATCGGCCGAGCGCAAGCGTCAAGACTTGAGGAATCGGGCCCACCAAGTCGACTTGATCCGGCCGTACGAACGCCAGCACCGAACTGGTCCCTAAGATGAACATCAAACAAATGATGGGCGAGGCGATCAGCACCGATTTGCCAATGTTGCGGGGGTTCTTGCATTCCCCGGCCAGAATGGCGACATATTCGAATCCGCTAAACGCGCCCATCGAGATTTTGCTGAAGATGTTCAGGCTCAGCAGCGAAATGGCGGGGGTCGCGACCGCGAGTGGGTGATAAGCGCTAGCCGGTCCGCCCCGGCGTACGAAGAATGGCACCAGGATTAGCGTTCCAAAAGCCAGAACCTGAGCCAGACCGCCGGCATTCTGGAACCACTTGCCGACGCCGAGACCAAGCATCGTGACCACCACCAGAAACGTGACCAGCAGGCAAATCACCAGCAACATAAACCAAGTCGCAGATCCCGTCGCGCCGAGTCCGAACGCGTAGCCCAGGTTATTCGCAATGCCGACTCCCAGTGTTGCCACGATCAGAATGACGTAGAGCCAGAGATTCCAGCCCACCAGAAAACCAATGAAGTCGTTAAAGCCCAACTTGGCCCATTGATAGAGGCCGCCTTCGAGAGGCATCAGTCGATTGAGGTAAATCACGGCCGCGGCCAACGGAGCGTAGAACAACAAGATGGCAGCAAGCCAGAAAACAATCTGCTGGTTGCCCAGCTTGGCCGCCGTTCCGACCCATCCGGTGCCAACCACATACATGATCTGAGTCAAGACCAGGTCGGCGAGACCCAATTCCTTCTTCAGTTCGGTGCTGTGCGACCGGACGCTTTGGGCGGAGGCCATGCAGAGGCGCTTTGCCCGTCTAGGCGGTGGAAAGTTGTTCGCGCCGGCCCTGATGATATCGGGCCAAGGCGCTGTTGGCTGGCAGCACTGTCCTAAGCGCGTCCGCAATGGATTGCAGCACCGATCCGGGGATCGCGGAATACAACTCGTCGTCACCCAAGTTGGCGTAGACCCGATTTCCTATGCATCCAGCGCTGGTAACGACGCCCTGGGCGATTGCTGCGGGAATCGCCATACACGTCGGCCGCGCCAGCAGCGGGAGGTTGGCCCCGAGTCCGGCGCTTAGCGCGGCTTCCTCGAGCAGCGACCCGACCGGGCAATTATAGTGGTCCGACGGCACGGTATAAAAGACTCGGCCTTCGCCTGCCAGACGCCAGAAGCTGCACCCGGACGGTTCCGATCCTTCGAACTTTTCGATCCCGGCAGGGGCCTGGTCAAGAAAGCTAATCGCCACCGGCGGGGACTTCAAGTTCAGAGCTTCGCAAAAGAACTGCTCGAGCGTTCGATAGTCAGGCATATTTCTAACCTTCCTATCTTGGCACGTGCAAAAATCGTAAGGGATGTCATCGGCGGTGAATGCGCCTTCGGCGCGTCAATTCTTCTCCCGGCACGGGTTGCTGTCGCGTTGGCACCCGAGGTTCGAATACCGCGCGGGCCAGTTGGAAATGGCGGAGGCCGTGGAAGCGGCCATGGTGGAGAAAAAGCACCTGCTGGTGGACGCCGGCACCGGTACCGGCAAGACGCTCGCGTACCTGGTCCCAGCGATCCTGTCCGGGAAACGGGTGGTCGTTTCCACCGGCACAAAAAATCTGCAAGAGCAGCTCTACTACAAGGACATTCCATTTCTCGAAAGACATTTCGGCCGGCCTCTGCAGGTCTGCTACATGAAGGGCCGGGCGAATTTCGCCTGCCGGCAGAAGATCTACGATGCCGAGCGCGAGCCGATTCTTACCGGCCTCGAGGAGATCGCGGATTTCCAGATCATCCGTGACTGGGAAAAGACCACAGCGACCGGCGATCGCGCAGAGATTAAGACTCTGCCCGAGTCCAGCTCGGCTTGGCACAAAATTGACGCCCGCCGGGAACTATGCAGCGGCCAGAAGTGCCAGCAGTTCGAGCGCTGTTTCATCACGCAGATGCACCAGCGCGCGCATGAAAGCGACATCATCATCGTGAATCACCACCTGTTTTTTGCCGATCTGGCGGTGAAAGATGAGGAATTCGGCGGGATCATTCCCGAATACGCTGCCGTCATCTTTGACGAAGCGCACGAGATCGAGGACGTCGCGGGCCAATACTTCGGCGTCAACGTGAGCAATTACCAATTCCAGGAGCTGGTGCGCGATGTGGCTGCGGTTTCGCGCGCCAAACAGTTCGGATCGGGCGAGATGGATCGCGTCTTGGACCGGCTCGCAGTAGCTGCGGAGGAGTTCTTCGGACTTTTTGGATTGAACGAGGGACGCGCCGGCTTCAAAGGCCACACGGCGTTTTTCGAGCAGCACCAGGAGATCTATGACGACCTGGAGAAGGCTCTGGAACTCCTCGGCACCTATCTGCAACTGGTTAAGGATGCTCCCGACGAGGTGATCCCGCTGTTTCGCCGGACGCAGGAATTAGGTCAACGTGTGGCCTTTTGGGCGCGGGGCGACGACAAGAGCTACGTGTATTGGATCGAGCGGCGCGGGCGCGGCTGTTTCCTGCAAGCCACGCCCATCGATGTATCGTCGATTCTGCGCGAGAAACTTTTCGATGTAGTGGATACCGTGGTGCTCACCTCGGCCACTCTAGCGGTGGGCGGCACCTTCGAATTCGCGGAAAAACGCCTAGGAATCCAGCATGCGCGCCCGCTGGTGGTTCCGAGCCATTTCGATTATCAAAAACAGGCGCTGCTGTATGTTCCGCAACACATGCCCGATCCGCGCTCGCCCGCATTTCCCCGTGGGGCTGCGGACGAGATTACGCGCATTTTGAAACATAGCCGCGGCCGGGCATTCGTTCTGTTCACCAGTCATCAGCAGATGCGCATGGCATACGATCGGGTTTCACTCGAGATCGAATATCCGACGCTACTCCAGGGTACAGGCCCGCGCAGCGCGCTGCTGGATGAGTTTCGCGCCACGCCCAACTGTGTCCTGTTTGCAACTGCTTCGTTCTGGCAGGGCGTTGACGTGCAGGGCGATCAGCTAAGCTGCGTTATCATAGACAAGCTGCCGTTCGCCGTTCCCAGCGATCCGGTGGTGGAGGCGCGGATCGCGCGCATTCGCGAAGACGGTGGCAATCCGTTTTACGATTACCAGATTCCCCAGGCCGCGCTAGCATTGAAACAGGGATTTGGCCGGCTGATTCGCAGCAAGACCGATCGCGGCGTACTGGTGCTGCTCGATAATCGCATCACCAAGCAGCGCTACGGGCAGGTTTTTTTCGACAGCCTGCCATCTTACGGATTTACAACGCAAATTGCCGGCGTGGAGAGTTTTTTCGATGTTTGAAGTTTGTGTAGAACAGAGCTTCGCGGCGGGGCACGCGCTCCGCAATTATCGCGGCAAGTGCGAGAACGTCCATGGGCACAACTATAAGGTCCGGATCACGGTCGCTGGCGAGCAACTGGATTCCACCGGCCTGCTTGTCGACTTCGTGGAAGTAAAGCACCTGATGGGCGAAGTAATCGACTATCTGGACCACCGCTTTATCAACGATCTGCCGCCGTTCGACGACATTAATCCATCGGCGGAGAATATTGCCAAGTATTTTTACGACCGCGTGAACGGCGGGTTAAACGGCAGCGTGCGCATATCGGAAGTGAAGATCTGGGAGACAGACACCAGCTCGGCGGTTTACCGCCCGTCGTAACACACCGCGGCCGCCGCCGCGATGGCTCAATGCGTCATCGCGTACGTGATGTAGTTCACCCCGATGCGCAGCCCCAGCGCGGAGAACTGCTCCGGGTAGCGCGGATTGTCGGCATGCTCCCAGGAGTCCCCGAGATCCATGTCGTGGCAGATGGCGACCATCAGCCGGCCTTTGTCGTCGTAGATGCCGCGCCAGTGCGCGTCGAAACCGTCTTTTTCATAGCGCCGATGCGTGTATACGTATTGCTCGCCCGGCACCTGGTAACGATCGTCCAGATCGAAAATGGTGTGAAAGATTGGATCTTTATTGTCGATGTCGACGATGGGCCGATCCGGAAAGACCCGGCTCATGCTGGCGACAAAGATGGCCCATTCCTCGGTCCCATGGAAGTCATCGCACATGAAGAACCCGCCGCGCAGCAGGAAATCGCGCAGCTTGGCGGCTTGTGCGTCCGTTAAGTCCCAGTGCCCAACTTCGACGCCATAAAGCCAAGGCCAATGGTAAACTTCATCGCCATCGTCGAGATTCACCGGTTGCTCGATCGAGCGCGTCTGAATGCGGGTGAGGCGTCGCACCGCTTCGGAAAGATGGCGATCGGAGCGCGGGTAATCGATTGTCCAGTTGGAACCCCCGACCAGCCAATTGTCGCGCGGCCTGTCAAATATGCGGCGCGAGGAGGGATACATCAAGCGTGCAAAGGTCCATTCGCCAGGAACTTGCCAGTCCGGCGGCTTCGGAAAATCCTCGTACTCGACGCCCGGATATTCGCGGAACGGCTTTTGCGCGAACGCGACAACAATGAGCGCCATGCCGGCGCAGGCAAGCAAAATGGGAATACGCCAATGCGTCACATTGATTAGACGCGAGAGCGCGTTTCTGGTGATACGCATCTACTAGATCTATCTCCAGAATGACACATTCCTTTCGGCTGGCGTGCAAAGCGGCTGCCGTTACGCAACGCACGCAGGTGAACGACGGCGCGGGTCGGCTAGTCTGGTCTTATGGGACAGACTACGGTCCAACGCTTTGCCGACAGAGCATTGCGCGCCAGTTCGGCGCTCGCATTTCTTGCGCCGCTCCTCACGCGACTGGCGATCGGGAGCGCATACCATTTCACGGGCGACGGCAAGCTCCATCACCTCGACCGCACCACGCAGTTCTTCGCGAGCCTGAGCATTCCCTTTCCTCATTTCAACGCGATCTTCATTGCCTGGCTCGAATTTGTGGGAGGCCTAGGCCTTTTCTTCGGTCTTGCCACGCGGATCTTTGCCGCCCTGCTTTCCTGTTCCATGATCGTGGCCCTGATTACGTCCGACGGCGGCGAATGGCTGAAGAAATTCCCCGCTGACATCACCGATGTCACCTCGTTCACGTACTTGTTATTCTTAATATGGCTTGTGTTGTACGGACCCGGGCCGGTCAGCATCGACAATCTGCTGGCGAAGTGGTTACACATCGGCGGGCCCCGCCCGCCGCGCGCACGGACCAGGATTAAATCAATGGCAAATCGCTGGGATTACAAGGATCTGGGATTCGGGATCGGGCTGCGCTCGGTGCACTTTCAGCATATCCTGGACAAAAATCCCGCGATTGATTGGTTCGAGGTTCTTTCAGAAAACTACATGGACACGGGCGGGCGGCCCCTGCACGTCCTCGATCAGGTCGCCGAGCGTTATCCGCTGGTGCTGCATGGCGTTTCGCTTTCGGTGGGGAGCACCGACCCGATCAATTTCGAATACCTGAAAAAGCTGAAGGCCCTCGCCCAGCGCGTCAAGGCGAATTGGGTTTCCGATCACTTGTGCTGGTGCGGCGTTACCGGGCTGAATACCCACGACCTGCTGCCGATGCCGTATACAACTGAAGCGCTACGCCACACGGTAGCGCGCGTACGGACGATTCAGGATTTTCTGGAGCGGCCGATCGCACTCGAAAACGCGTCGACCTATCTCGAGTTCGCAGCCTCCACATGGCCGGAAAGCGAGTTTTTGGCCGCACTGGCGGAAGAAGCCGATTGCGGCATCCTGCTCGACGTGAACAACGTATACGTCAGTTCCTATAATCACGGGTTCGATCCCAAGGCTTACATCGATCGTATTCCGCGCGATCGCGTCGTGCAGATGCACTTGGCGGGACACACCAACAAGGGAACCCATATAGTCGATACGCACAACGATTACGTCATCGATACGGTCTGGGACCTATACCGCTACGCGCACCGCCGGCTCGGCGGCGTTGCGACTCTGCTCGAATGGGACGCCAATATTCCGAGTTTTGAAGTGGTGCACAGCGAGGCGCTGAAAGCCCGCAAGTTCCGCGAGCAGGAAGAGGCGCAGCTGAAGACGCCGGAACTGGCCGAGATTCCCGCGTATGGCGACTGATCCGGGTCTGGAGAAAATCCAGCGCTGGATGCAAGCCTGCATCCTGAATCAAGGTTCCGTCGAGGAAGCGATCGCTTCTGAATCCGCCCAGTCCGCCGTTCCGGCCGAGCAGGCACTCAAACTCGTCCTACCCTCCAACTCGCTTACGGCGCTGGAACGGCTGGATATTTATCGCGGCATGTATCTGCTGCGGATGGAAGAAGCGCTCTCGATCGATTACCCTGCGCTCAAACATTTCCTCGGCGACAACGAGTTCATGCGGCTGGTCGCGCGCTATGTCGATGTTTACCCGTCGCGCAGCTACACCCTCAACCGCCTCGGCGATCGCCTGTGTGAATTTGTCGCAACGCTTGATGACCTTCCGCGCAAGGAGTTTTGTCGAGACCTTGCGCGGCTGGAATACGCGCTGACGTGCGTGTTCGATGCACCGGAAACTACAGTGCTGACATCGGAAGCTGTCTCTGCCGTGCCGCAGCAAGCATGGGAGAACGTGCGGCTGAAACCGGTGGAAGCGTTCCGGCTGCTCGAATTCGAATATCCAGTGAGCCGCTATCTGGGCGCAGTGGACGGCGAGAACCCTTTCCCGCGCACCGCGCGCAAGAAGAGCTGGCTGGTCGCCTACCGGCACAACTATGGGCTGCATCGCATGGAGCTCAGCCAACCGGCTTACGAGCTTCTATCCGCTATCGCCGAGGGCAAGACCCTTGGACAGGCGATCGCGCCCGTAATGGCGCGACGGTGGCGCCCCGCTGTTAAGCAATCGGATCTTTTCGGCTGGTTCCGGGATTGGATGGCTGAGGGCCTTTTCCAATCCCTCGAATGGGCAGACGCGCAGCAGAGCGCAGCGGAACGATAGTCAAGCCACTCGAGGCCGGCCATGCCTACAACGCGGAAATCGTCGCCACGCCGATGGTCGCACCGAGCCACGCCGAGTAAAGGTTCCCCGCTGCAATCGGCCATGTCCATGCTGAACTTCTACCTCAATCGCGCGGGCCGTGGCCTTCCAGCCAAGGAAAAGCGTGTCCTCACTCGCGCGAAATCCGAGCTGCGGAAAGCGTTCGGACGCTCGGATTTTTAGACCATGATGGACCACCAGCGGCTGTCGCATGGCTTCCGCCTGCGCGAATGGACCGTACGCCCGGAGGACGGGTCCATCTCATCGCCCCAATCCTCCACACGGCTGGAGCCCCTGCTGATGCAATTGCTGGTTTATTTGTGTTCGCGCGCCAAGCAGGTGATTCCCAAACAGGAAATAATCGATGCTGTTTGGAATGGCCGGTTCATCAGCGACGAAACAATAAAAGGAGCTTTCCACGAATTACGAAAAGCGCTGAATGACAGCCCTCGCCGGCCGCGCTTCATCGAAACGCTGCCTAAGCGAGGCTATCGGGTCCCGGTTGATCCGGAACCCCTTTCGGGGACGACCGGGAGCGAGGCCCAGGATCTGAAAGCAAAAGGCTACGCAGCTCTTTCAGAGCAGCCAACGGAAGCGTCGCTGAAGCAGGCACGGCTCTATTTCGAGCGTGCGGTTGAATCCGAGCCGAACGATGCTGGGGCGTTGGCAGGCCTGGCCCGCACCTACGCTCTAATGGCTGGCGTGGGCGTTGGAAACGCCGCGGAGTATCTACCTCGCGCCGGCGTTGCTGCGTCGCGGGCGTTGGAAATGGATCCGAACCTCGGTGAACCGCATCTGGCCCTGGCGGTTGTCTATTTCCTTCACCAACACGATCACAGGGCCGCCGAGCGCGAATTCCGTATCGCAGTCGAGCGTAAACCGGGCGATTCGCTGGCGCATATGTGGTACGCGCGATTCCTAGCTTCGCAACAGCGTCCGGATGAAGCGATCGCGCAGGGCAGGCGTGCGCTGGATAGCGACCCGCTATCGCTGGCGGCCCGGCGCGAGCTGCTAAACCTGCTGTTCGCAGCGCGCCGCTATGAGGAGACCATCGCCGAGGCGCGCCGCCTTCTTGAAATCAACCCCGATTTCCCGGACGTTCACTTAGGACTGGTGTGGGTTTATTACTTGCAAGGAAATCACCAGCTCGCGTTCGAATCTTTTATGGCAGGAATGAAGGCCCTTGGCGTGGCCGCACCCCTCCTGGAGGAGGCTTCGAAGCTCGCACAAGAATCCGGTATCTCCGCCATACTCCGGCGATGGGCGGAACTGCTGGAAAACAATGCTGCCCTCGGCCAAAGGGGGCAGCTCGACATTCTGGTACTTCGCGCGTTGCTCGGCGATCGCGACCGCTGCTTCGATCTGCTCGGCCATCTACGCCGGCAAGAACATCCGTTTATTTTCTGGGTACCGGTGCTGCCGGTCTTCGACAATCTGCGATCCGATCCTCGATACGGGGCGCTTCTCGTCGATCTCGGCTTCTCCCAACCTTTTCCCAACCCATAACCCACCGTTTGCCTAACCGAAATTCCGCCATTGTCGCTGCATACTGGTCGCGGAGGAAGTCAGATGCACAACCTGTTCGCCAAGTCTAGTAAGGCAATCGGCGCCGGCCTCCTCGGCCTGGCCATTGCGTTGGTACCGGGCGGTATTTGGGGCGGCCTGTATATGTTGAATCTGAGGACCGGCCCGTCGGTTCCTTGGGCGGTAGTTCCGATGGCCTTTGCCCTGTGGATGATGTGGCAATATTTGAGCGGCAAGGGGCGGCCGCACAGCACCTCGCCGGCACGATTCGCTTTGCTCCGTGCGCGGCCTGTAGCCGCAGGAGTTTTCGCCTGGTCACTCGTTGCGGGTGCGCTCGCGATCGTAGCTCTCGCGGGCTACTGGATCGTTATGTTTCAGCTGGTGAAGATGCCCGGTAACGTGCTACCGAACTTCGGCAGCTACCCACTGTTCACGATATCGCTGTTCGTCATAATGGGCTCCCTGGTCTCACCGTTGTCGGAGGAAGCCGGGCTGCGCGGCTACTGCCAGGGGATTTTGGAACGCGAGTTTCGCGGTCCTATTGCCGTCGCGATCGCGTCCGTTTTCTTCGCATTCGGACACGTGAACCACGGACTGCTCTGGCCGAAGCTTACTGTCTACTTCCTGTCGGGAATCGCATTCGGCACGATCGCATATCTTACGAAATCGATCCTGCCAGGCATCCCGGTCCACATGCTCGGCGACTTGACCTTCTTCGCCCTGGTTTGGCCATACGACACCGCCCGCCGCGTCATTTGGGAACGGGGAGCAGATGGCTGGTTCTGGATCCACGGCGCGCAGGCTTTGATTTTCACGGCGCTGGCGATCCTGGCTTACCGCAAACTTGCGCGCATCACTGCGGATTCGCGGCACGCGAACCCGCAAAACTCATTCGACCCCAGCACTTTGACGGCTGCCTCGATCAGCGCGATCTAATCCTTCGCCGGCGCGCCAAACTGCGCGAACGTGACCACGTGACCGGCAGGATCTTGGACGCTGATCTCCGTCGAGCCATAAAACGTGGTCCGCACCGGCGTCAGCACTGGGGCGCCTTCGGTCGCTGCAATGATCGCTTCCAGGTTGTCCACTTCCGCAAACAGGAACGTGGGCCCCTTCCGCGCCAGCTGCGCGACGGCGGCGTCCTTCAAATCCTTCTCGGCGCTGGCGTAGCTCTGATACATCAGCTCGACCCCGCCTTTCTGAAGCATGGCGAAAGCCAGTTTACCGCCGTCCGGCACCTCCGCCGTTTTCTCGAACCCAAGCCGGTCCGTCCAAAAGGCAACGCAAGACTCGATTTCTTGCGCAAACAAAACGGGCGTGATCTTCTTCACCGTCATCGTCGTTCCTTTCTCAGAGGCTGCCAGAATCGCTGTGCCCATCGATTGAATCTCCTTTTCCGGTTGCGCGCTAGTCTAATTTAGACTAGAATCGAAATAGATGTCAAGAAAAATCTCGACACCCGACTTGGTTCTATTAAGCCTTCTGGCCGAGAGGCCTATGCACGGCTATCAAGCCAACCTTGAACTGGAGCGCCGCAACGTGCGGTACTGGGCCGCGATTTCCCGCCCTCAGATCTACTATTCCCTTGAAAAACTGGCTGAGCAGAATTTGATCCGCACGACAGAACGCGACGACCCGGCGGCCGGTCCCGAGCGAAATGTGTATTGCACTACACCGAAAGGACGCGCGACGCTGGCAGAAGCATTGGAGCGGGCCGACTGGACCGAGCAACGAGAGCGCCCTCCTTTTCTCATCTGGCTGGCTCTGTCTTGGCAGGCCAAACCAGGCATCTTTCTCGAACAGGTCCGCCGGCGCACGATTTTTTTGGAAAAGGAACTCGCGCGCGAGCAGGAAACATTGCGGGCCGTTCGAAACGAAGTTGGGCATCGTTATCATGAAGCGGTTTGGATGCTCACGCTGACCGTCGCTCAGTTTCGGACAGAGCTACGCTGGCTCCGCAAGCTGGCGCGGGAGGCGCCGCGGCGAGCACCTGCTCGGCATCCGCCTGATGCTGCGGCGAAGACGAACAGCGCGTCTTCTTAGGCGGATGCGACGGACGGTTCTCCGCGCAATCTCACCCGCGATCCGGCCCACAGCGCCGGCGGATACAGGATCAGCAGGGCCACCGCAATCCAATGAGGAGTAGTCCGCTAAAGCGCGACCGCCGCTGAGTTGAAGCCGCCGATGAGTAAGCTAAGCAACTGGTCAGTAAAGATAACTAACATTAATTGCCCCATAGCCAGCGAGCGCCGCGAGAACCGCCCGTACCATACACTTACTGATAGTGCGCGTGAGCGCTAGATCAAGCGCGCAACCTTTTTGGCCCGACCTTCATCTCGAATTGATAAGGAGACTCGTCTTGGAAAATTCCGTACTCGCAGCAAATCGTGCAATTGCCGAAGAACCGCTCGACATTCTATTTCGGAAAGCACGTACACACATTTTCTGGCTCGATAAGCCGGTTCCGGACGAACTTCTGCATCAGATTTACGACCTGATGAAATGGGGCCCGACCAGCGCCAATTGCACGCCGGCGCGCATTCTTTTCTTGCGGACGCGCGAAGCTAAGGAGCGCCTGCGCCCCGCGCTCAGTCCTAATAATGTGGAAAAGACCATGACCGCTCCGGTGACCGCGGTTATCGGCTATGACCTGAAATTTTACGAGCATATGCCGCGGCTGTTCCCCAATAATCCCGCCGCGCGCGGCTGGTTTTCCGATTCCCCGGAGCTGGCCCAAACGACTGCCTTCCGCAATGGCAGCCTGCAAGGCGGCTATTTCATCCTCGCGGCTAGAGCGCTCGGTCTCGACTGCGGCCCGATGTCCGGCTTCGACAACGCCAAAGTAGACGCCGAATTTTTTCCGCCTACGGTAAAGTCGAATTTCCTCTGTAACCTCGGATATGGCGATCCAGCGAAGCTTTTCCCGCGCAACCCGCGGCTCGCATTTGACGAGGCCTGCAAGCTGCTTTAGGGACTATTCGTACATGCCGGGATACGCCGCGCGCATCTCCGCCGATTGCGCGCGCGCCACCTCGATCTGCACGAGATCTCCTTTGCCAATGCCCGGACACCACCGCGCCGCTTTTCGCCATTCACGTTTGTCTTCCGTGAGTTCGGGCCAAAAGGGAAAAATGCGGCACTGAGTCGGCTTGACGGAATGAATCGAACAGCCGTCCTCGCGCAGGAAGTGGCACTGCGAATGGCGTGGCATGCGCAGCCGTAGTAGATGTTTCGTGCGGTACACGTATCGCCGCTCGAATTCCGCCTCGGTCATCTTCAAGTGTTTGGCGATCCGGGCCAGATCGCCCTCGGTGATGTACACGAATCCCTTCTGCTGGCAGCAGTTCGTACACCCCTTCTGGCATTGGAAACGGATGACCGTCAAGAGGGTTCCCCGTCGCTATCTTCCGACTCGAGCACGTCCAGTATGTCGGCCTGTTCCGCGTAGCGCTTCAGCACGCGGATCGAGGCGCCGGCGGAAAAACCAGCGTAACGCAGCCTACGGAATGCCGCGGCCAGATTCTTCTCCTCCTTAAGGAAGGCGCCCAGCTGCTTACCCCGGTACTTGCGCCTCAAAAATGCTTCCACTAACTCCGTTTCGTTGGTCTCTTTGTAAGTCCGGTCGGTTACCTGTTCCGCCAGGGCGGGAGACACACGCCGCTGGCGCAAATCACGCAAAACTCGCATTTTGCCGAAACCTTCATTCTCCAGACGCGCCGAGGCATAGTTCTCGGCGTAGCGCCGGTCGTCCAGGTATCCGGCCTCCTGGAGCCTTTTCAGGACCGCCTCCACGTCTTCGGCTCCCTCGGCCCGCCGTTCCAGCTTCTGTTTCACTTCGCCGGTCGAATGCGCCCGGCCGGCTAGCGCCCTGAGAGCGTACTCGAATAGCTTATCCCGAGGAAGCAGTTTGGGCTTGCGATGCGTCATTCAGTAGGACACTATCAGATTCGGGGCTGCTATTGTAGAAAGTGGCCACCGGCTGGACTAACATAAGGACGGTAAACCATGGACGACGATAACAAATTCTCGTTTTTCTTCCTAGGGCTTGGACTGGGGGTAGCGGTTGGATTGCTGTTCGCTCCGAAAGCTGGCGAGGAGACCCGCGAACTCATCCGGTCCAAAGCTGGAGAGGGCACGGACTATCTCAAACGCCGCACTGCGGACATCCGCGATACGGCTAACGACGTCATCGACCGTGGACGGACCACGTTCTCCAAGCAGCGCGACAACCTCGCCGCCGCCGTCGAGGCCGGTAAACAAGCTTACCGCGAAGCCGTGCGCACACCGTCCAGCGACGCAACCGAAGGCATCTAGCTGAAGGCGAAGGCTGCTCATGGACCAGACCATACTGCTCTACGTGATGACGGCTTTCGTCATCATCGCCGCCATTGCGCTTTGCATCCAAGCTGGCATGCTTGCGGCGATGTACCGGACGACCAAGGCTTTGCAGGCGGACATCCGACCACTGCTGCCGAAGGTGGAGTCGCTGGTCGATACGACCAAGAGCACGGTGGAGCAGAGCCGTAAACAAGTCATCGAGATCGTCACGCGGGCCAACGAAATCATGGACTCCACCAAGCGCCAGCTCGGTCTGGTGGAAGAAGTTGTTTCCGATGCCACGGCACGCGCTAAAATCCAGTTGGAACGCGTGGAATTGGTCGTAGACGACACGCTCAGCCGCGCGCACGAGACCGTGGCCACGGTGCATGACGGTCTCATGCGCCCGCTGCGCGAAATCAACGGCATCGCGGTAGGCATCAAGACCGCGCTGGCGTTTTTGGCGCGCGGCAACCGGCCAAGCGTGGATCAAGCCACCAGCGACGAAGAGATGTTCATTTAGTCCGGCCGAATCGAGCCGGACGTCTATTGCTGAGTTTGCGGTGTGACCGGGCCAGGGCCGGTAGGCTGTGGTGTGCTCGGGTTCGGTCCGAACGGGGTCTGCGGTTGTGACGTTTGTTGCTGCTGCTGTTGCTGCAACAACTGATTCTGCATGACGGCGCCGGCGCCTACGGCGGTCTTGTCGTTCTTGATGTCGTAGATAAATTCCCACTCTTTGTACTTCGTGTGGTCATTGATCACATGGATGCCCGCGCCGTCGGCCGTGCCTCCCACCCCGGCGATTCCCGTCATACCGCCTGTGACTCCGTTCGTATTCCCGATCGACGATGGTGGCTGCCGGGGTGTCGTGAGTAGCTGCTGGATCAGCCCCGCCGCCTGGTTCGGAACGCCGGGATTCTGCGTTCCAGGTCCTCCCGGAAAAGCGGGAACCGGAGATCCCGGTTGTATTGGCATTCCCGGAGGAGCCGTGCCGGGGCTGGGAAAACCGCCGGGTTGCATTGGGTACCGAACCGGCTGTCCCGGATAAACAGGTTGGCCTGGATAAGGCGGCTGACCCGGATATCCCGGTTGGCCCGGAGCCGCCGGTTGCCCTGGGTATTGCGGCACCTGCTGCGGATAATTAGGCTGGGGCTGCGAAGGATCTTGCGGCAACGGCTGCCCCGGAACCTGGGGATATCCCGGTTGCCCCGGATAGACCGGTACGCCCGGCTGGCCGGGCTGCCCAGGATATTGTGGCTGCCCCGGATACCCTGGCTGTCCGGGATACACAGGCTGTCCCGGCTGACCGGGTTGCGCGGGATATCCGGGCTGTCCTGGATACACCGGCTGGCCCGGGTACGCGGGCACCGGTTGCCCCGGATATTGTGGCTGCTGCGGTTGCGATGGATCGGTTGGCTGGTCCGGCTGTTGCGGATTTTGCGGTTGATTCGGATCGGCCGGCAGCTCAGGGCCGCCGCCGATCGTTCGGTCGCTAGGACGACGCGCCGCCATATTCAATCCCGGATTGATCGGCTGGCCCGTGTTCGGATCGATTCCGGGAGTTCCCGGCACATTGGTAGTCGCGACAGCTGGAGTCCCAGTCCCTCCGGCGCCCGTCGCCGAAGCTGAAGCGCCGGTCTGCGGTGCTAACGGGTTGGCTTGCTTGATCGCCGAATCGGTCAGCATCCCGCCTGGGCCGACATGCACGAGCCGCCAATCTTTCCCAGTGAGTGGATCTTTGTAGCGCCGGCGCAAGAAGCGGATATTACGCGTGGTCTCCAGATCATCCAGGTTCTGCGGATACGTCCGGAATTTCCTATAAAAGAGCTGAATGGCCCGTTTGTACTCGTTGCCGCGATCGACGGCCAGCTGCTCTCGCGCGCGCTGCGATTCGAACGCGACCCGCGGCATCTCGAAATACATGCTGATCGCAATGACGGACGCCATCACGAACACCAGCAGCAGCGCAAATCCGCCTTCGCCTCGAGCATCCGGACGGGCGGCGCTGCAACGTCTCATCCCGCGACCTCGGCTTCAAGCGGCAGCGTCTGCTGATTGTTGCTATTGAACTGCGTGTCTTCCACGGTCGCCGAGTTCACTCCGATTCGGATGATCTTGTACCGCTTCTTGATCACATCGCCCTCCGTGGCGATGACGATGTCCTCTCCATCCAGGAAGAACGCGCGCTTGTCGCCACCCTTGCTCTGATTGACGAATCCATAGAACTTCAGAGGGATCGGCGGCGCCTTCGGGTCGGGCGGCGGAGGCGGCGGAGGTGGCGGAAGCGTCGGACCCACCGGCTTGGGTTTGATCGGCGCAGGATCCTTCAGCGCGGCGACAGCCGGCGGCGGTGGAGGCGCCCCAATCTCGAACAGCGATCGCGAGCCGCCTTCCACAGGAATCTCACGCAGCGCGGCCAACTCGGCCAGATGCAAGGTTGGATCCACACCTGACGCGTCCACGCTTTTTGGAATGGATGGCCGGAACTCCTTCGGCGTGCTGTTCAACCCCTCGGAAAGCCCGGACTTCACCACGGGCCGCGCCGTGCTGCGCTGGATCTGCGGTATCGGCGACGATACGGCTGCGCGAGGGTTTGCGGAAACCGTCGGCCCCGAGTCGCCGCTCGAGAAATAAAAATAGCCCGCGACCGCGAGCAGCACGCCGAGGATCGCGATTTTCTTGGGTTCGGCCCCGAGCTTTGTCGCCTTTAAGTTCATGGCGCGATACCGTCCATGGTTACGAATGTATCCAGCTTCAGCATCACGTTCAATTTTGCTCCGCCCTGCTGCGGCGTCGCATTCAAACTCTCGATCACCAACAGGCGGTCGGCCTTATCGAGCAGGTTAACGAAGTGAATCAGATCCTGGTAGTTCGCTTCATAACTGGCGGTCACCTGCATCATGACGAGGTTGTCGCTGCCATCCACAGGCTCGACGGCAAAAGCACTTTCTCTCGGCGTAACCTTAGCCTGAATTGCAAGATCGTTTAGTTCCGCAAGAATCATCGAGTTTGCCTGGCGGCGCGGCAGGAAGTACTGGCCCATGAAATGATCGCCTTCACCGCGCCCGGTCTCGATCTTGCTGGCCAGATCGCGGGTCCGGCTCAGGATGCGCTGCTTCTGGAGAATCTGCGCGCGCATGTCGGCGACCTGATCCTGCAGATCTTGCGGTGAGCCCCCCAAGGGCCGGATCACGAAATACGCGGCCACTACATTCGCGGCGAGCAGCAAGCCGGCTACCAGCCGAAGCGCCGTGCGCGGGTTGTTAGGAGGCCAAATTCTAAAGCTTTTGGGCATATCTCACACTGACGTGAAACCGGTAATAAGGATCCGTCTGAGACGGCGGCGCGGAGTTCAACACCGACGTCGGCCCGAACTGCGGCGAGGCCTCCAAGCGCTTCAAGAACTCAAGCACCGGCGGCACTTCCTTGGCGCCCACGAACATATCCAGCAACACTTCATTTTGGGTATTCACATCCGGCAACCGCACTGAAACCAGCCGCACGTTGTACGGCATGACCTTTTCCAAATCCGCAAAAATCTTCGTCCAACTGATCGACTTGCGGTCGATCAGCGTATTGAGAAACACGCTGCGCTCCAGCACGGCGGCGTTCTCCGGCTTGCGCAGCGTGGCATTTAATTTATTTTGCTCGGCATCGATGGTTCGGATCCGCGCGCTCAGCCGGTTGATCTCGACTCGCGTGGCTGCCGCTTGATGCCGCTGGGACACAATGCGCATCCCCTGAATCGCCAGCAGCAGAGAAGCCGCAATCGCCAGCGCGCTCAAACCCACCAGCACCGGCCGGTCCCGCCGGAATGGCTCGCTCGCTAAATTGATAGGTACGCGAATGGCCATATTTCTTACCCTGCCACCGATTCCAGATAGCCGAGCAACCCGGCGTTAGTAGCGCCCGGAACGCCGAATCGCGACTTCAGCCCATCCACGCTCACCTTCCACTCCGTTTGCCAGCGCGGTGCCAGCTCCGCATGCGCCTCGAATCCACACAGCCAGATGCGTTTGGGCGTGGTCTTGAGTTCATCCTCGATGTATGCGACGGTCGGATGCAGCACCGAATCGATCTCCTCTGGCGAATCGCTGTCGAGCTCGATACACCGTGCCAGCTTGATGGCGCTGCCCTGCGATACCACCAGCGATAAAACCTGGCCGCTCAACTTCACCAACACCGTGACGTCCTCCGGGTTGAATAAATTCAAAGCAGCCAGCGAAGACGTGGTGATAAAGCCGGGATGAACTCCGAGCCCGCGGAACGGCGCTTCGTAGCGCGCGACAATCTCGGCCGCTATGATCGCCGCCAATACCTCGATTTTCGTATCGCCCGGTTCGCGCTTATGGGGCTGAATACAGTAACTGACCACAGCCGCGTCGACATCGAATGGAACGCTCTTCTTCATTCGGAATCGCAATAGCGCTAAGCGTTCCTCGTGCTGTTCCGGGAAGGCGTCGAAATCCAGGACCGCGACGCGCGCGCAATAGTCCGGCAGGATGAGAGCCGCCCGCCGTTTCCCATTCGGCGTCACCACGCCGCGAATGCGCTCCTGCAGCACTCCCGGTTGCTGGACGTTGTCCTGCACCGGCGAAACCTGCAGCACACCCGGATCGAACGGCATAAACCGCGCCAGGTTCGGCTGCGCCACTTCGGCGAACGCCAGCCCTTTCTCCGATAGCTCGAACACGTGCGTCGGAGGCGGGTCTTGAAACAAATTAGCCAAAAAGCTCATGCTGCCGCCGTCATCCCTCGATGAACGTCACCTTGTTGATCTCTCTCAGAGTCGTGATGCCTTTGCGAACCTTCTCGAGCGCCGATTCGCGCAAGAACGTCATGCCTTCATCCCGCGCCAGCCGCTTGATCTCTGTCGCAGGACGCTTGTCTAGAATCATCTGCCGGATGCGTTCGCTTAAATCCAGCAACTCATGAATCGCGGTTCGGCCACGGAACCCGGTACCGCCGCACTCGAAACATCCGGGACCTTCGTAAAACGGCACATCCCGCCACTCTTCCGGATTCAGCCCGCTCTCGAACAAATACGCATCCGGATACTTCACCGGCGCCTTACAGTACGAGCAAATTACGCGCACCAGGCGCTGCGCCAGGATGCAGTTCAGTGCCGAAACGAAGTTGTACGGCTCGACCCCCATATTCAGAAATCGGCCGAGCACGTCCAGCACATTATTGGCGTGCACCGTGGTGAACACCAGGTGCCCGGTCAGCGCCGCGTTGATCGCGATTTGAGCTGTCTCCTGGTCGCGGATTTCGCCCACCATGATCTTGTCGGGATCGTGCCGCAGGATGGATCGCAAGCCGCGCGCGAACGTCAGCCCCTTTTTCTCATTTACCGGGATCTGCGTAATGCCTTTGATTTGATATTCGACCGGGTCTTCGACCGTGATGATCTTGTCTTCGTCGTTCTTGATTTCGCTGACCGCCGCATACAACGTGGTGGTCTTACCGGATCCCGTCGGACCGGTCACGAGCACCATCCCGTACGGCTCTTTGATGTATCGCCGGAACTTCATCAGATCGATGTCCGAGAAACCCACCACTTCAAGCGATAGCTTGGCGAACTTCTCGCTCATCGATTCTTTGTCGAGCACACGCAGCACGGCATCTTCGCCGTGAATGGTCGGCATGATCGATACTCGGAAATCGATCAGGCGCTTCTTGTAGCGAACGCGGAAACGCCCGTCTTGCGGCACGCGCCGCTCTGCGATGTCCAGCTCGCTCATCACCTTGATACGCGAAATGATGGTCGAGTGCCAGTCCTTCGAAATCGGCGGCATCGCGTAGTGCAGCACGCCGTCGATGCGATACTTGATCGCGACTTCCTGGTCGCGCGTCTCGATGTGGATATCGCTTGCCCGCCGCTCCAGCGCGTTGAAGATCGTGGTGTCCACCAGCTTGATTACAGGCGCGATGTCGTTGTCGGCCGTCAGCTTGTCGATAGACAGCGTCTCTTCCGGGTTTTCTTCTTCCCCGACCACGTCCAGCGTGAAGCCCTCGGTCACTTCTTCCAGCACGCGCTGCGACTGCTCGGTCTTCTTCAGGAGGTCTGAAATCTGCGAGAGCGTCGCCACTTTGATGCGCAGTTTCTTCTGCAGCAGCATCGACAGCTCGTCAATCACAGCGGGATTGCGCGGGTCGGCCAGTGCGATATCCAGATGGCGCCCCTCCGACTGGATCGGCACGAAATTGTAGCGGAACATCAGATCCACCGGGACCGAGTGGAACAGGTCGTGATCGATGCGGGCTTCGCGCAGGTCGATAAACTCGCAGCGATACCGGATCGCCAGCGCTTTGGACTGTGCGATCTCGTCCGCAGGCTCGGTCAGGCGGGGATATTCGATAGTCGCCATTCTAGGCTCTCCTCATCGCAAACGTGATCATCGTAAGGTGTCCGCCAGGGAAAAGATCGGCAGATACAGCGCTACCAGCACAAAGCTCACAAACAGGCCCATAAAAATCATGATGGCGGGCTCAATCAGCGACAGCGATGCGGTCATGCGCGTGTTCACATCGTCCTCGTAAAACTCGGCCACGCTAGCCAGCATCTGCGGCAGCGCGCCGGTGGACTCGCCCACTTCGATCATGTCAATCGAAAGAGCGGGAAAAATCTTGGTCTGCGCCAAAGCCGACGAAAGGGCCTGGCCCTCTTTTACCATCCGGCCGGCTTGGCTCAAATTCGATTTGAGCAGCCTTGTTCCCAGCGAGCTGGAACTGGTCTCCATGGCCTGCAGCAGCGGAATGCCGCCAACCAGCAGCGTACTCATTACGCGCGCGAACTGCGCTACCTGGTATTTGATCCAGATCTCGCCTACGAGCGGTGTCCGGAGCCGCCAGCGGTCCACCCGCTCTTCGCCACTCTCGGTTTTCGACCAGAACCGGAAGGCAACAATCAGGCCAATTAGTGCCACGAACCCTAGCACGATGTAGTTGCGCGCCGTGGTGCCGACCGCGATCAGGATTTCGGTAGCAGCCGGCAGTTGCGCCGACATGCTGTGATACAGCTCCGCGAAACGCGGCACGACGAAAGTGACCAGGAAGACCATCAGTCCGAGCACCAGTACGATTAGCAGGCTCGGATAGATCAGCGACATCAGCAGTTTTTTCCGAACCGCCAAGGCGAGCCGCTGATAGGTGATGAACCGGTCCAATACCTCACCCAAAGCGCCGCTTTTTTCACCCGCCAGCACGGACGTCACGTAAATCGGCGGGAACACGCCTTGCGCTGCAAAGGCGTCGGAGAGCAGTGCCCCGTTCTTCACCTCTTCGCGCACCGCCCGGATGTGTGGCGCCAGTTTCGCGTCGGTCAGACGTTCCGAGAGTAGATCCAGTGCCTTAAGGATGGGGAGGCCCGCGCGCACCAGCGTGACGAACTGCTGGTTGAAGATGAGGAACTTCTCCAGGTTGATCTTCTTCCGTCCGCCCATGCCAACGCCGGCAATCCCGTGCCGCGGCTTGACTGAATAGATGAGGAATCCTTGTTGCTGAAAACGGTCGCGCAGGTCCTTCTCGGACGCAGCTTCGGCTACCTGGTGATGGACCTCGCCGCGCGGATCGGCGTACTTCAGTACGAACTCGGCCACTAGGCGCCTCCCTCAACCAAGGTCGCCCCAGCTGGCATTTGGAACCTGAAGAGCGCATCGTTGACCGGCGGATTCAGCTTCTCCTGGTCGAATGTAAACGTAAGCACAGATTGATCTTGTCCGTTCACCACCAGCCGCCGGATTTCATAGTCGGGCGTAACCACCATCTCAATTTTGTCGTACGGGAGTTGATCGGTCTTTGCGCGAGCTGCGATTAGGTAATCGGCGCCCTCCTGCTTCAGAGAGAAGTCCCGGAACTCCTTGGAAAAGTCCAGCTTCCCGAGCAGGAATGCGAGGGGCGCGCGCATGTCCTCGCTGGCCTTCAGTTTGGTTTTCTCCACTTGGTTCGTATCGGGCGTATAGAGATAAACATCCTTGCCGTCGGATACGAATAGCTTCCCGGCCGGGGTCGTATAATCCCAGCGCATGCGTCCTGGCTTGCGCAAAGTCAACGCGCCAGATTCGCTCTTTCGGGCCCGTCCTTGCACGCTATACGACTCATTAAATTGGACTTGTAGTGTCTTGGCGTGGTTGTAGCGCTGTTCAACGCCTTTTAGCAGCGTGTTGAGATCAACCTCTGCGGCCTGCAACGGAATAATGGTGGCAAGGGCCGCCCAGAGCGCAATTCGGGTCACATATACTTGACGTGTCAAGGGACCTACGTGTGTAAAGGTACTTCTATTATCGGCGATAAACACTCACCCTGGTAAGTTGCTGATTTTAAGGCGATAATAGCGAGATGCCGAAGGCGCGCGCTATCGAGGACGCTTTGCGGGCCATTTTGGACATGCGCGAATCGCCCGAAAAATATGATCTAAAGCGAGATCTCGCGCCTTTTCTGAAACATAGGAGCAACCACGTGGTCGCCGCGGCAGTCGCTACGGCCGAGCGCCTGGAAGCCTCAACACTGGCCCAGGACATGGTGGATTGTTTCACTAACCTGATGCACGACCCTGCAAAACGGGATCCAGGCTGCAAGGCGTTGCTGGCCATCGCGAAGGCGCTGGCCTCGATGGATCAGTCAGCCGCGCGCGTGTACTTCCTGGGCATCAAACATGTCCAGATGGAAGCCAGCTTTGGACCGCCGGTGGACGCGGCAGCGGAGCTCCGGGGAGTCTGCGCTCAAGGCTTAGCCCGGATGCTCCATCCGGACGCGCTTCAGGAGTGTGTCACGCTGTTGGCGGATCCCGAACCAGCAGCACGCGCGGGGGCCGTCCGCGCTATCGCCGACTACGGCGCGCCGGAAGGCGCCCTGCTGCTACGGCTGAAGGCCTTAGTCGGCGATAAGCATGAGCAGGTCATCGCCGAGTGCTTTTCGGCGCTGCTCCGGCTCGCTCCGGCTCCGTCGCTCGAATTTGTCGCGGGCTTCTTGCGGAACCCATCGGACGAAATCGCCCAGAATGCGGCCTTCGCGCTGGGAGAATCGCATCTCGCCGGCGCTTTCCCGCTACTTCGCGAGGCTTGGGAGCAAACCGCGGCGCCCGAGCGCCGCCGGGCGTTCTTAGTCGCAATAGCCCTCTTGCGCCTGGACACAGCCGTCGATTTTCTACTCGCGCGCGCCTCTGACGACAGCTTGAGCGCAGCAGCGGGCGCAATTGCAGCACTGGGAATGTATGCGAGCGATGAGAACATCTGCGCTCGCGTACGACCGTTGGTCGCCACGCGGCCGCAATTGAGCTCGATCTTTGAAAAAGAGTTCCAGCGGTAATCGCGCCACTTATTAAGTGGGTTATTAAGTGGGTTTGCGCTTTTTCCACAACCCTGCTACAATTAAATCGCTGCTCCGTTTCCTCCACCCCTGTTCGTTCGGAAAGCAACCCAGCAACGGCGTCGAAGCCCGATCCGAGTAAGTACCCCGTCGTTTTAATACAAATTCACAACAGGAGATTAGAAATGAAGTGTGTCAAATTGACGCTGGCCCTATCTACGCTCGCATTCGCAACGGCAGATGCGGCCACTCACTATAAATTCAAAATCGATACTGCTATGTCGGTTGGAGATGCGCTGTTAAAACCTGGCGAGTACACGGTGGACGTCGGCGGCGGTAAAGCGGTTTTCAAATCCGGCAAAACCGTGGTCGAGGTTTCGGCGGCTGTCCAGGCCAGCGATAAGAAATACTCGCTGAGTTCCTACGAAGCGGTGGATTCTAGGATCGTCGAGATCGACTTGGGAGGAACCAACACAAAAATTGTGTTCGGGTCTGCCCCGGCTGTTGCCGCAACCAAATAGTTGCCGGCCGCCGGCAACTCCGGTTGTCCTTCGCCGCGCCCTTCTGCGAGCTGTATTCATCAGCTCACCGTGATTTCGTTCCCGAGCGGGCCGTCGCGACATCCCGCGTTTATGCCGTCGCCCGGTAGAATGGGGCTTGAGAATGCCCGTTGCGCCTTCGCGGCCCCGCTCGATACTCCGGTTGGTGGCGCGAACGTTGGTTATCACGGCGGCCGCCCTCATCGCGCTCGCGCTCATCCGCTGGCAGGCGACTCTCAATTGGGCGGGCAACTACCTCGTGTGCTCGGATCCTCTCGAGCACGCCGACCTGATTGTGGTCATGGGCGGCGATTTTTGGGGTCCTCGCGTGATTAAGGCCGCCGATCTCGGGATGCAGGGACTCGCCCCCGTGGTCTTGATCAGCGGACCGCCGTACCGCGACCAACCGGAGGGAAATCTCGCGGTCGAATTTCTCGTGAAACAGGGATACGAGCGCGGCTTGTTCGCCGTATTCCCTCATCACGAGTCTTCCACCCTCGGAGAAGTACTCGTCCTAGGGGGAGAGCTGGCAAGGCGCCGCGCCCGTCGTGTGATTGTCGTTACCAGCGCTTATCATTCGCGGAGATGCGCTATTCTTTTTCGATTGTTTTATCCGGATATTCGCTTCGTTTTAGCACCCGCTCCCGACTCTCACTACCGGGCCGATGGCTGGTGGCGAGATCCCAGTTCTCGCCATTTCTTCTTCTCCGAATGCGCTAAAATTTTGGGCTCAATATTATTTGGCTATCCGGCTGAACGAATCGCCCAGTGGCGCGCACACACGCTCTAACTTGCCGCACGAAAACCAACCTCGATCAACAAGTGCTGCAACTTCTGACGCCATTCGGCGCGCGATATCGGCCCCCGGCCCGTGGGCTGCTCGATTACAGCGAGCGGTTCCACACCGAACGCGGCGTGCTTTTCAGGGCCGCCGATTAATACCAGCTTGAGCGAACCGGACTTACCCAAGGTTTCGAACAGGCGCCGAGCTCCCTTGAGATCCGGATTCAGGATCAAAAGATCGGCTCGTCGGCCACTTTTTTCAAGCAAAGAAAGCGCTTGCGCGGTGCTCAACGCGGGAAGCGACCGGTAGCCTAGCTCGTTGAACAGTTCGCCCAGCCACCATAGGAAACCAACGTCCTCTTCGGCGATGAGAATGGTGGGCGCGCCCGGGGGCTCCGTCACCCTGGAAAACTCCGCACCTTCAATTCTCTCGGCTGAACGCCGGTGGCGCGAATGGCGGACGTGCGGAACTCGTGATGCTTCGTCTTCACCGCCACTCCCTCACGGTCGCTACGTACGATTCGGCCCAACATCACTAGCTTTAAGGGGCACACGCCTTCCAACCGGAGCGGCCAGCTGATTAGTAATTCGATCAACGCGCCAGCGCTCAGCCTCTCGTCAGCCTCCAGCAACACGCCCCCGCTGGCAATATTAACGGTCCGAGCCGATCCCAGAGCATGCACGCGCCCCCGGCGGATGATCCGAAAATCCGCGCTCAAATTAATCGGAAAGCGCTCGTGCGACCTCCTCTCATCGGGGTAGGCCGCAACGGGCGAACCAGCCGGAGCCGTAGACATTCCGCCTCCTGAGACAACTCCCTTGGCAGGGACCCGCCTTTTATAACATTTTTTCAACTTAACGTCAATTGTTCAGCGATTATTGTTCGGCGTTTAATTCACGCCCGGTACGCCCATCGACCGAATGGAGATGTCCTCACTTGAAAAATGTGCTTTTCCAAGTCCGGACCTGTTCGGGCGCTGCAGAACTGGCCACGGCCGCGGCCGCCGCCGGGATACCGCGTCCGGCCATGTGGGTCAGAGCCCGAAACGGCAGCCCCTCCGCATCTCTGACAAATGTCAATCGACTCGAGGACGGCTCCAGGTCGATGCGTATTGAATCGCCCGGGCGCGCTTGCGCCGTCGCCATCAAGTTGGATATCGGTTGCACCAGCAGACGCTCGATGGCGCGTTTTAAGTGCCGTGCGCCGTACTTCACATCCGTTCCTTCCCGGAGCAGCATTTCCTTGACGCGGCCGGTGGCGTTGAACACAAATGAGCGGCGCGGGCCTGCAGTAAAAATTCGCTCCTGGACCATCCTGAGCTCGATGTCCAAAATTTGGCGTAGCTGTTTTTCGCCCAGGGGTTTGAAGCTTACGATCTTGTCCAGACGATTGATAAATTCCGGCGTAAACTTCCGCCGCGCGGCCGCCTCCGCGGTCCGGCTGATCTTCTTGTCCAATCCGCCTGCCAATGCGTCGGGCCCAAGCTGGGCGGCGAAGCCGATCCGCGGATTAAGCAGGGCTGCCATCTCTGACGCACCCAGATTGCTCGTCAGAAAAATCATGGCCTGCGAAAAATCCACTTTGCGATTGTCACCAAGCGTGAGCGTGGCTTTGTCCAAGATCCCGAGCAACAGGTTCCATAAAGCGTCGCTCGCTTTTTCGATCTCATCAAACAAAACGAACGCTATTTGCGACGTCGGCGTGAAGTACTGGTCCAAAGCTTCCTGGCTTAACAACGCGCGGGTATCGCGGTGGCCCATGTACCCGGGCGGCGACCCGATCAGTTTGGCGATCTCGTGGCTATGTTGAAATTCTCCACAGTCGATCTTCAGTATGGCGCGCGAATTCCCGAGCAGGCACTCCGCCGTTGCTTCCACAATGCGAGTCTTGCCGGATCCAGTAGGCCCTAAGAATAAAAGACTCCCGATCGGGCGTCCGGGAACGCTTAGACCGGTCAAGTGGGTTTGGTATACATCGACGATGGACCGGATGGCCTCGTCCTGGCCGACGATCAAGCTTCGCAGCTGCTCCTGAAGCAACTCCCCGCCAATCCCCATGCGGGCCGGATTCAGGCGAATGTGCGTCCGTTCCATGGTCCTGGTTGGTACGGAAGCACGTGCGATTCCACGTAATTGAGTCGTTAGACAGTCTAATCGCGGCAGCTTTGGGTACTTTCCCCCAGTCGAGGTGCAATTTCCCTCAATGAGTTCTCGGCGCTAGCCTTTGATGCAAGCCAATGGTTCTAGGCGCGCCACCTTGCGCGACAATCCGGCACGGTCGGCAGCATCGACTACGGCGGTAACGTCTTTATAGGCGCCGGGTGCTTCCTCAGCGACCCCGCGCATCGAACGACTGCGGATGATAATGCCTTACCGCCGCAGTTGGTCCACCAGTTCGCGCCCACGCCACTATGAACTCCGGCCGATCACGCCCCGCAGAGGCTAGACGGGTGCTGCGTTGTCAGCCGTTCCGAGAATCTGGGAACGTCCGGCGTGTTGCAAATGAACCGCTAGGCGGCCGAGTGCGCGTTACGCGTTTAATTTTTTGCTCACCACGCAGGCCCGCCAATTTCGACATGGGCCAGGACCTTCTGCAACATGGTGCGCTTATCGTCCAGCCGCGGATTGTGGCGCTTACCATAGACGTAATCTCCGATGAACCATCCCATCGCCCCCCCGGCCATGACATCGCCCGGGAAGTGTTTGTTGGCCGCAAGCCGCGCGCCTACAACTCCGCCCGCATAGGCATAAGCCAAGAGCTTTACCCATAGTTTGTCATGGTATTCGTGCGCGAAGACGGATGCCAGCGCAAACGTCTCGATCGCGTGTCCGGACGGAAAGCTCGAGTTATAGCGGGAGCTCGTCGACGCCCAGAAATGTCCCTCGCCACTGCCTTCGTTCGGGCGCTCCCGGTCGGTAATGGATTTGACGGCGAGCTGCACCACGGTGACATCGATCAGCGTCTCGAAAGACAGCATGCCTGCCTCGCGGAATCGCTCATCGCCGTTGTGACTGCCTACAAGATAGAACGCTCCAGCAATTGGAATGAGCGTATACGGGTCGCCTAAATGTGAAACATCGTTGCCCAGTGTCTGGAGCGTCGAATTGTTCGGTGCGGCCTTCGCGATATGCTGATCGGCTGCAATCAGTCCAGCCGTAGCGGCGCCGAAGATGAGCCACCACTTGACGTTTTCGCGGCTGGTGCGAAACGGACTGGTCCAGATCCACTCTTGATCCACAAGGATGAACTTTGGCATACGCACGAACGGATGCCAGTACCCCGTCGCTTCGAACAAGTCTTTGTTCTTAATTGCCTCGGTGCCGGGCGCAACGCCTAAAACCGACTTGTTTTGCTCCGTTCCGGTCGCGCTCGCTTGCTCCTGGTCGGCGGCGCTTGACGACACTGAGGAGTTCTGGCCTTCCGCCGGTGCGGTCTGACCCAAGGCCGCTTGGTTGGAAATGGCGGCAGCCGCGCAACATAGCACTGTTAACAATGTCTTCAAGGTTTCCAATGCCCCCGAACTTAGACGCCCGGCTACACAAATGTTTTCGGCGCGCTGCCACTGGGGGCCGCCAGATAGTCACTGTTCGTAACGTACTTGCGTGTGCTTCTGCGGAAGTATCCGCAGCGAAGGTGCGTTACAACGCGCTTCCAACGGCCCATGTCTTCGGTTCTGCTATGGATTTAAACGCGGGCATCACTCACCTTTCCGAGACAACGCGGTACACTAGCCGCGGGTGCACGAACGAGACCAGCCGCCACCATGTGGTGACGCTAACCGGATTAGCAGATGGCTACGCGGAAAAAGTCGCCGCCGTCGCTTGGGGGCGCCTGGTGTGACCTCGATTGAGAACCAGATGGTGGTCGTTCCATAGGCTCGGTATCAGGCGGCTTGGAACCGCATCAAAGCGATCTCGAACCGCCGTGGCCAGCCGCGTGCTCCTCGCCTTACCTCGTGACACTTCTTATCGAAGATCCCATTCCGCAACATCGAGCCATTCGGTCGGGTGGAGTCCGCAATCCGCAACAAGCGGCGAAGCTCGAGAAGTTTTGCTCTCCCATAATGACCTGCCGCGTGGCCGTAGGAGCGCCGGAAGGCCGCCGGAGGCACGGGGGCCTGTCGGCGCTTGGAAGAGTATGCGCGCCGGCAGCGGGGCGATCGTAAGGTGCATCCCAGCGAGCGAGCGCGCGTGGGGCTGCCCGAAAAGGGTTACGGATTCCTGGAAACGGCCGACGGCCGGCAAATTTATTTCCACAAGAACAGCGTGCTAGGCGGATCGTTTGGGCGAATCGAGACGGCGCCACAGTCGCGTTCGGAGGAAACCGGGGAGCATGGACCTCAGGCGACCAGCGTGAAACTTACTTGATAGGATCTCTATGAAACCAGATTTGCCATATCGAAGCCGCGCGGATGCCGGACGTTACCTCGCGCAAGAGCTGGCGCAATACAAGTACCGTTCCGACGTTTTCGTCCTCGGGATCACGCGCGGTGGCGTGCCGGTTGCGGCTGAGGTCGCGCGAGCGCTTCAGGTTCCTATGGATGTCGTTGTGGTTCGCAAGCTCGGCGCACCGTTCCAACCGGACTTAGGCATGGGCGCGATTGCTCCTGACGACGTCGAGGTGCTCGACCAGGCACTCATTCGCGGTTTTGGCCTGGCGAAGCCGAACGTCGATGCTGTCATCGCCGAAGAGCGCGCCGAGCTGGAACGTCGTGAGCGCCGGTATCGCGCCGGGAGGCCTCCTCTCGATCTCAAGAACTACACTGCCATTCTGGTCGATGATGGTTTAGCTGCTGGTTCTACGATGCTGGCGGCCGTTGAGTTCGCCAGGAAGCACTTTGCAAAGCGAATCGTAATGGCGGTCCCTATCGGCTCGCACGAAGCGGTCGAGAAATTGCGCGACAAGGTAGATGTCTGCATTTGCCTCGCCAGGCCCGAGCCCTTCTTTGCCGTTGGCGAGTGGTATTGGAATTTCCTTCCTGTGAGTGACGCTGAGGTGATTCGCGCTTTGGAAGATAGTTCAAAAGCTGTGGAGTCTCCGATGCACGCCTGAGCCGGATCATTCCCTCACGGTCGCCTGGCCAACGCCGGCTGGCATGAAGGGTGTCGTATCTCGACGATGTATCGCGGGGGGGTTGAAGGTGATTTCTTGGTCCTTGGTCATGCCTCCTTCGACAAGCACCGGATCGGCCGCTCGTCTCGTGCCACCGCGCAGAGTAGTTGACAGCGTCAGGGCGCACGGGCAACCTAGCGGACGGAGTGGCCTGTCTCTTGCTCACGCAGTGGCAGGCCCAGCATGAAAATTCTATTGGCAGTGGATCCTCCGGGAGCAAGTGATAACGCGGTGCGGGAGGTGGCCACCCGTCCCTGGCCGCCCGACACCACGGTTGAAGTAATCAGCGTCGCCGAGCCGGCGAGCGTCATGGATGTTCCGTCCCTGATCGAGGGACTGGAGGAGGCCGCTCGGACCACCGCCCAGTCCGCGGCCGATCAGTTGCGCGCCGCGGGTTTGAACGCGACGGCTCGGGCTTTTTTCGGGCATGCGAAATCGGCCATCATAGACCATGCCCGCGAGACCGCCCCCGAGCTGATTGTCGTCGGATCGCGCGGGCGTCCTGGCATTGCGCGTGTTCTTCTGGGCAGCGTCGCAGCCGCGGTCGCCCGTTTCGCGCCCTGCTCGGTCGAGATCGTTCGCCGCCAATCCACGGCGCCCGAGCATCCGCCGATGAAGATCCTGCTGGCGACCGACGGATCGGAGTGCTCGCTGCTGGCCGCGCAATCCATCGCCAAACGGCCTTGGCCCGCGGGATCTCAGGTCCGCGCCGTCAGCGTGGCAGAGCTTTCAGTTCCGCTGATCGAAATGCCCTACTTCAATCCGAAAACGATGGAGAAGCTGCGCGGGGAAGCCATGCAGCGAGCTGAACAGGCGCAGATGTCCGCTGAAGAGACCCTGGCAGCCGCCGGACTGCGCGAATCCGGAACGGTCGCGGTCCCCACCGGGACCCCTAAAGAGGTCATCCTTGAGAACGCCGAGGATTGGGGTGCGGATCTAATTGTGTGCGGTTCCCATGGCCGGCGCGGGTTAAGCCGCTTCTTCCTTGGCAGCGTCTCCGAGGCCGTTGCGCTCCACGCTGATTGCTCGGTGGAGATCATTCGCGCGCCCGCTTAGGGCGTGACTCGGGGTGCGATAATGCCCGCCCGCCGCAACTTCAGCGTCGTGAACGGGCTCGCGGACGTCCAACAGGTGCTATCCGGGTTCCGGATCGAGCCTACCGACCTGGAGTACTCGCGAGCCGCCGCGAATTCTTCGCCCAATTCCTCAGCCGTCTCGCCGCGAGCAACGCTGTGTGGTTGCGTCGGCGCGAGGCAGCATGATGCTTGAGTCACGTGTCAGCCGCTGACTGTATCAATGGCCGAAATTGATTCAGAACTCAGACGCCCGGAAACGCGCACGCCGCCTCTCCCAGACATCGGTGGCGGTTAACAGCGCCGACGCGCTGTTTGGGCGCACATTCCTCAGCTCTGGCAGTCTCGCAGCCGCTAACCGCCCGCGACAAAATGAATGCCAAAGTACAGACTGCCGAACAGAACGACGGACACAACCGCTATTACTGCCCGTAGCATGACACGCTGCCGCTTGGGCGTCGCCTTTTCTTCGTCTGCTTTGATTTGTTCTTCCAGAGTTTGAAACATTGTTCGCCCTCCTATCGGGCCGCCGCCGGACCGCTTGCAGCGTCAACCCCTTGGCTTGCACGTTTCAAGCCAGCCCTGAAACTCTTACCTGGACCTTTACCTTCCGCCGCAGTTACCGTCCGCCTGGGTGCGTTATATGGCTCATTCCAACGCATTCACGCCCATGCATCGAAAGAGCCGGTAAAGGTCCGGACAATTACACCGATCTTGATGATTGTGGAACGCTAACTGCACGACGTCATCGGGGAACTCTAGAGCGGTGACAGGAGCACGAAAGCCATGAATCGATTTTTCGGACGCGAACTCTACATCCGGCTTGCCGAAGGGGAGCAAGTCTTCGTTTGCACAACAAAATTTGGCAAGTTGTTCAGCCGGACCAAAAGAATCTCACTCAATGAAACGCCGATGGAGGTCTCCGACGAGAGCACATCCGTACCCAGCAGGAAGCCTCGCCATATCCAGTCGCTGAGCCTGTTGCAAAGCGATGCCGATGAGTTGGACGAAGAGTAATCGTGTGTCGGCATGGCGTCAGGCCGGGGACGGCAATTCGCTAGTGAGTCATCGCGTACACGATATAGTTCACACCAATCCTGATTCCCAGCGCAGAAAACTTCTCTAAGTATCGCGGATCGTCCGCCCACTCCCACGAGTCGCCCAGGTCCGAGTTCACTGTCATCGCCACCATGAGGCGGCCCCGATCATCATAGATCCCGCGCCACTGCGCCGGGCAGGGCTCGCATTTCCAGGTCACGCCCGTGGACAGATATCGCGCCCCCGGTACCTGATAGCGGTCGTCAAGATCGAAGACCGTATGGAAAACGGAATCGGCGTTCTCGATGTCGACAATCGGGCGGTCCGGGAACACTCGCTTCATGCTTCGGACGAAAACGTCCCAATCCCGATCGCCCCAGAAGTCGTCGCACATGAAAAAACCGCCGCGCAGAAGATAATCCCTCAGCCGTTTAGCTTGGGCGTCGCTCAAATCCCAACGGCCCACTTGAACCGCGTACAGCCAGGGCCAGTGGTAAACATCATCGGCGTCGTCCAGATTGATCGGCTGCTCCACCGAGCGCACATCGATGCGCGTGAGCCGCCGGATGGCCTGCGAGAAATGCCGGTCTGCGCGCGGGTAATCCTGCGTCCACATGGAATAGCCGCGCCGCCAGTCGCCATTGCCCCATGCCCCATATCCTCGGAAGCCGCCGCGGACTTGCGGATACATGAGCCGCGCAAAGGCCCACTCGCCAGCCTGCTGCCAGTCCGGGGGTAAAGGAAAATCGTCGTATTCAATGCCGGGATATTGCCGGAACGGTCTTTGGTAAGCCAGCAGGGCTCCCAGCGCGCAGAAGCCCGCTAGTAATTTCCAGCCAAGCCGTGCCATGTGCGTGCGCTCGGTTCCCCTCAAAAGCCAAGGCGACTCGCGCGCATCCGCGCGTGGCTAGTCGGCGAAGCCGCCCACGGCTGCCGGTTCCGGTTGCGCGACCGAAGCGCGGCGGCGCCGCCACCACTCCAGCACACTGGCCATATACGTGTAAACGACGGGCGTCAAATACAGTGTCAGGAGTTGCGAAACCATCAAGCCGCCCACTACCGCCAAGCCCATGGGACGCCGCGACTCGCCACCGGACCCCCAGCCTAGCGCCAGCGGTACGGATCCGAGCAGCGCCGCCATGGTCGTCATCATAATCGGCCGGAAACGGATGAGGCAGCCCTGGTAGATTGCCTCCAGCGGCGTCTTACCTTCCTTGCGCTGCGCCTCCAGGGCAAAATCGATCTGCATGATTGCGTTCTTCTTCACCAGCCCGATCAGAAGAACCAGCCCCACGAACGAATAAATGTTCAAGTCCACCTTGAACAGGATCAGCGTCAGCAGCGCGCCCACGCCCGCCGACGGCAGCCCCGACAATATCGTGATGGGGTGAATATAGCTCTCATACAGCACGCCCAGGACGATGTAAACCACTCCTAGCGCGATAACCAGCAGCAACGCGAGGTTTTTAAGGGAGTCTTGAAACACTTGTGCGGTTCCCGTAAACCGGACATTCATCCGATCGGGAATGGCGCGCCGCGCCACCGCTCCCAGCTGATCCACTGCCTCGCCCAGCGATACACCCGGCCGGAGATTGAACGAGATCGTGACCGATGGTTGTGTCCCGGTGTGATTAATGGTCTGCGGCATCACGTCTTCTTTGAGCTTCACTACCTCGCTCAGGGGCACCAGGTTGTTCTTGTTGGTTCGGAAATAAATCTTCGCCAGATAATCGGAGAACTGCTGGTATTTCTGCTGGACCTCAACCAAGACCTGGTATTGCGTGATCGGCGAATAAATCGTCGTGCTCCATTTGGGCCCGTACCCGCTGTACAGCGCGTTCTCGATCTGCTTCACATCCAAGCCCAGAGCCGCCGCGCGATCGCGATCTACCAACAGGTTGATGCGCGGACTGGCGACTTGAAGGTCGGTGTTCACATCGGCGACATAATCGCGTTGAGCCGCAATCACGTTTTCCAGCCGCTGCGCCTGCGCGATCAAATCGGTGGTGTCGGGGCTGGTAAGCGTCAACTCATAAGAAGCACTGGATCCACGAGTCCCAATGTTAATTGCGGGAGGGATGCGCTGGATGGCGCGGAACCCGGGAAAGCGCGATATGGCCGGACGCATTTTGTTAACGACATCGGAAACGGTATCTTTGCGTTCATCGGAAGGCTTCAGCAGGATATTGAAGTTGGCGTTGTTCCCGCTCGCGCCGCCATAGCCGCCGCCCACGCTGGACATAATGTAATCGATGTTCGGATTCCGGCGAATGACGTCGGCAACCTCCTTCTGGTAGTCCACCATCTTGTAGAACGAGGTGCCTTGCGCCGCGATCAAGTTCAACTGAATCTGATCCATGTCCGCTTCCGGAATGAATCCCTTCGGCACCACTTTGAACAGGTACAGCGTCAGCCCGATCACCACAAAGAACATCACCGCCATAACGGCCCGGTAGCGAAGTACGGCACGCAGAGTCCAGGTGTAGGTATGCAGCAGAAAATCGAAACAACGCTCGGTGGCGCGATATATCGCGTTATGCCGCTTGGCCGGATCGTGCGCTTTCAAGAACCGGCTGCACAGCATGGGCGTAAATACGATGGAAACGAAACCGGAGAACAAAATGGCGACCGTGATGGTTACGGCAAATTCCCGGAAAAGCCGGCCCAGGATTCCGCCCATAAAAAGGATCGGAATGAACACCGCCGCCAGCGACACCGTCATGGAAATAATCGTGAAGCCGATTTCCTTCGATCCTCGCAGCGCGGCTTCCAGTGGCGTTTCGCCCATCTCGATGTGCCGCATGATGTTCTCCAGCATCACGATGGCATCGTCGACCACGAACCCGATGCAGAGAATCAACGCCATCATCGACATGTTGTCGAGCGTGAAATCCAACAGCGCCATCACCGCGAATGTGCCCAGCAGTGAGAACGGGAGAGCCAGCGTCGGAATCGAGGCAGCGGACAGATTTCGCAAGAAGAAGAAAATCACACCGATGACTAATATCAGCGTGATCAGCATCGTGATCTGAATATCCTTGAAGGCCCGGCGAATGCTTCCCGATTTATCGCCGCGCACCTGCAGGTGAGCCGATGGCGGCAGCTGCGAATTAAATTGCGGCACCAGCGCGTTGATTCGATCCACAACCTCGACCGTGTTGGTGCCCGGCTGCCGGAACACAATCAGCGTGATGCAGCGCTGCCCCTTATCGTTCTGGTGATATACCCAGGAGGCGTTCTTGTCATCCTGAACGCTGTCAATCACGTTCGCCACGTCCCGCAGGTAGATCGGCCGGCCATTGCGCTCGGCCACCACCAGCGACTTGTACTGCTCGGCGTTCGTCAGTTGACCGTTCGCGTAAATGTTGTACGCGGTCTTAGGACCATAAAGCGTTCCAAGGGGCGTGTTGACGTTCCATTGATTCAGCGCCGCATCGACGTCGTTCAGGCCCAGGTGGTAGCCCTTCAGCTTGTCCGGATCCACTTGTACGCGCACCGCGTACTTCTGTTGCCCACCCACTTGCACCTGCGCGACGCCGTTGATCATTGAAATGCGCGGCGCGATCATCGTCTCGGCATACTCGTCCAGCTTCGAAAGCGGCAGCGTATCCGACAGCAGCGCCATAAAAACGATGGGCTGATCCGATGGATTGTTCTTGCGGAACGACGGCGGAGCGGGCATGCCGGCCGGAAGCAGCGGCATCACGGCGGCAATCGCCGTTTGTACGTCGACGGCCGCGCCATCGATGTCCCGATCCAAGCTGAACTGCAAATTGACATTCGTCGAGCCGGTGGAACTCCGCGACGTCATCGAATCCAGGCCTGCGATCCCGGTGAATTGCCGCTCCAAGACCGTCGCCACCGCCGAGGACATGGTCTGCGGGTCGGCGCCGGGCAGGCTGGCACTCACGCTGATCGTGGGATAATCCACTCGGGGTAAGTCATTGACTGGCAAGGATCTGTAGGCGAGAATGCCGAACATAGCAATCCCCGCCATCAGCAGATTGCTGGCAATCGGGCGCCGGATGAAAGTTTCGGAGAAGTTCACTGGCTGGTTCGAGAGTCGTCCCGCGTTTTAATACGCGGAACACATAGAATAGGTTCAGGTTTCCGGCAAAAGGTTACGACAACCCTGGAACTTCGCTCGAACGGCGCGCCCTGGGCCAAGTCTAACGTAAGCTTCTGTAAAGTAAGTGAGTTGCATTACGTCTTTTCAGAGTAGACGGATGCGTGATTTCCGCTGCCGGTATGGCAGCCCCTGTGCGTTAACAAAGGTTCGGGTCTTCTACCGCTTTGCGGCCCGCGTGCGCGCTGCCTTCCGAGCCGCGCTACGCCGCCCAGCCGGACCTTTCGTTCTCGCAGCCTGCTGCGCTGCGCGTCTGCGATCCGCCGCCCCGCGACGTTGCGCGCTCGCGTGCGCGTGACGGGAAAGCGCCTGTCGAGATGCAGCGCTCTTTCCCTCGCGCCGAAGCGCCCCACTAGTGGCCCGTGACCGGGTTCGAGAGGTCGCGCGCCGCGGTTTCTGCCCTTTGGCATAATCGCGTTGCGCTTGCGTACGAGTCCGCTGCGAGGCCCGTCCTTTGCCTGGTGGCTTTAATTTCACTCCCGCGCGCCGCGCCTTGGAAAGCCCGATCGCAATCGCTTGCTTGGTCGACCGCGCTCCATGCTTGCCCTCCCGGATATGCTCCATCTCCTCGCGCACGAATTCACCGGCCTGGGTGCTGGCCGACTTGCCTTCGCGCGCGTCCTGCCGCGCTCGCTGGACCGTTTTCTTCTCAGGCATCTGCTACCTCCCGCCTGCGGCGGTGCAATTGCACTTCCGCCACGGGTTCTGTGGTCGATTGTTACAGTGACATGGTCGCGCGGCGGCACCGGCGGAAGCCAGTGTTAGGAACTTAGAGGTGCTCGCCGTACAAAGAGGGCGCCGATCGAGCAGAGCCGGATTAACACGAAACACCCGACAGATGAATGCGCATCCAACTATCGCAAGGGGAAGGAGCGGCGATTGTGGGTATAGCTGCATCGCCCAGGCCAATCGAAGTTCTCGTCATCGACGATGAATCGGGCGACATCCTTCTCATGAGACAATCCCTCGCTCGTGAACCGATCCCGATCTCGATTCACGTGGCAGTGGACGGCAAACAAGCCGCCGAAATCCTCGGGCGCGAAGAGTTTGAGCCGGACGTCGTGATATTAGACTTGAATCTGCCGAAGCTGTCCGGCCTCGGCTTTTTAGAGAGCTGCCGGCCCAATGCACCAGTCATCGTATTTACGAGTAGCTCCAATCCCCAGGACCGGGAACGCGCGCTGAAACTCGGGGCGAAAGAGTACATCGTGAAGCCGTCGGATCTTACAGAGTACACCCGGCTCGTATCGGAGATTGTCCGCCGGTGGTCGAATGTGCGACGTAGAGCCGTGGACGCTCGGTCCGTGCGCTAGAATGTTGCGCAATGAACTTGCGGTGTCTTAAGGTTGTGGGACAGCGTATCGCCTCAACGGTGGCGATGACCGGACGGGCGATTGCTGTTGTTTTGGTTCCTTGTTAAGCGTCGCGGCTACCCTCCCCGTAATGGCCGCCGAAATTCGCGCATTTTTCATTGCAGTATACTGCCATAGGTAGCTAATTCCACTTCGAACGAAAGGATTTCTCCTATGACTAACCGGCGTTCGTTTCTCGCGGCACTCGGCGCAGGGTGCGCCATCGCTAACCGGAGCTGGGGCCAGTCACAGCGCGCGACTCGCGCAGCGACGTCCTCCCAAAACACCGACCTGTTCTTTACTGCCGATACGCAGTACGGCAAAGTACAGGGCATGGCGAACGCCGGTATCAAGGAATTCAAAGGCGTGCCCTATGGCGCTTCCACAGCGGGCAAAAACCGCTTCATGCCTCCGCAAAAGCCGGCCGCCTGGACAGGAGTGCGCGAGTGCCTGGCCTACGGCCAGATCTCTCCGCAAACCATTTCGCCGCCGACCAGCGATTACTCTCAGCTCATCCAGTGGGATTTGCACTACGGCACCGGAATGGGCGAGGATGTCCTCACGCTGAATATCTGGACGCCGGCCCTCAAAGACGGCGGCAAGCGCGCCGTCCTGGTCTCCTTCCACGGCGGCGGATTCGCCACCGGATCCGGCAACGGACCGCAATACGATGGCACGCAGCTCGCCCGCCTCGGCGACGTCGTGGTCGTTACCGTCAATCACCGCCTCGCCAGTTTCGGCTATCTTCACTTGGCCGACCTTGGCGCGCCGCCCGAATTCGCCCACGCCGGCGTGGTCGGCATGATGGACCTGGTCGCCTCGCTCGAATGGGTTCGCGACAACATCGAGAACTTCGGCGGCGACCCGTCCAAGGTTATGATCTTCGGCCAATCCGGCGGCGGCGCGAAAACTTCTACGATGTTGGCAATTCCTTCCGCCAAAGGCATGTTCCACGCTGCCGGCATCCAGAGCGGGTCCACCATTCGCTCGCTGACGCGCGAGCAAGGCACGAAATCGGCCGAGCTGCTCCTGGCCAAGCTGGGAATTGCAAAAGGCAATATCGGCGCGATTCAAAAAGTGCCGTGGCAGCAGATTCTCGAAGCTCAGACTTCGCTCGGCCCGAGCGCTCCGTTCACGCCTGTCGTAGACGGCACCATCCTTCCGCATCATCCCTTCGATCCCACGGCGCCTCCCGAATCCGCAGACGTTCCTGTAATCATCTCCAATACGTTGGAAGACGCGGCGCTCCGGTTGACCAACTTCGATCTCACCGAAGAAGGCCTGCGCACCATGATGAACCAGCGCTTCGGTGCTAAAGCGGAAGAGATTCTGGCGATGTATCGCAATCGCTATCCGGATAAGTCTCCGTTCTTGATTCAGGCGCAGATCGATACTGATTCCACATCGCGCCGCAGCGCAATGTTGCAAGCCGAACGCAAATCTGCGCAAGGCAAAGCTCCGGCATACATGTATCTGTGGACCTTTGCCAGTACTGGATTCGGCGGCAAGTTCGGGGCCGTGCACGGCACCGACGTCTCGGCCACGTTCAATAACTACCGCGATGGCGTCGGCGGCACCGGCTCGGAAGAAGAGCGCGCGTTATGGGCCCGTTTTGCCACCACTTGGGTCACAATGGCGAAGGACGCCAATCCGAATAACTCGAAGATTCCGAACTGGCCTGCCTACGATCCGGCAAAGCGGGCGACCATGATCTTCGATAAAGAAGTCCGGGTCGAAAACGACCCGCGCAGCGAAATCCGCAAATTCTGGGCGGACATGCCGGCCCGCGCGTAAACTAGGCCGCGATCAACGGATCTGAACGCCATCCGCGGATCGCAAAAGCGGCGGCGAACGGAAATTTCAGCGGTCTTCAAGGCAGCCTCGACACTGCTGTAGTCAAAATTACTCGAGATCGCAATGTGAGTGTCGTCATGTCGCGCTCCTGCGCCGCCACTCGAACAATACTATGCCCGCCGCTACCGACACATTCAGCGACGCGATCGCCCCCGCCATGGGAATCCGCACTAGCGCGTCACAATGCTGCTTCACTAGCTGATGCAAGCCCTGGCCTTCGGCGCCGAGCACGAACGCGGTCGGCCGCGCATAATCCGTTTCGCTATAGAGATCCCGCGCTCGCTCGTCTAAGCCATAAATCCAAAACGCGCGGCGCTTCAGTTCTTCGAGCGTCTGGCTGACGTTTCCGATCCGTACAACCGGCAAATGTTCGAGCGCTCCGGCCGCGGCTTTGGCCACCGTTTCCGTCAACCCGGCGGCGCGGCGCTCGGGGATCAGTACGGCCGCGGCCCCAGCCGCGTGGGCCGACCGGATGATGGCACCCAAATTGTGTGGATCTTCGACACCGTCCAGCACCACGAGCAATTGCGCGCCGCGCGCCAGCACCTGCTCCAAGCCGGAGTAGCGCTGCGCCGCGCCGAAAGCCACCACACCTTGATGCGTCGCGTTGTTAGAGGCGCGGTCCAACGCCTCGCGCGGCTCGAAGCGCACCGCAATCCCGCGCTCGCGCGCCGCGTCAATGATCTCCTGCAGCTTCGGCCCTCCCGCTCCCCGCGCCACTAAAATGCGATCCAGCGGGCGCCCGGCTCGCAGCGCCTCGCGCACCGGATGCACTCCGGCCAGCACGCCGGACGCCGTCCGAGCCGGACGTTCTCTCTCACTTGGCTGGTCTGGTTTTCCGCGTTTCGTAGTCTCCAGTTTATAGCTGAATCTAACTTCAGAACTCGCGTTGGGCAGTGGTAGAATGTCCACATGTCCGAGCCTGCTCTCAGCATGGAACGGCCCGAAATTCCGGATAAGCTTTACTTCCGGATCGGCGAAGTAAGCCGTCTCGCCGGTATTAAACCTTACGTTTTGCGCTTCTGGGAGACGGAGTTCTCCTGGCTGGGACCAAAGAAGTCCGGCAAAGGGCATCGCCTCTATCGCCGCAAGGATGTCGAGCTGGTGCTGGAGATCAAGCGGCTGCTGTACGAAAAACGATACACCATCGAAGGCGCCCGCAAGTTCCTGGAAACTCGCGCCCGAGAAGCGTCTTCATCCAAGTCCGCCGAGGCGATCGCCAAGGCAGCCGCGCAGTCGCAAGGCGATCTGTTCCGCAATCCACAGCCGGCTTTGGATGAGATCCGCAAGCAACTGAAAGAGATCCTCGCGATCCTCAGTTAGCGCGCCACCGCTGCTCATACATCCTCCTCCCTTACCGATAAGCAAGACGGACACGCATGATCCGTCTTACGCGCATCAATCACGTCCCGTTGGTGCTGAACGCGGATCTCATTGAACACGTTGAGACCACGCCGGATACGGTGATCGCGATGACCAACGGCCAGAAATTCATGGTGAAGGAGTCCGCCGATGAGGTGATAGAAAAAGTGATCGAGTTTCGCCGCGCCATCGCCGCGCGGCCCGAAGTCGTAGCCGGCCGCGATCCGCAAACCGGCGAGGAGGACCCGCAAAACTAGCCCGCTATGGCCGAAGCAGCCAAGCCTACCTCACAGCCGAACAAATCGCCCGCGCCAAAGAAGGCGCCCGGCGGACGTCCGGATTTTGCCACTGCCGCCGGAATTCTGGTCGCCTTCGGCGGGATTCTCGGCGGGCTCGTCATGGAAGGTGGGCGCATAAAAGATGTCTCGCAGATCATGGCCGCTTTCATCGTGCTGGGCGGAACGTTCGGCGCTGTGATGGTCAGCACCCCCTTGTCCGTTCTCAAAGGCGCGGCGCTCCGGTTGATCCACGTCTTCCTGGATAAAACGCAACCACCGGATGCCGCCATGAAGAATTGATCGGCTATGCCACCAAAGCGCGAAAGAACGGCCTCGTATCGCTCGAAACTGAAGCCCTCGAAATCCCCGATCCGTTCCTCCGTAAGGCTCTCACCCTGGCCGTCGACGGCACCGACCTGCAGGAGCTCCGCAATATGATGCAGCTCGAAATCGATATGGCGGAAGGCCGCGCCATGGCCGAGGCTAAAGTGTTCGAAAGCGCCGGCGGTTACTCGCCCACCATCGGCATCATCGGCGCCGTCATGGGCCTGATCCAAGTCATGAAGAACCTTGCCAACATCGAAGAAGTCGGCCACGGCATTGCGGTTGCATTTGTCGCCACTGTCTATGGTGTCGGCCTCGCGAATATTTTCCTGCCTCCGGCTTCCAACAAAATCAAGGCCCGCATCGAAAGCGATACCGAGCTCAAAGAGCTCAAACTGGAAGGCGTCGTCGCCATCGTGGAAGGCCTGAACCCGAAGCTGATCCGCAGTAAGCTCGACGCGTACCGTCACGAAGAAAAGGCAGGAGCTAAGGACAAAGCCAAGCAGGAGAAGAAGCCGGCCGCCGCGCCCGCCAAGAGCTGACACTATGCCGCGCAAAAAGCATGAAGAACATGAAAATCACGAACGCTGGCTGGTCTCCTACGCCGATTTCATCACGCTGCTTTTCGCCTTTTTCGTCGTGATGTTCGCCACCTCGCAAACCGATAAAGCCAAGGCTCAGCAGGTTGCGGACTCGGTGAAAAAAGCGTTGGAGGGCGAATCCTTCAAAGCGATGGTCAACGTGATCCTGGGCGGGACCATCGACAACACAGGGCAAGGCAACGCGCAGCGCAAAGGTCCCGGCGGCGCCATGCCGGCCACCAAAAGCGCTTCTGAGAGTTCCAGCGGCCAAATCGCCGAACTGCTGCCTTCGCTCAAGGTTCTTACCTAGGAACTCGAGCAGGAGATCAAGAGCGGCAAACTTCAAATCAGCATGGGCGCGCGCGGACTAACCATCAGCTTCACCCAAGCCGCGCTTTTCCCGTCCGGCGAAGACCTGATCGCGCAGGATACCGTGCCCAGCATTCAGAAAATCGCCGCCGCCATCAACCAGATTCCGAATCCGGTTCGGATTGGAGGGCCATACCGACGCCGTGCCCATCCACAACTCGCGCTTTCGCAGCAATTGGGAACTCTCGGCCGCCCGCAGCATCGCTCTGCTCGAAATGTTGACCGACTGCGGCGTCTCGAAAGACCGTCTGTCCATCGCCGGCTACGCCGATACCGCGCCCGTAGATGACAATCAGACCGAGGAAGGCCGCCAGAAAAATCGGAGGGTCGACATCATTATCCTCAATCAGACGGGCGTAAAAGGGGAACCGGACCGGCCCGTGCGCGCGGCCTCGCCCGCAAACGTACCCGCAGCGGCCCCGGCCAAGCACTGACCTTCGCTCGACAACATCAATGCTCGTTCAACTGCTCCAGCACGTGCTGCGCCGCCTTTTGACTCGCGCTTTTCTTCGACAGCCCTTCGGCGCGGCTCGACAGTTGCCGGCCCACCCGAACTTCGACTAAGAAGGTCTTGGCGTGCTCCGGACCGCGCTCCTCCACGATTGAGTATCGCGGCTGCGGCAGTTTGAGCGCCTGCGCTCTCTCTTGCAGCGCGCTCTTGTAGTCGATGACGGGCATACCGCCATCGGCCACCTCGCCGTTCCCCACGATCTCGCGTGCCACGAATTCACGAGCCGTGTCCATTCCGGCGTCCAGGTACACGGCCGCGATCACAGCTTCCAGCGCGTTCGCGAGCAGCGCCTTTTTTTCGCGCCCTCCGCTCAGTTCCTCGCCTCGGCCCAGGCGCAAATGGTTGCCCAAGCCGATCTTCAGAGCCGCTTCGTGCAGATGCGACGCGCTCACCAGGTGCGCTTTCAGCTTAGATAATTGCCCTTCCGGAAAATCGGGCCGCCGCTCCAGCAGCATGTCGCTTACGACAAACCCCAGGATCGAGTCGCCCAGGAACTCGAGCTGTTCATTGTCGCTGAATGCTCCCGCGGAGTTTTTTTCGTAAACGGAGGATCTGTGCGTGAGCGCGCGTTCGAGCAGTTCCGGGCGCTTGAAGCGATGGCCGATTACGTCTTCTAGCGCCCGCAACTCTGCGCTCATTTTCTATAGCGGTCCAGCAAGTCTAATGTTGTGGGGCGGCCGGTACTGCCGGGGATGCCGGGGCTGCGGCGTTAGCAGCGGGCGGCTTCGTCCCGCCGGCCTTCAGTTTCGCCACTTCGGCCTTCTTCGAGGCCGCAATGGACTTGATCTGTGGCGTTGCGTTGGGTGCCGCCGCGGCCTTATCGAAGGCATCGTTGGCGTCGTCCAACTTGCCCGCGTCTTCGTATACTTGGCCCAGGCGCAACAGCGTAGCCGGCTCAGGATTCGGCGATACGGCCAAGGATTGCTTAAAATCTTCCACCGCCTCGTCATACTTTTTGCGAACCGCGGCCGACATCCCGAGTGCCTCGTATCCTTGCGACTGCATATCTTTCTTATTGCTCTCCCACTGCTCGTCCGTCATGTTCGCGGCCGGCTTCGGAGCTGTCTTGGCATACTCGATTCCGTCTTTGGCCCACTTGTCCGCCTTGGCAAGCTTGTCGTCCTTGTCCAGGTCGAACTCGCGCGTTCTTCGCGCCGTCTCCGCTGCCATTGTGACCAGCGCCAGAGGGTTCTTAGGATCTTTATCTAAGATGAGCTGGCCATAGGTCATGATCTGCGCGTAATCGCCCTTCTGCTGTTCGAGCTGCAGCGCCATCGCCAGCAGCGTGGGCCGAAACTCCGTGTCCTTGAACGTGGTCAGGACATTGTCAATTGCTTTTAACCTGTCGTCAACGTTTGTAGCCGTGTTGATGGCATTCAGCGCGTCGATTTCTTTTTTCGACTTTGGCTTCTGCCCCCAAGCGGAAAGGGCCAGAACAAAAACGCCTCCCGCCGCGAGCAAGCTCTTGAATCCGATTCTCATGCAAACTCCTATTTTGAAATTATCGCCGAAACGGCTCCGCAAGCCCTTTTTCGGCGGCCGTCTTAACCGAAGCCGGCGCCCCATCGATACCCAGGACCGCGCGGTAGTTCTTTTCAGCCTCGTCACGCTCGCCGGCGGCATCCGCTAGCCGGCCTAGATAGAGGTACGCCCACGCTTTGGTCTCGTTGTCGGGCGACATCTCCAAGGTTTTCTGGAAAAGCTTTTCCGACAGCTCGGGATCTTTTTGTAGCGCCGCTATCCGCGCCAGTCCATAGTATGCCTTGGCATGCAGCGTTTTGTCACCCGTCTGTTCGAGGACCTTCAAGTACATCTGCCGGGCGCGATCCAAGTCGCGATGCGTATACAATTCCTCGGCATCGGCCAGTGTCTTCTCTGCACCGCTCGCAACCGGAGCCGCGGCCAGTTCAGGCGCAGCTTTCGCCGTCTTCGCCGCCGCTCGCTTGACGAATTGCACCTTCTCCAGGCGCTTATCCTCGCGCTCCAGATCCACTTGGCCGACCAGGTCCACGTAGTACTGATTCATGGACTGTTCTTGTTTCTCGTACAACACCAGCCCGTCCGCCAGAGCGGGCGTCAGGATGAAACCTTCGCTCAGCGCCTGCGCGGCTAAGGCCTGCCGTTCCTCGGCCGAATGCGCGAGCCGGCTCTCCACTGCTTTGATCACGCACTCGGTGGCTAATAAAAGAAAATCGTCTTTATACGGATCGTCCAGCGCCGGCGCAGGATTGGCGAAGGCAGCCAGAGGCTTCAATCGGCTCAGTTGCTCGTAGTAGCGCAGCGCCAACGGATCCAACAGATAGTGTAGATAGGCATGCCGGACTTCGGATATCTGTGGCTCGACGGAGGGTGTTACCACAACGAAATAATCGTCCTTGTAGCTGCGCGTCTGGACCTGGTTGGGTGGCCCCAACAGATCCACGTAGATCTGAAACCGGCGGCCCCGAAACCCGCTGGTCGCGTTCCGCAGATACGCGTTTGCCTCCAGCAGTGCCTGTGTTACGCCGGTATGATATTCGGCGATCGCTTGATCGTATGCCGGCCGGAACTGCCGCCATAAGCTGGCTATTCCCGCCTCTTGGTAAAAGCGCGCGATGCGCACATCCAACCCTTCCAATGTCCGCACGTCCGGGGGGAGCTCTTCCGGCTTGAAACGCGAACGAAAAGCGGGCGGAGCATCAACCGTCAATGCGAACGAGATGTACTGGTTCAACTCCGCGCGCGGGTCCTGCAAGCGATGCGACGCGAAAAACGTCTTGAGCTGCTCGACGGATTCCAGGTGCCGGGCTGCGAGCAGATCCCGAACCTGCTTACGCACCGGCGAATTCGCAGTCGAGGCCGCGTCGTAATCGTACCCGCCGGCGTTCAACGCCGCTAATACGGTAAACAGCGTCTCGCTCGCATCCAACTGGCCTTCGCCCTGTGGCGCGCGCGTTTGCGCCTGCACGAGCCCGGCCGCCAGAAAGACAATGAGTACAACGGAACGCATCAACCTGAATCTCATTGTAAACAGCATCAGGAACCGCTTTCAGGATCGCCTCAGCCCCTGCTCGATCGCAGCCCGCACGCGAGGTAAGATTTCGGCGATCCAAGCCCCATTGCGGTTGGTGTGAACCTGCGCCCAGATCCGTCCGGTGCGGCGCAACAGCGTCAATTCCAGCGTACCCTTCTCTTTGCCCCTTTTGTAGTGCCAGTGGATCGAACCCGGATAACTCGCCAGCGAGGCCTTCATCGCTGGCTTTAGGCTATGAGCCGAGCAGACGCGCTCGATCAGTTCCTCTGCTTCCGCCAGATCCGATCCTCGGGGCACACGGAACTCAATTTCGCACATGCGGTTTCATTTTCCAATACAGAAGGTAGAAAAGATCCGATTCAGGATGTCATCCGCCGTGGTGGCGCCGGTGATGGCGTCGATCGGACGCAGCGCAGCATAGAGGTCCAGCAAAAGCATCTCGTGCGGAATCCCTAACTCCGCCGCCCTTCGCGCCTGGCGCAGCGCTTCCACGGCTTCACGTAGCAGTTCGGCGTGGCGGATGCTGGTAATGAATCCAGCCTCGTGCTCCCGCGCCGCTGCCGGGGCAATCTGTTCGCGAAGCTTTTCGATACCCTCGCCCGTGATCGCCGATACCGGTGTGAATGCCTCCGGCGGCTCGGCGCGCTGCGGCAGATCGCACTTGTTCCCCGCTAGAATATACCTTCCCTGCTGTTTCGCCCGCTCGATCAGCGATAGGTCGTCTGCTTCCACCGGCTGAGAAAGGTCAAGCACTACCACCGTGATATCGGCGTCGGCCATGGCCTGATAGCTGCGCTCGATTCCGAGCTTCTCTACCAGGTCCTGACCGGCCCGGATACCCGCCGTATCTACGAACTTCACGGGAATTCCGGCAATCGCCGCCGTCTCCGATACCAGATCACGCGTTGTGCCGGCGATCTCGGTAACAATCGCGCGATCTTGCTCCAGCAACCGGTTGAACAAGCTGCTCTTGCCGACATTGGGCCGCCCGACGATGGCGAGGGTGATGCCGGAGTGAACCAGCTTGCCGTAATCGAAGGTCGCGATCAGCGCCGCCAGCGCGCGCTCCACCGGCTGAATGCGCCGCAGTATTTCGTCTGCCGGCGCGACGCTGACATCGTCCTCCGCAAAGTCGATGCCCGCTTCCAACAGCGCGATCAGCTCCAGCAGCTGTTCCTTAATGGGACGAATGCGCCGCGAAACCGACCCCTCTATTTGCTGCGCCGCCACCCGCGCCTGATACAGCGTTGTCGCTTCAATCAAGTCGCGCACGGCCTCGGCTTGCGGCAGATCGATTCGGGCGTTTAGGTAGGCGCGCAGCGTGAACTCACCCGGTTCGGCTGGCCGCGCGCCCGCCGTACAAGCGCGCTCCACGCAAAATCTCAAGACAACGGGCGCGCCGTGGCAGGAAATTTCCACGAGATCCTCGCCCGTATACGATCGGGGCCGTGCGTAATAGCTGACCACAACCTGATCCACGGCACAGCTCTGCTCGTCGAGCAATTCCGCCAGAGCCGCGCTCCAGGATTTCCACTCATGCCCGCTGGAAAATCGCAGGATTTTGTCAGAAATTTCCCTAGCCGATACCCCGGAAATCCGCACGATTGCCAATCCGGACCGCCCGGGCGGCGTAGAAATAGCGACAATCGTATCCTGAATATTCAATGCGCTGTGTGGCGCACGCATTATGCGTGCCGCGCCGCCGCTATGGTGATTGTACGAACCCAATCCGGCGGTAGTTCAAAGCTATATGGAAGCGCGGCATTGCGTATCGGCCATGCGCCGCGCTACGGACGGCGCCCCCGCCGCGGCGGCCCTGGTCTTCTTCCTCTCGGTCCGCCCGGTCCACCACGCCGCTCTCGTCCATCCCCGCGCGGCGCCGCCGGTCTTGGTGGACGGATCGGCTCCGGCAAAGGCATGCCTACAGGCAGCACAACGACTTGCCGGAACGGTCCCGAACCGGTGCTCTCGCTCCGGATCTCGGTCTCGTTGCGCAGGCTCAAGTGAATGATGCGCCGCTCCCGGCTGTTCATCGGGCTGAAGTGGAACGGCCGCCCGGTCTGCTTGACCCGCTCCGCCGCCGTCGCCGCGCTCAGCCGCAGTTCCTCGATCCGAAGCACCCGGTAATCGTTGGCATCGAAACAAAGCCGCGAATGATGATCCGGCGGAAACCGAAGCGATTCCATCGCCAGAAATTCCAGCGCCAGCATTACCTCGGCCTTATTTGCCAGCAGAAGGTCGACATCCGGTCCGGAGAATTTCACCAGAATGTCCGGCGATTCCAGGTCCGGATGCGTATCGGCGCCATCCAGAATCTCGTACTCGACGTCCAAATTCATATCGTCAAGAATGACATCCAGGAATTCCTCCAGCCGGGGACCCGTCTCCACGACGGTGTACTTGGTCTCTTCCACGGGATTTGTGCCTACCTCTTCTTGGGCGTGGCCTTCGCGGGCGCGGGGGGAGGAGGCATGGTTTTGTTGATCATCCACTGCTGCGCAATCCCTACCAAGTTACTGGTCAACCAGTATAACACCAGGCCGCTCGCCGCATTATAAAAAAGGAAGCCAAACATCAGCGGCATAAAGCCCATCATTCGGGCCTGTGCCGGATCCATTCCGGGCGTCGGAGTCATCTTTTGGGAGATGAACTGGCTCACGATCATGATGATCGGCAGCATGCGAATCGGCAGCGTCTCCGGAGCCGATAGATCGGTCACCCACAGCCAATGCGCGCCCCGCATCTCGATCGTTACCGCTAGGACTTTGTAAAAGGCATATATGAGTGGGAGCTGGATCAGCATGGGAAGGCACCCGCCCACCGGATTGACCCCTTCCGTCTTATACAGGTCCATTACTTCCTGGTTCTGCTGCGCTTTGCGCGGGTCGCGAAGGCTCAGACCTTTGTACTTCGCATTGATGGCGGCGATCTGTGGCTGCAGCCGTTGCATCTTGCGCTGCGATCGCATGCTCGAAAACCGTAGCGGCAGCAGCACCAGGTTGATGACGATGGTGACCACTATAATCGACCAGCCGTAGTTGTGCACCAGGTTGTCGTTCAACCAGTGCATCGCAATGAATATCGGTTTCGCGATCACTCCGTACCAGCCCCAGTCGATGAGCTGCTGCAGTTTCGGATCGACGACACGCAGCAGGTCCACGTCTTTCGGTCCTACAAACGCGGTCAGGCGGTTCACGCTATCGCCGCCGACTTCGACTCCTACTTGCATCTCTTCTTTGCCGTTGGCCGTTACCGGCGCATCGTCCTTGAGGATCTCTACCTTGGTCGACGTGTTGTCCTTCGGCAAGAAAACGCACGCGAAATATTTATCGTCCAAGCCGGCGAAGGAGAAATTTCCACTCGTACTGTACGGGCCGTCTTTCACGGACTTGGCGTCCTTGGTCGTCAGTTTGTTGTCGCTGAGATCGTAGTAGACCGCCTGACGCTCGCCGGCGCGGTTCAACACGCTGGCATCCCCGAAGCCGCCGCGCCACTGGATCATGTGCTGTACCGGCGCCCCGTTATGGGTCACCTCAGTAGTGAATTGCGACAAGTACCCTTCTTTAGTGAAGTGGAAGGTCTTCTTGGCATAATTGACGCCATCGGAGAACTCGTACTGGATGCCCATTCCGTCAGGGTCCGGCTTGGCGGCATACAGCCCGAAGTTCAGCGCGTTCTGCGCCTGCTCATCTTTTAGAGCGAGCGAAAAAGGCGCCGCCACTTTGCTGAAGCTGGCGTCATTCACCAGATCCAGAGGCTTTCCGTTATGGTCTTTGTATTTCTTGAGAATCCAGGTCCGCGCCACGGCACCGTGATTCGAAAAGACAATCTGATAAATCTGCGTGTCGACGGTGAAAAGCTGCTCGGAGCTGGCTTGGATCTGGCCGGGCGCCGGTGCGGCCGGTGCGGCCGGTGCTGCCGCAGCCGTCGTCTCCGCCGGTGACTTGGCGGCTTCAGCCGTTTTCGCCGTTGCTGCCTTCTCGGCTTGCTTCACCGGCTCAACCGGCTTGGGTGGTGGCGGCGCCTTATAGATGTATGGCGTTAGGAACAGAACCAGGCCCATCAGCAGGAACGCGATCAGGAGGCGAACCTCCATGGTCAGCTCCTTTTTAGGCTTGCCGGGCTCGCTCGGATTGGTCTGCAAATCGGGCATAAGGCGCGTCCCTTAGCGGACGGGATCGAAACCTCCCTCGTGAAACGGATGACAGCGTAACAGCCGGCGCGTGCCCATCCAGACGCCGCGCGCGGCCCCATATTTCTGGACGGCTTCCATCATGTATTCCGAACAGGTGGGATTAAACCGGCACGCCGAAGGAAGCAACGGCGAGAGAAACCGCTTGTAGGCTCGTAAGATGGCGATTAGAGCTTTGCGCATTGCGTAATGAGCCGGTCGACCTCGCGGCGCAACTCCTCCGGCGAGGCATCGAACGCCGCGCGGCGCGGATTGATTACGATATCCCACTCCGGGCCGAACTCCTCGACGCGCATTCGCAGTATCTCGCGTAACCGTCTTTTCACACGATTCCGAACCACGGCTTTTCCCAACGCGCGCGGCAGCGTGAAGCCGAAGCGCGGCCCCACGTTCTGGGGGACCTTGAGGCAAAAAGCTGTGAAATATTGGCCGGCAATCCGCTTCCCTTGGGTATACGCCCGGCGAAAGTCAGAAGTTCTCCGAATCCGTTCAGGCTTCCGGACCCGCCGCTGCGGCTGTAGAGCTTCCGCTTGGAACAAGGGAGCACCACCGGTCTCGGCCGGCCGGAACGCAGAACGATCAGGCGTACCGGACGGCTCGCTCGTCGCTCACCGTGAGTTTGTGACGGCCTTTAGCGCGACGCCGCGCTAGCACGGCCCGCCCATCCTTGGTGCTCATGCGCACACGAAACCCATGGGTCTTGGCCCGTTTACGGTTATTCGGCTGAAATGTACGTTTTGGCATTTGATCCTCGGCAACGGGCGGAGACCCGACACGTAGAACTAAATTTTATTATAGCGCGCGAGGGCCTCTCTTGCTGATGCAATCGAAAATCAATCACCCGGCCTCGCCCTTGCGTCTTCTTGGCGACCGGAACCGGCTGTAACGTGCGGCTGCTTGGGCCTGTTGCGTGCCGGAACGGCGTCGCGCCGGGCGTGGTGGGTAGTGTGGGATGAGCCGTCAGCTTCTCTTCGCGAGGCAATTTCCCTGGGGTAAGGGTATCGGCGTCAAGCGGGTCTTCATCGCAGCTTCGATCTTGCGAACATCGCCGCGTTGGCCGAGCGTGGCGAAGGTGGATGCGGTCCCCCGGGCTCCGGCGCGGCCCGTGCGGCCCACGCGGTGGATGAAGTCCTCGGGAACTTGCGGAAGGTCGTAGTTGACTACATGAGCGATGTCATCGACGTGAATGCCGCGAGCGGCCACGTCGGTTGCCACCAGAATCCGGTAATCACCCTTCTTGAACCCGGCCAGCGCTTGATTGCGTTGACCCTGCGTACGGTCGCCATGGATGCGCGCGGCGTCAAAGCCGGAAGCGCTCAAGCGCCGGGCCACCTGGTCTGTTCTGTGCTTGGTACGGGCGAATACCAGAAACGAGCCCGCCTCCCGCCGCAGCAAGTTCTCGAGGAGGCTGAGTTTGCCGTCCTGCTCCACTTCGTAGACGTGAAGGTCGATGCGGTCGATGGGTTTGGTGGTGGCGCCGATGGCTACACGAACCGGGTGCTTCACGTGCGCGCCAACCAAATGCGTCACGGATGTTTCGATGGTCGCCGAGAAAAGAAGCGTCTGACGGCGTTCAGGAATGGACCTCAGAATCTGCTGGAGTGCCGGCAGGAAGCCCATGTCCAGCATGCGGTCCGCTTCATCCAGAACCAGCACGCCCACATTGCCCAGCTCGATCAGTTTCCGGTCGAGGAAGTCACAGAGGCGTCCCGGAGTCGCGATGACAATCTGCGAGCCCTGGCGGATGCGGCGCAACTGCGTGGTTTCATTCATGCCACCTACCACAACAGCCGAGTGGAGATTCAATCCCTGCATCAACTGGAGCGCACTTTCGTGAATCTGTAGCGCGAGTTCACGGGTGGGAGCGAGAATTAGGGCTTGGATGCCGGACGTTGGCTTGCGTTCCGGCTTGGTCAAAGAGTGAACCAGGGGCAATAGAAAAGCCAGCGTCTTGCCGGTTCCGGTTTGTGCCGTCGCCACCACATCGCGGCCGGCTAAGGCGGCAGGAATGGCTTCGCTTTGCACCGGTGTCGGTTGGATAAATCCATGCTTCGTTAAATTGCTCTGCAAGCGTACGCAGAGAGCGAGTTCAGAAAATTTATTCATTTTAGATTTTGGGGGAGTTGTTGGGGAGAAATACGCGCGAGCGCTTTAGACAGTTCTACGTCTCGGGGTTATGATCCTCAAGCCATTTTTGATTTGTTCTCGTTGGGACGCAAACAGACCCTCCCGAAAACGGGCGGCTGGATTCTTTCGGCTCTGCGGCTGGAATTAAGTCCCCTTTTGTCCCCGAGAACTTTTTCCGTTTTTCACGATGATTCGGTTTCGGTTTCCCCTTGCCGCGCAGGGGACTCAGGAGATGCTGCCGCTTGGCGTTTGCGCTCGAGCCTCTTGGCCATCTTCTCCTGTTGCTTTTCCTTACGTTGCTGTTCTTTCTGCCGCTTTTGAAACGACTGTGGTCCGCGACCTGCCATGACGAAGCTCCTTAGTTAGTCTGATCGGAAGTCTCACTGTAGCGAGACTAACACCAGGTTGTTATCAGCGGTTGCGGCCGGCCCTCGGCTCGACCTAGCCGACTACTAGCGATTGTTACCGGCGATGGCCGCCGCCCCCAAATGAACGCTCCGGTTTCGGACGGGCTTCGTTGACGTTCAGGGCTCTGCCGTCGAGTTCCCTGCCATTCAGTTCAGCGATGGCGCGATCCGCATCCGCGTTAGCGCTCATCTCGACAAATCCGAACCCCCGCGCCTGCCCCGTGTCCCGGTCAGTGACGAGGTTTACGCGCTCGACAGGTCCGTATGTCTCGAACAGAGATCGCACCGCAGCTTCGGTGGCCCCAAAATTGAGATTTCCGACAAAAATATTCTTCATGCATTTCCCTTCTGGTTAGAAATTCGTGAATCGGGGCAGGATCGGACGAGGGCGGTTTGGGCCGGACTAATACGAAGATGCCAGATTGTTAAGCTCTTTCAGTCTAACACAAAGCTCCGGATCATATGTGCTCTCTGGGCGAATCTCTGGGCGAATCTCTTGGCGAAGGGCGACAGTTCACGATACCGTGATCCTACCGTGCGGCTCTGAATGCGGCCGCGGACCGCCCCGCCCGCTCACATTTTCAGGATCATTTCGGGTTGCAATCAATCCTGGTTTCAGGTTCATCGCTTCACGCTCATCTGGTATCTCACCATTCTCGGTGGAATTACAGCGGTTTCGTGGTAGTGTAAGAGAGCTTTAAAAATTTCGGCATCTTCGCATTAGTCCGGCCCAACCGCCCTCGTCCGATCCTGCCCCGATTCACGAATTTCTAACCAGAAGGGAAAAGCATGAAGAATATTTTTGTAGGAAACCTCAATTTTGGGGCCACCGAAGCTGCGGTGCGATCTCTGTTCGAGACATACGGACCTGTCGAGCGCGTGAACCTCGTCACTGACCGGGACACCGGACAGGCGCGCGGGTTCGGATTTGTCGAGATGAGCGCTAACGCGGATGCGGATCGCGCCATCGCTGAACTGAATGGCAGGGAACTCGACGGCAGAGCCCTGAACGTCAACGAAGCTCGTCCGAAGCCGGAGCGTCCATTTGGCGGTGGCGGCGGCCGGCACAATCGCTAGATCGAGCCAAGGGGCGGCCGTCCAAAAAACGTCACGCCTCTTCATCCCTCCCCGCTGTTTTCTCTGCTGGCGATTCGCCAGACTTCGGTCGTGCTGTCAAGGAGGTATCTCTTGAACGCCGCTAGAGTCACGTTTTTCGATGAAGAGCCACAGGCCCGCCGCCTGTTGCGGACACACTTTCTCGAAACCGTTCTTGACCAGCTTTCCGACGCCGTGGTCCTGTACGACAAAAATCTGGAAATTGTGGGCGTCAATCAAGCCGCTGAACGCCTTTTTGGCATGATGGCCGAAGAGATCACGGGTCAATGCTGCAAAGGTCTGTTTCATTGCACTCCCTACGAACCGGATGGAAGCGCGGGGCAAGCGGTGGCTGAATCCACCTGTCTGCCGGCAGGAACGTTCAATCTCCACGTGAAGAACGGACGACACCGAATGGTCGTCATCCGAACCGTGGAACTCTGCGATGATGCCAACGCCGTCGAGGGCGTGGTGGCAACAATCAAAGACATTACCGAAGAGTCGCACCCGGTTGTGCGCCGTATCGTCGCCGAATCGCAGGCCATGCGCGATCTGCTCGATTTCGTTCGCAAGATCGCTGTTAGCGAGGCAACCTCCGTTCTCATTGAGGGCGAGAACGGGACCGGGAAAGACCTGATCGCCAAAACTCTGCACGATCAAAGCCCAAGACAAGCCGAGGCGTTCCTGGCGATCAACTGCGCTGCCATTCCCGAGACTCTGCTGGAGAGTGAACTGTTCGGCTTCGAGAAAGGTGCTTTCACGGATGCACGGGCACAAAAACGCGGCTTGTTTGAACTGGCCGACAAGGGCACTTTGTTCCTGGACGAGATCGGCGAGATGTCACTTTCCCTCCAAGCCAAGCTATTGCGCGTGCTCGAAGACCAGACCTTCCGGCGATTGGGCGGGCTACGGGACCTCAAGGTGGACATTCGCATCGTCGCAGCCACCAATAAGAACATGAGCGAGGCGCTGAAAGAAGGGGCTTTCCGGCAGGATTTGTACTATCGTCTGAGCGTAATTCAGCTGGTCGTTCCCCCCTTAAGAGAAAGGCCACAAGATATTCTGCCGTTGGCGCGCTTCTTCGTCCAGCACTACAACGTCAAGTTCAAACAGCAGATCGAGGGGCTCTCGTCCGAAGCGGAGAGCCTTCTCTTGACCTACACCTGGCCGGGCAATGTGCGCGAGCTGCGCAACGCGATCGAGCGCGCCATGATACTCGAGGATACGGCGTACATCCGGTCCGCGAGCTTGCAAATCCTAGCGGGTAGCGGAGAATCCGCTTTCGCGTCGGCACCAGCAGATGGCGCCGGCCCTGGCGCGGGCGATGCATTGTCATTGCGCGGAAATGAGCGCCGGATGCTTAAACACGCTTTGGACATGGCGGGCGGGAACCAGACCCAGGCCGCCCGTTTGTTGAGAATTACGCGCGACACGCTGCGCTACAAGATGAAGAAATTCGAGCTTTTTCGAGAAGATGATGCTTCATAATGCCGGACCTTAAAAAGTCGTGGCGCCCCCGTGGTCCTCGAAGTGCTTTCGCCGAAAGGAGCGCGGCGTCGGGCGCATCATTCGCGCTGGAAACGCTCGGCTCGCCGTCACGCCGTTCACGCTGCAAACCGCGCGGTCAACCTACAACCAACGCCAGTAGAGCCGCCATATAGGCCTGAACTCCCTCCTGTCCTTCCCTCGGTGCCCATGGCGCGAAGTCCTTATCAGTGCTCGCCGAATACGGCCCAGGCTTCACCTCATAGCAGATGGCGTGCGGCGTTATGGGTGTCATCGTGTGCCACACGCCGGGAGCCAAATCGATCCCGATCGCATCCCGGCCCAGAACCTGTGTGCTGGCGATTTGTCCGGCATCATCGAAGGTGAAGAACGCGATCTCGCCCTGCAGCACCAAGAACGCCTCTGCTTTCGGCGGATCCAGGTGCCGGTGCGGCGCGATGTACGTTCCGCGAATCATCACGTTGAGAAACCGGTGCGGATTGTCTTCCATGCTGGCGTGAAAATTGTGATTCGTACGCAATCTCGGCGAGCGCCGCGCGCGCTCTATCAATTCCTCAAAAAGGGCAGAATTCACCAGCTGAATGCCAGCCATCAGCTCCATGTTCCCACGCCCGCGCCGGGTATATACTGATGTCCGTTCGCACGGAGCAAAACATGAGGATACTCGGGGTATTATTGGTCGCGGCTTCAGCGCTCATCGCCCAGTCACCCGCGATCGATAACGACGACATCGGCGGCACGGTCCGCAGCGCCAAAGGACCGGAGGCAGGCGTCTGGGTCATCGCTGAAACCACCGGCCTGCCCACGCGCTACATCAAAATTGTTGTCACCGACGATCACGGCCGCTACGTTCTGCCGGACTTGCCTCAAGCCGAGTACAGCGTCTGGGCGCGCGGCTATGGGTTGATTGACTCCGCGAAGGTCCAAACTATGCCGGGCAAGATTGTTAATCTGACCGCCGTTATCGCACCGAGCGCGAAGGCCGCAGCCGCATACTATCCGGCGAATTATTGGTACTCGCTGATGCGCGTCCCCAACAAGAACGATTTCCCCGGCACCGGCCCCAAAGGCAACGGCATTTCTCCCAACATCAAGGTCCAAGGCCAGTGGCTGCATCTGATTAAAACCGACAGCTGCGAATCCTGTCATCAGCTCGGAAATCTGTATACGCGCACGATCCCGGAGATGTTCAGCAAAATGGATTCGCCGGCGCAAGCCTGGCTGCGCCGCGTGCAATCGGGTCAAGCGGGCAGCGCGATGATGGGCGGCTTGAACCAGCTCGGGCCTGAACGAGCCACCGCTTTATTCGGCGATTGGACCACGCGCATCGCGCACGGCGAACTGCCCGCCGAAGCGCCCCCGCGCCCGCAAGGCCTCGAACGCAACGTTGTTATTACTCAATGGGACTGGGCCGGCCCGAAAGTCTATTTGCACGACGAAATCTCAACCGACAAACGCAACCCGACCGTCAACGCGAACGGGCTGATCTATGGCTCGCCAGAAGAGAGCAGCGATTATCTACCCGTGCTCGATCCAGTACACAACACCACCAACCGGCTAAAGGTGCCTTACCGCGATCCCAATACTCCCGGTCAACCGAAGCCGCTGCAGCCGTCGCCATTCTGGGGCGACGAAGCCATCTGGGACAGCCACACCACCGTGCACAATCCGATGTTCGACGAGCGCGGCCGCCTGTGGTACACCGAGCGCATCCGTCCCGCCGACAATCCCGCATGGTGCAAGGCCGGATCGAGCCTTCCCTCCGCAAGGCTGACCGCCGCCGAACGCTCCGGCCGCCAGCTCGGCATGTACGATCCAAAAACCAAGCAGAGCTACATGATTGATACCTGCTTCGGCACGCACCACCTGCTCTTCGCCGAGGACGCCAATAACACGCTGTGGACCAGCAGCGGCGGCGGCGGAGGCGTGGTCGGCTGGCTGAACACCAAACTCTGGGACCAGACCCATGACGACCAGAAGTCTCAAGGCTGGACCGCGCTGGTGCTGGATACGAACGGCAACGGAAAGCGCGACCCGTACGCCGAGTCCGAGCAGATCGTGGTCACCGCTCCCAGTGGCGAAAGTTTGGGCATTTCCGCTATCCTCAAGCCGTCCAGCGACCCCAATAAGGACACGCGCCTAAACGCCGCCTTCTACGGCCTCGCAATCGGTACCGACGGCATGATCTGGGGCAGCGTGCTGGGATTCCCCGGCGGCCTCGTACGCTTGAATCCCGGATCGCATCCGCCCGAAACTTCTCTGGCCGAATATTACGAAGTGCCCTACAGCAATCCGAAAGCGCCAGTGTGGGGCTACTCGCCACGCGGCATGGACATTGATCGCAACAATGTCGTTTGGGTGGCGCTTGGCAGCGGCCATCTGGCAAGTTTCGATCGCCGCAAATGCAAAGGCCCGCTCAACGGACCCAAAGCTACGGGCCAGCATTGCCCGGAAGGCTGGACTCTTTATCCGACGCCCGGCCCGAACTTCAAGAACGTAAAAGATTCCGGCAGCGCCGACTCGCACTATTACGACTGGGTGGATCAGTTCGATACCCTGGGGCTCGGCAAGAACACGCCCATCGTCACCGGCAATTCCTCCGATTCACTGATCGCGCTCGTGAACGGCAAATTCGTCGTAATGCGCGTACCGTACCCGCTCGGGTTCTTTGCGAAGGGCATGGACGGCCGCGTTGACGATCCGAACACAGGGTGGAAAGGCAAAGGCGTCTGGACCACCTGGGGCACGCGCACGCCCTTCCACAGCGAAACGGGCAAAGGAACGATGCCCAAAGTTGTCCATTTCCAACTACGCCCCAACCCGCTCGTCAACTGAGGAGTGCAGTATACTGACCGTATGTGTGCGCGCCTTGCTCGCTTGCTAGCTTGCGCGCTCGCCATCTGTTTCACCGCGCTCCCGATCCCTTTCATCGGGTTTGACCAGTTCGGCAACACCGCGTCTTCCTGCTGCGACGGTAAAGAGGCATCTTGTTGCCGCCGGTCGCATCACTCCGCCGGTTCGGCATTAATCGCCGTCCCCGGTTGTTGCTCCGGCTGCCCAATGCCGGTACGAAACGTCAGGGCCCAATTCGCGGTTGCGGCACCCGATCACGGCCGCGGCGAATTTGCACCGGCCACCTACATAGTTCCCATTGCCGAGTGCGCGCCGCCGCACCCTTCTCACGAAGCTTCCCTACACCAGCGCCCGCCCCCAATCGAAGCCTGATTTCGCGGCTTAGCTTCACATTCCGTTCTTTTGGGAGGAGTTCTATGCGCCGGGTTTGTCTTCTTTCGGCTTTGGTGTCTTTGGTCTTTTTCGATGTGTCACTGCACGCCGCCATTTTCGGTAACATTCGCGGAATTGTGCACGATCCATCGCACCGCCCCGTGGCTCAGGCCAGAATTCTATTGCACGCGGTCGCATCCGATTGGTCGAACGAAACTCGGACCGACAATAACGGTGAGTTCAGCTTCCAGGCCGTGCCCGTCGGCGAATATACAGTGCGGGCGGTGCTCCCTGGTTTTGCAGAAGAAGAACAGCGCCTGGCGGTCAGTTCCGGCGAAGCGCCGGTCGTGCATTTGCAGTTGCGGCTCGCGCAACAGACACAATCCGTCGAAGTTTCCGAGACGGCCGAGCAAGTCAACACCGAATCGTCCACGCCCGAATCGCTTATCAGCCGCTCCCAAATTCAGCAGACGCCCGGCGCCGACCTCACCAATAGCCTTGCCATGATCACCGATTACGTACCTGGCGCTTACGTCACCCACGATCAACTCCACGTTCGAGGCGGCCACCAGGTCACCTGGGCGATCGATGGCATCCCGATCCCCAACACGAACATCGCCAGCAACGTCGGCCCACAAATCGATCCTAAGGACATTGACTACCTGGAAGCGCAGCGCGGCGGCTACTCAGCCGATTTTGGCGACCGCACCTATGGCGTCTTCAACGTCGTCCCACGCACCGGATTCGAAAAGGATCACGAGATGGAGTGGAACTCCACGTTTGGAAGCTTCTATCAAACCAACGACCAGTTCAATTTCGGCGACCACACCTCCCGCTTGGCCTACTACGGCAGCGTAAACGGCAATCGTAGTGAGTACGGCCTGGAAACGCCCGGCCCCGAGATCCTACACGACCGCGTGTGGGGCCTGGGCGGCTTTGGTTCATTAATTTTCAATCCGAACGCCGCCAATCAGCTTCGCTTCATTACTTCGCTCCGCCGCGACGACTACCAGATTCCCAACGATCCCGGGGCGCAAGACGCCGGCATTCGCGATGTAGAGCACGAGCGCGACGCGCTGGCGGAATTCAGTTGGGTGCACACATTCTCGCCCACGCTGCTGCTTACTATGTCGCCGTTCGTGCACTTCAATCGCGCCAATTACGACGGCGATCCGAACGATATCCCGGTCAGCACCACCCAGCATCGCGGCTCGACGTACGCGGGCGCGCAAATTGAACTGAATGCCGTCACCTCACGCCACAACGCGCGGCTGGGTGTGTATGGCTTCGGCCAGCACGATAACGAAGTCATCCGTCTGATCGCTAACGACAGATCCGGCGACAATCTCGCCGACCGGCAGATCTCGACGGGGCATCTCGAGGCCGGCTTCCTCGAAGACCAGTTCAAACTGACAACCTGGTTCACCCTAACCGGCGGAATCCGGCTGACTCATTTCTCGGGCGCGGTTTCGGAGAACGCCGCCAACCCGCGCGTCGGCGCCGCGCTTCGTATCCCACACCTCAACTGGGTGCTGCGCGGGTTTTTCGGAACCTACTATCAGGCCCCGCCACTCAGCACGGTGCAGGGCCCGCTGCTCGATTTCGCCGTTACCCAAGGCGTCGGTTTTATCCCGCTAAAAGGCGAGCGCGATCAGGAAAATCAGGTCGGCCTCGCGCTCCCGCTGCGGGGCTGGACATTCGACGTGAACAGCTTCCGCATGCGCGCGGTGAATTATTTCGATCACAACCCGATCGGAAACTCGAACATCTTTTTCCCGATCACCATTGCCGGAGCGCGCGTTTGGGGCACAGAGGTCACCATCCGGTCACCGCGTATTTTGAAGCGCGGCGACGTCGCAATCACGTATTCTTATCAGCACGCCGAAGGCGAAGGCGCCGTTACCGGCGGTCTGACCGATTTTTCGCCCCCGAACAACGGTTATTTCTTCCTCGATCACGACCAGCGGCATACGCTGCACGCCAATTTTAACGTCGCGCTGCCGGGCCGCGCATCGGCCGCCGGAGGCCTTTACTACGGGTCCGGCTTTGTCAACGGCCAAAGTGACATTCCGGCTCACCTCGAACCCCATACCACGTTCGACCTTTCGCTCGGCAAATCGTTAGGGGAGAAATTGACCGTGAGCGTCGTTGGCCTGAACGTCACCAACCGCCGCTTCCTTATGGACAACAGCCCTACGTTCGGCGGAACGCACTATGCAGAACCCCGTCAGATTTATGTCCAGCTCCGCTACCGCTTCAAATTCTAGAAGGGTCGTTTACACCAGCTCTGCTCCCTTGGTCTCCGGCAGAGTAAAAATTAGCACTGCCCCGATGAGGAAAAACGCCGAATTGAGCGCCAGCCCCGCACCGAGTCCCGAACGATCTGCGATGCTTCCCACCGCGAACGGCGCCAGCGCACTCGCTGCCCGTCCGAAGTTATAAACAAAGCCTTGCCCCGTTGCGCGTACCGAAGTCGGATACAGCTCTGCGAGCATCGCGCCAAACAGAGAGAAGAAGCCGGTCCCGAAAAAGCCGAGGAACGGTCCAATTATCAAGAGCCACGTCTCTGATGTTGGTCCGGCCCAACGCGGCGTCAAACCATAAATCGGAGTCTCAATCGCGGCGATCAGTACGTACACGAAGAATGTCGGCCTCCGTCCGAACCGGTCCGCCAGCCAGCCGAACGTGACATATCCCAGAAACGCGCCAATTTGCATGGTGAAAATCCACGCGCTGGTTTGGACGATTCCGAAGCCGGCGCCGCCCTGTTCCTTAGGCGCCGCAAGAAATCCTGGTAACCACGTATTCACGCCCCAATACGCGAACAAAACGGAAGTTGCCAGACAGGTGGCCAGTAAAGTTCGTCGCCCGAGCGGCGGCCGGAACAACACAGACATCGGCGTCCGGGCGTGTTTGCGAGTCCAGATCTCCGGCTCTTTCACCTTGCGCTGAATCCAGATCGTCAGGAAGGCCGGCAGCACACCGGCCAGAAACAACATGCGCCATCCGAAGCGCGGCAAAATGAGCGCAGTCACCACGGCAGCAAGCATGTACCCGATGGCCCAACCGGATTGCATTAACCCGATCGCTTTGGCCCGATCCTTCGCCGGCCAATGTTCCGAAACCATCGCGGCGCCAGCCGACCATTCGCCGCCCAACCCCAACCCCACCACCGCCCTCCACGCAAGCAGCGAAACCAATCCTACCGAGGTAGCCGATCCAGCGGAGCCGAGCGAATAAATGAGGATGGTGTAGATGAGCGTTCGCGAGCGCCCCAGCCGGTCCGCCACGAGTCCTGCGCCGATTCCTCCCACGGATGAAGCAATCAGCGTCACCGAACTGACCACACCCGCCTCCGCGGCCGACCAATGAAACTCGGCGCGCAGCGTCTGGACCGCAAACACGTACAGCAGCACGTCCAGCGCATCCAGCATGTAGCCAAGCATCGCCGCCCAAAGGGCCAGCCAGCGCGGCTCGGTCAATAAACGCATTCTTCAGAACGTCCTATGTTTTTATTGCCAATCATTCGGCCACATCCGGTTGGCCAGCATCAAATGACTAACCCGCGTGTTGGGGACACCACGGAAATTCCTTTCTGAGCCGGTGCACGTGGTAATGGTTCGTTCGACCCTCACGCCGGTAGCAAGAGTCTCACACCTTCCTTCCGCTTGCAAGCTTTCGCTGGTTAGCTCATACTTCTGAAGTCGGGTGTTAGCCGCCCGCGAAAGGAACCGATTTATGAGTAAAACAAAAGGCGATTTGAGCCGCCGTTCGCTGCTCACAACATCTGTGGTCGGCGGAGCAATGGCCGCTGTTCCAGGCTTCGCTGCGGCCACGCTCGAATCGAAATCGATCTCATCGGTCGTAGACACCAGTGCAGGCAAGGTTCGCGGCGTCCTGGTAAATGGCGTGCACGTGTATCGCGGAATTCCGTACGGGGCCTCGACGACCGGCTCAAACCGGTTCATGCCGCCGCGCAAACCCGAACCATGGACCGGCGTCCGCGATGCCTTTCAGAATGGGCATTCATCGCCGCAAAACTCGCCAGCGCCCGGCGCGATCGGCTGGGGGCTGCGTTCCAACGCGCAACAAGGCGAGGACTGCCTGGTCCTTAACGTTTTCAGCAACGGCGTCAACGACGGCCGCAAGCGGCCGGTCATGGTTTGGATTCATGGCGGCGGCTATACCTACGGCTCCGGCGGATCTCTCGGTTACGACGGCGCTAATCTCGCGCGCACTGGAGATGTCACCGTGGTCTGCATCAATCACCGCCTGAATATCTTCGGGCACCTTTATCTCGGCGCCGCGGGTCCGGAATTCGTGGACTCCGGCAACGTCGGCCTGCTCGACATCGCCGCATCGCTCGAATGGGTCCGCGATAACATTGCCCGTTTCGGAGGCGACCCCGCCAACGTCACGATTTTCGGCCAGTCCGGCGGAGGCGGTAAAGTTAGTACCCTGCTCGCCATGCCTGCCGCAAAGGGCCTGTTCCATAAAGCCATCGTCGAAAGCGGCTCCACGCTGAAGCAGACTCCCAAAGCCGACGCCGAGAAGAGCACAGAAATGTTCATGTCCAAGCTTGGGCTCAAGCCAAACGAGGTCCGCGAACTGCAAGAACTGCCGCTTCCGAAGCTGCTGGCTGCAATGGGCAATGGCCAAGGACTCAGGCTTGCGCCGGTAGTCGACGGCCATTCTTTACCGCGCGATCCTTTCGATCCCACCGCACCCGATATTTCCGCCGAGGTCCCGATGATCGTCGGGACAGCCGAAACCGAAGGATCCTACTTCGCCCCGCCCGAGCTGCTGTCGCTGGAAGAAGGCGCCGTCCGCGCACGGCTTCGCGAGCGGCTCCACAACGACGGCGACCGTATCTACAATCTTTTCCGCAAGAATCGCCCGCACGCGACCCCCAGCGAACTCTACTTCACCATCTCGGCATTTCCCACCAACGCGCACGTGCAAGCAGAGCGTAAAGCCGCGTTGGGCAGGGCGCCGGCCTTCTTGTATCAGATCCGCTGGCGCACGCCGGTGGAGGGCGGCAGGCGGCTCGCGCCGCACTGCATTGAAATTCCTTTCGCCATGCAGAATCACTGGCAGCTGCCCGAAATGGTAGGCACCGGCCCCGAACTTCAGCCGCTGGCAGATAAAACCAGCGGCGCTTGGGTAGCGTTCGCTCGCACCGGCAACCCGAATCATTCCGGAATCCCCAAGTGGCCGGCTTACAATGCAACGGATCGCGCCACAATGCACATCGACAATGAATGGAAGCCGGTGAACGATCCCGACCGCGAAGAGCGCCTTGCCCTGGCAGATCTCCCGCGGTTACCCATGTTTTAAGGAAACATCCGTCATACTCGTCAAGCGTGAGCCGTCTGCGGCCGCACAGCCGTCCAGCTACGGGCGTCAATGGCTTCGGCTGAGGAGATCCGCGCAGTGGTCGCCGGCAAACACGTCTGCATCGCCTAACGATCGCGCTGCGCGCTGTAGCGACGCGGCGAGCTCCAGATTTAAGCGATCTCGTCCAGTTCCTCGGGCGGGACAAAGCTCATCATTCGCCTCTTGTTGAGGATCAAGTGAAGTTCAAGTCCGATCAGGTATTGGCCGCCTCGAAATTCGCTGTAGCAGACTTCAGCAACGGTATCGATGTCATGGCTCGCATCAGTGACATGTACTCTTTTCGCCGTAATCGGTTCGGGGGACTCCAAGCCCATGCCTAGCTCCGAAATGTTGATCACGCGGGCGGTAATCGAGTGTTGCCGCCCATCTGAATCCTCCCACGCCAGATCTATCGGAACCTTGTTGACAAGATGCCGTCGAGCACGCCTCTGACCCAATGGGTTTGAAAGCAGTTTGGCGACTTTCTTGAATATCGAGTAGCCACCCAGCAAAAGAACAACAATCGAAAGTGCGAACAGCCATCCTCCAAATCGGATACATAAAGAGATGCCAATTGCGAGGGTCGCCTGGATTAGAAAGTACCAATACGACCACAGAGAGCATTGGCGCCAGATACTGACGAGCGGCTTACCCTCAACTAACGCAACCGCAGTCAAAACCGAAAGGTTATTGATCCAAAAGTAAACTGTCGCGGCGAATAGGAGTTGTAAAGCCACTGACGATTGCATGTGAATAGCACTCATCATGACCCGAGATAGCCAATAGGCGGCCGCTGCGCTATTGGCAAGGGTGGCCAAATTGAACAGGAGCTGACGGCGAATTGGGCGCCGTTGGACTTTCCAAAGACACTGGACCAGGCCTGTCGAAAACGCCATCGCCATCGTTTCCGCGAACGAGAATTCCGCAATTCCGATCAAGACAAAAATGAAGCCTCCCGAAATCGTACTCCGGATCCGCGGCACACGTATCTTGCGGGTAGAAGCGACCAGGCCCATCAAAAGATAACTCCAATAACGCAGGGCGTCAGTGGATTTCCATTCCAAGTCAGCCAAAGCAATCACCAGGATTGCTGCCAGGATCGTGGCGTCGATGTAAACTTTGGCTCTACGAGGCATCGATAAACCCGCTGCGAGCTCCGGTCAAAGCTAGATGAACCCTATCTTGATTTATCGGGCAAATTGACTGAAAACTTCATCCGGTGCTCAGATCGGTGATCCTAAACTCGTTTCGCTCCCGAACCCGCGGCTTGGAAACGCAGAGGGCGTAGTAGCCGATCGGTGGCCGCCCAACCTTCCGTTTAGCGAGCCTCGGCGTTCTGGATGGATTGCGTGTGGTGCTGGAACAATTTGTCGTAATGGCCCAGTGTTCAGGACAGTTTGTCCATTTGAACCGGACTTGAGCCACGACCTGATTACATTTTCGGCCACATCCGTATGGCTGCCGGCTTGCTAGGGTATCGCGCAGAAAGAGGCAGAGAATCGTACCGAAGGATGGCAGTACATCTCGGCAGCCGGTAATGGACCTTAGCAGCTTAGAAGGCCATAGCCTCTCGTTTCAGCGACGCTCCAGAATGTACGTTGCTGCGATCATCGTTCTCGGCATTCTCGGTGCGATCGGTGCTGTTCCGCAATGGCCGCCGCACGGCGACGCGCGATTTTCAGCCTTTTTCTTGATCGCGGCTTTAGGTTCGTCATTGAAAGTGAAGTTGCCGGCGCTGCGGGGCACCATGTCGATCGGTTTCGTTTTTTGCCTCATCGGCATCATGGAGTTCAGCCTGTGGCAAGTGATTGTGATCGCGATCGAAAGCATCGTAATTCAGTCCCTCTGGCGAGTCAAGAAGACACCCAGAACCTTGCAGCTGATGTTCAATGTTGCATCGATGTGTCTGAGTGTTTTCATCGCTTACATCGTTTATCATTCGAAAGTTTTGCGCGTGCTCGGCCTCGGTCCGGCTTCTCTGTTCGCGATCGCCGTGTGCACTCAGTTTGCATTTAACAGCTTCCCTGTGGCCTGGATAATCGCTCAGAGCGAGCGAAAGTCGTTCCCGAAGATCCTGCGCGAATGTTACTTCTGGTCCTTTCCGTACTATCTGGTTGGCGCGGCATTGGCCGGAGGCTTCTGCCTACTCCATCACTGGATGGGCTGGGAAGTGGCGATCCTGAGCCTCCCGGTGGTGTATATCATCTATGGTTCCTACCGCTCGTATCTGCAGCGTCTTGAGGACGAAAAAAGCCATGCCGAGCAGATGGATGGGCTCCATTGGCGCACCATTCAGGCTTTAGCGCTAGCGATACAAGCCAAAGACATCAGCAGTCACGATCGCAATCATCGTGTGCAGGTTTACGCCGTTGAAATCGGAAAAGAAATGGGATTGAGCGAGTCCGATCTGAAGGCGCTTCGCGCCGCCGCCGTATTGCACGACATTGGGAACCTAGCCATTCCGGAAAACATCATCTCCAAACCGGGTCGGCTGACGCCCGAAGAATTCGAGAAGATGAAGATCCACGCGCTCATTGGAGCTGAAATCATCGAAGAGGTGGAGTTTCCTTATCCAGTAGCGGCAATCGTGCGTGCGCATCATGAAAAATGGAACGGCAGCGGTTATCCGTATGGGCTTAAGGGGCAAGACATTCCGCTGGCGGCGCGCATCTTAGCTGCCGTGGATTGCTTGGACGCGCTCATGTCCGACCGGCAGTATCGGCGGGCGCTCTCGCTGGACGATGCAATGGCGCAGGTAGCGGCCGACGCGAATCGGGCCTTCGATCCCGATGTCGTAGCTATCCTGCAGCAACGATACCGCGAGTTGGAGAACATGGCGCGTGCCACCTCCGTCAGCCGGCGCAAGCTGCCGGCGCCTGCAGATTCTGACAATCGGGCTTCGTCACCGGAAAACCAGCCCCATCCCAACCGGCAAACGAACGATCTCGGGTTCCTGAGCTCGATTGCAGCAGCCTCTCACGAGGCCCAAGCCCTTTTTGATCTGTCCCAGACCTTAGGCAATTCCTTGAGCCTGAACGAAACGCTTTCCGTTTTTGCAAAACGGTTGAACCGAATCGTGCCGCATGACACCATCGCAATTTACTTGGCGAATAACGGTTATCTGCATCCTGAGTACGTGACCGGGCGAGACTCAGAGCTATTTTCAAAGCTCAAAATACCGGCGCGGCAAGGCCTCTCCGGGTGGGTCCTGGAGAACCGAAAACCAATCCTGAACGGCAATCCGGCGGTCGAAACAAACGCGTCTGCATCGACAAACCTGCGCTCTGCCGTTTCTGTGCCCCTGGAGGGCTTTAAGGATGTCGTGGGCGTGCTGACGCTGTACCACGCCGGAGAAGAAGCCTTCAGCAAAGATGATTTGCGCGTTCTTCTCGGCTTGGCGCCCAAACTGGGACTCTCGATAGAGAACGCCCTCACATATCAGAACGCGCAGTCATCTGCCACGACGGATTATTTGACGGAGCTTCCGAACGCGAGATCGCTTTTCCTACAGCTCCAGACCGAAGTGTCGCGCGCGCTGCGGTCGAAGAGCGAACTGACAGTATTGGTTTGCGATTTGGACGGATTCAAACAAGTCAATGACCGGTTCGGGCACCTGGAAGGAAACCGCCTGTTGAAACTGATCGCGAATTCCCTTCGGAGTGCGTGCCGCGACTACGATTACGTAGCGCGCCTGGGAGGCGACGAGTTTGTCATTATTCTTCCAGCCCTGCAGCGGGACTTGGTAGCCCGGAAAATGGAACAGATCAGCCACAAAATCGAAGAAATCGGGCAGCAGCTTTATGGCGAAGATCTGCTCGGAGTAAGTATCGGCGAGGCCTCCTTTCCGGCCGACGGTCGCGATCCAGAGAGTGTACTGGCCGAGGCCGACCTGCGAATGTACCGAGCCAAACAGCAACGGAAGGCCGGGCAGTCGTCCCGGGCAACCGCTGCGCCTCAACACCAGTCCGTAACCGCTTCGGCGGCGGGTGTGTGAAGTAATTCTCCGCGGCCGCTCAACGGTTACTCAAACCTTCCCGCACTTGGTTGCAAAACTGCGCAACGCCCCGTACTAGTCTGCCCGTCTTGCTGCTAAACGCAACTGCGTCACAGTGTCCGAACACAACTCTGATCTTGAGACAAGTTGTCCGGTGCTCCGCTGGCTGCAAGATATTTTTCATGCAATTACGAGTGGTAGTGCGGATGCATACTTTGGCGGCATGAAATCGATCGTGCGAGTTACTCTACTGCTGGCCCTCGCGTCGGCGGCATTAGCTGCCTCCAAGATTGCGCCGGACGTTCCCCAGTCCAACGTCAACGTGGACGTGATTGTCCAATTCACCAATCCACCGACCAAGGCCGAACTGAAGCTGCTGGGCGCCTATGGGCAAATGAAGAAGCAATATAGCGTCATCAATGGCATTCACGTGCTGTTGCCCGTGAGCAAGCTTCAGGAGTTAGCTGCCGATTCGAACGTGAAGTACATCTCGCCGAATCGCACCACCAATGGTGCGGTGGACATATCGACGGCGAGTGTCAACGCCAACATCGCGTGGTCGTTCGGCCTAGCCGGCAACGGCATCGGAGTAGCCGTGATCGACAGCGGGATGTCCGTGAAGGATGACCTGGTGGCCAACGGCACCTCGCGCATTATTTATTCGCAAGATTTCACCGGCGGAGATGGTTCAGACCAGTATGGCCATGGAACGCACGTAGCCGGAATCATCGGGGGCAATGCCAAGGATTCCTCCGGTGCGGGTTTCATCAGGACGTTCAAGGGCGTAGCGCCCACGGTCAATTTCATCAATCTGCGCGTTCTCGACCAGACTGGTAGCGGTCAGGAGAGCAACGTCATCGCGGCTATCGAACAAGCCGTGGCGTTGCAGCACACGTATAACATTCGCATCATTAATCTGTCGTTGGGCCGCCAGGTGTACGAGAGCTTCACTCTCGACCCGCTATGTCAAGCCGTCGAAGCGGCGTGGAAGGCAGGCATTGTCGTCGTCGTGGCTGCCGGAAACGGCGGACGAGATAACAGCCTTGGCACGCACGGATACGGCACGATCTCTGCGCCCGGGAACGATCCATTCGTGATCACCGTCGGCGCGACCAATGCTCATGGCACGGCCAGCATCGCGGACGATACCATTGCTACATACAGCTCCAAAGGCCCGACGCTTTTTGACCACATTGTGAAGCCGGACCTGGTCGCGCCCGGCAACAACGTCATTTCCCTGCTTTCCTCGCCAAACGCCACGCTTCCGGCGGCCCATCCGAGCACATTGATCTCCGACAACGTGTACGAGAACCCCGCGCCCACTGGATTTTCCACGAACTACTTCAAACTCAGTGGTACCAGCATGTCCACGCCCGTCGTCAGCGGCGCGGCAGCTCTTCTGCTCCATCAGAATCCGTCACTCAACCCCGATCAGGTGAAGGCTCGCCTGATGAAGACCGCCCGCAAGATTCTCCCGCTCTATATGAGCGGAATCGATATTGTGAATAATGTTCTGTACGTGGCGCAAGCCGATATCTTCACCGTCGGCGCTGGGTATCTGGACATCAACGCCGCGCTTCAGAACACCGATTTGGCAACGGCGCCCGCACTTTCGCCTCAAGTCGTGTTCAATCCCGCGACATCCACGTCCAAGTCTGCCGTGACGCTGGTCCGCAGCCTGAACATAATTTGGGGGGACAACATCATTTGGGGCGAGAATATCGTCTGGGGCGACAACATCATCTGGGGAGACAACATCATCTGGGGTGATACGGTCTTCACCGGCGGCACTCTCAACGCTCTGAACATTATATGGGGCGACAACATCGTGTGGGGCGATTCGACGATGAGCGGCTTCAACATCATCTGGGGCGAGACCGCCCTCAGCACGAGTTCGGTGCAGCCGTTCGACTACGACGACGGCGACCAGAACTGAGCTGGCTGCTTTCGATTCGGGATACCGTTATGCCGAGGAACGCAAAACTGTTCGTCGCCGTTACGATCGCATCAGGATCGATGATCCTGATCACGTCCCTCTGGTGGGACCACTATTTCGAGAGCGGTACTCTGTTTCTTTATTGCTTGGTCTTGGCCCTGCTTGCGTCCACTTTCAAGATCAAGCTGCCAGGCATGCCAAGCACAATCGGCGCCAGCTTCGTCCTGTTCCTGATTGCGTTAACGGAGCTGCCCCTCGAAGAGACGCTGATGATTGCTGCCTTGTCCACTCTTGTGCAATGCCTATGGCGTCCGAAAAGCCGGCCAGCGGTGGAGCGCGTCGCATTCAGCATTGCTTCGACGGTGATCAGTATCGCTGCAGCTTTCGCGGCTACTGCCGAGCTGAAAACCCAGGCTCTCGCGGCCGCATTGGTGGTGGCTAGCATTGTATTCTTCGCAGTCAATTCGGCGCTGGTTTCCGTGGTGATCGCTTTAGTCAATAGGCAGGGACCGATGCAGGTCTGGCGAAATTGCCATCGTTGGGCCTTCCCTTATTACGTTGTTGGCGCGGGTCTGGCGATAGCGATAACAGCCTACGGACGGTCGCATAGCTGGGCCCTGAGTTTTACGATGCTTCCGCTGTTGTACATGACCTACACCTGTTATGAGCAGTGGTTAAAACCCCAGCGGGCAGGCGCTGTAGATAACACTTAAACAACGCCGTCAGACCGGTGAAATCCCTGGTGCACGACGTGGCAAAACAATCTTTGAGAGTGCAGACGAAGCTCAACAGAGTCGCGCGTCGGGAGTCGGGGATACCCGGTTCAGCGTGCTGTACCGCGGTGACGGTGAAGTTTGCTGAGATCTGGTACACTAGCGCGCCGCAACTTATTTTCAACGTGGCGTCGAACGGGAACACAGTTTTTATTATCGTATCTTCGGAATTTTCTCTGGAACGGGCTGGCGGCGCGAACGGGCGTTCTGGGTCTGGACGCTAGTCTTACCCGCGATTCGCATGTTGCAGCGGTCGCGCGGTCCAGTTCTATGCCCGGCGTGGAACTGGCGGAGATTCCTTTCTAGCAACTCGTGGTAGCAACGCAATCGTTCGAGCCACAGGACACGCAGGCTGCAGTGGGCCCGCACGATCGCAGCGATATGGCTCACGTTCGGCCCACATCGATGAAACCCGGTCCCGGTCCCGAGTTCCTTGCTTTGCCGGGGCAGTGCGGTGTACTAGATTCTCAAGGTAATCTGGGACTGTCGGATTCCGGGAGGAAGTGATTGCTCACTGTGCGCGGTTGAGGTGCGAAACAATAATCAAGTGACGCCCACCAAGAACGGCCGTCCCGCAAAGTCGCAGACTACCGATCAATGGGCAGCTGGCGGAAATGGCTGTGATCTCCTCGCGAAGTGAGTCTCGGCTTACCTAAGGCGCTTCGCCGGCAGCACGGGAAGTCGAGGGCAAGTCCTCAAAACGAGCTGGCACAATTTCGATCGCATTGATTTTTGGATATCCAACGGTCGCAATAAGCTTGATGATTATCTGGCCGCCGGACGCAACAACGGGAAATCGCAAATCGAGAGCTCTGAATGCCCCACCGGCGGCCCGAAAAATATCGAGGTTAGGATATAGTTCACTACCGTTGATGTAAACGCTAAAAATACGTTTTTCGGGAGCGGTCCACCAAAGCTCAGCAAATTTTAAAACGACTTCGCATCTTCCGTTTGGAACAAGGAAGTTGTATGTCAGCGTGCCGCTGGAGCTATAGTGCTCAGTTTGATAGAGCTTTGTGTCAGGTGTGCCGGCAATCTCCGTATCGGTGGAGAACCCATTACCTTCGGAATACCCGACGTCCGCGAGCCAAAGTTGGCCTTTGGAATCTACGAGACCATCGCCACCCGCATCGACCCGGATCGGCAGACTGGTCGGGATTACTTGGTTTCTGATCGCGGGCACATCGGAAGGATCGGCGTTTCGGAAACTCCTCCAAAAAACCCGACGAAACGCATTTTGATCAACAGACTCTTGAGGAATGCAAGGAATTGGAATGTTCCAGCAACTGTTGGTGCTATTGGGTACCCATATCTTCGTCCCTGCCGACGCTGCGATCTGGGTGGCGGTAGGCCGAGGAATAGAACGCATCATTTGCCAGCCACCATCGGAGAGAGCGCGGACGTTCCATCCGGCAATTGCCGCGATGAGCACTACAATTGTGCCGCGTCGTCGCGGCTCAAGACCCGGTAAGCCCGTTAGCGAATAACTGAGCCACAGGAGGCCCAGCGATGTAAGGTATCCATTACCAAACCGTGGGTCCGGAGCAGCCCAAAACCAATATCCGATGCAAGCCAAGAGGACGGCGGTGATCCACAGGAAGGCCGAGTCGATTCTCTTCCGCGCCACAGCGTAACCTGTGATTACAAGACCCGCTAAAACCAGGATCCAAATTAAGTCGTGGATGGGCTCTTTCTGCTTCACGTCCATCCACCACGATGAGAACCACCGCCAATCTGCCAGAGTGGCTGGGTAATTGAGCGTACTGGGATCGCGCGCGTACGCACGAATGCCAATAGATTCACCTTCCACCTGTTTGGCCGAAACGCTCCACGGCAAAGAGAATACGCATGTTTGTGAAATCGGATATGCTACGCAACCACTCAGGAGCAGACTCCGCGCTGTCCACAGGACCAGCCCCGCGGTTGCGATGAGAATCGCACGACGGGTAGGCACGACACGGCGAATCCCAATTACCAACAGCGTAGCCAGTAATATGACTGCAGCGGAAAGCTTCACCATCACAGCAAACACGCCCAGCAGCAGAAACAAGGCTGGAGTGGCGTCAGTTCTAACCCCTTGTATGTATTCAATGAAAAGAAAAACCCAGTACACCTCAAGGGCGGCGGCCATGCCGTCAGCATTCAAAATGCCCAGCCACCCCGTAAAACGCGACTCAACTGTAAAGAATGCAATCACAAGTATCAGGAACCAAAAACCAATCCGAGGGATCTCATTGCTGAGCTGGTGATCTCGTAATCTGGCAAAACACGCGAGCAGAACGAAACTGGCAGTGATGCAATTTACGATCCAGCCGATGGATGGTTTATCCATCAGCGGGGAGATAAGAAACAGGATTGAGTTAAATCCCAATCTGCCGTGAAGGTTCGCTGCGCCCGGCGTGACTGGCGCATCCGTGATCCATCGGAGGACTTGCATGTGATACAAGCCATTATCGTAAGTGGCTATGTTGTTCGGGTGGACGAGCACACAAGCGAACGCAAGCAGCGCAAAACCCAGGGAGCCAAGTCCACCGAGCTCAGGATATACGAGAAGCAGAAGAATTAAACCCGATAATAAGAGCGCGTAACAAATATATGGAGAAATTGGGAAGAAGAAATTCAATGACAACGTGACCATTCCGAGGCATAAGAGACCGAGTAATCCTCGGTCGCCAACATTCGGCTTAATTTGTAGGATTCTCGCGAGCAGCGAGCCGGAGCCTACGGCGGATAGTCCCCCGAGGAGTATCAGCGCTATCGCCAGCAGCACTTTGCAATGTTAGCATGCGAATCGAGATCTGTCGTTGAGATTCGTGCAATCATTTGTTGCCCGAGCCTTTCTTTCTTGCAGAAGTCGCAGTAGCATCGCCCCACCACCTGACTGGGAGCGACTGCATGCTTGGTCCCATGATCTGAATCCCAAAAAGCGATCTAAATCGTTCAATAGCTGGTGAAACGGTATTTGAATGCTCCTCTTCAAGTTCAATGGCCAATTCTGTCGAACGAGGGAGCGAGATGATGTGCCATTGCTATATACAGAGCCACTTCAATGGTCTGTGACGCAGGCGGTATCACGGTCGCGCTTCCGCAGTTGTCCGGAAGAGCAAGTAGGAATCCATACACAAATCCCGTTCGACGTTATTCCAATGTATTCCGGTCTCGCCCATGACCAGCCTATTGAAATCAGGCCTTGGCAACCTGACGTCGTCCTGAGGCACCGGTGATCGCTCTTTGCTATTTCGGAGCCTAGTTCGTAGTCTTCGGCCTCGAGTTTGAAGGGCAACAGGAACTACAGAGGTTCGGCCATAACGCGGATCGAGATAAGCTCGACCACCGATCTGCCCGGTGTTTCCCAGTTCTGAACAACCAGTCTTCCAATTTGCGGCACATCTCGGATCGTAAAATGCACCGTCTGGAGCTCAGGATTCATAGTCACCCGCTGCCGGAAAAGAAAGTCATCTTCGGCTGCATTGAGGAGTCCCACGCCAACCGTTCCGCTGCGGACGCGCAACTCCACGGCCAACGCGTATTCCCAGGGTTCTCTCTCTGGCCGGCGCACGAATAGAGCAGCTCCATACGACCAGGGCTCAGCCGGAGTCTGAACGATCGCGCATCCTGTATTTTCATCCACGGGGCGGGACTTGGCTGAAAATGTACTCGCTTTCGAATCATAGCCTGCTGAAAGTTGCTCCCAATCCCGCAGGATTGTTTCAGGACTTTCCTCTTGGGAGTCGGGCTCGGCCTCGGTAGATTCCAGAGCTTGCCGTTGGCTCCAGTGTTCCGAGATGGATTTCCACGTGTCTGCGGGGAGGAAATCTGGTCGATCACGTAGGAGCAGGCGCAGATAGATCGCCAATTCATCATCCCGACGCTCGGGATGGTTGGCAAAACCGGACTGATCGGTGAGTGTCCGATCATACACACAGGTAGCAGCATATGAAAATCGCGGCTGGACCTGGGCAAGCAAGGACAAGATCAGATAGCTATCCTCGGCGGTTTCCATCCCCGGACAGACCAGCAGGCGGGGATGCAATAAGTCGCTTGACGCGACAAAACAGTGGGATGCGAATGCAGAAGTTGCAGCATGCCAAGGCTGCTGTGACTCGATACCAAAACGATGCAACTCCCGACAGTCGTATCCTCCGCCGTCGATGGCGACGGGTTGGCGATGCAAGGTTATGGTGCCGGAATAGGCCATGAACCTGGTAAGAGGTTCCTTGGGGGGCGGCTGGAAGAGTTGTTCGAAATGATTGGAAAACCACCAATCATCGTCATCCAGAATACAGAAATATTGGCCTCTGACAGCGTTCAGGCCAGCCCACAGGCTTGTGCTTCGATTTCCGCCGATGCATGCGATGGTCTGGAAGCACTCAATCCGCGGAAAGTCACAGGTCTTGAACGGCGTCAGGTCAATTTCCTTATGCTTGACGAGAATTACTTCGAAGCGGCCATAAGTCTGCTGGCTGATCGAGCGAACCGCTCGTTCCAGGTATCTAAGCGGCCGTGATCCGCAACGCACAATCACCGAGATCAGAGGTGAATAACTCGCTTCGGCGGTCGTACGGGCGGCCTGTCGATCTGAGCACCTGTCCTGGTGATACTCGACGGCATTTTTGATCATGACTTCGGCTGCAAATTTTTCCTCGAAGATCTGCCTCGCCTTGCGGGCCCTCGCGATTGCAGCCTCGGGATTCTGGTAGATCAAGTCGCGGAGCCTTAGAATCGCCCGTTCGAGCGCACGGTCCGTAAGCCGTTGATCAAAGTAATAGACTGAGTCTCCAAAATGCCTGCGAATCCACGGAATATCGCAGCACAAAGCGATCGCTCCCACCGAGGTTATTTCAAACAACCGATTGGATACGACATCGTCGCTCAGGTGCAAATCCGATAACATGCACAGTCCTATTCCGTTCGCGGAATATTTCGCCTGTACACTCATGCCATCGAAGGGGAGTGTTCCGCCATATCCTTGTCTACAGATGTGACGCCAGCTATGCTCCGGGCCGCAAATCTCAACCCCTTCTGATTCGCTCAAGAGTCGAAAAAATGGATGGCGGCGCTTGTCCCAATTGGTTCCAAAGTAAGTAATCCGTAGCTCGCGCCGGTTGATTAGGCCCGGAAGATCTGAAGAAATTTGCTGGCGCTGGCAGGTGTTGTAGTAAAACCCTGTTGGTTTTGGTTGGCCCGTGCCGAACGTGACGTCACGAACAAATCTTTCCAGTGTTTCAGAGATAGTCAGGTATCCGTCGTAGGAGAGCAGATTGTAAAAATAGCGCCGGTTGGTTAGGAACCGATTGCGTGGCTCATGAATCACGCCGTAATGCGGCACGGCATTCAGCTTCGGTTGAGTCGAGGCCGCCGCCAGGACGAACTCAGGCGCGCACTCCTCTACCTCGGTGCTGTTTGAGCAGTGCACCAGCTCATGTCCCACGCGCTCTGCGGCGATACGAAGGGATGAGAAGGCCTGATTCTCAGCGGCTTCTCTCCAAGGATTGAGAAAGGCGATCTTCACGAACAATCCTGTAGTTCATAATGGTATCAGAAGTTGCAATCGTGCCATAAGTGATGCAGTTTGACCACGAGAGAACAGAGGCGCAGATGCTGCGACTGGCACGTGGCCTTTTCTATCGGCGCCCGTTCGGGCTCTATCCACGGCGCTTGCAGCAGGAGGACTGGAAGTGCAGGTCGCTCTCCAGCTATGTTCGAGAGTCTATCTGGTCGTTTTTTCACCATCGGAATCGTACGGTCCCTCTGGTCGTGCCATGGCATCGTGACCTGAGGATCGGCCTGAATCTAGGAAATGAGCTGAGCCGATCAGTCTTTGTGGAAGGTATTTACGAGCCCAATGAGTTTGTCTGGATGACAAATTTCTTGCAGCCGGGGATGGTTGTGATTGACATCGGGGCTCACGAGGGCATGTATACTCTGTTTGCCTCGCGCTGCGTCGAGGGGGGCGGCCACATTTGGTCAATCGAACCTAGCTCCCGCGAACGTGGTTACTTGCGTCGAAACGTCCGGCGGAACCTGCTTGAAAACGTGACGATACTTGACGTCGCGGTAGGCGCGAGCGACGGACAAGCGATGCTTCAATTAGCGGACGATGTGAGATCCGGACGGAATACAATTACAGGAGCTGTGGCGATCCATTCGCAAGGAATCAGAAGTGAAAATGTAGATGTTCGAAGCCTCGATCATCTCGCCGTTATACATCAATGGATTCGAATTGATTTGATCAAGATCGACACGGAAGGAGCAGAGTTGGACATTCTGCGGGGAGCCCGCGAAGTCATAACTCGCTTTCGTCCTGCGATCATGCTTGAGGTGCCACAAGGCCGCCCGACCCAGCAGGGCCGTTGCCTAGGGGAGCTGCTCGAAGCTTTTCGCTTGCACGACTATGGCGTTTTCGGCTTCGACCCGGAGGCCGGGTTGCCTACGAGTGCGCCCGCAGCCGGTGATCTGAATCTAGTCGCCATTCCACGCGAATAGTTCTCGATCTGACTACCCTGGAGCGGCCGGATGGCCATTCCAGCTGCTGATTGGCGGGTTGTTCAATCCAGCCTGCCGCCTTTGTTCCCGGTTCTGACGCGCACGGAACGCTTTTCCTCTTCTCAACTGTAGGTACTCCGGAACTGCGATTGCGCCAGGCGCAATGGTTGGTCCGGCCGAATCGTTGGTCGCGGCGTGAGAAAGATTTGCGGCGAGTAACACCGTTACGGTATGGCGCCGATTCAACCGTTCCGGTTCTGGCTCCTCTGTGGTTTGTTAGTTCAAGCCACCGCGCTCTTTGCGAAGAAGCCAAGCGCAAGCATGATCTCTGCAACAGTGTTTCAAGGCTTCGAAGCGATGGATGGACGATCGGAGTATTGGCTGGGCGTGCCAGGAGTTGGCATCAGATTCAAGCCAGGCGGGACGGTCGTCCTAGAAGTGCCGGGTGATAGTCCGCAAGCTGATCTCGAGTTTGTTGGGGCCGACCCCAGTTGTCTTGCTCTTGGCGAGGACATATACGCGGCACCCGTCCGGTATTACCTCGGGCCAGCCCAACAATGGCGTAGCGCGGTTCGATACCGCAGAATCCGCTACCGTCAGCTCTATCCTGGTGTCGACCTTGTATTCCGCTTATCGGAACAGGGGTTCGAATTCGATATTGAAGTCGCCCCCGATGCGGACGTTCACCAAGTCCGCGTGCGGTGGAATGGCGTGACCAATCTAACTTTGGATAATGAAGGAGCGATTGTCGCCCGAGCGGACCAGATCCAGATCCGGCAAGCTCCGCCGAAAACGCTGCAGAAAGAGGCGGGAAGGAATCAACTTCGGCGAATCCCTAGCAGTTATCACGTGACCTCTCAAAACGTTGTTGAGCTAGATCTTGCCGGGTACGATCACCGTTCCAGCCTGACACTTGATCCTACGGTGGTTGTTTCCACACACGTCGGCGGGTCTGGCATCGACGCGATATACGGGACAGCAGTAGACACGTCAGGCAGCATCTATGTTGTGGGGGAAACGTCATCCGCCGATTTTCGCGGCAAGTCGATTACATCGGCCGATGCGTTCGTCATGAAGTTAGATCCGACTGGTACAAGGATCATCTATTTGACGTTCCTCGGCGGTGGCGCCTACGATTCCGCGCGGGCAATAGCGGTCGACTCGCAAGGAAATGCATATGTTACTGGAATCACAAATTCAAATGATTTCCCCGTCGCGAGTGCATTGCAGGGCAGTTCGGGGGGCCCGCCGGATGCGTTTGTCGCCAAACTAACCGCCAGCGGCCAGGTCGCTTACAGCACCTATCTTGGAGGAGCCGGCGCGGACTATGGCTATGGGATAGCAGTCGACAACAGCGGAGCGGCATATGTGTCCGGCCAAACGGCGTCGATCAGCTTGGCTACGACGGCGGGGGTCGTACAACAGAATTTCGGTGGGGGGCTTTCCGATTGCTTCGTCGCAAAGCTGAATGCAGTTGGAAGCGCGCTCTCCTATATGACATTTTTGGGTGGTTCGGCGCTGGACGTCTGTACTTCTATTGCTGTCGATACTACCGGCAATACAATCGTCGCAGGCACAACCAGCTCCGGTAATTTTCCCTTGGCTTCCCCCGTCCAGAGCTCGCTGCAAGGGAGCTCCGATGCCTTTGTAGCGGCTCTGAACGCATCTGGCTCAGCGCTGCTGTTCTCCACCTACCTCGGGGGCAACAGTGTTGACGCAGCAAATTCGGTAGCGGTGGACAGCTCTCACAACATCTTCGTCTCGGGAACAACTGCTTCCTCGGATTTCCCAACCACGGCTGGTGCATTTCAGATTGCGGAGAAGGGCACTTACAATGCCTTCGTTTGCAAGCTTCCACAATCCGGATTGTCTGTGACGTATTGCACCTTGATCGGCGGCGAGGGAACTGATACGGTGACGAGCATCGCGGTCGGCCCAACGGGCGAGGCGATCCTCGGCGGTTATACAACGTCCACGCAGTTCCCCACCGCCCAGGCCACTCAGGCCTCGTTTGGCGGAGCTGTTGACGGCTTCATCTCAATGCTGAATCCATCCGGCACTGGATTGGAGTTCTCAACTTATCAGGGGGGCAGCGGCGATGATCGCGTCTATAGCGTCGCTGCGAACGCGACTACCATATACGCTGGCGGTTGGACGTCTACTGCAGGCTCCCAACTGGACGGTCTCCTTACTGCGATTTCAGGGCTGCCGATAACGAGCGTCACGTCAATCCGCGTAAACGCCGGCGGTGGAACGTACGCCGACTCGCATGGGCAGGAGTGGTCGGCCGATTATGGATATGTGGATGGAGGCAGCTACTGCACCACCGCATCCATCTCCAACACCGCCGATCCCAAGCTATATCAATGCGAACACTGGGGCTCCGGGTATCAGTTCAGCGTTCCCAATGGCACCTACA
>DATGMH010000057.1:0-2532 GCA_035293725.1 Bryobacteraceae bacterium
CGGACCGATGTCTGCGATTGACCTCGTCGCTGGCCGCGTGTCTGGTCGATCAGCGTCAGCCAGGTAAGATACGGCACGAGGTGCGCGAACTGCTGACGCAACGCGTGATGGCGCTGGCCTGCGGCTACGAGGACGCCAACGACGCGGCGCGGCTGGCTTCCGATCCGGTGCACAAACTCCTGGTGGGTCGTGATCCCATCGAGGGCGAGGACCTGGCCTCCCAGCCCACCCTTTCGCGTTTCGAAAATGCTCCGAAGCGCAAGCAGCTTTATCGGATGGGGGAGGCGCTGGCCGAGCGGGTGATCGAGCGGCATCGTCGGCGTCTGAAGGGGCGCGCCCGGCGCATCACCATCGATTTGGATCCCACAGACGATCCCGCCCGCAAGCGGCGTTGAATGTTTAACCGCCTTCAATCTAAAGAACGAGAATTGGTTGACATTGTGGACATGCCTCGCACCGAAATTCTTCGCGTTCGGCCCAAGGCCGTGGATTTGTTCCCTGCCCTGTGCTATGGTTATCCCATCGGGTTAACTTAAAGGCGGGGGGAAGCTATGGGGGGGCCTCCTTCACCCCACGAGGTCACGATGCTGCTCCGGGCCTGGAGCGGCGGCGACAAGGAAGCTCTCGACCGCCTGGCGCCTCTGGTCTATAACGAACTTCATCGCATTGCCAAGCGATTAATGGCCGGCCAGCGCCTGAACCATACCCTGCAGGCCACGGCCCTTGTGAACGAGGCCTACGTGCGGCTGGTCGATGCGAGGGAAGCAAGCTGGCAGGACCGGGCCCACTTTTTTGCGCTCTGCGCTCGCGCCATGCGACAGATTCTTGTTGACCACGCCCGCGGTCGCGCCAGCGTCAAGCGCGGCGGCGAACACATAATGATCGAGCTTGATGAGGCTGCTGTTGCCGCCCCGCCGTCCCCTTCAGTGAACCTTCTGGAACTGGATGAGGCTCTCCGTCGCCTGGCAACTCTCGACCCGAGAAAGAGCCAGGTGGTTGAAATGCGTTTTTTCGGCGGCCTGAGTCTTGAAGAAACGGCTGAAGCCCTAAACATTTCCACCAAGACTGTGCAGCGCGACTGGGACATGGCCCGTGCATGGCTGTACGCTGAACTGAGCGGAAAACACAAAGATGGATGAACGCTGGCAGGAAATCGAGCGGATTTACCACGCGGCGCGTGAGTTGGACGGGAGCGAGCGGGCGACGTTTCTCGCGAAAGCCTGCGCCGGAGATGCCGTACTGCGGAGCCAAGTGGAACTCATGCTGGCGCAAGCGGAACGGGCGGCAGATTTCCTGGAAACTCCGGCCATCGAGGTCGCCGCAGAGGTCATCGCGAAGGAAAGGCAGTGGCCACACCCGCCAAAAGCGACGCTTGAAATCGAAAGAATGATTGCGCACTACCAGTTGGCCGGTAAGATCGGCGAAGGCGGTATGGGCAAGGTCTACCGCGCCCGCGACACAAAGCTGCATCGTGACGTGGCATTGAAGGTTCTGCCTGAAGCCATGGCCCGTGATGCCCAGCGCATGGCACGCTTTGAGCGCGAGGCCCGAATGCTCGCGTCGTTGAATCATCCTAACATCGCTGCCATCCACGGCATTGAAGAATCCAACGGCGTCCGCGCGCTAGTGATGGAGTTGGTGGAAGGCGAAACTCTGGAGGCAAAAATCAATGGGGAGGGCTCTGCCCTGCCGCGGGAGCCCAAGGGGCTTCACTGCCAGGACGCGCTGCCCATTGCCCGTCAGATAGCCGAGGCCCTGGAATACGCGCATGAGCGCGGCGTTATTCACCGAGACCTGAAGCCCGCAAACATCAAGATCACTTCCGAAGGCGCCGTCAAGGTGCTGGACTTCGGACTCGCCAAGGTGTTGACTCCATCCGATCCCTCCGCCACCGGTGATACTGCAGAGTCGCCCGGGTTGACAACGATCGCCACAATGCCAGGAACGCTTCTGGGTACTGCTGCCTATATGAGCCCCGAGCAAGCAAAGGGATATCGTGTGGATCGGCGTTGTGACGTCTGGGCGTTTGGCTGTGTGCTCTACGAGATGCTTTCGGGGCGGAAGGCTTTTCAGGGAGAGACGATCTCCGATGTCCTGGCGGCTGTCATAACGAAGGAACCGGACTGGGCCTTGCTGCCGAAAAGTACGCCACTTCCAATTCAAAGACTCATTTATCGCTGCCTGCAAAAGGATCTGCGCCAGCGTCTGCAAGCCATCGGCGATGCGCGCATTACGATTGAAGAGTGTCTAACGGGCGATGTCCCCGCCGGTTTGGCAGGAGGGGCGGTGACAAACAAGGCCGAAATTAGCGGCGGGGAACGACGCCTTAAGCGGGCCATCCCCTGGGCGCTGGCAGGTCTCCTGACGGCAGTGCTGATAAAAGGCCATGCTATTTGGAAATCGCCCGCGCCCGCGTCTGCCCCTTTCCCAGTTCTCGCTTACATTCCTCCCCCTCCCGAGACCACTTTTCGTGATTCCGGCTTTGGTGCGGGTCCGGCGGTCGTCTCTCCGGATGGCAATGATCTGGCATTC
>DATGMH010000058.1:0-81647 GCA_035293725.1 Bryobacteraceae bacterium
GGTCCTGCGCAACTCCCGCCGCCTGTTCTACTCCACTTCTTCCCGTGCTTTGAGCCCGCCGATCTTCCTGCTTCCCAGGCTCCCTTCCTGGCCTGCGCATTCAATACCCATAACCCGCCATTCCGCTGCGATTTAGTTCACTGCCCGGTTGCTTCACCTGGCGGCCAGTCCGCACTTCCGCTCCTCGCAACGCCTCCGCCGCCCAGCCGAAGCAACCTTTTTCAGTGACACCACAAGACCGGGATTTTTCGCACTATTTCCACGCATTTGGCAAATTACGGAGCTTGCGCCGCCCGGCCGGTTGATAAGTCTGAGCTAGCTTATGCCAAATCGATATGTCCTTGTTGCCGCATCTTTGCTTGCCTGCGCGAGCGCACAAACGCTGGTGGATTTGCGAACGCAAGCGAAGAGCGTTGACTTCAGTAGCGCGACGACCACTAAGCCGTTCAAGTCCGGAACGACCTTGCCTGCCACCTGTTCGGTAGGCGAAGCTTTTTTCAAAACGAACGCGGCGGCGGGCGCCAATCTGTATGCCTGTACAGCGCTGAACTCCTGGACCCTACAAGCCGGCGCGACGACCTTGTCCGGCGATGTGACGGGTACGACTAGCGCGACAGTGGTCACACAGATCCAGGGCCGGCCGGTGTCTTCGACGGCGCCCGCGAGCGGGCAGTCCATCGCGTGGAACGGCACGAATTGGGTGCCACAGACCATCACGGGAGCGCAGGGACCTGCTGGGCCGGCTGGACCCGCTGGGCCGGCCGGGGCAACCGGACCGCAAGGCACCACCGGACCACAAGGGCCTGCGGGTGCAACGGGATCACAAGGTCCTGCGGGCGCAACGGGGGCACTAGGGCCGGCAGGTCCCGCGGGACCGATCGCGCGCATCCAAAGCGCGGGCACAAGTCTTCCCGTGGAAGCCACTCTGAACTTTACTGGCGGCGGTTGCACGGACGATCCTACGAACGGCCGGACGAATTGCACCGGCAGCGGCGGCATCTCCGCCATGACGATCTCCACCAATGGAACGACACAAGGTACGCAGCCCACGCTGAATTTCGTTTCCGGGACGGGCGTCGTGCAAACCTGTACTAACAACACAAGCGCGAATCGCGTGGATTGCACGCCTAGCCTGAATACAGCCGTGGCGCTGACGATTAGCACGGCCCAGGCCGGTGTCCCGATCTATTGCAGCTCCACGAACGGCACCACCGCATACACCTGCTCGCTCGCGGCGGCGCGAGCGCTGGCGGCGTATACGACGGGGATGTTCGTTGTGTTGAGGCCGGATGTTTCCAACAGCGGCGCGGCTTCATTGAATATCGACGGCATTGGGCCGACGTCGATCAAGCAAAACGACGGCGCCACGGATCCAAGCGGTGGACAGATCGCGGCCGGGAAGTTCTACTGGCTGTTTTATGACGGTACCGTCTGGAGAATGCAGTAAGCGCGGTGGAGCGTAAGGAGAGGTTGCATGGCTGATTCCGATCAATATGAAGGTTTTGGCAGTTGCGGTATGATGAACTGTAACGGTCCGGCGGTTTCGGATTCGAGGGACGTTATTCAAAACAGCGAGCCTAAGCCCGGCCAGAGGACGCCCATGGAAAAGCTGGCGCAAAACATTCAGGAAGCTTTTCTAAACAACGCGCGTAAGGAAAAGACTTTCCTGACGATCTATTTGATGAGCGGCGTAAAATTGTCCGGCCGCATCAAGAGTTTTGACAAATACTCGGTTGTGCTGGAAACCAACAATCAGGAACAGCTCATTTTCAAGCACGCCATTTCGACAGTAGTTGTTTCGAAGCCGTTTCATGCCTCTGCCGGCGCCCATCCGGCGGGCGGAACCGGAGCGGCGGCTGGGCCAGGGACGCCCGTCGAGCCCGGCGAGGAATAGCAGTTCATTTGCCGACCGGCCGAGGCGAGCCAGCAATCCTGGTTGGTTTGGATCTGAAATCCCGCGCTCCGCGCGGGGCCGATCAGATCGCCTACACCGCTTCGGAATCCATACAGGAACTGAAGGCTCTGGCGCAAAGCGCTGGGGCGCGTGTCGAGGAGACCGTCATCCAATCCCGGCCCGCGCCCGATGCCGCCACTCTGATCGGATCCGGCAAGGTGGAGCAATTGCGCGGGCTGATTGCGGCACATTCGGCCGAGCTGGTTCTGTTCGATTCCGAGCTGACACCGACGCAGCAGCGCAACTTAGAGCGCGAGCTCGATTGCAAAGTTCTTGACCGCACGCAGCTAATCCTGGACATCTTCGCCAGGAGCGCGCGTACGCGCGAAGGCCAACTGCAGGTCGAACTGGCGCAGCTAAATTATTTGTTGCCCAGGCTCACCGGGCGCGGAGCCGAAATGTCGCGGCTGGGGGGCGGAATTGGAACCAGAGGTCCCGGCGAAACGCAGCTGGAAACCGACCGCCGCAGGATCTACGCGCGTATCAAGAAGCTGAGCGACGACTTGGAAAGCGTTCGCAGCGGGCGCGGCACGCAGCGCCGGCAGCGCCAATCCGTTCCCCTGGCGACGGTGGCCTTGGTCGGCTATACGAATGCGGGCAAGTCGACGCTGTTCAATCGGCTGACTGGTGCAACGGTTACCGCCGACGCACGCATGTTCGCGACGCTCGATCCGACGGTTCGGTACATCCTGCTGCCTTCCCGGAGAAAAGTGCTGCTGAGCGACACAGTCGGTTTCATTCGCAACCTTCCGACTACACTCGTGAAGGCGTTCCGAGCCACGCTGGAAGAAGTTACGGAGGCGTCGCTGCTTCTGCACGTTGTAGACGCATCTTCATCGTATGCAGCGCATCAAACAGCGCACGTGTTGAAAGTGCTGGGAGAGATCGGCGCCGAGCGGACGCGCCAGGTCCTGGCCCTCAACAAAATGGATCTGGTGCCGGAATCGCATGAAGGAGCCGAGAGCTTGTCGCAACGCATTCTCGGCGAAGTCCACAGCCCGGCCGGCATCCGGGCGATTCCGCTTTCCGCGCGAAGCGGAGAAGGCTTGGAGCTGCTGCTCCGTGCGATCGACGAAGAGCTTCCGCTCGACCCGATTACGCGCGGCCACTTCCGCGTTCCGGCGGCGGACGGCTCGGTTATTCACTTGATCCATGAGCGCTCGAAGGTGCTCTCCAGCCGCTACGATGGCGAATTTTGGGACGTAGAAGCCGAGGTTCCGGAGTCGGTGAAGCGGATCATCGAGCCCTACGCAGTTCAATAGGATGGAATGATATTCTGGCAGCAGGGCCGCTCGGTGGGGGCTCTCAGCGACGCATGAACCTGCCCAATACGCTCACGATTTTGCGCATCTTCTTTGTGCCATTTCTCGTGGCCGTATTGGTGGAGCAGGACTTGCGGATCGAGTCGCACGGTGTAGTTTTGGTTGCGAACGAGTTTTTGGCGCTGGCCATCTTTCTGGCCGCGGCAGCGACCGACCTGCTTGATGGATACCTGGCGCGGCGCTGGGGCCAGATCACCACGGTGGGTACCTTGCTCGATCCGATTGCAGACAAGCTGCTGATCTCAGCAGCGCTGGTGTCGCTGGTTCAGACTCGCCGCGTCCCGGCCTGGATGGTGGTCTTGATCATCGGGCGCGAGTTCGCGGTATCCGGCTTGCGCAGCATCGCGGCGGCGGAAGGTTATACTATCCAGGCCAGCGACCTGGGGAAAACCAAAATGATCACGCAGGTGATCGCAATCTCGATGATCCTGCTGAGCATCCGGTGGGAGGCGCTCGAACCATTCGCGATGCTGTGGATGTGGGGCGTCGTAATATTTGGCATCGCATCCGCCATCGGTTACTTCCGCAAGTTCTGGCACAAAGTGGATAGCTCCATCAAGCTGCGGCGCCGCAAAGAGCTGCTGCGCATCGAACGGCAGCAGAAACGCCTCGCCAGGTCTCAAGCGCGGCCGCAGGCGCAGAATATCGGCCAAGCGCAGTAGCGGCGGCGCGGAATCACCCGCTTCTAGTCGCCCTCTTTTTCCGAAGCCAGCACGTGGTATTTGTCGCGCGTAAACACCACCACCAAGTACTGCCCCGCCGGGCCGAGAGGGCCGAGCGATTTACCGTTGAGCTTTACTTCCAGGGCAGCCGGGTTATTCACTCGCAGTTTCGCGAATTCCTTACCCTCGACGGTCTTGCTCTCGTGCGGCGCAAGCGTGCCTTTGAAGACCATCAACCCATCGGATGAAACCGCCAGCCAAGTTGCTTGCCGAGCGACGAGTTCGAGCAGCACGCCGGATACGGTCTGAGGAGCATCAGCGGCGGAGGGCGGATCGGGTTGCGTGGCTCCGGCCAGCGATACGGGAACCGCGGCGGTTTGAGCCAGGGTCGCAGCCGGCGGATGCATTGGTTGGGGCCGCGCCGTCTGTACAGTTTCAGTGGCCGCGGAGTAGGGCAAAGGCTGCGGCGCAGGAGCGGGCATCTCGAGCTTGCGCCACCAGGCATAAAATCCCGAGCAACCTAACAGAGCCACGACGAGCACGGCTACGGGCGCAAAGGCGCGTCCGCGATTCCGGGGTGATGTGACGACTAATGGCGGCGGCCGCCTTCGAATGGGGGCATCCGTTTCGCCGGGCAAAGGCAAGGGCGCCTCAGCGCTCAACAGACTCTCGATCTCCGCTTCGATTTCGCGTGTATCAATCGCTAACACCTGAGCGTATTGAATGACGAAGCTTTTGTAAAAGAAGCCGCTAGGAAAGCTTTTCCGGTCATCAGCCTCTATCGCCTTGAGAAATTTTTCGCTGATTTTCGTACGTGCGGCGAGCGTGGCGAAATCCAGCCCTTGGTCCAAGCGCGCATCGCGCAGCCGTTGACCGACTGAGAACATCATAAGTGCCCTGTTAGCTTAAGCTTAATAATATAACAACGCCTGCGACACATCAGGTCCCGGCCGTTTCGGTGGTGGTGGTGAACTGGAATCGCCAGGTTCTCCTGCGATCCTGCTTGCAATCGCTTAACCAACAGGAGTTCGATGCACCCTTTGAGGTCGTGGTGGTCGACAATGGATCAACTGACGGGTCGGCGGATATGGTCGAAAGCGAATTCGGCTCCGGCGCTGCGTTCCGGATCAAAGTGATTCGTAACGCAAACAACCGAGGTTTTTGCGCGGCCAACAATCAAGGTTTCGCCGCGTCCGATGGCGAGCTGATCGCGCTGCTGAACAACGACGCCGAGGCGGATCCCAACTGGCTCCGCACGCTTGCTCAGATGTTCGAAGGACGGCCCGAAGTGGGAATGGCCGCGTCGAAGATCTTGGTTTATGAAGATCCGAAACGCATCGATAAAGCGGGCCATTTGGTTTATCCCGATGGGCAGAATCGCGGGCGCGGCACAGGCCAACTGGATACGGGGCAATACGACAAAATCGAAGAGGTGCTCTGGCCAGATGGATGCGCCGCCATGTACCGGCGTGCGATGCTGGACCAGATTGGAGGATTCGACGAGGATTTTTTTGCGTATGCCGACGATGCCGAGTTGGGGCTGCGCGCGCGCATCGCGGGCTGGAAGTGCCTGTATGCGCCGCAAGCTGTCGTGCGGCATCATCGCGGTTCCACGCTGGGCGTTCGATCGGCGCGCCGGATGGAGCTTATCGAGCGCAACCGTGTCCTGCTGGCTTTCAAATTGTTCCCTTGGACCCTGCTGTGGCTGAACGGCGCTTACTACCTGATGAGGTTGGCCGCGGGCGCGTGGGCGGCGATGCGGCACAAGGGCGAGGTGGGGCAGTACACGGGACTGGGCAAGCTACGATTGGCATTCGCGCTGCTGAAAGGCGATCTGCAGGCGCTGATGCTGATTCCTCGGATGCTCCGCAAGCGCCGCGAACTGGAGCGATTCCGCAAACTTTCGCCACCTCAAGTGAAGGAACTGATTCTGGCGCACCGAATTTCACTGAAGGAGCTGATGGAGCAGGGCCTCTGAACGAAGTATGCCCGAGTTGCGGCGCTGCCGACGCGCGCGCGCTTTTTCGAGCGACGGACCGTCTGTATCGAACCACGCAGAAAATGTTCCGGGTGGTGGAGTGCGAAGGCTGCGGGCTGATCCGGCTGGATCCATGCCCTTCGCCTGATGAACTGCGCGGCTATTATCCCGACGAATACTGGTTTGCGCCCAGCCAAGACGCCGCATCGCAGTTGGAAGAAGCGTACCGCCGTTTCGTACTCCGCGATCATTTCAGATTCGTATGGGAGGCCGTCCAGCATGCGTCCGGGAGTGGACTGCTTCTCGATGTGGGCTGCGGAGGCGGACTGCTGTTGCGGCTGCTTCAAGAGCGGGGCGTGCGGGTAGCCGGGTTGGAGACATCGCAGGCGGCTGCTTCGGCAGCTTGGAGGCACAACGGCGTGCGAGTGATCTGCGGAGATCTCGACCGCGCTCCGTTCGCACGCGGAAGTTGCTCGGTGTTAACGCTGTTCCATGTCGTAGAGCATCTAAGCGATCCGGTTTCCTATCTGACGGCAGCGCGCGAACTGCTCGCGAATACTGGCAGGCTGATCGTGCAGGTGCCGAACGCGTCCTGCTGGCAATTCCGGTTGCTTGGGGCGAATTGGAATGGCATCGACGTGCCGCGCCATTTAGTGGATTATCGCGAACGCGACCTCGAGCGGCTGCTCGACGGGTGTGGATTCACGGTGGTGCGCCGGAAACATTTTTCGTTGCGCGACAATCCAGCCGGGTTCGCGTCCAGCATCGCGCCGTATTTAGATCCGATGGCGCGGCGCGTTCGCAAGACGCGAGAAACGGCGGGCGCGAAGCTTGCCAAGGACCTCATGTATTTCGCGCTGGTCGTAGCGGCGCTGCCATTCACCGTGGCCGAAGCGGCCTGCGGCGCAGGATCGACCATCATGGTGGAGGCGCGTAAGAAAGCTTGATCTACCGGTCCATGGAGCGCCGCCTGCCCGGGTTTCTGCGGCGGTACCTGCTGTACTTCGAGGCCGCCATCGATTCGTCGTTGGCGCAGTTTTCTGCGGGAATGGCGCAAGGCGCGCGGGTGCTGGACGCCGGCGCGGGCGAAATGCGCCATGCCGCGTATTTCCGCAAACAACGCTACACGGGCGTGGACCTGGGTATCGGCGATGCCAGTTGGAATTACGGCAGGCTGGATGCGATTGCGGATTTAACCGCGCTGCCATTTCGAGATGCATCTTTCGATGCCTGCATCAACATCGTGACGCTGGAGCACGTGCGCGAACCTGGTTGCGCGCTGCGAGAAATGGCGCGCACGCTCGCGCCTGGAGGAAAATTGCTGCTGATCGTGCCGCAGGAATGGGAGGTGCATCAGGCGCCGCACGACTATTTCCGGTACACCCGCCACGGGATCGCGTACCTGCTGGAGAAGGCCGGGCTGCGGGAATACAAAATCGAACCTGTCGGCGGGTATTTCCGCCTATGCTCGCGGCGTTTATTAAACGGACTGCAATTTTTCCGCGGGCCGTGGTTCTTGGTGGCTGCGATTTTCCTGTCGCCGCTCGCGCTGGTGCTGCCATGGTTCGACTCCCTGGATCGCGAACGGAACTTTACACTGGGATATATATGTTTCGCAAGAAAATCCTGAACGCAACGGCGCGCGTCTTGCTGGCCTGCAGCGTAGCTGTCTGCACGGCGGCGGCGGATTTCAGCGGCACGGCAGCGCTTGAGTACACGCGCAAAGCCATCGCGTTTGGGCAGCGGCCCCCCGGATCGGCGGCTAACCAGAAGCTCCAGGCCTATATCGAAGCTCAGCTAAAGCCGTTGCATTGCCAGATGTCGTTCGATGCTTTTACGGCGCAGACGCCGGTGGGAGCGGTGCCGATGCGGAACATCATCGCGAAGTTTCCCGGCTCGTCCGGGCGCGCCATCGTGATCACCGGGCACTTCGATACCAAGCCGATGCCGGGCCGCGTGTTTTTGGGCGCAAACGACGGCGGGTCGTCCACGGGATTCCTGCTCGAATTAGCGCAGGTAGTGAACAGCACGCCGCACGCCGACGACATTTATCTGGTGTTCTTCGACGGCGAGGAAGCTTTCGGCGAATGGTCGGACACGAACGGCACCTTCGGCAGCCGGCATTTGGCGGATGTCTGGGCGCGGCAGGGCATGCTTTCGCGGATCAAGGCCCTGATCAACGTCGACATGATCGGCGATAAAGATCTCGGAATTTTGCAGGAGACGATGTCGTCGGGATCGCTCCGCCGGATGGTCTGGAAAACGGCGGAAGATATGGGCTACCGGAAGTACTTTCTCGATTTCGCCCAGGCTACCGAAGACGACCATCTCCCTTTTTTGCGGAAAGGCGTGAATGCGCTGGACCTGATTGACTTCGACTATGGCCCGCACAACGCGTACTGGCACAACGAACAGGACACAATGGACAAGCTCAGCGCGCACAGCTTCGACGTGGTGGGAAACGTTGTGGCCGCGGTGCTGAGAAAGCTGTAGCGCCGATGCAGCGCATTTACGTGATCGCGACCGGCGGAACGATCGAGAAGGTCTACTCGGAACAGACCGGCGCGGTACAAAATATCGACAGCAAAATCGATCGCTATTTCCGGCTGCTCCGTTTGCCGGACGCCGATGTCCAGATCACGCATCTGATGAACAAAGATAGCCTGGAGATGACTGGCGGGGATCGCGAGCGGGTGCTGGAAGCTGTCCGGGAGAAATTAAGGGAACCCGCGCCGGTCGTGATCACACACGGAACGGACACGATGGTAGAAACCGGGCTGCTGCTGGAGCGCGGCTTGCCCGATTTGAAATTTCCGATCGTCCTGACGGGCGCGATGACACCCCTCGGTTTCGAATCCAGCGACGGATTGCAGAACCTGACCGAAAGCCTGTTGGCGGCACGCGTGCTCGCGCCGGGGGTCTACGTTGTCATGCACAACCAGGCGTTTCCAATCGGACGCGTGCGCAAGGATCGAGAGTTGGCCCGGTTCGTCTGGAAGTAACTAATTGCCGACAACGAACAGGTGGCCATCGTTTTGCGTGTAGATGCGTCCCTGCGAATCGAGCGACGCCGGAGTGTAGGCTGCGCCGATGGCCAGTTGCTGAAAGAGTTGCTGCTGCAGCGCGCCTCCCTGTGCAATCGCATACAAGTTGCCGTCCTCGCTGTTGGCGTACACAACGCCGTTGGAATCGACCACCGGGGCGTTAACGCACCACTCGAACCCGAACGGATGATCGGACACGCATGAGAGCGTTCCGTCGGCGTTACGGCTGCAACTTTGCGTGTTTGTGTTTTGGAAGCTCCACTCGATGGACATATCGGGGCGAATCTGGCTCAGGTAATACGCTTCGGGGGAATCAGGATTGCTCGCGGTGCGGTCCGGCGGGCAGATGTTTGGATCGTCGCAATACGACCCAGTACCGCCGTAATGGTTGTTCTTCACGATTGCGGACCAGGTTCCATCGTGCGCAAAGACCGCGGGCGTAAGGTCCCATCCAAATCCGAACGCACCGAGATAATTTCCATTCGCATCGAAGTGCATGAGATGTCCTTGTTCGTAGTTGTAGCGCGTGTAGGCGCCGTAGAGGATGCTTCCATCCGGCGCTACCGTTGGGGAGGCAGACGAGCTGTCGTTGACCGCGCCGTCACCTGGGCGGTTAGTGGCCGGATCAACGCCAAGCGGAGCGCCACTGCGGCATCCACCGGGCGCGCCGTTCGGAGGAAGCCAGCCGCCGGCCGAGACCGGCACGCCGCAGCCATCGTTGAATCGCCCGCGCAGCGAAGCGACCCACTTTTTCGAGAGGTCGGGGTTAATCGCCACTAGAAAGCTGTAGCGGCTGTTGAACTGGGCCCGCGTCACGCTGTAAATGGTTCCGTCGGGCGCGATGGCGGGAGCCACATTCAAGCCGGCGCGCTGCGATCCGCAAGGCGCCGAGGGCGGCACCGCGGTCGGGCTGGGCGGCCAGGGCAGTTGTGCCGTGCTGAATTGTTCGAGGCAGGTTGTGGTTGGAGCAGGAGCTTCGGGTGAGGTGAGCGCTTTGTAGCTGGCCATGGCAAAGGAACCGTCGGGCGCGACCTTTACGAGCCAGGAGTCGGTCGCGTCGTGCGCATAAAAGCCGAGTGCCGGATCAACGACCACCTGGATGGCGTTGTAGTACAAATTGCCTTGGCGATCGGCGGTGATCGGCCCGGTTTCGTATGTGTTTGGATCGTTTCCAAACGGTGCGATGCGCAGCACTACGGCGCCGGTAGCGGCGTTGAGCTGAACGATGCTGCCATGCGCGCCGGGGACGTAGACGGACCCGTTGGCTAGCACCGCATGAAACACCGGCTCGAAGAAGTCGTTCAACGACCCGGGCGCTTTCCAGTCGCTGGCGTAGGACCAAACCGAAACGAGTTGGTTGTCCTGCCACGTATAGCGGCTCTCGCCCCAGTTTTGGGTCGCGTTATTGTTGGGATCGAAGGTGCCGCTGCGAAACGACATGTACACATCGTTCCCCTGAACCAGCGGAACTTGGTAATGCGAGAGCAGCTCGCCTGAGTATTGCTGCTCGGACGAAGCGAGCGGATCGTACACGATGTCCGCGAGGATATGGCCGAGCTTTTGCGCGGGCAGCGGTATATTTCCGGTGTGCTGCGGGTTCTGGCTCCATTGGGTCCAGTCGGTGGTGCCGATGGCGATCGCAACTCCCGCGCTGCTCGTGACACCGCCGGTCTGAATCTGAATCGATACGGCGCTCCCGGTGGGAGCATTGGGAGGCACAACGATGTTGAGCTGATCCACACCGACGAACTGCGGCGAAAGGCCGGAAAATGTGACCTGCGCGGGAACGCCGCCGATCAGAACGGTGGGAGTGGCGGACGTGGTGCGCTGCGTATCGAGAGAATTGTTCCCGGTAATGGCGGGCGGGCTCACCGGACCGAGGCCGGTAGCCAGTACCTGGAGCGTCTCGCCCGGGGAAGCGGGCCGCGACGGCAGTCCGGCTACTGCGTTCAGCGGAGCGGCGAGCATGCCGTCCTGATGAATCGCGACCGCGTGGCCATTCAAACCAAAGACGCCGGGCGAATACGGACCGGTCGCCACCGGTTGGGGCTCAGACACGGCTCCATTGTTATTCACCACGACCGTAACGCTGCCGCTCGCAGGAACCTCCCAAGGAATCTGCGCGTTAATCTGCCGGTCCGAAACAAACAGCAGCGGCGCCGCGATGCCGTTGAACTGGACGGAGACTCCTGCTAGCGATGTCGGAAGCGGAATCGCGCTGGCCGAAGAGTTGACGGGCGCCAGGTTCGAGCCGAAGATCGAGACCAGTGAGCCGGGCGAAACCGGGCTGGTGAAGCTGGCGGCGTTCACTACACCGCCCGGACTTACAGCCGGCTGCGAAAAAGCTAAGGGCGCTGCAGCGAACAGTGCAAGCAGTACGCGCGTCTGGTTCATCGCCGTGTAAGACGTTTAGCCGTTCTCATTTAGTACGATAAAAATACCCCGATACCCGCCGGCGCGCATGAATTCTTCTCATAGCGAAGTGATCCTGGATCAATTTACCCGGCAGGCATCGCCGTTCGCAAATGCACCTGCCATCCGCAACCAGGAGGCGTTGAATCGCATCGTAACGCTGGCGGAGGCGGGGCCGGACGACATCGTGCTGGACGTAGCGTGCGGGCCGGGGCTGCTGGTCTGCGCCTTCGCGAAGGTGGTGCGGCACGCAACCGGCATTGACGTGACTCCCGCTATGTTGGACCAAGCACGTATCGAGCAGCAGCGCAGCGGAGTGGACAACGTAAGCTGGCAACTCGGCAGCGTGCCGCCGCTGCCTTTCCCGGACCAGAGTTTTTCGATCGTAAGCTCGCGATTCGCGCTGCATCACATTCCGGACCCGCTGCCGGTGGTGCAGGAAATGCGCCGGGTCTGCCGGAGCGGCGGGCGCGTTGTAGTCGCCGACAGCGCCCCGGCTGCATCCAAAGCGGAGGCGTTCAACGCCATGGAGCGTCTGCGCGATCCGTCGCACGTGCGAGCGATGCCGGTGGAAGAACTTCGGGGCTTGTTTCGCCGTGCGGATCTTAGCGGGCCCCGAGAAGAATTCTACCGGCTGGAAGGTGACCTGGATGGTCTACTGGAACGTTCTTTTCCGCTGCCAGGCGACGAAGCGCGCATCCGGAAAATGTTCGAAGACTCGCTCGCGGACGATGGGCTCGACATGGCTACGCGGCTAAAGAATGGGAAGATCTATTTTGGGTTTCCGGTGGCGCTTCTTGTCGCGAGGTAGCGCACGCCCTTGTGCGCCACAATGAAAAAAATGAATTCCGTGAGCACGGCGAAATTCCACGTAGGCCTGGTGCAGATGAGCTGCGCCGTAGATCCGAATGAAAACCTCGAAAAGGCCGTTTGGAGGATCCGCGAGGCGGCCGGGCGCGGGGCACAGATTGTGTGTCTGCAGGAGCTGTTCCGTTCCCAATACTTTTGCCGCGAGGAGAATGCCGAACTGTTCGCGCTGGCCGAGCCGGTCCCGGGACCCACGACGGACACCTTGGGGCAAATCGCGCGCGAACTCGGCATCGTCATTATCGCCTCGCTTTTCGAACGGCGCGCGGCGGGTCTGTATCACAATACGGCCGCGGTGATCGGCACCGATGGGGAGGTCGCGGGGCTGTACCGCAAAATGCACATTCCGGATGACCCGCTGTACTTCGAAAAATTCTATTTCACGCCCGGCGACCTGGGGTTTGTCAACTTCGATACGCGCTTTGCGCGCGTCGGAGTGCTGGTCTGCTGGGATCAGTGGTACCCGGAGGCAGCGCGGCTTTCGAGCATCCAGGGCGCTAACATTTTGTTTTATCCGACCGCCATTGGGTGGCATCCTTCGGAAAAAGAGAAATACGGAGCTGCGCAGGTGGACGCCTGGCGCACGATCCAGCGAAGCCATGCAATCGCCAACGGCATTTACGTCGCGGCGGTGAATCGAGTGGGACACGAGGGCCCGGCCGGGGGCGGCCTCGAATTCTGGGGGTCATCGTTCATAGCCGATCCATTCGGCGGTATTGTGGCCGAGGCGGCTTCCAATAAAGAAGAGATCCTGATAGCGGAGTGCGATCCGCGCCGCATCGAAGAAGTCCGCCGTAACTGGCCCTTTTTGCGCGACCGCCGCGTGGACGCTTACTCTCCCATTTTGAACCGCTGGCTGGACTGAGTGAAGCGAACTGAGGGCACTCGATTGAAGCCGCGGCCATCGGCGCTCCGGATGCCTGCAGAATGGGAGCCGCACGAGGCGACCTGGCTGGCGTGGCCGCACGAGCGCACGGACTGGCCAGGTAAGTTCGCACCTATTCCCTGGTTGTATGGCGACATCGTGCGCTGGCTATCGCGTGCCGAAAAGGTACGCATCCTGGTGGAAGAAGAAGCCACGGAGCGAAGCGCGCGCCGGGTGCTCACGAACTCGGGCGCCGACCTGAACGCGATCGAGTTTTTCCGGCATCCCACTAACCGCAGTTGGACCCGCGACTATTGCCCCCTCTTCGTATACAACGAAAGCGGTAGCGTCAAAATCACGAACTGGATTTTCAACGGCTGGGCCAAATATGACAACTGGCGGGACGACAACCAGGTGCCCGCGTTCATCGCCAAACGTACAAGCATTGACGAGCTCGAGCCCGGAATCGTGCTGGAGGGCGGCAGCATCGACGTCAACGGCGCGGGACTGCTGATGACGACCGAGGAATGCCTGCTCAGCGACACGGTTCAGGTCCGGAATGCGGGGTTCGGACGGGCGGATTGGGAGCGCTATTTCGCAAAATACCTCGGCGTGAACCGCACCATATGGTTAAAAAACGGCATCGCAGGCGATGATACACATGGCCACATCGACGATCTGGCTCGGTTCGTGGATGCGAACACCATCGTAACGGTGGTTGAGCAGGATCGCTCGGAAGCGAATTACGAACCGTTGCGCGAGAACCTGGCGCTGCTCAAGCGTACGGGCCTGCACGTTGTGACGCTGCCCATGCCAGCGCCGGTGTGGTTTGCCGGGCAGCGGCTGCCGGCCAGTTATGCGAATTTTTATATCGCGAACGGCCTGGTGCTCGTACCTGTTTTCAACGACCCGATGGACCGCGTCGCGCTGAATACGCTGGCCAGGCTTTTTCCGAGCCGCGAAGTTGTAGGCGTTTACTGCCGCGACCTGGTGCTCGGCCTGGGAACGCTGCACTGCATGACCATGCAGCAGCCGGCGCCACGCTGACCGCGTGCTATCATCCGCTTTCGATGCATTCCATCGACTTCGTCGTGATCGCGATCTACCTGGCCGCGATCACTTGGTTCGGGGCCCGCTTCCGCACCCGCCAGCGCGGCCTGAAGGACTATTTCCTGGGCGGCCGCACCGCGCCATGGTGGGCGATTTCGTTATCCATTGTTTCCGCGGAAACGAGCACGCTGACCGTTATCGGTACTCCACCGCTGGCTTTCGCGGGTAACTTCCAATTTCTTCAGGTCGTATTCGGATATCTGCTAGCGCGGATCGTGATTTCAGCCCTGTTCCTGCCGCAATATTTCCGCGGCCAGATGTTCACCGCCTATGAGCTGATGCGTCGGCGGTTCGGCGAGCGCATCCGGAAATTGACCGCCGGCACGTTCTTACTGCTACGCGCGTTGGCCGAAGGGGTACGGGTATTCGCCATTTCTATTGTCATTGCGGTCATTCTTGGCACCGGCGAGCTGATTTCGATCCTGCTTATCGTCGCGCTGACGCTGTTCTACACCTTTGAAGGGGGCATGACCGCCGTAATCTGGACCGACGTCGCGCAAATGTTCCTGTATGTCGCGGGCGCCGTGATCAGCCTGTTTGTGATCCTGCATCAGATTCCCGGCGGTTGGGCTCACGCCTACGACGTGGCTAGCAGCGCACATAAGCTCCAGGTCTTCGACTTTCGTTTTTCCTGGACGGCGGCATTCTTTGCGCGCAGCTACAGTTTCTGGGCGGGACTGATCGGCGGCTGTTTCCTGACGACCGCCAGTCACGGCACCGAGCAACTCCTGGTGCAACGGCTGTTATCGGCTAAAGATGAACAACAGAGCCGCGCCGCGCTGCTGTCGAGCTGGGTGGTGATTTTCTTCCAGTTCGGGCTGTTCTTATGGATCGGCGCACTGTTGTTCGTGTATTACTCGGGATCGCACCTGGCCGCACCGCAGCCTCCCGAGGCGATGTATCCGCGTTTCATCTGGGAGCATCTTCCGGCCGGCGTGGCAGGCTTAGCGATCGCGGCAATCCTGGCCGCGGGAATGTCCAATTTAAGCGCGGCGCTCAACGCCCTTGCCTCCACCAGCGTGATGGACTTCTATCGGCCGCTTGAATTACAGCGGAATCCGGAGCGGCCTGAGCACTTCTTCCTGGCGATAGCACGCTGGGCTACAGTGGCGTGGGCCTTGATCCTCGTCATGGTCGGGTTGGTGGCCCGCAATTGGGGCTCAGTGCTGGAGGCAGGACTCACCATCGCGTCCATCTTGTACGGGTCGCTGTTAGGCGTTTTTTTGCTCGGATTGTTGACCAAATCCGTCCAACAGAATGCAGCCATGGTGGCGATGATTGCCGGTCTCGCCGTGATGCTGGCGGTTCGAATTTGGACACATATCGCCTTTACCTGGTACGTGCTAATCGGCACGACCGCGACGTTCGCCGCCGGATATGCTGTTTCGCTGATGGTCGAAGAAAGACAACATGACCCAACCCACTGAACATCACGCTGAGCTCAAGCGAGTTCTCGGCATCTGGAGCGCGGCAGCCATCGTAGTCGGGACAGTGATTGGAAGCGGGATCTTCCTCGTTCCTAGCACAATGGTGAAGAACGTCGGAACACCCGCTATGGTGTTCGCGGTCTGGGCCGTCGGCGGCGTTCTGACGCTGTTCGGAGCTTTGAGCTATGGCGAGCTGGCAGCGGCGATGCCCGAAGCCGGCGGCGAGTATGTCTATTTGCGTGAAGCTTATGGCCCGTTGTGGGGATTCCTCTACGGGTGGACACAAATGTGGGTTGCGAAGAGTGGATCCATAGCCACGCTGGCTTCCGGATTCTTTATTTACCTCGCGAATTTCCGCCCCGAACTAGAAAAGGTTTGGGTGCTAGTGCCACTGCCCCTGGGCGAAGGCGGCCTTCCGCTGGAGATCCGGTACGGTCAGTTGCTCGCCATGGCGGTAATTGCGGTGCTCGCATCCATCAATTATTTCGGAGTTCGAGTGGGCGGAGATGTTCAGGTGACCGTCACGCTAGTCAAAGTAGTGCTGCTAGCAGGAATTGTTGTCATTGGTCTCGGTACGGCGAAAGGCACGACAGCGAATTATCACACCGCCACAGCGGCGATCGGCGGAATCACTGGCTTTTTCGCGGCTTTGGTGGCAGCCCTGTGGGGCTACGACGGGTGGAATAACGTCGCCATGGTCGCCTCCGAAGTTCGTAAGCCGCAGCGAAATTTGCCTTTGGCGTTGATCGTCGGCACGCTGACCGTGATTGCGATCTATCTATTGACTAATTTCGCCTACTTCCGCGTGCTTCCCGCCGGTGCTGTCGCGGATACGGATCGCGTTGCTGGGGAAATGATGCGGCGGATTCTGGGTCCGTCAGGCGCGGCCGCAGTCAGTATTGCCGCGATGATCTCGATTTTTGCGGCACTGAACGGCTCCATTCTCTCCGGCTCGCGAGTGCCTTTCGCTATGGCTCGGGACTGGCTGTTTTTTCGGCCGGTCGGGTTCGTGCATCCCAGGCATCACACCCCTAGCATTTCGATCCTGGCGCTCAGCGCCTGGTCTGCTCTTCTGGTCTTGAGCGGCCGGTATGATCAGCTTTATACCTACGTAATTTTCGCCAGCGCCATCCTGTACGGAATGGCGACGGCGGCTGTAATTGTGCTGCGATTCAAGCGGCCGGACATGCCCCGGCCCTACCGTACGATCGGTTATCCATTCGTTCCGATCGTTTTCGTGCTGGCGATTGCCGGTCTGGTGGTGTCGACGCTGCTGAAATCACCCCGTGAATCGCTCATGGGACTCGCGCTGATTTCGATCGGGCTGCCGTTTTATTATCACTGGAAGAAGTTCCAGCATGCTCCGAAAAAAAGCTAGCTCTTTGGGGCTACCCCCGACGGTTTAACAGGGGTATTGGCGAGTCGGGCAGTACTTTCCGAAGGATGCCTGTTCGGTTTTCCGAACAAAAGGCTTGAAGAGGAGGTTGAAAATGCGGTACAAACAGTAGGGTAACTGCTTTAGTTTCTGTAGGGCTGTTCGCTTTTCCGAACAGAAAGCGCCTTCGAGCGTGATTTTTTGGGGAGATTCGAGCGATGGACATCAATAAAATGCTGGCTGAGTTGCGCATGGAGCGGGAGCATATTGAAGAAGCAATCATGACGCTGGAGCGCCTGGCCATGGGCCGTGGGCGGCGCCGTGGCCGACCTCCGGCCTGGATGTCGCAGATCAAGCGACGGGGCCGTCCGCCTGGCAGTAAGAATAAGCCGAAGAACGAAGCCAAATCGTCAGCGGCTAAATCGGTCGCTGCCTAGGTTTCCCGGGGGCAGCCGCGGCCCGGTACTCTTATCGGCCAAGTGTTTACTATCTGCTGGACCCACCGTAGTTGAGTGGGCCCGGGCTGCCCCTTACTTGTACAACAGGTATTTCTCTCGCTGCTTTATAAAAGCAGCGAGAGCTTCCTCCATTTTTTCGGCGGTATCGCGCGGGTCGGCACCTGACTTGATTGCGGCAACGACCTGGTGATTCCCGATCAGAAACCTGTCAGAGTCCCAGCTCATCTTCCCCGGATAGAGCTTTTCGAGCGCGTAAGCCACCTCCAGACCCAGCCGCGTGCTGTCGAATACGTTGCGGTCGGTAACCACGAATCGCACGCCTTCGATGGAGCGTCCGGAAAAATTCGACGAATCCGGGGTAAAGCGGGTGGGGTAGGCGCGCACGCCGGGAATATAGCGTCCATTTAGAAAAGCTGCGAGCTGGCGGCCCTGGATCCAATCCGCGCCGATCTGTTCGAATGGCGCATCGGTTCCGCGGCCGACCGAATAATTCGTTGAAGCTTCCAGCATCGCCAAGCCAGGATAAAGGAGCGCGGCATTCAGGCTGCGCATATTGGGCGACGGATTGATCCAGGGCAGGCCCGTAGAATCAAACCAGTCACCGCGATCCCAGCCCTGCATCGAAATAACGTGTAAATCCGCGCCCACATGCCGCTCGCCATTTTCAAAATTCGCTAACTCGCCCAAAGTCATTCCATGGCGCAGCGGAATTTCCATGCAGCCAACGAAAGACTCGAGGTCGCGATCTAAGACAGGCCCCTCGGTGTGGACGCCGGTAATCGGGTTTGGCCGATCCAAAACATAAAAGGGGAGGTGTTTCTTTGCGGTCTGCTCCATGCTCGAAAGCATCGTGCAGGAATAAGTATAAAAGCGCACGCCGACATCTTGTATATCGAAAACCACGGCGTCGATATTGTTAAACATGTCGGGCGTGACGTGACCTTTGCTGTTCTCATAGAGACTGATCACAGGAAGACCGGTCGCGGCATCCGTTGAATTGGCGATATTACTCTGATCTGCGAGCCCAGATAATCCATGTTCTGGAGAGAACAGCTTCGTGACGTGAACGCCTGCCGCGAGCATGAGGTCGATGCCGCGCTTCCCGTCCCGGCTGACACTGGTTTGATTGGTAATAAGGCCGATTCTTTTTCCCTGGAGCGGAGCGAAGTGCTGCCCGGCTAACACATCCAACCCGGTCAGGACTTTCCCGTTTCGATTGACTTCGCGATGCAAGCCCGCACCGGTGATGGTCTCGTTGTATCCAGTCAGACTGACGCCAGGTGAGGAGATACCGAACGACGCCGCCGCAATCGTCGCCACGCGGCTGCGCAGCGAGGTGAGCGATTTTCCGCGATGCGGATGAACCACGTTGGTGAGCAGGATCACGTAAGTCCCGCTAGCCGGATCGATCCAGACGGATGTACCCGTAAAACCGGTGTGTCCATAGGAGCCGACCGGGAAAAGCTCGCCGCGATTGCCGGAATAAGGAGAATCGATATCCCACCCAAGGCCGCGTAAGATCGGCTGGTCGGCGGGTGAAGCGGGCGTGGTGAACTTCTGGACCGTATCGGGGCGCAACAGGCGCACGCCGTTGCCTTGCCCGAGATCGAGCATCATCTGGGCGAATTTCGCTAAATCGTCGGCAGTCGTAAACAGGCCCGCGTGGCCAGCCACGCCTCCCATGTATCGCGCCGTGTCGTCGTGCACCACACCGCGCAGCGGCTGGCCGGTTTCCGGATCGATCTCCGTGGGGGCGATGCGCGGCTTGAGCGACGCTGGAGGTAGAAACATCGAGTCCTGCATCCCAAGCGGCTCATAAATGATCTGACGTGCATAGTCGGAGAGCATCTGGCCGCTGAGCCGGTGTACGATTTCGCCCAGCAGGATGAAATTAATATCGCTATATACGAAGCGCAGGCCGGGAGGGCGAACCGGCTTGTCGCTTAAGGCACGCTGAATACCGGTCTCGTATCCGTGCCAGGCCGGTTTCAAATCCAAGTCCGGCCGGAGCCCGGAGAAATGGGTCATCAGATCGCGGATTTCAATGTCGCTCTTGCCGCCTTGGAATTCCGGCAGATATTTCGTTACCGGGTCGTCGATACGGATTTTGCCCTGCTCGAACAGCTTCATCAACGAAGGGGTGGTAGCGATCACTTTCGTCAGCGAAGCCGCATCGAAAATCGTATCAAGGGTCATGGGCTCAGGATGAGGCAGCAACGCGCGAAATCCGTACGCTTTGCGGTAGACTTCCGCGCCGTCGTGCCCGATAACCAGCACTGCGCCAGGAATGAGACCGGAACTGACAGCCTGATCGATCTGCTCATCGATCGCGCTAGCCCCTGAAAACGCCGTCTGCGCACATAAGGAGGCGGCGAAAGCGAACGGCAGGAGCGCCTTCATTGCAGCTTCTTGGCGACTTCGTCCAACAGCTTCGCCAGCTCGACGTCCTTCGAGGTAATGCCTTGAGCGTCATGCGTTGCCAGGTCCACCACGACGCGATTGTAGACGTTGAACCACTCCGGATGATGGTTCATCTTCTCGATGCCGAGCGCGGAGGTGGACATAAATCCGAAGGCGTGGACAAAATCGGCGAAGCGGAACTCTTTATGCAGTTTGCCGTTTTCGACGGTCCAGCCCGGAAGCCCCGTGAGTGCTTCTTTGAGTTCGAGCCCCGAGAATTTCCGCATAGCCAAATGGCGCACGCTCCCCTGCCTGCCGCGCGAGCGCTTACTCCACTATTCTAGAACGGAGCACGGCGTCCGGCACGGTTATGCAATGGAGTGCTCGCCACGCCGGCTACTTCTTTTCCGACGATTCCTCGATCTTGCGCGCGCCGCCCAGAATATCGGCTTCGGCGTAATTGCCTTCGTGGCAGGCGTACTCATAGATCGGGCCTGGCACCGCATTGAACGGCAACTCGACGGTCCATGGCTTGGCCCAGGTGGATGGATCTTCCATGGTGGCTTTATACAAGAGAGTTTTATCGTCGACGCGCCTGAACCGCTCCGTGACTTTCAGGTCCTTTGACGAACCACGGAAGCGCGTCTGGTCCGTGAAATTCGTGGTTTCCACTACCAGGGTGTCGCCTTCCCAGTGCCCGATCGAATCGCCGGTCCACTGGCGAACGTTATCCGGCTTGTGTTTGGCGTTCATATGGATGATTCGCACGTCGTGGATCTCCTCCACCAGGATCATGATGGTGTCCGGCGTCTGGACAATCTGGTAGTTGTTGTTGTAAAGCGTGGGCAACATCGGCGGGCCCGCCATGGAAGTAATGATGCAGCGCTCGGAGAGACCGCGGTCTTTCACGTTGTCGGTGGTCTCCGGCCGCCGCCTGCGGTTCCGCTCGCGAGCCTCCGGCAGCATGGGTGGGATTTTGCCATCCGGTGGATCGATCACCATCGAGGTGCGCTTCACTCCGTCGACGCGCGCCAGTCCGTTTCCCATGTCATAAAAGAGGACGTTGTACGCACCGGTTCCTTCCGAGCCTTTGAGCTTATGCAGGGGGCCTTCGGAGGTGCCGTCCAGTTCTTGCCAGGCTTCGTGCTCTTTCATTTCCCAAGCTCGCGCCTCGGCATCGGTGAGCGTGGCTTTTCCGGCGAACTCGGGCGGCCGCTCCAGCGGGGTGCGGGTGGCGTTCGACCAGATACCGCTGAGGTCGGGGTGGCTATCGGCGCTCCGCGGCATCTTTCCGGCCGTTTTGTTCTGGGCCGAAACCGTAGCTATTGCAAAGAGCGCCAGCGCGCCCATGCTCGTCAGGATCCGGTGAGTCATACGTTGACCTCTGATAGAGAATACACGATCCCGGGCAGGATTACTAAGCTCGCGCCGCGCCGGCACCTCCGGCGAGCGCACGCCCGCGGAAGCCTTCCACCGGATGCGCCAGCAGTTCCTTGGCTGCTTCCAGGAATCGGACGGTGTGGGGCATGCGCGCGTGAAGTTCGAAAGCGGTCTCGTCCACCCACTCGGAATGAATCGCAAACTGGAACGGCTCGCGGACCGACTCGAAGACCTGCAGCTTCAGGCACCCGGATTCCGCGCGGCTGGGATCGATGACAGCCAGCAGCGCCTGGCGAAACTCGTTCGCTTTTCCCGGCTTCGGTTCAAACCGGACCACGAAATGCATCGACATTCGGGATCTCCTTAAAACAAGTATGCCAGGGGACTGCAGCGATGCGCCTCCGCGCCGGAGCTAAAATTATAGATCTATGCCCGCGCCCACTACTCTCGCTGATTTATTGCAGGCGGCACCCGCGCAGAACACCGCGATCGTCCTACCCGACGCTGGAGTCCAGCTCACTTATGCCCAACTCCGCGACCAGGTGATGGCGATGGCCGACGCACTGGCCGCGCTCGGCATCCAACGCGGCGACCGCGTCGCTACAGTCTTCACGAACGGTCTGCCCGCTATAGTGAGCTTCCTCGCTGCATCCATCGCGGGAACCGCGGCGCCACTGAATCCCGGGTACCATCAGGACGAATTCAGCTTCTATCTGGAAGACACCTCGGCCAAGATTCTGCTGTGCTCGCCGGAGGGGGCGGAGGAAGCTCGCAAAGCGGCGGAAGGAAAGGTCCCGGTGCACTTAACCGAAATGGACGCAAGCGGCTTGGTTCGGATCCTGGACGCCCCAAAGTCCAGCAAGTCGCCGGCCCCAGCGCCCGACGATGTTGCGCTGGTCCTTCACACCAGCGGAAGCACCGGGCGCCCCAAACGGGTACCCATTCGCCACCGGAACCTGGCTGCTTCGACGCACAACATCGTGAATCATTATGCGCTGTCGGCGAACGACGTGGCGCTGTGCGCAATGCCGCTTTTTCACGTGCATGGACTGGTTGCGTCCACCATGTCGACGCTGCTCTCCGGCGGCACGGTGGTTGTGCCTTCGAAGTTCAACCCTCTCTCCTTCTGGCGCACGGTGCGCGACAACCGCGTCACGTGGTATTCGGCGGTGCCGACCATTCATCAGCTGTTGATCGCGCGTGCCGGCAGCGAGCGGCCGGCTGGTTCCGAAGGCCTGCGCTTCATCCGCTCGTGCAGCGCGGCACTGCCGCCGGAGATGATGGCCAAAATGGAACAGCTTTTCGGCACGCCCGTGCTGGAAGCTTACGGAATGACCGAAGCGTCGCACCAGATGTGCTCGAACCCGCGTCCACCCGCGTCGCGCAAGCCGGGTTCGGTCGGCCCGGGCACCGGCGTTAAGGTCGGGATCATGGACGATGCCGGCAACCTGCTCGCCCAGGGAGAGCGCGGCGAAGTGGTGATTCAAGGTCCTAACGTGGTGGACGGCTACGAAAACAATCCCGAGGCCAACGCGAAATCGTTCACCAAAGGCTGGTTCCGCACCGGCGATCAAGGATTCCTGGACGCCGACGGCTATCTCTTGCTCACGGGCCGCATCAAAGAATTGATCAATCGCGGCGGGGAGAAAATCGCACCCCGCGAAATCGACGAGTTGCTGCTGAGGCATCCGGCAGTCGCTGAAGCCGTCGCGTTCGGAGTCCCACACAAAACGTGGGGCGAAGAAGTAGCGGCGGCCGTCGTTCTGCGCGAACCGCAGGACGAGTCCGCGATCCTTAGTTTCTGCAAGCAGCACATGGCCGATTTCAAATGTCCCAAGAAAGTCTTCATCGTCGAGGCGTTGCCGCGCACCGGCAGCGGAAAAATCCAGCGCGGCGTGGTCGCCAAAACGTTCCAAGGGTCTGAGGCTTGAGATTCCTGATCGCCGGCGCAGGAGCGATCGGCGGCTACATTGGGGCCAAGCTCGCGCAGGCGGGCCAGGATCTAACGCTGTTCGCGCGCGGCCCTCACTTGGCCGCCATGCAGTCCCGAGGCTTGCGCATCGTGAGCCCGGAGGGCGACTTCGAGACTCACCCGCGCGTCGTCGGCGATCTCAACCAAGCGGGCGAAACGGACGTGATCCTGCTCGGCGTGAAAGCCCACGGGCTCACGCAGCTCGCGCCGCAACTCAAGCCGCTCATTCGCGAAAACACCACAGTGGTCAGCACACAAAATGGTATCCCGTGGTGGTATTTCCAATTCGGCGACCACAGCAACATTCACCTGGAACGCGTCGATCCTGGCGGCGTGGTTGCGCAATCTATAGATCCGCGCCGTGTGCTCGGCTCTATCGTTTATTTTTCGACCGATATCCTCGAACCGGGCGTTATCCGCCACACCGAAGGCAATCGCATCTCGTTGGGCGAGCCGGACGGTTCGCGGTCCGAGCGAGCGCGGGAAATTGCAGAAGTTCTGGTCAAGGCCGGCCTGCGCTGTCCGGTGACTGCCCGCCTAAGGCACGAAATCTGGGTGAAGCTGCTGGGTAACGTTGCGTTTAACCCCATTAGCGCGCTCACCCGCGCTACCTTGGTAGAGATGGTCCGGAATCCGGACGTCTGTGCGCTGGTTCGGAATATAATGATCGAGGTCGAGGCGGTAGCCAATAAGCTCGGGATCGAGCTGCCCGTCTCGATCGACCAGCGCATAGCAGGCGCTGAAAAAGTGGGCGAGCACAAAACATCCATGCTGCAGGATCTGGAAGCGGGACGCCCCATGGAACTGGAGGCGATCGCGGGCGCCGTGGTTGAGCTCGGCGAGCGCCTTGACGTGTCCATGCCGCACACACGCAGCGTGTACGCCTGCACCAAATTGCTGGACGCGACCGCAAGAGGAGGTCAAAAGTGAATCGCTGGATTCGGCTCATAGGCGCGGTGGTGGCGATGATGATGATCGCCAATCTCCAATACGCCTGGACCCTGTTTGTCAAGCCGATCGTGGGCGCCACGCACTGGAAATTATCCGACGTGCAGTGGGGATTCTCGATATTTATCGCGCTCGAAACCTGGATGATGCCGTTCTCCGGGTGGTTAATCGAATGGCTGGGCCCCCGCGCGTTTATGACGGCGGCCGGCGTCATGTGCGGTGTAGGCTGGGCCGGCCTCGGGCGCGCCAAGACGCTTCCCGAGCTGTACATGCTTTACGCGTTGGCCGGTTTCGGCGCGGCGTTGGTGTACTGCGGCTCGCTCGGAATTGCGCTGAAATGGTTCCCCGATAAACGCGGCCTGGCCGCCGGAATGATCTCAGCGGGGTTCGGCTCGGGCGCGGCGCTGTTTATCCCGTTGATCGCTTATTTGATCCGCGCGCACGACTACCGCACCGCGTTCCTTTACACCGGCATCGGTCAAGGGCTGATCATTATCATTGCCGCCCAGATTTTGCAGAATCCAGCAGCCGGAGTTGTTGCGCCTGCGCCGGCGAAAGTGCAGCTGCGTAGCCAACACGAAGATTTTCACTCTTTCGAGATGCTGCGCACGCCGCAATTTTACGTGTTGTTCGCGATGGCACTGATGATGGGTATCGGCGGCCTGATGGCCACGGCGCAAGTGGCACCCATGGCGAACACGTTCAAGATTGGGACCGCGGCTCTCACGCTGTCTCTAACGCTGAACCCGCTTGCCAACGGAGCCGCCCGCGTGTTCTGGGGATGGGTATCGGATTACCTGGGACGCGAGCGGACGATGTTCATCGCCTTTCTATTACAATCCGTGGTACTGCTCGGCGTGGTTACTCTGGGCCATCTCTCCACCACCTGGTTCATCGTGACCATGGCGCTGGTGTTCTTCACCTGGGGCGAAGTCTATTCGCTATTCCCGTCCATTTGCGCGGATTGGTTTGGCGCAAAGAACGTCAGCTCTAATTACGGTTTCATCTACGCGGCTAAAGGGGTAGCCTCCATCGTCGGAGGCGGCTTGGCAGCCACCCTGTACGAGAGGACCGGCTCCTGGAATTACGGCTTCTATGCCTGCTCAGTGCTGGCGTTGATTACCGCCATGATGGCGCTCGGTTTGCGGAAAATGCCGCTGCCGCACAAAAAGCCGGCCACCTCGCGCGCCACCGCAGTGGGCGATTACGCTCGCTGAAGCAGCGGCCGAAGCTCGCGGACACTCTTCAGCTGTTCCAGGCTCAGCAGCTTATCGATCAGGCTTTCGGTGTTGGGTTTGCCCAGTACGGGCGCCATCAGGTCGCGTGATTTTGCGATCACTTCCTCGCGGCTCATCGGATTCTCGGCGGTTCCTCGCACAGCATCCACGTGTTCTGCGAGCTTGGTCCCATCCGAGAACGTGATCTCGACGGTGGCTTCGCGGCGGGGCAGCCGCCGCTCCAGCTCCGGATCGCTGATCAATTGCACTTTGGCGCGCTGGCGCTGCACCGGCGGCTCCTGCATCCGCGCTTTGTCGTGTGAGGATCTAAAGGAGGCAGTCTGGTCGAGCAGCATCACGGCGACCATGTATTGCAGACAGATATCCGGCATCTCGCGGTTGTTCACGAGCGCTGCCTCGCTGCTGGCCACGCGCACAATAACCGACTGCACCTGGCCGGCGTCGAACGGGCGCTTCTTGCGCAGGTTCTCCAGCGCGTCGAGCGGCGCTTGGATGGGCGAACCCACGCTCCATTTCTTGATGTTGGTCCGCACGACTTCAAAGCGTTCTCCGAGCTTCTCAATCAGCTTGCCTGGGTCGGCCTGCGGGGCGTAAGCCAAGAAGAAATTGTCTTGGCCTGAAAGCACGTCGTCCACGCCGGTACCGCCGGACGCGACGATTTCGACGGCGGTCATGCCGTTGCGCGCGGGCATTCCGGCAAACACGAAAGCCTTCTCGATGTGGTCCGTGTCACGCTGCCAGGCCTTGATGCCGGAGGCCTGCTGCGATGCGTAATCCAGCACCCAGCGCATCTGCCGAGCGTTGAACCCAGCGGCTGAAGCCGCTGCGGCCGCGGACCCGAACGTTCCCGCAATGGCGTGCGTGCTCAGGTGATTGCCGCTTTGAAATCCGGGGATACCGATTGCCATCGTGAAGCGCGTGCCGATGTCATATCCCAGCGCGACCGCCCGCACGAATCGCGCGCCATCGATTCCGAATTGTTCGCCAGCGGCCAGCGCCGCCGGCACAACGGAGCAGCCCGGATGCGATTGCGAAGGAGCATGCGAATCGTCGGTCTCGTCCGAGTGGGCCAGCATCGCGTTGGCAAAGGCCGCCTCGATGGCTCCGCACACCACATCCGATGCGGCTACCGCGGCGACTTTCTCGCTCGGATGAGCGCGCGCATAACGGATCGCGAACTGGCCCGGAGGCAACTCCGATCCGGATACCATCGCGGCCACAGTATCCAGAATGTGTTGTTTGGCTTTTTCCGCTGCTTCGGCCGGGAGCGCGCGCGCCGCGGCCTCACTCATGTACACGCTCAAGGCCGACATGGCCGGGCTGATTGAACTCGCGGCGGCGTGCCGTATCGCCACAGCGGCCACCGGTGCCCGGTACAACAGTTCTCTCCGCGTGAGCATCGAGTCTATTGTATTCCGGGACCGCGCCTTACCCGCCGATGCGCCTAATCCTCTGAAGGCGGAGAAGCGTGCACCAGTTCGTCCGGCTTCACCGCCGGTCTGGTAATTTCCTGCACTTTGCTCGGGCGCTCGCGTTTTTCAACTCGTTGCACCCGAACGGGGCGCCGGGTACGCGCCGATTCGATGATGGCTCGAATGATGCGCACGTCCGCCAATCCTTCCACACCCGACGGCTCCGGCTCTTTATCGTTCAGTATGCAAGCCGAAAAATATGTGAGTTCGGGACCGAATTGATCGTGCTTGCGGAATTTCTTCCGCTTCGGCTCGTCGTCTCCGATGGCCACTTCGAGCGCCAGCGGAATCTGGTAATCGTAAGCCGGTGAAAGCCGGATCCAACCTTCCGTTCCGAGCAAAGTGTACTCGGATACGGAGGCGGCCCCGAAGCTGCTTACGAAGCTCGCGAGCCGCTCGCCCGAAAAACGCATAACGGCGTTGGTCATTTCCGGCGAACCGCTGAATCGCGGCTCGTCCTTGCTCGAGGACGTAGCCAGCACCTCGATCGGCTCGTCGCGGAACAGGTAGCGCGCGGCATTAATGCAATAGATGCCCATGTCGTACACGCTTCCACCGCCGCGCGACTCCGGTTCCCGCAGGCGAACGTTCTCCGCCTTCACCTGCTGCGTGAAGCTGGAATTGAAGATCCGGAGATCGCCCAGTTTCCCCGAGGATGCAAGCTGCACTGCCTCCAGATTGGCGGGCTCGAAGTGCAAACGATAGGCGATCATGAGCTTGACCGACGCTTTCTGGCACGCTTCGATCATCTGCTCGCATTCGTGCTCGTCGACCGCCATCGGTTTTTCGCACAGGACATGGACCCCGGCACGCGCGGTACGAATTGTGTACTCGGCGTGCAAATGGTTCGGCAGACCAATATAAACCGCGTCTACTTTCCCGCTTTCGAGAAACTCATCGTACTGGCCGTACGAGATCACCGAATCGGCGGGCAGGTTGTACAGCTCGGCGAGTTCCTCGCGCTTGGTCTCGTCGCCTGTTACCAGCGCGGCGAGTTCGCTGTTCTTTGCGTTCTTGAAAGATGGCAAGAGCGCGTTTTGGCTGATGTGACCCAATCCTACAACGGCGTAACGTATCTTCCGCATGGACCTTCTCCCCCCGTTAGACTGTGCGATGCTCTCCGCGAATACTTATTCACGGTGAGAGCACCGGCCCTAGGTGTCAGAGCCAAGTTGTTTAACGTGCGGGGTCTCCGCTCCGAGCCACTCGGGATGCTGTGCGGTGCTGTCGAAGTGCGCCGTGGTCTTGAAAAGCTCGTATTCGCCCCGGCTCGCTGCCTGGACCGTTTTGCTCAGAATGGCGGATATTTGCTCGCTCGTAAGAGGTTTGAAATTACGTCCGAGCGACAGAGCTTGGTCCAGCACCGGCTGGCTGTCGATTCCCGTAATCACCACCGAGGTGGGCAACGTCAGCGCATATTCCAAACACTCCACAGGCGTAACGGTTTTGCTCTTCAGAATTACGCCGCTGCCCATGCTCTTCATGCCCAGGATGCCGAGACCCATCTTTTGCGCTTCCGGGACTACCTGGTGAGCGAAGCTACGGAAGTGCGCGTCCATTACGTTTAGGGGCATTTGCACGGTATCGAATTGAAAATTGTGCTTCCGCGCCAGCTCCAGCATATACAAGTGGACGTGGGGGTCTTTGTGTCCGGTGAACCCGATGTAGCGAGTCTTGCCGGCCGTTCGGGCCGCGACCAGTGCTTCGACGGCTCCGCCCGGCGCGAAGAAACGGTCAGGGTCGTCGAAGCGGATCGTCTCATGGAACTGCAATAAGTCGAGGTGATCTGTTTGGAGGCGCTTCAACGATTCATCGATCTGGCGCGCCGCCGAATCTTTGTCACGCCCGTCAAACTTCGTCATCAGAAAGGCTCTGGCACGGTAGCCGTCGCGCAGCGCCTTGCCCATGCGGATCTCGCTTTGGCCGCCGTTGTAGTCCCAGGAGTTATCCATGAAATTGAGCCCCTGGTCAATTGCCTGGCGGATCAGCCGGACCGCTTCGTCGTCAGACAGCTTGGGCTTGCCGATATGGGCGCCGCCCAGGCCCAAACACGACACCTTCTCGCCGGTGCGGCCCAAAATTCGCTGCTGGAAGGCGGGGCCACCCGAGAGGCCGCCCACGAGTCCAGCCGCGACGAGCCCGGTTAATGTCTCACGCCGGTTCCATTGGCCTTGGTTCATGCTGGTTCGACGCCGCGCGAGCACCGATCAGGTCGCTGAACGAGAGCCTCTTCACGGTTAGCTAATCCCCGGGAGCGTGCCCGGCGACCACCTGAGCGTGATTAAGCAGAGCGACTAACGAAACACCGCCGATTACGTTACCCAGCAGCGTAGGCAGCAAGTAGCGGACCAACCAATCCATCCAGGCGTGTGTGCCGGTCAACACCAGGAAAAGTACGTCGATGGAACCAGCGATAACGTGTGTGAACTGGGCGAGGCCGACGAAGTAGATCAGAATAACCGTTATGGCGATGTGGCCGCCGCGCGTGGCAGCGATCATCCAAACGACCAGAGCGATCAGCCAGCCGGCGAAGATGCCTTTCAAGATGGCCGCGCCCGGACCGGTGGCTGCGGCCTCTCGCCCGACCTGCGCGAAGGCTTGTTGCGCTTGCGATGAAAACACCGGGGTATCGGCGATGGCCCAAGCCGCAAGATGCGCGCCCACCAGGTTGGCAATCAGAACGATCGTCCAGAGGCGGAGCATCCGGAGTAGTGTCTCCCAATTCCGGCGCGCCAGGACCGGGATCACAGCGGTGAGCGTGTTTTCCGTGAAGAGCTGCTGGCGGGCGATAATCACGATCAAATATCCGAACGTATAACCGAAGCTGGTCAGCAAGGTGCGCCAAGGCGTATCCGGCAAACAGGAACGAATCAGCCCTTGGGCAATAAGAGAGAAGCTCATGCTCAAGCCCGCCGCCAATCCGGACCAGGCCAGGGCCCAGGCGGGCCGCCCCAATTCCTCGTCACCTTGAATACGGATCGCCTCGTGAACCACGTGCGCAGTAACAGCGACGCGCTTATCGGCCTCGCGGGCTTCCTTCGCGCTGAGGTCCGGTGTGGCGAGATTCTGATCTTCTACGGAGTTGGTTTGCACAGTTCGGTCCCACAGATTAGAATCGGGGCCGCAAAATCGGTTGCGATTCGCGCCAGGATTCCGGCAAAGCGGGATTGCGGACCTGGCACTCGGAATGCCCGGCACAACAGCATGATTCGCAAGCTTACCAATGGCAGCTACAGGCTCTATTCAAGGAAAAAGAACCCTAAGACGGGCCGGCGCAGGAATCTCGGAACGTTTGCAACGCGCGCCGCGGCCGAGCAGCACGAGCGGGCGGTGCAGTTCTTCAAGCGAGCGCATTGAGGCGGTCCGCGATGTGAGTAACATGTGACGCATCCTGGGAAAAGTGTCAGCAGTGTGTCGAATTTCCTATATCTCCGCAAATCGGCGCCCACGCCCCGGCGCTGCCCTGAAGCCTGGATTTTATGGGAAATCTGCGAATTTGGACGCGCCGGGCGTCGTGGAACGAAAACTGCCCGTCTGCTGGTGGCAGAGGGATAGTCCGGACAACAAAGGAGAACACATGCTGCTGCTGATCGTGCTGATTATATTGTTGCTTGCCGTATTTCCCGCTTGGCCCTACAGCAGGGGCTGGGGGTATTATCCAAGCGGAGGATTAGGCCTCATTCTCGTGATTTTCATTATTTTGATCCTCCTGGGCTATTTCCACTTTTGATTGACGAGACGGGGAGCGCTCGCTTTCCGAGCCTCCGGCTCTAAGTGTATTCGGCCCCGTGCCCGGCTCCTCCTTAGAGGAGCCGTTATGTACGGCGATCGACCCAGTCATAGGAGCGACGTGTGAGGATTGCACAGGTTTCACCACTACACGAGAGTACGCCGCCGCAGCTTTACGGCGGAACCGAGCGAGTTGTTTCGTATTTGACGGAGGAGTTGGTCCGGCAAGGGCACGACGTTACCTTGTTCGCCAGCGGCGATTCCGTGACGGCAGCGCGGTTGATCGCGCCCTGCGAGCGGGCGTTGCGGCTTGACACGAATTGCCACGACGCCCTGGCGTATCACATCATCATGCTGGACGAGGTATATCGTCACGCCGACGAGTTCGACGCCATTCATTTTCATATTGACTACTTGCACTTCCCGGTCTCCCGCCGGCAGCGGGTCCGCCAGGTCACCACACTGCACGGGCGTCTCGATTTGCCGGAGCTTGGCCCGCTGTACAGACAATTCCGGAACATGCCGCTGATTTCGATCTCCGACGCCCAGCGTGCGCCGATTCCATGGGCCAACTGGAGGGCGACGGTGTATCACGGCCTGCCTCCCGATCTTTACAGCTTCCAAAACGCGCCGGGCAAGTACCTGGTTTTCGTCGGCCGCGTTTCGCCAGAAAAGCGGGTCGATCGGGCGATAGAGCTAGCCAAGCGAGTCGGCATGCCCATTAAGATTGCCGCCAAGGTAGACAAAGCGGACGCGGAATACTTCGAGACGACAATTAAGCCGCTTTTGAAAGATCCCCTGGTGGAATTTATCGGCGAGGTAGGCGAGGACGAAAAACAGGAACTGATGGGCGGCGCTTACGCGATGGTGTTCTTGATCGATTGGCCTGAGCCGTTCGGGCTGGCCATGATCGAAGCCATGGCATGCGGAACGCCGGTCATTGCTTTCCGCCATGGATCGGTGCCGGAAGTGATCCGGGACGGCGTCAGCGGGTTTGCGGTCGAGTCCATGGACCAGGCGGCCGAAGCAGTCGAACGGCTCCAGTCGGTGAGTCGCGCCGGTTGCCGCCGGGATTTCGAGGAGCGCTTTACCGTGGAGCGTATGGCCCGGGATTATGTGGCCGAATACGAACGTCTACAGGTACGGAATCTCGCTGCGCCGGTTTCGGGGATGAGATGAGCGTTTCGGACCAACTGCCCCTCACCATCGACAGCAGCTATTACATCCAGGCCACCTCGGCTCCTACCGCGCACGATGCGCTAGTACTGAAACAGGACGAAACTTTCGGCGTGTTCGATGGTTATGGAGATATCGACGCGTCTCAGCGAGCCGAGGAGGGGATTTATCACCACGGCACGCGCTTTCTTTCCGTTCTGAAGCTGAGCCTGGTGGACGCCCGGCCGCTCCTGCTGAGTTCCACTGTGCGGCGCGACAACGTATTGATGGCCGTGGATCTGACTAACCCCGATGTCTTCAGCGACGGCAACTTGCTCCTGCCGCGCGGGACCCTTCACATCTACCGTTCGCAATTCCTGTGGCACGACTGGCTGTACATGAGCCTGCGCGTGCGCAACTTCGCTTTGGCCGCGGTCGAAATCGGGTTCGCGTTGGAGTTCGGCGCCGATTTCGTCGATATCTTCGAAGTTCGCGGCGAGAAGCGGAACCGCCGCGGCGTCGTGCACGGACCATTTCATCGGAACGATGAGATTTTGCTGGAATACGAGGGCCTGGATTCTGTTCTCCGCCGTACTCTTATCCGGGCGTCCCCCCGCGCGCAGGCGGCGCTGCCGTCCAGTTTGCATTTTACGCTGCGACTGCCGCCCAAGGAAGAACAGCGCGTGGAATTCGAGATCGGCTTCGAAATCAACCATCAGATCGCCAAGCGCTGCGATTACATTTCGGGCCTCAGTTCGGCGACTTCGGGCGAGACGATGGGCGCGGTAGCATCGCACATCAGCACCTCCAACGAGCAGTTCGACACCTGGCTTGAAAGATCCCGCGCAGATCTGAACATGCTGCTGACACGAGGGCCTACGGGTCTTTATCCCTACGCCGGTGTCCCGTGGTTCAGCACACCGTTCGGACGCGACGGTATCATTACGGCGCTGGAATGCCTGTGGATCACTCCTGAAATCGCGCGGGGCGTGTTGTCCTATCTTGCGGCCACCCAGGCGCGGGAATTCTCGCCTGAGCGAGACGCCGAGCCGGGCAAAATCCTGCACGAGGCACGGGAAGGCGAAATGGCCGCCACGGGCGAGATTCCGTTCGGCCGCTACTATGGCAGCATCGATTCCACGCCGCTTTTTCTGATGCTGGCCGGCGCATATTATCGGCGTACTGCCGACCTGGCTTTTATTCAGTCTCTGTGGCCCAATATCGAGCTGGCCTCCACCTGGATCGACAAGTATGGCGACACCGACCAGGACGGGTTCATCGAATATTTCCGCCACTCTTCCAAAGGCCTGACCAACCAAGGCTGGAAAGATTCGCAGGATTCGGTTTTTCACGCGGACGGCAGCCTGGCCGAAGGCCCGATCGCCCTTTGCGAGGTGCAGGCTTACGCTTACAGAGCCAAATTGTGCGTCGCGGAAATCGCGGCCGCGCTGGACAAGCACGAAATCGCAGACCGGAAGCGCGCGGAAGCGCAGAAGCTGAAGGACCTGTTCCAGCAGGCGTTCTGGTGTCCGCGCATTTCCAACTACGCTCTGGCTTTGGACGGCCATAAGCGCCCATGTGAGGTAAGAGCCTCGAATGCCGGCCACGCTTTGTTTTGCGGCATTGCGGACGAGCAGCACGCCAAGCTGGTGGGCGAACACCTCACGGGAGAAGGATTCTTCTCCGGCTGGGGGATTCGAACCGTCGCCGACAGCGAGGCCGGTTACAACCCGATGTCGTATCACAACGGCTCGGTATGGCCGCACGACAATGCGCTAGCCGCCGCTGGATTCGCGCATTACCGGCTGACCTCCCTGGCCGCCAAGGTGATCGGTGGTTTTTTCGAAGCATCCTCCATGTTTGTGCTGAACCGGCTTCCGGAATTATTTTGCGGTTTTCCGAAGCGTCCGGGAAAGAGCCCCACTCTGTACCCGGTGGCATGCTCACCGCAAGCCTGGTCGGCCGGGAGCGTGTTTCTGCTCTTGCAGGCCATTATGGGGCTGCGCATCGACGCGCTGAAAAGGTGTGTCGTGCTGACACGTCCGGTTCTGCCGGCCTTTCTCGAAAGTGTGCGCATCCGGGACATCGCAGTCGGCGATGCATCGGCCGACCTGTTGCTCTTCCGCTCCGGTAACACTGTCGCTGTAACCGTGGATCGCAGAATCGGCGCGCTCGACGTGCTGGTGGTGCAGTGAACTTCTTCGCGCGCCGTCGAAACTCTGCTTGAGTGCCCGCGTCCAACAGGTGATTCGGAAGGAGACAGCCAAACTATGGCTACACAATCAGTTCGTGAATTGTTGATCGAACAGATGAAAGATCTGTACGATGCCGAGAAGCAACTCGTCAAAGCTTTGCCCAAGATGGCGAAAAATTCGTCCAACGAGCAACTGAGGGAAGCTTTTGAAAACCACTTGGAGCAGACTCGCGGGCATGTCGAACGCCTGGAGCAAGCCTTCGAGATGTTGGAGGAAAAGGCGAAGAGCAAGCCGTGCGAGGCGATGAAAGGGCTGGTAGAAGAAGGCAAAGAAACGATGGAAGAAGATCTTTCGGAACCACTGAAGGACTCGGCCATCATCTGCGCCGCCCAAAAAGTAGAGCACTACGAGATGGCCGGCTACGGCACCGTAAAGGCCTGGGCGCAATCGTTAGGGTTGGATGAAGTCGCGGAGCTGTTCGAGTCCACCTTGAACGAAGAAAAAGAGGCTGATGAGAAGCTGAACCAGATCGCTGGCGAGGTGCTGTCCGAAGCAGAATCGGGCGAGGGCGAAGAAGAGGGTGAGATGGCTAACGCCGGTGCGGCTCCGCGGCGGGCTGCCAGCTCCCGAAGCGGCAACGGCTCCCGAAACAAGCGCCGGGCAGGTTAAAAGGTGCAGCGGTGCTGTCATGCCGAACGTTCTGAATGGTAGACGCGTAGCGATTCTATTGACCAACGGGTTCGAGCAAGTGGAAATGACCGAGCCCCGGCAGGCGTTGCAGGACGCCGGCGCGACAACGGAGTTGATTGCTCCCGCGGCGAGCGAGGTACAAGCCTGGAAGCATTTCGATAAGGGCGATAAGTTCCCGGTCGACGTGCAACTGGACAAAGCCAATCCGGAGGACTACGATGCGCTGCTGCTTCCCGGCGGCGTGGCCAATCCGGACCAGCTCCGCATGAATCCCAAGGCTGTGGAATTTGTGCGGAGCTTTTTCGACGCCGGTAAACCGGTAGCGGCGATCTGCCATGGTCCCTGGATGCTGGTGGAAGCCGGCGTGGTCAGGGGCCGCACCGTCACATCCTGGCCATCGCTTCAGACCGATCTGAGGAATGCGGGAGCCAAATGGGTCGATCAGGAAGTGGCCACGGATCACAATCTGGTCACCAGCCGCAAACCCGACGATCTTCCGGCGTTCAACCGGAAGATGATCGAGGAGTTCGCCTCCGGAGCAATGGCGGGCGCGGGCGCACGGAGCGAGCACCACCGGAATCGCTGATCGTTACGGCCGAAGCAGGCGGCTTCGGCCGCGTCTCCCTTTGCGGCGGTGAGGGAAGCGCGTCCAAGGCATCGCGAATCCGCTTAAGGTCGGCCACGAAATCGCGATACTGTGCGTGCCGCTGCTCGGCGTCCGGCGCGCGCAAGATCGCCGATGGGTGAACCGTCGCGGTGACCCGCGGAGCTTGGTCGTGCGGAAAAAACTTGCCGCGTTCTTTTGTTAAACGGAACGCGGGACCAAGCATGGCCTGCGCGGCGGTCGCGCCGAGGCAGACCACAATTTTCGGTTGAATCACGGCCAGTTCTGCATCCAGCCACGGGTAGCAGGCTTCGACTTCCGAGGCGCGCGGCTTCTTGTGCAGCCGGCGCTTGCCGCGTTCTTCGAACTTAAAGTGCTTCACCGCGTTAGTGACATAAACGTCCGACCGGTCGATCCCAGCTTCCGCTAAGGCCCGATCCAGCAGCTTTCCCGCCGGACCTACAAAGGGACGGCCTTGCAGGTCTTCATCGTTCCCCGGCTGCTCCCCAATAAACAGGATGGAAGCGTGAACCGGTCCTTCACCGAAGACAGCTTGTGTTGCGAAGCGGTACAAATCGCATCCGCGGCAGCGCTGCACGGCTTGCTGCAGTTTTGGCAATGTCGGACGTTCGGGAACAAATTCCGCGGCGCTGGTTTTGGCCGGGCGCATGGTTTACTTCTTTTTCTTGCTCGCGCCTTTCTTCGGAATCTTCGCGCCGGATTCGCGCGCCTCGTTAAGCGCGATCGCCACCGCCTGCTTTCGGCTGGTCACTTTTCGCCCGCTGCCTGACCGCAGGGTGCCGTGTTTGTGCTCGTGCATCACTTTCGCGACTTTGCGCTTGCCCCGGCTCGAGGACTTCTTCCGTGTCCCACTGCTCGAACTCTTGCGGCTCGAACTGCTCTTGCGCTGCGCCATGTATATTTCTCCTCCAGTTACTAGACCGCAGCGCTTCCTGACCGTTTCACGGGCGGCCGCATAGGCACAAGGGATGTCTCGTAACGCGCCTGCGTCCGGCGTACGTCATTCGAAGCGGGAATGCGCCGCGAGCGGAAAATTGCACGATGTAACGTTGTTCGCTTTGGCCGATTCCTGAAGTTTCTCTATACAACGTCGGCGCGCCGGTGCGAAATAGGCTCGCAAAATGAGCGATTTACCTTTGGCGCGCGTCGTGCAGTAGGCAGGCGGGGTGGTATGGGGTAGAGCAGCCGGCTTCTATGCGCGGGCCCGTCGTTGAATTGGCGCGGTGGAAGCTGATTACAGCGGCGGTGAACGATCCGCAGTTCGGGCCCTGTGCTCAGAGCCGGAGGATTCAACACTAAGACGTTGAGCAGCCGAAACAACATCCGCTCGAAAGCTGGGAATGAGAATCGGGCTCCTAAGCCCGCCAGCAGTACCTCGAGTTCTCAACCCGCTCCGCCGCCGTCCAGCCCTGAGCCACCCGCTCCGCCGCCGTCCGGTCCTGAGCCACCCGCTCCGCCGTCGTCCGGCCCTGAGCCACCGGCTCCGCCGCCGTCCGGCCCTGAGCCACCCGCTCGGCCGTCGTCCGGTCCTGAGCCACCGCCGCCGCGCAGCCGGGCGCGCCGTGTTGCTTCGTTCCTTATCGCACTCGCGATCTTTGCGATCGGGGGCTACGTGCTCTGGCCGCGAATTGGATCGGCGAGGGTGCGTCCGTCAGGCCCCAGCGCCGCGCGCAACGCTCCGGGCCGCAGAGGCGAGCAGGGCGGCGCGATACCGGTGGTAGCAGTGCGCGCCTATCGCGGCAATATCGGAGTGTATTTCACCGGGCTCGGCACGGTAACGCCTCTCAACACCGTTACGGTAAGGAGCCGCGTCGATGGCCAACTGCTAAACGTCCACTATCGTGAAGGCGATATGGTCCGCCAGGGCGATCTGCTGGTTGAGATCGATCCGCGCCCGTATCAAGCCGCTCTGACGCAAGCGCAAGGAACGCTGGCACGCGACCAGGCCGCGCTCGAGAACGCGCGCATCGACCTGGCTCGCTATCAGGTGCTGGTTCCGCAGCGGGCCGCGCCGGAGCAGCAGTTAGCCACGCAACAAGCTATTGTCCGGCAGGACGAAGGAAACGTGAAGTTCGACGAGGGATCGGTAGCGGCCGCGCAAACCAACCTCGCATACACCAAAATCACGGCCCCTATCTCAGGACGCGTCGGTCTGCGATTAGTCGACCCCGGCAATATCGTTCACGCTTCCGACACCAATGGTCTACTGGTCATCACGCAAATGGATCCCATCAGCGTCATATTCACGATTTCGGAGGACCAGCTTCCGGCTGTGCTCGCCAGAACGCGCGCGGGGCAAGTGTTGCGCGTGGACGCCTACAGCCGCGACATGACCGCCAAACTAGCGCAGGGCACACTCACAACCGTTGACAACCAGATCGACCAGACCACCGGAACGATCCGCATTCGCTCGACGTTCGCGAACAACAATAACGGGCTGTTTCCGAACCAGTTCGTGAACGCGCGGCTGCTGGTGCAGGAAAAACGAGGTGTCGTGCTGCTCCCCAACGCTGCCATTCAGCGAACGTCGGACTATCAGTTCGTATTCCTGGTGCAGCCCAATTCCACCGTGACCATTCGCAAGGTGACGCTGGGCACCACCGAAGGCGACATTACGGAGATCACCTCGGGGCTCGACCCGGACGACGTGATCGTGATGACCGGAGTGGACAAGCTGCAAGAAGGGAGCCGGGTCGAAGCGCAAATTTCCGGTGAAGCGCCGCCGCCCGGCAACGGAGAGACAGCGGTGGGCGCCGGTGGCAAAGGCGCGCGGAAATGAGTCCTTCCCGGATCTTCATTTTGCGGCCGATCGCCACCTCGCTGTTGATGGTCGGCGTCCTGCTCACAGGTCTGGTCGCGTTCCGTCAGTTGCCCGTATCAGCTTTGCCGGAGGTCGATTATCCGACTATACAAGTGGTCACGTTCTATCCGGGCGCCAGCCCGGACGTGATGGCGTCCTCGGTCACGGCTCCCCTGGAACGCCAGTTCGGCCAGGTGCCTGGCTTGCAGCAGATGACATCCACCAGCTCGGACGGAGCATCGGTGATCACGCTTCAGTTCAGCTTGAGCCTGAGCATCGACGTGGCCGAGCAGGAAGTGCAGCAAGCCATCAACGCATCCGGCACGTACCTGCCGCCGGATCTGCCGACACCGCCTGTGTACAGCAAAACGAATCCGGCCGATACGCCGATCCTGACGCTGGCTCTAACGTCCCCCACGATCCCTCTATCTCAAGTGGAAGATCTGGCGGATACGCGCCTGGCGCCGAAAATTTCGCAGCTGGGCGGGGTCGGCCTGGTCAGCATTAGCGGAGGCGAGAAGCCTGCCGTAAGGATTCAGGCGAATCCCACTCAGCTGTCGTCCTATGGGCTGAATCTGGAAGACGTCCGTACTGCGATCACCGCCGCGAATGTAAACCAGGCCAAAGGAAATTTCGACGGGCCGCACCAGTCGTATCAAATCGGCGCGAACGATCAACTGCTGTCGAGCAATGATTATGCCGGGCTGATCATCGCGTACCGCAACGGCGCGCCCGTCAAGCTGACCGACGTGGCTCGCGTCGAAGACGGTGTCGAGAACATCCGTGAGTCTGCCTGGATGAACCAGCTCCCGGCCGTCATCGTTAACATCCAGCGACAGCCAGGCGCAAACATCATTACGGTGGTGAACAGCATCAAGGCGCTGCTGCCCCAGCTCAGCGCGACGCTGCCCGCCAACGTGAAGCTCACCGTTCTGACGGACCGGACCAACACCATTCGTGCCTCCGTGAAGGATGTCGAGTTCGAGCTGATTCTCACCGTCGCGCTGGTGGTGATGGTGATCTTCCTGTTCTTGAGAAATCTCTCAGCGACCATCATTCCCAGCGTCGCAGTCCCGCTCTCGCTGATCGGAACGCTGGGTGTAATGTATCTGCTCGGCTACAGCCTGAACAATCTCACGCTCATGGCGCTGACCATTTCCACCGGATTCGTGGTGGATGACGCCATCGTCATGATTGAGAACATCAGCCGCTACATGGAAGCTGGCGAGTCGCCGCTCCAGGCGGCGCTCAAAGGATCGGCGCAAATCGGTTTCACCATCGTATCGCTGACCATTTCGCTGATCGCCGTGCTGATTCCGCTGCTGTTCATGGGCGACATCGTGGGCCGGCTGTTCCGCGAATTCGCCATTACGCTGAGTGTGACGATTCTGGTCTCGGCCGTCGTGTCCCTGACGCTCAGCCCGATGATGTGCGCCAAGCTGCTGCGCCACAAGCCGGAAGAGCAGCAAGGCCGCTTTTATCGAGTGTCCGAGCACGCCTTCCAGCGCATCATCGATTTCTATGGCCGTACTTTGGATTTCGTCCTGCGGTACCGGACCACAACGCTGCTGATCGCACTCGGAACGCTGGTGCTGACTATCGTTCTCTATATCGTTATCCCGAAGGGATTCTTCCCCATTCAGGACACCGGCATCATCCAGGGCATTTCCGAAGCTCCCCAGACAGTCTCGTTTCAGGAGATGTCGAAACGGCAGCAGGCTCTGGCTCAGGTAATTCTCAAAGATCCAGCGGTGGAAAGCCTCTCATCATTCATCGGCATCGACGGAACGAACATAACGATGAACAGCGGGAGAATTCAGATCAATCTGAAACCGCTGAATGAGCGGAGTATTAGTGCGCTGGAGGTGGTCCGGCGCCTGCAGCCGAAGCTCGCCGATGTCGCTGGAATCACGCTTTACATGCAGCCCGTCCAAGACCTGACAGTGGAGGACCGCGTCAGCCGGACGCAGTTCCAATACACGCTCGAGGATCCGAAAGCAGACGAGCTCCACGATTACGCCAACCAGATGCTGGCGAAAATGCAAGCGCTGCCCGAGCTGCGGGACGCCGCCAGCGATCAGCAAGACCAAGGTCTGAAGGCCACGCTGGTCTACGATCGTGACACCGCTTCCCGGCTCGGCATTACGCCTTCAGCCATCGACCAGACTTTGTACGACGCCTACGGCCAGCGCGAGGTCTCGGTGATGTTCACGCAGCTCAATCAGTACCACGTCGTGCTGGAACTGCTACCCGGATTCCAAAAGAGACCGCAAGAGCTAAACGATCTGTACATCCGCAGCGGAGTGAGTAACAACACTACCGCGGGCGGCTTGGCTGGCGGCAACGCAGGACTGGTGACCGGCGGTACGTCCAGCACCGGGCTCTCGCGCGGTCCGGCCAGCGCCGTAGGCAACGCGGCCACGACAATCGTAACCGGCGCCGGGGCCACTGCCGCCGGCAACGTTTTTACCGGCGCCGCGGCCTCATCGGCCGCCTTCCCGAGCGGCCAGCAGGTTCCTTTGCGCGCATTCTCGCGCGTGGACTTCTCACCCGCTCCGCTCACGGTCAATCACCAGGGCCAGTTCCCCGTGGTGACACTTTCTTTCAATCTGGCCCCAAATGCATCCCTGGGCGGCGCCATCGATGCAGTGAACAAAGCGAAAGAAGAACTGCACATGCCCGCCAGTGTACAGGCGGCCTTTCAAGGCACTGCTGAGGCGTTCCAGGCCTCGCTCGCCAACGAACCGATCCTTATCCTGGCCGCCGTAGTCACCGTGTACATCGTCCTGGGCGTCTTATACGAAAGCTACATTCACCCCATCACGATCCTTTCCACGCTGCCTTCCGCAGGCGTGGGCGCGCTGCTCGCGCTCATTCTCCTTCGCCAGGATTTCAGCATCATCGCGCTGATCGGCATCGTGCTGCTGATCGGCATCGTCAAGAAGAACGCCATCATGATGATCGACTTTGCGCTCGAAGCCGAGCGCGAACAAGGTAAGCCGCCGCGCGAAGCGATTTACCAAGCCAGCTTGCTGCGGTTCCGGCCAATCATGATGACCACCATGGCAGCGCTGCTGGCCGGCGTTCCGCTGGCCTTCGGAACCGGTACTGGATCGGAGTTGCGGCGGCCTCTCGGCATCACGATCATCGGCGGCTTGATCTTCAGCCAGATTCTGACGCTGTATACGACCCCGGTGATCTACCTATGGTTCGAAGGACTGGCGCGCCGGTTTTCGCGCCGCGCCCCTGAACGCGGCGATCATCCGCAGCCCACGGAGCAGGGATGAACATTTCCGCGCCGTTCATCCGCAGGCCGATCGCCACAACGCTGCTAACGGCTGGATTGGCGCTTTCCGGAGCTGTGGCGTTCCGGCTGCTCCCTGTCTCGCCGCTGCCCGAAGTGGATTTTCCGACTATCTCCGTAAGCGCGGGTCTGCCCGGAGCCAGCCCGGAAACCATGGCGTCCTCCGTGGCAACGCCGCTCGAGCGGCAGTTTGGCCGCATCGCGGGAGTCACGGAAATGACGTCCTCCAGCAGCCTGGGGTCGACCTCCATCACGCTGCAGTTCGAGCTGAATCGGGATATCGATGCGGCCGGACGCGATGTGCTGGCGGCGATCAATGCGGCGCGCGGCTACTTGCCATCGAATATGCCGAACAATCCCACCTACCGCAAGGTGAATCCGGCCGACGCACCGATTTTTATCGTCGCCCTGACATCCAATACGGTGAGCCAAAGCCAGATGTACGACTCGGCATCCACGGTCCTGGCGCAAGGGCTTTCGCAAGTCACAGGCGTGGGACAGGTCGTGGTTGGGGGGAGCGCGCTCCCCTCGGTGCGAATCGAGCTGAATCCGGAAGCGGTGAGCAAGTACGGCGTCGGACTGGAGCAAGTCCGCACCGCGCTGGCTAGCGCGAACGTCAACACGCCCAAAGGCCAGTTCTCTACGGGCGACCGGAACTGGGAAGTCGGCGCGAACGACCAGATCTTCAAGGCGGCCGATTACCGGCCGTTGCTGGTCGCCTATCACAACGGGACTGCGGTAAGGATCTCCGATATTGGCGAGGCCGTGGATGGAGTGGAGGACCTGCGCAACGCAGGCTATGCCAACGGAAAACCGGCCGTAATGCTGATCATCTTCCGCCAGCCCGGTGCGAATATTATCCAGGTGGTCGATCGCCTGCGCGCGATGCTCCCGCAGCTGCACGCCTCGATTCCGAAGGGCATCGAGATGCGGGTCGCGATGGATCAAACCGTGACCATTCGCGCCTCGGTGAGTGAGGTGGAGCGAACGCTCGTCATCGCGATCGCACTGGTTCTGCTGGTGGTGTTCGCGTTTTTGCGCGAGCCGCGCACCACCTTTATTCCGGGCGTGGCCGTTCCGGTGTCTTTAATTGGAACGTTCGGCGTGATGTATCTGCTGGGCTACAGCCTGGACAACCTCTCCCTCATGGCATTGACGATCTCCACCGGCTTTGTCGTGGACGACGCGATCGTGGTGATTGAAAACATCACGCGCTATCTCGAACAGGGCATGCGCCCGTTCGACGCCGCTCTCAAAGGCGCCCAGGAGATCGGATTTACGGTTCTGACCATCAGCATCTCGCTGGTTGCGGTATTCATTCCGCTGTTGCTGATGGGCGGCATCGTGGGACGGCTGTTCCGGGAGTTCGCCGTAACGCTCTCGATTGCAATCTTGATATCGATGCTGATTTCGTTGACGACCACACCCATGATGTGCGCGCACCTGCTCAAACATGAGCGCCAGCATGGCCGCCTGTACAGGCTCACCGAGCGCGGATTCAATTCCGTGGTGAATCTGTACGGGCGGGTCTTGAACTTAGTCCTGCGGCACTCCTTCGTGACGCTTCTCATTTTGCTGGCCACCATCGCTTTGAATGTATATCTGTTCGTGCGGGTGCCCAAAGGATTTTTCCCCATCCAGGACACCGGCCGGCTCAACGGCTCGATTCAGGCGGATCAGGACACGTCGTTTGAGCAGATGAATCAGACATTGGAACGATTTGTCGGCGTGGTGGATAAAGACCCCGCCGTGGATACGGTAATTGGCTTCACCGGCGGCGGCCGCGGCGGCGCAACCAACGCCGCGCGAATGTTCATCTCGCTCAAACCGCTTTCGGTACGGAAAGCAACCGCCATGGAGGTTGTTTCGCGGATCCGGCCCAAATTGTCCGGCGTGCCCGGCGCGTCGCTGTTTCTAAGCCCGACGCAGGACCTCCGCGTCGGCGGACGCATGAGCAACGCCGAGTATCAGTTCACGATGCGAGGCGACAACGTGCAGGACTTGAATGTGTACGCGCCTCGCATGCTGGAGGCGCTGCGGCGCATTCCCATCATCGCGGACGTGAACACCGATCTCGAAAATCGCGGGCTGCAGGTGTTCGTAGACTACGACCGCGGGACGGCGGCCCGGCTCGGCTTGTCTTCGCAATTGATCGACGCGACGCTGTACGACGCCTTTGGCCAGCGCCCGGTATCGACCATGTACACGCCGCTGAATCAATATCACGTCGTTATGGAAGCGGCGCCACGGTACTGGCAGAATCCGGAAATCCTGAAAGACATCTACGTGCGGTCGCCTTCCGGAGCCGCCGTGCCGCTGAGCGCGTTTGCTCATTTTGAGCCGGCAATCGCGTCGCTCTCGGTGGCACACCAAGGCTTGTTCCCGGCGGTCACGATCTCGTTCAACCTCCAGCCCGGCGTCGCCCTAGGTGACGCGGTGAACGCCATCAACGCCGCTGCACGAACGGTGCGGCTCCCGGCGACGATTCGGACATTTTTCGCCGGGACCGCGGAGGTTTATCAGCAATCGTTAAGCAATGAGCCGGTGCTGATCGCCGCCGCGCTCATCACGGTTTACCTTGTGCTCGGGATTCTGTATGAAAGCTACATACACCCGATCACGATTCTCTCCACGCTGCCCTCGGCCGGCGTAGGCGCGCTGCTGGCGTTGATCTTGACGCGCACCGATCTCACCATCATCGCCATGATCGGTATCATCCTGCTGATCGGGATTGTGAAGAAGAACGCAATCTTGATGATCGACTTCGCGCTCGCCGCCGAACGCAACGATGGCAAGAACTCGCGCGATTCAATCTACGAAGCCTGCATGCTGCGCTTCCGGCCGATCCTGATGACCACCATGGCGGCGATGCTGGGTGCGCTTCCGCTGGCGCTGGCCATGGGCATCGGCTCGGAGTTGCGCCGGCCGCTCGGCATCGCGATCATCGGCGGGTTGATTGTGAGCCAAATGCTGACTCTGTTCACCACGCCCGTCGTATACCTCTATTTCGACCGCCTCCAGCACTGGTGGAGCAGCCTACGGCTTCGCCCGGGACGGCGCACTGACCCGCTTCGTTCGGAGGGATGACAAAGTGCTAAAGCGGCGAAGTTTCTCGTGGATTGCGTTCGCCGGGATCGCGCTGGCGTCCGCCGGTTGCATGGTTGGGCCCAACTACAAGCGGCCGTCCGCGCCTGCGCCGCCCGCGTTCAAAGAGCAGCCGCCCGAGAATTTCAAAGAGGCGTCGGCCGAAGGCTGGAAACAATCGCAGCCGGGAGATGCGTATGCCAAGGGCAAATGGTGGGAGGTGTATAACGATCCCGCACTGAACGCGCTCGAGGAGCAGGTCGGCATTTCTAACCAGAACGTGCAGCAGGCCGAAGCTCTGTACCGGCAAGCCAAGGGCGCGGTTGGCGTGGCACACGCGGCGCTGTTTCCTGTGATAACGACGGCGCCTTCGATCAGCGCCTCGCAGTCGGGCGGCGGCGGATCCGGATTCGTTTCCAATGGCAACGTCGTAGGAAATGGCGCGGGCGCGGCAAGCGCTTCGTCTGCCATTCGAACTTCATACGTCTTTCCGTTCGATGTCTCCTGGGCACCGGACCTGTGGGGGAACATCCGCCGCGGGGTGACCGCCAACATCAATAACGCGCAGGCCCTGGCTGCTGACGTGGAGAATGCGCGCCTCCTATACCAAGCCGAGCTGGCGCAGGATTATTTCGGGCTGCATGGCATCGACGCGCAGGTCGCGCTGCTGGCACGCACGGAAGCATCCTACGAGGAATTTCTCACGCTCACGCGCAATCGATTTGCCGCCGGCGTTGCTTCGGGCCTGGATGTATCGCAGGCGCAGACGCAACTCTACGATCTTCAATCGCAATTGATCGACTTGGGCGTGCAGCGCGCGGCGTACGAACACGCCATCGCGATCTTGATCGGAAAGCCGCCCGCCGAGCTGACCATCCCGACCGTCGAATTGAGAACGCCGCCACCCGCCGTTCCCGTGGAGCTGCCGTCGGAGCTGCTCGAGCGCCGTCCGGACATCGCGGCAGCCGAGCGCCGCGTGGCCGCAGCCAACGAACAGATCGGGATCGCCATGGCCGCGTTCTTCCCGACGTTGAACTTAGGGGGCAGCGCGGGATTCGCCAGCTCCAGCATTGGAAAGCTGATCAGCTGGCCCAGTCGCTTCTGGTCCGTTGGGCCGCAACTGGCCGAGACATTGTTCGATGCCGGACGCCGGCGCTCCGTCGTCGCTGAGCAGCGTGCGGCATACGATGCCTCGGTTGCGGCGTATCGCCAGACGGTGCTCACAGCGTTCCAGCAGGTGGAGGACAACTTGGCCGCGCTGCGGATTTTGGAGAATGAGTCGGCCAAGGTCGGAGAGACGATCGATGCGGCCGGCCAAACATTACGGATTTCCAGCGTTCAGTATCAGGCCGGTACGGCAGACTACCTGACCGTGATTACGGCCCAAGCCAGTTTGCTCAATGCGCAGCGAACCGCCGTGGCGCTCTTGACCCGGCGCGACGTGGCGAGCGTGGCGCTAATCGAAGCGCTTGGCGGCGGATGGCGCGCGTCGGAATTGCCGAGCGCGCAGCAGGTACGCTCGAAATCCTGAGGTTCAGAAGGAGTTTCAAAGCGAGTCCCCGCGACTCGTGATACACTCTGGAAAGCAATCCCATGCGAACGGCCTCGATGGCCTGAAGCGCACGGTTTCCTCAAGAAGGGCGCGTAGCTCAACTGGCAGAGCAACTGACTCTTAATCAGTAGGTTGAAGGTTCGATTCCTTCCGCGCTCACCACTTCTCGCCGCAGGCAACGCGACTCTTTCCCTAGGAACTGTTCTCGGTAGGTCTGGCGAGCCGTGAAAAGCACGGGGGAGGTGTGACTGCGCCTTCCTCGATTTGGTGGCTACTTTTCACGGCTCACACTACTATTATCGCTCCCCCGGCTGGCTCGGCGCCGAAACGCTTCAGCTTTCGCGCCGCGCTCGTATCTACAATTCCAGGTAGCGAGGTGGCCGCACGGCCTGATCGGGCGCTCATCGTCACCGACCGGTAATCACCGGCGCGTCATCCGCGGCCTGTTAAGCTAGTGTTCTCGGGACATGTCGAAGGACCTTCGCAATGCGATGCTGCTGGCGATCATCATCGTGTTGGTCGGTCTGGCCGTGTTTACGCTATTGCCATTTTCCGCCTCGAAGCCCAACGATCTCGGCTATGTTTCCACCTGCTCCTTCGCGCCCTGGAGCACGCTAGTATTGTTGCTGGCGGCAGGCGTCGTATGGGCTGTCCGCCAGTACCTGATGACGCGCGCCGATTAGCGGACCCGGGAGCGGCGCGGAGGAGGCCTCATGGTAAGCCGGACCGAGCACTCGTTTTCAGTTTTCGCAGGCACTGTCGCGACCGTATTGCTGGCTGTCTCGCCTGCAGTCGCTCAAACCACAGCGGCGGTCCGGAACGCCGGCAGATCGGCTAACTCCGGGACACTGGCCCGAACCCCAAATGGCGAACCGGACTTGCAGGGGATTTGGACTAACGCGACCATAACGCCGCTCGAGCGGCCGCGCGATTTGGGCTCCAAGGCGCTCTTCACGCCCGAAGAAGCCACGGCACGAGAGCGGCAGTTGCTCGAGCAGCTCAGCACCGATCGGCGCGATGGTCCTGCCGAAGTCGACGTGAACCGCTCCTATAACGAGCTCTGGCGTGAGCGCGGTCATTTGCTGCTCCGGACGTCGCTCATCGTCGATCCACCCGACGGCCGGCTGCCTCCGCTGACACCGGAAGCGCAAAAACGAGAACAAAAGCAGGCTGAGGACCGGCACCGCCGAGGACCGGATCCCGCGGATTCCTGGACCGACCGCAACCTCGCCGAGCGCTGCATCACGCGCGGCGCTCCGAAGCTGCCCGGCGGCTACAACAATAATTTCCAGATCATTCAGACCCGCGACGCCGTCGCAATCATGCAGGAAATGATCCACGAGACGCGCGTGATCCGCTTGGACGGCAGCCCTCATGCCGATCCAAACATCCGGCTGTGGATGGGCGACTCTCGCGGCCACTGGGAAGGCGACACACTGGTGGTCGACACCACCAACTACAACAATAAGATTCTCACGAATTCGTTCAACTGTTGTCCCGGCGCGGGCGAGAATCTGCACGTAATCGAGCGGTTCCGCCGCGTGGATGCCGACCATATCGACTACCGCTACACCGTCGACGATCCCACCGTTTACACCCGGCCCTGGACAGCCGAGGTGCCTATGACGCGAATCGATGGCCAGCTGTATGAGTACGCCTGCCACGAGGGGAATTACGCTATGCAGGACATGCTCGCAGGGGCGCGCGCTAGGGAAGCCGCGCAAAAGCCTGGTCAAAAATAGACGCCCCGGACCACGTGCTCACCGTCGCCAAACGCGTCCCGCTCCCGGCCGCCTGCGACCTGCGTACTTCCGGCTGCCTGCCTCCGGTTTACGATCAACAGGACCTCGGAAGCTGCACCGCGAATGCGATCGCCGCGGCTGTCGATTTCGAACGCAAGAAGCAGGGTGAGCCCTTTCTCACGCCCTCGCGCCTGTTCATCTATTACAACGAACGAGTTCTGGAAGACGATCCGAGCGAGGATGGCGGCGCGGAACTGCGCGATGGAATCAAAACCGTAGTTGGCCAAGGCGTGTGCCCCGAGTCCGAATGGCCCTACGATGTATCCCGGTTGGCCACCAAGCCGCCCAAGAGCTGCTACGCTGACGCGCTCCAGTGTAAAGCGCTGCAGTACTCGCGCGTAACGCAGAATTCCTACTTCCCCCGTCACTCGCTTGCGATTCTGGGCCGTCCGGTTGCCTCGGGATCAGCGTGTTTGGCGCATTCGAGTCGGATCAGGTCGCCGCAAACGGAGTGGTGCCCATGCCTTGTCCCGACGATGCGCCGATCGGCGGCCATGCCATCTGCCTGACCGCTACGATGACGCGAAGCAGCTCTTCACCTTCCGCAACTCCTGGGGATCGAGCTGGGGCGATCAGGGCTACGGATATCTCCCCTACGCCTACGTTCTCGATCCGAGCCTGGCTAGCGACTTTTGGGTGATCCTTTCCGAGTCGTAAGCCCTGGCCACTTTGCTTCTCCCCTGCAATTCTGTGATTCTGGACGATAGCCGGACATGGCGCAGCGGCCGAGCCGCGCCCTACAGCCCGTATGTCGCTCAAGGAATATTCCCGCAAGCGGTCGTTCGACAAAACTCCCGAACCTGCGGCCGCCTCTGCGCACCCCGCATCTGCACCCGGCAACTTCTTCTGCGTTCAGCGCCACGACGCAACCCGCCTGCACTATGACTTTCGCCTGGAAATCGACGGCGTCCTGAAATCCTGGGCGGTACCGAAAGGGCCCAGCCTGGAACCGCTCTCAAAGTCGCTTGCGGTCCACGTCGAAGACCACCCGCTCGATTACGGGAACTTCGAAGGCAACATCCCCAAAGGCGAGTACGGCGGCGGCAGCGTCATGCTGTGGGACCGCGGCACGTTCGAGCTCTTGGGCGACGCGCCCGGGCAAACCCAAATCGAGCGCGGCGATCTGAAATTCCGGCTGCATGGCCAAAAACTCCGCGGCGAATTCGCGCTGGTACACATGCGCAACCGCGGCAAGGGCAACGAGTGGCTGCTCATCAAGAAGAAAGATGCGGAAGCCCAGCCCGGCTGGAACGTCGAGGACTACGCGCGCAGCGTTCTCACCGGACGCACGCAGCAGGAAATCGCCGAAAATCTGCCTGCCTCGGCCGCTCCCCACGCCGAATCGCGTTCCCTCGCCAAACTCAAAGGCGCCGTCCAGTCTCCGATGCCGCGCAGCATACAGCCCATGCTCGCCACCCTGGCCGAGCACCCTCCATCCGGTCCGGACTGGCTCTACGAAATCAAGTGGGACGGCGTTCGCGCGCTCTGCTTCATCGAAAACAATCAACTTTGCATCTATTCCCGGACTCAGAAACGCTGCGACCAGCAATATCCCGAACTCAGCGTTCTGCCGCGATTCTTGGAAGCCTCCAGCGCTATCGTGGACGGAGAAATCACGGTTCTGGATGAAAACGGCCGCGCCCGTTTCAGCTTGATCCAGCCGCGCATCGGCGTGGGGGATCCCAACTCGGTTTCGCACCTCGCGCGCTCCACTCCTGTAACGCTATTCCTCTTCGATCTGCTCTATCTCGATGGCTACGATCTGCGCGCCGTCCCGCTCGAAAAACGCAAGGAATTGCTGGCCGGGATTTTGACTCCAACCGACCGCATCCGCTTGTCCGATCACTTCGCCGCCAACGGTCCCGCGATGCTCGAAGCCGCGAGAGCCCACGGGCTGGAAGGAATTGTCGCCAAGCAACGTGCCAGCAAATACGAGCCGCGCCGCAGCCGTGATTGGGTAAAGATCAAAGTCGTTACCGCCGGCGAATTTGTGATCGGCGGCTTCACGCATGGCGAGCGCGACTATTTCAGCTCGCTGGTCCTGGGCGTTTACGAGCGCGGCAAACTGGTGCACGTCGGCCAGGTAGGCACCGGATTCAACGAAAAATCACTCAAACAAATCTGGTCGCGAATTGAACCCCTGATAGTTCCTAAAACCCCGTTCGTAGGCGCCGTCAAAGCGCTGCGCGATGTAACCTGGGTGAAGCCGGAACTCGTCGCCGAGATCAAGTACCTGGAAGTAACGCCCGACGGACTGCTCCGCGCGCCGGTGTTCCTCAACCTGCGCCTCGACAAGGACCCCAAGGAATGCGTTCGCGAAACGGAGCTTGAGGCTGAATCCGAAATCACCGAGCCGGCGGTCCAGCGCCAACCGCTCATCCCGGCGAAATCCGCGGCCGAACTTACGCTCACCGTCGACAACCATCGCTTGAAGTTCACAAATCTGAATAAAGTTTTCTATCCGGGCGAGGGGATCTCCAAACGCGACATCATCAATTACTACAATTCCGTCGCGAACCTCATCATTCCGCATCTGCGCGATCGTCCGCTCTCGCTGAAGCGCTATCCGAATGGTATCGATCAGGAGTTCTTTTTCCAGAAGAACGCCGAAGATAAGGTGCCTGACTGGGTGCGCCTCGAGGCGATCTTCTCGGAGCACAACCAGGACAAAATTCACTACATCATCTGCAACGACCGCGCCACGCTCCTGTATCTAGCCAATCTCGGATGCATCGATCAGAATCCATGGATGAGCCGGCTCGGCTCGCTCGATAATCCCGATTTCGCACTGATCGATCTGGATCCTACCGAAGGCTGCCCGTACGAACAGATCGTCGAAGCCGCGCGGCTGGTCAAGAAAACGCTCGACGCGCTGGGCATCGCTGGTTACCCCAAGACCACCGGAGGCGACGGTATGCACGTCTACATCCCGCTCGAGCCCGTCTACACCTACGAGCAGGTCCGCACCTTCGGCGAGCTGTTGTCCATCCTGGTGATCCGCGAAAAACCCGAGCTGTTCACCAGGCCCCGCACCGTCTCGCAGCGCAAAAAGGCCAAAGTGTATTTCGATTATCTACAGATATCCAGCGGAAAAACGATCGCGGCGCCGTACGTCCTGCGCGCATATCCCGGCGCGCCTGTTTCCGCGCCGCTTGACTGGAGCGAAGTGAAGAAAGGTCTCGAGCCTTCGCAATTCAACATCCACAATGCGATCGATCGCTTCGAGCGTGTCGGCGATCTATTCGCCCCGGTGCTAGCCAATCTGCAAAAGCTCGAACCCGCCCTCGAACGGGTCCGTCAGCTCGTCTGAGCTTTTGCGGTTGCCGCCGGCTTCGCCGGCGCCACTCGGCTGAAACGCCGCACCAGCGCTACGCCCGCAAAAATAACCATCATCGCGATGATCTCGCGCGGTCCGATCGTTTCGCGATAGAACAGCCATCCTAACCACAGCGCCACAATCGGATTGATATAGGTGTAAATGCTGACCACCGGCACCGGCAAATTGCTTAACGCATAAATGTAGGCGCTGTATCCTACGATGCCCCCAAAGACCGCCAGATACAGAATCGCGGCCGCTCCGCGCCAGCTCCAGGCAACCGGATGCGACCGCAGCACCACGATCGCTGGCGCCAGAAAAAACAGGCCCGTCGCCATTTGTTGCAGCGCCGCGCTGACGAACGGGTGCGCCGTCGTCGTCTGCCTCCGATGCAGGATCGATCCCAGCGACCAGCCGCAGCAGCCGATCTGAAGCAGCAGAAATCCCCGCAGCACCGGCCCGTTCAGCCCTTCATGCGCCGCGCCCGGCCCCACCAACAGCGCCGTTCCAACCACGCCCACCAGCATTCCCAGTATGGTCGGCGCGTGTAAACACTCCCCGCCCGGAATCGCCGCCTCGATGCTCACCATCCAGAACGGCTGCATGCTCACGATGAGCGCCGCCAGCCCGCTGGGGATCCACAACTCGGCGAATGCGAGCGACCCGGTGCCGATCCCGATCGTGACCACTCCAAACAGCGAGGTATGCAGCAGCTCGCGACGCGCAGGCAGACGCACATTCGTCGCAAATGCCACAGCCAGCATAACCGCGCCCGAAATCAGATAGCGCAGGCTCATCAGCTGCAGTGGATGCAGCCATTCCAACGCGATCCGGATACCCAGGTAAGTCGTTCCCCAGAAAAAACAGACCGCGCCGAGAGCCAGATAAGCGCGCAAATGGGACCGGCTTTCCAGGAATCCAGGGTAACATTGAGAGTTGATTATCACCCTCACAATCAATCCATCCGTGGACCGCACGGTGATGGTGGATCGGCTGGTCTTCGAGGACCGCGCCTATATCCTGTCGCGCAGCGATTCGGCCGGCGGGCGTGGCATCAACGCTTCGCGCGTGCTGCACTCCTTCGGCGCCAAAACTCTCGCCATCGTCACCTCCGGAGGCCCGAACGGCGACAAGTTCACCAAGCTGCTAGGCAAGTGGGGCTTTCCTGTAAAGGTAGTCGCGATCCAGAACGAGATCCGCACCAACCTCACCATCGTCGACCGCCAAGGCTTGACAATCAAACTCAACGAAGCCGGTCCCTCCTTGACGGCGGATGAACTCGCGCGTGTCGAAAAAGCCCTCGAGCGGCGGCTCGAGGGCGCCCAGTGGCTGATGCTGTGCGGCAGCGTCCCGCCCGGCGTTCCCGGAGATTTCTACACCAAGTTGATCCGCATGGCGCGCGGGCGCGGCGTCAAAACGCTGCTCGATACCGACGGCGATGCCCTGCTGCATGGCGTCGAGGCCTGCCCCACCGTCGTCACACCCAACCAGCAGGAAGCCGAACGCCTCCTCAATCGCGCCTTGATCACGCGCGCGCACTTCACCGAAGCGGCAACGCGCATGCGCGCCATGGGAGCCGAAACGGTGCTGCTGTCGCTCGGCAGCCGCGGCGTGGTTGCCGTGAATGAGAACCAACTCCTCGAAGCTATCCCGCCGCGCGTCGAGGCGGTTTCTCCCATCGGCGCCGGCGATGCGCTGGCTGCCGCCTACACATGGGCCGCCACGAAGAAAAAGGATTTCACCGAATGCGTGCGCTGGGCGGTCGCGTGCGGTACGGCCAGCGCGCGCCTTCCCGGCATGCAGTTTCCCGACTTAGACCAGACTAAAGAGATCTATAAGTCGGTCGAGGTTCGAGCGGTTCAGTAGCTCGCATACGCTTCTCCTGCGCGGCCGAGCGGAGCATGGTCGCGCTGGCGTACGTCACCGCCACCACAACCAGCCACCGTACCCAGTACAGCGGAAGATTCTTTACGATTAACGCCGCGATCAACACGCCCGGCAGTCCGCCTAGCGCCAGCCCGAGCGCTTGCCGGGGGCTATAGCTGTCCAGGCGAATGAATCGCGCGCTTGCCACCGGCATCAGAAACGCGCACGAGCCCATCATGATGGGAAATGCGGCCTTCGGATTCATGCCGAGCAGACTCACCAGAATCATGCACGGCGCGAACAGTCCGATACCCAGTGTCATCAGCGCGCCTAGCGCCACGCTGCCCGCAATGCCGGCCCATAGTTTCCAACCGCTCAGGACCAGCGCCGTGCCTGCGGGCACCAGCGAGATGTTCAAGTTCGACATCAGGAAGAAAAAGGCGGCGGTGAGCAGCGCGATGCCCATGCCGATCTGCACCTTGCGCCGCGGCCAGCGGCCTACAATGCCCGCGCCGAACCAGGCGCCGAAGACGGATGCCGCCATCATCGAGACCAGCGTCAGCACGTCCACCTGCACGAACGCGATGAACAGAAACGCTTCCATCAGCGTGGGCGGCGTGTGGCCCACGTTCAAAGTGCCGGGAATCTTTTCGTCCGGCACCATGCGCCGGAATTTGAAGATCGCGGTAGTCGGCGCGAATGAGCCTATGCCCAGCGTGTCGAGGAAATTGGTGCCGAAGCCCAGCAGCAGCTCGAACAGCGTCGGTACGCCGGGCGCCCGCCCTTTGCCTTGGAACCAGATCCAAATGTAGCCGAGCGAAAAAACGCCGAGAGCGACAAAAATCCAATCGCGCGCGCTCAAGCAACAAAGATATCATAAGGTCTCCAGACGGCTCGGAAAATAGCGAAGCGATATGTTCGAAACGACGGATGAACCGGGTCAGTAATCGCCCGATCTACTGTGCAACCAGCTCTTCCCGCGCGCCGATCCGCCGCAGGCACCGGTCGATCCACTGCTTCGTCAGCTTTTCCTGCACGCCGTTCTGACTCAGCCGCGTTCGCAGACTCGCAAAATCGACGTGGTCCATCTGCTGATCCTGGTTGAAGCAGGAAAACACCACCGTCTCTTCGCCGGTCAGCGGGTCTTTGTGCAGTTGTAAGCATTGCGCGCAGATTTCCTTCATCATGCACTGCATCGGGGAGTTGATGCTGGCAATCGCCTTGTGCCCCTTCTTCAGATACGGCGCAAGCACTCCATGCCGGGCGCGCTGCACGGCGTGCATCATCGCATCCGAACCGATCACCACCAGGCGATCCACCGCGCTGAACGGGATCTCCGGCTCGTCCAGATCGCCGCGCGCGTACGCTGTCATCCCATCCACGATATTGCCGACGAATGCTTTGTCCTGCACGCGGTCCGGCGTAAATCCGGGCGCCTCGTCGCAGCACCACACCACCACATCGGCAGCTCTTTCGATCTCCTCGACCTTGTAGCGGTCGATCATCTTCTTATAACCGGCGAAATAAATGGTCCGCGAGCCCGAGGCGCGCAGTTGCTGGCCGATCGAGAACAGCACCGCGTTCCCCAGCCCCCCGCCCGCCAGCAGCACCGTTTCGCGCGACGGAGTCTCGGTCGGTGTACCCGTCGGGCCCATCAGGATCACCGGCTCGCCCGGTTTGAGCAGCGTGCATAGATCGGACGACCCGCCCACTTCGAGCACGATCGTCGAAAGCAAACCCTTCTCGCGATCCACCGACGCGCCCGTCAGCGCCAAGCCTTCCATCGCAAGCGTCGTCCCGTTCACGCGCGTCGCCACCGTCTCGAAGTTTTGCAACCGGTAAAATTCGCCCGGCTGAAACGCCTGCGCGGCCATCGGCGCCCGGACCACCACTTCCACGATGGTCGGGGTCAGGCGAATCACGTTCTGCACCACCGCGCGCAGCCCGTCGTTCAAACGATCAATCAGTTCCGCCGGTGCGGGCGCGGCCGGCGGACGCCGCGACAGCACGCGCGATACCACCGGGTAGCCTTGCTTGGCGCTCGCCATGGCTTTCACCACGTTGCCCGCATACGACGGATGCAGATCGCCGAAAAAGCTGATCGCCCGCCCGTCGCGGCGCATCGATGTCAGCACACGCGCGTACTGCGGCTTCGCCACGCGCTCGGGCTGCACCGGCTTGCCCTCTTCATCGATCGCCTGGAACCACCGCCCGTCCAGGAACAGGTTCGTCGGATCTTCGCGCCCCAGCACGGTGTTGGGCTGAGTCCCCGCTGCCACCAGGATCGATCGTGCCGGCAGACGCACCGGTTCGCCGGACGGCGACATCTTCCCTCGTTCGGCATCGAACTTGTGCCGCGTCAGGTGCAGCGCCGAGGCATGGCCGAAGCGGTCCACCTCCACCTCGGCGGGCGCCAGGCACTCCGAAAACCGGATGCCTTCTTCAAATGCTTTCCAGACCTCTTCGTGATTGAGGGTATAGCTCGGCGAATCCACTAGCCGCCGCCGATAAGCAATGGTCACGCCGCCCCAGGAATTCAGCAGCCCGATCAGGTTGGGCCTGCGCCCCTCGCGCGCGGCAGCCCGCCGCTCGTCGCGAATCGCGCGCGCATGCGCGATGAACTCGGCCGCGGTCTCAGCCTCTTCTTCGCTCCAGCCGGCGCGCACCTCGCGCTCGCCCTTCTCGGCAACCAGCGTCTCATAGCGATGTAGAAACTTTTCCACCTGCACGACGTAATAGGCTAGCGACTCGGTTGCGGTGTCGATCGCCGTCAATCCTCCGCCGATCACTACGATCGGCGTACGGATTTGCAGATTCGCCACGGTGTCCGTCTTGGCTGCCCCGGTGAGCTGCAACGCCATCAGGAAATCCGATGCCTGCCGCACCCCGCGCGCGAGCCCGTTCTTCATTGGGATCACAGTTGGCCGCCCCGCGCCCGCGCACAGCGCCACGTGATCGAAACCCATCGCGAACGCGTTGTCGATGGTCAGCGCGCCGCCGAATCGCACGCCGCCGAACATCGAGAACTCGCGCCGCCGCTCTAGCAGCAGCCGGATCATTTTGAGAAAGTTCTTATCCCAGCGGACTGTAATGCCGTACTCTGCCACGCCGCCAAAACCGGCCATTACTCGATCGTCTAGCGATTCGTAAATTTCCCGAATATCGCGGATGGGGCGGAAGCGCGTGCGCGCGCCGAAAACGTCCACGCCCGAAAGCTCCTCAGGCAGCGGCTCTATCTTCAGCCCATCCACGCCTACCACCGTGTGGCCTTCGTTCATGAGGTAGTGCGCCAGCGTGAACCCCGCCGGACCCAGCCCAACGACCAGCACTTTGTAGCCGCTCTCGGCCAGCGGCACCGGCCGCGCCAGGTTCAGCGGATTCCAGCGCGTCAGCAGGCTGTAAATCTCAAAACCCCAGGGCAGCTCCAGAACATCTTTCAGCGTCCGTGTCTCGATCTGGGGAATATCAACGGGATCCTGCTTCTGATAAATGCAGGCCTTCATGCAGTCGTTGCAGATGCGGTGGCCCGTGCCCGCGGCCATGGGATTGTCGATCGTGACGATCGCCAGCGCGCCCACGCTGTGGCCCGCCTGCTTCACCACGTTCATCTCGGAAATTTTTTCGTCCAGCGGACACCCGGCCAGCGTCACGCCGAAGACGGTCTTCTTGAATTCTCCGGTCTTCTCCTTCAATCCGGTCGAACAGCTATCCTTGCCCTGGTTATGGCATTTGATGCAGTAGTTCGCCTGATCCAGCGCGCCTGCTAGCGCCATCCCGTGATCGGTGAGCTGGAATCCCTCGCGATAACGCCAGTGCCGTTCGGCAAGGCGCAGCTTGGCGATTTCGCCGCCGTTCTGAATTGTCTCCACCGGCACCAGGTGCATGGGGTCCTGTTTGTGCGGGACTTTGAAAAGAACATCGCGGTGATGCCGCTCCATTCCCGCCGGTGACAGCGCAGCCCAGGCCGCATACCGCAGCGCGCTTTGGATTTCCGGTCCGTGTGCCGCTTCGTTCTCGAGCCACGCCGCCACATGCGTGTAGAAACTGCGCTCCGTCAGCGGCTCGCGAAACAGCGATTTCAGTTCGAGGCCCAGCGCCGGACCATCCATCGCCGCCGCCTGCTCTTTCGTCACGCCGCTGATCGCGCGCTTCTGAATGAACTTGCGCTTGAACGCAAAGAACGGCGCCGATTGATTGTGACGCTCCTGCAGCGCCTCGATCTCGCGGCTGATCCCGAACAAATGTCCGACGAAATCCTCCACGTGCGGAGCAAGGGCGATCAGCAAGGCGGACAGGTCCTTCTGTGCCAACTCGCCGGGCTTTGCCCGCGCCTGTATCAGCCGGGCATGCAGAGCCCCATCGGCTTCCGCCAAGTGCCCCAGAAACCTCTCATCCACCCGCAACAGCCCTTCGCGCTGATATAGGTCCTCAAACGCGAGGCCGAAGCCGAGCACGAGTTGGTCGGAGACACTGGACATTACAGGTTCTTATGAGATGCCAGAAAAATGACGGCCGATGCGGCTGATTTGCCCCCGCGGGCTAGCCGGAAATCACTTTATATCAACATTGTAGCAAGGCCTGGCGCCCACGCCTAGGCGCCTAGTGCGCTAATGCCACAGTATTCAGGTACTGCAGCGCATAGAACCGAAAAATCGGCTTGTTAGCAGGACTTTTCAATGTATACTAGCTCAACCGTTTCGTCCACAATCGCGACAAAATCGCGACGACGAGGTGTTTGGAGGGCCTATGGCTCGCTTTGTCTTATTCGTCTGTCTTGCGTTCGCTCTCAATGCGCAAGTAAAAATCAACGAGATCCTGTTCTACAACGACCCCAGTAACCCCGATCCGAACGTCTCGACACAGTGGCTGGAGTTGGCCAACACCGGCACGGCGCCGGTGGATCTTACCGGATGGTCTATAAGCGCGTCGGATGGTGTCAATGGCGGGAGCGCCCGGGCCCTACCTTCAGTTCTCCTTCCTCCCGCCGCATATTTGGTTGTCCACTTCGCGTCCGGCACAAACAGCCTCGATTTCTTGAACAATTCCGGAGATTACTACACCTCGGACGACTCCGCCAACACGCCGTACTGGAGCATGGACGCGGGCGAAGCGGCTCTGTACTCGCCCAGCGGAATTGTAGATTTCATCAATTGGGCCCGCAAGTCCGTGACCTATCAACCAGGGCAAGCCCACAACGACGCGGTTGCAGCAGGCATCTGGACTTCCGGCTCCGTGCTCCGGCACGACGCGGTCGGTTTGAACGGCAACCAGATGCTGCGGCTGGTGGCACCCGGCGATTCCATTGGGCGGGATCCATTTTCCACCGACACGGACACGATCGACGATTTTGCTCCGTTAGGTGGCGTCTCTAGCCTCGGCCCCACCCCAGGAGCCCAGAATCTGGCCGTGATGCCGAACGTGCTTCCAGCACAGCAGAGTTCCGCGCGGCCCACGCGTCCGGAAGGCGTAGCAGCGCCGCCGCACGCGAGCTGGACAATCATTGCCTACATGAGCGCGGACAACAACCTGGAAGGCGCTTTCGTTCAGAAGATATGCCGGCTTCAGCAGGCCGGCGGTTCCACCGCTGACGTGAACTTCGTCGTCATGTTGGACCTCAAGAACATACCAGACCCGGTGAGTGGAAGATCCACCACCTACCGGGGCCTGCTTGCCCCCGCCGCAGGATTCGTCAATTGCTTTTCGAACACTGTCAGCATTAATCCCGGCCTAACCGATATCGGTGAGCGCGATATGGGCGATCCGGCCGAATTGAGCGGGTTTATTGCTTACGCCAAGCAGAACTATCCGGCCACCCACTACGGCCTGCTCCTCAGCAGCCACGGCGATGGCTGGAAAGGCTTCGGGCCCGATGAGACGTTCCCGCAGGGTACCCGTGCGAAGTCGGACAGCCTGTACATGGGCGAGCTGTCCACGGCTTTGAGCGGACAATCATTTGACTGGATTGTCTTCGACGCTTGCCTGATGGCGGGGGTCGAAGTCGCCCACCAGTTGAAGCCATACGCCAATTTTATGCTGGCCTCGGAAGAGATCACCTACACCACCGACTTCCCCTATGAGAGTTTGGCCCAGCATTTGGCGGCAAATCCCGGTTGGGGCGCCCGCGAGTCCATCACCGATATTTTCAATGAATACAAAGCGCGGACGAGCGGCAGCTTTAACACCGAGATACAGAACGGATACACCGTATCCGTGATCGATCTGACCCGTGTCAATGATTTAAGCGTCAACATCCGTAGTTGGGCTGATCTGCTGGCCCCCGGCATGAGCCTGTTCCAAAGCCGCGACGATCCGTCCGACAACGTTCAAGTCCTCACGAAAAACCAATTGCCCTTTACCGAGAAGTTTAACGATCAAAACTTTCTCGATCTCTACGATTTCGCAAGCAACATGCTGAAGTCAGGTATCCCTTCTTGCCTGCTTACTCCAGTTGCCAGCATCCTGGACATCATTTCCAACCGCGTGGTCATTCTGGAATCGCATGGCACGAATCATCCCAAGGCGCACGGGCTCCACATCTATTTTCCGGACACCCGTATGTTCAACGTCGCGTTGGGCCTTGATGGTCTACTGCCCAAGAACTTCGATGGAACCACCCGGGCCTTCTACTTTTCAGCGGATCAACCGTACGATCTTCCCTATACCCGCACGTTTGATGGAACGACGCCGTTCGCTCACTACGGATTGAATGCTGACCAGTTGCCGCTAAAAGCCCGCGATCCAGAGACAGGCGTCGATTTCGATCTCCCCGGAAACGGGGCTTCGATCGTCTGGCCGCTGCCGCAATCGCCCGGCTTTTTGTTTCCTAATGACACCGGTTGGAGAAAGGTGCTCGACCGTTACTACCATCCGGCGCCCGACAACCATATCCTGCCGGTGAAGTTGGCTGACGGAACAACGGTCAACCCCCAGCAGATCGGCGGCGGCGCGTGCACGAACCCTTATGACCAAATCACGGTCCCGCTGGGCACCACTGTCACCCTGTCTGCGAGAGGATCTTCGGATGCAGATATGCCGGTCGGAATCGCGCCGCTCCACTACTTCTGGGACCTCGACGACCAAAAAAGCTGCACCGTCGGGTGCGTTTCCCCTTACGAAGTACCTGCCGGCGACGACGCAGCCACCGCGTCCACCAATATGGATGCGGATCGGGACCGCACGCTAACCTCCACCGATCAGCACGACGACGACCGCGCTACAGTGAACCGGGTGTGCGACGCCGCCCGGCAGATTAAAGTCACGCTGATGCCCTGGGACGACGATCACCTGTTCCCGTTCCACAACACGAGAAAAAACGCCGAATATGTACATCCGCAATCGGGCGTACACCAGGCCATCCTAAACTGCACCGTGCCATTGTCGACACTATTCCCGACCTCCGGAATCATGATGCTCAGTTTCACGGTAATCGCGGACCCATTTGCAAGCGATCCCTATGTGGGGCTGGGTGGATCTACCGCTATGGTGACATTCACGACATCGATGCCGTCCGGGAACGCCACACCCGGTTCCAACGCCAGTGCAAAACCAGCCGCGGCCAACGCCACCATCACGCTGCAAGGCGACCGGCCAGCGCTTCCCAACGGTACTGGAAGTTATGACACCGGCGCTGGAACTTGGAACGCCACCATCCTTTCCTCGGGCCGCATCGCCGGCTTTTCCGGCGTTGAGGTCAAGTGGATCAACATGCAATTCACAGGCGCCGGCAACAACACGGTGACGGGAACGTATGAGGTCGGCACGAACGGCAATCTAAATGGCGAGCCGCAGCCGATTCAGTATAAAGTGACCGGCACCGTCGTTCGTAAATAATCGTCAGTTCGCAGAGCCGATCGGAACCGTTGATTCGGCCGTCTGCATCAAGTGCGCCGGCGGCCGCAACAGCGTGATCGCAAGGTTGAGCGCGAACAGCGTGAACGCCGTCAGCTCCACCATGGCCGATACGGGCAGCACTGCCCAGGCTTGATGCAGGTAGCCCTCGTACGCCGGAATTTCCGATCCGACGCGCAGCGCGCACCCAAGGTTAACCAGCGCCAGTCGACGTAAACATTAGCTTAAGGGCAAGGATCCAAGGGCGCAGTGACTTCAGTCACACGTCTCACGTTTGCCGCGTACAATAAAAGTCCATGGAGCAACGCCGCCTAGGATCGCAGGGCCTCGCCGTCTCAGCCATCGGCCTCGGTTGTATGGGCATGTCGGATTTCTACGGTGCGGACCGTTCTACGGAACCCGAAAGCATCGCCACCATCCAGCGCGCGCTCGATCTCGGCGTCACTTTGCTCGACACCGGCGATTTCTACGGGATGGGCCATAACGAGATGCTGATCGGCCGCGCCATCCGCGGCCGCCGCGATCAGGCCATCCTTTCAGTAAAGTTCGGCGCGCTGCGCGATCCCAACGGCGCGTTCCTCGGATTCGACGCCCGCCCCGCGTTCGTCAAGAGCTCCATCGCATACAGCTTGCGCAGGCTGGACGTTGACTACATCGATCTCTACTATCCCTCCCGTGTCGATCCCAATGTCCCCATCGAGGACACCATCGGCGCCGTCGGCGATCTCATCCGGCAAGGAAAAGTACGCTATGCGGGCTTGTCGGAAGCGTCCGCCGCCACCGTGCGCCGCGCGCACGCCGTGCATCCCATCAGCGCCCTGCAAATCGAATATGCGCTCTGGTCGCGCGATCCGGAAGACGAAGTGATCCTCGCTTTGCGCGAGTTGGGTGTCGGCCTGGTGGCGTACGGCGCACTCTCGCGCGGCTTGTTCGCCGGCAACATCCAGAGCACTCCAGCCGACCAGCGCCGCAATTTCCCCCGGTTCCAGGGTGAGAACCTCGCCGCTAATCTCGCGCTTCTGGAAACCCTCAAGCGGCTCGCCGCTGCCAGAAACGTGACCCCCTCTCAGCTCTCCCTGGCATGGCTGCTGGCCAAAGGACCCGATATCGTCCCCATCATCGGAACGCGCCGCCGCGAGCATCTACAGGAAAATTTGGCCGCCGCGGACATTCATTTATCGCCGGCCGATCTGGCTGACATCGAACGCGAAATCCCGCGCGGCGCCGTGGCCGGAGAACGCTACCCGATCCCCATGATGTCTACCCTCAACCGCTAAAGCAGCAGTCCTCGCTACCCGACTTACCTCCGGCCTATCGCCTGATCTTCGACTCGATTAATGCCAGAAGCGCCTCCTCATTCTCGATCGTCACGCCGATCTTCAGCCAATACAGCTCCACCGAATGATCCAGGAGCAACTCCATCGATCGCGCCGGAAGGTTCATCGCGTCTTTTTCGGTGCACAGCAGCACACCCGCGCCGTGCATGCGAGCTTGCGCGGCCAGCCGGTGCAGTTCGCTCCACTTATACCGGTGGTGATCCCCGAAAGCCCACGTGAACACCGGGTCGATTCGCGCGCGCTTCAAAGTGGTCCAAAAACTCGCCGGATTCCCCAACCCGCAAAATGCCGCCGCCGGTACTTCCGGCGGATGCGCCAGCCGTGCAGTCCGATGGCTCACCCAATATCTCGGCTCCGTGCTAGCCCGGAAGATTGGCGCGTGCGGATTGATCGCCCGAAGTTGCCGGATCAATCCCGTGTACTCGCGTTCCCACGCGGCGCGCATGATAACCAGCACGTCCGCCCGTGCCAGCGCGCTCGGCGGCTCCCTTAACCGGCCCAGCGGAAAGACTGCCCCGCCCGCCATAGGATTCAAGGCGTCCAGCAACACAATATCCAGATCCCGCATCAGCTTGCGATGCTGAAATCCGTCGTCCAGCAAGAAAACATCCGGCCGGTATTTTTCTTCCAGCAGCCGTCCGGTCGACCAGCGATCGGCTCCGATCCCAGCGTGCGCATAACCTGAATGCAGATAGATTTGCGCCTCGTCTCCGGTCACGCTCGCAGGCACCGGCTCACCCGCCTCAATTACGATGCTTGGTTCAATCGAGCGCCTGCGGTACCCGCGCGTCAGGATCGCCGGATAATGCCCGCGCTCCCGCAAGCGCTCGGCCAGATAGTCCACCATCGGCGTTTTGCCCGCGCCCCCCATGCTGATCGCGCCGATGCTCGCCACCGGCGTCTCCAACCGGCGCGCGCGGGCCCGGTCCAGGCGTTGCTTCAAGGCGTCCCCGGCGATCCAGATTCCCGACAGCATCCATAACAGAGGCGCCATGACCCCGCGTGGTTTCCCGATCGGAACGAACAAATCCTGCCGGCGCAGAATTTCTTCCGCCGCCTTCGCCGTCGCACCCCGATGCCGACCCGCCAGCTCAGCAGCCCGCGCGCCTAAACGCTCGCGCCGCTGCGGATCCTCCAACAGCCCCTCCACCGCGCGCGCCAGATCGCCCGTCGTCTCGATCTCCACCATCGCGCGCTGCTCGCGAAACTCCGCAGCGATGCTCGCAAAGTTCTCCAGGTGCGGCCCGCAAACGATCGCCCGGCCGCACGCCGCCGGCTCCAGCACATTGTGACCGCCCCGCCGCGCCAGCGTCCCGCCCATGAACACTACGTCCGCCATGGGAAACACGCTCGCCAGCTCCCCGATGGAATCCAGCAGCAGCACGCAGGGCAGCGCCAGGTTCGGATCCATCATTGTTTGAGACCGGCGCTGAAACCGGATCCCCGCGCTTCGTAATTTCTCCGCTGCTGTATCGAATCGCTCCGGTTTCCGGGGCGCCAGGATCAGCAGCAGACCCGGGTTGACCCGCGCCAGAGGCAGGAACGCCCCGATCACGGCCTCATCTTCGTCGATGTCCGCGGCGTCCGCGCCCGGCATCGTGCTGGCGGCGATCCACACCGCGCTGGGATGTAGTTGATCCAACAAGTCCAGCACCGCTTGCGGCGCGCTCCCGTGCAGCGGCGCGGCGTCATACTTCAGGTTCCCGGCGACGCTCAGACGTTCCGGGGGTGCGCCACAATCCAGATACCGCTTGCGGTCCTCTTCGCTTTGCACCAGAATCGCGTCCGGCAGCGCCAGCACATGCCGGAAGAAAAACCGCCATGCGCGATACCGCGGGTACGCTCGATCCGACATGCGGCCGTTCACCACCACCAGCGCGCATCCGGCCCGTTTCACCTGCCGGTACAATGCCGGCCAGATTTCGGTTTCAAGAATTACCACCACGGCCGGCCTCAGCAGATGCAGCACGCGCCGGATCACGAACGCAAAATCGAGCGGCGCGAACACAATCCCGTCTACCAGCCCGGCGAGCTTGTCCTCAGCCAGCGCCCGCCCTGCCACCGTCCCCACCGACAAATACAATGGCACCCTGGGACTGCGCTCGCGCAGCTCTCGCGCCAGCCCCGCTGCGGTCATGACTTCCCCCACCGAAACCGCATGCAACCAAATCGAGCCGGGCGGCGTCGCTCGAAACGACCCCGGCCCGCTGCCCAATCGCTCGTGAAAATGGCGGAAATAGCTCGGCTGCCGGACGCAGCGCCAAACGAAATAAAATACTATCAGCGGCAGCGCGGAAATGCGGCATGCGGCATAAAGGAAATAGATGAAAACGCTCTGGACTTGCCTGATCGCCTTCACGGCTGCGACCCTGCTGCTGGCGGACAAGAAGAACGAAAGTAAGTTCTCGCCCGGACCCGCCTCTTCCTATCAGGCCAAGCAGACCAATGATAATGTAACCGTCGCGGTATCCGCCTTCGATACTGAAGAACTGGCTCACACGGCATTTGGGAAATTGGACCCGAATCAGTACGGTGTACTGCCCGTGCTGGTCATCATTCAGAATGACACGGACCAGGCGCTCAAGTTAGATCAGATCGAAGTTGAGTACACCACTGTCGACCGGCAGCACGTCGAGGCCACCCCGCCCTCCGACGTTCAGACCCTGGGCGGTGGCCGCCGGCCCTCTATGCCCACCGGCACACCGATCCCGCGCATTAAGCACAAGAGCCCGCTTAACGCCTGGGAAATTGAAGGCCGTGCTTTCGCAGCGAAAATGCTCCCGCCGCACGAGTCGGCGAGCGGATTTTTCTACTTTCAAACCGAGCACCGGCCGGGCGCCAAATTCTATATGACCGGCATTAAGGTCGCCTCGACCGGCAAGGATCTACTCTTTTTCGAAGTCCCGCTCGATTACCACCGCTGACGCGCGGTCTCTTTCGGCGCGGCGCCGCATGCTGCCACTTCTCGTGCGCGCAACGCCGCCTGCTGTTTACCCCGGCCAGCTCTTACTTCTTGGGCGCGGCGGCAGCGCCGCCGGTTGCCGGCAGGATTCGGGCGCTCTTGATTCTGTCGATGTTCGGAAAATTCTTGGAAATGTAGGCGTCGCCCTGGGACTGGATGCTGCCCTGATCCGGCGTTTCGCCGTACTGGCTATTGATCTTGTCCACCACGTCCATGCCTTCCACCACTTCGCCAAAGGGCGCGAATCCTTGTGAATCCAGGAACCCGTTGTCCTTGAAGTTTATGAACAGCTGTGTGGTGCGCGTGTTCGGACCCGCGGTCGCGAACGTGATGTAGCCGCGCTTGTTGCTCTGCTTCACCGGATCGTCGTGCAAATTCGCATTGCGCCACGCGGAGTTCACCGCCGGATCCGCGTTCAGCCCGAACTGGACCATGAAGTTCGGCACCACGCGGAAAAACGCCGCATTGGTGAAGAAGCCGCCCCGGACCAGATTGTAGAAGCGGTCCGCGCCGAGCGGTGCCCAGTCGCGATGCACCTCCACTACAAAATTCCCCTTGGTGGTGACGAATTCAGCCTTGAAATCCGCGGGCGCCGTGGCATGGAGCGAGGAGGGATTCAAGAGCGATCCACTCGCGGCCGCCGGTGCCTTCTTGGGCGCGGTCTTAGCCGCGGGCGTCTGCGCCACCAAGGCGGAACAAAACGCGGTCACTACGATTAGTGATTTCATAAAGCTCGATTATACTGAATGCCCCGTGGCCGTGGTAGCGCTGCGCACGCACTCGTGCCGGCGCGGCCTTGTACGACTCGCCTTTTCCTCAGGTTCGAAACGCGTGTATACTTTCCTCTACGCGACCGTGCCGCCTCACACGCAGCCCCGCGCACATATATGCGAAGCACACTTCGGATCCCGATTCTCCTAACCGCCCTGGCCGCGGCCTCGTTGGCCCAACCCAATCCCTACCATGAAGTCGAGCATTGGGCGGCGCTCCCCGCCGGCATGCAATGGGGCCAAGTCATATCCGTCGACCCGCTGCCCGGCGGCAATATCCTCGCCTTCCAACGCGCCGAGCCGCCCCTTCTGGTCTTCGATCGATCCGGAAAACTGGTGAAAAGCTTCGGCGACGGCATGTTCATCCAGCCGCATGGCCTCACCGTCGACAAACAGGGCTTCATCTGGGCCACCGACGCCGCGGCCCGCAACGGCAAAGGCGAACAGGTCTTCAAATTCTCGCCCGACGGCAAGGTTCTCATGACCCTCGGCACCGCCGGTGTCGCAGGCGAAAGCGAGACCGCGTTCAACGGTCCCACCGACGTCGCCATCGCTCCCAACGGCGACATCTTCGTCAGCGATGGCCACGTCAATAACCGCGTCATGAAATTCTCGAAGGACGGAAAATTCATCAAGGCTTGGGGCAAGAAAGGATCCGGCCCGGGCGAATTCAACGTCCCGCATACGCTCGCGTTCGACTCCCGCGGCCGCCTCTTCGTGGGCGACCGCTCCAACAGCCGCATCCAAATCTTCGATCAGGACGGCAACTACCTCGACGAGTGGAAGCAATTCAGCCGCCCCAGCGGGATCTTCATCACGCCCGACGATATTATCCTCGTAGCCGACTCCGACTCCAATACCGCTACCAACCCTGGCTGGAAACGCGGCATCCGCATCGGCAGCGTCAAAACCGGAAAAGTCACCGCGCTGATTCCCGAGATCGGCGTCGACCCCGACAGCAAAGAGCGCTGGTACCCCGGCGGCCCGCAAATCTCCGTCACCAGCGGCCCAGAAGGCGTTGCCATGGATTCCCAAGGCAACGTCTATGGCGCGGAAGTAGGTCCCCGCGCTCTAAAGAAATACGCCAAATAGCCTGTGGCGCACGCAGTCGGTGCGTTCGCACCACACCACCGCCGGCGCCGCATCCGCCCAGCTACCGCTAACACTCACTTCTTCGGCGCGTACGGCCCGACTTCCGGTTTGCCCTGCGTATCTTTCAGATCGCCCAGCTCCGCCGCCGCTCCGCGCATGATGAGCGCCGTCTCGCTCGCGTTCTGGAAACAGGTGAAGTCCGGCCGGTCCCGCCATGCAAATGGTCCGCAGAGCCGTTTCCCCGCGCTCAACGCCGCATCGTGCACGATGTTGATTAGCCGCTCATAATCCGGATCGCCCTGCTTGTACCCGGAAAAATTCCCCAAGTCTCCGCTCGCCGCGAAAATCGCCGTGACGCCTGGAATCGCCGCGATCTCACGCGCCGCCGCTGCCCCGTCCAGCGTCTCGATCATCTCGATCAGCACCACGTTCTGATTGATGGTGGCCCGGTACCCGCCCGGAACGCTGCCCCACATCTCCGGATCGAACGCCTGCCCTCCCCCCAGGCTGCGCTTGCCGAGCGGCGGAAACATGGTCCAATCCCGCGCCGCTTTCCCCTCTTCGACCGACCGCACTGTGGGTATCACGATCACCAGCGCGCCCAGGTCCATCGCGTGCTGAATCTCGCGCTCGTCCGTGTATGCCACCCGCACTCCCGGCACCGCCTTCGCGTGCGGGCACGCCTTCCACATCCGTCCTACGTTTTCCCAGTCGCGCGGGCTGTGCTGCATCTCGGTCCAGATGAAGTCATAACCGGCGTTCGCCATCGCGCAATACGTCTCCGGACTATCGCTGCTGAACACCGTTGCCCCCGTGACCTTCTCGCCCTTCATCATTTTGATCATCACCGGATTCCAAATCTTGGCATCCGCCGGAGCATCGAAGGCGCGTCCGTATTTCCATTTCGCCGGATCGAGCATCCCTGGGTTCACTGCTCCCGACGGCGGCGTGGTAATCGCGCCCGAGTCCTTGCCCGCCGGCGCCGCTAGCGGGAATTTCAACTTCCCCGCATCCGGATTGTTCGCGTACGGGTCTGCCGTCGAAGGCTGTTGCCGTTGACCCTGCGCCTGCGCCGCGAACAAAGCCAACGCAAGCCCTACAATGAGCGCCGATCGTCGATACATGGGGAACTCCTCCTGCCTTCGTTAAGGCCGTTCCATAGAGTATATGTAAACTTTGCGGCCAACGCAGCCATCCAGCTCTTGCGCTCTCGGGGTGCAATCGAGCGACCTTAACCGATATCCCTGTAATCTCGGCCTTTCTGCACCGTGTCTCCCAATCGCTGAAACTCCGAATCTAGTATCGTTGTCTAGCATCAGAGTTAAGATCGGAAACAAAGGAGGCCGCGATGAACACAGTTCTGGTAACCGGCGGCTCGGGATTCATCGGTAGCCACTCGATTCTGCAGTTGTTGGCAGCAGGCCATCGGGTCCGAACCACGGTGCGCAACCTCAAACGCGAGCCGGAGGTCCGCGCCTTGCTCAAACAAGCCGGCGCCGAGCCGGGCGATCGCTTGTCTTTCGCCGCTGCCAATCTCGAAAGCGACGCCGGCTGGCCCGAGGCAGTTGCTGGATGCGATTACGTGCTGCACATCGCTTCCCCCTTCCCCCAAGGCGTTCCCAAAAACGAAGATGAACTCATCGTGCCCGCGCGCGAAGGCACGCTCCGGCTGTTGCGCGCAGCCAGGGAAGCGGGCGTAAAACGCGTGGTGCTCACTTCCTCCTTCGCCGCCATCGGCTATGGACATCCGCCGCGGGAACAACCCTTCAACGAGACCGACTGGACCGAACCAACGGGCGCCGACGTGCTCCCCTACGTCAAATCGAAAACCGTGGCCGAGCGCGCCGCATGGGATTTCATCGCCCGCGAAGGTGGCTCGCTCGAGCTCTCCGTTGTGAACCCGGTAGGAGTCTTCGGTCCGGTTTTGGGTTCCGACTACGCCACTTCCATCCTCCTGGTCCAACGCTTGATGGATGGTGCAATGCCCGGATGCCCGCAGATCTATTTCGGCGTGGTGGACGTGCGGGACGTGGCCGATCTGCATCTTCGCGCCATGAGCCGTCCGGCCGCCAAAGGCGAGCGCTTCCTGGCCGTCGCCGGCGATTTCATGTCGATGCTCGATATCGCCAAAGTGCTCAAGAGCCGCATGGGCGCGGCCGCCAAACGCGTGCCAACCCGGGAAGTCCCGAACTGGCTGGTCCGCCTCGTCGCCCTGCGCGATCCGGCCGCCAAACAGATCCTGCCGGAACTCGGCAAAAGAAAGAACGCGACCAACGAAAAGGCGCGCCGCGTCTTAGGCTGGTCGCCGCGCCCCGGCGAAGACGCCATCGTCGCAACCGCCGAGAGTTTGCTGCGTCTCGGCCTGTTGAAGGACAGCCCCAAAAATGCCACTCGATCGGCAACGGCCGGCTGAAACCCAAGCGCGAAAAACTGACGCCTCAGTGCTTCCGATTCTGGCGCGATTCTCGCCTCTCCTGCCTTTCCTCGCGTCGTCCGCCGGCCCCTTGTTCCGCGTTCTTTTCAATCTCGGAGTTCATTTCGCCTCCCATGAGAATCGCTCCATTCGTTACGTACAGCCAAAGCAGCAGCATTACGACGCCGTTCAGATGCCCATAGCTGCGTGAGTAGTCGTTGATGTGGTTAAAGTACACGCGCGCCGTAAACGTCGCTCCCATCCAGAGAATCAGCGCGAACAGAGCGCCGGGCGTGCTCCAGCGCCATTGCGCGTCGCGGAGATTGGGCGCGAAACGGTACAGTACCGCGAACCATAATGATAGGGACGCGATTAACACCAGCCATTCCAGCACGCGCGCGGCCTTCACGCCGCGGTGGAGATGCGTCGCGAGTTCTCCGCCGAAAAAGATCAGGAACAGCGCGATACAGACCGCGATCGCCATGGCCGCCGTGAGCCCGGCGATCAGGCCCGCCAGCTCGAACCAAGAGCGGTCTTCCTCAACTTCATAGGCTCGGTTCAGACCCCACACCATCGCCCACGTTGCATTCAGGGCGGCCCACGCCGTACCTGCGCATACCGCCGCCAGATGGAAACCTGACAGCGTCCGCCCATACAGCTCCGATAACACTTGCTGCACCAGCCTTGCTGCTTCATCGGGAAGCACCTGCCCGGATAGATCCTGGAGCGCGTTCTTCACGTAATCGCCCCAATGCGGAATCGCTGTGCTGATCGCCAGCAGTACCAGCAGGGACGGGAACAGAGCCAAAAAATGATAGAACGCCATCCGGCCGCCTTGGCCGAAAACTGCGTCCTCCCACGACTCCCGCGCCGTGCGCCGCAGCAGCTCCCACACCGAGAGCCCGCCCAGCGTCCAAAGATCGCGCGCGTTGCGCTGCATCGACTGTTAGACGAGTGTCGCTGCTCGGACCGCACGCTACAATCACATCCCGCAGGTAAATATTTTTCCAGCCGAGTCAACACGGCTCGCCCGCTTCCTGCTGGAATGCCCCCCGCCTCGTGTTATCCCAAGCTCGAAAGGATCGCTCCATGCCAACCGCCATTTCCACCTCCGAGCTCGAATCCGCGCTTGATCGCGCCGCCGTCAACCGGGCCAATGCGCAACACTCCACCGGCCCCCGCACCGAGGCCGGCCGCAACCGCTCCTCGCAAAACGCCACCAAGCACGGCCTCACCAGCCGTGCGCCGTTCCTGCGCTGCGAAGATCCTGCCGCCTACCAGCTCCATTGCCGGCAATTCCACGACGAATACCAGCCGCAGACACCCACGGAAATCCAGCTGGTTCAGGAACTCGCCGACACCGCCTGGCGGCTTAACCGGATCCCCCGGCTGGAAGCCGAGCTGCTCGATATCGCGCAGCGCGAGATGCGCCGGAACGTACGCGCCCAAGCCAGCATCGCCGAAGCCGTTCGCTCCCTCGCCACCCTCGGCCAGCATAGCGCCCGCCTGTCCCGGCAGTTCAACAAGGCTCTCGTGACTCTCCGCCAGATCCAAGCCGCGCGGCTCCAGAAGGCCGCCGCCGTCGCGATGCCCAAAGCACTGCCCGCTCAAGATGTTCCCGCCCCAAATGGCTTCGTTTTTTCAGCCTGTGGCGCAGGCACTCCGGCGTGCCGCGTTCAGGCCTATGAGAACGACTTGCCGCAACAGGGCGAACCCGCCGCCGCCCCCGCCTCGTGTCACAACACCGCCACCACGCCGATGTAAAATCACATCAATGAAAAAGCGTTTCCTATTGCCGCTATTCGCCCTTCTCTCGGCAATCCTCACCGCACCGGCCCGCGCGCAGGACGGCGCCACCACCGCAAATTGGCCCTCCTACGGCGGCACCGATTTTGCCTGGCGCTACAGCGCGCTCGACCAGATCAACACCTCCAACGTGAAAAAGCTCGTTCCGGTCTGGCAATTCCAAACCGGCGACTACACCCAAGGCTTGCAGTCCACTCCCATCGTCATCGATGGCGTGCTCTATCTTTCCACCACGCACAGCCAGGTCTTCGCGCTCGACGCCGTCACCGGGAAAATGCTGTGGCAGTACAAGTACCCCATGCCGCGCGGCGCTGGTGGAAACATCCAGAATCGCGGGCTCGCCGTTGGCGGCGGCAAAGTCTACGTCGGAACCTATGACGATTACGTCGTAGCCATCGATCAAAAAACCGGCGCCGAGGCCTGGAAAGTCGCCATCGCCGACTCCAGCCAGTGCGGCTGCAGCATCACCTCCGCGCCTCTGTTGGTCAAAGATAAGGTCGTAGTCGGAATCGCGGGCGGAGATAGCGCCTTCCGCGGCTTCATCACCGCCATGGATGCAAAGACCGGACGCCTCGCCTGGCGCTTTTACACCATCCCTGCCCCCGGTGAAAAAGGAAACGAAACCTGGAAGGGCGATAGCTGGAAGTACGGCGGCGGCGCTACTTGGATGACCGGCTCCTTCGATCCCGCGCTCAACCTGGTCTACTGGGGCACCGGCAACGCGGCTTCAGATATGTATGCGGGCGATCGTTATTCCGGCGAAGGCGAGGGCGCTAATCTGTACACAGGCAGCGTCGTCGCCCTCGACGCCGATACCGGCAAGCTTAAATGGTATTACCAGGAAATCCCCAAAGACGTTTGGGATTATGACTCCGCGTACGAATGCCTGCTCATCGATCGCCAGGTCCGCGGCGTCCTGCGCAAGCTTCTGGTGCACATCAATAAGAGCGGCTATGCCTGGGTGCTCGATCGCACCAACGGCGAGTTTCTCGGCGCCTATCCCATCGTCGACAACCACACCTGGCTCACCGGCATGACCGAAGACGGCAAGATCCTGGGCCGCATCGAGCCCGTGGAAGACAAGCCCACCTTGATCTGTCCCGGCCCCGATGGCGGCAAGAGCTGGAATCAGGTTGCCTACTCGCCTCGGACCGGACTGATGTACACGCCCACGCTCGAAATTTGCAGCGATTCGGTGGCGCGCGAACAAACGCCGGTCGAAGGGCGGGGCTTCCTGGGTGGAACCTGGAGTCATCGCGGGCCTGCCAACGGCCCCGCCTATAGCCACATCGACGCTTACGATCCCGTCACCGGCAAGCGCGTTTGGTCGATGCGTTACAAATATGCGCTGCTCGCATCGATGCTCACAACCGCCGGCGACCTGGTATTCACCGGCGATCCCGAAGGAAATTTCTTCGCGCTCGACGCACGCACCGGTCAGAAGCTCTGGAGTTTTCAGACCGGCGCGGGACATCGCGGCTCGGCTATCTCCTACAGCGTGAACGGACGCCAATTCATCGCCACACCCACCGGATGGGGCTCCATCGCAGGCCGGGCGCTGACCTCCATCTGGCCGGAGGCCGAAAATTTCCGCCTTGGTTCCACCTTGATGGTCTTCGCCCTGCCGGAGGATACCAAGTAATGCGCGCGAGAATTTTGCTGCTACTTTCGCTCGCCCCTGTCGCAGCTTTTCCCCAGAACGCGCCGGCACTGATGTCGCGCGGCCTCGACGTCTACAACAAGAGCTGCGCAACCGGATATTGCCACGGCGTGAAAGGCACTCCCGGCGGTGCACCCCGCCTGGCCGCCCGCGGATTCGATGATGCCTATATCTCCCAAACCGTTCGTAACGGCATCCCCGGCACCGGCATGCCTGCGTTTGGAGCAACGCTCGATCGCGCCGACCTGTTGGCCGTCATCGCCTACGTCGACAGCTTGAACGGCGTCACTCCGCCGCCCAATCCGTTTGCCATGCAGCCCGAACCGCGCAAGCTTCCTCCTGACGCCCAGCACGGGCGGCAACTGTTCGCCGAGCAGGTCCGTGGATTCCAGCGCTGCTCCACGTGCCATCGTGTCGACGGCATAGGCATCGCGGTCGCTTTGCCGTTCTCCTCGGTTCCGGAGAACGTGGCCGCTTTGCGAGCCTTGGCGACGCCGCAGGTCGAAACCGCCACCGCGCAGGGCGATTCGTTTCCCGTTCTTCCACTCAACAAAGTCGGACCGCAAGTGAAACTCTACGACTTGAAAACGCTGCCCCCGGTTGAGCGCTCCTTCGCCAAGGGCGAAGTGACTTTCAAAGAAGGCAGCAACTGGCGGCACGAAGCGATGCTGGCAGGCTATACCGATCAGGACTTGGATGCCATTCTGGCATTCCTGCGCGCAGTGGTGAAACCGTAACTACGCTGCGTTCTTTTCGAGCGCCGCTGCCGCGCGTTCGCGCTGCCACCGCAGCTTGCCCTGAAGCTCCTGGTACAACGTGCTGAAACCAGCCCACCAGTAGCCCGCTACGAACAAAAGTAGGAACGGAATGGCCGGGAAATTCCAGGTGTCGATCGCAAACTTGACCATCAGCACGAAATAAGACCCGACTGCCAGCTCCGCGTAAGGCAGCCATCCGCTCCGCCGCCGGTACTCGCCGGCGTCGATCTTCAGCTTGCGGTTTCCCACCGCGTATTTTGCCGTCCGCGCAAACGCCGACTTAATCCCAAACAGCGCTTCCAGCACCGCCTTCGTATTCACCAGCGTCAGCGCCACGCCGGCGGCCATCAGCGCCGGCATCAGCAGCAGCGCCCGTTTCCAGTCCTTCGGAAACAGTTCATGCTGCGCCATCAGATAAAAAGCAGAGATCGACCAAAAAGACGCGATGATCAGCGGCAAATCGATCGTCAGCATCTGAAACCAGCCCATGTAGAACCGCACGATCATCACCGGCAGCGTCAGCGCCGAAATGACCAGCATCAGCGGATACGAAATGTTCGGCGTCAGGTGAAAGCAAGCCTCCACCTTCGCCCGCTTGGAAATATTGGAGCGCAGAATGGACGGCAGCAGCTTGATCGCAACCTGCGTCAGGCCTTTTGCCCAGCGCGACTGCTGCACCTGGAACGCGTAGGTCTCCACCGGCAGCTCGGACGGGCATTCGATTTCCGGCGTGTAAATAAATTTCCAACCTTTAAGCTGCGCGCGATAGCTCAGGTCCGTGTCTTCCGTAAGCGTGTCGTGCTGCCAGCCGCCCGCGTCTTCGATCATTTTGGCCCGCAGGATTCCAGCGGTCCCGTTGAAGTTGAAAAGCAAACCGCTGCCGTGACGCGCCCCGTGTTCGATGACGAAGTGGCCGTCCAGCAGCATGGCCTCTACTTCGGTAAGTAAGCTGTAATGCCGGTTTGTGTAACTCCAGCGCGTCTGCACCACGCCAACCGCGGGATCCGTAAAGTAATCCACCGTCCGGCGCAGAAAGTCGCGCGGCGGGATAAAGTCAGCGTCGAAGATCGCGATCAGCTCCCCGGTCGCGCTCTTCATTCCTTCTTGCAGCGCCCCCGCTTTGTATCCGTTGCGGTTCGTCCGGTGGTGGTACTCGATCGGCAGCCCTGCCGCTTGATACTCCGCGACCAGCGCCTGTGTGAACGGATGCGTATCGTCGGTGGAATCGTCCAACACCTGGATCTGCAGCCGGTCGGTTGGATAATCGATCTTGGATACTTCCTCGATCAGCCGCTCCACCACGTACCGTTCGTTGTACAGAGGAAGCTGAATTGTGACGCGAGGCAGAGTCTCCCAGCGCGAGGGCGGTTGAGCCTGCTTTTCCTTCTTCTGGCGCAAGTAACGCCGGATCATCTCGTAGCGATGGCAGCCGTAACACGACAGAACCACCAGGATCGCGAAATACGGGATCAGCAGCGACCAGTCAAACACATCCAGATGATATACGCCGGCGAATGTATCGTCGAAGATGCTTTGGACAATCTGATTCATCGAGCCTGCGAGCAACAGCGCGAAAGTCATGCCTAAACCGTCTAATCGTTACGAGCGGACATCCTGCGGCCGCGTAGCTAGCCGGCGCGTCGGTATGAAACCAGACATTTTCTATCGTAACCCGCCAGCATTCTGAAAGCCATCAACTCGGTTATCTACCTTTGTATGTCCGCTTACTATTTGACCTCGAGCAGTACAATCAAGGGTAAGTGCGACTCCTCTTGCTCCTCCTCTTATTTGTCAGCACAGGCTGGGCTCAGGACAATCCGGAACTAACCTGGCAAGGGCGGGTAGATGGCACGACCATTCTTTACATAACTTCCGATCATCTGGACGTCGTCACGAAAGAGGGTGCACCGGTTACCGAACAGCAGTTTCATTTTTACCATCCGCTGCCGCAAACGCGTCAGGATGCTCACCTGCGCGTCCGCGAGGGCCGCGGCTATGTTCACATCGTTGACCAGCCGCGGATTGATAACCGTTTCACACTTGCCATCGAAATCGATGATCGTCAGCCCGGAAGTGCGTTCTACTCGATTGCCGTCGATTGGAACAGTTCGGACCGTGCGTTCGAGCATTCGCGCGGCGAGGGCAGAACCGATACGCTGGTCTGGAGCGGCCGCGTGGCTGAGGATATAACCGTCAGTTGCCGGGCCCAAAGTTGCGCATCTGTTCCCGACTACGGTGCTCCCGTTGCTGCTGAAAAGTTCAAATTCACCCGCCCGCTTCCCGATCGCGCTGTCGAGGTGAAACTCGCCCGCCATGAAGGCCGCGGCGAAATACGCCTCGTCGAGCAGCCCAGCGAGCGCAATCACTATACGGCTCGGGTATCGATTCATGATCCGCAGAGCGGATCCAGCGACTATTCGTTTACCCTGACCTGGAACCGGTCGGCCGCCGCTGCGGCGCCGCCCGCTCCCTCGCGCGGTCTGCTGTGGACCGCAACCGTGGCCGGCCGCGTGCGAGTCACACTCAGCGGTGGCGCCGCATTTGCCCACGCTCTGGATAGCGGCCAAGTGTCCAATCAACGAGCCGATTTCGTCGAACCACTCCCGGCGCGCTCCGGCCTGATACCGGCTGTCAAAATTCTCCAAGGCCGCGGCCAGGCCTCCATTGTTGAAATCCCATCCGAACAAAACCACTACGAATTGGTCTTCGAGATCGACGACCCAGGCCCCGGCACGGACAATTACCAAGTCGAGGTGGACTGGTAGCTGCGGAGCACCGTGGTCTTCAGTTTAGCCGCGCTGCTTTCAAGTTCGCGCGCGATCAGCAGCCGGATTGCAAAATCGTCCGCGCCGGAATCCTAATTGTGGACGGTCAGGAACACGGTCTGCGGCAGCGGTGTCCCGTTTTGCGCGATGTGGATCTGGTAGTCGCCGTTGGACAAGCCTGCGGGTACGGTGATGTAGAACTCGTACAGGCCGACAAACGACCCCGCCAGTCCGGCATAGCTGAGCTGTGCGGGAGTTGATCCGAAAGAGAACGTTACCGGATTCACGAGCTGATTCGACTGGCTGACGACGGTGCCAGGGAGAATGGATGGCGTCACATCACCGAAGCCAACTCCGTAAGCGATGATCAAGTCTCCCGGCTTTGCGGGACGCGAGTTCAAGCCGAAACCTGCCCCCAAAGCGGTGTTCAGAACATAAGCCCCGTCCGAGGCGAACGTCGCCACTAGGTACTGCGTGCCGCCGGAGCTATAGTTGCTCGGCGCCAGCAATCCGGGCGCGAGTGTCTGGCGCGACAACATCGAGATCGAACTCGTAGCCTTGCAGTTAGTGACGCTAATAGAGACATTGCCGGTTGCCGCATCTTCGGGAGCCTGAACATTCAGCTGCGTGGGCGACAGATACCAGACGTAGGCCGGCTTGCCGTTGATAGAGACGCTGATGCCATCGAGGTTAGTGGGCGCGTTTGAACCATTGAAGTCGGCGGAGGACCACTGGCCAGAGTGAGAAGCGTTGCTGAGCCTGGGGTCGTTGGGATCGGCAAGGTTATTGCCTTTGATTTCGAGCCACGAGCCTGACGCGAAGTAGTTGTAGCCGCCATAGGCGCTGGCGGACTCTATAGACGTGATGGTGACCGGCGCCGTGTTGGCGCAGGTGAAGCCCGATCCACCTGCAATATCCAGACCAAGCACAAAGCCTCCGATGGTGAGGGTGCCGCTTGACTGCGTGGGATCACCTGTTACGACCGCGACAACGCTGCTGGTGGTGTCGGGATAAATGACGCCGTCCAGGCTACCCGCCTGCGCGCTCGTTGGGGCCGCCGCCACGTAATCCACCAGGAGTCTACCTTTCGAAGGGTCGTATGTGAATGGAGTGGAAAACGTGATCCCCATATCGAGGGGACACGGCCCCGGAGCGCTGCAACCGGGAGACGATGCCGAAATCGGGCCGTTATAGACGATCGTGGCATCCGGCCCGACATTATCCGCATACGTGCTGCTCGGCAGCGAATGATTGCCAAGCGTGTTGGGAAAGGCCTGCGTAGTTGACAGTGTCATTTTGAAGGAAGGCGAAATGAAATTAACAGGGCCTGTCCCGGGCGCTGACCGGATCCTAATCCCAGTGATCGTGATGGGCCCGGTGAACTGGCTAAACTGACCGGTGCCGATAACCTCCTGGAAGCGGGACGCCTTTTGTTTCAACGCTACGGCCAAATTGCCGGCTGCAGTCGCTAGGTTGGTGGGGACCACGAACGGGTCGGCGAAGGACACGGCGCAAATTGACATAAGCAAGAAATAGGTTCGTGACGCTCTCCCCGTCATTTGAAGACCTCCTGGTTGAAGTTGCGCGACAAAGGCTGGCCGGTTCTAAGAAACCACTCAATCCTACAGGCGATAAAACAGTCCCAAAGATGTCATTACATGCGGTTGTCCACAAACCACCGCTCGGGCCGTGGGCGGGGCTGCGTAAACGAGGCGATTATCGGGAAGCAGCGAAAGCCCGGCTGTAAGCCGGCCTCGCCGGTGCTAGAATCTTCTGAGTCGGCCGGAAAGCAGTCTTCTCCCACGCTTCCGGCTCCGCATTCAGAGTATGAACTTAGATGATGTCCGGATCCTGCTGGTGGAAGATAACCCGCTGGACGCTCGAATGTTCCGCGAGATGCTGCGCGAAGGCAGCAGCGGCAGGTTCAGCCTGGAGCACGCCGATCGCCTGGAGACCGCGCTGCGCTGCCTTAGCGACAAACCATTCGACGTAGTACTGCTCGATCTCTCGCTGCCCGACGCCCGCGGCTTGGAAACGGTCACCAGCGTCCACAGCCACGCGCCCAAGGTCCCGATTGTCGTGTTGACCTCGCTCGACGACGAAGCCATCGGAGTTCGCGCCGTTCGTGCCGGAGCCCAGGACTATCTGATCAAAGGCCGCGTCGGCGGCGACCTGCTGGTGCGATCCGTACGTTACGCCTGCGAGCGCGCCCGCTCTGTCGAGGCGCTCGAACGGCGTGAAGAACATTACCGCTCGCTCACCGAAAATTCGCTCGACCTGGTCAGCATCCTCGCCCAAAACGGCACCGTTCGCTACGCCAGCCCCTCGCATGAGCGCGTCCTCGGATACTCCACCGACGAGCTGGTCGGAAGAAACGCGTTCGAATTCGTTCATCCCGATGACTTGCCGCGCGTGCGCACCGCCACGCAGCAAAATGGCGGAACCATTGCCGTCGAGTATCGCATGCGGCACAAAAACGGCTCGTATCGAACATTGGAATCGTTCGGCCGCGATCTCACCCACTTGCCCGGCGTGGGCGGCGTGGTGGTCAATTCACGCGATGTGACCGAGCGCAAGCGCCTGGAAGAACAGCTCCACCATTCGCAGCGCATCGAGGCTATGGGACGCTTGGCCGGCGGCGTGGCGCACGATTTTAATAATCTCCTGATGGTCATCAGCGGACACGCGCAAATGCTGCTCGACAGCATGCTTCCCGGCGATCCTGCCCGCGACGATCTGGCCCAAATCGTGAAGGGCGCCCAGCGCGCTACCGATCTCACCCGGCAGTTGCTCGCCTTCAGCCGCCGCCAATCGGTGAAACCCGCGTTCCTGAACCTCAATCAATTGGTGCAGCACGCCCAGCGCATGCTCCAGCGCGTTTTGGGCGAACATGTTCGCCTGCTTTCCGATCTCGACCCCAGCCTGCAATCCGTCTACGCCGATCCCGGACAGCTGGAACAGGTGATTCTGAATTTGGCGCTCAACGCCCGCGATGCCATGCCGCAGGGAGGAACGCTCACGCTCGCAACCGCCAACATTGTCATGCCCGATCCGAATCCGGGGCAGTATGTCCTGCTCTCGGTCAGCGACACGGGAGCCGGTATCGAAAGCCAAGTGCTACCGCACCTGTTCGAGCCTTTCTTCACCACCAAGGAACACGGCACGGGGTTGGGCCTTTCGACCAGTTATGGAATCATTAAACAGGCCGGCGGCGAAATCGACGTGGACTCGAAACCAGGCGCCGGCACTACCTTCCGCATCTATCTGCCAGCCGTCGAGAAAACAGCCGACCAGAACGATCCGGCGCCCCAGAGCGTAACGCTCTCGGGAACCGAAACCATTCTGCTGGTGGAAGATGAAGAGGGCGTCCGCCGGGTGTTGGAGGCCATGCTCAAGCGTAGCGGGTACCGCGTTCTGTCTTCCGGCTCCACGGTTGAGGCGGTTAACATTGCGCAACAGCACTCGGAGCCCATCGATCTCTTGATCACCGGCATGGTGGTGCCGGGCGCAAACGGCGCCGGCGTCGCGGCCGAACTTGCGTCGCTCCATCCGAAAATGCGCGTGCTCTATGTCTCGGCCCACGGCGAACAAATCACGCCCGGCGCCGATCGCACATTTCTTCAAAAACCGTTCTCCACCGGTGAACTCGCATTGAAGATCCGCGAGGCTTTGCGCGCAAGCGCATAGCCGCCTGGTTTGTGACCCTCGACGTTCATTCCTATCGGATCCGCCTGCGGGCCCGGCAGCCGCTGGTATTTTCACACGCCGGGCCAGGCAATCTGCTGCGAGGCGCGTTCGGCAGCGCGCTGTACTCAACCAGCGCTTATCGCCGAATTTTCGCGCCCGTATCCACCCGCGGGCCCAGCGGCCTCGTCCACCCGCCGCGTCCGTTCGTTTTCCGAGTCTCGCACCTCGCCGGCCGGACGTTGGCGCCCGGTGAAATGTTCTGCTTCGATATCAATTTCTTCACTGCCCGCGAGAGCACGGCGGATTTCCTGGCAGGCGCGTTTACCGGATTTGCGAAGGCCGAACTCGATTCCGTGGAGGCGGCGGCCCGCATCTCACTTGCTCTGGAGCCCCGGGCCGAAAGCGTTCACCAGCTCCACGTCGCGTTCCTGACACCGACGCAATTGCAGCGCGAGAGCAATGCCTCCACGCGTGCGGCCGAGCCCGATTTTTCGGTGTTATTCGCCCGGGCGCGCGATCGCGTCAGCACGCTGCGATCGCTCTATGGCCCGGGCCCTCTCGATATCGACTTTCGAGCCATGGGCCATCGCGCTCGCGCAATACGAATCGCCAAATGCGACCTGCGCCGCGTTTCAGCCGTGCGCCGCAGCCGGCGCACCGGCCAGAGTCACAGCATTGGCGGATTCGTCGGCCAGGTCGAATACCAAGGCGATCTCACCGAATTTCTTCCCATCCTCGAGGCCGCGCGCTGGACCGGCGTCGGCCGCCACTGCGTGTGGGGGAACGGCGAGATCCTCGCCCGCCCGCTTTGAGAGCAGCGCCGAATCTTGCTTCCCGCCGGCTGCCTGCGCGTTATCCTGGACCCATGAAGGCACTCGCTGTCTTCCCGGTACAACGCAAAGGGCAGCTCGTCGACCATCCCGAGCCCAAGCTTTCTTCGCCTACCGAGGTCAAGGTGCGTGTGCTCGACGTGGGCGTCTGTGGCACCGATCGCGAGATTATCAACTTCCAATACGGCACACCACCGGACGGTTTCGAGTACCTGGTGATCGGCCATGAATCCTTAAGCGAAGTGGTCGAGACCGGGCCGCAGGTCTCGCGCGTCAAGCCCGGCGACCTGGTAGTGATGACGGTCCGCCGGCCGTGCCCGCACCCTTCCTGCATCGCCTGCCGTGAAGGCCGTCAGGACTTCTGCTACACCGGCGATTACACCGAGCGCGGCATTAAAAGCCGCCACGGCTTCATGACCGAATGGGTGGTGGAAGACGAACGTTATCTGAACGTGGTGCCGCGTGCGCTGCGGGACATTGGAGTCCTGGTCGAGCCGTTGACGATCGCTGAAAAGTCGCTCGAACAACTCTCGCACATCCAGGAGCGGCTGCCTTGGGCTTCACCCGTTGAGCCCGGCGGACATGCCAGCGCGGGACATCGAGCCGTGGTGCTGGGCGCGGGGCCTGTCGGGTTGCTCGGCGCGATGGTGCTGAAAATCTCCGGCTATGAGGTGACCATTTACTCCCGATCGCCCAACCACGAGGAGCAAAATAACA
>DATGMH010000059.1:0-17265 GCA_035293725.1 Bryobacteraceae bacterium
GGTCCTGCGCAACTCCCGCCGCCTGTTCTACTCCACTTCTTCCCGTGCTTTGAGCCCGCCGATCTTCCTGCTTCCCAGGCTCCCTTCCTGGCCTGCGCATTCAATACCCATAACCCGCCATTCCGCTGCGATTTAGTTCACCGCCCGGTTGCTTCACCTGGCGGCCAGTCCGCACTTCCGCTCCTCGCAACGCCTCCGCCGCCCAGCCGAAGCAAACTTTTTCATTCACCCGTTCGATTTCCGTTAGCGCTACCAATTACTCAAAGACTTACGGGGCTCTACGCCAACAACGGGGGCAACCCCCGATCCCAAACTGATTTCTAAGAACAGGCTTTCTCCTCCGCTGGATATCCAGGCGAGTCGGCGCAGCCGATAGCTCGGTGTGTCTGCTGAATCATTTCGTCGGGTGTCTTGCGGTTTGCGCCGCCAAACATTACGGAATATGTCCGCGGATGGCTGCCCTGCTGCCAGATTGCCCGCTGTCGACACATCGAGGTGAGAGAACGGACTCGACTCGGATGCTCGATTGCAATTGTTTGCGCAATCGTTTAGAAGCGGATTGCCGCTAATTAGCGGAGCGCGATTTCTACTATTCAATGACGATGAAGATGGATTGCGTTCCTGCAACGCCGCCCATAGTGAACGTCACCGGCTGGCTTCCGGTGTTAGCGTTAAGCGGGATTTCAACGTTCAATTGAACCACGCCGGAAATCATGGACGGCGCGGCGCCAGCATACAGGATGTTTGCAACCGCACCTCCGACTGACACTATTAAAGGCGCAGTTGGAGCGCTCAATGGCGGCATGGATAATTTGCCGTCCGGCGTCGCAGGAGTGAGGACGCCGAAGCCCGTGCCATACAACAACACAATCGATCCAGGCCGCGCCGGGTTTGCCACCGAGTTGACTGTTCCGTCTTCATTGATGGCGAGCACCTGGCCCGCACCGCTTGCATCGGAGGTAAACAAGGCGGGACGGAACTGCGTCACCGTCAGCGTTGCTGTATTTGAAAAGCCGCCGTTAGATTCCACCTGCATTGTGGTCGATGTTTGACCGGCTACTTCGTACGGCACCACCGCTCCTATTTGTGTCGGACTAACGTAAAGCAGCGGTGCCGGCACGTTGTCAAAGAACACTTCGACCCCGCCGAGAGTCGTGGGATAAAATCCGGAGCCGTCCGGCTGCGCGACGCTGAGCTTCGATGGGCCGAACCCGTTGCCGAAGATGGCGACGATTTCACCTGCTGCCACGGGCCCGCTGGCGAGCATGGCCCCGTGGATGACGCCTTGCGCAGAAATGGTAAATCCGGGAGCGGCAACCGAGAGCTTGAACGACTTGTTTACGCGAGCGCCCTGACTGTCGCTCACGGCGATTGTTAGTTGGAAGAGACCGGAAGCCATCGGCGTCCCACTCACCACGCCGGTTGAAGCGTTGAGCGCCAAGCCCGGCGGAAGTGCACCAGACTCGACCGTCCATTTCTGATAAGGAGCCTTGCCGCCGCTGGCGGTGATGGTTGCGAGATAGCTCACCGCTACAAATGCCTCTGGAAGTGGTGAGGTGCTTGCGATCTGAAGCGGACCGGAAGATACGGCCAGTTTGCGGATGCGGTTGAGCTGTGGCTCGGAAACGTAAAGATTGCCGGCAGGATCCGCCGCCAGACCAGCAGGCACCGAAAACCCAGACCAAATTGTATTGATTTGCCCGGACGGGCTGATCTGGCGTACATTGCCTAGCGTGCTTTCGAGGAAATACAGATTGCCGGATGCATCGAACGTAAGACTCATCGGGAACGCGATATCGGCCGAAACAGCCGGGCCGCCATCGCCGCTGTGGGCATAGTTGCCGGTTCCGGCAATGGTGGCGATCTTCCGTGAGAGTGCATCGATGCGGCGAATCCTGTGGTTAGCTGTGTCGGCGACGTAAACGTTGCCCGCAACATCCACCGCCACGCTGTTGGGTGAACTAAGAATCGCGTTCACGGCCGGCCCGCCATCGCCGGAAAACCCATACGAGCCAGTGCCGGCGATCGGAGCCACCGTGTTGGATCCGGCATCGAATTTGAGGACTACATTTGCAGCTGCATCGGCAATGTAAACGTTCGACGCTTGGTCAACGGCGATCCCAGTGGGGTGAAACTGTGCCGCTCCCGCGACGACGCTCGTCGATGGTCCGGGGGTACCGTTGCCCGCGACCGTGCTGATGGCGCCGCCTGAGGAAACTTCACGCACGCGAAAATTGTCTGCATCGGCAATGTAGAGAGAACCATTCACTGCGGCGAGCCCGCCGCAGCCCTGCAGAGCCGCCTGCGTGGCTGCGCCACCATCGCCGGAAAATCCTGGAAATCCGGTACCCGCAAAAGCGGTAATGGTCCCGGTCGCCAAACCCACGCGGCGGATTCGCGCATTGCCGCAATCGTTGACGTACAGTCCACCTGCTGCATCGACTGCAAGCGCGGAAGGGTGGTTCAGTTGTGCCACAATCGCGGGCCCTCCGTCCCCAGCCGTGCCGCCTCCCGCAATGGTAAAGATGGAACCATCGGCACTGGCGATTTCGCGAATACGGTCATTAGCCGTATCCGCGATGAAAATGTCACCCGAAGCGTCAACCGCAACGCCATTGGGCGCATTGAGCTGCGCTTGCGCGGCCGGGCCGCCGTCACCAGCGAAGCCCGGGGAAGCGGTGCCGGCTATTGACGAAATTGTGGACAGGTCGGCCGATATTTTCCGAATCGCGGCGTTGCCTGTATCGGCGACGTACAGTACGCCGGAATTATCTACGAAGAGCGCGCCGACAGTTCCACTGAATGCGGCCGAGGTGGGCGTGCCGCCATCTCCGCTGAACCCTGGAGAGCCGGTACCTGCGATGGTGGCAACCGTCTTCAAAGCGGCGTCGATCCGGCGCACGTGATACCCAAACGTCTCATAGACGTAAAGATTACCCGCTGCATCCGAGGCGAGCGCCGATGGGCCGTTGAACTCTGCCTGAAGCGCCGGCCCTCCATCACCCGCATACCCGGCGGTGCCGCTTCCCGCGACCGTTTCGATATTCCCGGTACTTGCGTTTACTTTTCGAATTCGCTGTCCGTAGGATTCGGCAATATAAACGTTGCCCTGCGCGTCCACAGCGATGCCCGACGCGCCGCCTAGTTGCGCTTTCGTTGCAGCGATTCCATCTCCGGTCAAGCCACCGCCGCCCGCAAACGTATGGACAACACCCGAAGGCGTCACTTGCTGGACACGATTGTTGTTGGTCTCCGAGACGTAAACGTTCCCTGCTGCATCGCAAGCCAGACCGGCGATCCCGGCGAATGGGAAGGCGTAGATCGACATGTTGCCGGAGCCGTCCAGCTTGTAAATAGTGGTTTGGTCCGCGACGTAAAGCGTGCCATTTGAACCGATCGCAATCGCGCGCGGCGTTATGGAGACACTCATAGCGGACGCTTTCTGTGGAAAACTGCCGCCCGCCACGGTGGAGACCGTGTATTGCGCGCATGCGAGCGGAACTAAAAACAGGCAGATCAGCGCGCGCATACGCAATCAATTCGTCGCGTCGCGCGACCCCTGAATCGCCTTGGCTGGTTCCAGCGGAGCAAAAATAGTCAACTCACCGCCTGGTTCGACCACCAGCTTGCGTTCCCATGATTGCCGGCCGGGCATGTTAACGGAAATAGTGTGCTCTCCGGGAGTAAGGCCGATTCTGGACGGCGTGTTGCCGGCGTACTGGTGGTCGATTTGGATCTCGGCGCGATCCGGATCGGATCGGATATTCGCGACGGTTTCGCTGAGACTTGCGGTCTTGAGCGGCTTTTCGAGCTTGTCGTTGCAACTCGTCGCCGGGCCCTCCTTAAGAGCGGCGACCCTCAAATGAACGGGCGCATCGATGTAGGCGGTTATTTCCGTTCCGGCTGCGACGTTCACTTCCTTGCCCGTCATGAACATGAGAATGGGCCAAGCCGGGACGGCGAACGCCGTTTCGTTTCCGTACTCCGATTTATTGCGACGCTTCGATGACGCATTCGGATCAGTCCCACGCAATTCTGCGGATTTTCCGTCAGCCAGGCACACGGATTGAATGCCAATGGATAAACGTCCGGAGCGAGCCATGCGTCCAGCTGGCGTAGCGTCGGAAATGCTGCCCCAAGCAAGGCTGCCCTTCGGAATCGCTACGTGTCCGTCCACATCCAAGTCCTGATCGACTTTAAAGGTGACACGATCTCCTGTATGCGCATCGCGAGAGGAGAGGCTTTCATTGAGCCGGAGGCGCACCGCCGTGCCGGGCGGCAGCGACACCGAGGGGGCAACCAAGGCAGCGCTCTCAGAGGCCCAGGCTGTGCCCACCTGCAAAAAAACGGCGACCCCGATAATTCGATGAAACATTATTGGCCTCCCCAAAATAGTGGATCCTCCTGCCCCAGGCGCCATGCAGAGTAGCCGCGCAGATGATACTTGGCCGCTAATTTCAGCCGAGCGTTCAGCGCGCGCGCATCGTACAGCCAAACCGTGAGATTACCTTTCGGATCGTCAACCTGGAACATGGATTCTTCCTGTTCGCTGTCGTACTGGATGGCGGCGTGGGTTCGCGTGGCCAGCGCCTGCGCCTCCAAAAACGGTCCTTCGCTAACGCCGCCGGGTTCCCAGCGGCGATGGTAAAGCGGGATACCGAGCAGGAGTTTGTCGGAAGGCACGAACTCGAGCAGCCTGCGCACGCACGCCTCCACCCATGCGACTCCCGCAATCGGTCCCGGCGCATCCGGCGACGTGTGCTGGTCATACGCCATGAGCGACACCAGATCTGCTTCGGCCGCGAGTTGAAAATAATCAAATGCGGCGCTGTGGGGGCTCAATTCCCAGCTACCGTCCGGCTGCTGCCGCGGTCCAAAGGGAGACATGACCGAAATCGCCATTTTCATCTGCAAGTTGTGCAAGCCGCGGCCGAGCGCTTGCGCGAAACTGGAAAACGCCTCGCGATCGGAGGGATCGATATTTTCGAAGTCCAGTTCGATCCCGTAGAAATGGTGGATCCGTGCGATTTTCAAGATCGAAATGATGAGGTCGTCGCGGCCGCGTGGCGAAGTAAGTAGAGCGTGAGCGATTTTGCCGTCAAATCCTTGATTGACCAGCACTGGCATTAACGGAAGATGATTGGTGGAGGCCCACTCGAGAAGGTGAGCGTCCAGATTCGTTTCTAACCTGCCGCCGTTGGCGACCGAGAACCAAACCGGAGAAAGCAAGTCGATCTGGCTGCGATTGCGATCCAGCGACTGCGCCGCGGCAGCGTCATTGACGTAGTAAAAATGGCGCAGCGGCGCATCCGGTGCGGCGCGGCCTGTAGCCGCCGGCGCGACCGTAGCCGTTGCAAGTAGAACAAGGATCATCTTCACGGCCGGCTCCTCTACTCGTCCAAAGCGATGACTAAAATCTGACTGCTCTGCCTGTGCATGGCCGGTAAATCCAGGCGTAACAAATCATCATCGCCCGCCAACTCTACACGCGGTAATTTGAGGCTGAGCAGCGCCGAGCTCACCGAATATCGTCGTGGGCGATAAGGCAGGTACACGTATACGCTGGCATCGGTAATTTCCTGCTGGCCTGTATTCGTAATAGCCAACCGGATCCTGTGGGTGTTCAGGCGGCGAATATCGACACGCAGAGCTTCGCGTTTAGACCACCAATTGACCAGATCACTGGCTTTCGCCGTCCAGGTGGGTTCAGACTTGATCCGATGGACAATCGTTTTCAGAATGTGCAGATTCTCAGGAGCGCCCAGCAGGTCGCTCCGAAAGATTAGAGGATAAACGCCTCCGAGGTAGGAGATGCGCTGAAAATCTTGAAGAAAAACGTCGGCCATGTCATCGCCCCAAGGCGTGGGCCCCCGATAATTCGCCACCACGGAAAAGTCGTCGGAAGAGGTCATGTTGATGCGCGCCAGCTCCTGAACGGCGGAAGGCAGCAAAGCCGATCCGCCGCCGCTCCGGATGAGTTCGGGTACTGCGCTATGAGGCTCGGAAAAATCGAAATAATAGCGGTAGCCCGCGCTCAGGAGCGCGGCCGGCGTGGACTGGTTCAACGAGCCATCCGGCGGATTGAACCCCCACACGTGGATCGCGGAATCGGCTGCCTCCAGGTCGTGTTTCACACGCATTAAGCGCCCCGTTTGGACGGCCGTTTGTTGCTCGCCGAAGGGATCGAGCGAATCCCCGGCTGAAGCGACTTCTCCGGCCAGCTGCAACTTCCGCAGCAGCGCGGGCGCGCTCCGCGCCGAGGAATTGCAGAAAAATGTCGCGGGGACACCTTCGCGCTGGAGCAGGACGGCGCTGGCCAGCGCGTTGCTGGGCGTACTGACATCTTCGGCCACGACGACGGCTGATTGCTTCTGGGCAGGCCAGTCGCCTACGATTGCGATCGACTGCCGCGCAACCCAGCGAAGCGAGTCGGCTAAATAGGCATCCAATTGTTTGCGGCCATCCGTTGCGCTGGTCTCCGAGAAGCCAAACCACGCCACGCGTCCGCGCCCTAACGATCCATGGACGGCCAGTGCGGTGCTGGCCGGAGACGTTCCCTTCTGCGGACGCATCCGCCAGTCTGTCCAATATACGTCAGGCTGGTCGGCGACTCCTTCCACGATCTCCTGCGAACTGAGACTCGTGGTGAACCCGGCCGGCAACTCGGTCGAGAAGTAGCGCTGGCCTCGAAACGCCACCTGAACTGGCCCAGCGACCGGCACGGCGTTGGGTGAACGAAGGCCCGTCATTTCGCTCAAGTAGTCCCAGCCGCGCCAGTTGCACGAAGAATCGCGCGAGCCCAGCGCGCCAGAGGCGATGATTCCCAGGCCTCCAGTGACAGCTTCGCTCAACGCTTTTCGTTCGTTGTCTCCCAGGCACAGGACGGAAGGAAGCACTATCGCGGCGAAACGGGTTCCGAGGCCGTCGGTCAGGTCGCGCTCAGAAATTACCCGGTACCCGATGTGACTGTTGTGAAGCGTGGTCTCCCATTGACGTCCCAGGTCGAAATAATATTCCGGGCGAGCCCCGTTCGAGTGAGCGCTGGATTCGCTCCGCACCAGGCCGACCAGAAAATCGCGCGACATAGCTGGATTCGCCGGTTTCGAGGATGAGAAAACCGACAGCGACCCGATCGTGTTGCCGATGACTGTCATATATAACAGTGCTTGCAGGCCGATGACGGAGGTGACTCCTATCGCCAGCCATGCGGCAAACGGTATCTTCAGCGGGGGGTGAGTTGCCGGTGTCATTGCTACAAACTAGGCTCGTACCGGCGGAACACGCGCGAGATGGGCGCTACGCCGGGGGCTGTAAGCGACACGTTCCGGCGTGCCTGTTTGCGGCTGCGGGCGCGATATGCCACGTAAGAAAAAAGCGCAAGAATCACTGTCATGATCGTAGTGACCAGAATGACCGCCGATAACAACGGATAAAGTTCCATTTCCATACAGTCCTCCTAAATTCTTCCGGCGCGCTGCAACCGGCCCCAAACCATTTCGACCGCGAATGTCTCGTCCAGGCCGGCAAAGAAACGCATGACGTCCACGTACGTGACGAAGAACAGCCGGTAAGGCAGGGCGTACAGCACCAGGCTGATCTGCTCCTCCTCCATCGCCACGCAGAATAGAGCGACGATGATGTCTAAAATTGCGAGCTGCGCCCACCACAGAAGCAGTAATTGCGAAAGACCTCCCCAGATGGCGGCGCACGTGAAGAAGATCATGCCGAACACATTCATGGCGGGCATCGCGACGCTCTCAAACACCAGCAGCGCCATGAACACCCAGTTCATGAACTCGCGCCAGGGGTGCGCCAGCTGGCGGCGATGTTTAATAATGGCTTGCAGGATCCCGCGAGTCCAGCGGTAGCGCTGTTTAAAGAGCGCGTCGGTCGTCTCGGGCGCCTCGGTCCAGGCCACCGCGCTGCTTTCGTATTTCACTTTATAGCCGCTCAGCACCAGGCGCAGCGTTAACTCGCAATCCTCGGCGAATGTATCGCTGCGGTATCCTCCCAGCTTTTGAAGAATAGTTCGCCGGAACATGCCGACCGGACCGGGGATGACCGTGGTCATGCGAAAAAACGCTTGAGCGGTGCGAAGAAGATTCAGGCCCTCGATATACTCCAACGCCTGAAGACGTGTCAGGAAATTCAAACGGTTGGCTACCTTGACATTGCCTGCCACCGCGCCCACGCGCGAATCAGCGAAGTGTTGTACCATCAGCCGCACGGTCTGCGGCTCCAGGCGCGAATCGGCGTCCATGCAGAGCACCAGTTCGCCGCGCGCTGCTGCAATCCCGCGATTGAGCGCGGCCGCCTTTCCCGCGTTGGGTTGCCGCAGCACGATAATGCGCTCCGGCCCATACTGCTGCGTCATGCGATCGGCGCGCTGGAACGTTTCGTCGGTAGAGCCGTCGTCTACGACGATGGCTTCGAAGTCCTCATACTCGAGATCCATCAAAGACTGGAGCGCCGCCTGAATCACAGGCGCTTCATTGTGCGCCGGAACAATGATCGAAACGAACGGCGAGTAATCTTCCACCGCCGGATCGGTGGCAGCCTCGATGTGTTGCAGGTACGAGAACCACAGCAGCAGAGTGTATCGCGTGATGAGAATCAAGAGGAAAACGAGCAAGATGAAGCTGGAGAAGTCGACAAAGAGGTTCGTGACTTCCAGGCGGTTGAAATAGAAGTTCAGGTAAAGGACTGCTGCAATTGCCAAGCCGGCAATCGCGCAGATTCCTACGATCAGGATTCGGTACAGCCGTTTCAGCATCAGTGCAACTCCAGTTGGTTCGGATCGAATGTTTGCGGCATGGTGGCGAGCGATTTGACGATCCCGAAGTCGGCGCCACCCGTTGTATATGCCGGCGATCCGAATGCGCTCGCGCGGCTGCGTGATAGCCGGTAGCCCAAGCGGAACTCTAGGCCAGGCGATAGTTGCCAGGCAATGCTGGGCTCAACTGCCATTTCCAGCGTGTCCAGCGCCGGCTGGCCGATTCTGTCGATGCGCCCCAGCCCGATCTCGCCGCTGGCCAGCAAACTGGTCCGCCTGGATATAGAATGCTTCCACCCGTACGAGAACCCATATTCGCCGTATTTCGGCGGGCTGAAATAGAGCGGCGACTGGCGCTGGAAGCTGCTGTAGCGAACGTAGTATCCGGCGGTGAATTCTGGATTGACGGTATAGGACAGAACCGCTGAGAGCCGCCGCTGAAGGTTGGTGGAGAAGTCGCCGCCGGTGGCGGTGTAGTGCGTTACACCGGCCTGGGCACCGATTTTCCAGCGCGCGCCGAACGGAGCCGAGTAGCTTGCCAGCGCGGTTTCGCCAACCACGCCGGCCGCCAGCGACGCGACGGTGTCCAAATCAAAAACAGCAGGCGCGCGCACAATCTGAAACGACAGCCGCTGGTCGCCTAGGGCCAGCGTCAGGTTCGACCGAAGCGTCCAAGTGGAGGACGCGCCGCCGAAGTTCATCATACCGATGTCGGCAATAAAGTTCGTGCCGGCCAGCGAGCCGAGCTGCGCCTTGACACCGCCGCCGTTTTCCCAGAACGTGCCGTTCCGGTCGCAGATCTTTGAACTCAACGCGGCCGCCGCTGCTCCGAAATCGGGAGAGGTATCTCCGCAGCCGGCTCCGCCGATCTGGCGCAATTGATGAAAGTACCCGAGCTGATAGTAACCCGTAAACTTGAGATCGCCTGGCATCGGAAGAGCGCCCTCGATCGTGTTCACGCCGCGATAGAAGCCGTCCGAGTCGCCAAAGCTCTTATAGCCATAGCCGATGGAGGGCGAGGTTAGCGGCGCGAGTTCCGCCACGCGTGCGCGCGCGGTGCTGTTGCCGGGATCAGACGCCAGCACATCCCGATATCCGCGGATCACGTTGAACGGATCGTTGCTCGTGTAGTCGGTCACCTGTGCCAAGCCAAGCAGTGCGTCGGCGCTGCGCGCGTCGGACTTCAAAATAGTGCGGAAATCGGCGGCAGCTTGCTTGTAGTCCTTTGACCAGGTTTCGATTTTGGCCATCTCCAGCCTGGCGGGCTCGTCTTCCGGGTACTTCAGCAGATAATTGTGATAAGCGGCTACTGCGTCGGAATTCTGGCCACTCCAGCCGTACAGGCGCGCGATCGCTAGTTCGGTCTGCCGGTCTTTTCCGAAGCGTTTGACATAATCACGGTAAAGATCGATTGCTTCTGAGAAGCGCTTGGCCGATGTCAGCGATTCGGCTTGCTCTGTCAACTCCGATTTCTGCAACGAAACATAGGAGTCGATCGTCTCGCGCGCGATCTGGTTTGTGTTGTCGATGGCGGCGAGTTTTGCCGCCACCGGTTGAGCCGCCGCGATTTGGTTATCCCACACATACGCGTGAATCAACCCTTCATAGTCTTCCACCGTTGCCGCGGCGGTGCTTGCCAGCAGAGTATATGTTTCGCGGGCTCCTGGGTAATCCGGAACCGTCATTTCCGCTTTAGCAAGCTCTCGCTCCGCAGCCAGATCGTCGGGCTTGCGCTTGTGATACTGCCGGTAATAAGGAACGGCCTGGGCCGGTTTTTTCGCCCACGCGTATGCACGGGCAATCTGGAGAACTGTTTCGTCGCTTTCCGGGTGATCTTTCAAATACTCGATGAAGAACTTCGCGGCGCGCTCGTTATCGTTTGCCTGGATACTTTCAAAAGCCCTCTTGCGAGGCAGTTCCGATTCCAGCCGAACGCGCGCGTCTTGCGCGTCCGGATCGGAAGGGTTGAGCTTAAGAGTTTGATCGTACGCCTTCAGGGCCAGATCGAATTGGCCCATGTGCTCGTAGGCTTGGCCCATGCCGAGCTGGGCGCGAGGGTCGCTGGGATGCGAAGCCTCAATCAGCTTGAACTGCTCCACGGCGTCGGCATAGCGCGCCATCCATAGCAAAACATTCCCGAAACTCAAGCGCGCTTCGACGTTCTGGGGAGCGGATTGCAAGTACGTGCGAAATTCCTGCTCCGAATCATCAAGCTTGCCTGCCCACATCAGAACGTTGGCCAGTTCCAAGCGCACCCCAGCATCAGCGCTCGCTTGGACCAGGTATTCGCGATAGAGCGTGATCGCAGTCTCGTATTCCTTGTTCCAGGCGCGGTTCTGGGCAGCGCGTTCCAGGTACATCGGACGCTTCGTTTCGCGTGCAAGCTCCGCGTACATTTCGGCCGCCTTCGAGTATTGCCGGTTAGTTGAGTACAGCTCAGCTAAACGCTGGCGAGCGGTGATGGATTGCGGTGCGGCAGAAACGGATTTTTCCAGGACCTTCTCGGCTTCTTGCACCTTTTGGGCCTTGACCAGCGCAGCAGCCTCGGCGAGCTGCGCTGTTGGGTCAGTCCGCTGCTTCTGCGGGTTCGATGGTAGCGGCGGATTTTTGGGCGCGGCCGGGGCGGGGCTGAGCGCTTGAATCGCCTCGGCGTCGTTCGGGGACACTAACAGAACCATCCGATATTGAGCTCGCGCTTCGTCCAGCTTGCCTTCCTGGTTTAAACAACTGGCGTATAGCTTCCGCACGGCTGTGCTCTTGGGCTGATGGGCCAGAATGTCCTCCAGGAGCGGCACGGCCTGTTTACAGTCTCCGCGCCGGTACAATTCAAGGGCGCGGATCGACTCCGATGGACCGGACTGCGCGGCGGCGCTGCTGAGCGCCATTAGCGCAATGATTGTGCCTCGCGCCAGAGCCGTAAGTCCGTGGTTCATCGTTAACCTTCCAACCCGGCAGCGGCGCGAAATGCCGATACTGCGACGGCTGCACCTTCCGTCCGGTCGAATGTCGAAAATCCGCTGCGGCCATGGTGCGCCGGCTTCGGCACAGCGGCGGGAATCTGGAGCCGTGCCAGAAGGTCAGTTGACACACGCGCCGCAAATGTCTCAGAGCCGTCGAACATCTCATATTCGATTTCGAACGCCTCCGGCAGCTTCCAATGCTGATAGAAGCGTGTCAGAAATGCATCCGGCCCGGTGGCCTCCGCCAAGAGGACCGCTGCGCCGGACGAACCAACGAACGTTAGATCGTCTCGTCTGCTGACGAATGAGCAGATCCCGCCGGCTTCTTGCGCGTATTCCGGACTGGAGAACGAAAGCACCGCGAACGGCAGGTCGCTGGCGCGGCAATGCTGGACCTCAGCTTCCAGGCGCGCATTGAACTCGTCAATCTCAGACGTGCATAGATTGCGGCCGCCGTGAGAGCTCGAAACAACATCGAAAGCTGACTGAAGATGAGCCGCTCTCGCGCTTAGACGCTCGGAGCGCAGAAGCAGATTCCGAACATGCAGCTTAAAAGTGCGAATGTCAAACGGGCGAGGCAGCGCGATATCTGCGCCCGCGGCTAGCACGCGGATCCGATCGCCCAGCCGGCGCATGCGAGTTCCCGTCACCAAAATCGGCGCGTGCACTCCCGAACGTCGCAGTTTCCGTGTCATGTCAATGGCGCTGATACCATGCATCTCCATCGCGAGCACGACCAGATCCGGCTGCTCGCGAGTCAATTTCGCCAGACAATCGCCCGGTCCTTGCGCCTCGTTAATGGACGCTACCGACTCGAGCGCGGCGGACAGTTGGGCGCGGTGCTCGGCGTTCGGATCGACAATCAGCACGTTGAGCTGCGTGGACCGGCGGTGAGTGACTCCGCTGCGGAAGCTGAATCCGGAGGCGGTCGGTTCCACTTCTGGATACAATGCCCCGGCAGAAGCGGAGGCAGTTGGCAGTTCATGACCGGCGTTGGCCACTAGTCCTTCACCGAATCGAATCTCGAAAGAAAACAAAGGAGACGAGAACTCCGCGCCAGGAAAGCGTTCGACCGACAGGGTGCGGAGTCCTGCGCAACGCCGGTCGGGTTCCAGCCGGAAAACTCCGAAGACGTAGTCTTTGCAAGCGGCGAGATGGCGGTCGCCCTCCGGCGTGTCGATCAAGTACAGACAAGTCGATCCCACGCTCGCGAAACCCTCGACCACGCTGCGCATGCGTAAAGCCGAGATTCCGCTAGCGGCAAAAAGCGGGGTTGCGGGATCGAAAACCAGGCGCGCGACTGTGCCGCCATCCAAAACACTACGTAACTCGGCGGCCAGGTCGCTCACCTGGTGCAGTCGCGGAGAATGTTGTTCGAGATCCTCCGGGTATTCGATGAGAATGAGTTTGCGTTTTTCGAGATATGGTTGCAGATCCCAGCCCATGGCGCGGGCATGCGCGATCGCGGCTTCTGGGCGACGCCGCAAAACGTACGCTACCGTTTCGTCCCGCAATAGGCCTTGGTGGAGAAAGCTGAGCGCCAGTGAAGTTTTGCCACCCCCCACCGCGCCGTAGATCAGATAGTCTTTCTGCGCGCGAAGGCCGCCGCAAGCGCCGTCCAGTTCCGTAAATCCTGTACAGACCATGAGAGAATCGTACGGCCACTGTCTCAGGCCGAGGAGTAATCAATGGGTAAACACCTCGCAAATAGCGTAAAAAACTTTTCTTCTAAAGCTGGCACGATTCGAGGCCCTGCTCGCCCTTTACATACTAGAAGCGGCGGCAAGCGCTAAAACATGACTCCTGTAACGGCAGCACAAGCTCACCAGCAACTGGAACGTATTCTGAAGAGTCGCGCCTTCTCGAAGGCCACCCGATTGCGCCAGTTCCTCCGGTTCCTCATAGAAAAGAAGATTGGCGGCGAAGAGTACTTGTTGAAGGAGACGGTGCTGGGAATCGAGGTATTCCGCCGCGGCCGGGATTTCGATCCGAAAGCCGACCCGATCGTGCGAGTGGACGCTCGCAGGCTGCGTACACGTTTGGCGGAATACTATTCGCGAGAGGGGACGCTGGACCCGGTTCACGTGAGAATCGAGCCTGGCAGTTATGTGCCGATCATTGAAGCCCGGCGCACGAGGGCGGTTTTTGGAGCACGAACGATCGCTGTGATGCCTTTCGTCGCCGTGACGTCGCATCCGCAGGATGAATACTTTTCTCGGGGGCTCGCCGAGGAGGTCATCAATTCACTCGCGCAAAGGAATGATATAGAAGTGTTCGCATCCGGTTCCGGAGCGGCGCAATCTGCCGGTTTACTCGTCTGCGGCAGCATCCGGCGGGAAGAAACTAAGCTTCGAATCTCGATCCGAGTGGTTGCTGCCAAGGATAGCTCGGTCCTGTGGTCGCGTCAGTACGATACCGATGCCGCGCAGATATTCTTCTCGCAAGAGCGCATATCACGCGACCTTTCGATCGCGGTGCATGCCCATACATTGCGGGAAGACGATATTGCAGGCGCCGGAGACGCTGAATTGTTGTTCTGCCCGGCTGCAGCGCCATTTCCGGTGGCGATGACGGGGACCTCGGCGACTCCTTAGTAGTTCGATATGGGACCAGTAATTACTGCTGCCGGAATTTTGTTGCTAGCCCAAATAGCGTCCGCCGATGCCACCGTTACGTACGCAACGACGGCCGACTGGCAGACCGAATTTACCGGCCAGATCACGATCGTGAACAATGGCCCGAGTGCTGTCCAAAACTGGGTCCTGCAGTTCGACTTCGCTCCCTCGATTCTTTCCATTTGGGACGCACAGATATCGCAGCATAACGCTTCGCACTACGTCGTCATTTCGGCCGGATGGAATAACACGATCGCGGCGGGCGGCTCGGTGATCTTTGGTTTTAGCGGTTCGCCGGGAAACGTGAACTCGGTGCCTCAAAACGTCAAGTTCACGGCGACTGCGGTGCCCTCGAATTCCACGCCCCTTCCTTTGAGTATCAGCGTCGCGGAAACGTCCGAGTTCAACAATCAGTTTTCCGCCGTTATGACGATCATCAATTCCGGCTCTGCACCGTTCGCAAATTGGACCGCGGATTTCAATTGCGACCAGCAGATCACCGCGATTTCAGGCGCTGACCTCGTGCGTACCGCGACGGGTTATGAAATCAGCGGCCCGTCTATACCGGCTGGGGGGCAACTGGCCGTAAGCATCAAAGGAGCCGGCGCTCTGGACTGGAACAGCTTCAGCAATTGCACCCTGAACGGTGCGCCGTGCCAAATCTCGATCACATCGCTGGGCGGACAAAGTGCGAACACACCGTCCATATTCATTGCCGGCATTGACACCGCCACGGCCGCGCTGCAGGTCTCGGTTTCGCTCGGCCCAAGCAGCTACAAACTCTCCCTTTCTGGCGGCGCGCTGGGAAAATACTCTGCCGTCGTGAGTAACTCGGACGTGCTGTCGGCCTCAGTGGACGACTCCGGCGAATTGCACATTGTGGCCCGGGCAACCGGGCGCGCTGGAATTAAGATTCAAGACAGCACGTCCGGAGCTACCCGATTCCTGGGCGTTCGGGTGAACGATCCCTGGGGTTCACCGCCTCGTTTGCCGAAGTATCTCGCGCTCGGTACCGTGAGCGAGGACACCTCGGACGATCTTGGTTTCTTGGAAGATTTTCAGCCTGACCTAACGAACAGGCGCGTCGATATTCGCTACATTTATTTGAACGGTGGACCAATCAATGGCTGGGACACGTGGGGCAACGGTTCGGGCAGCAGGGCTGTAACGTTCATCCGAAACAGCCGCATGCTCGGCGTCATCCCGTTTTTTGTCTTCTACAACATCCCGGACAGCAGCGAGGGATACCAAGTGGACCTTCAGCATGTCCAGGACGCGGCCTACATGGCCGCCTATTTCAAGAATCTGAAGCTGGCGCTAGACCTGATCAATCAGGAATCCCCGGATGACATGGTGGGAATAATTCTGGAGCCGGATTTCATCGGATACTTGGCGCAAAACGCGAATCAGCCTGCCAGCGCCATTACGGCGATCACCAGCGCCGCGTATTCATCCGGCGTTTTGAGCTCCAGCGATCCGTTGTTTCCCAATACAGTTCAAGGGCTCGTGCAAGCGATCAACTACACCATCTCTAAATTCGCGCCGCAGGTCTTTTTTGGCTGGCAGATGAATTTATGGGCTTCGCCGGCGGGAGGATTCACGACCTCAGTTCCCAATACCGGGCTTATGCACAAAACCGACGCGTTGGGCGTGGCAACCGGCCGGCCGCTCATTTACAACGAAGCGTCGGCGATCACTCGTTATTATTTGAGCGCAGGTATCGCCAGCTACGGCGCAGGCTTCGTTTCGATTGACAAATACGGCCTGGACGCCACTGGTTTCCAAGCCTCGGCAGCGCAGGATCCCGCCGATTCCGTCTGGTTTTGGAACAACGATCAATGGCAGAACTACTTGACGTTCGTTCGGGCGATGCATGATACGTCCAAATTGCCGGTCATCCTCTGGCAGTTGCCGGTTGGCCATATTAACAGCAGTTTGCGCAAGGACCCGTATGCGAGCGCCGGAACGTTTCCTGATCTGATGAATTCCAATCGCTCGCTCGAGGATTCATCTTCGACATTCTTTTTTGGCGACTCGTTCACATCCAGCGGAGCACGCTTGGCTTTTTTTTCCAAAAACGACGGTAAGGATCCCAAAGTCAGCGTCTCGGGGCAGTCCATTACTTGGGGCGAACACCTGAGTGACTCTGCTGCGGCCGGGGTGATCGCAGCGCTATTTGGCGCCGGAGTAGGAGCGAGCACCACGAATATCGGCACCCCGCCCACGGATTCCTATTGGTGGATTACGGCCGCGCAGAGCTACTACGCGCGGCCAGCGGGGATATTGCGGCGACCTCCCCGCCACCACTAACCAAGCTCGTGCGCTCTGGATGTAACCTTTCGCCCGCAACGCGCTGAATAAGAGATTGTCCTGCGAATAATACGGCGGATACCTAAGGGACCTGGCCGGCCGCTTCCTTTAAGATCGAGCCGTGATGGTTCGATGGTTCACCGTCCTTGTAGTGGCGTCTCCTTTGGCGGCGCAAAACTTCAACGTGTTGTATCGGCTTGACTCCAGTTGGCCCACTGGGCTGCAGGCTGAGATGAGCGTCAGCAATCTTTCCGGATCACCGGTGACCAATTGGAAGCTGGCGTTTGACTATCCTTTGTTAATTACCAGCATCTGGGATGCAAAAGTGGCCACGCACACTGGTAACCACTACGTCATAACCGGAGCCGGATGGAACAACAATCTTGCGGCGGGGGACACTGTGTCCTTTGGGTGGATCGCGAACACCTATCAGGGAGCGGTCGCGAACCCGGCCAATTGCGCGTTTCAGGAAAAGCCAGTCTCCTGCGGAGGCCCGGTAACAGACGTAACTCCGCCCGCGCCGCCGACAAATTTGAGATCGCCTGCACAGACGTCGACGACCATATCGCTTTCCTGGGATGCCTCCACCGATAATAAGGGGGGAAGC
>DATGMH010000060.1:0-6911 GCA_035293725.1 Bryobacteraceae bacterium
GCCACTTGGCTGCCGACTGCGCTGGCGGCAACCTGCCCTGGTCCTGGATACGTCAGCACGCTTTGGCTGCGGTTTTGCGAAACCGCAAAACCCGCGGAAAACAAGCTGGTCAGAGCCGCAAAACCGATCAGGCGCTTGTAATGGTGGTCGACGGTTTGCCGGAGTCCTGAATATCCTTGCGCATCTTGACCGGTCATCCCGCCCAGATCAATGGTCGAAGCGTCCGGGAAGATGATGCGATTCCACACGGCTTGAACACCGTCCTGCCCATAGCTGATGTGCGAGTCGTAGACACCCACCAGCCGCGACCCCTGCGGGATGAGCAGGTATCGTCCCGTAGCGGTATCGAACACATTTTCGGCAACGAGCGCCTTCAACTCGCCCGGAAAGTTTGAGTTCAAACCCTGCTCCATGATCGCCGGAATTTCCCAGCCCGCTTTGATTTCGTACTGGGAAAGAGGCGCGATGCGCGTGGAGGGCAAGTAATCATTCTTTGCGCCCGATCTTGCCTTTTCAAGAAACGCCTCTTTGGCTGCTTGCGCGTTTTGAGCCACGTAATCGCCCGCGGGGCCGACATCGGTAAGGCGTGAAGCGGCAGGCGCAGAGAGCCAGGGTGTTCGTACCGGTGTCGTAGACATGCCTGACGATATTTCGGGCCTTACTATTGCCCATCCTCACGTCGGATTGTTCGTAGTCGTCAATCGCAGGCATGCACCCGTGCGCCAACGCTTTTCGTGGTGTCATGAGTACGCGCACGTGCTTCTGGACCGTATCGCGGCTGGCCGCATAAGTCGTGCTAGTGACCGCACCGATCTCATCGAGGTCCGAGCAAACGCCTTCGCTGCTTCTTTTCTGATGCCCGTCGAAGGCGTGCGCCAGTATGTAGCCGCTTTGGGAAAGGGCGCTTCCAGTCGCATCCATGCAGAAATATTCGACGAGGCCGGCGTTGTGCCCGTCGACGCACGGACCGAACCAGGGTCGCAGTCGCTCCAGCTTTACGATGTAATCCCTATGGCGCATTTCTTTGGCGTCAGCGTCCTCTCCGCACTATATCGATTACGGAACTTGCGGTTGCTTTCAGATGCTGAGTTTGATCACCTCAAGGAGCAAGATCAGGAAGGCCGGAGCGAAGAAATTCGAACTGGCCTCAACCTTCCCGCAGTTGAGGGCGCTGCACATGCTGGTGAATTTTCCCGGCGATTCATGTCACTCGCACTCGAAGCTTACCGCCGCGAGCGAATCACCAAGAGCAAGCTACGGCAACTCGCAGGCCGTATTGGAGTGTCGGCTGAGACTGTCCAGATGTTGATCGAGAGTGCGGGTTTGGAGGACAACGAGCCAGAATCGGTGCTGATTCCAGGTGAGTAATGGATCTCGCCTCCGCCATCATTCGCGTCGTCGTGACGGATGCGAACATAATCATCAACCTACCTCACATCAATTCCCTGGGACTCTTAGGAATAATGCCGGGCTATGAATTTGCGGTACCGGACGAGGTGGTTCGGGAAGTGACCGAGCCTGGTCAGCGCCAAGCCTTACAGAATACGATCGACTCGGGTGTGCTTAGGTTAGTTCGCCGGCGATTCGAAGGAGCACGGTCAAACCATTCATACTGGTTCCAAAATGCCGTGTGGACCCATCCTGTAATGCCGAGTTTCCACTGCTTTTGTCCGGGTATCCAGCAGATCAGGGCCGAAGAAGGCTTCGCCCCGAATGGCGCCGTTTCCGTATCCGTTTCGCGGCAGTGTGGGTTGCACGAAACATCCCATAATGTGCTAGCCGCCATACAGGATTTCCCCGCCCTCGGCCCGAATCCGGCTAAGGGCCGGCCATCATATCGTCCACCGCCCGCCGGTTCACCAGATGATGCCATTATTGCCGCCGAGTTCGAGGATGCTGCGGCCAAGGCGGCCGGCGACTACTTCGGCGGCATGCCGTCCCACTTTCGTCGATCCGGTGAAGCTGATGAGGGGGATTCGCCGGTCGTGAATCAGCATTTCGCCGATGGATGTGCCCGCGTCCACGACCAGGTTGAAGATGCCTTTGAGTCCGTTCGCTTCCATCACGCGGTTGCAGATTTTCTGTACCGCGATCGCGATGAGCAGCGTTTCGGGCGAGGGCCGCCAGAGCACGCAATCGCCGCACACCGATCATCGCGTTCCACGACCATACAGCTACTGGAAAGTTGAACGCGCTGATCACTCCCGCAATTCCCAATGGATGCCACTGCTCAATACATGCGGTGGGCTGGCCGCTCGCTTTGCATGGTGAGTCCGTAAAACTGGCGGGAAAGGCCCACGGCGAAATCGGCGATATCGATCATTTCCTGAACTTCGCCCATCCCTTCAGCCAGAATTTTTCCCATTTCCAACGTCACGAGGGCGCCCAAATCGGCCTTATGCGCGCGCAGTTCGTTGCCCGATCTGGCGCAAGATTTCACCGCGTTTGGGAGCGGGCGCCATGCGCCAGTCGGGGAATTCCTCCTGCGCGCGCGCAATCACGGACTCATAATCCGCTGGTCCTGCGCTCAGAATTTTCGCCAAAGGTTCGCCGGTCGACGGATTAACGGACGCGAATGCGCCGCCGGAGGGTTGGGTATCCAATCGCCGTAACAGGCGCCGGAGTTCACCGGCTCAATATGCAGTTTCTCCAGAATGTCGGAAACGGAAGGGTTGGCCGAACGCACGACATTCATTTTAAAGCCCGAACAGATGTTACAAAGCCCCGCCGTACGTTTTGTAACTTCTGCACACCGGGCTTTTCGCCTACGATGCCGCAAGGAGGATAACAAACCTGATCGTGACACATATAATGAAAGCACTCAAGCTCCTTCGGGTATCTTTGGGGGCCGCAGCGGCGATCTTATTGCTTTCCGCTCTGGCAGGGGAAGCCAGCGCCGATGTACTTTACGGAGTTCAAGGCTTAACCACCAGTTGCGGGTGGGATGCGCAGTATAACCAGCCCTCGAACATAAATGGGGGGGTCAACGGTCTGGACCCCAATGCTCCAGGGTCCTGCAACGTAACCGGTTCCGCAACACTGACTCCGGGTCTGACTTCCGCCTCAGGGCAAATTGCTGCAGTCGGCAATCAAACGCCTGCCCCAACGGCATCCGGCAGTTGGGCTGCGGACCTCTCCACAGCCTCTTTACACGCCACCTCGTCGACCTTCGGCACTTTCGGACCGAATAATTCGACCGGGGCTCTCCTTTGGGACACGCTCACCTTCAACGTCGCCGGAGCGGGGGCTAACACTGTCACGAATATTCCGATATTCTTCTCGGTGGACGGTACCGGGAGCGATCCCAACTTCGAAGAGTGGTTGGCACACCTACAGTTAACCGACCCTTCCACTCTCCCCATCGGGTCCTGTTGTGGTGTCAGTGACCTCGTTTGGGGCTGGGATTTGAACGAAGGCGGGCACGTATTCACAGCCGATCCCGGTACCGTGATCCACAACACGGGCGGGCCGGATTACGTAACTGTTAGCTGGATGGCGCCCACCGTCAACACAACGAACGATCTGAACATCGAAGGCATCGTCTCGATGATCGGTCCCTCCCAAACCTTTGCGGTCATCGCCGACCTTGAAACTTTATCCAACCAAGGGGTAGTGGATTTTGGAGACACGGCATCTATCCAGTTCCAGTTGCCGCAGGGCGTCAACTTCACGTCGGCCTCCGGCGTGTTCGGTACCGCTAGCGCCGTCCCGGAGCCTTCCACGTTCGGCTTATGTGGCTTGGTGCTGGCCGGGTTGGGTATTTTCCGGCGAAGACTATTGCGGAAGTAAGCCGATGCGCCGCTCCAGGGCGATCATGCGGAGATCGCCCTGGTAGCGGGCGAAGAAGGGATTGACCCTGGTGCGCAGAATCTGTTCTTCGTGGGCGTCAGCCGATTGTTCGAGCCAGCGGAACATATCGCCGGCATCGCCCGCAAGCGCGTAAGCAATTGCCACGTTCTGCCGAACCAGGCCGGGGTCCGCCGGCTGCCGCTCGATTTGGCGGAGCAGCGCCAAAGCTTCGGCGCGGCGGCCCAGTTCGATCCAGACGCACACCCTGGCGATGGTTACCTGGGGGCTGGAGGGCACCAGATGCTCGGCTTTCTCCAAATGCGCAAGGGCTTCCGCGGGCCGGTGCTCCGCAATGGCATTGTAGATCGCGACGAGATGCGCCGGAAACCAATTGGGCGCGCGGCGGAAGCAGAAATCGAGTTGTTCGGCGACATCCCGGTAACGGCCTTCCACAGTCAGGGTAATGGCAAAATTCAGGCGCGAGGTCAGGTTCAGGGGGTCGCGCGCGAGAGCTTCCGCAAATTGCGCCTGCGATTCGGCAAAGCGGCCACGCGTCATCAGGGCTAAGCCCCAGAAATCGCGCGCCGCGGAACCCGGATCTCCGCGTAATGCGTGGGCGAAGTGGGATTCAGCGCCGCGCCAGTCCCAATCCAGCACATAATTGATATATGCGAGCTGGGCTTCGGCCCAGCTTAGGTTAGCATCGAGCGCCACCGCATCCTCAAAATAACGCTGGGCCTTGCGTAACTCTTCGTTTTGGTTCAGGCCAGCGTAACCAGCCCGGTTGATGTAGACAGTGCCCAACTCACCGTAAGCTCGCGCATAGCGCGGCGACAGCCGGAGGGCATTTTGGAGATGCGCGAGGGCTTGGCTCAGCGAGGCGGGGGTTGCGGTCTCGCGCTCCTGCATCGCGCGTAAAAGCAGATCGTGCGCCTCCGGGCCGGGATCGAAAGCGGGTGGAAGGGCGCCTGTAAGCTGCACACGCAGAGCCTCGGCGATAGACTGCGCGATCTCATCCTGCACCGCCAGCATGTCTTTCACTTCGCGGTCGTAGGTTGCCGCCCAGAGGTGCATGCCATCGGCCGTGCGGTTGAGTTGCGCCATTACGCGCAGAACGTTTCCGCTGCGCAGAACGCTGCCTTCCACGACCGTCCCCACTCCGAGTTCCCGCCCGATTTCGCGCACATCGATGCTTTTGCCTTTGAATTGAAAAGCCGAGGTCCGCGCCACCACGCGCAATCCACCGAGCAACGCCAGCGTATTCGTCAGCTCGTCCGTAAAACCATCGCTCAGATACTCGTCCTGGTGATCGGGGCTGAGGTTGAGAAACGGTAGGACCGCGACTGATGAGAGGGGCTGCGCAGAGGAGCGTTCCCGCAAAAAGCGCTCTCCAGCAATGAACACAGCTGCGCAAAGGATGGCCGCGGCTGCGATCCAGCGAGTCGAAATCCGCCGCGGGGCGGTTTCCGGCGGGGCGGTTTCTATAGGGACAGGAACAACCGAATCATCCTCGGCAGGCGGGCTTGGGATCGCGCGGCGCGTGAAGACCGGAACGTACCCGCGCGGGGGGAAATCGATGCGGATCGTATCGTCTTTTCCTTCCTGCTCGTAATATTCGCGCAATTTGCCGCGCACCCGATTGAACTCGACGCGCACCGCCGAGTCGGTCTGCGGGTCCCAGGATTCCGGCTTCTCAAACACTTCAAGGCCGATCTGGTATTCCTTTACGGGCTGCGCGCCCCCCTCCAGGGCGCGCGCCACCAGCCAGCGGAGAAGCGCGGACCGGCGCTGGGACTTACGAAATCCGGCGCTTGCCAGGATCCGCGAAAGCTGGGCATCTAACTCCTGCGAGGCAATGAGCGGCGCGGCAGCATGCCGCGAATCCAGTTCCCGCGCGCGCATCGGTTCGAAAACTCATTGTAACCAATTGTTCGGCGCGGACGGGGCAAACGTTCGTTTCCTACGTACTATTACTTTGCCGGCTATGCCGGCCAGTGCCCCATTTTTTCTTTTTTGGTACGCAGGTACGCTTCGCGCGTATCGATAACGTCGGCCAGGCATGGCACCCGTTCCGAAACGCGAATGCCGGCCCGTTCCACCGCCTCTACTTTCTCCGGGTTATTCGAAAGCAGGCGAACCGCTTCCAGACCGAAGTACCCGAGAATGGCAGCAGGTAGCTTATAGCTGCGAAGGTCGTTTTCAAAGCCGAGCCGCTGGTTGGCCTCCACCGTGTCCGCCCCTTGATCCTGCGGTTCGTAAGCGCGCAGCTTGTTCAACAGGCCAATGCCGCGGCCCTCCTGGTGCTCGTATATGAGCAAGCCCCGTCCTTCCTGCGCGATGTGCTTGAGGGCGATCTCCAGTTGCGCCCGGCAATCGCAGCGCAGGCTGTGAAATACATCGCCGGTAAGGCATTGAGATGAGAGTGGATGCGGACTAGCGGCGGCGGATCGCCGGAAAGCTCGCCCATCCGCAGAGCTACCGCTTCTTCGATCTCGGCGGCGGCGGTTCCGCGAAAACCGAAGATGCGGAAGTAGCCGAAGCAGGCGCGGGCACGGCGACTCCCCGGCCACCCGGCGTGCAACGGCGCTACGACGTTTCAGCCAGCGATGCGCGGTCCGCGTGACATATTCGCGCAACACCACGAAGGGACAGTGGCGAGCCCATGGGCGATACCTGATGCGCGAGAGTGCGGCTGGAACTGCTTCGCGGCAGCGGGCCGGATTCGGCCCCGACGGTAGGATCGAAGATCTCGCAGCGCATCTTGATCACTGGCAGGCGGCAGGTGATGCGCGCTTGTTTAAGCTGATCCTTTCACCCGAGTTCGGAGAGCGGGTGGATCTGGAACGGCTCGCCCACGATTTGATGGGCCGCATGGAACGTGACCTGGATACGCGGCTGGAGTGGGCCGCCGTTGTGCATCACAATACCGAGCACCCCCACGTCCACATTGCGCTGCGCGGCATCAGGGAGGACGGAACAGAGCTGCGTTTGGAACGCGGCTACATCCAGCACGGCCTCCGCGCACACGCCGAAGATCTGTGCACGGCGCAGTTGGGCTACCGAACCGAGCTCGACGCCGCCGAAGCCCAGCGCCGGGAAGTGACACAGCAGAGGTTCACATC
>DATGMH010000061.1:0-25255 GCA_035293725.1 Bryobacteraceae bacterium
CTCCCGCTTCACTCTGCTTCAGTATCCCGATGATCTGTTCTTCGCTGAACCTGCTGTTCTTCACCTTTTCGTTTTCCTTCCGCAACTTCGTTGCTTCGGAAAACCCAGTTTAGAGTGGCTCAGTTCTGTCGGGCAAGGTCAAACAAACTTACCGTTTTCATAATGAACTTCCTCGCCCCTGTTTCTTAGTAGGTTGCCAAGAACCCCCGTTGATCCGCGATAATCAGCCGGTCATCAACCGCACCGCGCCCGGGGAACATGATACCGGTTGAATTGCGTGGTGAAACAAGCTGTTTCAAACGAGGCAATTCGGCTTGGATGATACTGGTAATTGTTCCAGAGTTTACGTCGAGAACAGCGATATAGGCAGGACCGGCCGCAGATGTACCAGCCAAGCAAATGTAAATTAAACCGGCTCTCGTTGCTGCCGCCCATAATACTCGGCTCGATTCGCTGGGTGGAGCAGGTCTGGAAAAAGACATTCCAAGCGCTTGGTAAGCCGAATCAAGTGGTGCGGTGTACGACTTGATAACCGACCCCTTGCGGTTATGGATAACAACCCCCTCTGTCATATCACCGAAAGTGAAAAAACCCTCGTTCCCAGGAAGGGCACCAACGTACACTCTTTGACCTGATGTCTTATCGTTTGCGTCCGATACGTCTGCCTTCTCGTACAGTGAAGCAAATAAGTTCTTGTTTACCAGAGCTCCAGGGACTCTCCAGACGATGCCTGTCTGAGTAAGGAAAGGAGAAGCTGAGGCCTCCGGCAAAGAATAATGGTCGACCACTGATCCTTGCCAATCCAGCACCAAAACCGTTTCGCCCTCAGCGGGAGGGAGCGTACGTTGCCAAATGTGAATGTTGTGGTCCTGATCTAACGCAAGCTGTCGCACACGGCCGGCGAATATAAACGTGTGTTCCTCACTGTCTGTCCCAACAACAAATCCAGTCGACCGAGGAGAAAGTGGGACGGAGATAGCCCATGAGCCATTGGCTTGACTTATTTGTCCCAGCGCTATTCGTTTATTTCGATCGGAAACGTCAGCCTCGTACTTCAACTCGCGCCTGAGAATATCGTTGATATTGATTACCTGTTTTACTGCCGACACCTGAACGGCAGGTATGTCCGGAGACTGAGCAGTCGCCGGGAAAAAGGCACAAACCGACAGTGCAGGAACTATCATCAGAAGGTTCGGTTTGGCGTGTCCCGTTTCAAGGGAAACGCCACACTTCTTTCGAACAAGCATTCAGGTTTTTCTCCTTTTTGCGATGGGCAGGTAGAACTCCAAATGAGGCCGAGAGATTGAATGGCACATGCGGCTGCACTGCATCGCCTATCGAGGACACAGTATGGGGTTCCGGGACAATACTTCAAAACGAAATGAACTGGTGAGTCGTGTCAAGTTGCTTCTCCACCCAAGCATGGCGGCCTGGAGCAACTTCGACGACGCGTCCGAGCGGTTCTTGGCGTTTGATTCCGCATCGAGCGGCGCTGTGAGCAGAATTACATCGTAAACCCATAGGTCATCGCGCATGTCGGTATCTCGATAAAGTTTTGAGCGATAACGAAAGACGTTTCCATACGAGTCGGTTTTGCGTGAACTCTCATAATGTAGTTCAATTGCGGTAATTCCGAATTCATACAGATGGTGTAACTCTTCGGGCTGACTGATCCCGTCACGGTTCAAATCTTGCCACAACAAAAGACGCGGATAGACCGCATCACGTCTGTCGATAATGCCGTCTCCGGTGCCTCCATTCTCAGGCCGATCAAACACTGCGAGCGCCAAAAAGCCATTCTTCTCTTGGCCATCTGGCGGCTGCGGTTGCATAGTCCTATTTCCAAACAATTCTGCACCACTGTCGATCTTGCCGTTGCCATTACGATCCAATGCCAGCCAAGCATTTCCAGAGTTCTTCGCCGTCCACGACACGCGTTCCTGCATGCCGGTACCCGAAAGGTCGAACTTGACACCATGCTCCAGATCGGTCAGCGAAAATCCTCTCCCGCCAACGTCAATAATGATCGGAGTCTGCCCATTGCAACACCAATTATCGATATTCCTGGCATTGGTGGGACATCCGGTTGCGGGATATTCGTCGAAGTTCGCGGGACCCATGCATTCGCCAGTCGGACAAACCCCATTGCACGGCTTACCACCGCAACTTTGGGCGGATGCGGATTCAGGCCCGGCGCAAACATATAAAACGCAAGTAACGGCTGGCAGAACCGAACAAATTAAGGACCAGCGCATTTACGCACCTCACAGGGACAGCGTTATCACCCGATGAGGCCGTACTATCACTTATCCCGAACAGTACTGCAAGCGGAAAAGTGCCACGGAGCGGGCTAAAGGCACTTGTTCGTCGAATTTATGAGACGGCCGGACCCCGTAAGGTACGATTTATGAGTTTTTTGTACCGAACGCACATTTGCCAAACCCCAATTGGATGCACTTGAAGCGCGAGTGTTATTGGCTTGACCAGCGCGAGTTCCTCAGGCTCGAACCCAGCCGTAAATCGTCGCCTCATACAACGCTGAATCTCGGCGCGAACTCGGATCCCTTTCCTCAGCGTGGTCTGGCTCCGGCTCCGTCTTAAGCAGATAGGGCACGCTCTAGTGATGCCCGCCGCCCGCCGAGCCTCCGCCGCCGCCGTGCGAGGGAGCCGAAACACTACTGACTGACGAGATCCCGGAAACCGAAGAACTCCCGCCGCTGTAGTATCCGCTGCTGTGGCCGCCCGAAGAACCTCCCGAGGATACCGCCGCGTGGCCCGCCGGAACCGTCGCTCCGGTTGCCGTGCGGAAACCGCCGGCAGAAGCATAAGAGCGAACCGCTGCTGTGCGCGCCGCCTCATGCATCGCCGGGGACGCAGCCACCACGCCGCCCACCACCGGCGGACGCACCGGATTCACCGGCACCGGCTTCGTTACCGTCGTCCCTCCACCCCCGCCGCTTGCCGTACCGTTGCCCGTGTAATAGCCGCCGCCGTACACCGGCGCATAGATCACCGGCGCATAGCCGACCAGTCCCGGACTATAGAAACCAAAGCCAAACGGGCTGTAGAAGTATGCGTCGCCCGGCACCCAGGCCCACGAGCCGAAAGCCGAGTTCCACATCCAGCCTGGATTGGCAAAGCCGCTGTAGCCGTAGCCGCCCCACACGCCGCCATAGCTCGACGCATTCACATCGCGCGCCGCCTGGTAGCTCGAAGCCGCATCATACTGCGCCCGCACATTGCTCCAGGCGTAGAGTTCGTCCTGCTTCTTCGCATCGAATTTTTCCGTCTTCGCCTGCGCCAGCAGCACTTCCTTCCCCTTGCCGATCTCCAGCTTGCGCTCGCCGTCGAAAACAGTCGCCTTGCCTTCGAGCACAGCCGCCACCGGACTGTCGCCCGCCGTAAACCGGTAAAGCCCGTTGCGATCGATCAAAGCCGATCCGCTTCCCACCTTCACCGTCAACTGGCTGTCCTTCACAATGTTGTCCGCTTCCACCATCGCCTCGCCCGATTTCACCTCGAGCTGCGTATCGGTCAGCGAAGGCGAGATCATCCGCACCTGGCTGTCGTTCCCCACTCGCAGGAATATACCCGGCGCGAGCAGCACCTCGGCTTTGCCCCGCCCCGTCGAAAGCGTATCCTCCCGGTTCAGGAACGTAGCCTTCGGCATCGCGCTCGAAAGCGCCTTTCCATTGATCGAAACGTCCCCTTCGATGTAGTTCACAACGCCCGGCTTGGCGGATACCGTATACGCCTGCGGCATTGCAGAGACGGCGGTTAGAAGTGCCCCGGTCAGGACCTTCAAAGTGGCGGGCCACGCGCGATTCATACGAAACTCCTTTTCTCGGCTGGCAAACGCGGGCTTTCCTATTCCCCTGCGCTGGCTACATTGTACGCCTATTTCTATCAGGTTAGATGCGCTCATATTGTAAAAAGTGTACGAAGCCTTGCGATACAATTCGTCGGACGGAGCTGACGTTTGACACTCAGGGCCATTGACTACGTAAGTCTCGCTATCTACTTTCTTTTCGTGCTCGGAATCGGCTGGCTTGCCAAGCGCAAAATCAGCTCGAGCGAAGATTTTCTGACCTCCCGCCACTCGGTTCCGGTCTGGATCACCAGCCTCGCCTTCATCGCCGCCAACCTCGGCGCCCAGGAGATGATCGGCATGTGCGCCTCGGGCGCCAAATACGGCATCATGACCGCCCAGTTCTACTGGCTCGGCGCCGTGCCCGCCATGATCTTTGTCGGCCTCTTCATGATGCCTTTCTACTACGGCAGCCGCGCCCGCAGCGTCCCCGAGTACCTCAAGCTCCGCTTCGATGAAAAGACCCGCGGCCTGAACGCCATCACCTTCGCCGTCATGACGATCTTCTCCTCCGGCATCAGCATGTATGCGCTGGGGCTGCTCTTTGAACTCGTCCTCGGCTGGAATTTCACCAACTCCGTTCTGCTCTCGGCCGCCATCGTGCTCGTCTACACGCTGCTCGGCGGCCTCACCAGCGCCATCTATAACGAGGTCGTCCAGTTCTTCCTGATCGTTCTCGGCTTTGCGCCGCTTTCGATCCTGGCCGTTTCCCGCGCCGGTGGCTGGGCCGGTCTGAAAGAGCGTCTTCCCGGCGTCATGCTCCACACCTGGAAGTACGCCGCGCATACCCACGAGAATCCGATGGGCGTCAACGCCTTCGTGCTCATCGCTGGACTCGGGTTCGTCCTCTCCTTCGGCTACTGGTGCACAAACTTCCTGGTCGTGCAGCGCGCCATGGCCGCCGACAGCATGGCCGGCGCGCGCCAGACCCCGCTCGTCGCCGCCTTCCCCAAAATCTTCATGCCCTTCGTCGTCATCCTTCCGGGCATCGCGGCCGTCGCGCTCATGAAAATGGCCGGCAGCGGTTACGACATCCCGCTCAAGCCTAACGGCGCCGGTTACAACTACGATCTGGTGCTCACCACATTGATGGCCAAGTTCTATCCCAATGGCATGCTCGGCATCGGCCTCACCGCCCTCATGGCCTCCTTCATGTCGGGCATGGCGGGCAATGTCACCGCCTTCAATACCGTCTTCACCTACGACATCTATCAGAGCTATATCCGCAAGCACGCCCCCGACAGCCATTACCTCTGGATGGGCCGCGTCACCACCGTCGTCGGCGTCGCTCTCTCCATCGCCTGCGCCTATCTCGCCACCGCCTTCAACAACATCATGGATTTCCTCCAGCTGGTCTTCGCCTTCGTGAACGCGCCGCTGTTTGCCACCTTCCTGCTCGGCATGTTCTGGAAACGCACCACCAGCGCCGGCGCTTTCTGGGGCCTCCTCACCGGGTTGATCGCCGGAGGTCTCACGCTCGGCCTCACCGTAGCTGAAAATAAAGGCGGCTGGATCGCGCCGCTCCATCAGTTCCCCTCTTCCATGGCGCAAAATTTCTGGATTGCCATCATCGCCTGGGTCGTCTGCCTGCTCGTGACTTTCGCCATTACTCTGGTCACCCAGCCTAAGCCCGAAAGCGAACTGCACAACCTGGTCTACGGCGTCACCGACATCCCGCACGAAGCCGACGCGCCCTGGTATAAACGCCCCGGCCCGCTCGCCGTCGTCGTCATCGTCGTGCTCGTCGCCATCAACCTCATCTATTGGTAGAACTCATGCTGGTAAACACTCATGAATGACCTACGCCGCCCCACTGGTTATCTCTTTTCTCTGCTCGGCTTGATTCTGCTGGTGTACGGGCTCGTCAGTCCGGAAGTGCGCGCCCCGCTCGCGCCTACCGTCAATGTCAATCTCTGGTGCGGCCTCACGATGCTCATCTTTGGAGGAATTCTTCTTTGGCTCTCGTTCCGGGCGAAATCGTAAGACTCTTTCGCCAGCATTTTGGCGGCGCTGCTCCGCAGATTTATCGCGCCCCCGGCCGTGTCAACCTGATCGGGGAGCACACCGATTACAACCTGGGCTTTGTTTTTCCCATCGCCCTCGAAATGGCCTGTTATGCCGCCATCGCGCCCGCCGCTCACGATAAGCTCCAGGTCTTCTCGCGCGAAGCGAACGCCGGCTTTGCCATCAACATCAACGAAGTCGCCGAGGCGAAGCCGATGCACAACTGGAGCGACTATGTCGTCGGTGTCGCCCGCGAACTCGCCCGCGACGCTGTGCCGCTCAAAGGCGCGGATATCTACATCGCCAGTGAAGTTCCCGCCGGCTCGGGCCTGAGTTCTTCCGCCGCTATCGAAGTCGCCATAGCCATGGCCCTGCTCGACGGCCGCGAACTCCAGCCTTTGGAGATCGCCAAACTCTGCCAGCGCGCCGAAGGTCAGTTCGTCGGAATGCCCTGCGGCATCATGGACCAGTACGCCGCCGTCTTCGGTCAAAAAAATGCCGCCATTCAGATCGACTGTCGCAGCCTGACCCACAACTACGTCGAGCTGCCGCCCAATCTCCGCATCATTGCCGTCAATTCGATGGTGAAGCACGAACTCGGCACCTCCGCTTATCGCGAGCGCGTCGCCGAATGCCGCGCCGCCGTCGAAGCCATCCAGCAGCGCTACCCCGAGGTGCAGAGCCTGCGCGATGTCACCCCCGAAATGTTCGTCGAGGTCGAAGCGCAGATCCCGGAGATTCCCCGCAAGCGCGCCCGCCACGTCATCACCGATTCGCAGCGCGTGCTCGCTCTCGGCAAAGCCGCCGAAGCCGGCGACCTCGCCGAAATGGGCCAGCTCTTCGTCGATTCCCATCGCAGCATGCAGCACGACTACGAAATCACCTGCGCGGAAATCGACTTCCTCGTCGAGCGCGCCCTCCGCATCCCGGCCGTCTACGGCGCGCGCATGACGGGTGGCGGCTTCGGCGGCTGCACCGTCAACCTGCTGGCGCCCGAAGTCGAAGAGCGCTTCCGCCGCGAGCTAGCCGCCGACTACAAACAAAAATTCAACCTCGACCCCATCTTCTACGACTGCGTCCCATCCCCCGGCGCGAGTAGGATGTAGGCGCGATCGGACAAAATGGATAGAATGGCATAAAAAACAACGCGCACGGACGGGCTTCGGCGAATTCGGTTGAATGGGTGCTCTTGAAGAAATCCTTCCCGATGAGATCAGGCAGAATGCAATTCTCAGCGGGTCAGAATATGTCCTCGCGCTTCGAGACGCTCAGCGTGCCATCGAGATAGCAAGCGAGCGTCTGATCGCCATACTCGGGGTCGAATCATTTCGCATTCTGGCGGCGGGTCTCGCCGTGATGGACTACACCGGCTACAATTTCGAGCTTCGAGGAGATTGGGCGGAATTCGTTCGCCTGAACAATACCGAAGCCTTAACGTTTCTCAGGGATCATCAATTACCCGACGGCCATGGGTACATCCTAACTGCGACTTCAGAGGAAGAGTTTCATGCGCTTGCCGAGGTGCCCTGAGATCAGAAGAAAGGATCTTTTATTTCGGTGCAGCCCGCATCTGAACTTTGTCCGACAAATCCGCTAAAATGTCAGACATGAACGCCAGCGATTCCCGCGTCACCGTGCGCCTCTCAGCCGAGCTGCGTAACCGCTTGCGGGAAGAAGCGCGGCGAACCGGCCGCCGGGAATCGGATCTGATCCGGGACGCTGTAGATAAGCACTTGAAGAAGAAACGTGAGCGAAGTTCTTATGAGGTCTTCAAGCGTGCGGGCCTGATTGGGTGTATCAAAGACGGCCCCAGCGATCTCGCGACCAACAAGAAGTATTTTGAGGGCTTCGGCAAAGATCCTGATTGAATCGCGTTCTGGTCGATACAGGTCCGCTCCTGGCGATTCTCCTGGACACCGAACAACACCATGCAGCGTGTGTCCGTTACTTCCTGGATTCCGGCGCACGTCTGGCAACCTGTTGGCCCGTGCTTACCGAAGCCGCGTGGCTGCTGCAGAATAGGCCAGACATTTTCGCGAACCTGTTAGCCACTGTTGAGAAACGTGGGCTGGAGATTCTGCCGCTTTCGGCCGACGACGTGCCTTACATCGCAACCCTGATGCGCCGCTATCGGAACCTCAGGCTTCAATTGGCCGATGCCGCACTCGTGCACCTCGCCAACCGCGAACGTATCGACACCATCTTCACTCTCGATCGCCGCGACTTCAGCATCGTGCGCGGCGCGCACGGAAAGCGCTTTACGCTCGTGCCATGAGGCGGGCGCTACCCCCCGATCGAGTACATCGGCCGCGGCGGCGGCACAAAGACCGGCCGGTTGATCTCATGCCCCGCCCATTTCTGCCGGATGTTCTCCCGAATCGCCCCTTCCAGCGCCGCTGCCGGGCCATCGAGTAACTCCCGAATATCGGTCTCTTCCAGCGCAAACAAGCAGTACCGCAGCTTGCCATCCGCCGTCAGCCGCAGCCGGTTGCAATTCATACAAAACGGCTTGCTCACCGACGCGATAAACCCGACGCGATCGCCGTTTGCAAACCGATATTCCGTCGCAGGAGCGCGCGGATCGGCATCCGGAACCGCCTCCACCAGCCCAAACTCTTCCCGCAGCACACCGATCATCTCATCCGCCGTCAGCACCCGGTCGAGCGACCACAATTGCTGCGCATCCAGCGGCATGAATTCAATAAACCGCGCCTCAAAACCACGTTCCCGCGCAAACCGAACCAGCGGCACAATATCCGGCTCCGACAAGCCCTTCACCGCCACCGTGTTCAGCTTGATTGCAAAACCAGCCGCCTGCGCCGCCTCGATCCCCGCCAGCACGCGCCCCAGTTCGTCCCGCCGCGTGATCTGTTCAAACCGCCCGCGATCCAGCGTATCCAGATGAATATTGAGCCGCCGCAGACCCGCCGCATACAGCTCCCGTGCGTACCGCGCCAGCAGCACGCCATTCGTGGTCAGCGCCAGATCCTCCACGCCCGCAACGGCGCTGAGCTTCTCAATCAGCTTCGCCACCCCCGGCCGCAGCAGCGGTTCTCCACCCGTCAACCGTATCTTGCGAAACCCGAGCGGCGCCGCAACCTGCACAAACCGCGCAATCTGCTCAAACGTCAGTAGCTTGGAAACCGGTTCAAACGCCCCGCCTTCTTCGGGCATGCAGTAAAAACAACGAATATTACAGCGATCCGTGACACTGATCCGCAGATCGGAATGAACGCGCCCGAACGTGTCAACAACCGCCGCCGGCATTCACTTCACAGCCAGCATGCGCTCAATCGGCAGCCGCGCGCGGTCCATCAGCTCGCGCGGCAGCTCAATCCGCGGCTGCAACGTGTCGAGACAATCCCGCACCTTCTCGAGCGTATTCATCTTCATGTACGGGCATTCGCTGCAATTGCAGTTCTCATTCGCCACGAAGTAAAATTTCTTCCCCGGACTGTCCCGCTCGAGCGAGTACCGCACCCCGCTCTCGGTCATCACGATGAACTCGTCCGCGCTCTGCTCCCGGCACCACTCGATAATCGCCGAAGTCGACCCGATAAAATCGGCCATCCGCAGCACATCCTGCGGGCACTCGGGATGCGCCGCCACCAAAGCATTCGGATGCTCCGCGCGCGCCGCACTCAGCCGCCGCGCCGGAAACGTCGCATGCACGATGCAGGCCCCCTGCCAGATCTGCATGTTCTCGCGCCCGCTCTGCTTCTTCACATAGTTGCCCAGATTGATATCCGGCAGAAACAGAATCGGCTTCTCCGCCGGAATCGAGTTGACGATCTTCACCGCATTGCGCGACGTACACAGAATGTCACTCTCCGCCTTCACCTCAACCGACGTGTTGATGTAACTGACGACAACATGATCCGGATGCTTGCGCTTGAACGCCCGCACCCCCTCCGCCGGACAGCTATCCACCAGCGAACACCCCGCATGCAGATCCGGCAGCGTCACAATGCGCTCCGGATTGAGCACCTTGGCGGTCTCCGCCATGAACTTCACGCCGCAGAACACAATCACATCGCCCGTAAACTTCTGCGCCACCCGCGCCAGTTCCAGACTGTCGCCAATCTGATCGGCAACCTCCTGAATTTCAGCGTCCTGGTAATGGTGCGCGAGAATCGTCGCCCGGCGCTGCTGTTTCAGCTCCAGAATCTCCTCGGCAAGTGTCGGCGTAGCCAGCATGTTTGAATCTTCGCCTCGCTTAGAAACGCGGGCTCATCATAAAAGGAAAAGCCCGTTACTTTGATGGTAACGGGCTTTTCTTTGTTGCGGGCTTTACCGAGCCGCGACTGGAAGGAGCGGTCAAGCTTAGAACGTCAGCTTGATCTGCGTCTGCAGCACGCGCCCTGAAACATCCGATCCGACAAACGAGCCGTAAGCGCTGGTGGGCGCCGAAACGGTCGACTGGATACTCCCGTAGTTCCCGCCCACATTGTTAAAGGGCAGATCGAAATTCGGATGGTTGAACAGATTGAACGCGTTCATCCCGATGAGCAGCTTGAAGCGCTCCGTCAGCGAGAAGGTACGGTTCAGATTCATGTCCGTATCGAAGTAGCCCGGTCCCCGGAACGAGTTCCGCGTCAGGTTACCCCAGTTGAACTGGCTGCTGGCCGGCGCAAACGAGCTCGCCGAGAAGCACGGCACATTCGGCGTCGTGCAGCTCCCGGCTGAGAACCCGCCAAGATACTCGGCGAGTATTGTCTGGTTCGCAATGCCGGTCACATTGTTCAGGTTGGCGCGCACCGCGCTGTCCACCACGCTGAACGGATAGCCCGTGTGCCAGTAAACCGTCCCGCCTACCGTCCAACCGCCTGCCAGCGCTCGCACAAAGCCGTTCGAGAAGTGCGAAGGAGCCAGCGTGTAAACGTAGTTCGCATTCACCGAATGACGAATGTCATAATCCGCGCTGCTGTAGTTCAGGCTACGCAGACCGAGCGGGCTCAACTGGTAGCGAATACTCGGTGCCGTCAAAGCATTGAACGGCTCGAGACAGGCGTTCGAGCAGGTATCGAGCGCGTGACTCCAGGTGTAGGAGATGCTGCCCGTGAAGTTGCTCGTAGGACGCCAGCGCAGGTTCGTCACCAGTCCGTTGTAATTCGAGAAGCCATCGCTGTTCAGCTCTCGGATCTGGCCGAAGCGAACGTCGGGCACAGTAGCCGAGACGCCCTGGAAGCCGGCTCCATACGCGTTACCAAAGAGCGTCTGATTCGCTTCCTGGTACCCCTTGTTGCCGACGTAGTTCGCCGAAAACACGTAGTTGCGTCCGAAGCCCTGCTGAACTTCGAAGTTCCATTCGTAGTACTTCGGGTTGTACATTTTGTTGGCCACGGTATTCATGTTCGGCGCGCTGAACTGATTCGGCAGCAGCGCCAGCATCTGCGCGTACGTCGCGCCGCTGTTGAAGCCATTCTGGAAAATAGCGTTCGAGTTCGCCGCCGCGGCGAAGATGCTGTTCGGATTGTTAAGCGCCACCAGTCCGGTCGAGCTGAAGGAAGCCACCGCCGGCGCATTGGTGATCAGACGGTCCGCAATCAGTCCCTGATACAGATCCGAGAAGATACCGAACCCGCCGCGAATCACTGTATTCGATTTCGGATTGTACGCGAAACCGACCCGCGGCTCGGCCACGATCGGCTCGATGCTCGGGAAAGCTTCCTTCAACCCGGTCGAAATCGCCTGGTTGTACGGAATCGTCGGATCGTGCACCAGCTGGCCAAACGGCTGCGTCGCCAGCTCGTTGAAGCAGCCCACCCCGCAGCGGATATTGCTGTTCCGGTCGAAGCGCGCTGCCAGCGTCAGCGTCAGGTTCTGACGAACCCGCCATTCATCCTGCAGATAGAAACCCACGCTGTACATCGTCAGGTTCTCCGCGCCGATGCGGGCAAATGTCTGCGAGTAGTTCGATCCCGTGTCGGGCGACAACACGCCGTTCACGAAATCCGTCATCGAGTTGAAGTTCACCGTGCCGCTCGTGTTGCCGCCGTAGGCATAGGTGCTCACGAAGTTCTTACGGGCGTTCCCTCCGAACTTCACCGTATGCGTGCCGAGACTCCACGAGTAGTCGTCCACCGCTTGCCACTGCCGTACTTTCCGGCCCTGCGGATAGCTGTAATCCGTGCCGCCCAGGTTATTGAACAGCCCGTTGCTGAAGGTAAACGTCGTCGGGAATGTGGCCAGCGCCTTCGCCAGATCCGGCGGCCCGAAGATCGCCGTGTAGTAGTTGCCCGAAAGCAACAACTGGTTCACCTGCGTCGCCGTCACCGTGCGCGTCCAGCCCAGCTGCCCGCCGTACGACGGCTGCACGCTGTTGGCGTTGAACGCCGAATTGATCGGATCGGTGCCGGTCGCCTGTACGCCGTGATCGGTGTTGTAGCGGAAGAACAGCCGATCCTTCGCGCCCACGTTGTAATCCACGCGCGCCGCCAGCAGCCATTCCGTATTCAGATTGTTCACCGTGCTGCGAAACACTTCCGCGCAGGGCGTCGAGGCCGTCCCGAATCCGCCGCCCGCGAAATCGCCGCAGCCATAAGCCCCCGACGGATCGTCGTTCAGCGTCACCGGCCGCGCCTGTCCGGCTCCCGAAGCATGCGCATACAGCCCGAGCGCCGTTTGGTAGAACGGCACCGCCGCCGCATTTGTCGCTGCCAGATTGCCCAGTACGTAATTCGAGAAGGCCGGCGTCGGGATATACACAGGACCGCCGGCCGGCAGCACGTAGCGCAGTCCCTCGTTATCGATGAAGAAGAACAGCTTGTCCTTCACAATCGGACCGCCAATCGAATCCGCCCATTCGTTCGAGATCGAGAACGGCCGCGCCACACCATTCGCGTTGTTGAAGAAATCGTTCGCATTCAGAACGCGGTCGTTGTACCACCAGCCCGCATTGCCGTGCCACTGATTCGTACCCGACTTGGTCACGTAATTGACGTTGGCGCCCGCCTGCCGTCCGTACTGGCCGGTGTAGCCGTTCAGCACCACCGCCGCTTCCGAAATTTCATTCGAACCCAGCGTCAGATTGCTCGCCCCCGAGTTATTGAGGTTCAGGTACGGATCCATATTGTCGGTGCCGTTCAGCGTAAAGAGGTTCGAAACCCCGGGCAGACCGAACGCCGAGAAGTTGCCATACCCGCCCCCCGTGCTGATCGTCACGCCCGGCGTGCTGAACGCATACGAGGTCATGTCGTTACCGGGAGCCGGCAAATTCTCCAGCTGATGCGTGTCGTAGGTCGTCGCCAGGTTGGCGTTCTCCGACTGCAGCAGCGGCGCCACCGAGGTGACTTCCACAATCTGCTGCGAGGCTTCCGGTTTCACCGTCAGATCGAACGTGGCCACCTGGCCAACCGCGATCTGCGTCTTCTCCACATCCGATTTCAAGCCCGTCATGGAAGCCGAAATCTGGTAATTTCCCGGCGGCAGCGTCGTAAAGCGGTACTCGCCGGACTGATTCGCCTGCTGGTTCCGGGTATTTCCCGTGTCCAGACTCTTCAATTCCACAGTTGCGCCCGGCACAATCGCGCCGGTCTGATCTTTTACCGTTCCGGCAATATCGCCGGTCGTGATGGTCTGGGCAGAGAGCGTCATTACGCCGAATAAGGCAGCCAGCAACAGTGCCGGAGCCGCCTTGAAAATCGACGAAACGAACCCAGAGGTGCGTAGCACGGACCTGATTTGTTTCATGTGTTTTCTTGAATTCCTCAAACTTGATGAACTAAGTTCTTTGGATTAGTCGTGACGTGAATGTCACGACTCGGTTAGCTCACGGTCATTCCAAGCAATCACTTGGCCAACATGCAATCGCTTTGAAATGAGCGAGTTAGACCAGGAAAGATGTATGCAATATCGAATTACGGAAGATGGCCGTTTCGAAAAATGGAAATGCAAAAAGGCCGCCCTCGCACAGAAAGGCGGCCCTAGTATTTTGTACCTAATTGTATGAAATTAGAAAATGATCTTCGCCGCCAGCTGTAAATTCCGCCGGTCCGTAGTATTCCCCGCGCATCCTCTGCAGGCTGGAATATAGGTGCTCGAAGAAACATCCGCCCCGGCGCCCTGCACATAGAGATTGGCGTGATTGAAGATGTTGTACGCCTCTCCGCGAAGCTGCAGCTTCCACTTTTCACTGAACGAGAAGGTCTTGTAAATACCCACGTCCACGAACCACAACCCCGGCGCCCGGAACGTGTTCCGCCCGCTCATTCCGGCCGGGAACGGTGGCAAATCGGAATAGAAGTAGATCGGATTCGTGTAGTTGTACACGTTTGTGAAGTTCAGATAGTTGAACGTATTGGCGGCGCCCGCCACTGCAGGAGGATTGCTGGGCCCGTTTACCGGTACGGCTCCCGTGAATTCGGCGCGCGGACATACGTACTGCGCGTTCGTACAGTCGAAAATGGAATACGGCTGCCCGGTTTCCGCCGTCCAGATCGGGTCCACCGACCAGCCACCCAGGATCTGATGGGCCAGTCCGGTCCCGCTCTTGAACGCCGGAATTTCCCAAACCGCGCTCACCGCCAGCCGCTGCCGGATGTCGAAATCCGAACTGCCCTTATCCAGCATCGGCGCATAGGGATCCAGGTAACCCGTAATGAAGTTCCCGTTATTCACCTGCAGAGAATTGGCATCGCTGAACGTGCTGCTCAGGTTGTCCAGCGCATGCGACCACGTGTAGTTGGCGTTGAAGGTCAGGCCGCTCGAAGCCCAGCCGCGCGCCGTCATGCGCGCCGTCATCCCCTGATAATTCGACCAGCCTCTGTCGCCGCGGCGATTGATTCCGGTGTATTGATCGTTCAGGTAACTCGAGCAATCGCCAGCGGCATAGCTGCACGGATCGCCCAGAAACACATTCCCGTAGCCAGGCCGGTTTAACAGCGAAATGTCATATAAATGCACGCCGCGCGAGCCATTGTAGTCCAGGCCAAATACCACACTCTTGCCCGCCTGCTGCTCGAGCGTCAGATTCCAGAAGTGGCTGTAAGCCGTACGAATATTCGAATCCACGTTTCGGATTGAAGCCGCAGGTAGCGTATACGTTCCGCTCGCGCCCGACAGCGGCCCGAAGTTATTCGCCGAAATCGGGATCACCCCAAACTTTGATGCATTCAGCTGCACCGTTTCGTAATTCGGCGGGTTCTGAATCACATTGAACGTCACGTTGCCGAAGTTCCGGATGTATCCCATCCCATAGCCGCCTCGCAGCGCCGTCTTGCCATCCCCCGCCACATCCCAGGCAAACCCGAGCCGCGGCGCAAAATCGTGCCAGTCACTTTTCCAGAGCTGCCCGATCGGACTGTTCGGCGCCAGAAACACCTGCCCGTCACGAATTCCCGCTGGTGTGTCGATCTCATTCGCCGGATCGTAGAAGTTCGAATCGAGCTTCGGATTCTTGTTGTGCTGCACACCAAAGTGCTCCCAGCGCAGCCCGATGTTGGTCGTAAAGCGCGGCACGATCTTCCACGAGTCCTGCACATACAGCGCCCCTTCGTCGAAACGGTTGCTGCGGCTGAAGTTCGGCGGACCGATCGGCAGCGTCACCGTTTCGCCCGGTAGCTTGCCCTGCGGATTGATCGCCACCTGCATCCGGTAGAGCTGCCCGGCGAGGAAATTCCCCACCGCGCCCCCAATCGATCCAGAGCTCAGATACTCGCCCGCTGTTTCGTAGGCGCCGAAGGTCCGGTTATCCCGGATGTAATCGAAACTGCCGCCGAACCGCAGCTGGTGCTTGCCGTGGTTCCAGTTCAGATCTTCATACAGCTGCCCGATATTCTGCGGGCCGCCGAACGGAATGCCCGCGCCCGGCGAGAACGGCTCGTACCCCGGAAACACCACGCTGCTCTGCCCCAGGCTGATCGTACCCGTCGGATTCACATAGAGCGTCGGCACCGCCGGCTGCTGCCCGAACGGGTTCGTGTTCACCAGGCGATTAAACACCACCTTCGACTGCGAAACCAGGCTCGGAGAGAAGCTGTGCGTGATCGAAAACAGGCCGTTGTTGTTGAAGTTCGTATTGGCCGAGTCGAAACCCTGATACGGACTGTTCGAGATTGCACCCGCCGGATTCAAAACGCTCTGCAGCGCATACCGTCCGTACATCTGCGTCCGGTCGCTCAGGTTATAGTCGACCCGCGCCACCGTCTGGTACTCGTTATCCGGCACCCCGCCGCCCGCATCGCCCGCAAAGCTGTAGGCCACCTGCGAAAAGAGCGGCGCATTCGGGTTATATCCGGCGCAGCGCGCGTTCGTACCGCAAACGTCGATACCCTGCGCCGCAAAGCCGTTGATGCTCTGCGTCTGCAGCAGCACGTCGTTCGACTTCAGATGGCCATAGGTACTGAAAAAGGACTGCGTATTCGGCGAACTGGCCGCGATGAACTCCGGCGTCGGCACCCAGACCGTAGTGAACGCAGAGCTGCGGATCCGAATCCATTCCGTGCTGCTGAAGAAGAACAGCTTGTCTTTCTTCACCGGCCCGCCCACCGAGTACCCAAACTGGTTACGCGTGAAGACCGACTTCGGAAGGCTCTTCGCGTTGTTGTCAAAACTGTTGGAAGAGAGCGCCGAGACGCGGTTGAATTCATACGCCGTCCCGTGAAATTCGTTGGTGCCCGATTTCGTCACCACGTTCACCACACCGGCTCCCGCACGTCCATACTCCGCCGTGAAGCTGTTGGTCAGAATGCTGAACTCCTGCACCGAGTCGAGCGGCACCGCCTGCCCCACGCTGGCCGTAAATTCATCATTATTCGCCGCGCCGTCGAGCAGAATGTTGGTGCTCTCCGCCCGCTGCCCGTTGATCGCAAAGCCCACGCCGCGCCCGCCTGCGTTGTCGTCCGAGGCGTTGCCCGAAATCGCCACCAGCGCGTATGGATTCCGCGTCAGCGTCGGCAGCTCCGTCACCTGTTTGCTCGATACCACCGTCGAGAGCGTCTGCGTCTCGGTGTTCACCGCCACCGCCGCGCCGCTCACCTCCACCACCGTCCCGGTCTGCCCCAGCTCCAGCCGTGCATCGATACCCGCCTTGCCGCCCACCGTCAGCACCACCTGCTGCTTGAACGTCGCAAACCCCTGCGCCGTCACCGTCACCAGGTAATTGGCCGGCAGCAGGTTCGTCACCGCAAAGTCGCCGGCGCTCCCGCTGGTCGTCGTTCGCTCGGCGCCCGTCGCCGTATTGGTCACCACGATATTGGCATTCGGCACCGTGGCCCCCGCCGGATCGAACACTGTGCCAGTGATCTGACCGGTTTCAGCCTGGCCCCAGACCAGCGACGAAACCGCGGCAACCGTAACCAGAGTCAGCAGACTGCGAATGGCAAAACGCTTGAGCATGCAAAACCCCCAGAGAGAACTCGGGCGAGTTCTTGCAATTTGCTAGCCGCCAGCTAACGCCTCTATAACGTTGTACTTACGTGAAACTTTACTACAGAATCCAATAGAAAAGGACTAGCCGCTCCCATTTCTGGGAGCGGCTAAACCGAGCCCCGCGCGCAGCAAGCGGGCCCCGAACGCCCTAGAACGTGAACTTACCCGAGAACTGGAACCGTCGCGCCACGCCGTTCGACCACGACCCGCCCGCGCTCGGCCCGTAAATCCCGCCGTCCCCCGCCAGACAGTTCGCCTTCCCAAATCCGCCGGAACTCACGTCGGTCGTAACGCAGTCGAAGTTCGGATGATTCAGCACATTCACCGCGTCCGCGCGCACCTGCAGGCCAACTCGCTCCGTCAGCTTGAACGTCTTCGAAATCGCCGCATCAAACCCGTTGAACCACGGTCCGCGGAAGGCGTTTCGTCCCATGCCGTAGCGAATCGCCCCGGAACCGCCCGGATTCTCAAACAGCGAGCTCACACTCGTGATCCCTAAGTTCAGGTTGCACGTCGCAATCGATGTCGCGCTCGATTTGGCCCCTGGAAACCCGCAACCCACTGGCGAGTTGTCCTTGAAAATGCCATCCGCCGGGCTGTAACTCGAGTACGGGTTGCCGCTACCGATATAGATGGGCCGGTCATTCTTCACCCCGTCCAGGTTGTAATCGCCCCCGATGTTTTCCGGAACTCCGTTCGCATCCACATAGTCGCCGGCAAAGCGAGTCATCGACGTATAAATTTCAATCGGATGCGGCGAGTACATCTGGTAGAAGCCGGAAACTTGCCAGCCGCCAAAAACCTCACCCCAGAAATTTCGCTTGTCTCTTAAGAACGGCAGCTGGTAAACGAAATTGGCCTTCGCCGAATGCGTATGGTCAAACGAGCCCGGACCGTACTCGTTGCGATTGTCCGTGTTCGTAATGAAATAATACGGCGAGCTGTAGCTGCCCTGCGTCGTTTCCCCCGCAAACAGGTCCGAGCCGAAATCCATCAGCTTCGACCACGTATAACTCAACTGGAACTGCAGCCCGTTCGAAAAACGCTTCTGCAGCTCCGTCACCAGCGCATTGTAGTTCGAGCTGCCGTTATTGGCCCGATAGTTGAAGCCGTTGTAATTCGGGTTCGGATAAACCGGCGAAAGATTCGCGTTGTACGCGTCCCCGTCATAGCGGTTCAAATTCATCAAATTCGGCAGATGCCGCCCCAGCGATCCCTGGTACCCGACCCGCATCAAATAATTCGTCCCCAGCTGCCGTTCAATCGTCAGATTGAAATTCTGCGATGAGGCGTCCTTGAGCGCCACATCCATCGTGCGCAGCGAAACGCGCCCCGGACCCACCGCCGGATCATACGCCGACCCGATCGAAGAAGGATTCGAGTAGTAAATCAGATCGCCGCCCGTCGCGTCGTGATCCACCAAGGCATAAAAGGGCGGATTCCACGCCGCGTTCGACCACACGTTATCGAAAATCCGGTCATAGAAAATGCCGTAAGCCCCGCGCACCGATGTCTTGCCATCGCCCGCCACATCCCACGCAAAGCCGATGCGTGGCGCGAAATCGTGCCAGCGCGGCTTCCACATCGTACTCACCGGCCCCACCTGCGCGTTCGCAATGCAACTGATCGAAAGACAGTTCAGATTCGTGAATTGCGAAAGAATATTGTTCACTTCCCGTGGCGCGCCAAAATGCTCCCAGCGCAGCCCCAGGTTCAGCGTCAGCCGGTGCGTCAGCTTCCAGTCGTCGTTCGCAAACGCCGCCCCGTCTTCCCCGATGTAGTGGCGGTAGGCATTCGCTTTCGCCCCCGAGCGCGGGTCAATCGACATCTCCTGGTAATACGGAAAATCGTTTTGGAAGTTGCTGTCCAGATAGTTCACGTTCTGGATGGTTCCGTTCGGCCCGCGCGGCCTCGCCGGGATCGGTCCGCCCGTCGTCGTCGCAAACTCGTAGTAGCCGTTGCCGCCCAGATCCCAGTTGCGGTACAAATTCCCGTACTGCCAGCTCCCGCCGAATTTGAACGAGTGCTTGCCTTTGGTCCAGCCCAGGTTGTCCTGCACCTGCCAGCGGTCCTGCGTAAAGGCCGAGAGAATGTACTCCGAATTCGGCCCGATGTCGAAGCCCAGACCGTTGTAATTCGCGCCGTCAATGTAAATTTCGGGCGTCGAGAACTGCCCGTTCTTGCCGTAGTACGTATCCGAAAAATGCCGGTTATGCGCCCCCGTGAATTCATTCACCAGGTACGGGCTGAACGTATGCGTCTCCACCAGCCCGATGTTGTGATAATGCTCGGCGTCCGTCGAGGGAATCGCGCTGCTCGCGTTGGCATAGTTCGCCCCGTAGGCATCCGTATTCGTATAGCGCTGCACATTCACCGACGCGCTCAGCCGGTCGCTCGCGCTGAAGTTCTGATCGATCTTGAAGAAATACGTGTTCTGCGTCGTCGGAATGGCATCGAAAACCTGCAGGCAACCGATATGCCCGATCGCGCTCGGATTGTTTACCGCTTCTGCTGCGCACGGTGTATTCGAAGTCTGTAGCGGATATTTCGCCAGAATGCTCGAAGCAATCGGACCCGCCCCGCTCGACATCGCCGTCAACTCCGAAGGTGTCGGCACCTGAATCTGCAGATTGGCCCCGGTCCGCACGTCATACCGGTCAAACGCGAACGCAAAAAACGTCTTATCCTTCCGGATCGGCCCGTCCAGCTCTCCGCCGAACTGGTTGCGAATGAACTTAGGCTTATCAATACTGTCGCGATTCGAGAAGAAATCGTTTGAGCTGATCGACCGGTCCCGATGAAACTCGTACGCCGAACCATGGAACGCATTCGTGCCCGACTTCTGCACCGCGCTCACCACCGCCCCCGCCCCGCGCCCATACTCCGCGCTGAAGCTATTAGTCAGAATGCTGAACTCCGACACCGATTCGAGCGGCGGCGTAATGTTGAAGCTGCCTTCCCCGAAGTTGTCATTATTATCGGCGCCATTCAGCAGATAGGCAGTCCCCGATTCGCGCGCCCCACCCGAAGCCGGCCCGAAGTTCATGCCCTGTGACACCTGCGGCGCCAGAAACGCCAGATCAAAAACATTGCGCGTCAGCAGCGGCGTTGCATCCACCGTCTTCAGATTCACCGTCGTCGCCAGGTCCGACGTCGCCGTCTGCACGATCGTCCCCTGCGTCGTCACCTCAACCGCCGTCGACGCCGACGCAATCTCCAGCTGCACATTCACCGGCACCGTCTGGCTCGCGTCCACCGTGATGTGCTTGGTCTCGCTCTTCGCAAAACCCGGCACTTCCACCGTCAGCGTGTACGAGCCCGGCGGCACCAGCGGGAAACGATAATTTCCGTCGCCGCCCGTACGGCTCTGCTGGCTGACGGACGTGCCTTCGTTGGTGAGCGTGAGCTGCGCGTTAGGAACAGAGGCGCCGGCCGGATCCGTTACCGATCCCGTCACCACGCCTTGCACACTCTGCGCATGTGCTGAGAAGCAAAGGAAAACCGCCAGAAGCGCGGCGGAGATGCTGGACTTCATATTGACCCCTTCTTTTCGTAAGTGGCCAGTCAACTGGGCTGGATAGGTTCTTCATGTTAGCAGAACCTTACTAGATACGAAAAGGGTCAATGTAAGAAAAAAGTAATATGAGTTTGGTAGCGATCCCCGCCACCGAGCGCCGACTCTCGTAACCGACCCGCGAGCCGTCTTAACCGAGCCGCGACTAAAAGGAGCGGTTATTTACCGCGCCGCCAGCAACGCCCGCAAATGCCGCGCACGCTCCGGCGAACGCAACTGCCGCAGCGCCTTCGCTTCAATCTGCCGTATCCGCTCCCGCGTCACGTCAAATTCCTGGCCGATCTCTTCCAGCGTGTGCTCCCGCTCGCACCCGATCCCAAAGCGCAGCCGGATCACCTTCTCCTCTTTGGGCGAGAGCGTCTTCAAAATATTCGCCGTCTCATCCCGCACGTTGGAGTCGATCACCGCATCCACCGGCGAGCCCACCCAGCGGTCTTCGATCAGATCGCCCAGCGCCGATTCGCCGTCCCGCCCCACCGGCGTCTCCAGCGACACCGGATCCCGCGAAATCGTCTTCAGCTTCTGAACTTTCTCCACCGGAATGTCCATCCGCCGGCTGATCTCTTCGTTCGTCGGTACCCGCCCCAGCTCCTTCTCCAGCTCGCGCGTCGCCCGCAGGAACTTGTTCATGCTCTCGTTCATGTGAACGGGAATGCGAATCGTCCGCGACTGGTCCGCAATCGCGCGCGTGATCGCCTGCCGGATCCACCACGTCGCATACGTCGAAAACTTATAGCCGCGCCGGTACTCGAACTTATCCGCCGCCCGCATCAGCCCGATGTTGCCTTCCTGAATCAGATCGAGCAGATGCAGCCCGCGATTAACGTACTTCTTCGCCACCGAGACCACCAGCCGCAGGTTGGCCTCCACCAGGTCCTTCTTCGCCCGCTCGGCTTCCACTTCGCCCTGCCGGATGATCGTGAGGCTGTGGCGCAGATGCGGCAGCGGGGCGCCGGCTTCCGCTTCCTTCTTCTTCAGATCGCGCTTGAGCTCCTTCAATCGCGCCTGCGCCGAAGCCGAAGTGCGACTCTCGAGCTTATGCACTTCGCTTTCGAGCAGCGCCATCTCATCGGCCGTTGCTTCAATCGCACGGACGAATTCTTTCCAGCGCGCCAGATTGAACGGAATCGCCCGCAGCGTGCGCGAAAGCTCCACCATCGCGCGCGCCACCTTCCCCGCCCACTTCTTACGCAGTTTCTTATTCGCCGCCGGAACCGCCGCGTACTTCTCTTCCGTCTGCCGCAGCTTCTTGTCCGCCGCCTGGTACGCAAAGAACAACTCGGCCATCTCGGCCCGCCGCTTTACATCCGCCGCGCTGCCTTCTTCAATATCGGAGGGGCCAAAATCGACGTAGCTGTCCACATCCTCGGCGCCCTTGCGGATCAGCTCCGCAAACTCCAGCACCATCCCCTGGATCAGCGGCGACCGGCTGATCGCCTTCTGCATCCGCAGCTTGCCCCGCTCCATCTTGCGCGCCAGCGTCACTTCGCCTTCGCGCGTCAGCAGCGGAACCGATCCCATCTCGCGCAGATACACGCGGACCGGATCATCCGTATAGATGGACTCCTCAACCTGCTGCGCACCGTGGAACTCTTCATCCTGAACTTCCTCGGGATGAAAGAAATTCGAGTCGTCGTCGAATGGCAGCCCTAACGGCTCCCGCCCCTCGGCTAGAAACTGATCCTCAAATTGATCCACTTACTTCATCACCTCTGGCAACAACCCAAACCCCTCATGACCTCGCATCACAACGACAAAATGAACCTCAAACGGCGAGCAACCTGGCTCTCTGGTGCAGCAGTTGGCAGGAATACTGTTCCGCCCAGCCTCCTCCGGACACAATCCGCTGGCGAAAACCCGAACCTCGTATTTGCGCGCCATGATTGTACCCGATCCTCGCAGAAAAGTTAATACCTAATTAGGAAGATGTTCGCGAAAGTGGTTGGTTACACAAATGATAGCGGTTTAACGAGTGCTGTGACCGGCCCCCACCCGTCAGCCTTTCCGCTGCAGCATGACGCTCTTTAACTCGCCGAAAAATTCCTCAATATCCTGGAAATCCCGATAAACCGAGGCAAATCGAACGTAAGCAATCTTATCGAGCGTCTTCAGCCGCTCCATCAGCCGCTCTCCTATGGTAGCGGTCGGCATCTCCCGGTCCGGACTGTCGAAAAGCTCCGTCTCGATCTCGGTCACCAGCGCCGCCAGACTACCCATACTCACCGGCCGTTTCTCGCACGCTCGCAGCAACCCGTTCAGCACTTTCTGGCGATCAAACGTCTCCCGCCGCCCATCTTTTTTGACCACCATGTACGGCACTTCGTCCGATCGTTCGTAGGTGGTAAACCGCCGCTCGCAGCTCAGGCACTGCCGCCGCCGCCTGATCGAATCCCCTTCTTTGCTTTCACGGGAGTCGATCACTTTGTCCTCGCGAAAGCCGCAAAACGGGCACATCATTTTGGAAACTTCATTAAACCAGTCCCGCTGCTTTCACCAAAGCCCGGAATCGGACCCGCAAGCGCGACTTAGAACGCCGCCTCTCCCTCCGCGCCGGCCTCCCCCGCCGCACATCGCTCAATGAATGCTTGAATTTCTTCCTTCAGCGACAGGTCGTACGCCGCAGCCAACGCGCGACTCGCTAGCCCGCAGGCCTCCTTGCATACGTTCGACGATTCCCTCAGGATCGCCTGAAGCAGGAGAATCCGCGCCATCTGATCGCCGTGTACCGCTGAATTCCTGCGCCAGAACGGCGTTAACAAATCTTCCGCCTCCCGGCGATGCTCTTGCGCCGCTTCCTCCGCCGCGTATCCCAAGACACACCGGCCAAATCGTTCAGCGTCGCGCCGACGGCGAGCAGAGCATCGGCGCCACGAGCGAATCACTCAGCCCAGCTCTTCGAGCCGTGGGATGTTCGCGCGTTGCGAAACCTGCTCCGCATCGAGGCGGCCGTACTCGTCAGTCAATTCTTTTTCATTCAGCGAGCGCCGCGCTCGCGGTTTGAGACTTGCATGTCATCGGCATTTTCCTGTAGTTCGTGGGTTGTAGTTCGTTTGCGTAGCTACACCTCTGTCGTTACAATAAGTCTGTATGGCGCTTGAGTTTGAATGGGACCCGGCAAAGGAGTTGAAGAACATCCGCAAGCACGGGATTTCATTCACAACCGCGCGCGAAGTGTTTTCCGATCCGAATCAGTTTGTTTCGGAGAACTATGAAGATGACTTCGAGCAGCGCTACCAGATCATCGGTATGACGCAAGGCTTGGTGTTGCTGCTGGTGGTTTTCGTAGATCGTTCAGCTGATAGCCGCGAAGTCGTTCGGATCATTCAGGCCAGAAAAGCAGAAGCATTCGAGGTGAGCTTATATGAAGACCAAATCAGTTAAGATCAGTGCCCGGACCCGGGAACTCTATGAAAAGCGGAACAAGGCACTCGATAACGAACCCGACGCACCGACGTTGCCGCTCGAAAAATGGGAGCGCGGCGAAATCGGCAAATTCTATCGGCCGATAAAGGAACAGATCACGCTCCGCATCGATGCCGACGTGGTGGATTGGTTCCGAAAGCAAGGGGCTGGATACCAATCGCGCATTAACGACGTCCTCCGGCGCGAAATGCTCGAAAGCCATAAGAAAGCGAGTTGATTTCATTCACTCCGCAGTTATCTCCAGGAATCCGGCCGCCGTCGAAGATGCGCTCAGAAAAGCTGGTTGATCCACCACTATTTCAGACCGCCCTCACTCCTCCAGCACTTCCCGATTCCAGCTGCACGTCGGACACTCGCACCCGCCCCGCGACTCCGGCCGCGGCACATTCGCGCACCCCAGCAAATGCCCGCCGTTCTTCTTCTCCCGCTCCACCAGCTCCCGCCACGTCTCCGGTCGCATCCGCTGAATCCCCAGCCCGCCGTTCTCCTGCAGCGCCCGGTCATGCATCGCCCATTCATACACCTTCGCCACCCGGCAGTCATTCGTTTGCGCGGTACACTGTACACATGAAACGCACAAACCTTGTGTTGGACGAGCGATTGCTGGAACAGGCCACACAGGTGTTGGCTGCGAAAACGTATTCGGCAGCCGTGAATGCTGCCCTTGAGGAAGTAATCCGTGTACGCAAAATCCAAAGCATACCGAGCGCTTTCGGATCTGGCATTTGGGAAGGAGATCTCGCGCAAATGCGCGAAGACCGCCCAACACGTCCTCGCCGTCGCAAATGATCCTGGTCGACACATCGGTATGGATTGATCTCCTGCAAAAGAAGTCAGCCCGAGCAGTTGAGGAAGAGGACCTGCTGCGCTTCGTGAGGTTCTGTAACATTTTCTGTGTAAGTTGTTTTGGGCTTGGGTGAGAATGGCTGAGATGGCGCCTACAGCCATCTGGGCAGCTCGCCTGGTCCGAATACGGCGGAGCTCAACCTGAAACTCACAAAGAAAGGAACGCTCCC
>DATGMH010000062.1:0-3937 GCA_035293725.1 Bryobacteraceae bacterium
TCCTTGCTCGAAACCCTTGCGTACAAGACAGCTTGTCTCATGCGGCCCTCGGTCGGCGTGCGGTGACAGTGAGCACGTGTCGCTCACCTTGCGCCGGTTCCATCTGCGTGTCAACGGGGGTTGCGGGATGGTAGTGTCTCAGTTTGGAATTTCTAGCAGCTAACGAGGCCAATTATGGATTGACCAGCAGGAATATCCCGTAACCAATGATGCCAATTCCTAAGATAGGTAGAACTATGGCGGCAAATAAGCAGGGCCAGAAGTTGAGATGATATAAGAACGGGTTCTTGTTTCGATCGATTGCCCGCATACGCGATGTATCTCTGGCCCCGAGTGCAATTACTCCAGTCTTTAATGCGCGGCGGACGTTTTGGATTTGTAAAACTCCAACGAATATCAAAAGCGGCCCTACACAGAAAAAGACAAGCAAGTTTTTCATCACAATATTTTCACAAGTCGAATTCCACACTGAGACACTGCCCCAGGATTGTAGTTCCGGTCCCACGCGTCGAGTAAGAGAAAAAACGCGCGCAAAGCGAGCAAATCATCAGCAGAGATGCACTTCTCCTCTGTGGTCCCTTGGATTGCTTGGAAGTCATGCAAATCGGTGCTGTCGGCGGTAGAGCGCATGGCTATCTGGAATTCTGAGGAAGATTGGAGGGATGACTTTGCGGACTGCCCCTCTATTTATACTAATGGGCAAGAAGTCGGAAAAACTCCCCAAAGAAAAAATACGCGCTCGATTTCAGAAATATTTTGGTTTCGTTTTCTCCCTTCCGACAGCGGACGAAACACTCGGCGCACGCAAGAAACAATTTGGGCGGGAGCGACCCGGTGAGCACGTTTGGGCGGCAAAACCGCACAAACACCCGGGTCGCTCCCGCCCAAATTGAGGTTTTCGTCCGCGGTCTTTTTTCAGATCTAATCGCCGCAGTCTCTTCTTCGACGGAGCCTTGTGGCGGGACCTAGGTGAACGGAACGCCTACATTTAGGGGTGAACACTGCGCGTATTCCTGTGTTCACCCATAGCGCTGCATCGCAAAACGCAAAGGGTATGTTTCGACCAGAACACTGCCTGTGTTTCTGTGTTCTGCCTCCCTGCCGGAGTAACAGCCGAGGGGCGCGGCGATACTCGGAGTCCGTGGACTTATTTGCATCAGGAGTGTTGAGATGGCGCCTCTATGGACAGCCAGCGCAAGGAAAGGATTAAGAAGGAGTTTGGCCTCCGACTGCGGCGCCTTCGCCAAGAAAAGGGTCTTTCGCAGGAGGGCTTGGCTCTCGCTTGTAACCTCGACAGAACTTACATAGGCGGAGTCGAGCGAGGCGAGCGGAACGTAAGTCTTATCAACATCCACAAGATAGCGCATGCCCTGGGCATACCTGCCAAGGAGCTCCTTTAGTGGCCGGGCATGGTGGGCGGGCGCAAATGGGCCTACGGGAAGTCATTATGCTTCTGCAGCGGTTTAAGGAGACGCATCCGAGCGCCCGCAAGGCCGATGTTCAGCACGAGTTTGTAGCCAAATGCGCACCAATCAGGGAAAGATCCGTATTTGTCCGAGAAGGTTTTGCGCTGCGCTTTTGCGAGGCCAACACGCCATCGTTTTCAAATGTTGTTCTATCTCTTTCAGCTCTACGAAAGCACGATCTTCGCCCCATGGTCATTTGCATCGTCAGACCAAACCGTCTCGACTTTCGCCTTGCAAATACGACGTTTCTGAAGCGAATCAGCCATAGCTCACACCAGTTCCGCACGGACAATATTCGTGGCAGCTTCCTAGGGCACGACATACTCGATACCTATGAGGGTGTGCCGAACGAGCCGGAGCATTTCGATAAGCTATTTGCTCTACACAGTGCTTTCACCTGGGAAGAGAATGTTGCTCGTCTCGTAGAGGCGACAAACGCCATCGTGGCACGGTCAACGAGATTTCAGGTTGATCGCGTGGCTATGAATCAGCTTATGCAGGCTCCTGATCGAGCCATGACGGCTCTCAGGACCCCTCAGTATCGAGAGGCGGAACACCATCTATCTGGGATCATCAAGCGACATCTCTCAAATATCCTCGCGGCTGCGGAGCTTGAAAACGTCAACATTCGCGGAAATACGATCGAGCAGATTGTCACCGCGGGTGTAAACGCCCACCGCCTCGACGATCTGAATTTCGAGCTGGGGCGGGATCTCCGGTTGGTTGTGGATATCAAGACGAAGCTTCTCGACCGGGCCTCCGCACCGAAGGCTTATAACATCGATAAAATGCTCAAGCTCTTGGCGGAGGGCGGTACTGTTTTTGGTTTTTTCTTTATAGGGATCGATGTCAGCCGTCGCTCGGTTGTAACCCGCCTGGTACCTGTTCTAGATTCTACGATTCTTGCTGCCACGCGCATCCAGACTCATTGGGCTGGCCGTGCTTCACGTGGCGTAACACAACTCACGGGGGACGTTACTCGAGTCTTTGAGCGGGATTATCGGCCGAGCATCAACGTCGCAGAGGCCCAAACATTCCTAAGACAGCTCGTCGAACGATAGGCGCAGTTCGCCAGACCTTGCGCCTCTTTCCCTCTTTGCCGAGGCCATTAGATTGAGAGTATTCCGCTCCCAGAACACGTGGTCTTGGTAGCCCTGAATGGATCGGTCTCCATCCGCAAGTGCCAGCCGTTTCTCGGCGAGAAGCGCGTAACTCTCTTCAATCTCGATTCCGCAAAACAACCGGTCGAGTTTCTTGGCTGCCACAGACGACGTTCCGCTGCCGAGGAAGGGGTCAAAAACCACGTCGCCAGGATTCGAACTAGCGAGAACTAGCTTCGCAATCAGTTTTTCGCTTTTTTGGGTGGGATGATCTGTGTTCTCCGGCATCGACCAGAAGGGAACAGTAATGTCTGTCCACAGATTGGACGGATGGGTGTCACGAAAGTTCCCATTTTCGGTTTCGACCCAATCCTTGGGCTGACCGTTCTCTCTATATGGGGCGATTACGCGTCTGCGCAATTTGACGTGGTCTACGTTGAATGTATAGGAGTCAGATACAGTACAAAACCAAATGTCTTCGCTGGAGTTCTTCCAATTCGTTAAGGCTCCCCGCCCTTTTTCCCGTTCCCACGTAATTCGATTTCGGACCTTGAAAAATTCAGCGGCGGCGGTGAATATCGAAACTGAGGACAGCCATTCCCCACAGATGTAGACGGTGGCAGTCGTCTTCAGGAGTGCCTTAACTGCCTGAAAGAGCTTTCGCAGCCAGTTCGTGTATTCGTCCGTCGAAACTCTGGAAAATGTGTTCTCGCCGAATTGCTTACTGAGATTGTATGGAGGGTCCAGGATCAGGAGGTCAATCGCTCGCCGGGGGAGTTTGTCGAAAACCTCAAAACAATCCCCAAGAATAGTGCGGCCAACGAAATTGTTTCCCGAAACCTCTGCCGGTCGGAGCAATCGTGTTCGCAATTGTTCAAGTTCGACAGGGGTGGCAGTAAGGGTTCGATTTCTGGGTGCCCGGTTCTTTCCCTCGCCTCGACCATCGACGCGAATCGGTCCAAATGTGGCCATCGCAATATCCAGTAGCCCCCAACGCTCTTGCGCGGAGGTGTCTCTCCTTCTGCCGTCGTAGAATAACCCACAATCCCGGCTCATGGTAGGGACAGTGCTGTTTGGCTCGCGATTGGGTGCCACACATGAGTTCTAAGGTCGTCAACTAGGGCCCACCATTCCCGTGTTTTCGCCGGCTCGGAGATTAGGTCCAGAGGGTCGCTGTAATCCGAGTTCGCTGCAAAGAGAGAGCCGCTTGCTCGTGTTCGCCCCGCGGTTACACAGACGCGAAGCATTAACGCAGAGCCCTGCAAAACACGGCTGGCGCCGTGCTATGCGCCAGCCATTCCAGGGCAAGAGGAATTGATGGAACGTTTCAGGTAACGTGCTGCTCGTTTAGGTTTGAAGGAACGCCGGCAG
>DATGMH010000063.1:0-23620 GCA_035293725.1 Bryobacteraceae bacterium
CTCCGCCATGAGCCAGGCTTGCAGCCCGGCAAGCGTTGCATCCGGTTTGCTCATGATGCAGGCGCGAAGAGCTTCGTCATATGCGGCAAGTTTCGGCTTGGGACCGCCCGCCCAGGGGCGCGCACTTGTCTCGCCCGTCCGCTTCCTCCGTCCCAAGGCCTTGTAGATATAGGACACACTGACCCGGAAGATGGAGGCTGCAGCATAAGCGCCTGTTCCGGAATCCACCGCCGCCATGACACGCTCGCGCAGGTCCTGCGAGTTAGCTCTCCCCATCACTTCCCCTCCGCCGAATCAACGGCGAAAGGGAATCAAAAATCTCACCTTGCCAGAATCCCTGGGCTGATTCCATCAACAGCGAAGATGCCCTAAAACAAATTGGCTCGTTGCGACTGCATCTCGGCAGGATAGTGGCCCAAACACCCTTCTCGGCGGCAAGGGCTCTGATCGTATCGGGACCATACCCCGGTCGGCGAGCAGCATTGTTTTCGACTTCAAGCGAGATAGGAGCTTGCCTGCGAGCCGGTTGTCGTGCACCTCACCGGCTGTCAACGCTACTCGGACCGGCAGGCCATTGGTATCGACCACCGCGTGATTCTTGCTTGTCAGCCCGCCTCCTGTACGGCCCATCGACTGGCACTGTTCCGAGGATGTAGGCACCGTGCTGATGCACGCGGACAGCGGATGTGTCGATCATTTGCGCGGCCGCGTCGTGCGCGCCTGCCACTGCGTTCATAATTCCGCTCAAACGCCTGCCCGAACGAAGCGATTGCAGCAAAGCCAAAGGCCATAGGGCCGCACTCGTGCAGAAGATCGCGCCAAGGTGCGCCTGACCATAGGACCCAAAAGATGCTGTTCGGCAAACAGCGGTCGTCCCATGCGGCTTGTCCGGAAGCGAAAGGCTTTTGATGGCTATCCACCCGAAAGCGAAATGTTATGGTCACTTTGAGTTTTGTCGAGTTTGACTCTGGCTCTGCAAAAAAGTGGGTCGAACTGATTCTCGCGTTATGATTCCCGTGCGTGATTTATGGGGATCAGATGAAGCGCTTTGTTGAGGGCATAGAATGCTGGCAGAGCACACTTGTTCCTGAATGCCTGGAAGATTGGATTTGCGAGGATAATCCGGTTCGCGTCCTCGACGCATTTGCTGAGGAGCTCGATCTGGCCGAATTGAAGTTTTGCGGAGTTGAACCGAGGCAACCGGCCGCCCTCGTACCATCCCCTCGACGCTACTCAGGCTCTACATCTACGGCTATCTCAATCGGGTTCAGTCGAGCCGACGGCTTGAGCGCGAGAGCGGCGCAACGTCGAGGTCATGTGGCTCACCGGTCGACCTTGTCCTGATCACAAAACAATTGCTGATTTCTGCAAAGACAATGGGCCTGCGATCCGTAAGTTTGCGTCCAGTTCGTCGCGCTTTGCCGACAGATGGGCCTGTTGACGAAAGCGAGCGTTGCGATCGGATCGACGGGAGCAAGTTCAAAGCGGTCAAAAACCGCGATAAGAACTATACCCGCGCGAAGATGGAGCGCAGCCTTGCGCGGATCAATCGGAGTGTGGCGCGGTATCTGAGCCAGCTTGACACCGCCGATTTGCAGGAGCCGTTGGAAGCGCTTGCCGCGAAGGTGGCGCACCTTAACAGAAGCTTGCCAAACTCGCGAGCGAGCTGCCGCGCTGGAAAGCGATCGAGAAGACGATGCTCGCCTCACCTGATCAGCAGTTTTCTCTGACCGATCCCGACTCGCGTTCCATGGTGACCAGCTGGCGGGGCTCTGGTGCTGTCGGCTACACCGTGCAGTTCGCTGTGGATACGGGAGCATCGTCTGATCGTCACGCACGAGGTAACGAATACCGGCTCGGATCGATCACAACTTGCCAAAGTCGCCTTGCAGGCAAAGGAGGTTCTTGGTGCTAACGAGCTTGATGTCATCGCTGGTCGCGCTACTCAACAGCACTGAGATTTTGGCATGCGCACAAGCTGACATTATGGTGATGTTGCCGAATCCGATGACATCGGGCGCGAAGTCGGAAGGCCGCTTCGGCAAGCAGGATTTCGTTTGTCTGCCGACGGAGGATGTTACCGCTGCCCGGCGTGTCAAAAGCTCAGCTATCATTATACGAACGGAGGATGGCAAGACGCTGCGCCGTTATTGGACGACGGCATGCCTGGGCTACTTGCTCAAATCTCAATGTCCCACGGGACCCGCGCGGCGAATCAGGCGATGGGAGCACGAACCTGTGCTCGAAGCCGTGCAACAACGTCTCGATAAGAACCTACAGGCGATGCCTACGCCGCGAGACGGCTGAGCATCCCTTCGGCCTCAAGATGCGCATAGGCGCGACGCATTTTCTGATGAAACGCCTGCCGAAGGTTGCGACCGCGATGTCCCTGCACGTACTCGCCTATAATCTCACGCGCGTCATGAACATCATCGGTGTACAGCCGCTCCTGGCAGCGATCCGGCATAGGGGCTGACATCAATCCACGGTATCCGGCACGTTTATAACAACGTAACAGGCCGCGGGATTAATTCCAGGCTCGCAATAGAAGAAAACGTCGAATTGAGCTGTTTCGGCGTTATTGAGATGGATCTCGCCGGCCTCCGCCACCGCCCAAAACGTTTTTCACGCAACTAAGACCCGAAGCCAGTATCATTCCGCGCCGCAGCATTCATGACGCACTGCATCAAAAAACCGGCATTACCAGAGGCTACTCGCTCTCTTAAGCAACGGCTTAACCGATTTGGGCTAAATCTATGCCTGGGCCTCGCTGGACGGGGATTTAGGCGCTGCCTTTGCGCATCGCCTTGAGCAGAATTTTCGACCTGGGGCTGCATCGCCTCAGCAGTTATTAATTTCAGCGCGGCGCGGCGCTGGCCGGCGAAGGGCCAAAGCCGGAGCGCATCATGATCGATGTCACCCATCTGAAGGCGCACCGGTGCGCCCACACCTTCTTCTCCGCGATCTGCCTCGCAGCAGCCGTCGCCTTCTATCTCAATCAATGAGTCTTGAGCCTAGCTCAATCCACTGGCTGTCAAATTGCCTGCCGAGTGGAGCCCTACGAATCCCTTGGCGCTGATGATGGGTGCGAGGCGATCGCATCGGGGCGATCTGTGGAAACTTCTGCAGGACTGGGAAAAACGAAGTTCGGAATGGGTGCTCTCGGAGAAACATAGCAGCCCTTCTGCGGCGCCCGTTCTGGATCCGGATTTCGAATTTTGTGTCGGTTGGCGTGCGGCCAACTCTCTAGGAGAAACCGTCCCAACTGGCCGGACGGGAGTGGAATAAACCATTATTTTCGCTGTCAGCGCCGATGAGGCAGGCTGCTGGACGCAAACTAGCTCCTGGTGGGGGTCCGATTAGCGATATTAATCCGAAATAAGTCCGATGTCGGTTAGGAGAAGAGATATGGGACTGCTGCAAAAAGGCATTGCCAAATGGCTATCGCGCATAGAGGACGTGGGGACCGGCCTCGCCCAACAGCTGCGAGCTCCGCTCAAGAATAAGAAGAAGTATTAGCGATTTCGGAAATGAAGCGGGTCGTCGGGTATGGGGATAGCTGAGGTCGATGAGCTGCTACTTTCTCTTGAGCCCCATAGCGGATTTAGCAGCTACTGTCGGCCCCGGAGATTTCCCCTCGGCTGAGAGTCTGCATTTAACCCTGACCTGTTGCTTTCGCGATTGCCAGTCGAGCGGTGTCAAGCCATGTCATTTGCTCATCCCTGAAACCTCTTGCTGCCGCTTCGACTCGCGAGCGCTCAACAAGTTCCTTTAGCGCAACGAGCAGGTCGGGCGCAGCTTCCTTAAGCCGTGTCTCCGAAATATCTGATGTACTGGTTGAAACGCTCTCGCCCGGGCGCTCCACTGGTTTTGTGGAGACATGCCGATAATCGATTACAGGGCCGACCTCGATGGAGTCGCCCTTCTCAATCGCTATTTCTGCGGCTGCTGCCAAAGAGGGCGCGGCAACCCGAAAGGTCACGGGTCGAAACACGATGTATGTTACATCGTACATGCCAATCTCGCTTGACATGCTCAGATTATCCTCCCGCAATTATAAAATATCCGCTCTGATTCCAAATGAGCCAAAAACCGAAAAATAGAATCCCTGCGGGAATCTATGGCGGCCGTTTTGTGTCTTAAACATACGAAATATTTCGTCATTCCTATCAGACTATGCCCAATCTATTACGCATGGCTTTCTTTTTGTTCTCATTCTCACCAGCGATATCCGTCCACGGTTAATCCAGTTGTGTAGAATACTTGAATGGATGGGGCGTATCGGAGGTCGATTGGGTGGAGACTTCGGCCAAACGAAGATTCTAGCTTTGGTGGGCGGAACGTCCAGGGCCGGAGGTGATGCATTTTTGCAATGGGCTGTCATGCTGGCCAACAACAATTCATTTTTGATCTTTACTTGTGTCTGATTATGAGTGATAAATAATGCCAGCAATCACAACCTAGAAGCAATGTCGTTGCGTTCCAAAGTATCCCTTTCCCAATCGAAGCGAATTTTGGATTTAGAGCAGCTATCCCCCGCGGCGAAATTTTTTATTAACCCTGCGGACGACTGCGACATCCCGTCTCTCGGTGCGATGTTGGCGAGCCGAATTTCAAACCTGCGCGCCGATCAGTCAGCTTTGGAGAGGGTTCACGCGCACTCTCGAAGCGTTCTCGCGATCAGAAATCGGCGCGGGCTGGCCGGTTGCCTTGCGGCGCTCCTGCTTAATCATAAAGGTCTGCGGGAGCTGCTTAGCGGTCAGCTATCCGTAGGAGACCCCAACCCTCTCGATTTGGCACGGCCCGGCGAACAGGCTTCGGCAATTTATGTATGGGCGCTTTGTCTCCCAGGAGTTGCCGTGGCGGCGACCGCAAACCTCGTACAATGGTTCGAGCAGCCCTTCTATGCAAATGCTGATTTCTATGCTCGCCCGGCTACACTCAAGGGTTTGGCATTCTTAATTCGGACGGGCTTTAATCCCTTTATAGGAAATAGTGGCAGTCCACTTTGGGTTTATCATCGGCAGAAGAGATTGAATAAAACAGGCAATGTGCCTCTACACGCCCTTCCGCATGCTTCGCTTATATGAATCATCCAACCGATCTGAGCTGAGCGAAATCTATATGGGCGCCTGCCCACGAAAATGAACTTTGTAACCGGGGATATCTATGAAAAAGTTGGTAAGGACGATTAATGGAAACGAGGCCACAGCAGCGAGCGCGGATCGTTCGGCCAGGCGTAACAATCGGAGGGTTGAGATACGAGTTGCGCGTACTCTCGACGACCTTTTGATGGTATTTACCATTCGTGCCGCCGTCTATATGGCAGAACAAGGCTGCCCATTTGCAGAAGAATTTGACGGTAATGATCATTGCGCCAACCACTTTTTAGGATTCGTCGATGGAGAACCCGCCGGGTGCTTGAGAGCACGGTTTTTCGGCAGCTTCGCTAAGCTCGAGCGGCTTGCGGTACGTAAAGATTACCGGAGATCTTCTTTAGCTTTTGATCTCGTTCGGACGGGAATCGATTTTTGTCGCCGCAAAGGGTTTAATCGCATCTACGGCCATTCTCGCGAAGGCTTGGAGGCGCTCTGGGCCAGATTTGGGGCTAAGCCAATGCCAAACCGCGAGCAATTCGTGTTCTCCGACTATCGTTACACTGAAATGGTATTAGATCTGGATCCAATTCCCGACCGCATATCGTTAGAGTGTGGGCCAATGGAGCTCCTGCGTCCGGAAGGTGATTGGGACCGGCCTGGGGTTCTGGAGCTTTCGACCGCGCGCATGGCTCGTGAGCCGAGTACAAACTGTGTGAGAAGGCGGCTCCGATATTGAACTCTCGGGTCGGCGCTTCCCCAAAAAGAATGGACGCCTATCCTATTGCATCGTTACCGTTTGGCTAGCATAATAAAAGGTTTTACTGTGGTCAGTGATAAGGACTCTGACAATAACAGAACCGCCCAAACAGGTCTGACGGCCACTATTGAGGCAATAATCGCAATGTTGTGGTACATCGAAAACGAGATCCGGCCCCGCAATGGAACTGCAGCGCGACTGCTCGCCCGCTGCAGGCAAATTCTTACACATTAACGCGACAGAACTCTAGGACAAGTTCTGCCGTGAACTGTCCCTGTGATAAAAAATCCGATAGCCTCGGGAGAGTACGTCACTCAGTACAAAAGAAGTTGGTGGCCATGAAAATGTGCCGAGATCGCTGCCAAACCGAATTAGACAAAGCTGAGTTCGTACCTACGGATCACTGCGCAAACGCGCTCGATGGGCTTGGTGCGGGCGAAAGCCCTACGGAAACATTCAAAAAAGCAGTCGAGCCCTATCGCCAGGTGCTGAAGGAAAGGATACGCGAACGCGTGCTTTTCCAATGGGCTGCCACGCAGAATGATTTCGGCAATGGGCTTGGAGCTCTTAGCGAGCAGGGGAGCCGTGCGGATAGGCTCAAAAAACGTCTTGAAGCGTACCGCAATGCACTGAAGGAAATTCGAGCACGCGCTTCTCGATTGGGCGGTGGTCCAGAGGAAACTCGGAAATCCGCTTCCACTGATTGGGGAGCGCGAGAGCGGTAGGCAAACTCCGGGGTCATTTGGATTCCGCTTTGCCCAGTTGAGCCGGAATTTCCGAATCCGGTTCCCTTTCAGGGCTTCCCGCAATTCCGGAGCGCATCATGATCGATGCCACCCATCTGAAGGCGCACCGGACGGCGGCGAGCCTCTTGAACAAGGGGCTGTTCCCCGCCGTATCGGGCGCACGAAAGGCGGCCTGAACTCGAAGCTCCACGCCGTCTGCGACGGCGAGGGCAGACCAGTCGTTTTCCTCCTCAGCGGGGGGGAAATGAGCGATCACAAGGGCGCGCGGCTGATCGTTGACGCCCTGCCGCGCGCCTGCGCCTTGATCGATGACCGGGGTTATGACAGCGATTGGTTCAGAGAAGCTCTCGCCAAAAGAGGCTGCAAGTCCTGCATGCCTTCTACCAGAGCCGGAAAATTCCGTTGCCCTATGACAGGACGCTCTATCAGCAGCACCACAAAATCGAAAATATGTGCGCCAAGCTGAAGGACTGGCGGCGTATCGCCGCCCGCTACAATCGGTGCGCCCACACCTTCTTCTCCGCGATCTGCCTCGCAGCAGCCGTTGCCTTCTAGCTCAATCAATGAGTCCTGAGCCTAGCTGCGAATCGAGGTTGCGAAGCTCTTTAAAACCAGATTAGGCCGCGATCTCATAAAGGGGATTCCCGAATCGGCAAGGGCGTGATTCAACCTTCGGATCATGGCGGTTGGCATGGCGCGCTTTGATCTGACGGATTTCGAATTGTCGGTGATGGAACCTTTGCTGCCGAACAAACCACGCGGAGTTCGGCGGGTCGATGATCGGCGCGTTCTGAATGGGATTTTCTGGCGGCTGCGGACGGGCGCGCCCTGGGCCGATATTCCCGAGCGCTACGGCCCGCACACGACCTGCGTGAACCGCTTCAACCGGTGGCGCAAGGCGGGCGTGTGGGATTGTCTTCTCGAAACCGTGTCAAAGGCTTACGACGGCGATATCCAGATGATCGACTCGTCCTCGATTCGTGTTCACCAGCACGCCGCCAACATCCAAAAAAAGACGCCGGCTCCGGTTGCATGGGCCGTTCGCGCGGCGGGCTCACGACGAAGATCCACGCCCTTGTCGATGCCGAAGGGCTGCCGATCGCTCTGAAACTCACCGAAGGCCAGGCCCATGACGGCAAGAGCGCGCACGATATGCTCGACGCCCTGGTCGAAGGGCAAATTCTGCTCGCCGATCGCGCCTATGACAGCGACGCCTTGCGAAAGAGCTTGGCTGAGCGCGGGGCTTGGGCGAACATCAAACCGATGCCGAATCGCAAGAAATTTCCCTCGTTCAGCTCCTATCTCTATCGGTACCGCAATCTGGTCGAGCGCTTCTTCAACAAGATCAAACACTACCGCGCTATGGCGACGCGCTACGACAAACGGCCGGAAAACTTCCTCGCCGGAGTGAAGCTCGCTTCACTGCGAATCTGGATGCGCTTTAACGAGTCGATGACCTAGGGTTGCGCGGAATCGCGAAGTCACAGAATCGCAATTAGCCCTTGAAGGTGACGAGAAAACGGGGATGTTAGCCAGTGAGTTTGCCGCCGTGCTCGGTAACAGCCGCGGGGAGATCATAGCAACCAGCTGACCTCCAAGTGAAGCGATTTAACTGCTTAACGCGGCTGATGATAATCCACATTTATTCTCGAGATGTGCCCAAACGAAGATACGATGGTTATCGCCGCCCTAGGAGCCTGTCCGGGAAATCGCGGATTTTGATGGCTTCGGGGATGCGAATCTGATTCTGCTTGCCTATGAGCAAGACCTATCGCCCCTGGAAGATCGACCAACCGTTGCTGCTGCCCGTGACGGTGCAGGATTTCGTCGGCGAGGTTCATCTGGCGCGCTTCGTGGTGGAGCTTGTCGTCGAGCGTCTCGATCTTTCGCAGATCGAGACGGCTACGCGAGCGCTCGCGGGCAGCCGCCCTATGATCCGGCGATGATGACGCCGCTGTTGCTTTACGCCTATTGCAACGGCGTCTACTCGTCGCGCCGCATCGCGAAGGCGTCGCGCGAGCGCGTCGACTTCATGAGCATCGTCTCGCTCGACGCGCCGGGCTTCCGGACGGTTTCCGACTTCCGCAAGCGCCATCTGAAGGCGCTGCCGGGGCTTTTCGTTCAGGTTCTGAAGCTTTGCGAGCAGGCGGCCTGGTCAAGCTCGGGCATATCGCGCTCGACGGCACGAAGATCAAGGCGAACGCCTCCAGGCACAAGGCGATGAGCTACGCGCGCATGGAAGAGCGGGCGGCGGAACTCGAGGCCGAGGTCGCGCGCTGGATAGGCGCCGCGGCGGCGGCGGACGCCGCGGAAGACCGAGCTTTCGGCGGCGACAAGAGCGGCGAAGAAATGCCGGCTTGGGTCGCCGACAAGAAGAAGCGCGCCGAAAAGATCAAGGCGGCGCAGGCGGAATTGGAGGCCGAGGCGAAAGCCGCCGCTGCAGCCAAGGCCAAATCGCAGGCCGAAGCCGAAGAGCAACGGAAGGCCGAAGGACACAAGAGAACAGGCAAGCCTCCCGCAAAGCCTTCAGATACGCCGGACCCCAAAGCCCAGAAGAACTTCACCGATCCCGAGAGCCGCATCATGAAGACCAAGGACGGCTACATCCAGGGCTACAACGCGCAGGCGGCGGTCGACGCGACGGCGCAGGTGATCGTCGCGCACGATCTCGACGCCAGGCAGAGCGATCAGCATCAGCTGACGCCGCTCGTCGATGCGGTGGAGAGCAACCTCGGCAAGAAGCCGGAACAGGCGTCGGCCGATGCCGGCTATTGCTCAAACGCCAATCTCGAAGCGCTGGAGCAACGCGAGATCGACGGCTATGTCGCGCCGGGACGGGCCAAGCGCGCGGCCGAGGGCGAAGGCGGCGGCGAACGCGTTGCGGCGATGCGCGAGAAGATCAAGGCGGGCGGTCACGAAATGCCCTATCGCTTGCGCAAGAAGGTGGTGGAGCCGGTGTTCGGGCAGATCAAGCAGGCGCGCGGCTTTCGCCAGTTTCTGCTGCGCGGCGTCGACAAGGTCAAAAGCGAGTGGGGCTTGGTCTGCGTCGCGCACAATGTGCTGAAGCTCGCCAAGGGGCGGACTCCGTTCCTGGCCACGCTCGCACCAGCGTGAGCCACCGCAATCGGCCAAAATCGCGCCGCGTCAGCCCTCCCTCGACGTTCCGAACTTCAAATCGACGCGTCGCCGTGATAATGCAGACAGGCTCCTAGCTTGGAAAATTGAGCCCGGATCAAGTGAAGTGCTTTTACCGCAAGTACCAGTAGAACAAGTTTTGATTGCATCAGCCATAAGCTTTCGTTTAGCGGCGCAATTAGCCAGATTGCTATGGGGCATTCTCAGAAAAATCGCGGGAACAAAGGCCTCTGCGGCGCAACTCTTTTCCTCCCAGGGGCCAATTCTAGCTTCTGCCCTAGCGGCACGGTTGAGCCGACGCTGCCAGGCCGGGCAGGCCAAAGAAAGTGGTGTTGCAGGTAGGTCACATGGCAAATAATAGTTTATCAATAACGGATAATCATATCTTGACTATTTAGTAACCTCGTGTGCAATTCCGTCAGGTTGGCTTCTAACTGCTACGCTGCCCGATGAGAGTGCGCGAAGATTTACAAAAAAGCGGGGAGCCGACAGGACGGAGAGGACGGTGGCAGATCCTCCTTTCCCCTAAGCACATTGCTTTTGCCGGCGCCGCAATTGCGCTTTCGGGTGGCGCTGCCGTTTTTGAAGCCCCCCTCCGTGCTCAAACGGTCGCAGGGTTATCCGGTGAAGACTCTTTGTTTCAGGTAATGCTGAGGAATCCTTCCAATTTCGACGCGATTTTGAAGTACGCCAACAGCGCCAAGCAGCAGGGCGACGTCGAGGCTTCTATAGGAGCTCTGGAACAGCTCCTGTTTTATAACCCCGAGCTCCCTCAGGTTCGGCTCGAGCTCGCGACCCTGTATTTTCGTCTCGGTTCTTACGAAATGTCCCGCGGATATTTTGAGATAGTACAATCTAGCGCACGCGTGACGCCCGAGATGAAGCGGCTCGCACAAGATTATTTGGACGCCATCGATGCAAAGCTGCAATCGGATCAGTGGAGTGGCTATTTTCAGTCCGGCTTTCGTTATCAGACGAACGCGAGTCTCGGTCCGAACCAGCAATCGCTAATTGGCGCGACCCGTCCTATCGATAGCCGTTTCGCTGCCCGACCTGACTGGAACTGGTTCGCAGCCTTTGCGCTGAATTACGTTCACGATTTCGGCAATGACCATGGAGACATATTTGAAGCAAATATTGAAGGCTATGATGCGCAGCAATTTATGGCAAGTCAAGTAGATGTGGGGCTCCTCGATATCCGTTTCGGTCCCCGCTTCGATCTTTTCAGTGAGGAATTGAGTGGCGCATCTTTCAAGCCATACGTCGCAGTCGCTGGAGCAATACTCGCGGGCGCACCGTACCTGGGGACCTTCGGCGGGGGCATCTCGGTTCGTTTTAATTTGGCCAATATTGCACTCGATTCCTATGTCGAGGTCCGCGGATTAGATTACCGCAATTCTTCGCTTTATCCGCTGGCCTCAGGCTTGGACGGCACTCTGGCAACATTTGCCTTGCAAGCGGCAGGGCAATTTGTTGAGGGGTGTGGCTGGGAAGCAAGATTTGCACTTAACCATAGCGATAGCTCATTCAGCTGGTTTAGCTACAACCGCTATGCATTTGATTTTTGGTTCCCCTGTACGTTTCCTTCACCGTGGGGAGGCCGCGGTTGGACTGTGGCCCCGAGCATTGGGGTAGCCCCCTGGATCTACAGGCAGCCAGATCCTGTCAACTTTCCTCTAATCACTGAACATGCACTCGAATGGCGGGCAGGGATCGGCCTGAATATTCCAATGGAGGCGAGAATAGGTTTCGGAATCCTGCTTCAATACCATGCAATCGATTCAAATGTCCCTGCGAACACGATCAAAGACTTTGCGGTTACGTTGGGTCCAACGATTAATTTCTGAGGGCTTATGCAAGCGCGAATTAGATTCTGGTTGGGAATGGGGTTAGCAGCTTTGCTGCCAACGGCCCTAACCGTCAGCCATCAGGGACTGGCCCAACAAGTTGGAACAGCCACTGCTTCTAATCCACTGTCGCAAAGCGCCCCGCCAGGCCTCGAAATGAGGCTCCTGAATATCGGCGCGCAAATCGTCCACCAAGAAAGGATTCAGACAAGCGCCAGCGGAACAGTTCAGCTTTTGTTCATTGATAAAACGAACCTCAGTATCGGCCCCAATAGCAATCTTGTTATCGATAGCTTCGTTTATAACCCCTCTGCTGGAACTGGCGAACTAGTGACTTCGCTCACCAAAGGCGTCCTTCGGTTCGTTGGAGGCCAACTCAGCCATCAGGGCGCTGCCAGCGTGCGGACGCCTGTTGCCACAATTGGGATTCGGGGCGGCACAGCGACGATCACGCACGGACGGTTTGGAACGCGGGTCATCCACCATTTTGGTGAGATTGCCATCACAAACGGCTGCGGCACGGTAGTGATTCACCGTGCGGATTTTGCCGTCACCATTTCGGATTCGCATAGTTGCCCATCCGAGCCCCGCCGCGCCTCTCAATCCGAGGTTAATCAGTCCTTGCTGCTTTTGACGAGCAAGGCGGGCCAGAGCGGCGGAGCTACAACTGCTCCCACTGAGGAACTTGTGAGTCAGTTTGGCATTGGACAGCTGTCCATCCCCCCTGCAGTCAATCTTGCGCCCATACAGCAGCAAGCCGCCCAGTTTGAAAATATTTTCGATGTTGTGCTTCAGGCAGTGCAGAAGGCTGCCGTCCGCGTGGTTAGCCCCGCTCTGTCATCAGCGGCGAGCAGTGAGGGCGCTGGTACCAGCGCTAGTCCACCACCTCCTCCTCCACCACCTCCTCCACCACCTCCTCCACCACCTCCTCCTCCACCTCCTCCACCTCCTCCTCCACCACCTCCTCCTCCACCTCCACCTCCGCCTCCTCCGCCGCCGTGATCCCTTAATTGGCACGTCGCAGTCTTACATCGTTTAGAATGCGCCTTGTCGCTGACTGCCGGATTAGAGCTTGGAAGGCCTAACAGTACGAATCAGCCGCTTTTATTTCCCGCTCGTGTGCGGTTTTCTCGCGCTCGCAATTTTGGTGCGCGCATCCGATCCACTCTTTGTACAGGCACTCCGTCTTATTGCTTTCGACACCTACCAGCGTTTGAGGCCACAGTACTACGATCCGGAGCTGCCGGTCCGCATAGTTGATATTGATCAAGAATCAATTGCCCGCTTGGGTCAGTGGCCCTGGCCACGGACTGTCTTGCGCGATCTCGTTGTGCAGCTTGCCCGGCGCAATGCCGCGGTTGTTGCTTTGGATATTCTTTTTGCAGAAGCAGATCGTACCTCCCTTGAAGAGGTCGTGAGACGATTACCGTCTGAAGAGGCATCGTCGTTCCATAATTTGATTCGTGGACCGACGAATGATGAAACCTTCGCAGCGGCTCTTGGGGACGCACCTAGCGTACTGCCTGCCATCTTAACGGGCCGGCCGGGCTCGTCGAGTCTACCCTCAAAAGCTGGTTTCGCAGTTGCCGGGGATGACCCGAAGCCCTTCCTCCCTGCATTTGCCGGGGTAGATAGCAATCTGCCGCCATTAAATGCTGCCGCCACGGGCCTCGGCTCAATTAATTTAGTCCCTGATCAAGATGGAGTGATACGCAAGATCCCGCTCTTCTTCCGAATTGGAGATGAAATTGTGCCATCGTTCGCAGCGGAGGCCTTGCGGGTGGCACAAAATGCATCGACTTACGTTCTTAAATTATCAAACGCGAGCGCTGAGACGGGTCTCGGCCGGCACACCGGGCTAAACCATGTCCGGATCGGCAATTTTGAGGTAGCCACTGGCCCGGCAAGTGAATACACGCTTAAATTCCGGCGGAGCAATCCATCGGCCTTTATTCCGGCCTGGAAAGTCCTGGCCGGAGAAGTCGACGAAGACCAAATCTCGGGCAAGGTCGTTCTCGTCGGCACAAGCACCCCTGGTCTGCTCGATCTTCGGACGACGCCGCTTGATGCCGCCTTGCCTGGAGTTGAAGTCCAGGCACAAATTATCGAAAATGTTCTTGCTGGCCAGAGGCTTACCCGTCCAGATTATGCGCCCGGAATCGAGCAACTCCTTTTCGTATTCTTTGGTCTGGCGTTCTCAGTCTTGATCTTACGCCTTACCCCCGGACAGGCAGCGATCGCCGGCGGCATGATGCCTGCAACAATAATGGCCGGTGGCTGGATCTGCTTCCAGTATTTCGATTTATTGCTGGACCCTGCATACCCGTCGCTCGTGCTCCTGCTCCTTTCATCAGGTGCCACTTTTCACATGTACCGTCAGGTCGCGGCGCAACGATCCGCAATCCGTAGCGCATTTGCCCGCTATCTTGCTCCAGCGGTAGTCGAAGAAATCATTGCACATCCTACCAGACTTGTCCTGGGTGGCGAGAAGCGCGAACTTAGTGTGATGTTTTGTGATGTCCGGAATTTCGCATCCCTTTCTGAGGAGCTTACAGCGGCCGAGGTTACGACCCTAGTCAACGAGCTGCTGACTCCGCTCAGCGATATCATTCTTCAGCAGCGTGGGACGATTGATAAATATATGGGCGACGGCATTATGGCATTTTGGAATGCGCCACTAGATGTGAATGATCATGCCGAGCGCGCCTGCCGCTCTGCAATAGCGATGATTGATATAATGCCCGCCTTGAACCGGCATTGGGAACAGCAAGCCTATAAGGCCGGCCGGTCATTTAAGCCTATTGAAATTGGGATTGGCATTAATACGGGGGAATGTTGCGTCGGAAACCTAGGCAGCAGTCAAAGGTTCGATTATTCGGCGATTGGCGACAATGTGAACATAGCATCACGGCTCGAAAATCTTACGAAGCTTTATGGCGTACCCATTGTAATAGCAGAGGGCGCTGTTCCGCGGTGGCCTAGTTTTTCTTTCATAGAGCTTGACCTGGTTCGCGTGAAGGGACGGAAGCATCCGATTCGAGTTTTTGCCCCCTCGCAGCTTTTATGTGATCGCCCAGCTCAAATACACTCGTTTATAGCGCTCCAAAAAAGATTTCTGCAAGCATATCGTGAGCAGCGGTGGGATGACGCACAAGCGCTCATCATGGAGTGCCGCAGAGCGGAAATGAGGCCTCTTGCAGGCTATTATCTTGCAGGCTATTATAATGTCTTCCTTGAGCGGATAAGGAGGCTCCGGGAGATTCCACTCAATCGTGATTGGGATGGTGTCCATGCAATCACCGAATTTAGCGGGAGCTCATCCTCAAATCAGGGCTAGACCTCCGCCCCATTGTTCTCCTTCGGGCGAAGCCTCGCCCGAAGTCGATTTCGTGCTTGCTAACAGCCTTGCTGGCGGCAGGATGAAGTCTCAAGTATATGTACGCGATGGAAATCTCATTGCGTGCGGGACCACAACTCGGCTTCTATTTGGGCCCGCGTCAGCATGTCCGCCAAACTCGGAATCTGGGCAGCACGCGCTAACTGAGCGAGCTCGCAAGCCATTTGTGAGATGTAGCTGGCCGTGCTGCTGCGCGCCATAATGCGTGCCGGTTGGTCCACATCCTTTCCTGCAGTTGGTTTTGTATGGCGAATTGATTTTTGTAATGATTTGCCGGTCTTCATTTTGCGGCTCTCTTCAAGGAGCCCTGGGCCAAAGCTTTGTCCCAGGGGCGCGAATGTTGCGATGATGCAGATATCAAATCTGAACAGTGAATAATGATAGATCAGAATGAGCTTTTCCGATGTGCTCTAGCGCACACGACGTGAATGACATTTGCATTTGTCAGATACGGAAGGGACTGGCCGGCATCGGGCAATTGGTGCGGCCCTTTCGCGCCCGCTACAGTTGGACGCCTCTAAAAACCTCGCGTGCCGCGCGGGGACGTGATTCACTGGCCGCGTAGGATTTGAGGGTGATTCGATGCGGGGTGAGCCGGGGTTGTTTGATATTGACGAGCGTTTGAAGCGTTTGGAGGGGCTTGGCGACCTGTTGCTGGGCTTCGCGCGGGTGGTTGATTTCGAGATATTCCGGCCGGAGCTTGAGAAGGCACTGGCTTATGCGAACGGTACGGAAGGCGGCCGTCGGCCGCTTGATTGCGTGATGATGTTTAAAGTTTTGGTGGTTCAGGCGGCCAACAATCTGAGCGATGACAGAACCGAGTTCCTCGTCAACGACCGGCTGTCGTTCATGCGGCTTTTTGGGGCTGACGCTCGCCGACAAGGCGCCAGACGCGAAGACCATCTGGGCCTTTCGCGAGAGGTTGACGATGGCGGGCGCGATCGAGAATCTCTTTAAGCGCTTCGACGATCATGTGAAAGCGAGCGGCTATTTGGCGACCTCGGGTCAGATTGTCGACGCAAGCCTGATCGCCGCCCCCAAGCAACGCAATACTCAAGAGGAGAAACGTGCGATCAAAGAGGGGGGCATCCCTGGGGGCTGGAATGACAAGCCCGCCAAACTCCGGCAGAAGGGATCGCGACGCGCGCTGGACGGTAAAGTTCTCCAAAGCCAAACCGAAGGAGGATGGGATGAGGCCCGAGCGCGATCTCGCCATTCCGCATTTTGGTTACAAGAACCATGTTTCCATCGACCGCGGCGGTGGGCTCATCCGCCGCTGGCTGGTCACCGACGCCTCGACCTATGACGGGGCGCGGCTGCGCGAAGGGCTCATTGACAAACAGAACACGGCGAGCGGGGTATGGGCCGACACCGCCTATCGTTCAGCGGCCAATGAGCGGTTCTTGGAGAAAAACGGCTTTCGCTCCTTCATTCATCGTAAAAAGCCCAAAGGCAGGCCGATGAGCGCGGCGACAGCGAAGGCGAATGCGCTCAAATCGAAAGTACGCGCTGCCATCGAGCACGTCTTCGCCGACCAGAAGGACCGCATGGACCTCTTCATCCGCACGATCGGCCTGGCGCGGGCGCGGATGAAAATCGGAATGGCGAAACCTCGTCTATAACTTCAAACGCCTCGGCCATTTGCAGCGGCGCGCCTTGGTATGAGGACGGCGTGAAGAAACCCTGCGCCAAGCCAGGGCGACGGGACCAAGCCTGCGTGCCCAACCACGTAAAAGGCCGCCAGCCCAATGCCGAAACGCATAGAACAAGTTTATAGAGGCTTCCAGTTTCGAGTCTCCGCTCACCAAATTGTTCCAGGCGCGCTAGGCGCACGTGTTCCATGCCCGGGACGGGCGGCTGGCTCCTTGAAATGTGTATTGACAATATCGCTCATTTATCGTAAATTCGCAGAGTTCTGAGCAGGTAATCTCTTTACTTGGGCGTGCGTGATGAATAGATTTGCGCTAAAGCTATTGCACACACTCCTTTTCTACGGTAGACTGAAAGTTGATAAGCGGGCGGTCGCGAATTCCATTACCCGGAAAGGCTGGAGCCCAGCCATCGCTCGCGCCGCGGTCACAGTCATCTTCACGGCATCGTGCGGTATGGCCGCTGATCAGTGGACGCAGGCGCCGACTTCGAAGCGCCCTGAAGAAAAGACAGGCCTCACTCAAACGCTCCCGGCAGCCCCGCCGCCGCTTTCAAAACGAGCGGCGCAATTTCTGTTGAGCCATCCAGAAAGATGGCACCAATTCCTATCAAGGCCGCAAATCCGCCCCGTGGCAGCGAAGCCGCAAGTGACATTGCCGTCGGCAGAGGCGACAGTATCGCGATGGTACGCTCTAGCGCGGAATGCGCCTGCTGCAGGATTACATGCTCCATTGTTGCTGACCGATGGAAGCGTTCTGGTTCATCAATACTGCACTCGAAATTGGTACAAGCTAACCCCTGATATCAACGGCAGTTACCTCAATGGCACCTGGTCGCAGATTGCCCAGATGCCGAGCGGATACGCACCGCTTTATTTCGCCGCCGCGACCCTCTCAGATGGCCGCCTGATTATCAACGGCGGCATGTATAATGACGACGGCAGCGGCTGCAAAATGGTGTGGACGAAGGGGGGCGCCATTTATTATCCCGGCGCTAACGCCTGGGCGCCCGTGCCTCCGCCGATTGGGTGGACTACTATCGGCGACGCTCCAAGCGTTGTGCTGGCCGATGGCACCTACATGATGGCTAATTGTTGCTGGCCGCAAGTGGCTCTTTTGAATCCAGATGAAAAGACCTGGACAGCGACTGGTTACGGCAAGTTCGGCGGATATGGCGAGGAGTCATGGACGCTGTTGCCCAATGGCAACCTTCTGACCGTCGATTCCTACGAATTTACTGGCGGTTGCGGCAGGAACTCTGAAACCTATGCACCATCCACTGGAAAATGGATCACCGCCGGAAACAGCCCGGTCCAGTTATCGGACTGCGCGGGGGCCTATCAGAGCTACGAGCTCGGACCTCAGATTCTGCGCCCGGACGGTGCTGTCGTCGCTTTCAGCGGTATTACTGGCGGAGGCGTCGCCGGCAGCGCCATCTACAATGCGTCAAATAGAACCTGGGCTAGCGGTCCTAATCTCCCCGCCATTAGTGGACAGAACTATAATCTTGCCGACGGCGCGGCGACATGGCTTCCTAACGGCAATATCCTCCTAGCAGCAAGTCCTGGCTTCCACAGCCCGCCAACCCACTTTTTTGAATTAACTCCTGGAAACACCCTTTTCCAAGTAGCCGATGCGTCCAATGCCTCGAACGAAAGCTCCTACTGGATTAATTTCCTGATCCTTCCCACTGGGAATATCCTAAAAACAGATTTTAGCTCAACCGTTGAAATTTACCTCCCATCCGGAAACCCTAACCCCAGCTGGGCGCCCGTCATAACCAGCGTTCCCACCATCCTTGTCCGAGGCCAGACTTATGCGATCGCGGGACTCCAACTGAATGGACTAACGGAAGGCTCCGTATACGATGATGATCAGAAGTCAGCAACGAATTTCCCCCTCGTCAGAATCCAAAACAAAATAACCGGGCATATATTTTATGCTCGCACGTTTGCATTCAGTACGAGATCCGTTGCTCCGGGCACTTTCTCGTCCGCGAATTTCACTGTGCCCCTGAACATCGAGCCAGGGATGAGCTCTCTCGTAGCTGTGGCCAATGGCATTCCATCGGCGGAGGTTCCGGTCACGTTGAAATAACCGCGGCGCTCTGGCCCCTAGAGTACTTTCATAGAGGTTAAAGCAGTCCTCGTTCAAATTGCGTGTAGTTTTCTAATGAGTCTAGCCGCAATCCATAGCCTTACTTCTGTGCCGTTTTTCAAGGGCATAGCCGATGTGGATTTTGAGCGCTTTAACCGGTCCTGCAGCTGGCGCCGGTATGGGCGAGGAGAGATTGTCCTCAATTATGAAGACGAGTCCAGCGATGTTTACTTTATCATTTCAGGCGGGGTTCGGGTTTTGATCCGAACCGCCGCCGGCAAGGAGGTGATATTAGGTGACATCGGGGCCGGCCAGTTTTTTGGCGAAATGGCAGCAATCGACCACGAAAAACGGTCGGCCAATGTCACCACTCTTTCGAACTCCGCCGTCTGTGCGATGCCTAGCGCGGTTTTTTGGGAGTTACTCCGTTCGTCGCCCACAGCATGCGGGAAGATTTTAAAAGTTTTTACTGAACGGATACGCGAACTTAATACACGCCTTGCAGAGCATTCGATTTACGACCTTAGGCGCCGCCTTTATTCGGAACTTTTGCGCGCGGCCCAACCCCGCCTAGGGAAACCAAACGAACTCGCAGTCACACCTCCGCCTTTGCATCAATTCCTTGCCGCGCGGATTGGATGCCGGCGGGAGCAGGTGACTCGCGAGATTGCAGCACTGTCCAAACAAAAACTCGTCCAGAAAACTCGAGGCGCGCTTATCCTCTTGCAGCCGAAACTGTTGCAGATGCGGCTCAATGGGTTCCTCCAAGAGCCCGGGTGATCATTCCTGAACCGGTCCGCTTCTATTTTAGAGTCGGCGATCGCTATATTGGCAGAGCGGTATCTCCGAGGCGCAAATGAATCAACACATCAAAGAGAGATTCTGGACCCCACTGGAGGCAAGTCATCAAGCGGGAGCTTGGGATATAATCGACTCGTGCTATTCCGAAACTCAACGCGCTTACCACACATGGGCGCATATCGAGGCATTGCTAGAGAGATTGGGCGAGTTTTCCGATCTGTGCGTTCGGTCAGATATCTTAGCAATGGCCATTTTTTGGCATGATTCGGTTTACAGAACCCAGAACACAGATGGGACGCCACGTCAGGATTGGGAAAATGTCTATGAAAGTGCGGAGTTGTTCCGCCATTATACTCTTTTAAAGGGATCTGATGCTGATGCCGTTTATGATCTCATTATGGCAACGGCAAATCACCTCGATGGTCGAATAGAGACACACTACTACGCCGGATTTGCGGATGATCTCGATCTTTTTTTGGATTTGGATCTAAGCTTTCTCGCTGTCCCATGGGATGAGTTCTTGGAAGGGCTTGCGAGAATTCGCCTCGAATTTTCATCTACTACCGACGCAACTTTTCTTTCTCGGCAAATCCACATCCTGAGTAACTATATCAAAAGTGATAAACCGCTCTATCGGCGGATCGAAACAAGCGAAAGGTGGAGTGCTTCTGCTGTAAACAATCTCAGGCGCTGCATTGATGAGCTGCAGCATATAGTCGCAGAACTCAAGTCAGGTCAGATGCCGACTACGAAATGAAATATTCTGAGGACCAAAAGACTGGATACAGGAAAAAGAGAATAAGGCTCCTGGACTTAACGTGCACTCAGCTAAAGAAGGGATGCAGCTGACTTAAGACTCTCGGAACAGATGGGTTTTTTGAGCCGTAACTATCAAGAGCTCAATGTAAAGCTTCGCTCCAAATAGAAAGAGGTGTTGGTGCTATTTGCGCCAGAAAGCCCGCCTAGGGTCAGGACTCATTGATTGAGGTAGAAGGTGAGCGTTGCAGCGATGCAGATCGCGGAGAAGAAGGTGTGGGCGCAACGATCATAGCGGGTTGCGATGCGCCGCCAATCTTGAGCCTTGTGGACATGTTCTCGATTTTGTGGCGTTGCTTATAGAGTTCCTTGCCGTAGGGCAGCGCGATTTTCCGGCTTTTGGTGGAAGGAATGCAAGGCTCGCAGCCCCTCTTCAATTCCCTGAGATGATGACTCGGCTTGTGATTCCCGAGAGGCGGCAAATTTGATTCGATATGGCGAACGAGGAGATTCGCAATGCCAATTCCGCTCCGGTCTGATTTTGACGCGTTGCAATTACGGACGATCGCCCGCAAGACAAAAAGCGGGCCGCTGGCGCGAGGCCTGTTGGCTTTGGCTGCGGTCTACGATGAGGCAACGCGCACTGAGGCTGCGAAAATCGGCGGATTGACGCTGCATATTGTGCGTGACTGGGTCATGAAGTTCAACGCCCATGGCACCCGAGGGCCTCATCGACAAGAAGGCGCCAGGCCAGCGTTCGAAGCTCAAAGATACCCATCGGGCGGCGCTCGCCAAGATGATCGAGGAGGGTCCAATCCCGGCGATTCACGGCGTCGTGCGCTGGCGGCTCATCTATCTCTGCCAATGGGTTTTCGAGGAGTTCCGTGTCACAGTCTCGGTACAGACGATGAGCCGAGAACTGCGCACGATGGGGCTTTTGCAAGCTCTCGGCGCGTCCACGCCATCATGCGCAGACCGATGGCGCGATCGAAGATTTTAAAAAAGTCTCCCCGCCCGTCTGGAAGCCATCGCGCAAGAAAGGCATCAATCCCGGCAACATAGAAATCTGGTTCGCTGACTAGGCGCGCATCGGCTAGAAGAACAAGATCATCCGGCGTTGGGCAAGGCGTGGCACCAGACCCTCGGCGCCAACTGATCAACGCACGGCCTCGACCTATATCTTTGGCGCCGTCTGCCCAAGCGACGGCATGGGCGCGGCGCTCGTTCTGCCGGCCTGTAACACTGAGGCGATGAGCCTGCATCTTGCCGAAATCCCAAAAGAGGTCGCGCCTGGGCGGCACGCGGCGATCTTGCTCGATCAAGCAGGCTGGCATTTGTCCGCCAAGCTTGTCGTGCCGGAAAACATCACACTCGTTGTGCTGCCGCCAAAGTGCCCGGAGCTCAATCCGATGGAAAACATCTGGCAATTCATGCGCGACAACTGGATCTCCAAAAGAACTTTTCAAATCTTATGAGGCCATCTTGGACTACTGCTGCTTCGCCTGGAACAAGCTCATCGCCATGCCCTGGAAAATCATGTCCATAGGCATCCGCGATTGGGCGCACGGGTTCTAATCAGCGGGAAATGGTATTAGCGAGGGCGGTCCTGAACCAATTGGTATCGTAACCACGGTCGGCAAGAAGGGCTTTGGCGGGCGGCAGGGCATGAAGGATCAGCCGCGCGCCTTTGTGATCGCTCATTTGGTCCTCGCTGAGCAGCAGAACGAGAGGCTTGCCCTCGCCGTCGCAGACCGCGTGAAGCTTGGAGTTCAAGCCGCCTTTGGTGCGCCCAATGACGGCGGGGAACAGCCCTTTTTTCAACAGGCTCGCTGCGGTCCGGTGCGCCTTTAGATGGGTGGCGTCGATCATGATCCGCTCTGGCTTTGACCCTCCGCTGGCGAGTGCCGCGAAAATCCGGTCAAACACGCCGAGACGGCTCCAGCGGATGAAGCGGTTGTAAAGCGTCTTGTGCGGTCCATAGCCGCGCGGCGCATCCGTCCATTGCAGGCCGTTGCGGATCACATAGACGATACCGCTGACTACCCGCCGGTCGTCGACTCGCGGCACGCAGTGAGACTTTGGAAAACAAGGAGAAATCCGCGCCATCTGGCGCTCGCTCAGCAAAAACAAGCGAATCATCTCAAGCCTCCTTCAAAGGAGACCTTGAATCATCCTTCCGTTAATAGGTCCTGAACCTAGAGCTGTTCAGTCCCAGTGTATAACGGCACAGAATCAAACGCCATCGACAAAGAGGGGACATGGGCCAGGTTCTTCACGGGAGCGCCCGCACGACGGAGGCGGTCCGTCGAACGATACAACATAGTCAAGAGAGCATAAGGACCTTGGCCGGGCGCTACGGGATCAACCCGAAGACGGTTGCCAAATGGAAGCGCAGGTGCTCGACGGTTGATGCGCCGATGGGGCCGAAAGCACCAAGATCAACGGTTCTAAGCAAAGAAGAGGAGGCAATAGTCGTCGCTTTCCGCAAGCATACCTTGCTTCCTCTCGACGACTGCCTCTACGCCTTGCAGGCCACGATCCCGCCGCTGCCTGCAACGCCACGGCATCTCTCGATTGCCCGATATGGAAGGTGAGAAAGCATCGAAGAAAAAGTTCAAGACCTATCCGATCGGCTTCGTTCACATGGATATCGCCGAGGTCCGCACGCAGGAAGGCAAGCTCTACCTCTTCGTCGCCATTGATCGTACCTCGAAAGTCGCCTTTGCTAGACTCCTCGACAAAGCCGATACCGCGGCCGCGGTCGCCTTCCTCAACGCGTTGGTGGGAGCTATTCCTTACAAGATCAACGTCGTCTTGACCGACAACGGGATCCAATTGCCCATCTGCCGAAGAACCGCAAAGGCCCCACCGCGATGCTGCGCGGCCACCCCTTCTTGCGGGCCTGTAAGCATCATGGCATCGAACATCGGCTGACCAAGCCAAACCATCCTTGGACCAATGGGCAAGTCGAGCGAATGAACCGGACGCTCAAGGAGGCAACTGTGCAGCGCTACCACTACGAAAGCCACGAGCAATTGCGTCAGCACCTCGCGAATTTTCTGGCGGCCTATAATTTCGCCAGGCGGCTCAAAACCCTCCGCGGCCTGACACCGCACGAATATGTCTGCAAAATCTCAACAAACAATCCCTCCTCCTTCAGGCTTGACCCATGCCGTCACACAGCGGGACTATACACCTAGCTGTGAGCTTTCATTAGGTTGTCCACCCGGTCCTGGCCGAGGAAGCTGGAGTTGCGACGCTTCAGCGATTCTCGGGAGGACCGGATGAACGTGCACAAGAATGCCCGGCTCACGCCGCGTGGTCGAGAGCGGATTG
>DATGMH010000064.1:0-158933 GCA_035293725.1 Bryobacteraceae bacterium
CGAAAGGCGTACGCCCTGAGCTTCGGCGGGAATCTGGTGCTGGTCCACTAAGTCGCGGGCCACGCTTGCCAGATCCAGTTGCGCCTTCTGTAGCACCAGTTGTCCGGATTCGGATTGCGATAGCAACAGTAAAGCGCGAACGATGTTGGAGAGCCGATCGATGCCTTCCAAAGCTTCCGCCATCGCTTCGCGGTGCTGTTCCACGGTTTGCGCGGTAAACAATGCCACTTCCAACTGCCCACGCGCGACGGTAAGCGGCGTCCGCAGTTCGTGGGAGACGTCGGTTGAGAACTGGCGCACCTGTTCGAAGGAGCGGTTCAGCCGCGTCATCATATGGTTGAACGCTTCGATCAGGCGATCCAATTCGTCGCCCGCCCGGCGCAGCGGAATCTGCGTGTGGAGGCTGGAATGCGTGATCTGCTGGGCCGCTTCGGCAACCGAATTGACGGGACCCAGCGCCTTGCCCGCCATGAACCAGCCCAATAAGCCGCTCAGCACGATCACAATCGGAACGATAGCGAAGTAGTTCCTCGTGAAATCGCTGATGACTTTGTAGTTGTAATCCAGCGCTCTGCCGATCGCAAGATAATATTTGTGGCCGTCGTGGTCCACCCATTGCCCGGATCGAATCATGTAAGGTACGCCGGTGGCGGGATCGGTCCGAACGCGAATCGATGGCTTTCCGGACTGCAGGATCGACTGGATTTGCGAGGGCTGGTCGATGCCGATGGAAGCGTAGATGTCGGAGTGCTGCAGCGGATGTCCCTGCGTATCGGCCAGCATATAGACACGGCGCAAGCGTTCGACGACGAACGATTCATCGGGGTCTTTCGGATCGTGGAACCAGTCCGGACCCTCGGGCCCGGTGCGCAAGTAGCCTTTGGCGGCGCCCCATTCTTCATCCAGCACGCTCGCCATTTCCGATTGGAACGAACTGCTTAGCGTCTGCTGAAACACTAAACCCAGCAGCACCAGGAGAATGGTGAAAAAGACCACGTAGCTGAAAGCCAGCCGGAAGCGCAGGCCACGCGTGAAGCCCAGCACTTTCCGGAGCGCGTTCATGAAAGCTGCTCGACCTGCTTTTCAGCCGGCTTTTCCGGTGCGTCCAGCATGTAGCCGATGCCGCGCACGGTGTGAATCATTTTTACGGCAAACTTGTCGTCAATCTTGCTGCGCAGATGCCGGATGTAGACGTCCACGATGTTCGTCAGCCCATCGTAATCCATGTCCCAGACGTGCTCGACGATCATGGTCCGGCTCAAGGGGCGGCCGCGATTGCGCATCAGATATTCGAGGATACTGAACTCTTTCGGCGCAAGCTCGATGTTCTCGTTGGCTCGCGTCACCTTTCGACGGATACAGTCCAGGCTCAGGTCACCGACTTGGAGGCGTTCGGGCGTAGGCTGTCCGCGCCGCAAAAGCGCGCGGACGCGCGCCAGCAGCTCGACGAAGGCGAAGGGTTTGGTAAGGTAATCGTCCGCGCCCAGTTCCAACCCTTTCACGCGATCATCGATCGCATCGCGCGCGCTCAGGATCAGGACCGGAGGATTGACCTTCCGGTTACGGATCTTTTGCAGCACGCTAAGGCCATCCATATCCGGCAGCATCAGGTCAAGAATGATGAGATCGTACTCGGTGGAGTGGACCAGCTCGATGGCCGTGTTCCCGTTCGGCGCCACATCCACCGCATATCCGGCGCTTTCCAGACCACGGGAGAGAAAATCCTGAATCCGCTTTTCGTCCTCAACGATCAATATTCTCATTGCTTCGGGCTGCGCCGGCTTTGTCGCGGTCCAGGCCGCAAACTCTTCCTCTATATACAATTAAACCACTGTTCTACAACTGTTTGCCGGTTTTAGGGCCTCCGCATCCGTACGTTAACAGCCGCCCGATCGTAACCGATAAGTCCATTTGGTTGTATGGACAACATAACGATGAGCAATGGCCGTTCTTTGAAAGAGGTGCTCCACATCCATGCCCAGTGGCTGGAAGGCGTCGCGACGGCTTCTCGCGGCATCCTGGAAGCCGAGACATTGAATGGGCTACCTCTTCAGGGTGTGAACCTGCGTTCTGCGATTCTGCGCGGAACCACGCTGCTGGACGCAGAGCTTTCCGGTGCGGATTTGGGCGCCGCGATCGTCGATGGATCGGATTTCGAGCGAGCCATCCTTTCCGGAGCGGATTTGTGCGGCGTCCAAATGAGCGACACGCAATTGGGGTTCAGCTGGATGCCAGGATCGCTGTGGGCGGATGCCAAGATTCGAAGCAGTGGCTTTCAGAAAGCGAATCTGCGCAACGCTCGCTTTCAGAATGCGGTGGTGGAGAGCTGCAGATTCTCGGGAGCAGCGCTTGCCGATACATCGTTCCATCACGCCCGGCTGGCGACCTGCGATTTCACGGAGGCCGACCTCACCAAAGCGCAATTCCTGCGCGCGCAGCTTCAGGCGTGCCGTCTTTGGGCGGCCAAGGCCGCAGGCGCGAACTTCAACAACTCCCGCCTAAAAGCCTGTAATTGCGCCAAGTCGGATTTCACCGAGGCTCGCTTCGTGCAGGCCGATTTCGGAGGCTCCGAGTTCGACCGCTGCCTGTTGCACGGCGCCGATCTTCGCGAAGCTCAACTGAGCGGGGTGGATTTCTGCCATTCTGACCTGTCGTACGCGCGTTTTCGTGGCGCAAAATTGTTCGCCACCGATTTCCGCGGGGCGGATTTGACAGGCGCGCAAGAACTTACCGCCGCTCAGCTTACCCAGGCACGCACCGATGAGCGGACCACGCTTCCGAACGGCACGCGCGGGCCTTATTCGCGGTTCTCTGGCGCCGAGCGGGCGGTAGTGGCGCGTTAACGGGTCAGGCGCGTCACTCGCCGAAGGCAACGCCGCGCTTCTCTTTTCCCAGCACCGTCATAATGCAGGCCAGCACGAAGACCGTACTGGCTGTCAACGCCATCGCGGTGGCGTAACTCATCCGCGTAGCGAACACAGCCTGGATATACACGATTGAGCTGGCCAGAAGCACTCCACATTGGTAAGCGAAACCCGGCAAGAACCCCCGCACGGAGTCCGGCGACAGCTCGGCCAAATGCGCGGGAATTACGCCCCATGCGCCCTGAACCATGAATTGCATGAGAAATGCGCCGATCACCAGCAGCACCAGATTGGGCGAATAGGTCCAGATCGGAACCACAAGGACCGCGCCGATCAGGGCCATCACCATCGACTTGCGGCGGCCGATGCGATCCGATAACAGGCCCACCGCTAGGCCGCCTGCCAGTGCGCCTAGCATCGAAAAGGCCGTGATCGCGGAACGCTTGGTGGCGCTGAAATGCCAGTAGCGCTCCAGGAAAGTCGGGTACATATCCTGCGTACCGTGCGAGGAGAAGTTGAACGCGGTCATCAGCAGGGTAAGGTACACGAACAGTTTCCAGTTGGATGTAATCGCGCGGCCCAGGTGTCCCCAACTCGCGCTGCGGCTCTTTTTCCAGACTTCGGACTCCTCGACGCGGAAACGCACGAACAGCGCGAGCAGCGCCGGTAGGCCGCCCAGGAAGAACATAGGCCGCCAACCCCACCGATCAAAGAAAAAGAAGAAGCACACGGCCGCGAGCATGTTTCCGGCCGAGTAGCCCTGCTGCAAAAATCCCGACAAAATCCCGCGCAGCCGCGCCGGGACTTTTTCCATGGCAAGCGACGCGCCGACCCCCCACTCGCCGCCCATTCCGATGCCGAACAATGCGCGCAGAACCATGAATGTTGCGTAGTTCGGGGCAAGTCCGGTTGCGACCTCGACTATGGAATAGAACACCAGGTCGATCATCAGCGGCAGCCGCCGCCCGTAACGGTCGGCCATCAGCCCGAATAGGAACGCGCCAACGGGGCGGAACGCCAGCGTCAACGTGATAGAGAGGGCGATGTCTTTGTCGGGACGGTGGAATTCCTTGCCGATCGCGGTCAGACAGAAGATGACGAGAAAAAAATCGAACGCATCCAGCATCCAGCCCAGATAGCTGGCGGTGAGAGCAGCCACATGATCGGACGTTTTCGATGAAGTAGCCGTAGGAGAACGCGCAGGCGCGTGCATGAAAGGCCCCAGTATATCAGCTATACGCGCGAATCCGCGTTCGCTGCTGCCTTATTTGCCGGCGACTAATCGGCTAATTCCCAGCCGCTTTTCGCAAAGCGGCCAGGCGCGGCGCGCGGCTCCTGGGACTGTCGAGGCTGAAAGAGCGCGCATCGCCCAACTGTTCGCGGACGTACCGCTCGGTTCGATGCACGGCTTCCTCCAGGGCTGCGTCCTTCTTGATGAACGTGGACCACACGATCGACTCAGTTGCGGTGTCGTACTCCCACAGTCCGACGATCCGTCCGCGGTCAAGAATCGCATGGCTGGGCAGGTCGGTCAGCGCGCCCAGTGGCTTAGTTCCTTTGTCTACGAAGGCGTGCCGCTGCTTGTCCTTCGCATCCAACAAGGGGCTGAGACTGCGGCGAAGCAGCGCAACGGAATCGATCGAGCTCACCAACATATAGCAGGGCTCATCGGGCGGCTTAAACCCCTCGAGTTTCGCGCGATAGGACGGCAGCATCAGGCGATCGTCGTTTTTGTCGAGCGTCTCCAGCTTCAGCGGCTCGATCGCGGATTTCGCGGCCTTCACGCCCAGGCCCGAGAACCATTGGAATTCCGCCAAGGTCGCCGGCCCGATCCAAGCGAAGTAGCGCCGCGCTAGCTCGACGTAAGCCTCTTCGGGCGAGACTTTATAGCCGCGCAGCGGATTGGGCCGCCACAGCGTATATTTGTAGCGCTGCTGGTCCAGCCGGCCGTTCACCGGAATGCGCCGGATCTCGCCGGAGAGCTGCAGCTTCCCCAGCGCAACCGGCAGAGTGGTGATGAGGCCTTTCTTTTTGCCCTCGGCGCCAAGATTTCGCACCGCACGGCCGGTCGCCTCCCGAATCTGCTCGGTATCCAACGGCTCTTTTTCAAGCGCCGCGAGCACCGCATCGCACAGCCTCTCAATCTCTCTTGCCGTCACGCCGAGCTTTTGGGCGACCTTCATCTCACCCTCGCCGAGGCTCTGCCCTACTCTCAAGCCCAGCGCAAAATCGGATGCCGGCAGCACGTAGGTGCAGCCGCGCGCGCTCGGAAGTTCGTGAATTTCCAGATTCGCGGCGGAGAGGTCCACTTGGGCGCGGCTCAGGCCCGCGCGCGAAAACAGCGTAAGATAGGGCCCCACGCCGCCGACCGATCGGGCCCAACCCGTCCGGCCCAACACCTCCGCCGCTGACTTTCCCGTCAGCGACCCATCCAAGCCCTGACGGTAGGCGTACCAGGCTCTGAGCTTAGATTCGTCCATAATTCTTTCCTACCACTGTTGCCGCGTAGCCGGCGAGCAATTGGTTATGCTCGCGTTCTCGCCTTCCAGGCGCTCGAACGTGGACTGCAGGGCTACGCGCCCCGGTCCCCACAGCCGCAGCCACACGTAACGGTTACCCCACGAGCCCCATAAACTGAACCCGGTACTGGGATGCTCGAAATGCAATTGCATTTCAACGGTGGGGTCTTTGAAGATCAGCGCCGTCGGTTTAACCAAGAGTGTCTGGCCGGCCGCGAGTTCGCGTACCAGTACGTTGCCGCCCGCGTGCAGAAGCAGCAGCCCGGGCGATTGCGGCGCCGAGAAGCGGTCCATAAACATGCCCACCGGATAATGCGTTTCTTTGTCGTCGCCGGATTGAGTGGTGTACCAGATGTTGGTGGAGAACCAATTGTAGGCCACACTGCCGGTGGCCAGCATGAACAGGTGCTCGCGCACATCGATCATCTCGCCCGGCTGAAGCGGCAGCGCGATCATCTCGCCCGGTGCGTCACGCGAGAACGCTACGTGCCCCGGCCCCTGCGCCTGCATCATAATCAGCGGCAAACCGGCCAACATGCGTTTCCAGCCGCCGCTCAGCGACATCGTGGTCATGTTCACCTGCGGATCTTTCCACAGCAGAACGTGATGCGTGAAATAGATGCTGTCCGACGGCGCGAGTTTCACGTCCGCAACCGGCACGTAAAGACCCTCGATCTGACAGAAGGAATCGCCGAACTGGAGCTTCGCCATGTCTTTGCGGCCGGGGAGCTGTTTCCAACCCGTCTCGCTAACTTCGAGCGGGGCGTCCAGCGTTGCGCCGCAACGCGGGCAGCTCAGCAATGTCGCATCGAGTACGGCAGCACACCAGGGGCAGGTTACTTCCCTGCCCGACGGCCGAGGGCTCACCGTGGCCCGCTGACTGGCAACCGGAGGAGGCGTTGGCGAAGTCTGGATCGGCGGGGGCGGCGCGCTGGGCACGGTTGCCGCAGCAGGGCTTTCCGGCCGCTTCGCACGCGCTCCGCACGACGGGCAGAAGTTCGCGGCATCTTGCAACTGCGCTCCACAATTCGTGCAAAACATCGCTTACTCCGTGTGGTGATGCACGTACATGGATTGGATGCCAACGCGGCCCGGCCCGGTCATCCGCGCTAGCGCCATGTTCGTGCCGCCGAAGAAGCCTGTGCCGAGCTTCTGAAATTCCACCTGCATGTTGACCGAAGAGTCCTTATAGAGGAACGCGCCCGGCTCGAGCAGAATGCTTTCGCCCGGTTTCAGCGTGCGCTCGAACACGTTGCCGTAGCCGTGCAGCATTAGCAAGCCCGGCGTGTTGGTGGTAACAAAGCGGTCCATGTACATACCCTGCCCGCCGAAAAGGATATTCGCAAAGCCTTTGATGCGTACAAACGAATAATCGATTTGGTGCGAGCCCAGCAGGAACGCGTGCTCGCGCGCATCGATCTCCATGCCCGGATGCAGCGGCAGCACGACCAGCTCGCCGGTCGCGTCGCGCGAGAACGCGATGCGCCCCGGGCCGGTGGCGACGCTGATGACGAACGGCATGCCGGCAAAGGCGCGCTTCATTCCGCCCGGCAGTTGCAGCACCGTGAGCGGCACCGAGTCTTCTTTCCACAGCATGATATGGTGCTCGAAAAATACCGAGTCGCCGGGGCCGAGGTGAATTTCAGCCACCGGCACGATCTCGCCCTCCACCTGGCAGGTGCTGGAGCTGAACTGAAACTCGGTCATGTCCTTGATGCGCGGCGCCTCGCGCCAACCGGATTCGCTGACTAAATTGCGAATGTCGAGCGGCGCGCCGCAGGAGCGGCATGTGAGCGCCGTTTTCTCATTCATGCCCTGGCACCACTGGCACTGAATCCGCTCTAGTGGCTCGCCGGCGGCCATATGAATGGCGTCCGTCATTGAAAATCCTCCCGTTTCAAGCGCTTGACCGCGTTGTAATGCGCGCCTGCAGCTATCACCGAACTGCCGGATGCTATGGTAGCAGCGAATGCTGCGCGCCCGCCTTCGCAAACCTCCGAGGACTTTCCAGACGTGCAGGTGGGTAGTGTCCTGAGGTGCACCCTCGGACACTACCTGGTGGACCCCGATTGACAGGCACCCTCAAAATGTGTAATTATTCATTCAGGTGAATAAAAATTCTACAGCCGCCTGAGGAACCTCACCATGCCCCCATCCCTCGGTACTTCGCTTAAGCCGGTCAAGAAAATGCCGGCCCCCAAGTCCCTGCCCAAGATTGGGGCCAGCGACCTCACGCGCGATCTCGACCTTTCGCAGGAAGAACTGCTGGCGCTGCTCGACCTCACCCAGCAAGTCAAGTCCTCGCCCTCACGCTTCTCCAAGGCGCTCGCCGGGCGCTACCTCAGCCTGCTATTCGAAAAGCCGTCCCTGCGGACGCGAATGACGTTCGAACTTGCGATCAAACAGCTCGGCGGCGATTCGGTACTGAGTGTGGGGCCGATCGGCGACCGCGAGCCGCTCAAAGATGTCGCCCGCAATTTGGACCGCTGGACCAACTGCATCGTCGCACGCACTTTTTCGCAGTCCACCATCGATGACCTCGCGCATTGGTCGCGCGTGCCGGTGATCAACGCGCTGAGCGACCGCTTTCATCCCTGCCAGGCACTGGCCGACGTCTTCACGCTGCAGGAAAAATTCGGCGAGCTGCGCGGCCTGAAGCTGGCCTTCCTGGGCGACGGCAACAACGTCGCAAACTCGTTGATGCTTTCGGCGCTGCGGCTGGGAATTGATTTCGCCATCGCCACGCCGCCCGGTTATGCGCCCGACGAAGAAGTCGTAGCGCAAGCCGAGGCTCTGGCCGCGGTGGCCGGCGCGCAGTTGACGATCACCAACGATCCCATCGCCGCCGCCAAGGATGCGCACGCCATATATACCGATGTCTGGGCCAGCATGGGCCAGGAGCACGAAAAGGAAAAACGCAAGGCCGAGTTCGCCGCCTATCAGGTGGACAGCGCGATCCTGGCCAAGGCGACCGCCGAGGCCGTGTTCCTGCATTGCCTGCCCGCCCGGCGCGGCGAGGAAGTTTCCGACGACGTAATCGAAAGCCCGCAATCGGCCGTGTTCGATCAGGCGGAGAATCGCCTGCACGTCCAAAAAGCATTACTATTGATGTTGATCAACTAAGCTCGGGCCGCTGACCTCTAAACGCAAACGCCTGACGCCTGAAGTCCGTTGTCAAAAAATTACTATGCAAAAACCTAAGAAAGTGGCGCTTGCGTACTCGGGCGGCCTGGACACATCCATCATTATTCCGTGGCTCAAGGAGAACTATCAGTGCGAAGTGGTCGCGGTGTGCGGCGACATCGGACAGGGCTCGGACGAGCTGGCGGGCCTGGAGGCGAAGGCGCGCAAAACCGGCGCGTCGGAAGTGCACGTGGCCGACATGCGCGAGGAGTTCGTCACCGAGTATCTATGGAGGCTGGTGCGCGCGGGCGGAGTCTACGAGCACAAATATCTACTCGGGACTTCGGTTGCGCGGCCGCTGCTCGCTAAAAAACAGGTAGAAGTCGCGCTGGCCACCGGCTGCGATGCCGTGGCGCACGGCTGCACCGGCAAGGGTAACGACCAGGTACGCTTTGAGCTGACTTATAAGGCGCTCGCGCCGCACCTTCGAGTCATAGCGCCATGGCGCGAGTGGAACATCGTCTCACGCGAAGATGCCATCGAATACGCAGCCAAGCACAACGTCCCGATCTCACAGACCACAACCAAGATTTACAGCCGCGACCGCAACATCTGGCACATCTCGCATGAGGGCGGCGCGCTGGAGGATCCGGCCAACGCGGCGCCGGAAGAGATCTGGATGCTGACGCGCAGTCCCAAAGACGCGCCCGACAAGCCGGCCGAGGTAACCATTGGATTTGAGAACGGCCGGCCGGTCTCGCTGAACGGCAAGCGCGCCTCGTCGGGCGTGGCGTTGCTCGAAGAGCTGAACAAGCTCGGCGGCGAGCACGGCATTGGACGCATTGACTTGGTCGAGAACCGCTTTGTGGGTATGAAATCGCGCGGCTGCTACGAGACGCCCGGGGGGACGTTAATCATGCAGGCGCATCAGGAGTTGGAATCCCTCACGCTCGACAAGAACACGCTGCACTACAAGCAGAAGCTGGCACTGGATTACGCGGAGATGGTCTACAACGGACTGTGGTTCACGCCCCTGCGCGAGGCCTTGGATTCGTTTTTTGAGCACACCAGCCAAACCACCACCGGCGAGGTGACGCTGCGGCTCTATAAAGGCACGCTGCAGCCGGTCAGCCGCAAGTCGCCGTATTCGCTTTATTCGCTGAACATCGCGAGCTTTACCATGGGCGCTGAGTATGACCAAAAAGACGCGCAAGGCTTCATAAACCTGATCGGCCTCCCGATCCGCGTGCGGGCTCAGGCAGAGCAAGACGCGCAAGCCGCAAAAAGATGAGTATTGTCGTGGCCAGCCGCTCTGTTGTGGCAAACCTCTGTATGGTGGCAAGCCCCCGTGGCGCACTCACTCGTGCGTGCGCTACGACCCAATGAAACTCTGGGGCGGCCGCTTCGAGGCGGGGTCATCCGACGTGTTCGAGCGGTTCTCCGAATCGCTGCACTTCGATCGCCGCCTGCTGGACGCCGATTGCCGCGGCTCTCAGGCCTTCGCGCGCGCACTCGAGCGGGTCGGTATTCTTACCGCGGCTGAATGCGCTGCGCTCCTCACCGCGTTCGATAACATCCGGGAATCGGCCAAAGCGCCCGGTTTCGCCGATGGCGCCACCGATGAAGACGTCCACACGCTGGTCATCCGCAAGCTGAAAGAACAGGTGGGCGCGCTGGCCGACAAAATCCACACCGGGCGCAGCCGCAATGAGCAGGTTTCACTCGACGTCCGGCTCTGGCTGCGCGACCAGATTGACACCGCGCTCGACCGGCTAGCCTTGGTGCTCGCGGCGCTGCTCGCAATGGCGCGCAAGTATCCGCACGCCGTAATCCCCGGTTATACGCACCTGCGCCGCGCGCAGGCGGTCTTGTGGCAGCATTACCTGCTGGCTTATTTCGAAATGTTTTGGCGCGATGCGGAGCGTTTGCGCGAGGCGCGCCGGCGCGTCAACGTCATGCCGCTCGGGTCCGGCGCGCTCGCCGGAAGCGGCTTTCCCTTCGATCGCGAGGCAATGGCCCGGGAACTCGGTTTTGAAGACATCACGCGCAACAGCATGGATGTGTCCGCCGACCGCGACTTCGCTCTCGATTTCCTCTACGCCGCTTCCACTACGATGCTGCACCTGAGCCGTCTGGCCGAGGACTGGATTCTCTATTCCAGCGACGAGTTCGGCTGGCTCGAACTCTCGGACGCGGTAACCAGCGGGTCGAGCCTGATGCCCCAGAAGAAAAACCCGGATTCGCTCGAGCTGATCCGGGGTAAAAGCGGCCGTGTGTTCGGCGACCTCACGTCCTTGTTCGTCACCCTTAAAGGTCTGCCGATGACCTATAACCGCGACCTGCAGGAAGACAAAGAGCCGCTGTTCGACGCGGCGGACCAACTCATCGGGTCGTTGGAAATGATTCAGGTGGTGATCGAGTCGACACGCCTGAATCCCGACAAACCAGCGCAAGCGGCCGAGGAAAGCTGGACCGTTGCCACCGATCTGGCGGAAGCGCTGGCACGCGCAGGCACGCCATTTCACCGCGCGCACCAATTGGTAGGGAAATTAGTGCTCGAAAGCGTCAAGCAAGGCAAAAAGCCCGCGGATTGGACGCCCGCGGCGCTGGCGGTCTTCGCACCCGAATTCACAGCCGGCATCGCGGCGCTGCTGCATCCGACCGAGGGCATGAAGACGCGCGAGGTGCCCGGCGGAACCGGTCCTGCTTCGGTGGCACGCGCACTCGATCGGGCCGAAGCGCGCCTGTCGCAGTGGGAGCGATGAACAAAACCTTTCGCCAGGGCCAGATCCTCACACTGATTCGCTCGCGCCGCGTTTTGACCCAGGAAGACCTGGCGCGCGAGCTAAAGAACGCCTTCGGCATCAAAGCCACGCAGGTCACTCTGTCGCGCGACATCCGCGAACTCGGCCTGGTGAAGACCTCTGAAGGCTATCAAGAACTGAGCGCGGCGCCCGCCGGCCCCGAGTTTGGAACCGTTGCGCCCGATTTTCTGCAAGACGCGCGTGTGGCGCAGAACCTGCTTGTATTGAGAACATCGCCGGGAAACGCTAATGCGCTGGCGGTGGCGCTGGATAAGGCAGCTTGGCCCGAAGTCGTGGGAACCATCGCCGGCGACGACACGATCCTAGTGGTTGCGCCGGATAGCGGGACTGCCCTGAAGCTCCGCGACCGGCTGCTCGGCTATGTTCGCGGACAGTGACAGGATCTGAGCCGTCGGACGCTCCTGCAGCCGGTTGCGCCTAAGCGCGTCCAGTTCCTGGATTCCGCCGACGAACTCGTCCAGTTCCACTTCCACAGCGTAATGAGCATACTCGCGCTGGCAGGAGGAAGTTTCGCCCAGCGCGATCCAATCCCCTGTTTCGATCGCGACAGGCACATTCAGCGGCAGCACTTCATCCAAAACGATACGCAGGGCACAACCGGAAAGCCGGACCGCAAAACACGGTATCGTCCGGTGCTCCCCATCCAACAACGTGAGCCCGGCTTTCTGATAGCAGGCCATGCGCATCTGGCGCCGACCTTCCATATGAGGCTTATCGTCACGACACCAGAGAACGTGAATCGTCTCTCCAGAACGGCGCTGACGGAGCTCCAGCGCAGCGCGTTTTGTGGAAAAGAGCCGCCGCGTCCCTATGCGCTCGGGGTTCCTAGCGCAGGCTGAACAGCGCCCACACGGCAAAGCCGATCACCGGCGGCAAAAGCATCTCGATCCAGCACGTGCGAAACAGGCGCAACCCGGCCGTCGGAGCAATCTCCTTGCGCACCGAGTTGCTCACGCGTGACCGCAAACTGGATGGCAGCCCGCGCACGGCGCGGACGATCTCTTCCTTGCCTTTGCGGTCCGCGATCAGAATGGTGGCCGAGTGAATGCCGTTCGTCGATCGCTCGAGCTGCTTGCGCAGCGGAGGGGGAACGTCTTCGACCGAGCGATACACCTCGGTCTTGTTTCCCACGGAGATGAAAATGGTGGAACTCTTCAAAGTGACGCGCGACATAGCGGAACTTCGTCTCCGGTTTACGTTGTTACAGCCGCGGGCGCCCTGGCTGCGCCCGCTGGGGAATTTCCACTCCCCGCATGTTCCAATATAACCTGAATGAAGCCGAGCGCGGCTTTGGACAAGGCTTTGTCCTTGCGGTAAATCAGTGCCACCTTGCGTTCCATCGGTTCCGGCCCTAACGGCACCGCCGCCAACTTGCCTTGCGCGATCTCCTCGCGGCAGTTGGACGCCGCCAGAAACGAGATCCCCAGCCCCGACATGACGAAGCGCTTGATCATCTCGGTGGAGTCCAGTTCCATCGCGATCTGGATCTCGCTCTCCACCGGCTCCAACCATACATCCAGGCGTGCGCGCGTTGTCCCCGATTTCGGCATGAGCAGCGGCTGGCTCACCAAATCGCGCGCAGTCACGTTCCGCCGTGCAGCCAATGCGTGCTTGGCCGGCAGCAGGAGAATGATTTCGTCGGAATGAATCTTCACCGTTTGGAGCTTCTTCTCCGCTACTGGCAGCTGCGTGATGCCGAAGTCGGCCAGGTTATCCATGACGGCCTCCACCACGCGCGATCCGTAGGAGCGGTCCACGGAAAGCTGCACATTCGGGAATTTCTTGACATACTCGGCAAACACGCCCGGCAAGACGTAAATGCAGGTCGCCTCGTTGGCCGCAATGACCAGCTCTCCGCGCGGGCTGCGCTCCAGCTCGTTTATCGAGTCTTGCGCCCGGCGGCGAAGGTCCAGAATCTGTTCTGCGTATTCGGCCAGGATCCGGCCGGCAGTGGTGAGCGAAATCTTGGTGCCTAATCGCTCAAAAAGCGCCGCGCCCAGCTCCTGCTCCAACTGACGGACCTGCGCGCTTACGGCCGGCTGGGTGCGATAGCACGTCTGCGCCGCCTTAGAAAAACTCTTCAGGCGGACAATTTCCAAAAACGTATGCAGCTGGTCGAGATCCATGGGTACACGCGGGACGGATCACCCGGCCGGAACAGTGTGGCTTTATTGTAACAGGATGCCCCGGCTAAGTAGCCGCGTAGAGCCCCGAAGCGCCGCCGTACTTACTGGCTGCCAGCGGCGGGCTTTACCGTGACCTTCGCCTGCAGCGTGGTCCAGCAGCACTGGAAGCCGCGACCGCCATCGCCGGAAATATCGTTGCCGACCGCTTCCAGGATGTAATCGCCCGGAGCGCTAAAGGTCGCAGTCGTGGAAGCTTTGCCGGTGAAAACGGCCGGCTTCGGAACCTTGTAGTCGCCCTTTTCGACGGGCGGTCTTGCTTTGTCGAATTTCACGTCGCCGGGCCCGCGGAACTTCAGCCAAGTGACTGTGAACGGCGTAGCTGGACCGCGACCGCGTCCACCGCCACCGCCAAACTGGGCACCGGGCGGAATCACATTGTCGTCGCCACCCCAGATGTTCAGAGTTAATGGCTCACCTACCGTTGCCGTGTAGGTTTGGCTAATCTTGATCGGAGGTCCTTGGATGAACGGGCCATTTTCGGACCAGCCCAGGAAAGGCGGGGTATTGTTGGTCGCGTCTTTGAACGGCTCGACGTTGTAAACAGGGTCTAAATGGAACGGAACCGTTGCCGGTTTACCGTTCGCTACGATGGTCCAGGTGATCCGCTTCGTGCCAAAATCTTTTGGCACATTAATCACAAACACGCCCCATTGCCGGCCGGGGAGGAAATGCGTCGGCTGTCCGAGATCGGGTCCGCTTGGATCGACGTGATTGTTCGGACCTACGGGTATATCCATGGACTCTCGGGTATTGCGGTTGTAGTAACCGACAAGAAGATTGAAGGTACCGTCCGGAAGCTGGTACCAACCTTCATAAGCCGGCGTGATATTTTGGCCGGAAGTGTGAACGGGGTCAAGCGGCAACTGAGGCGGCGCCTGCGCCCAAACCCACATAGCGCTCGCGAGCGTGATCACCGCGCCGGAGCCCCCAAAAAGCCAGCGCTTTCCTTGCTTCTTCAAGACCATCTCCTAGATAAACGTATTGCAGTGTCCGCACAAAAGTTTACGTCCGCCGGACACAGTTAGTCAACTGCTCAAATTGCCGCACGAACCAGGGAGGCCACTGCGCCCTCCCTGAAAACTTCAATTATTGCTAACCGCGCCGGTCGGCGGCAATACCGCCTGGCTAGCCCCTTGGGCGTGTTTGTGTTTGGCGGCCCACGCGTCATAGTCGGCCTGGCTGATGTATGTCACGTTCACCCAGGCATGTGCCATCTCGTCTACGGTACGGTCGCCCCAGCCGACCCACTGGTTCGGATCCGGGTTCGTCGGATTGGAGGTGGTGTTATCGTGCCATGCCACCACATGGATCACGGTTCCCTTCGGCAGCACAGGGGCTGCGTCGTCGGCATAGATGTAGTTGTTCATCCAGTTGAAGTTGAAGTGATTCACATAACTCAAAGTCTGGATGGTGCCGTCCGGCAGGATCGCTTCAATCAGCATCGCTTTCCCGCGGAGATGCATATGCGGCTGGAAGTTTTCCAAAACAGCCGGCGCTTTGAGCACATGGAAATTCTGCGTTTCCGCGATGCTGTTCGGCGGGATATCGAGCGCTTCGCCGGGTCCGGAGCGCGCCGCGTTGAACATTGTCAAATACGTCCGATACTTCGGCTTCTGATCTTTCGGATACAACCAGACAGCCAGCTCGACATGATCCTTTAGGGGCTCGCCGACGGCATGGGTATGGATGTCCCACCAGATCTTGGCGCCCGGCAGAATCAGCTTGCCTGTGTCCGGCCGATAAATATCGTACGTCTTGCCGACCGCCCATTCCATCAGGATTCCCCCGCCTGCGGCAGCCGCAGTGCCGGAATCGTCCCCGGCCAGCGGATTGTCTCGTTCGTCCTGAAGGAGGTGCGCGATGGCGTGATGCGTAATCTTGCGGCCCTCCACCGTGCTGGGACGCATTTCGACGGCTTTAACCCAACGGGGCTCGGTGATCTGAGGAAGATCGTTCAGCGGCTTCCACCATTGATCTTGGCCGACGGCTGGCATCCAGTAATCGGCGGACTTAATCACAAAATCCGGAGGACGTCCGAACTTCTGCTGCAATAGCCATGTCTTGTCGTCCGGCCAGGTCTTAGCCGGCGGCATGTCCTTGGGATCGCCCTGCGGAGCGCCTTCATCCACCCACTTCACGATCGTCGCTATCTGTTCCGCGCTCAAAGAGCGGTCGTTCTGAAATTTCTGAATTCCCACAGTCGGATCCAGGTGCCACGGCGGCATCTGCCGCGTCGCGACGCGTTCCTTAATGGATCGTGCCCAGGGCCGCGCTTCCTGGTAAGTCACTAGCGACATCGGGGCCATCGAATCCTTGCGGTGGCACTCTTCGCATTTGCCCTGGAAAATCGGCGCAATGTCCTTCGTAAACGTGACCGTCTTCGCGGTTTCCGTAGTGCTCTTTGCTGTCGGTTCGCCCGCCATTAACTCGCTTGACAACAAAAATGCTGCAGCGGCGGCGAACACACTGAAACACGCCAAGCGGCCCGCCCAGCCGCAGAACCGCACGTATCGCATTGCTTAGCCTCCCAGAAGTCTAAGAATTGGCGTAATAAACTACGCCATTTGAGTGGCGTAAAATCGCCCAATTCGGTTACGGTTTCTCAGGAAAGTAACGTCGTCGATTGCCACCAACGAAGGGCCGGGAGCGGTGTTTGTGGTGCTGCTATTTTCTGTTCTGCTTGGCGCGCACATCGCGCTCTTGCCAGAGTTGCTCTACTTTGGGGAGTTGATCGTTCGTGAGAATGGCTCGAACCTTAGCGCGCTGCTGCTCACCGATCTGCTTCACCACCTGATTGTGTTTGTCACGGGCGTCGTGAAATCGTGCCCGCGTTTCATCCAGGATCAGGTTGATCTTCTGCACTTGGTCATCGCTAAGATTGGCGCGAATCTGCATTTCATGCAGATACTGCCGGCGCGCTTCTTCGGGAGTTAATGGCGAGTTGCTGCTGGCAACAGGAGGCTTGTACGTGCGATATCCAAGAGCCCCCACTACCGCGCCGCTGACGAACACAATGAACAGGTAGAGGGCGATAGGGAGGTTCCAACGCTTCATTTGCCGTCTGCCTCATCCAATAAGATGCCGTGCGAGGCAAGATTCTCGGTGGGATACGCTTGCGCCAACACGTCCACATAGCTACTGCTTACTTCGGCGCGGTTGGGAACGGCCAGCATTGTCGCAAACAGAATACAAATGGCGGCCGCCGCGGCCACGAACATTTGGCTGATCCGCTTCACACGGAACAGCGTATTCTGGCGCGCTTCGATTCGCCGCCAAAGCTGCGGCATGAAATTCGCACTCGGCTCGGGATCGCGCACAACCGACTTGTATTCGGCGAACAACGCGCCGAGTTCGTCATTCCGCGGATTGTTGTCTGGATGCTCCATATTATGTTGGTGCCTCCTGAACGTCGCCAACCATTCTAGCTCTTAGGCTCCGCCGGTTTGGCGGTCCTCGCCTTCTGATTCGCCTCAAAGGCATTCAGAACGCGCTGCCGTGCCCGAAAAAGCCTGACCTTTAAGGCATTTTCGTTCACTCCGTAGATCTTTTCAAGTTCTTTCAACGAAAGGCCTTCCACTTCTTTCAACGTCAGAAGAATTCGGTCCTGTTCGGAAACCGAATCCAGCAACGATTCCACTAAATCCTTCACCTGCTTCTGCCGGTGCTCTTCGTTCGATATCCTGCCGCCGGCCGCCGCGTCGGCCATCATGACCTGCTGCTCGCTCAGGTCCGACATCCGCGCTTCGTTTCTGCGCCGCTGCTTGCGCAGATAATCGTAAGACGCATTTACGGTCAGCCGATACAACCAAGGCTCAAAAACCTCCGGCGTCCGCAACTGATCTAACGAATAATACAGCCTCAGGAACACCTCCTGAGCGACATCTTCGACATCTTCCGGCCGCCCGATCAGCCGGGCGATCGTTCCTAAAATCCGCTTCCGGTACGCAACAACAACCTGGTTGAACGCGACGCCGTCACCGGACTGCGCCTTCTGAATCTGATCGAATTCAACCAGCATGCGGCCCTCAACAAGGTCAGCCGCCTGCCCTAAGCATTACAGGCGTACCGCCAAATTATTAGGTTACAAGGGCTTGGGGAGCGAAGTAAAGACGCGAAAGGGCTATCTCCACCCGCCGGACCGGCGCCGGGCACTGTCCCTTTTGAAAGCAGAATGTTAAGGTTATCCGCCTTCACGAGACCCGACGCCACCCACCCAAGTGTAGTCGTTGTATTCCACGAAACGTATTCTCTCTTACGGAGCTCGCGCGCCCAGTCTCGCACAGCAATGCCGTGTCGTGCTATTTCTCCAGTGGGCCCGCCGCCAGTAGCCCCTCAGCAAAGTTTCGCCGCCAATTATGGGAGCGCGGCCGGAGTTGCGATACGCGTCAGGATTTTCTCTCGGTTTCGCCGCACGCTCCGCCACCTCCGATTTCAACCGGTCTTCAAAAGGCCGCATGCTAAAATCAGGTTGCTAGCGTCCCCCCGATGGATTTTCTTCAGGGTCTAAATCCGCAACAACAGGCTGCCGTCGCGCATCTAGAAGGCCCTCTTTTGCTCTTAGCTGGGGCCGGCAGCGGCAAGACCCGCGTGATTACCCATCGGATCGCGCACCTGGTGGAGGCGCATCACGTCCCCGGGCCTTGCATCCTGGCCGTCACTTTCACCAACAAGGCTGCCGACGAGATGCGGCAGCGCGTATACGATCTGCTGGGCGGCATCAACTCGCGCGAAGGACCGTTAGTATCCACTTTTCATTCCTTTTGCGTGCGCTTGCTGCGGCGCGACGGTGCGAACCTTGCCGATATTCGCGCCGGCTTTACTCCCAAATTCACTATCTACGACGAAGACGACCAGCTCTCGGTCATCAAGTCGATTTTTAAATCCCTCGGCCTCGACGAGAAATTCATGCAGTACCGCGCGGTGTGTTCCTGGATCAGCCACAAGAAGAGCAGCAAGTCGTCTCCGGAAGAAATTTACGCCGCATCGACGGACCAGAAGACCTCGCAATTAGCTTCAATCTACGAGCGCTACGAAGCGCGCCTGCGCCAGGCCAATGCCCTGGATTTTGACGATCTGCTTCTCGAGGCTGTCAGGTTGCTCAGCCACGATGTTGACCTGCGGCGCCAGTACAACCGCCGCTTCGAGTTCGTCATGATTGACGAATACCAGGACACCAACCGCAGCCAGTACGAGCTGATGCGGCTGCTGACCGAGGCGCGCAAGAACGTAGCCGTGGTAGGCGACGAGGATCAATCCATCTATAGCTGGCGCGGCGCCGACATCCGCAACATCCTGGACTTCGAGCGCGACTTCCCTAACGCCACGGTGATCCGTCTGGAGCAAAACTACCGCTCGACCAAGAACATTCTGGAAGCCGCCAGCGCGGTGGTGGCTCACAATACCGAGCGCAAAGGCAAGTGGCTCTGGACCGAGGCAGGCGCGGGCGCGCGCATCAGCCGCTACGAGGCTTTCGACGGTGAGCAGGAAGCGCTGTTCATCGCCGACACGATCGAGAAGCTGTTGAGCGCGAATCCCGATGAGCGGGTCGCGGTCCTCTATCGCACCAATTTTCAGTCGCGGCAGATCGAAGAAGCGCTCCGGCGCTACGGGCGAGCCTACGTCGTACTGGGCGGCTTCAGTTTCTACCAGCGCGCGGAAATTAAGGACGTCCTCGCCTATTTGAAGATTCTGGCCAGCCCCCACGATTCGGTCAGCCTGCTGCGCATCGTTAATACGCCCGCGCGCGGCATCGGCAAGGGCACGGTGGAGCAGATCGAGCAATACGCGCTCGATCATGACCTCAGCGTGTGGTCGGCCATCGGACAAATGCTGGAGGAAAACGCGTTTCCGACCCGTGCTCAAGCCGCTTTGCAAAGCTTCCGCGTCATGATCCAGGAATTGGCCGCAATGCTCGCGACAGCGCCTGTCAATCAGATCCTGGAAGCGATCCTCGAACGCACAGGTTACCTGACCATGCTGGAGGCAGGGAAAGATCCGGATTCGGAATCGCGCGTGGCCAACCTGGCCGAACTCGTGAATGCGGCGTCCGAAGCGGCCGAACGCGCCGAAACGGTTTCTGAGTTTCTGGATCACGCCGCGCTGGTCGCCGACACGGACAATCTGGACGAGCGCGCGCCCATCTCGCTGCTGACGCTGCACAATGCCAAAGGCCTCGAGTTCCCGAACGTTTTCCTGGCAGGCATGGAAGAAGGCCTGTTTCCTCACTCGCGCTCGCTCGATTCCAAAGCCGCAATGGAAGAAGAACGGCGGCTGTGCTACGTCGGCATGACGCGCGCGGAAAAACGCCTGTTCCTAAGTTCGGCGCGCTACCGCCGCCGTTGGGGCGGAGGTCAGACGGAGGCGTCCATACCGTCGCGCTTCCTCAGCGAGGTACCGGCGCAACTCGTCGAAGATCTAAACCCGCGAGCCCGCGCACCGCAGCGCCCCAGCGTGCCGCAAGTGGACCTGTTCGCCGAAGAGCACGAAGTCCAAGAAACGGTCAAGCGCAACGTCTTTACCGGCAAGACCTACAATTCCGTCGAGAACATCCAGCAGTTTTTCGCCGAGCGAGGCAAGCCGGCCGCGCCCAATGCCAGCGCCCAGAGGCTCGCGCCGCAAGCCCCCGTCGCGCCTTCCCAGCCTGCGCCGCGCCCGCAAGCATCGCCGCCGCGCAAAAAGGGCCTCAAGGCCGGCACCACGGTCCGGCATCCCAAATACGGCCTCGGCACTATCCTGCGTCGCGAAGGCGAGGGCGAGGATGCTAAGCTCACGGTAAGCTTCCAAGGTTACGGTCTCAAGAAGCTGATCGAAAAATACGCGGGAATCCAAGAGGAATGAACACAAAAAACATAACAGATAAGACAGAACGCAAGAAGGTGAAGCGCGCCGCGCGCAAGAAAGCTGCTCCCAAGGCCAAGCGCGCTGCTGGGGTCGCGCGCGGTTCGATGAAGAAGAAAATCAGAAAAATGGCCAAGGGGCAGGCGAAGCGCTAGTAGCTTGTAAGCGCTCCCTCCAGAAAGCGCTCGCACCGGAACGCCGCTGCTCATGTCCTCGCTCCTCCGCACCAAGAGCATCGATGCGCTGATCGCCTCTTCGGAGGAACCCGAGCGGCGGCTCAAGAAGTCGCTCGGCGTCGGCAGCCTCATCGCTCTTGGTATCGGTGCGGTGATCGGATCGGGCATCTTCACCGTCACCGGCACGGCCGCCGCGGGCGAGCATTTCCTCGGTAAATCGATTCTCAAAGCGCCCGTCCTGGATCTGCTTTTGAACGGCGGCAGCGCCGCCACACTGAGCGGCCGCGCGGGCGCCGGCCCGGCCATCTCTGTCTCATTCGTCCTGGTGGCGATCGCTTGCGGTTTCGCGGCCATCTGTTACGCCGAGCTGGCCTCCATGATCCCGATCGCTGGAAGCGCCTACACCTATTCGTACGCGATCCTGGGCGAAATCTTCGCCTGGATCATCGGCTGGGACCTCATCCTGGAGTACGCGTTTTCCAACATGAGTGTGGCGGTGGGATTTTCCGCCTACGTCAACGACATCCTCGACAACCTCTTCGGCTTCCATCTTCCCAGGCAGCTCTCGCAGCCCATTTTCGAAGAAGGCCTGCGCACCGGCGCCTGGTTCAACCTCACTGCGTTCGTCGTGTTGCTGATCCTGAGCTATATCCTTGTCCGCGGCGTTCGTGAAAGCGCCGAGACCAACAATGCGATGGTGATGATAAAAATCGTCGCCATCCTGCTTTTCGTCTTCGGCGCGATGAAAGCCGTGAATACGAGCAACTGGCATCCCTTTATGCCTAACGGCTACTCGGGTGTCCTCACGGGCGGGGCCATTGTCTTTTTCACTTACATAGGCTTCGATTCGGTTTCCACCGCGGCGGAGGAATGCCGGCGGCCCCAGCGCGACATGCCCGTCGGAATCTTCGCCACGCTGCTCATCTGCGCCCTGCTGTATGGTTCCGTGTCACTGGTGCTGACTGGGATTGCAAACTGGTCCACGCTGAACAACGATGCGCCGGTTGCCAACGCTCTCAAGATGATCGGGATGAACCGTCTGCGCCTGATCGTCACCGCCGGCGCGCTGTTAGGCATGCTTTCGTCGCTGCTGGTCTTTCAATACGGCCAGGCGCGCATCTGGTTTGCCATGTCGCGCGACCGCCTGCTGCCCGATATCTTTTCTCGCGTCCATCCAACCTTCAAGACCCCGCACATCAGCACCTGGGTAGCGGGATTTGTCGTCGGCATTCCGGCTGGAATTTTCGACGTGAGCTGGTTCTCGGATTTGTCCAATATCGGGACGCTGTTTGCGTTCATTCTCGTGTCGGCGGGCGTCATCGTGCTGCGTAAAAAGCAGCCCGAGCGGCCGCGCGGCTTTCGAGTTCCTCTGGTGCCGCTGCTGCCCGGCATTTCGATCGTCTGCTGCCTGGTTCTGATGCTCAGCCTGCCGCTTGAAACGTGGCTGCGATTCTTCGTGTGGCTGCTAATTGGTCTCGTAATCTATTTCGCTTATAGCCGCAAGCGGGCGGCCGAAGTTTCGGATAGCGTGGCAGCATCCTAGAACCGGATCGTTCCGATACCAGTACTAAAGTTCTCAAATTGCTATTGGTCGCGCAGCTTCAACCGCTCAAGATGAAAAGCGCTTGGACGTTTCTACCGATCTGCGCGACCGCTCCAACGTGGTCGAACCGCGACCTCCCGCCCCGGGATACGACGATATATTGCGCGCCACCCGGCTATGGGTGCTCTACGGCTGCGGCGGCTTTGCAGTGCTGTGCATTCTGATCGGCGCGGCAGAAGCGCTCTTCGGCCGCTAATCTACCGGCGCGGTGCTACTGTCCGGCGGGCGCCTGTTCCCACTTGTATTCCCGGTTCATGGCGTATTTTTCGAACCAGTCCAGTTCAGCGTTCATTTTGAACAACACGTGCCGCAGTTCTTCCCAGCCGTGCGGCTCGCGCGGCGCTACGTAGAGATGCGTGGGCACGCCGTTGCTCTTCAACGCCCGATACATCTCGATCGATTGCGGCTCCGGGACGCGTTGATCGTTTTGGCCGACCAGGAAAATAGTCGGGGTCTTGACGTTCGACACGTCCTTGAGAGGCGAGTTATTCCAATACACCTCGATCGGCGCATTCTTCTGCCAGGGTGTCCCGCCAAACCAAGGCGTGCGGAACGTCCGCGTATCGCTCTGCGCGTACATCGACAACCAGTCCGCCGCGCCCGCGCCCGAAGAAGCCGCCTTGAACCGGTTCGTGTACGTAATGATCTTGTTGGTCATGTGGCCCCCACCGCTCCAACCCATCTTCACCAAATGATCCGGATCCGCAATACCTTTTTGGATCAGCGAATCGACGCCGGCCAGCACGTCCAGGTGCGCGTTCTGAAAATAATGTCCGACCATGTCACGCAAGAACATATCGCCGTATCCCGTGCTGCCGCGATAGTTCGGCTGCAGGACCGAATATCCGCGCGCAGCCAGCACCGCAACGTAATTCTGGCTCCCCCCGAAGCCGAACTTATCCGATGCTTGCGGCCCGCCATGCGTCTGGACCACTAGCGGATAACGTTCGCCCGCCGTGTAGTCCAACGGATAGTAGAGCAAGCCTTCCACCGTCGCTCCATCTGCGCCTTTCCATTCCACGCGTTCTTGCCGCGGCAAACGGAAATCGCGCTTGAGATACTCGAACACCGAAGTTACCTTATGCGCCGAAGATCCGGATTCATTGGCCAGCCAGACTTCACCCGGCGTAGACGGCTCGGTCGCGGTGAAGATCTGACGATCCGCCTGCCGCGCAAACGTCCAATTGGCGATCGCGTGCTGGCCGCTGGTGAGTTGCTCCGGTTTACCGCCATCCAAGCTGGACTTGAACAGTTCGCTGTGCACGCCCATGTTGGCCAGAAAGAAAATCGACTTTCCATCCTGCGACCAGGTCGCCTTCTCCACCTCATACGGCAGATCCGGATTCAAAACGCGCGCCTCCCCACCGGCGGCCGGAGCGACGAAAATCTTCGCGTTGTAATAAATGTCGAAATTCTGGTTCGCCTGCGAAATGAACAACAGGCGCGAATTGTCGGGCGAGAGCAAGACATTGCGTTCGCCGACGTGATTGTGTGTGATCTGGCGCGCACCGGAGCCGGCCGCATCCATCACCCAAACTTCGCTCTGGTCGCCGTCCTCCAGCAAGGGCGTGGGCGCGCGCTCGATTGCCAGTTTATTTCCGTCGGAGGAAAGCTCGAAGGCCAGCACCGAGTAATCGCCTTGCGTGATGCGATGTTCCGAGCTGTCCGCCACCGACACGCGCCACACATGCTGTTGCTGATAATTTTCATCGAATAGAAAGACGTCGTCTTTCGCTTTTTCGCGAGCCTTTTGCTGATCGGTCTTCGGATCGGGCGCGCGGAAGTAAATGCTGCGGCCGTCGGGCGACCATTCGATCCCGGTAACAGCCGTGGCGTGATGCGTAAGGGCCCGCGCTTCGCCGCCGTTGGCCGGAATGAGAAATACCTGGTTAGCCTCTTCGTCGCCGCGCTTGGCGACGAACGCAATGGTCTTGCCATCGGGAGACCAGCGCGGCTCGCCCTCGCCGTCTGTTCCGTTCGTCATCTGACCCAATCCGGTTCCGTCGGCATTCATTTTCCAAATATGGCGCACACGTTTATTCGCCTTCCAGTTCGTTTCCGCCTCCACGTACAGAACCACACGGCCATCCGGCGATAGCTGCGGATCCGTTACTTGAGGGACATTGACGACGTCGATCAGCGTCATCGGGCGAGGCGTTTGAGTAAACGCAGCAGCGGCGCTGCATGCAGCCAGCACGATAGCACGGCGCGAAAGTTTCCACATGGCGATTCCTCCCGATCGGCAAAGAATTTACTTACGGTATCACGGCGCGAACCGGCGGAAAGTATTATCATGTTTGTCACATTTCTAAGGAGTTCCTAAATGCCAAGACCAACACGAGCGTTGTTCGCAATAGCCATCGCCGGAGCCGCGGCGATCGTGCTGCCTGCCAAAACAGATTTGCCCGCCAGCTATGCTCCGCCCAACGACGCGCCGAATCCATATCAGACCATCACCGGTTGGGCGCAGCTCCCCGACGGGCGCAAATGGGGATCCACCGCGGGCGTCGATATCGCTCCCGACGGCAACATCTGGGCCTACGACCGCTGCGGAGCTAATAACTGCGAGACTTCGCCGCTGGATCCGATCCTGGAATTCGACAAATCCAATGGTAAGGTGCTCCGGCATTTTGGCGCGGGACTGTTCGTTCAGCCGCACGGGTTCTTCGTCGACAAGAGCGGCGACGTTTGGGTCACCGACGACCAGAAATCCAAAGATGGCAGCAAGGGTCTGCAAGTTTTCAAGTTCAGCCCGGACGGCAAGGTCCTGCTCACGCTCGGCAAGAAGGGCGTCTCCGGTACCGGTCCGGATGAGTTCGGCGCCCCAACCGATGTGGTCGTCGCCCCCAACGGCGACATCTTCGTTTCCGATGGACACCAGGGCTGTAATTGTCCCAACGCGCGCATCGTCAAATTCGACAAGAACGGCAAGTTCATTAAGGAATTCGGGAAAAAGGGATCGGGCCCTGGCGAGTTCGATGGCCCGCACGCGCTCGCCTTCGATTCCAAAGGCCGCCTGTTCGTCGGCGACCGTTCCAACAACCGCCTCCAGATCTTCGATCAGAATGGCAATTTCATCGCTGAGTGGAAGCAGTTCGGCCGCCCCAGCGGTCTGTTCATCACCAAGAACGACATGCTCTACGTCACCGATTCCGAATCGCGCGATCAGGATGGTTACGGCCACAACCCCGGCTGCCACCGCGGGATTCGTATCGGAAGCATTAAGGACGGAAAGGTGACTGCCTTCATTCCCGACCCGGATCCGAAGGGTGGATCTAGCATCTCCGAAGGAGTTGCCGTGGATCACGACGGAAACGTCTATGGAGCCGAGGTGGGCCCGAAAGATCTGAAGAAATACGTGAAGAAAGCGTAAGCGGCAGGAGCGTGGCGGCCCTTGCGGACCGCCACGAATGCCTCAAATGCCCTCATCGAAGGAGGCAGCATTTGGCATAAGGACACGGAGTCACTTCGGCATCGCCAGTGGTGGCAAACTCGAACTTTACGTTCGCTGAACCGAAGAGAGTTGTTCTTAGCTTTGCGAGGCCGCGGCGGCCATCACACTGGAAACCTTGCTAAAGATGGTGCTGATACTGGTAGCTACCGTGGGCATAACCGCGCCCGCTGCAACCGCCACAAAACCAGCCATCAACGCGTACTCGATCAAGTCTTGTCCGCGTGTGTCTTTGAGGACCTTGAGCTTCAAGATCAGATTAGTGATGCGTGTCATTCTTTCTCCTCTCTTCGGTATCTTGCTTCATCGGAGCAGCGAGTTGATCCGCCGCTACTGGCTTAACGTTATCAGCCCAAGGCAGTACGGGAAATCCGAGGAATCCCTTAGTTAGCGGATTAATTCCCTCTTGCGACCATGGTCCGAATAGGCTACGGAGGCTGAAGCGTTCGCCGTAAGGCGCTTGTGCCATTATCCGGGAATGCCGTGCGGCTTCTCGCGAACTACAGCATCTGAATCAGCACCAACGCCGCGGCCGCCAGCGGTGTCCCACACGAATGCGAGCACCGGGCAGCAGCGCCGCGGCGCCGTAAACCGGACCGTCAGGTCCAGCATCACCGGCAGCAAGCTCAGGGACGCGCAAGTTTGAGGGAAGCCCGCTTAGCGTTAATTTGAACGCACAATGTGGGGGCTAAAAATGTACCGAAACACGCTGGACCGTTACGGATTTGTATTACTCTTCTCCAGCGCCGCGCGGCACTGCTCGCTCTGCTGGCGCAGGCTTTCTACTTCACTGTAGGCGTGCTCGAATTCTGGCCCCTTCAGCTGCCGCAGCCGGCTGACTGCTTCGCTATATTTCTGCACCGCTGAATAGTACTCCTCGACAAGTTGCTCTCGTTTCTGCATCGTTCCTCGTTGTTAGTGGCGGTGTCAAGATGCGACACTCATTCATGAGATCGCGCGAAAGCCGCATCTGTTACTAACGTGAAAAGTTACAACCTAAAACCGTTACAGCACGTTTCCTAAACACCTCTGCCATCAAGAATGTATGCGTCCCGCTGTATCCGGTACCCTGGTTTCTTCATGCAGCCTGCTCCGCCTGCGCTGTACCTTTCTCTCGTCGCGGCATGCGAAGACACCTCGCCCGCAATGCTCGCGCGCGCGCAGCGCTTCGTGGACTCCTGGGTAGAGCAGGCCCGGCATTGTCGCATTCAATCCGAGCTCGTTCTTGTGGCCTGCACGGCTCCAGGAACGCTATCCGACCAATTGCGTCCTCCGAACCAGGGTCCCTGTGAACTCGTGTGCATCGACGTTCCGAATGAGTCACTGATTCGCCCGAACCGAGCGGCGCCACCCCGATATGTACGCCGCATGCTCCGAAATATGGGCATCCGCCGCGCGCGTGGCGAGTTCATCCTGACCAGCGACATCGATGTTCTGCTTTCTAACGAGCTGGCCGAATTCCTCGCTGCGCGACGCCTGGAACATGGCCGCATGTATCGCATCGATACATACGAAGTCGACGGCGGCCCTCCCCATGGCGCAAGCGTCCTCCAGCAACTCGCATATTGCCGCAGCCATGCCGCCCGCCTTTTCGCGCGCGAAGGCACTTTCGCCCTGGCGCCGGATGGCCTACGTCATAATTTCGCCGCCGATATTGCGTCCACGCATTCCGGCTCGAACTTCGGCCCCGGATGGTTCCCTCCCGAGCGCCATCCCGAAAGCGGCGAGACGATTCGCTGGATGGAGAGTGGCGCTGAAATCCTCGCGCGCGTGCCGGATGGCGGCGGAGTTCTTACCTTCGAGCTGGAGCCTGGACCCGGCACTGAATCGCTGCCGCAGCAATTACAAATCGTCGACGAAACAAGCGCTCAGATCGCTTCCTGGAATATCGATGCCAGAATCGTCAACGTGCTGCACGTTCCGGCATCCGAAGGCGGCAAGCTAAAGCGCCTTCAATTCCATCTTTCCGGCGCCGGGAGCCCCGTCCTGGACGACCCCAGAATTCTCGATCTCGCCGTCTTTCGCTGCGACTGGGCCGAGCCCAATTTGCCGGTATCTGCGCCCGGCTCTCTGATTTCGTCCTTCCGCCATAACGGTCCGTTGCTGAAACGTCTTTTGGGAACTCTGCGCGACGAGCGCAGCCTCACAGCCCTCCTCACCAAATCGCCCATCCTGACCACCCGCGCCGCACGCCTACTTGCCCGCCGAGGCAAAGACATTTTCCAAGCGGGTATGGATTTTCAGCTCGACCCCGGTTGGTACTACCTCGAAGAATCCGTCGGCGAGCGCTTCCGCTGGATATCGAAGGACGCCCGGCTTCTTCTGCGGATGCCAAAACCAGCCTCGCGTCTGGCGATGCTGGTCGAACCTGGCCCCGCCAAACAGTCCTTCAACCTCATCGTGCGCTCCACGGACGAACGCGGCGACTTACTCGGCAAAGTTCAGGTCCGCGGTTTGACTTACTTCGAGTTCCCCGCCCCCGCCGCGGCAGGCACCATCGCACCCCTCTATCTCACTGCCGACCCGCCCGCGCCGCCCGGCGATGAAGACCCGCGCCTGCTTAGCTTTCGTGTGTTTGCCTTCGGCGCCGGAGCACGCATCTCGAATTCCGCTTCGAAATCGTGGGATTGGCTGACATTCTCCCTCGGCTCCAAGCCTGCCGCCAAAGATTGGATCTCGGCGCTTGAACCAGACCGCCGCGAGATCGCGCAGATGGGCAAGCCCACTTACTTACATACCAATGCCGCTGGCAATTTTATTCTCATGTCGCGCGTGCACTGGTTCGACCTCCGCGGGTTCCCCGAACTGGATCTGCCCTCAGGCCACGTCGATTCTCTGCTCTGCTATGCCGCCCATCACGCCGGCGTACGTGAGCAAGTACTTGAAGATCCGCTTCGAATCTATAGCTTCGCCGCCGATACACCAGCCGAACCGGCGCTCAGTCCCCAATGGCAGGCTGCTCTGCGCGAAGACCTGATCTGGCTCATCCGCCAGATGCGCGCCGTACAAACTCCCGTCCTCTTCAACCCCGACCCTTGGAGTTGATGCGTCTCCGTACACCGCGGCGCCCCGGTCCACACTCATGCGAATCCGTGCTACCGGATCGCCAACTCCAAACCTCCAATCTCCAACCCCTCGGTGTCCGCTCGCCAATGGTCCCCTCGCTCAACTGCCTGCGCTGTGGTCAAAGTCCCCGTGCTCACTAACTCTCCTCGTGCCAGCGGCTCCCCACGTTGCCCAGCGGCACTCGCCAGTTCCGCCAAACACAGCGCCGGACTGCGCAAGGAATTCTTTCCCGCCCCTTCTTCCACCAATTCACCGTTTTTCGACAGCCGCAGCTTGAACGCGCCAAGCTGCTCCACTATGTCTGGGATCGCGCGCGGGTCAACACGCCTCGGCTCACCCACAACGAGTGCCGCGTGCAAACCCAACGCCGCTACAAAGTCCGGGGGCTGAAACTTCCAATCCGGAAACGGGCAATCGATGATCTCGAACCCCAACGCGATCCAGTCCACGCAGGCCAGCGCCGCGGCCGCGTCCGCACCTTCCGCGGCTGGTTCCTTCAGCCGGAAAACGATCTCGGGTTCGATCCGCGCCGCCCGGAATTGGGAGGCATCCAAGTCAGCAGCGGACCCGCGCGAGTCGCGCACGGTGTCGTCGTACATATGCGCCCAAACCAGTGTCTCCAGCTTCAGGATGCGCCACATCGCTTTGTTGGCGTACCCAACTTTGCGCCCCGTAAGTTTGCGGCCGCTCTCCGCGCGCAGGCGAGCGATTTCCGCCTCCACCGCGTACGCCGCATCCAGGTCGAATTGGATGTCGCGCTCCGAAGGCGGTACAGCCACCGCTTGCCGCTCGGTCCACGCCGTCAGCAGTTCGCGAGCTAAAGCCTCGCGGTCCGGATCACTTGCTGAACACGCTGGCACGCTCAATCGTAATAATCCGGGCTCTTCTGCAGCCGGTTAAAATTCGCCAGGTCGTGCTCGATCCACAACCGAGCCCCAGTCTTCTTGATGAAGGCTTCGATCGCCGCTCGGCTCGCGAGCGATTGCTCGCGGTCGAATTCGAACGTCGGCGTCTTGTCCGTCCCGCGCTCTTCCTGGTAATGATAGAGATCGCCGGCCAGTAAGATCGGACCCGTGCGCGCCAGGTTCACAAAAAGCACCTGGTGCCCCGGCGTGTGCCCGTACGCCGCCTTCACAATCACCGTACCGTCGCCGAAAACGTCAAAATCCTCCCCGTTCAGAATCTTCGTCTTGCTCTTTCTGAGCGCCTCGTAGTGTGGCCGCTGGGTAATCGGTGGCGCCTTGTCGACAAACATCGCGTCGCGCTCAGGTTTCTGTACAATCCACGTCGCCCCCGCGAAATCGTTCGCGTTCGCCGTGTGGTCTCCATGGAAATGCGACAGCGCGAAGTAACTGATATCTTTCGTCGTGTACCCCGCCTCCGCGAGCTGCGCCTTCAGCGTTCTTGTAGCACTGTACAATCCTTGGGTCGCGGGCGTGCCGTCGTCCTTGATCGCACTATCGGGAATCGCCCCGCTGTCCCACATCAGCGTCCCTTTCGGATGCACGATGAGATATGACACCACCGCCATATCCGCTACTGCGACCTCTTCCTTTTTCAGATGAAACATCTCGGGACTTATCCCATGGATCACCCCATCGTCGAAGATGTACAGCCGCACGGAATCGGCAGCCTCCGGTTTATTCTGTCCGTTTGCCGGAAAAACAATCACGAGTAATAGAAGCAAGCACCTGAGCATTGCACAAGCATATCACCGCCCTGTGCGCCGCTCCGGTTAACTCGCGACATCATCGAAAACTGAAAACAGCCGTCCGGCTAATGCTCCGTCGCGCCATCTTGGCATTGCGATCTTGTGAAGCTTTGTAAAATGGCCCGGCGTCTCAGGGGAGTTGCAACGCCGGGCCGCGCAGGGAGGGGAGACGCACGGGACGCTACCGCAGCCTTGCGAATCAAGCCGCTACAGCAGCGTTCTCCGTGCGTCTACGAACATTACGGACGCATGCTTAAAAGCTCTGCGCTGAAGCGCTTTGCACTCGCGGCGCCTTCACCTTCGGGGTCGCCAGATATCCAACCACTTCGTTGTTCTTCACCTGATTGACTACGATTTCGTACGGCTGCCGGTTGCCGGACACATACAACTGCACCGGTTCATTGATGGTCCGGTCGCGCTTCTCCACGATCTTGTCATCGGCGTAAACTGCCACCGTAAAGCGGCTGTGTTTCGGGTCCGTCTTCTTCAACAACAGCCGGATGTCGCCCACCTTCTGCGGCGCCTTCGACTTGCTGAGGTCGAACTCAAAATACTCGCGCGCGCCCAGCTCTTTCAGCATCGCCAGTTCCTTGCCGTTCGTTGCGATATCGCCGCTCATCACACCCATATCTCCAACCATCCGCTTCAGGTCGGTGGTGGTCTTCTCCACCGTCGTCGATACTTGGTCGAGCTTCGAATTCGTGTCCTGCAGCTTCGTGCTGGTATCCGCGATCTTCGTGGACGTGTCCTGCTTCAGGTCCGCAAGCTGAGCTTCCACTTCTTGATTCTTTTGCTCCAACTCGTGCCGGCGGTCTTCCAGGCTCTGCGCCAGCTGCGTGCTGCTGCGCTTTACTTCCGAGCGCGCCTGTCGAAGCGCGGCTGCGGTGGCGCCTTCGAGCTCGGCTTTAAAGGCGCCCTGAATGGTTTCAAAGCGCTGCTGGCTCAACTGCGCTTCGGCGGAGGTGGCATCCGTCAATTTCGCGAAGTGCTTTTCGGTGCTTTGTTGCAGCATCGCCAGATCGCGCGACTGGTGCTGTGCATTGACGAACTGATACACATTACCTGCTAGAGCCAGCGCCAAACCAGTGAACAACACCCACGTCATACCCCCGTGGGAGTCATTGCGCGGCGCGCTCTCTGGAACATTGGAATCAGTGAACGACATACGTTCCTCCTTTTCTTCTCGGAACCGGGTTAACCCTGTCCGCACTTGGCTTTCCCTAATGCAAAATGCGTGCCAAGCAAGGGGTTTTCTGCTCCCGTCAGGACGTTCTTCTCGTATTCTCAATGCGGTATGACGAAGCGCCGCGCGCGTGAACGGACCGGCGGCGAACCCGCGCCGGCGTGTAATGACTACCGTTTGACACAACCCGGGTACATGAACGGAAGTTCGCCCACGTTGTCCGCCTCACGCACTGCCCAGGTAAGGCTAACAACCTTACAGCGACTTACTATGTCGTTAGCATCGACGCTAGAATAAACCGGGCGACATTTTTTCGCCGCCGGCCCGTCTAGTGCGTTCCCAGCGGCTTATTGGTGTGGAAATACTTCTTGTAGGCGCTCACCCAATCGGCGGAAATATCGCGCTGCGCGGTCGCGAGGTCAAGCTGTCCGTCGCACACCAAATCGTGCAGCCGGTCCTCCAATGCGTCCTTCACTTTCGCGTTCCAAACTGTCGCGAAATACGATTGCGGCCACAGGTTTCGAATATCGTCGGCGCCGCCCAGCGCCGGAGTAATCAGATAATCCACCTCATAAGCTTGCGGCTCAGCTTGCCTGATTCCATATTCCTCGAATACCTGCCGCCGCAGCGATACCGGCACCATTCGGTTCTTGGCCGCACCGCCCGCGCACAGCATGGACTTGCCCACCGGCGCGGCCACGCCCGGAGTCAGATCATGATTGGGCTGGAACACCACTCGCGAAGCTTCTGTTTCCCGCCTCGACGTCCAATAGCCGAACGATAGAACCGCCAGCAACCCCAACGCGCACGCCGTGCTCACAACCAGCAGCAGCACCCCGCGATGCTGATCCCGCGCCTCCGCCTCCGCCAGCCGCGCTCGCAGCTGCGCGCGCTGCGCGCCCACCGCCATCTGTGCCCTAATATCCTGTTCGTACAACCGCTGGAATTGGGCGCTCGCAGCTTCTAGAGACTCCTTGCGTTCCCGGCACTCCGCGCAAGATGAGAGATGTTCCGCGAGTTGCCGCGCCCGCCGCCCCGGCAATTCGCCTTCGCCGCCCAGCAGCAACTCCTGATCGGAAAAATGAGGATCTCTAAGCATGCCTCACCGTTCTGCTACACGCGCCAGTCTCGCCAGTGACCTCGCCAGCGACATCGAAACGGCTCCCAACGACATATTCAGGACGCCGGCGATTTCTCGATACCGCAATCCCTCAGCTCGCAGAACCAAACAGCGCCGGTCCTGTTCCGGCAGCGCGCGGACAACCGCCCGCAGCTGTTGCTGTTTCTGCTGATCGGCCGCCGCTTCCTCCGGGCTCGGACCTGAGTCGGCGATCGCAACCGTTTCGGGCGACGGATCCCAGCGTTTGTTTTTCTTCAGCCGCTTCAATCCCACGTTGTGCGCCACCCGGAACATCCATCCCCGCAGATTTTCGCGCGATTTGCCGTGCCGAAGGTGCCGGAACAGTGCTAAGAACGCCTCTTGCACTACTTCCTCGCCTTCCTGTACCGGCACGCCCAACGTCGCCAGATACCCGAGCAGCGGCCCTCGCAACTCTTCGAAGAGCGCGACCACCTCCGCCTCCGGAGACTCCTCCGAGACGGTCGTCCGCAACGGAAGCCTCAGCGCCGTCTCTTGTGATGTATCGGCCATCGCGATGCTCGCCCTTCGACTGTAGCTTCATGCGCACCCGCTCTGCAATCGGGCACCTTCCCGTAACTCTGTATTCCTCGTCCGTCGCATTTGTTCACCATTTTTATGACAAGCCGTTGGACAATGCACGCAACACTCCCGCAGAATAAGAAAGTATGCAAATTGTCAAAGTGATTGGCCGCGAAATACTCGACTCGCGGGGCAATCCAACGGTGGAAGCCGATGTGCACCTAGCCGATGGCTCAATCGGCCGCGCCGCCGTCCCCTCCGGCGCCTCAACCGGCGAACATGAGGCCATCGAGCTGCGCGACCACGATGCTAAGCGCTATCTCGGAAAAGGCACGCGCACCGCAGTCCAGAATATCAACCAAAAAATCGCGCCTGCCGTCCAGGGCATGTACGCCTCCGAGCAATCCGCCGTCGACCGCAAAATGATTGACCTTGACGGCTCGGCCAATAAGGGCAAACTTGGTGCTAACGCCATTCTGGCCGTCTCGATGGCCACCGCCCGGGCCGCCGCCATCGCTCATCGCACGCCCCTCTATCGGCATCTTGGCGGCGTCGGCGCCAACCTGCTCCCCGTCCCCCTGATGAACATTCTCAATGGCGGCGCGCACGCCGACAATTCCGTCGACCCGCAGGAGTTCATGATCGCCCCCCACGGCGCACCCACTTTCTCGGAAGCGCTCCGCATGGGCGCCGAAGTCTTCCACACCCTGAAAAGCGTCCTCAAGAAACGCGGCTACTCCACTTCCGTGGGCGACGAAGGCGGCTTCGCCCCCAACCTCAAATCCAACGAAGAAGCCCTCGATGTCGTCCTGGAAGCCATCAATCAGGCAGGATACAAGCCCGGCTCGCAAATCAGCATCGCGCTCGATCCGGCGGCCAGCGAGTTCTTCGATCAATCCAGCGGCAAGTACATCTTCAAAAAATCTGATAAAAGCCAGCACACCTCCGACCAAATGGTCCAATTCTGGACTAAGTGGGTCGAGCAATACCCCATCATCTCCATCGAGGACGGAATGGCCGAAGACGACTGGGACGGCTGGAAATCGATGACTCAGGCGCTAGGCAAGAAAATCCAGCTCGTCGGCGACGACATCTTCGTAACCAATACCCAGCGCCTGGCGCGCGGCATTGAACAGGGCATTGCCAACTCGATTCTTATCAAGGTCAATCAGATCGGATCGCTTACCGAGACGCTGGAAGCCATGCAAATGGCTTCAGCCGCCGACTACACCAACATCGTCTCCCACCGTTCCGGGGAAACCGAAGACGCCTTCATCGCCGACCTCGCGGTGGCCACGCGTGCCGGACAGATTAAGACCGGCTCGGCCAGCCGCACTGACCGTATCGCTAAGTACAACCAGCTTCTCCGCATCGAGGAAGAACTGGGCGCCGCCGCGCGCTTCGCCGGCCGGAAAGCATTCCACCAATAATGCAGGGACCAAAGAAGCCTCTCGTACTTACCATCCTGGATGGCTGGGGTTACTCGCCCACCCGCGATGGCAACGCCATCGCTGCCGCCCAGAAGCCCACTTACGACTTACTCCTCCGCAAGTATCCCAACACCTTGGTAAACACTTCCGGACCCTCCGTCGGCCTCCCCGAGGGCCAGATGGGCAACAGTGAGGTCGGTCATCTCAACATCGGCGCCGGCCGCGTCATTTATATGGATGTAACCCGGATCGACATGATGATCTCCTCCGGCGAATTCTTCAAAAACCCCGTCCTCCTGGATTCCATGCGCCACGCGCGCACACACCGTCTACATCTGATGGGCCTCTGTAGCGACGGCGGCGTGCATTCCCTGCTCACCCATCTGTACGCGCTGCTGAAATTGGCTAAGCAGCAAGCCGTGGAACACGTCTTCGTCCACTGCTTCATGGATGGCCGCGACACCCCGCCCGAAAGCGGCGCAGACTACCTCGAGCAAGTGCAAAGAGAAATTCGGCAAATCGGCGCTGGCGTCATCGCCTCAGTCTCTGGACGTTATTACGCCATGGATCGCGACAAACGATGGGACCGCATCGAGCGCGCTTTCGGCGCCATGGTGCTCGGCAACGGCGCCAAATTCACCGACCCTGTGGCCGCTGTCAAGCGCTCCTACGAACACGGCACCACTGACGAATTCATCGAGCCCGTTACCATCGTCGACAACAAAGATCAGCCGCTCGGCCTCATCCGCGACGACGACGCTTGCATTTTTTTTAACTTCCGCGCCGACCGCGGCCGCGAAATGACCATGGCCCTCACCGATGCCGCGCTCGAAAAACCCTCCCGTTCGCTAGCCCCGAAAAATCTCCACTTCACTACCATGACCGAGTACGACAAGACCTTCCACGTCCCCTTCGTGCTCCCCCGCGAACCTCCCAACAATATCCTCGCCGATGTCATGGCGCAGCTAAACTGGAAAAACCTACGCGTCGCCGAAACAGAAAAGTACGCCCATGTTACCTATTTCTTTAATGGCGGAAACGAAAAGCCCTATCCCGGCGAAGAACGCGAGTTAGTCCAATCCCCGAAAGTCGCCACTTACGACCTGAAACCCGAGATGAGCGCGGCCGGAATCACCGCGGTGGTCGTTAAAGCTATCGAACAGCGCGCATTCGACGTGATCGTCATGAATTACGCCAACGCCGATATGGTCGGCCATTCCGGCAAAATGGCTCCTACGGTCCAGGCCGTCGAAGCCGTCGACGCAGGCCTGGGTGAAATTTATGCCGCATTGCTCCGCTCCGGCGGAGCGTGGATTATCACCGCCGATCACGGCAACGCCGAAACTATGATCGATCCCGTCACCAAGGGCCCGCACACCTACCACACCACGAATCCGGTCCCTTTCATCCTGGTCGTCGACGACACACGTCGCCCCCTGCGATCCGGCGGCGCTCTCCAGGATATCTCGCCGACAATCCTCGGATTTCTCGGTGAAAACCAGCCCAAAGACATGACCGGACGCGACCTGCGTTTATAATCGCCCCCTTAGGCCGCGCCACGTCGGCCGTCGACTAGTGCGCCCGGTAAGTCCCGCGCATCAGCAAGAATCCTCAACTTATGGGCTTGTTTTTATTGCCGATGTTTTTTTCTTGACAGATCCATTACGAAGGGAATAGAATCACCCAAACGTGGTGCTCCCTTCCGTTAACCGGGGCGCCCGGAACACTGTTGGTTCGATTTCACTAACCGCAATCTCTTCATCGGGAGGGAGTATATGATTTCGAGCTGTTTCCGCTTCAAGCTGCCATGCACGCTCCTCGTTTTGACAGCAGTCCTGTTCTTCGGCCCGTCCTACGCTTGGGCACAAGCCAACGTGGGCAGCATCATCGGGGTCGTCACCGATCCTTCCGGAGCCGCGATTGCCGGCGCAGACGTCAAGATCCTGGACCCGACCACGAACACCACTCTTTCCACCACCACCAACGAAGTCGGCCGCTACACCTTTGTCAGCGTTCCACCCGGTACCTACGACGTCACCATCAGCCACGCTGGGTTTACCCAGGCAAAAATGAGCGACCAGAAGGTCAGCGTCGGCCTTACTCTGACGTTGAACGCAGCGCTGCAGATCGGCGCCACTTCAACAGTGGTTGAAGTTCAGGCCGCGGCGGGCGCGGAATTACAGACCTTGAACGCTACCGTCGGTTCCACCATCACCGCCGACTCGCTTCAAATGATGCCCAACCTCGGCCGCGACGCCTCCACACTCTCGGTTTTGCAGGTCGGCGTGGCTCCCACCGGCAACGTCTCGGGAACGGCAACCGACCAGAACGGGTTCCAGCTTGACGGCGGCAACAACAGCGACGATATGGCCGGGAATAACACTACCTATACGCCCGGCAATGCTTACTTGGGTACTTCTTCGACCGGCGGTACGCCGTCCGGCGTGATCCCAACTCCGGTCGAAAGTATCGAGGAATTCAAGGTCGGCACCAGTAACCAGGCCGCGGATTTTAATGGAGCCGCCGGCAGCCAGGTTCAAATGGTCACCAAGCGCGGCACCAACGCTGTCCATGGAGCGCTGTACGAGTTCTATTTCGCGAACAACGTCGGCGCCGCCAACCTTTGGAAAAACAACCACACGCCTTCAGCCATCAGCGGCACGCCCTATACACCGCTGCCCTCCACGCATCGCAATCGTTTCGGCGGCGCGCTCGGCGGTCCACTCACTCCGAAATTCTGGGGCGGCAAAACTTACTTTTTCGCGAACTACGAGGGCATGCGCTACCCCAACAGCATCAGCTTCGAGCGCGCCGTGCCGACCGCCCTCATGCGGCTAGGCATCATCCAGCTGCCAAACTCGGCGGGCCAACTCACTGCGTATAATCTGAATCCCACTCCGATTACTTATAACGGCGTCACTTACCAGCCCGCTACCTGCGGCGGTCAACTCTGCGATCCGCGCGGCTTGGGTCTCAATCCATTAGTCCAGCAGGTCTGGAGCAAGCTGCCATTGCCCAACGACCCGCAGTACATCGTCACCGGAAATGGCGTGGACGGAATCAACGCGCAAGGTTATCTGGGAACGCTCGCCCTTCCTCAGTCCTCCAACTTTTTCGTGGCGCGTATCGACCACGATTTCGGAGATAAGTGGAAGTTCATGGCCAGCTATCGCTATTACAGTTTCCTCCAGGTCACCAGTAACCAGACCACTCTGACCCCTACTGGGCAATACATATCCACGGCCCCTCGCCCTCAAAAGCCGGATTACATGATCGCTGGACTCACCGGCCAGCTGACCTCCAACCTGACTAACGATTTTCGTTTTAGTTATCTGCGCAATTTCTGGCAATGGTCAAGTTCGGGCGGTGTCCCGCAGCTTCCGGGCCTAGGCGGAGCGCTCGAGCTGGGCGGTGAATCGGCCGCGACCAACGCGCTCGTTCCCACTAACAACGATTCGCAGAATACTCGCCAGCGCTTCTGGGACGGTCACGATTATTTCCTGTCCGACAATCTGAGCCTGTTGCACGGCAACCACCTCTTTCAATTCGGCGGTTCCTACCAGCGCAATTTCGATTACCACTCCCGCAACGACAATGGCGTCGGCATCGATACGTCCATCACCTACCAGATCACCAACGGCTCGGGCATTCCCACGTCCGCTTACCCGTTGCCGGCAGGGTTGGCCTCCAGCCAGGCCACAACTTTCGCCCAGTATTACTCCGAAGTTCTCGGAATCGTCGGCCAGTCGCAGGTCATGTACACGCGGGCAGGAAGTGCCTTAACGCTCCAACCCCCCGGTGGGTTTGGCTTCGATCAGTCCATCATTCCTTCGTACGACGTGTTCTTTACCGACACGTGGCACATGAAGCCGACCTTCACTTTGACCTACGGCCTGGCTTACTCATTGCAAATGCCGCCTTACGAAATCAATGGCAAACAGGTTGAAATGGTCGATGCTGCCGGCGTTCCCGTGGATCTGGGCAGCTTCCTCGCCAACCGGCAAAAGGCCGCCTTGGCCGGACAAGCCTACGCTCCCCAAATCGGCTTCGCCACGGTCCGCAATATCGGAAGCGGCCAAAAATATCCCTACGATCCCTTCTACAAAGGTTTCAGCCCGCGCGTTTCTGCCGCTTGGAATCCCAGATACACTGACGGACTGCTTGGGAAGATCCTCGGATCCGGCAACACTGTGATTCGCGGCGGATATGCGCGTATTTATGGGCGCACCAACGGAGTCGGTCTGGTGTTGGTACCCCTGCTGGGGCCGGGCATTTTGCAGGCCGTTTCTTGCTTGCCTGCATCCAACGGAACTTGCGCGGCCCAGAGCAGCCTTACGCCCGCCAACGCTTTCCGGATCGGCACCGACGGCAACACCGCTCCGCTGCCCGCCGTCTCGCAAACCTTCCCGCAGCCTTATTTCCCTGGCGTGAACGGCAACGCTCAAGCCAGCGACGGCTCGGGACTGGACCCCCATTTTAAGCCCAATCATTCCGACGAAGTTACTTTCACCGTGCAGCGCGCTTTTTCCCAGAAGATGGTCCTCGAACTCGGCTACATCGGCCGCAAAATCAGCAACGAATTTCAGGAAATCAACATCGACGCTGTCCCCTGGATGACCACGCTGAACGGCCAGAGCTTTGCGCAAGCCTACGCGCAGGTTTACACTCAGCTCTGCGGCTTGGCTTCGCCCACCTGCGGCAACTACAACCCGCTGGCGGTCTCTACGCAGCCCTTCTTTGAGGCCGCACTTGGGGGCGCCAATTCCGGCTACTGCGCCGGATTCGCAAGTTGCACTCAAGCCGTCGCCTCCAAGTTAGGCGGAAGCATCAAGGCGACCCAGGTGTACAGCCTATGGCAAAGCCTCACCGCCGCTCAGGGCTGGACTCTGGGCCGCACCCTATTGAGTTCTCCTGCTCTGGGCGGCCCCATTAGTCCGCAGATCACCGCTTTCGAATTCATCAGCAGTCTCGGCTATGGCAACTATAATGCCGCTTTCCTGAAGTTCACAGCCAAAGACTGGCATGGCCTCACAAACATCTCGAACCTTACCTGGGGACGCGCGCTCGGCACCCAGAGCGTCGTCCAAGCTAGCAGCTCGGCCACCACGCCCAATCCCTGGGACCTCGGCTATTCGTACGGCCCTCAACCATTCGACGTTAAATACGTCTACAGCGACATGGTCATGTATCAACCGCCGTTCTTCAAAGACCAAAGAGGTATTGTGGGTCGCATTCTCGGCGGCTGGACCATCGCCCCTCTGTTCACCGCCCAAACCGGCTTCCCGATGGAAATCAGCGTCGGTTCCGGCAGCAATCAAGATGCGCAAGCTTTCGGCGAAGCGTATGGAAACAACAATCGTGGATATTACGAAAACGCGGCCGGCATTTCTCCCTACACTGGCGGCAACTCCGCTCACAATAACGTGCAGGTCGCGGGCACTTGCGCCGGTACCAGCGGTAACTCGGGCTTGAACATGTTCGCAAATCCCTGCCAGGTCTTCAATGAATTCCGGCCGCCCATCCTTGGCATCGATACCAATACCAGTGGCGCAGGGCCCATTCGCGGCTTCCCCACCTGGAACTTGGATGCTACCGTCACGAAGGACATTCGCGTCACTGAGCGTTTTGGCGCGCAATTCATCTTCCAGTTCGTCAACATACTGAATCACTTCCAACCCGCCAATCCAGGCTCCAGCCCCGGTACTGTCCAGGGCTCCGGAGTCGGCGGTTCAGGGCTCAATATCAACAGCCCCGCTACCTGGGGCGTCGTCACCAATCAAGCCGCATCGGGCAACGGCGTACAATCGCGTTGGATGGAATTCGGCCTGCGCATCCATTTTTAGCCGCAGCTAGAAACTTCAACTGAACTGGCCGGTGGCGTCTCCTTCCGCCACCGGCCTGGTTTTTGTCTGCTTCAAGCCGCTGATTGCTTTGACCGGTCCTAATTCAGTCTATTTATCCCGCTCCCAGATAATCCTGCGGAAATCGGTCTTACCTGGAGAGATGAGACTGGGTCCTGGTGCTGACTCAATGAACAACTTGTCCCCATCGATTCGAAAATGGCGCCTCTGCTCCGTGCCATTCCACGCTTCATTCCAGGAGACATCGACTAAAGTGATGAAGTCGTTGCCGTCGATGCGGTACTTGCCGCTATACGCAAGCATGTATTTGTGCAGCGCGGCCCTTTCCGCATCGCCCATTCCTGCTCGGCGGTTTTCGGCAGTCGTCAAGACGATACTACGCCCTTCGCGAGTCAAGACCAAGAAACCCTTTGGGTGCGCCCCGAAAATGTTTTGCGGTGGCTCGTTTTCAACAATCACCTGCCAGGAGACGAGCCTCCACGTGCCGACGAGACCTCCAGCGTCTGCTGCAAACAGTGGCCCGGAGATCGCGAGAAGAACTGATAAATACCTACGCATGCTCATCCCAATCCTCCAGCAGGAATAATCATACTGCTAGGCGTGCGTTTCCGTGGAGCGATCAGTACACGTCGAGATCTTGCCCGATGACGAAGTGCCTGAGTATCGTGAGCCGATCTCTTTCTTGAGCACGTCGGCTGACGAGTGGAACTCACCGGTCGTTAGCACAACCGGCTGCGAACCTGACGGGGCGACACTCGGCCAGGAGGAAATCCAGGCGTGATCCGGTGTGTCGAATCGATGTCCATAGCTTTCCATCGCGTGTTGCGTGGGGAAGCCAGTGACCGTTACTTTCTCGTCCCTGTAAATTACACCGGGTTCGATGTCGTGAGCGTTCACCTTCCAGCCTTCCGGATTGGCACGCTGGTCGCCTTCGGGGCTGTCCGGGTCTCGATATCGATTCGATACGCCTGCAAAATGTGATCAGTCATGGATCGCAGTCCGGATGGGCCATACACCGCGAGCGGCGTGCGCCGGCCGGCAGTCCATCCAGTTAGGATGAGATCCGAATAGCCGGCCGTGTGATCGGAGTGCAGGTGTGTGACAAAAGCTACTGTCAGGTTAGCGGGTTCCAGGGCTGCAATCTGACGGTGGAGGACGGCCGCCTTGGCACGCCGCACAACACCCGGTCCGAAATCGACAATATAGGAGCTATTGTCAACCACAATAGCGGTAGCCGGTCCGGAACGATCGGGATCGGGCACGGGTGTCCGTGTCCCGAGCAGCACCACCTTCGTCCGCGTTGGTTTCTTCTTGGATGCTTCGTTTTGTGCTCCTTGAGCACGGAGTGCCGGTGATACCAGCAAGGCGGAACAACAACAAAGCAAAAGGGCGAGAGAGAACCGGAATAGGGCACGCATGCTTGCTCCCATTTCTCCCGGGACAATGATACTGCAAACGGTTTGCATTTTCGACAGGCTGCAGGATTCTTGTCGCGCGGCTTCTTCTCGGCCCCACATTGAAGGCCGCGGTCCGTCATCAAAAACCAACTCGCTACACTGTATCTATGCCCAAACAATACTCCGCCCCGCCCGCGATGGCCATTGATACCAACAAAAAATACACGGCCACGTTGGACACCTCCAAAGGAAAAATCGTCTGCGAGCTTTTCGCGAAGGATGCTCCCAAAACCGTCAACAATTTCGTGTTCCTGGCTCGCGACGGCTTCTACGACGGCACCGTGTTCCATCGCGTCATCGACAATTTCATGGTCCAGGGCGGCGATCCCACTGCCAGCGGCCGCGGCGGTCCCGGCTATCGCTTGGACGACGAGACCCGCAACAATCCTCACAAACACCAGGTCGGCTCCCTCTCGATGGCTAACGCCGGACCCAACACCAACGGCAGCCAGTTCTTTATCACTCACGTAGTCACCGATTGGCTGGACGGAAAACATACGGTCTTCGGTAAGGTTACCGACGGCCAAAATGTTGTAAATAGTATCAAGCAGGGCGATCAGCTCAAGTCCGTCTCCATTCAAGAGAGCTAGCGTCCAGCGAGCCAGCCTGCCGGCGCCGGTTAGAATAAAGACATAGATGGCATTTCCTGTTCATCGCATGCGGCGATCGCGTGCCAGCGAACCGCTGCGCCGGCTGGTCCGCGAGACTCGTCTCGCGCCGGACGATTTCATCCTTCCGCTGTTCGCCTGCCCAGGCGAGGGCGTGCGCCGGCCCATCAGCTCCATGCCGGGCAATTTCCAGCTCTCAATTGACCAACTCGTCAAGGAATGCGCCGAAGCTCTCCAGCTTGGTATCGGTGGCGTCATCCTGTTCGGCATCCCGGAAACCAAGGACGAACTCGCTTCCGGCGCCTACGCCGATGACGGCGTCGTCCAGCAGGCCGTGCGCGCCATCAAGCGCGAATTGCCTAAGCTGCTGGTCATAACCGACGTCTGCAACTGCGAATACACCAGCCACGGCCACTGCGGCCTGGTGGTCAACGGCGAAGTCCAAAACGATCCCACGCTCGAATGGCTCGCTAAGTCCGCCGTCTCGCACGCCCGCGCCGGCGCCGATATGGTCGCGCCCAGCGATATGATGGATGGCCGCGTGGCCGCTATGCGGAAATCGCTCGATCAAGCCGGCTTTCTCAACACGCCCATTCTGTCCTACGCCGCTAAATACGCTTCGGTCTTCTACGGGCCCTTCCGCGAAGCTGCTGAATCCACGCCTCAGTTCGGCGACCGCCGCAGCTACCAAATGGATCCGTCTAACGCTCGCGAAGCTATGCGCGAAATCGAGCTTGATCTCGAAGAAGGCGCCGACATGATCATGGTTAAACCCGCCATGCCGTACCTCGATATCATCCGGCAGGCGCGCGACCGCTTCGATGCGCCGCTCGGCGCCTACCAGGTCAGCGGCGAATTCAGCATGCTGATGGCCGCCATCGAAAAGAACTGGCTGGACCGCGACCGTACGATTCTGGAGTCGCTCACCGCAATCCGCCGCGCCGGCGCCGATTTTATGCTGACCTACTTCGCCAAGGACGCCGCCAGGCTCTTGGCCTGACGCGGCTACTCACTGCCGGACCGAAAAGTCCGAACACCTCTCCACCGCCGCCTCCGACTCGTCTACGCCCCGCACCTCAGCCCAGCGCGGCCCTTTCCACAGCAGCGCCGCCAGCTCAGAGAGTTGCTCCGGCGTTCCCACTGCATACACCTGCACCGTCCCGTCGTCGTCGTTCCGCACCCAGCCCGCAACACCGAGCGTATGCGCAGCCTTTTCGGCGAAATAACGAAATCCGACCCCCTGCACGCGCCCGCGAATCCGGTAAAAACGCGCTATCTTGGCGTCCTTCAAGGCTTCTTGACGAGCGGATAAACGATGATCTTCCGGAACTCCACCGCGCCGCGATCGCCTTGCAGCAGAATCGGCCCCGGATCGCCTTCATTGGTGTCTAGCGCGATCGGCGTGGGTCCATCTACCGTCTGCTTCTCGATCACTCGAATTCCGTTCAGAAAGACTGTGACCTGCCGCCCGATCAAGCGCGCCGACACGGTCTGCCATTCGCCGGGCAGCTTGGCAGCGTTCAGAGTAGGCGCGATCCGCCCAAGAATCGCGCCGCTCGTCTCCTTCGATACTGGCCGGTCGGCATCGTCCGCGATCTGCACTTCATAACGCCCGCGCAGTCCGACACCGCTATTGACATGCGGGCCAATCCGGTACTCCACCTCCACGGCGAAATTCCAGAATTTCTTCTCCGAAATCAGGTTGGTCGTGCCGAGCCCGTTACTGAGCAGCCCTTCTTTAACCGTCCAGCCCAAGGACCGCACCGAGCCCACGGTTTGCCAGCCGATCAGATTGTGGCCGTCGAATAGAACCACCGGGTCGCCGCGCTTCCAGGTGCCGTCGTCCTTGTCAGGCAGCGCCGGCGCGCGCACAGCCGTCCACTCCAAATATGTCGACGGATCACCCTCGATTTCGAAAGTGCCTTTCAGCTTGCCCTCTTCCAAACGCGCCCAATACACGCCTTTTTCAGAACGGTTCTGCCGGTAACGGCTTTCGATGCCGAAGCGCAACTCGCCATCGGAAATCGACATGCGCGGAATATCTTCCACCACGTTCAGCGGTGCGCCCGTGAATTTGCCTTTCGGACTGCCGGTGCCGGCGCCCGCGACTTCCAGCCACCACCCCCGAGGCGATGACAAACCGTTGACCGAAATGTCCCAGCGGCCGTTGAATTGTTGATCGTCGATGTTTGCAGCCAGGCAAGAGATAGCACAAGCTGCGAGCAACACGGTTCGCACTGCGCCCAATTTACCAAACTTCCCAGGCATGCGTCGCGCCGAGACGCCTTCAGTTTCGAGACCCTGTGTGGCCAAGCTCCGCGCGTGTTTGCAGGAATTGCAAAACGTGCGCGCGCGTGACGACGCCCTCCAGGTGATGGTCCGACACTACGGGAAGCTGATTCACATCGTCGCGTCCCATGGTTTCCAGCGCCGTCATTACGGGGGTGTCGGGCGTGACGGTGTGCAGATCTTCGAGTGGGCGCATGATATCGTGCAAAGTGGTGTACGGCCAGCGCTGCCGCTCCAGCGCCTTAATTTCGTGCGGCGTCACCAACCCTTCCAATTCCCCTTTCTGCGCCACGACAAAACAACGCCGGCCGGTCCGCAGCAGATATTCTTCCACCAGTGTTTGGACGTTGAGATTGCCATCCACGGTGGTGCAATCCCGATCCATGACATCGCTGACGTGCACGTCTTTCAGCCCGGCTGTTAGGGCAACGTTTGTGTAACTGGCGCCGGCGGCCTGCATCAGAAACCACCCGATAAACGCGATCCACAATCCGCCAAAACCGGCTCCTCCAAAGAACCGCAGAATTCCGAACGCGATGAAGATGAGCGCGACCGCCTGGCCGGTTCGGGCCGCCAACATGGTGGCGCGGTCCCCGTTTTTCGTTCGCCACCAGATGATCGCGCGCAGGATACGTCCGCCATCCAACGGAAACCCCGGGATCAAATTGAACGCGGCCAACATGACGTTGATGTAGCCGAGCCAGAGAAACATGGCGGCCACCGGGTTCTGGGGCATTCGGCCGGCAGTCCAGCCGGCTCCCCAGGCGATGGCAAAACAGATTCCGCCGATAATGGCGCTTGAAAATGGCCCAACGATGCCCACCCAGAATTCCGTTTTTGGGTCCTCGGGCTCATGCTCGATTTGCGCGACGCCGCCCAGCGCGAATAGAGTGATGGCGCGGGTGGTCAGGCCGTGTGCGCGCGCGACCAGTGCATGAGACATTTCGTGCGCTAACAAAGCGACAAAGAAGAGGACCGCTGTCACCAGCGATATGCCCCAGATCAGCCCTGTGCCCCAAGCCGCGTTCGTCTCACGGAACTGCGACGCCAGCGACATCGTGATCAGGAAGGCGATCAAAAACCAGCTATAGTGCAGGCCCACTTCGATGCCAAAAAAGCGTCCCAGCCGGATGTTCGATTTCATGCTCCAACCTTCTTCCTCAGGGCCAGCCTTCCTCTTGCACGCGCCATGCCACAGCCGCGAAATCTTTAATGTGCCAGTCACTGTTTTTGTTAGCACCAAAGAAGTCCTAGCGCGTATCGGCGCTCGGGCCGCCCCCAGGTTGGATTGCTGCCGCGCGGGTTTTGTTGCCATAAAGTGCGCCAGAAAACGCCCGGCAACACTCGATCGTCGGGCCGCCTAGGATTTAGCGCTGGTGCTCGCTTCCAGCAGCCCAGACCGCTCTAGTAGCGCGTTGGGATTGGGATCGCGGCCCATGAAGGCCCGGTACAGTTCGGCCGGATCGGCGCTGTTGCCGCGCGAGAGAATGTTACCGCGAAACCGCGCTCCGGCATCCGGGCTAAAAATTCCGCGCGCTTGGAAAAGCGTGAATGCGTCCGCGTCCAGCACCTCGGCCCATTTGTAGGAATAGTAGCCGGCGCCATACCCCACCGGGCTTGCGAACAAGTGCGTGAAGCTGGAAATCATGGCGTAACGCTCGGGAAGCTTCACGGGTGAAAACTGCTGCAAGATTTGCTTGGCGTAGTGCAACACGTCGCCGTGGTTCTGGGGTGAATATTCGCGGTGCAGGCTCAAATCCACCAGCCCTAGCCCCAATTGCCGCATCTGAGTGTTGGCCGCGCGGAAGGTGCGCGCGCGAACCATTTTTTCAAACAAATCTTGCGGAATCGCGGCGCCCGTTTGGTAATGCCGCGCGAACAGATCCAGCGCGTCCCGCTCCCAGCACCAGTTCTCCATGATTTGCGAGGGCAGTTCTACGAAATCCCACGCAACATTCACCCCCGCCAGGCTGCGGACTTCCACCTTGCTTAAGCAGTGATGCAGCAGGTGCCCGAATTCATGAAAGATGGTCTGTACTTCCCGGTGCGTGAGCAAAGACGGGCGGCCGCCCACCGGCGGTGTCAAGTTCCCGCAGATCAGTGCCGCATGCGGCTCGAAAAAGTCGTCTCGCGCGATGCCCGTGATCAGGCTGTCCATCCAGGCGCCGCCGCGCTTATTCTCCCGCGGATACCAGTCGGCATAAAAAGCGCCGATCAGTTTGCCGCCATCGCGAATCTCGTAATACTTCACGTGCGGATCCCAAACCGGCGCGCCTTGTTTTTCCACCACGTCGATGCCGTACAGGCGCTGGACTATTTCGAACATTCCTCGTACCACGCTGTCCAGCGGGAAATAAGGCCGCAGCGCCTCCTCGTCGAAATCGTAGCGCGCGGTTCGCTGTTTTTCGGCATAGTAGGCCAGGTCCCACGGTCCCAGTTCCTTGCCCGCAAAGACCTGCAATTCCTGGTTCTCGCTGTGAAAACGATTTTCCGTTTTCCTCTTGAGGTCCTCCAGGAACTCGGCCGCCTGCTTACCGTTATGAGCCATCCGGTCTTCCAGCACCAGGTCGGCGAAATCGCGATACCCCAGCAGATTGGCTTTCTCCCGCCGTAACTCGAGAATGCGCAGTAAAACCGCGACATTATTGTGCTGCTCGTCCACCGCCCGGTTCACGTACGCTTCATACACCACTCGGCGGATTTCCGGATCATCGAGGTAAGTCATTAGCGCGATGTAACTCGGCGCCTGCAACGTAAATCGCCAGGACGGCTCCGGCAAACTTTTGGAGGCGGCGCTGGCGCGCGCCATCGCAATCGCGCCTTCCGGCAGACCCGCGAGCTTCTTCTCGTCTTGAATTACTAATTCAAATTCGTTAATCGAGTCCAGGACGTTTTCGGCAAATTTAATGGTCTGCTTAGTAAGTTCGACGTCAATTTCCGCGGCGCGTTTCTTGCCGGCGGCGTCCAATTCGGCGCCGTGGCGGCGAAAAGTATCCATCGTTTTTTCGAGAAAACGTTTGCGTGTTCCCGCCAGGTGTTTGGCTTCCTCGCTTTGCGAATACGCTTTCACCACATTCCACAGAGCTTCGTTCAGCGGTAACGAAGAGTGGAACGCACTGACCTCCGGCTGCACGCGATTGTAAGCCGCGCGAAGTTCCGGCGTGGTCGCCACCGCTTCCAAGTGGCGCACCACACCCATGGCGTAGTCCAGCGTATCTGTGAGCGTATCCAACGGCTCCATCGTGTTCGCGAAGGAGCGGGGCGATGCATCTGCTGTGATTCGGTCCAACTGCTCGCGCGCTTCCGCCAAGAGCTGCGAAATCGCTGGCTCGACGTGCTCGGCCCGAATCCTGTCAAAAGGAATCTGAAATTGAATTCGCAGCAGCGGATTGGAGTTATTAGAGTCGGTCATGCGAGCTTATTCTTGATTTTAAGACATTTCTGTAATTGGCCGGTGGCTGGCGTACGTCTCGCCTCGGTCGCTCCCGCCGGACCGATTCCCTCAAGTCGCGGGAACAAAAGCCTGGTCTGCCCGCGTATTCTAGGATTGAGTGTCTTCCGAGTACGCGATTGAAACGGCCGGCCTGATCAAGGTTTACCGGTCCCGATGGAAACGCCGCGAGGTACGCGCGGTGGATGGCATCTCGCTGCGCGTTGCGCGCGGGACGATCTTCGGCCTGCTGGGGCCGAACGGAGCCGGAAAAACGACCTTCGTCAAGCTGCTGCTTTCGGCCGTCCATCCCACCGCCGGCAGCGCTTTGCTCTTCGGCCGCGAGGCCCGCGAACCGGAAGCGCGGCGGCCCATCGGATACCTGCCGGAGAACCATCGCTTTCCGACCTACTTTACCGGCGAGGGCATGCTCGATTTCTATGCCGCGCTTTCCGGGCTGGGTGACGCCCAACGCAAGAAACTGATCCCCGAACTGCTCGATCTGGTGGGCCTGTCGCAGTGGGGCGGCGTGCGCCTCGGCAAGTATTCCAAAGGCATGCTGCAGCGCGTGGGGCTGGCGCAGGCACTGATTCACTCGCCTTCGCTGCTGATCCTGGATGAACCTACCGACGGGGTCGACCCGGTGGGCCGCCGGCACATCCGCGACATCCTCACGGGCTTTGAGGAAAAGGGCGTGACAATCTTCATCAACTCGCATCTGCTGGCGGAGGTCGAAATGTTTTGCCAGGAGGTTGCGATCATTCATCGCGGAAAAGTGGCGCTGAGCGGGAAGGTTGCCGACTTGATTGCCGGCAAGGGATACCGCCTGACGGTAGCTCATCCGCCGGAGAATCTAGTGGATCAGTTGCGCGCGCAAGCGGCATCCACCGCGGCGCGCAACGGCCTGATCGATTTCCAGTTTCCCACGCGGGAGTCGGCTAACCAGGCGCTCGATCTGCTGCGCGCTCAGCACTGCGAGATCGAGGCACTGGCGCCCACCACCAGCACGCTGGAAGACGTGTTCGTCCGTACCGTCGAGAACGGAGGACAAAACTAATGGCGACCATGGCGTTAATTCGCGACACGTTCCGCGAGGCTCTCGCCCGCAAAATCTTCTGGGGCTTGTTCGGCCTTTCGGTCGCAATGATCCTGTTCTTTCTGTTTCTGCTGAAGATTGACCTGGTGGAAGGAGCGATGGCCACAGTTTCGTTGTTTGGCCGCACGTCCAACCGCCTGACGGATGTCGACCGGTTGGTGCGCGGCGTTTACGGAGGAATTGCGACCTTTCTGTATACCTGGGGAATGTTTCTGGCCGTGTTTGCCTCCGCCGGCCTGATTCCGAGCGTGCTGGAGCCTGGCCGCATTGAGTTGTTGCTTTCGAAACCGATCTCGCGGACACACATTCTGCTGGGCCGCTATATCGGTAACGTGCTGGTGATCTCATGCAATGTCGTCTTTCTGGTGTTGGGGATCTGGACGATCCTGGGCATGAAAACCGGGATCTGGTCGCCAGCGTTTCTGGTTTCGATCGCGACCACGATCTTCATTTTTGCCGTGCTCCTTTCGGTGGTAGTGCTGATCGGCGTTTTGTTCGAAAGCGCCGCGCTGGCCACCATGATCAGCATGGCGCTCATGATCATCAGCGCGATTCTGGCGCAAACCTCCATCATGCTGCGCCTGCTGTCATCGGAATGGTCGCGCGACCTTTGGAAAGGGCTGTATTACGTGCTGCCCAAAATCTGGGATATCGGCCGCATCACGCTGAGTGCCATTCAAGACCGCACTTTCAACGACTATACTTCCATCTGGAGCTCGGCTCTGTTCGCCGCGGTCATTTTGAGCACGGCGTTGTACATTTTCTCGAGGCGCGACTTTTGATGCGTCAGCTCCTTGCCATCCTACTCTTGCTGGCGTTGTGTGCGTGCCAGGCGAAAAAACCCGGCCTTTTGCACATCGACCCAGCGCTCGAGTCATTCGTTCCGGCGGACACCGTTTTCGTCGCGGGGGCGAACCTGGATCAGATCCGGGGCACCACCGCGTACCAAAAGCTGCTGAGCCGTGTTCCGTTGCCGCAACTGGACGACTTCGCGCGCCAAACCGGCCTGGATCCACGCAAGGACCTGTCTCAAATCCTGTCTTGTACGAACGGCAGGCGCGGGCTGCTCATGGCGCGGGGAAAATTCAACCGCGCCGACCTCGAGAAGCGGCTGGAGCAGCAAGGGTTGAAGCCGATCCCCTACAAAGACCGCCGGATGTTTGGCAGCGAAAACCAATCCATCGCAATTCTGAACGATACCATTGCGGTCGCGGGGCCGCCCGCCGAACTCCGTGCAATCATCGATGGCCGCACCACAGCAGGTCTTCCGCCCGCGCTACGAGATTTACTGCGGACGCTGCCCCAAAACGATCAAATCTACGCTGCCCTGTCGGGCGGCCTCAGCGGTTTGAATCTGGCCGCGCCGGAGAACAGCAACCTGGCCAACGTCATGCAGGCGCTCCGATCCGTGAACAGCGCCACCCTCGGTATGGACCTGAGCTCCGGATTGCAGCTGATGGCCGCGGTCAACTGCAACACCGAAAAGGACGCGAAGTTCGTCCACGACCTGCTCAAAGGCGTCATCGGCTTGGGCCGGCTGAATACTCCCGACAATCAGCAGGAGATGCTGAAGTTGTACGACGCCATCCAGGTTAATCAACAGCAGACCCGCACCGAGGTGCAGGCTAACATCTCGCAGGAACAAGCCGACAAATTTCTGGACCTCTGGCTGAAGCGGTAGCTCCGGAATTCAGCCTAGCAGCGCTGCGCCTCGATCAGCGCGAGCCCGGGCCTAAGTACCTGCTGAACCGGACAATATAGCGCCGCGGCGGCGGGTAATGGTTCTCGAGGCGAGTAACAGCCGAAACCGGTGGTGGGTAAATCCGGTCCAACAGTTAGAAGCCGTGCGCGGGGTTAATGCCCAACGAAGATGTAATTCTCAACGACAGCGAAGCCGCAACTCGGCCGCCAGACATCGAAGCCACCGCCGCGGCGCTGGACCATAGCAAACGCTGGACCAGTTTCAGCCTTACCGCGCTTTTGATCCTGGCGTGCGTGTACACGCTGTATTTCGGCAAATCTTTCTTGGCGCCGGTAATCCTGGCGATCGTGTTCAACCTGCTGCTGAGCCCGTTCGTCCGGGCGCTGACCAAGATCCGCATTCCGGAAGCGCTCGGGGCCGCGCTGGTGATGCTGGCCGGCGCCACTATTGTTTCGTTGGCGGCCTACGAGTTTTCGGGACCCGTAAGCGAATGGGTGGGGCGGGCGCCTCAAATTCTGGGCAAAATGTCCACCGGCCTGGAGAAGCTGAAGATGCCGGTGCAGAAAGTCACGCAGGCGGGAGAGCAGGTCAGCAAGATCGCGCAGGTGGCGCCCCCGGCCGGTAAAAAGCCCACTGAGGTGGAAGTGAAGCCACCCGGCATTCTCAGCGGAGTATTCGCGAAAACGCGCGACCTCGTGTTAGGCGTGCTGGTATTTGTGATCCTGCTATTTTTCCTGCTGGCTTCGGGAGATCTGTTCCTGCGCAAACTGATTCACGTGTTGCCGCGTTTGCAGGACAAGAAGCGCGCGGTGGTGATCATGCGCGAGATCGAAGATCACATTTCGAAGTACCTGATTACGGTTGCGATGATCAATGCCTGCCTGGGGCTGGCGGGCACTTGCATATTCTGGGCGTTCGGGATGCCGACGCCCTGGCTGTGGGGCGCGTCGGCGTTTTTGCTGAACTTTATTCCATACCTGGGCGCGCTGACCGAAATTATCATGCTGGGATTGGTGGCGGCATCGACGTTCCCGCATTTGGGCCATGCGCTGCTGGTGCCCGCCTCGTACCTCGGCCTGGCGACGCTGGAAGCGAACCTGTTCACGCCGTACATAATGGGCCGGCGCATGACGCTGAACCCGGTGATCGTGTTCGCAGCGGTAACGTTCTGGGGATTTTTATGGGGCATCCTGGGAGTCTTCCTGGCCGTGCCGGTCCTGGTGATGCTGAAAATCGTGTGCGAGCACATCGCGCCGCTGGCCCCGATCGCCGAATTCCTGGGGCAGTAGTTCCGGATGTTTGACTTGGCCCCGCAAGTGCACTTTACGGAGGAGGGAGACGAGGTGACCCATGGAATCTAACAACGGAATGGGCTTTTTATTAGGATTTGGCGCGGGCGTCGCGCTAGGGATGCTGTTTGCGCCGCAATCCGGAGAAGAAACCCGGAACTATTTACAGGCAAAGGCGGAAGACACTGCCCGCCAGTTGAAGGAGCAGAGCAGCAGGATGATGGACACGGCGAACGAAACCATCGGACGCGCCAAGGACATCGCGAACCAGACCATTGGCCGCGCCAAGGGGATGATGCAGCAGGAGAGCGATCAACCCGGCGAGCCAGTCGGCGTGTAGCCGGCCGCGCGGATAGCTCGAGGCGCTTACAGGCGCCGGTTTGGGGGGCAGCAGAGCGAGCGGTCATTCGCCGCTCTGCTGGAGGAGTTTGGCGACGAGAGCGGTCCAGCCGGTCTGATGGCTTGCGCCCAGGCCGGCGCCGTCGTCGCCGTTGAAAAACTCATAGAACAAGATATGATCGCGGAAGTGCGGGTCTGCCTGGAACTTTTCCGCGGCTCCAAAGACGGGCCGGCGCCCGTCCTTATCGCGTAAGAACAGGCGCGACAAGCGGCGAGAGAGTTCCGCGGCGACCTGCGACAAGTTCAGCGAAACGCCGGAGCCGGTGGGGAATTCGACCTGAAATTCATCTCCGTAGTAGTGATGGAACCGCTGTAGCGATTCGATCATGAGGTAATTCACCGGAAACCAAACCGGACCCCGCCAATTGGAATTCCCGCCGAACAGGCCGGTGGTGGACTCGGCGGGCTCGTAATCCACTCTGTACTCCTGGCCGTCTAACTTCAACACGAACGGATGATCTTTGTGATACCGCGAAATCCCACGTATTCCGTGCGGCGACAGAAACTCGTTTTCATCGAGCATGGTTTGGAGCACACGCCGCACGCGCGTGGACTGAACCATCGAAAGCAGAAGTCGCTGTTCGACGCCATGGCGGGTAATGGAGGCGATGTTGCCACACAGGTCGGGGCGGTGCTTGATGAACCAGTTCATGCGGCGCTTAAATCCCGGCATGCGGTCGAGCGCCTCGGCTTCGATGGTTGCGACGGCGAAGAGAGGGATCAAGCCCACCAGTGACCGGACGCGAAGCGGGATTTTGCGGTGATCGGGCAGACGCAGCCAGTCATAGTAAAAGCCGTCGGTCTCGTCCCACAAACCGTGGTCGCCCAGGCGGTTCATGGCGCTGGCGATATATAAGAAGTGCTCGAAAAACTTGCTGGCGATATCTTCGTAGGCTGGGTCATGCGGCGTCAGCTCGAAAGCGATACGCAGCATTATCAGACAGTACATGGCCATCCAAGCCGTGCCGTCCGCTTGCTCGATGAACCCGCCGGTCGGCAGCGGCTTGCTGCGATCGAAAACGCCGATATTGTCCAATCCCAGGAAGCCGCCCTCGAAAATGTTGTTACCCTGCGAGTCCTTGCGATTGACCCACCAGGTGAAATTCATGAGCAGCTTGTGAAAAGCGGCCTCGAGGAATTCGTAGTCGGCTTTGCCAGTGAGTTTCTGGTCGATTTTGAACACACGCCAACAGGCCCAGGGATGAACGGGCGGATTGACGTCGCTAAACTCCCACTCGTACGCGGGTAGCTGGCCGTTGGGCGATTGATACCACTCACGCAGGAGGAGACCCAACTGGTGTTTAGCGAAGTCGGGATCGACCAGCGAGAACGGGATCATGTGGAAGGCAAGATCCCAGGCTGCGAACCACGGATATTCCCACTTATCGGGCATAGAAAGCACGTCGTCGTTGTAGACGTGAATCCAGTTGTGGTTGCGCCCACAGAGCCGCTGGGGCGGAGGCGGAGGGCCGGCGGGATCTCCTTTGAGCCACTGTTCGACAACGTAGTGGTAGAACTGTTTACTCCAGAGCAGGCCGGCGAAGGCCTGGCGCTGCACCGTGCGAGCGTCGTCGGAAAGGGTGGCCGGCGCGAAACTGTAGAAATCGTCGGCCTCTTCGCGGCGGGCGACGAAGACCTGATGGTGATCCGGGGCGGGCGCATCGCCCGAGTACAGGCGGAAGTGGAGGATTTTGGATTCGGCGGGGCCCAGTTCGAGGGAATAGAGGCCGCAAGCCTTGGTTCCGCTCTCGTCGGAATTGACGGCGGTTTTTTCGCCCTGGATCAAGTAGCGATCAAAGGCATCCTTAGTGTGCGGCTCACCATTGTCGTAATTAAAGAGGCGCTTGGTATTGCTGAGATTTTCAGTGAAAAAAAGCGGCGGAGAATCTTCGAACCAGAGCTTGAACTGGCCGAGCGATTGTTCGCGCGCGACGAGGGTTTGCTGATCGAAGCGCTCGATTTCAGGGCGCGGCGTGCCGTAGCCCCAGCTCCAGAAATTGCGGAACCAGAGCGTCGGCAGCAGATAGAGAGGCGCTTTGCCCGGGCCGCGATTGATGAGCGTTACGCGGACGAAGATGTCGTCGACGTCGTGCTTGGCGTATTCCACCAAAATGTCGAAGTAACGGTCCTCGTTGAAAATGCCGGTGTCGATCAACTCGTATTCGCCCATGGTACGCGGGCGTTGACGGTTCTCACTTACCAACTGAGCGTAAGGAAACTCTGCCTGCGGATACTTGTACAGGCACTTCATGTAGGAGTGGGTCGGGGTGGAATCTAAGTAATAGTAATATTCTTTGACGTCCTCGCCGTGGTTGCCTTCGGGGCCGGAGAGGCCGAACAGGCGCTCTTTGAGGATGGGATCGCGGCCATTCCAAAACGCGAAGGCGAAACAGAGGCGCTGGTGGTTATCGCAGATGCCGGCGATGCCGTCCTCGGTCCAGCGGTAAGTGCGGGAGCGGGCATGGTCGTGAGGAAAGAAGTCCCAGGCCGTGCCGTCCGCGCTATAGTCTTCGCGCGGATTGCCCCAGGCGCGCTCGCTCAAGTAAGGGCCCCAGCGCTTCCAATGCTTGATATGCCGTTTGGCCTCGATGAGGCGAGAGCGTTCAGCGTCCATCTTTAAGTATGAACGACCGAACCCAACCAGACTTTAGGCATGGCCTGGAGAGTGCGGTTCAACGGTCGCGGCGGAAGCGAAGGACAGGCGGATAATTGAGGCGGCATTTTAAGGCTTCCGGGCAGTGAGGCTGCGCGTTGGGACACACCAAAGCAGTGTGAGCGGGGAGAGGCGGATGTCTTCGTAGCCAAGTTGCTGGAGTGTTTTGGAATATTGCTTCGTGTAAAAAATATCGAACAGAGCGAGATAGCCGCGAGGTTTGAGGACGCGGTCCATTTCGTGAAGCGCTTTGTTGCGCTCGGCGCTATAGGTAATGTTGTGTAGCGCGAGGCTGGAAAGGACGACGTCGAAGCTGCGGTCAGGGAACGGGAGTTTTCGTGCGTCGGCAGTTTCGACTTTGACGCGCTTGTCGACGCCTTCGGCTTTGGCGTTGGCGAGGGCGGCTTCGGCGGTGTTGCCGGAGAGGTCCTGCGGATTCCAGATATCTACGCCGGTGGCTTTTCCGGTTTTGAGGCGCTTAGCGGAACCGATCAGGAAGAGGCCGCGGCCGCAGCCGACGTCGAGGACGTTTTCGTCGCCGCGCCAAGGGATACTTCCGAGGATCAGGTCACGGACTTTGAGCTTCGCGATGCGGCTGCTCAGGAACATGACCACGGCTGCGAAGCCAAAGGACAGGCCGATGATACCCAGCGAAACGGCGAGAGGGAGGGCGGCTGAGGGGCTGGCGGTGCGGTTGACGTAATAGAGGACAACGGCGACGCCGATCATGAGAAGCGCTCGGGAGGTCAAGCGCCGGACCATGCGGGGCGCATCGAGACCGTAATCGATTTTTTTCATGGACTTCTTTTTTATTACGCCACAAAGGACCAGGCGCAGGTGTTCTCGCCGGGGGGCAGGCTCCGGCTTCGCAGGAGGATGTACGCGTCGCGGGCGCGCGGATGCGAGGCGTCTGGAGGCTTTCCCGCGGAGTGCCGATATTTCGGCACTGTCTTGACGCATTCCGCGTTTTTTCCCGGAGCGTTGGGAATTTTTTAATCTTTCTTGCTCCGACCGGGCGCGTGGGGTTTGCGCCCGATCGTGTCCAGGATAACGGCCGCAGTCCTTAGAAGTGGCGGATGGTTAGACGTAAGTGGTTGCAGCGGTGGAGAAGAAAGACAGTGTTTGGTTGTCACTGCGGGGCGGCGGTTCGGCTTTTGAGTTGGGATTGCGGGGAGTGGGTTTGTGTGCAAACATGAATCCATGTTCAGGTTTATCCCGGCTTTTTGTATTGGGCTTGGCGGCGTGGATTGCGGGAACGCTGGCGCTGAGGCTGTGGGGGCAAGCGATCGTGCGTCCGGATAGCGGCGCGCGGACTGTGCTTCTATTCGGTATTACCTTTCCGTTAGTTGCCTGGCTAGTACGGCGGCTTTGCCGCGCCACAAGGCTGCGGCAAGAGGACTGGCCGGCTGGCGCGGTGGCGCTGCTGCTACCGACGTTGATCCTGGATCCTTTCTCGAGCGCGTTCTTTACGGTCATGTTTCCGAACATGGCTCCGGGGGCGGCGGGCGTGTTCGGCGGGTGGATGCTGTGGTGTTGCGCAGCGGGGCTGGTGGGGGCGAGCTTCGGGCGGCGGGCGGCTTGAAAGAGCGGCCGGATCTGCTGGCTGGCGAAGTCCGACCGCAGGCTCCGCAGCAGAGCCGCAGCCGGCAGAAGCGGATTCGCTGGAAGAGGGCCGGTCTGGCAGTCTTCGCCGAAAAAGGATACGAGCGGGCCACGATTCAAGAGATCGCCGGGCGGGCGCGGCTGCCCGTGGGCGGATTTTATTTGCATTTCGGGTCCAAGCGGCAACTGCTGCTGGCGCTCATGGATGAGCTGCTGGAGCATTTGAGCGTGCTGGATTTGAAAGGTGGGCTATACACAGGTCCGCGCGCGGTGGTGCATTCGATTTTAAAACAAGCATTCTCGCGGGACCTCGCATATCTGGGTGCATGCCGGGCGTGGCAGGAGGCGGTGCTTTCGGATGTCGAGCTGGCGGAGAAAAACGCACGGATTCAGCAGTGGACTACAGCGCGGACCCGCGTGGTTTTCGAACAATTGCAGCGGTTGCGGCGGGCACGGAAGGAAGTGGATGTGGACGGGCTGGCGCGGGTGATAGACGCCTTTTTTTGGGGATTGCTCGGAAGGGCGGCAGGAATGGACAAGAAGGAGTTGAAGCGCTGGGTGGAGGTATCGGCGGAGCTGATTTATCATGCGTTGTTTGAAGATGGGGACGCATGAGTTGGGCGACGCCGCGGGATATCGTCAGGCGTAAATAATGAATTCCAGCAGGTTGCCGTCCGGGTCGCGAACGTAGGTGCTTCGGCCCGCTTGCTTGCGGCCGCCCTGTCTTGCGACGGGTCCTTCGATTACTTTCGCTCCTGCCTGACCTAACATTGTCTGAAGCGACTCGAGTGTGCCTTCCCAGACGAAGCACAAATCACCGCAGGGGGGTTTCGCGGCGGGCGCCCGCAGGGTGAAACTGGCGCGCTGCCATAGTTCGGGTTTGTGGAAATTAATCATGTGCGGCCCAGCGTATACGGAACAAACGCCCGGTGTCTCATGCACCTGGAATCCCAAGCCGCGATAAAAGGCCAGCATGGCTTCACTATTCTGCATGGGAAGCGCGACGTGGTCGAAACCAGCAATTCTTCCCGACGGTTGTGCGCCGGCTCGCGGCGCGCTGGTCAACACCCCTGCCGCCAGTGTCCTGCTAACGAAGCGCCGCCTGCTCGAATTTGGTTTCATTCCAGTCCCTCCGATTCATGATTGCCGATTTGAGGGGTCGGTATGCGGCTGCCGCTGGGAAGCGCGATACTGAGAAGCGCGGTTCGCCGATGAATATTGGTCCTACAACCCGCCGCCGCTTCCTGGCATCTACGACAGTGGCGCTGTCCGCGCCTGCGCTCGCCCAGGGCGGCAGGCAACGCTCGGTCGTGATCATGTGCGACGGATTCGGCCTGGCCTACATGGAACAAAGCGACATGCCCACGCTCGCTGCGTGGCGCAGTCAGGGCCTGTTCCGGCGCGTCAGCGCTACCATGCCGTCGGTCACCAACACCAACAACGCCTCGATCTGCTGCGGCGTCTGGCCGGACCAGCACGGCATCACCGGCAACTCGTATTTCGAAGAGCGCACCGGACGCGAAGAATACATGGAGACCGCCGACCTCCTGCTTGCGCCCACGCTGTTTCAACGCGCAGCCAAACACGGCGTCAAATCGGCGCTGCTATCGTCCAAGAAAAAGACCACGACGCTTTTGCCGGCCGGAGCCGATCTGGTCCTCACGCCCGAGGAGCCGTCGAAGGAATGGATCCAGCGTCTCGGGCCCGCGCCCGGCATTTACTCGCGCGAGATCAATTACTGGCTCATGACCGCCGCGATCGACCTTCTTAAGAACCGCCGCGACCTCGGCTGCCTATACATCCACACCACCGATTACCCCATGCACACTTGGGCTCCCGAGGCGCGGGAATCCAAGGAGCATCTCGCTCGGCTGGATCAGTTTTTGGCCGAAGCCGCAGCCGCCGCTCCCGATGCCGTTTTCCTGCTCACGGCCGATCACGGCATGAATCACAAGTCGCAGTGCTGGGACCTCGAGAAAGTGTGCGCCGGGCACGGCGCTCCCATACGTATCGCTATCTCGGTCGATCGGGACAAATACATGAAGCACCACCGCGGCTATGGCGGCGTAGCGTGGGTTTATTGCAAATCGACCAAGGATGTCGACCGCGTGGCTGCCGTCCTAACGAGCCTGGGCGGTGTGGAAAGCGTTCTGACGCGCACCGAAGCCGCCGAAAAATACCACTTGATGGCATCGCGCATCGGAGATCTGGTTGTTCTGGGCGATCGCGACACAGTGTTCGGCGAACTCGATTCGCCCTCCGAGCCGCTGCCAGCCGAGTATCGCGCGCATGGCTCGCTGCACGAGATGGATATCCCGCTTGTGATTTACAACGCGCGCGCGCGGCTCAACGCCGAAGATTTTCATTCCAACCGCGATCTGGCCCGGTGGCTGTACACCGGGTAAGCCGCCGCTATATTGAGTGGAAATCGATTTCCAGGCTGACGCGCGGACTGACGCTCGCGCTACGGCTGCGTGGTTTCGGCGGGAAACCTGGTGTCGACCGGTTTATTCGGGTTGGCATGGATCTGGAGCACGGCACAATGATGGTAGGTGTAGCCGCCATCTTTGTTAAAGCCGTGGGCGCCCATAAACTCGATCACCTGCAACGTGCATTTCTCGCAGTTGATGTTGGGAATCTCGACATCGGTTTCCTGGTCTTTGTCGAAGCGCGCAACGTGCATGAACAATCCGTCGGCCAGGACGGGCGGGACGGGCGGATAATGAATGGCTGCGGAGACAGAGTGTTGGCGGCCATCGGCGCCCGGTTCGCTTATGGCTTCGGGATCCGGCGGGAGTTCGGCGCGCGAGTTCACGGCGAGCGCAACGCGGTAAAAGCCCGGGTGGAAGGCCATTTCCCGGATGCGGATGTGGAGCTTCTCGCCGCCTTGAATTTTCGTAATTGCGCCGGTGGGTTTGCCGGGGTCGGTTAATGTTCCGCCGCAGGGGGGCGACCACTGCGGGTCGCCGAGATCCGATTCCTGCAGCCAGGATGCGGGCTCGAGCAGCCTGAAATGCGCGACGGCGCGCTGCGCCAGAGCGAACAGCAAACATCCGCCCAGAAGAATCGTGATCGTTTTCATATTCACCCTCCCTTCAATAACCGGCCTGAATGCGCTGGAGGCCGTTCAGGAGCGCGCGGTCAACGCGCTCGGCAAGATGTGTCATCAGTTGGTAGCCAGCGCCCATGATCAGCCAGCTGGCGCAAGTTGTCGCGAGGACAAGCGGTGAAACCGGCGCGCGCTGCAGAGCCATCGCGAGCCCGGCGAGTGGAAAACAAATCACGACAATGCCGGCCCGCACGATTTTCGGAGTGACAAAGAGCTGAAGCGCCCGGAAGAAGACTCCGTTCACGAGTCCAAAGAGAAGAAACTTTTGGGGCAAGCCCGCCGCGGCGCACGACATTACGAGAGCAGCGACGATCCCGGCGAGGAGAAATGCAGCTTTCTGGAACCGGTGGCACTCGAAAAGGTTCTCGAACGAAATCAGGGCCAGGTATGCGGCTACGGACGTCAGGATGTCAAGCATTTCAATGAGCACATGCCGGCCCGCAAGCATGTTCGTGGCGGACGTGCCAAAGCTGAAGACCAGGCCGGCCTGCATGACCAGAATGGCCGCCGAAAGCGAGCCAGCGAGGAACACGGTAGAAAGCGTATACGCCAACGCGCGGAGCGTTCGCCGTTCGTGCCGGTACACCCAGGCAAAGGCTTGGGCGATCTGGCGGGGGTCGCCGAATTTCTCGATCAGCAGTTTTTCGATCTCATCGCGGGGGCGGTCAGCCTCGCGGGCGGCAACCACGAAATCCTCAATATGGGAGCGAAGCTCGCGTTGAATCTCGCGCCGTTTCGCCGAGGGGATCTCGGAGGAGTTCACGATACTGTCGATCAGTTCGTCTACAGCGCGCACTTACTTGCTCTCCAGGATAGCGGCCATCGCACCGGTAAGGTGCTGCCATTGTCTCTCGTAGTCGGCCGCGGCTTTCCTGCCTTTAGGGGTCAACGAATAATACTTGCGTTCTCGCCCGTTGCCAGCCGTGCGCCATTCCGATTTGATCTGGCCTTTTTTCTCGAGTTGATGCAGCGCGGGGTATAGGGTGCCCTCTTTAAACGCGAACGCATTGGCACTGCGGCGCGAAGCTTCCTGCAGAATTTCATAGCCGTACATTTCGCCTCGCGACAGCAGATTGAGCAGCAACAGGCTAATGCTTCCTTTTAGGAACTGGCGGTCGATTTCGATTCGGTTTTCCACGTTTTGTTTGACAAGCCTTGGATAACAAGGTATCATCGATTCGCCGCTCTGTCAATCCCCGGTGGTTGATGATGGAGCCGGCAGAAAAATTCGCAGCAGGGGAGGCACGCGGTGTTGAAACGTCTGGTGCTGTTTTCCGGCACATTTGTTTTCGTTATGACAACGGGGTTTTCGCAAGAGGACTCCGCCGGCGTATCGCCAGCGAACGCGATTGCGGCGCGGCAGGCGGCGCTGGACATGTCGTCCATCACGTTCCGCTCGATGGGCGAGGCGATGAAGGCGGGACGCGAGGCAAAGAGCCAAGGTTATCCGGCGTCTGCGCTCGCTAAGTGGGCGAAGGCGCTTCCGGGAATGTTTCCGCGCGGCACAGGCGAAGGTGAGTCGCCGGCTTGGACGCAGGCGCGCACTGCAATCTGGCAAGATCGTGCCGGGTTCGAGCGGGCGGCAGCCAATTATGCGGCTCAGACTACACGGCTGGCTGACTTGGCAAAGTCCAACGACACCGAAGCGTTCACCAAGCAACTCGAGGAAGTAAACCAGGCCTGCAACGCTTGCCACAGCCGCTTCAAAGCGGGAGAACAAGGTCGGCCTAAGAAATGAGCGGGCTGTGATGCGCGCGCCGGCATCGGCCAGAATTACTGCACGCGGGGGAAAGAGGTAGGGACAAGCGGTCGGGTTACAGCGGCTAAGCGCCGATTGTGCGGGCCATCTCCAGCACCGCCTCGTGTAGGTTGATGGCGTGCAGTGCTTGCACGACGCCCTGCCGCGCTTTGCCCGCGCTCAGCTCCCGCTCGGCTTCGGCAAATGTCTCTTTCGATTGCGCGGTGATTTGCGCGAGAGCGTCCTCGGTATCGTGCAGCTTTCGCAAGGCACGCCCGAGCCTGGGATCGCCGTCCTGTCCTTCGTAGGCCTTTTGCAAGGTTTTGTTCCAGGACTTCTTAACCTTCTCGACCTCGCGATCGAGGATCTGGGTCGAACCTTCGATCGCAGATTGTACCCGGCTCTTATTTTCCTCGGAGGCCCAGGTGAACATTCCCCATTCCTTGGCCTCTTCCAATAGTTCTTTAGCTTCCATCACTCGCCGCGATGCCATAATCCGTCTCCTAAACGCACAGCGAAACGCCGCGGCAGCCTATTCGGTGAGGAGCCGCGGTGCCGGGGACGGCTAGCGATGCCGTCCATATTTTTCGTGCGCCGATACCCAATCCAAGGATGAAATCGCGGCGCCCAGCGACAACTCGCCCGCCAACGCCACGCCCGCTACGATCTCCGCCAGCCGGTTCACTTTTCCCTTGCCGTAACAGCCCATAATCTGCAGGCACTCGCGCTGTGTCGGCAGGCCCGTACCGCCGCCGTGCGTGGCGACGATGAGCGACGGAATGGTGAGCGAAAGGTACAGGTTCTGGTCCGGCGTCAGCTCGCAATAAATCACCGCCGCCGACGATTCGGCGACATTGGCCACATCCTGGCCGGTCGCGATGAACATCGCCGTGATCGCATTAGCCGATTGGGCGCCGTTATTGTTGGCCCCCGACAAAAACGCACCCACGTTGGCTACGCCGTAGTGGTAAACCAGCTTCTCCGGCTCGACCCGCAGCTGCTCAATGAGCACGTCGCGCTGAATGATCGCCTCAGCCGTTACGCGCTTTCCGCGGGTGCGCATCACGTTCACGTGCGAGGCCTTTTTGTCGGTGGCGAAGTTGGACTCCAGATAGAAATTCGTGATGCCGGCATAACGGTCGAGGATCCAACTGCACGCCGCGAAGGTCGCGCGGCCCACCATGTTCTGTCCCGCGGCGTCGCCGGTGGTGTAGTTGAAGCGCAGGTAGACGAACTTATTCGCGAGGTAGGGATCGATGTACTGCAGCTTCGCCACCGAAGAAGTCGCTTCGGCCTGGGCGCGGATTTCGTTCGTATTGGCCTGGACCCACTTGACGAAATCGCGGCAAGCCCGGGCATCGCGGAACACAAACACCGGCGCGCGCTGCATCGCGTCGGCCATGACCGTCGCTTTCACGCCGCCGCACATTTTGAGAACCTTCATTCCGCGGTTGTAGGAGGCAACCAGCGTGCCTTCGGATGTCGCCAGTGGGATCAATACGTCGCCTTCGGCGTATTCGCCGTGGATTTCGAGCGGACCCGCGAACCCGATTGGCACCTGCGCCACGGCGCAGAAGTTCTCGCAATTCCCGCGTACGGCGTGAGGATCGAACGAATATTCGAACAGGTGGCGCGGCTGCACGCCGCTGGTCTGCTCGATCAGCGCCTGCCGCGCCCGAATAATCTCCGGACTGTAGTCGTCCGCCTCGTCGCGGGGAATATGCAGAGCCGGTTTCTGTTCCTCCGCGATGGTGTCCTCTACCGTGAACTCCAGCGCGCCGAAGGGCCGCGATTCAAAAGCGATGTCGATCTCGTGCTTGCCATTGGGCAGCACCGGCTCATCCGTCTGCACCGTGACCACCGAGCTCAGCGGAAACGGGATGGGGTGCGCCGCGTTCACCTCCGCCGGGCTCAGCGCGCGGCCGTCCGCCAGATCCAAACGCACGCGCTCCAGCGGCACCACTTTGCCGTCGATTGCAATGGATCGCACGCCGACCAACTCGGCATCGCTGAGCCGGTTTTTGATCGCGAACTGCGCGCCCGCCCCGGTGTTTTTCAAACTGCGGAGAGTATAGAGTTTTTTCAATAAAAGTCTGGGAATCGTCATGGTGAAGCCTCGGAACCGGTGAGTGGGATGACTGCTCGCAGCGCCGATACGCCCCAGCGCGCCGGATACAGCAGCGCGCTGCGCTGCAGAGAAATTAAGTCGGGTAGCGAAAGCGGCGGATGATTCAGGCCGAAGCTCGCCAACCCGCGCACGACGAAATCCCGGATCAGCACGCGATTGATTGGAATCTTCGCCCCGACGAGGTCATAGAGCACGCCGTCTAAAGTAAAAAGGGCCTTCTGGAACATGGCCAGCGCGGCCGGAAACCGCACCCCAGCCAGCGCAATCCGGTCGAGCAGTTCCAAGGCATCTTCGCCGCCCAGCGAGCGGCGCGGCGCGTTTGCGAAGAACTGCTCGACGGACCGGCGAACCAGCTCGGGCTCGTGCGCTTTTTCACCGCCGGCTTCCGAGCGCAGGTTTAGGATCGCCTCAGCCACACCGGCAGGATTCCTCAAGATGGTCATGATCACGAGCATGGCGAGCTGGCGGCGCGACTCGCGGTCCAGCCGCTCCGTTAGTGCCCAGTCCAGAACGGTCAACTCGTGCCGGTCCTCGTCGTAAAGCAGGTTGCCCGCGTGCGGGTCCGCGTGCAGGATGGTCTCTCTCTCGCGCGAGAGCAGCGGCACGGCGATCAGCGCCTCAATCAGTTGCTCGGCCACCCTTAGCCGTTGCTGCGGGCGCTTCGGAAACGCATCCGTCACCTTCACGCCGCGCTCCTCGCTCATGGCGGTTATTTGCGATGTGCAGAGCGGTTCAATCAACCGCGGCACCCGGACGCCTAGCGTGAGCCGGTACGTTCGCAGGGTGTCGCGCAGCGTGGCCCGCTCGGTCTCGAAATCCAGCTCATGGTGGAGCAGCAACCGTACTTCGGCCACCATCTCCGGCACATGCTGGGAAGCGAACCCATACTGCCGGTTGGCGGTGAGGAATTCGCTCAAGCTCTGGAGCAGTTGCAAGTCCTCGGCGAAAGATCGCGGGACATAAGGCTTGAGGACTTTGAATACGCCGCGCTCGCGCTTTCGCGTCTCGGGATCACGCCAAGTGAACGGAAGGATGGCGCTGACGCTGGCTTCGCACATTATGCGGGCGTCGAGTTTGACGCAGAATCGCCGCAGCCGCGGCCCCAATTGTTTCGATACGATCGAGCGGACGCTCGCCGCAGTTACGTCCGACATCCCGTTCTCCAGCTCGGCCAGCGCGTTCCGCAGCGGATCGCCCAAATGCCGCTGCCGCGCGACGACTTGGCCCAGCTTTTGAATCGCCGGCATCTTTGAAATCAAGACCAGCAGGCGTGCGCCGTGTGCTGTGTCCAGCGGAAGATCAAGCTGCTCGACCAGTTTCGCCGCCAGCCGTTCGGCCGAGAGCCGCGAAAAAATGAATTGCAGCGCATCGCGAACCACGGGCCGCCAAGCCGCATAAATTTCGGGGACAAGCGATTCTACGGGAACCGCTTCCGCGATCCACCGCCCGACATGGTCGCGCGTGTCCCGGTCCATCTGGTCCAAAACAGACCGCGCCGCTCGAATCCGTGCCGTCTTGGTTCCTCCGCCCAGGCATGCTTCGATCAACGGCCGCAGTTGTCGCGGCGCGCCTGCAAGCACGAATACCCGAAATTCAGATGCTGAAGGCAAGGATCACCAGGGTGTTTGAGAATGATCCGGCAACTCGGCTGCCAGCGCGTTCTCTTGACTTCGTAGTGCGCTCAAAAGGCAGGTCAGGTTTTAGCAAATACTTTGAGCCAAATGACCTCACAAGGCTGCGCCAATTAACTCAGCCGCGCTCGAAATGTCTAAGCTTCGCTTGACGGATCCAGCGGCCCACTACCTGCTCGAACTCTCAACACCGGAGTCCTCCCATGCCACAACACTACGCCGGGGACCGGCTGGGCCCCTTGGATTCGTTATTTTTGTACCTCGAAAAAAAGGAAATGCCCCTGCACATCGGAAGCGTTTTCACGTTCGACGGGCGGCTTCCGGTAGACGACTTGAAATCGCTCATCGAGTCCAAGCTGCCGCTCATCCCGCGGTATCGGCAGCGCGTCGACTTCCCTCCCCTCAACGCCGGCTACCCGACCTGGGAGTTCGATCCGGCATTCAACATTGATCGGCACATACTTTCCGCCCGTATCCGGCCGGGCACCAAGGAGGAGCTGGAAAACCTCGCGGGCGAGATCTTCAGCCAGATCATGGATCGGAACCGCCCGCTATGGGACCTAACGGTGGTGGATGGGTTGCGTGGCGGCCGCAGTGCACTGATCGCGCGGGTCCATCATTGCCTGGTGGACGGCGTGGCCGGCGTTGGGCTCATGAACCTTATTCTGGATCACACTCCGGAACCTTCAGGGCGGTTGCGAAGAACTCGCTTCCGCGCTCCTCAGCCGCCCACGCCGGATGCGAGCCTGCTGGATGCGATGCTCAGCTCGTATTCCCACACGGCCGGACGGCTGTTCTCGATGCAATCGGCCGCTCTGGACGTCACGCAAGCATTGCTCGGCGAACTGGCCCAAGGCTCGCTGGCCCCCCCGGTTAAGGCCGTCGCCGAACTTGTCAAGCCCGCCCAAGGATTCCCCTTCAGAGCGCCCTGTTCCGGTCCTCGCCGCGTCTCGTGGACGGAATTTGCGATGGCAGACATCGACGCGATACGCGAACCGTTGGGGGCCAAGGTGAACGATGCCGGCGTGGCGATCCTCGGCGCGGCGATGCGCCGGTATGCGCAAGCGCATCGTTTGCCGCTCAAGAACCGAGTGCTGCGTCTGATGATGCCAGTGAACCTTCGCAGGCTGGACCAAAGTAACGGCTTGGGAAACAAAATCTCGCTGGTGCCGATGAACGTTCCGTTGGACATTGCCGATCCGCGAGAGCTTCTGCGCGCCATCCACGAGCGCAGCGACGCTTTGAAGCACGCCCGCGCCGCCAACCTGGTGGTGCTCGGCGGCGCCTTGCTGGCCTTGATGCCGGTCCCGCTGCAAGCTGCATTTACCGGTATCCTCTCCAACACCGTTTCGGTTCTGCCTTTCGACATGGTCTGCACGAACGTGCCGGGCCCGCCTGAGCCGTTGTACCTGCTCGGCCGAAAAATGCTGACGTACTACCCGTACGTGCCGATTGGCGATTTTATGGGTGTCTGCTGCGCGATGGTCAGTTACAACGGAACGCTGTATTTCGGCCTCACCGGCGACAGCGCGTGGGCGGCCGACCTGGGCCGGTTACGCGACTTCCTGGATGACGCATTTCTGCAGTTCAAGCGCGCGATCGCAAAGCCACCAGCGCCGCGCCGCGTGCGCCGCGAGCGGCAACCGATTCGTCCGGCATCGCCTGCCGTCACTCCGGCCGAGCCGGCGGCTGCGAAATAACCCGCGCCGGATGGCCCGTTTGGGTGTGGCAATTCCCACTGACTTGTCGCGCTTGTGCTCCGCAGCCGCACAGGCGTTCTGCTGACGCGCATGGAAGTCAAGTTGCCACGTATTTCGCGGCTCACGCAGTAATACTCGGATTAAACCGCGTCCGCACGCGGCGCCGCATCGCGGTATGGCGAATCAGCCAGGCGCTGCCTCTACCGGGGCGCCTTGAATTAATAAACATAGGAGTGGATTTTTTTATGGCACAAGCACTCGCTGAAAGGCTGGCGGGCAATGCCGCCCGTCTGGACATGGAGCATCTGGAACGGTTTGGCGCGTACACGCGGCTCTATTACGAAGATCGCAGTTATACAAACGCGGAGGAACTGCGGTACGCCGGCACATTGGCGCGCGTTCTTCACCACTACGGGGTCCGGCACGACGACCGCGTACTGGTCCTGATACCCAATTCGCCCGAGCTCACCGCCGCGTTTCAAGCAGTCTGGACCATCGGGGCCGCGATCATTCCCGTGATCCCGCAATGGACCGCAACGGAAATCGCGCATATTCTGCGGAATGCAGAACCTATCGTCGCCGTTACAATCCCGGCCCTGGCGCCCCGGCTGGAGCAGGCCAACGCCGATCTCAAGATCTTGAAACACCTCCTGGTATTCGGCGACAGCGAAGTTGAAGGCGCAACCAACATCCTGGAGGAACTCCGCACAGCGTCTCCCATCGACAGCCCGGCCGATAGTTTGCCTTCGGACTTGGCCGTCCTGCTCTATACTTCTGGAACTACGGGCACTCCCAAGGGCGTCATGCTCACGCACGAGAACCTGGCGTCTGGGTTAGAGAGCACCTATCAGCAGAATCCGGATCTGCCGCGCGGCACGATGCTGAACGCTCTGCCGCTTACGCACGTGTACGGCATCCTGGCGCAGAATATCGCGAACCGCTGGGGCTGGAGCACGGTGTTAATGCGTCAATTCGATCCGGTGAAGGTGCTGGAAGCGATTGAACGGCACAAGGTCACGTATCTGCCCGGTGTGCCGACCATGTTTATGTACTTACTCGGACATCCCGAGCGGGCCAAACACGACCTGACCAGCTTAACGCGGATGACCAGCGGTGGCGCCGCGCTTCCCGAACCGCTTCGCCAGCAATGCGCGCAGGTCTTCGGCTGCCGGGTCGACCAAGGGTACGGGCTTACGGAATCGGCGTCGGTCGCCACCGGCTACGAAGTTTCCCGCGCTTATCGGCCTGGGTCGGTCGGCGTTGCAACTCCGGGCGTCGAAATCTGCATCATGAATGACCAGGCGCAGCCGCTTCCGTCTGGTACTGCCGGCGAGATTTGCCTGAAGGGCGCCAACATCATGGCTGGTTACTGGCGGGATCCAGGCGCCACCAAAGAAGTGCTCAAGGACGGTTGGCTGCATACCGGCGACATCGGTTATCTCGACGAAGAAGGGTATCTATTTATTACGGACCGCAAGAAGGACCTGATCATTAAGGGCGGTGAAAACATATCTCCGCGCGAAATCGAAGAAGCGTTTTATCGGCATCCTGCGGTGGCGGAAGCGGCCGTCATCGGGATCCCGGATGCGGTCTATGGCGAAGAGATCTGGGCGGTGCTGCAACTGAAAACCGGAGTTGAAGCCGCCGAAGAAGAATTGCGGCTGCACGTTGGTCAATACGTGACTAAGTTCAAAGTCCCTTCGCGCGTTCTCTTCCAGCCGATGCTCCCGAAGAACACGACAGGGAAGATCCTCAAATATAAAATTCGCGCGCAGTTACTCGCGGATTTTGGCGGACGCGGCTAGGGCGCATCTGGCAGGCAAACGAACAGGGCGGACCGAAGTCCGCCCTTGCTCGTTGTATTGGGAAAAAGCGCCTAGCGCCCAGCTACGTTCTTTCCCCACTGGAACGCCGGTCCCACGGAGAAGCGGATGGTGTTGCCTTCCTTTAGAATGTCGTTAAACATCTGGTCGTGCGCGAAGTCGGCCTGGAACCGCAATGCGAAATGGTGAGTCACGTTGAATTCCAGCCCGCCGCCGAAACCGTAAAAGTAAGTCCAGTCTGTTTTCTGGCCAGTCGGAGTCAACTGATTGACGATGCCGGTCGCGATGGGGTCTTGCGGCCGCGGCGTCGCTACCCCCTGAATCGCGCCTAAGTTCGGCCGCACAAAAAACGTAACGGATTCAAAATGACGGAAGGGAATATCGGGACCAACTTGAAAGGTTTGCGTGCGGAGGTTGGTCGGAACCGCCAGAACGTAATTCGCCGGCAGGCGGCCAATTGACTGTAAGTATCCCAGCTGCTGGCTGAGTGAGTTTGCCAGCGACGGAATCAGCATTCCGGCATCGAGCGTATTGCGCCCGTTGGCGACGGAATAGTCGAATCCGAGCGTGAGCCACGTCTTCACGCGCATACCAACCTGCGCGTTAAAGCCATGCTCCATGAGATTAATGCTCGGCTGCTGAATGTTCGTGTATCCTCCATAAGCGTCCCATCGGCCGACATAAGATTGTTGGCCGAACGCGTAAGAAGCAAGCAGCAGCGGCGCCAGCACTAGACCCAACACCCGCCCCGCCCGCCTGGTTGTAATTGCAGATTTGTATTGCATAGATTTTCTCCTAGTAAATTGCGAAGAATGCAATTTAGTGTGCAATCAATCCACCATGCGGCCCACGCACTGATCACGTCGTGTGAGCGCTATACTGGCTGGCGGTTGGCGCAAGGTTTGACCCGAGATTTTGCCGGCGGCCGGAATAGCAACAGCGGAAAACCTGAGCAGGTCTTAAGTGACAATTCCCCGAAACAAAACGTCGTTAGTGGCGTCTTTACAGAGCATCCAGGTTGCGATCAAGCGAGCATGCAAGCGGGCCTCATATGGTACACTTACTGTGAATTAGGAACCCCCGACCCTTTCTCCTATGTGATTGAATCTAAAAGAATAACCAACCACATACTAAGTATCTCGTTAGTTTTCAATAACTTCTACTTTTAGCGAAGTCCAGCACAAAGCTTAAATCACCAGGGGAGGAAACTCTGATGAAAACGATCGTATTGGCCGCCGGTTTGATCGCTGTGCCCGCCGTGATGAGTCCGCAACAGCAGGGCGCAAAGTCGCAGCCTCCAGATCCCCGGCTGCTGCGCCTGCAGCAGTTTTTCGCGGCGCGGGATTGCCCCTTGCGCGAGGTAGCAGGGGAATTTCTTGCGGCTGCCGACCACAATGCTCTGGATTGGCGCCTGCTCCCGAGTATCTCCTTTATTGAGTCGAGCGGTGGGAAGGACTACCGCAACAACAATGTTTTTGGATGGGATTCGCCGCTCCAGAGCTTCGCATCCATTCCAGCGGGCATCCACTACGTGGCGGAGCAGCTCGCCTGGTCGGAGCGATATCGAAACAAGAGCCTGGACGGCAAGTTAAGGACTTACAATCGCAACCCCGGCTACCCGGCTAAAGTAAAAGCAGTGATGCAGGTGCTCGGGCCCAGCGACGCGCGCCTAAGCTCGATGGATTGAATCCGGATCGCACGCACAAAAAAACTTGGCTGCTGAGCGGCACCGCGGCCGTTGCTGCAATTGCCGCGGGCAAGCTTCTCGTTCACCTTTACACCAGCCGGCATTACGGTTATTTTGTCGACGAGCTGTACTATCTGGCGTGCAGCGAGCATCTGGCTTGGGGCTATGTCGATCAACCTCCGCTCATCGCGGTTGTCACTAAAATAGCGCGTGCGCTGTTCGGTGACTCGCTTGCAGCAATCCGATTTTTCCCCGCGCTCGCCGGCGCGGCGCTGGTCCTGCTCACCGGATTCATAGCCCGCGAGCTCGGTGGAAAACGCTTCGCGCAAGCTCTCGCGGCGCTCACTGTGCTTGTATCGCCGGCGTTCCTCGGCCTCGATAATCTGCTGACCATGAATGCGTTCGAACCGCTGTTTTGGATGGGTTGCGCGTTCGTTCTCATCCGGATGGTTAATACCGCCAGGGAAAAGCTGTGGCTGTGGTTCGGATTACTGGCCGGAATCGGCCTGGAAAACAAGCACTCGATGCTCATCGTCGGATTCGCGCTTATTGCCGGTTTGCTGCTGACGCCGCAGAGAAAATTAATGCTCAGCCGCTGGTTTTTGCTGGCTGGTTTAGTAGCGTTTCTCATTTTCCTGCCCAACCTGATCTGGAACATCCAGCATCATTTTCCTTTTCTCGAATTACAAGCCAACATACGCCGCAGCCAGCGCGATGTCGCTCTGTCGCCAGTCTCATTTTGGGGCCAGGAAATCCTGCTCATGCTGCCTCTCAGCCTGCCGGTCTGGGGCGCCGGTCTTTACTATTTGTTGTTCGCGAAATCCGCGAGAGAACTACGCGCACTCGGGCTTGCGTTTCTGATCGCCGCCGCCGTGATCATGGCGCTGAGCCCGCGCGTGTACTACTTATTTCCTGCGTTTCCGATGCTGATGGCGGCGGGCGCCGTTTTCTGGGAACAGACGCTTGAAGCGGCGCGTTTCGGATGGCTCAAGGTGGCATACCTCGCGAGCATGTCGTTGCTGGGAGCCGCGCTCGCGCCTCTGGCCGCGCCGGTCCTTCCGGTACCCGATTACCTCCGCTATACTCAGGCGATTCACTTGCAGCAGCCCCGCATCGAAAACCATCGGCTCGGGCCTCTGCCGCAGCTCTTTGCCGATCAATTCGGATGGGAAGAGATGACCCAAGTGGTGGCGCGCGCTTACAACCAGCTACCCGCCGAGGTGCGCGCCAAAACTGCCATTTTCGGGCAAAACTACGGCCAGGCCGGCGCGATCGACTTCTTCGGCCCGAAATACGGACTGCCTAAGGCCATCAGCGGCCATCAGTCCTATTTTCTGTGGGGGCCGCGCGGCTACACAGGCGAGAGCATGATCGTGATGGACGACAGGGAGGAACGGCTGGAAAAGCTATTCCAGACGGTTCGCAAAGTGGGCCATGTTGAGCACCCCTACTCGATGCCCTACGAGCACTTCGATGTTTTCTACTGTGAAGGCGCGAAACAACACCTGGCCGACGTTTGGCCACACCTCAAGCGCTGGGATTGATTTCAAGTTTCCTACGCAGCGTCTCGTTCCCGTTACTTAAGCTGCGTCGCCAGGTACCCCACCCCTCCGAAGACGACCACCGATATCACCACAATCAACACCCAGCGAACTAAGCGCTCGGTGCTGGATGATGCCTTGTGCTCATCCGACCTGATTTGTTCATCCAGGCTTTCGAACATGGACAACCTCCCTATTAAACCGGTATCCACTTTGAGCTGGCCATCATTATAGGCGCGATTTTCCCAAAAATATAGGGGGACACCTCAAGGAGGATTTTAGGCTTGGCGACATTTTAACTTTGCATTGGCCCGGAGTGCATGGGGGCCTGTGCTGTTGATAGCCGTCCGGGCCGCGCTCGGGATCGGTAGGGGCAACAGACCTGTGTCAGAGCGCCGCGATGTCTTGGGCTTCAAGGACTGGTTTCGGCGCGCCGTATTTGGCGGCTTTTAGCATGGCGCGGGCGAGCTTCTCGGTGGTAGTGATGCGCTCGGGCCAGCGCTTCTCAAGCCACGGCAGAACGAGGCCGGCCAATGAATAGAACAGCTGATAGGCACGCGTTCGGGAGCTGATGCCGTGCAGCGGCACAATGAGGCCCGGGCGGAACATGTAAGCGGCGCGGAACGGCATCGCGAGCAGGGCGTTTTCGGTTTGTCCTTTGACCCGCGCCCACATGGTTCGGCCGCGGCCGGAGCTGTCGGTGCCGGCGCCGGAGATATAGATAAAGACCATTTGAGGGTTGAGACGTGCCAGCATTTGGGCGGCGGCGATCGTGATGTCGTAGGTGATGCTGCGATATTCGGCTTCGCTCAGACCGGCCGAGGTGACACCCAGGCAGAAGAAGCAAGCGTCAAGGCCAGCCAGTTCACTTTCCAGCGGGGAAAAGTCAGAGAAATTTTTGTGGACGATTTCGCGTAGGTTGGGGTGTTGGTGAGCTGCCGGCGTGCGGACGATTGAGACGACGGACTGCACGTCTGGGTCGAGCAGGCATTCGCGCAGGACGCCTTGTCCGATCATGCCGGAGGCACCCATGAGGAGGACGCGCACCTTCTTATTAAACCTTGCCGGCGCCGGCTGCGCGGCGGCAACGGTGCCGCAACACTGAAATTGGTACATTTTGGACATGCGGAGAGTGACGGTTCTGGCATTGTTGTTTGCCTGCGCCGGGTTTGCCAAGTTTCCGATGGAAGAGTACCGCGCGCGGCGGGTCAATCTGCGCAAAGATCTGAACGGCGTGCTGGTGCTGTTTGCGCACATTGAGTCGCGCGATCAGGTTTACCGAGCCACACCGGAGCCGAATTTTTATTACCTGACGGGTTGGACCGAACCGGGGGCGCGGCTACTGATCACGCCGTCGCGAGAGATTTTATTTCTACCGCATCATAACGAACGAGTAGAGCATTACGAGGGGCGGCGCGCGTCGGCGGAGGACAAAGACGCGCGAGCGGTCACGGGCTTCGAAGAGGTGCTGCCGCTGGAAAAATTCGAAGCGGAGCTGGACAAGGCACTGGATTCTTACGAGCCGCTGTATGCTCTGATGAATCAGCCCAGCGTAGATCAGATCAGGGCGCGGTATCCGTTTCGTGAAATTTCGGATGCGGCGCCGGCGATCGCGAAATTGCGGGTGAAGAAATCGCCCGCCGAGCTTGCCGCGATTCAGCACGCGACAGACGTGAGCAGTGAGGCGCATCGAGCGGTTTGGAAGCGCATCGCGGCGGGGTTATACGAGTATCAGCTGGCGGCAACGTTTGAGGACGCGTTCCTGGAACATGGCTGCGAAGGGCCGGCATACTCGAGTATCGTGGGGTCCGGGCCGAACAGTACCGTACTGCACTATTCGGCGAACCAGCGCCGGATGGATCGGGGCGAGCTGGTGGTGATGGATGCGGCAGCCGAATGCGACAGCTACGCCAGCGACATTACGCGGACCGTCCCGGTGGGAGGCCGGTTCACGGCGCGGCAGCGGGAGATCTACTCGATCGTGCTGGGAGCGCAGCAGGCGGCGATCGCGGCAGTGAAGCCAGGGGCGCGTTTGTCGGGGCCGGGCGACACTCTGACGAAGTTGGCCAAGGATTACATGGACGCACACGGCAAAGACCTGCACGGCGCGGGCCTGGGCAAATACATGCTGCACGGAATCGGGCACCAGGTGGGAATTGAGGTACACGATCCGAATGTGGATGGGCCGCTGGAGGCCGGCATGGTAATAACGATCGAGCCGGGGATTTACTTGGCTGAGGAAAATATCGGTGTGCGGATCGAGGACGTGGTGTTGGTTACGGACAAGGGCGCGAAGGTTTTGAGCGCCGCGCTGCCGAAGGAGCCCGACGAGATTGAAAAGGCGACCAGCCGGTAAACAGCAACTCGGGCACATCGCGGTGGTGGCGGCCGCGCTGGCACTGGCGATATTTTCGAGCTGGACAGCGGTTGCGGATCAGTTTGACGACTCGGCTTACGATTTCATGTTCCGGCTGTTTCCGCCGGAAGCGGGCGCGCCAAGCTCGATGGTGTTGGGGATCGACGATGCATCGTTCAATGCCATGGGCGGGCCACGGGCAGTCCGCAGCATGCTCGCACGGGCTTTGGATCTGCTGGCGCCGGCACAGCCGCGCGCGGTGGCGATCGATTTGATTCTGGCGGACGCGGAGGATCCGAGGGAGGATCAACGGCTGGCGCAGGCGATGCGGCGGACTAAGAACCTGGTGCTGGAGACGGACCTGGCGGCGCAGCACTGGCAGAATCCGCTGGCCGCGTTTCGCGCGTCGGCGGCGGGGCTGGGGCACGACAAGGCGGATCAGAATTCGCGGGATGGAGTGACGCGTCAGATCCCGCTGGAGCAAAGAACGGAGCAGGAGCGCTACTGGGCTCTGGCACTGGAAACGTTCCGCGTATCGCGCGGACAGCGAGTGATTTTGGAATCGCCTCAGGATCTGCAAGTGGGCGGCGAGGTGATCCCGGCGGCGAGGTCGAGCGAAGGCAATCGGCCGCTGCGGGTGGTCTTTACGCGAGAGGAAGTGCCGAGCGTTTCGCTTAAGGAGTTGGCGGAAAAGCCGGAGCTGGCGAACGAGTTTCGAGACAAGACGGTGTTTGTCGGAGTGACATCGATTACCGCCGCTCAAGATCGCGTGCGAACGCCGTATGAGAACGGGCGCATTCCGGGCGTGCAAGTGCACGCGCAACTATTCGAGACCTTGGAGCGCGGGCATTTTTTGACGGACGCTTCCGACGTCACGGTGCTGGGATCCTCAGTGGCTATCGGCGCAATGGCTGGGTTGATTTTTGCATTCCTGACAGGCTGGCCGGCGTACTTATGCGGGGCGGCGTTGATTGTCGCGGCGCAGGCGATGCCGTTTGTGGCGTTCCGGCAGGGCATTGTATTTCCTTATTTTGCGCCGCTGGCGACAGCCTGGCTGACGTGCGTGGCAGCAGCGAGCTACCAGTATTTCGTGGTCCGGCGGCAGTTGCGCAAGGCCGAGACCGACCGGCAGCGGTATCAGCAGGCGATCCATTTTGTGACGCACGAGATGCGGACGCCTCTGACCGCGATCCAGGGGTCGAGCGAGTTGATGGGCCGCTACAAGCTGACCGAAGAAAAGAGCAAGCAGATCGCGGAGATGATCAATCAGGAGTCGAAGCGCCTGGCTCGAATGATACAGACTTTTCTGGATGTGGAGAGGCTGTCGGACGGGCAGATGGAACTGAAGCGGGAAGCATTTGCAGCGCGCCAGCTGGTTGAGGTCTGCATCCAGCGCGCGCGTCCGTTAGCGGAACGCAAAGAGATCTCGATCCGGACAGACCAGTTAGAAGGCGAGTTAGCGGGCGACCGGGAACTGATGGAGTATGTCGTCTATAACTTACTTACTAATGCGGTGAAATACTCGAACTCCGGGACTGAGATCACGGTGACATGCCGGGTGGATGGCGGGCGGGTGCGGCTGTCGGTTCAGGACCAGGGAATCGGGATGGACGCCAAGGAACTGCGGCAAATATTTAAGAAATTCTACAGAACCAAGCGGGCGGAAGCATCGGGGGAAGCAGGCACGGGAATCGGACTGTCGATTGTAGAGCAGATCGTGGAGCATCATGGCGGAAAAATGGAAGTCACGAGCCAGCCGGGGAAGGGTTCCTGCTTTACAGTCGTGTTACCGGCGCACTCGCGTGCGTCGCAGCCTCCGGCTGTGTCAGTCTAATAAGTAGGAAATCGGCGCAGTGCAACGTTTGTTAGTAGTAGAAGACGATTCGTCTGTCAGAAATACGATCACCACGTTTCTGGAGCTGGAGGGCTACGCGGTGGACGCGGTAGCTTCCACGCGCGAGGCCCTGGAGCGGCTGCGGGACGACGCGTATCCGATCGTCATTTCGGATATTTACGTGGACGAGCGCACCGGCTTGGACGTGCTGGAAACTGCGCGGAAAAAGAATCCGAATTGCGCGGTGATTCTGATGACAGCGCGCGGCACGATGGAGACGGTGATGAAGGCCACGCAGGGTGGTGCTTTCGACTACATCGCCAAGCCATTCGAGCTGGACCGGATGCTGGATACCGTGAAGCGCGCCGAGGCGGCGGCGAGCGAGCATGAAGACGAGGAAGAGTCCGAGATCGACGATCTGCCTCCCAGCGAGATGATCGGCAGCTCGGCGAAGATGGTGGAAATCTATAAGACCATTTCGCTGGTGGCGCCGACGAACGCGACGGTGCTGATCGAAGGCGAAACCGGAACGGGCAAGGAAGTGATCGCGCGCATGATCCATAACAACAGCCCGCGCGCGAATCAGCCCTTCGTTCCGGTGGACTGCGGATCGATCGCTCCGACGCTGATTGAGAGCGAGCTGTTTGGCGCGGTGAAGGGTGCCTACACCGGTGCGGATCGCGACCGCATGGGTGTGTTCGAGGCGGCGAACAACGGCACAGTGTTTCTGGACGAGATTGGGGATCTTGAGCTGGGATTCCAACTCAGCCTGCTGCGATTTTTGCAGGAAAAAGAGATTCGGCCGTTGGGGTCGGCGCGCGGGCGAAAAGTAGATGTGCGGGTGATTGCGGCCACGAATCGCGACTTGCAGAAGATGGTAGGGGAAGGCAAGTTCCGCGAGGATTTGTGGTACCGGCTGAACGTTGTGAGGGTCATATTGCCGCCGCTGGTGGAACGGCACGGGGACGTTCCGCTGTTGGCGCACCACTTCTTGAAGAGATACAACGAGCGCTATAGCCAAAATGTGAAACTGACCGCTTCGGGTTTGGGGGCACTGGAGAACTACAGCTGGCCGGGCAATGTGCGGCAACTGCAGCACATGATGGAGCGGCTGACGATTCTGGCGCCGCAGGGGCGGATCGACGAGGCGTCCGTGAAGGAAGCCATTGAGCTGACTGAGCCGCGTGACAGCGCCAGTGACACATTGGCGGACACCGAGGCGGATCAGATCCGGCGCGTGCTGGCGGCGACGGGGGGCAACAAGAGCCGGGCCGCTAAGATTTTGGGGATCGAACGGAAGACTCTGTACCGCAAGCTCGAGCGGATGGGGTTTTAGGACGGCAGGCGGGATTTCAATCCGCCGCGAGGTTGCGCGATAGCGCGACCCGGCATTGAGTTATGCCTGCTGTGGCTGATCCACTCAATGAAGTTGAAACCGGAAACTTGCTCCGTCGCGCACGATCCGGCCGGCCACGGGAGCGGGGAAATGCGTGCCGATCACCAGCACACCGTCCTCCGCGCGTCGGGCGACAAAGGCATGCCTGGTTGCGCAGGCCTGATGAGGGTCTGAATCCGCCACTGAGTTCCAATCGGGACGCGCGATCTGGCAGGGATGATGCATCAAATCTCCCGTAATTACGGCCTGCCGGCCTTGCGAGGAGATTCGAACCGATACGTGTCCAGGCGTGTGTCCGGGAGTTGGCTCCAGCCAGACATCGTCGGTGATGCGATGGCCGGTCTCGACCAGCGCGTGCAGACCGGCATCCAAAATCGGCTGGATCGACTGTTCGATCAGCGTTGGCGTCCACTTCTCTCGCGTGCGGTCCCAGTGTTCCCATTCCAGGCGTCCGAACAAGTAGCGGGCGTTCGGAAAAGTTGGCACCCATTTGCCATCGGCGAGCATGGTGTTCCAGCCGATGTGGTCCATGTGTAAGTGCGTGCATAGCACGGTATCGATGGTCTCGCGCGGGAACCCGGCGGCGGCGAGATCATCCAAAAACGGACCTTTGCGATTGGCCCAGCGGCGGATCGGCAGTTGTTTATCGTTGCCGAGGCAGGTATCGACAATGATCCGCTTGCCTTGCGACTCAACAATGAACGCCTGAATGGTGGCGATGGCTTCGCCTTGGGGTGAAATAAAATGTGGCTTCAGCCATTCAATGGGCAGCAGGTTTTCCGGAATTGCGTCGGGCAGCACGAAGCTGAGCCCCGGCATCTCAAGTTCGACGACGCGGCTGATTCGAACGGTACCGATGTTCCACATTCAGGCGCGGGTCCGGGTTGCCGCCGGTGGGCTCTTTATGGAGTCGACGTCGGCTGACATCAGTTCGCCACAGATCTGGGTCATACAGGCGATTTGGTTCACGAAGTGTTCGGGATTGAGATAGTCGATACGGGCTTTGGTCGTCCAATATCCGGTCATGGATCCCATGGTAGACGCACCCGGGACTCCGATACGCCGCGCGATCCCGCCGAGGCCATACCAGGGGCCCTGCTCGCCGCCATGGCTTCCTTTGCGGCCCGGCGCCTGGATCTGAACGCGCCGGTAGCGATTTTCTTTGGCCGCCTTGATGGCGATGTCGACCAGATGCTGATTGGGTGTAACCCAGATGGAAGAGAATTCCACTTCCTTGGTCTTGTGGAACGGCTGTCCGTTGCCTTCTTCCACTTTGATCTGGCCCAAATGCTCGATGCCCATCGCGGCGATGACCTTTTTATAGACATCCGGATGGCTGGCGGCGTAATCCTGCGCGGCGAACGCGCGCTCGGCACCCGGCATGTAGTGGCGGCAATCGTAAAACAGCATCAAGGTACGTGGGCGTTCGCTCTGCGGGATATGCGAAAAATATTTCACCATCGCGAGAATGCCCAGGCCGCCGTTCTCTTGTGAAATAGACGGGCCGTCGGTATGGGTGATGAGCAGGATCTGCTGATCGTTTTCTTTGCCGTAATCCCGACCCGGCAAGTAGCCGAAAAGCTGGTACGCCTCGGCTTGCTCTGTTTGCGCGATGAGACGCAGTGTTGCGGTTTTTCCAGCCTGAGCTGCACTTACTATCTGCGCACCGGTATCGCGGTCGAGATACAACGTTGGCAGCTCGTAGAGCGCGGGAACGCCGAACGTGTAGACGCCGGCAAGCACATCGTAGGAGAGCGGCATCACGATGATTGCGCCGATGGCACCCGCGTCGATGAGAGCTTTCTGGGCCTGGCCGAGGCCCATGATGGGGAACGGGCTGAGGGCGGCTTCTTCGGCACGCGGGATCAGCGGGTTGGGAAATGTCTCCGGGTTCGACAAATACTCATAGTCGTCAGACCCGTTGCTGCCGCCGCGGCCTGGCTCTTTAACGACGATGGCTATTTTGCCCCGAAGCGCGCCGGCGGGCATGCCTTCCTTGTAGACGACCAATTCACCGCTGACGCCGCCGTCGGGTGTGTTGCCCGAATTGCAGCCGTAGCTGGCAACCTTGATCTTCTTGCCGTCGACGTGCAGCGACCAGTTGGAATCGTCCGGGAACTCCGTGGTGTACCAGCGCGTGAACGTGAACGAATTGCGGAAAATGTCGACGACGCCGGCTTCGCGCCAGCTCTTTTCGGCAAACTCGACGTAATTTTTCCAGGACGGACTGCCGGTCATGGTCGGGCCGCCCTTGGAGTCCTTAACGACGTGCCAATCGTGCACTTCCTTAGGCGTGGCCAAGAATTTCGGATTGATTTTGGCGAGAGCGGGATGGGCGTTTGTTTCGGTGCGCGCGGGCGCGAAGGCGAAGCCAGGGGCGAGCGAAACCGAAGCGCCCATACCTGCCAGAAAGGTGCGTCGATGCATTGTTTCTCCTAACCGAGCGGACCTGCCGCGGCGGGCATTTGCGCCCAGAATTTTCGGATCTCACCGCGTGGATCGTTCTCTACCCGCAGGTCCGAGTCGAAAATCAGAGTGGCGCGCTTGCCGGTCTCGTAAGCCGGCCAGTTGGGAATTTTCGGATTGTTCGGGTTGCCGGTTTTGGCGAAAGCTACCCAGGCGGCGGCAAAATTCGACCAAAGAGTTTTCTGCGCGTGTGAACCAGTTCCGCCGATGCTGTCCCGATAATTATTGAACGAAGCAGAAACATCCGTTCCGTGGACCGCGCCGAATTTGCCATCGAAGCCGGGGCTTGAATAGGTCCACAGGTACATATAGGCGGGCGCTTTGCCTAGCGCGGCTTTGCGCTCTGCCTGCGTAATCGCGCCGCGGCGGAAACCGCTGTCGGTAAAGACCTGGGCCTGGATCAAGTAAGGCGTTTTCTTTTCGGTGTAGCTGGAGCGCTTGTATAAGGAGTAGATCTGGTCGGCTTTATCCTTGAAGCGCTGCGCGAGAATTTTCTTCAGGCCGGCATCGTCCAGATCGAAGTTGGTGAGCGCGAGTGCGGCGTCTTCCAAAGTTGTTGAGATGATTACCGGAATATCGGCGGATTCGGGAGGCGCGACAGGATCGAAAGGATGGTGCGGGAGCGCCTGGCCATCGGCCACGGGGCCGAAGCCGCCCAGACCCAAGCCCATGGAACTCTGCGCCTCCAGAAGACGCTGCCAGGAGACCTTCTGGATATCGGCAATATTGTTTTTGGAAATGCCCAGCTTGGCTATTAGGTCGTCCGCCAGCTTAGTGGCTTGTTCGCGGTCGATCAGCCGGATGGTGGAACCGCTCTGCACGGCTGCGCAATGGTACAAGCCCTTGGCGGCGGGCATCGCCAGCATCGTGGATGTTTTTGCGCCGCCGCCGGACTGCCCGAAAATCATGACGCGGTTGGGGTCGCCACCGAATTTTTCGATGTTATCGCGCACCCATTCCAGGGACGCGACCAGGTCCAGCATGCCGGCTACACCGGCCGCAGCGAACTCCGGCGGGGCGCCCAGATCAGCCAGGTGTAAATAGCCGAAACTCGCCAAGCGGTGATTGACGGTGACGACGACGACATCGCCGAAGCGCGCGAGTTGTGCGCCATCGTAACCCGCAGAATTTCCCGAGCCGGTGGCGAAACCGCCGCCATGGAAGGAAACCATGACGGCGCGCTTGGCGCCGTCGTTCACGCCCGGCGTCCACACGTTCAACACCAGGCAATCCTCGCCCATGCCTCCGGGCTGCTGGTCCCACTGGATCATCATGCCGTAGTCGCTGCGGAGATCGGCGAGCGTCTGAGGACTAACCTGTCCGTAGTTAAAGCACTCGCGTACGCCGGTCCAGGCGGCCGGCTTGCGCGGCGGCATGAAGCGGTTCTTACCGGCTGTTGAAGCGCCGTAGGGAATACCTTTGAATTCCTTGATGCCGGTATTGGCGATTCCTTGCACTTTTCCGTCAGTGGTTTCTACTTCCCAGAAAAGCTGCTGATCGGCGCTTCCACCCAGAACCGCGGGTGCGCGGGCCGGCGTCTGCGCCTGAGCTTTGGAGGCCAGCGCGGAACCGGCGGCTGCGGCGGCAACTGCCAACGAAGAGTTCTTTAAAAATTCTCGACGGTTTCGAGTGGCGGAAGAGTTCGTTGAATCCATGTTCCTCTCCTGTGCGGGTTTCCCTGGCCATTGTAGCGCCAGCGTACAAACGGTGGCGGGCACAGTCTTGCGCGATATCCGCGACCGAAAGCATTTAACGGCGGATGCTAAGCGGAAGGGTGCCGATTCTTCGGCACGAATGCCAGGAAGCGCCGTGGATTATCCACCAAAATGCTGTGCAGCGTATCGTCCTTTACGCCGGCTTCGGTCAGCTTTTTGCCCCAAACCGTGACTGTTTTGGCATATCCACCGCCGCCGTTTCGCTTCAATTGATTCGCATTGGACAAATCCGAGGAAAACATGAGATTTCCCGCGTATCCAGCCTCAATGAGAGCCAGGACCATGGGGACCTGCCGCACATCGCCTGGTCCACCCTGACGATCGAATCCGATGAAGGCGCCGCGCTTGCAAATTTCCTTCTGGACTTTTACATCGGGATCTACCAGGTTGCCCAAGTGCCCGATGACGATCCGATCCGGTTTCACGCCGCCGCCTTCCAGAATATCGAGCTGCTCGATGGCCGATTTTCCGGGTATGCCGGTGTGGGTGAAAATGGAGAAATTCGTTTGCTTATGCGCCTTCGCGACGGCGCGGAATACTTTGCGCTCATCCTCGGTGATTTCATCCCAGCTCCCGATCTCGCCCATCACGCCGACCGGCTCCGTGTCGGCCTGGCGGACGATTTGTTCCGCGATCTGATCCTCACTCCAGGTGGCGATCTCGGCTGGATAAAAAGGCTGGGTATAAAAACCACAACCGGCGACGATCGGCATCCCGGATTTGATCGACAGCTGCTTTAGAAAATCCAGATTCCGGCCCATATCCGGATGGCCGCCGTCCACCAGGCAGGCCACGCCGTCCTGCTTCGCAGCCTTCATTTCATCGACCATGAGATCGAGATCTTCCATGAAGAAGGGCTGATTGGAGGGTTGAGGTTGTTGTGCAGGCGGCGTAGCAGCACGCCCGCCGCCCTGACGGCCGGCCTGCGGATTGGTTCGCCGTGCATACTCCATCCAGCGCGGCATGAAATTCGGCGCCAGGGACATATGTTCGTGGAACAACGTCGCACCGCCTGCCAGCTCTTGCGGCCGCATGTCTTTCAAGATGGTCCGGATCACAGCGCCTTTCGGAAATTGGGGTGTATCCGCGGCGGGCAATGTCGCGGCCGCCGCGCCAAGTCCAATGATGCTCAGCGCCTCACGTCTCGTGATCCGGGATAGAAATTTGTCCGGCATGACCAGCTCCGTTTTGTCGAAGTAAAACTTCTTCAGATTAGCGCATCTGCGCCGGGAGCGGCTGTTCGAGCGAGCCGGAACAGCCGCGTGAATGGCCAGCTTCGATCTTTTCAGAATACGAAGCGTGCACCGAACTGGAGCACGCGCGGACCGCCCGAGAGAAGCTCGCCTCCCTTTTACTGCCTCCGAGGCAGTTAGAGCCGCGACTGCATAGAGTAGATTTGAGGATTGTAAATCGGCGGCGAAACTATTTTTTGCAGGTCCGATGCGAATTGGCTAGCGCCGGTTTGAAATCCGCGCTGCTGGGGCCTTTTCCCTCTGATAGCGCTCGCTGATAAAGCGCAGTGCCAGCAGGCTTCCCGAGACGATCAGGCTGATGGTCAACGGAAGCTTACGCTCGGACAAGAACGAAAACAGGCTATATCCTAATGAACCCAGGAAAAGAAAGTTGCTGAATAGCGGTATTTGCCGTCTCTTGGGAATCTTCCTGACAGAGTGGGGTACCGGGCTTCCGCAGGTATAGCACACTCGGTCGGTCTTCTTGATCACGCCATAGCAAATAGCGCAACGCATACTCCAATTCAACGGGAAATTTCATTGTTCGTCGATAAGGCACGAGTACTTTCGCTGTGAACCCGGGGTACCGGTACGTGGGTTTTCGCGATCGGAGACGGAATGCTAGCGGGTAGCCCTCGGCGCCGGCGGATTTTCCGGCGGCCGCTGAACATCCTTGAGAGCGAGCGTGTTGACACCATCAATGATCATCGCGTAAGCGCGCGTAATCGCTTCCAAGCCGGTCCACGGCACCGTATCGGCGCTCTCGTGATCCGAGTGGAAGAAGACGTTGTAATCGGATGCCTGCACGCCGGGAACGTACGGCCAAAGCCGGCTCATTTCGCCGCCGGGGGCGGCGCGCTCCGGAGTGGCATAGGTGACGACGCCGGCGGCCCGGAACGCTTTCACCGCGATATCCTGCAGCTTCGGGCGCTGCGGCCCGCCGGCATACCAGAGCATGCCGGTATACATGTTTGCCTTGCGAATATCCTCTCCCAGCAAATAAGTCTGAATGGTGGATGTATGCTCGCAGTTAATCAGCAGAGCCGAATTGGCGAAAACCTCGTCACGATGGTCGAGCAGCCAGGTCCCGCTCATATTTCCGCCGTTATGATGGCCGGTTGTGCCCATGAAAACGATGGTGCGCCGGCGTTTTTCTTTCGGAATTCTGGAGAAATATTCCGCTAATCCGACCATGGTGGCAACGCCGGAAGCGTTGTCGGTTCCCGATTCGAACCAGCCGTCGCGATGCGCCAGCACGTGGACGGTTTCAGAGGTTGCTCCGGGCAACGTGGCCCACACGGTGCCCGTCTTCAAACCTGGCTCCATTTTGACGTCCAGCCGCACTCGCACATGCACGGGCTGGCCGGCCGGCGCTTGCCCGATGAGATCGCGGATGGCATACCCGTCGTCCATCCCCATCGAAAACGTGGGGACGTTTGTTCCGGTGGGGTAAAGTTGTGTGCGGATATTGCCGGGGAGAGCAATAATCGCGAAAATCGCCGCCGCGCCCTTCGCCTCCGCGCGGCGCAGCGCTCCTTCCGCGGTGGCGGTGTGGCGCCACGAACCTGGAAGGGGCATGCTAAAGATGAACACGGCTTTGCCGCGCACGTCGCGCCCCGCAAAGTCCGCCTCGCTTCCAGTGCCTACGTATGCGGCCTCCAGATCCAAGCCCTCGGGCGGAGTCGCCTTGGTTTGATACGCCGGTTGCGCCGAATCGACGCGCACTGTTTTTCCAGATCCTGCGGCCACGATCTCCCAGGACTGGGGCATCCACTGCGGCGGCAAATCGAACGGCTGGATGTGCACATCCGAGAGCCCCAGCTTCGTGAATTTGCCTACGAGCCATTGGGCTGTTTCGGCGTCCGCGGAGGTGCCGATGATGCGTCCCCAAAATTGCGGATGGCCACTGTCGCGGTACTTGCGCGATATTGCGGTAAGGTCCTCGACGTAGCTATGGATGCGCTGGCCGTCAATGGCCGAGTAGGCTTTGTCCTGCGGCTGCAGTTGCCATTGCAGGAACGCGTCGTCGAGCTTATAGAGCGGCGCGGCCGGAATTTGCGCCGCTGGCCGGGGCTTTGGCTCGTTTGCATCGGGCGCTTGCGCCAGCAACGCGGCCGAAGCAATCATCGAGATCGCATAGGAGAGCTTTGGCATCGTGACAACCTCCTCGAATCACGTCTGAACGAAGATACTACAGATTGGCGGGCGCCGCACCGGCGCGAAAGTTCTTCGGAAGGCCGGCCTTCGCCAACGCGCCATGCAATGCGACATCGGGTAGGGCGTCGCGCACGATTTGCCTGAGAGCGAGCAGGCGGTTTAGGTCGATGCCGGTGCGCAACCCGGCGCTTTCGAGCAGAAAGACGAGATCCTCGGTGACGATGTTGCCGGTCGCGCCCGGCGCCCAGGGGCAGCCGCCCATGCCGCCGAGCGAAGCGTCAAAGCGGCGAACGCCTGCCTCAAGCGCGGCGTAAACGTTCGCCAGACCGAGTCCGCGCGTATCGTGGAAGTGCGCTGTCAATTGCAATCCACCCAGCCGCTCGCTGACCCTGGTGAACATGCGCTTCACTTGCGCCGGATTCGCGTAGCCGACGGTATCGGCGATGCTCAGCGTGTCTGCGCCCGCAGACGCGTATTGCTCGGCAATCCGCAGCACTTTGTCTTCGGCAACTTCGCCCTCAATAGTGCAGCCAAAAGCCGTCGAGATACCGCCGCACAGCTCGATGCTCCGCCACTTCTCGCGGGAATTGCGCAGCTCGGCGATGCGGCGGAAGTCCTGCAGCGATTCTGCCGTCGAGCGCCGAACGTTCTCCCGGTTGTGGCTCTCCGATGCCGATAGCACGAAATTCACCTTGTGCACGCCGGATTCGAACGCCCGCTCGGCGCCGCGCAAGTTCGGAACGAGCGCGGTCACCTTCAGGCCTGAACACAGCAGCGATGAGCGGACCACTTCCGCGGCATCCTCGAACTGCGGGAGAACTTTCGGCGGCACGAACGAGCACACCTCTATTTCCGGCACTCCGGCGGCGGCTTCGGCCGCGATCCACTCCTGCTTGGCGGCGGTGGGCATTATGGCGGCGAGGATCTGCAGCCCGTCGCGGGGTCCGACCTCGCACACCCATGCGTCTCGATTCATGTCACTCGCCTTTGAAATTGGGCTTGCGTTTTTCATTGAAGGCCCGAATGCCTTCCAGCCGGTCGGAGCTCGGAACGAGTTGATTGTAGGCTTCGATTTCGAATGCATACCCGGCTTTGAATGGTAAATCCGTGGCCGCGCCCAATGCCTTCTTCGCCTGGCGTATTGCCATTGGAGCGTTGGCCGCTATCTTTCGGGCCGTAGCCAGCGCAGCGCCGATCAGGTCTTCCCTTTCGCAGACGCAATTTACTATGCCCCATTCAAAGGCTTGCTCGGCTGTGAAAGCCTCCGCGGTAAAGATGATTTCTTTCGCTCTTCGCAGGCTGCACGCGCGCGGGAGGTTTTGGGTCCCGCCCGCGCCAGGCATGATTCCGAGGCTGGTTTCCGTCAACGCGAACCGAGCCGTCCGCGCCGCATAGATGAAATCGGCGCTGAGCGCCATCTCCAAGCCTCCCCCATAAGCCGCGCCGTTCACCGCCGCAAGGATTGGAACTGGGCAATCCGCCATCGCCAGCACGTGCTGCTCGAAGATGGCGTGCTGTTCGCGCCAGCTCTCGTTGGTCATTTCGTTGCGCTGCTTCAGATCGCCGCCGGCACAGAAGGCCTTCTCGCCGGCGCCGGTGAGCACGATACAGCGGAGGCCGCCGGCATTGACGAAGAGTTCCCCAAAGAGGGTTCGAAGATCGAGCCCCATCTGGGTGTTCAGGGCATTCGCCCGTTCCGGCCGGTTCAGCGTGACGATCAGAACGTGCTTTTCCGGCCGATGCACCAACAAGGTTTCATAATGAGACTCCACCAACCCTCCGCCTCCCGGCTCATCGTTCATCGTACAAAAATAAGCATCTGGGGAACGGCGCGGTGGCCGTCGTTTGCGTCCAGCGGGATGCCCAGAAACTCTGCTGGGGAGCCGGACGCGTTCTCGCTAGCTCGGCCTCATTCTCGCTACTATGGATGCCTGGGCGGGTCGCGATGAGGAAGTTCGGAGGCGTAGTTCTGCTGTGGGTGGCGACCGCGTGGCCGGCGCCATCGCAAAATCCTGAAGCCCCAATCAAAGTGGACGTGGACGTGGTTAACGTCCTTTGTACCGTGTATGACAAACGCGGCACGCTAGTCCCCGATCTCTCGCGCGACGATTTTCGAATTCTCGAAAACGGCCGCCCTCAAGAAATTCGCTACTTCGCGCGCGATACCGACCTGCCCCTCACGATTGCGCTGTTGGTGGACGTAAGCGGAAGTGTGCGCCCGTTCATAGAGGCGGAGCGATACACTGCCGCCCAGTTCTTTCACGACGTGATTCATTCCACCGACCAGGCGCTACTGGTGGGCTTCTCGAGCACGATGATTTTGTGGCAGGATCTGACGCCATCGGTAGAGAAGCTCCAGATTGCTCTGTCGCGATTGCGGGCTGTTCCATTCCGCGGGCTTCCACAGCCGGATCAACCCATGCCTGGAACGCTGCTCTACGATACAATCGGCGCCACGGCTCGGGAAAAGCTTTCGGATGTTCCCGGGCGCAAAGTCATCGTGATCATTTCAGATGGCTTGGACAACGGCAGCATCACGCATCTAGAGGATGCGATCACCGCCGTTCAAACGGCAAATACCATCGTGTACGGTATCTGCTACAACTCCGGTTTTTCCGGGTGCTCATTTCTAAGACAGTTGGCCGAGCCGACCGGCGGCCATGTGTTCGAGACGGGCAAGAAAGAATCGCTGTCGAAGATTTTTCAGACCATCGAGGATGAGCTGCGCAGCCAGTACGCTCTGGGCTACGTGCCTGCCGATGGCAAGCGCGACGGCGGCTTCCGAAAACTGCAGGTGAAACTGCGCCGATCCGGCCTGCGCGTGCAAGCGCGTAAGGGTTACTATGCGCGAAGAGAGGACGCCAAGAAAGAGAGCGGGTCGGAATGATCAGCGCACGTAATTCGGATCTGGGCCGCGCCCGACCGTGATTGTGGGAATAAAAAGGCGGGTCAAAAGACCCGCCCTTCCGAGCGTTCAGTGGTTTGGTCCGGTTAGAAGTAGATCTTCGCCCCGAGTTGGATGATGCGGCCGGGGGCCGCGCCTAGTACGCGCCCAAAGTTGGCAGAGTTGACGTTGCCATTTGGCGGCGTTGCTGGAGCAGTTGCAGCGAAGGACCCGACCCCAAATTGAGTGTGGTTGAAAACGTTGAAGGCTTCCAGGCGAAGTTCGATCCAGCGCTGTTCTCCGCCGTAGTGGAACCGCTTGAACAAGCTCAGATCGGTGTCATTGATTCCGGGCCCATGGAGATTGTTGCGGCCTTCGTTGCCGAGCGTTCCGTAGGCAGGGTGAGTGAACAGATTCGGGTTAAAGTAGTAGAGGTTCTTGGGGCCGCCGGTGGGCGTGGACGCGGTTTTGCTGGCGACGCCTACGCGAGGATCGAATGTAGTCACGCCGCCGCTACCGATGTACTGGGGTGTATCGGGGCAACCGTAATAGCTCCAATTGCCCCCGTTGCAAAGCAGCGATCGGTTCGAGCTGTCGTAGATTGGTATGGGAAATCCGGTCTGAAGCACGGTGATTCCGGTGACTGTCCAGCCATCGACGAGGGTATGCATGATGCCGTTGTTGTGGATCATGGCAGGCAATTCCCAGTCGTAGCTGGCTACAAATCGATGGCGTGCGTCAAAGGTGGAGTCGCCATAGAAGCCCTCAAGGTTATAGGGGTTCGGACTGAAGCCGATGTAGCTTCCACTGGGCCCGTAGCCGGCGGAGTTCTCGTATCCCGACGTGTCGTCGATGGAATGACTGTAGGTGTACGACAGCTGGAAGAAGAGACCGCGGCTGAGGCGTTTCTGCAAGCTCGCCTGAAGCGAATTATAGTGTGAATCGCCCACAGTCGCCTGTGTGCCGACCGAAGCAAAAATATCTCCGGGCGCATAGAGAGTGTGGGTCGGGTAGTCGACTGATTGGTTATTACGGTCGGCGATGCACTTCGGATCGGCCGCGCACGCCGCCTGGCCTGCAGGCGTTATGGGATTACCTTCGTAGGTGACTTCCAGATGGCGGCCTTGCGATCCGAAGTAGCCGATCTGCGCGATCATGGATCCAGGCAATTCGCGCTGAATGTTGATGTTGTAGTTCATCGCATACGGCGCGGTCAAGTTTGGGCTGACAACGTTGATGGATAACGGCTCGAACTGCGAAAAATCTACGGCACTGCCTTTTTGCGGCGCGACGAAGGGGAATCTATTGGGAACGCTTTTGCCCGTGGCGATGTCCTTATAAGGGTTTGCGAAACTCGGGCTCCCGCCTATATCACCCGCCCCGGTAGAAAGCTGAGAGAAGGGCGCGGAACCCAGATTCTGCAGTGTCAGTTCTTCTTCGATACGGTTGAAGTAAACGCCAAACCCACCGCGGATCGAGGTCTTACCAGCACCGCCGGTGATCTTACCAAAATCGGGACTGTACGCGAAGCCGGCGCGTGGACCGAAGTGATCCCAATGATGGTGGTATCCGGAAGAACTGCAGCCCGGATCTCCCGGAAAAGCCAAGCCGACCGGGGCGGTTGGAAAGACTTTCGACTGTTCTCCAGGAATAAAACAGTTTAGGTCCAAACCGCCGAAATTGCTGTTGACCACCGGCGTGTCGATCTGATAGCCAACACCGTAGTTAAAGGTAAAGTTCGGTTTTACTTTCCAGCTATCTTGCGCGAAGAAATAATGCTCGAAGGTTCTGGCGTAAATGGCTCCGCCGCTCTCCTGCAAGTAGCTGTCGGGGACGCCGAGGAGGAAGTCCGCGCCGGGGTCGCCGGTGCTGTACTGACCGGTCCCGCCGAACGAAAAGGCACCATTGTTGTCGGCGAGGAAAGGATTCCAAACGTCGTAGCGTTTTCCGTCATAGCCGAACTTCAGCTGGTGGGAGCCCACAACTTTCGACAGGTTATCCGCCAATTCGTAGGTGGAATCGATGCGGGGCTGCGGGCCGTTGTTACTAAACCCAAGACTGAAGTATCCGGTCAGCGTTATCAGTGGTGCGCTGGCGAACTGCGAGAACTGCGGATTGATGCCAGTGAAGCCGAAACTGGACGGCTGGGCTACCTGTTGAACGCCGACCGAAACAAAGTTGAATCGCAGCCATGAGGCTCGGAGTTCATTGAGGGTCGTGGCACTGAAGGTGTGCGTCCAGTCGGCTTGTATACTCTTGCGGTGGCGGGCATCGATTTCAGGGAAACCTGGCAGTGACGAACCAGTAAACGGCAGCGTCTGCGAGGTGGGCGCATTCTCGAGAAACAGATAAACCCAAAACGCATCATGGGCCATTACGTGATCTAGCCTTGCAATTCCTTGGTCCTGTGTAACGGTAGTGATGGGGTTGAAGGAGAAGATGTTGCCCGGAGCGTTCGCAGCGGGAACATAAGTCGATAACAATTTCGATGAAATCGGATTGAAATCAGCGGTTGGGATATGGCCCGTAGGGAAAATCGTGCTGTACGGCGTGCCGGCCGGATAGGTCGTTCCGTTCTCGCCGACTAACGGAATGGGAGAGGTTGCCATCGCGGTTGCGATATCGGGGAAGATGCCCTGCCGTTGGGCATTAGAAAAAACTGTCGTCGTATTGCCGGCCTGGGGCTGCCGCGCTCGTGTGCCCTGGTAGGAAAGGAAGAAGAACGTGTGGTCCTTAATAATTCGGCCGCCTAGCGTGCCGCCAAATTGGTTCTGGTGGAACACGGGCCGGACAGTCTGGATAACGTTCCGGGCGTTGAGAAACGTATCGCGGTAAAACTCGAAAGCATCGCCGTGAAATGCGTTTGTTCCGGATTTGATGACGGCGTTCAAAATCGCACCAGAATTACGTCCGTATTCCGGGTTGATCGTGTTAGTGATCATGTTGAACTCGGCGATGGCATCCGGACTAGGCTGGGTGCTTACGGTATTCAGGGGGAGATCGATCGCGTCTGCGCCGTTCACCAAGAATGAATTCTGCTGCGACTGGCTGCCATTGCTGGCGTAAGTTCCCATGCGATCGCTGGTTGCCACCACGCCGGGTGTGAGCTGCTGCAAGGTCGTCCAATTCCGGCCGTTCAAGGGCATGTCCACAATGGCTTGCGACGGGATGACGGTGCTAATCTGCGTATTGGTCGTTTCGACCTGCACCGGATTGGCCTCTACCTGGACTGACTCAGTGACCTGGCCGACCTCAAGCTGAACCGGTAGCGCGTAGTCCTGATTCAACAGCAGATGAATACCGCGAGAGGTGAAAGTGCGAAAACCGGTTTTTGTGACCGTTACGTCGTAAGTGCCGACTGGAAGCGCCAGGAACGCGAAACTGCCGTCCGGCTCCGTGGTCACGTTTGAAGCCACACCGGTGAGCGTATTCGTCGCCTTCACGTCTGCACCCGGCACACCTCCGCCCGACGCGTCCGTCACGGTGCCATGAATGCGGGCGGTGATCTCCTGCGCCTGAATGCTCCAGAACAAGGTAGAGCACAATGCAAAGATCGCAACTACACTGAGTTTTCGCATGTTTTTGCTATCCCTTTCCCTTCGTTATGTGAAACGGGCCTTGATTGCACCGGCAGCCGTTCTCGCAGCAGGAAACCGCTGCCAAGTCGTGGCTTGACCTATTAGCATCCCCGTGACCAAAATTTAACGATGGGATGCTACAAAGTACGCTTATTTTTTACAATGACTTAGGGATATTAATGGTGCGCCGTCTCCAGTTTCTTGTAGATGAGCTTCGTTCCATTTCCTAGAAGTTGTATTGTTACCAACGGCAGTGTGGTGCTGAACGAGTGAAAGTCCTGGTGGGAAGCCGTGAAGCGAACTACTAAAGGCGGGGGAAAAACGGGGCGGCTCCCGGCGCGTAACGGCCGCCCCACACGCTCAAATTCGAACGCGGCGCTCTGTTAGAAATACACCTTAGCGCCCAACTGAACCACCCGTCCGGGCGCGGCGGTCAGCGTCCGTCCAAAGTTTCCGGAGTTTATATCTGAGAACGCGATGATGCTGCTGCTGAACCGGAACTGGGTATGGTTAAACGCATTGAAGGCTTCCAGACGCAACTCGAGTGAACGGTGTTCGCTGAACCGGACCTGTTTGGCGAGTGACAGATCGGTGTTGTTGATTCCAGGTCCATGGAAATTGTTCCGGCCCGCGTTGCCCAGCATGCCGATCGCCTCCAGGCTGAACGCGTTGGGATTGAAATAGTAATACGGTAGCGCGGCGGTATTGTTCGGATTGCGCGTCTTGTTGACGACTAAGCTGGAGCGCGGATCGTACGTCGTCACGGGACCGTTCAAGTTGGGAGCATCCCAGCAATCGTAAAACACCAAGGCATCGCAAGTCAGCGAGCGGAAGCCGGTATCGGCCACCGTAATCGGGAAGCCGGTCTGCAAGGTCGTGATGCCGGAGAGACGCCACCCGTCGAGCACGTATTTGGTGAACGCGTTATTCCAGTACTTGGCCAGCTGCGGCAGTTGGTAATCGTAACTCGCAACGAAACGATGGCGCGCGTCGAACGACGAGTCACCCCGCTCCGGGGCGAAATTGTACGGATTGATCGCGCGCAGATTGAAGCTGCTGTCTTCGAAGCTAGACCCGATATCGATGGAGTGGCTATAGGTGTAGGACAGCAGGAAACTCAATCCATGGCTGAACCGCTTGTTCAGGCTGGCCTGGAGCGAGTTGTAGCTGGAGACTCCGCGGGTGCTCTGCGTGCCGACGGAGGCGAAGATATCTCCGGGCGCAAATTCGGCGTGGCTGGGGTAGAGCACATGCTGAATTACGCGATTCTTGACGCAGGCTGGATCGGCCGCGCACGCAGCCGCGCCCGCAAAGCTGATCGGATTTCCTTCGGTGGCGATCTCCAGGTGGCGTCCTTGTGCCCCCACGAACCCGACCTGCGCGATCATCGCGCCGGGCAGTTCGCGCTGGATGTTCAGGTTGTAATTCATCGCGTACGGGGACGTGAAATTCGGATCGACGACATTGATATCGAGAGGCAAGAATTGCGAGAAGTCAACTTTGCCTCCCCTCTGTGCCGGGGTAAATGGGAACTTGTTGGGAATGCTTTGGCCCGTGCTGATGTCGGTAAAAGGGTTGGCAAAGGCGGGGCTGCCGCCGATGTCGCCTATCCCGTTTGACGTCAGGGAAAACGGGACCGTACCTAGGTCCTGGGTGGCCAGTTCGCTTTCGGAACGATTGAAGTACACACCGAAGCCCCCGCGGATTACAAACTTCTGGCTGGCCCCGCCGCTGAGCGCTCCCCAATTCGGGCTGTAGGCGAAGCCCCCGCGAGGTCCGATGTGATCATAGTGACTGTAGTAGCCGGATAGCGAGCAACCCGTGTCACCGGGGAACAGCAGACCCAGCGGTGCGGTTGGGAAGACAGTAGATTGCTTTCCAGGACGGAAGCAATTTTTGTCCAGGTTCCCGAAGTGATGATTCTCAAGCGGGGTGTCGATCTGATATCCCGCTCCATAATTCAGCGTCAGCGTCCGGGTCGCTTTCCAGGAATCTTGGGCATAGAAGTAATATTCATAGGTGCGGGAATCGATGAACCCGCCGCTCGCTTGGGTGTAGGAATCCGGGATCCCGAGCAGGAAATCGGCCCCTGGATCGCCTGTGGTGAAAGATCCCGCGCCGCCGAAGGAAAACGAGCCGCTATTGGTGGCTTCAAACGGATTCGTGTACTGATAGCGCGTTCCGTTGAACCCGAATTTCAGCGTATGGCTGCCCACTACCTTCGAAAAATTGTCGGTCAGCTGATAATTCTGGTCGATACGCGGCTGCGGTCCGTTGGTTGTGAACCCAAGCGCGAACAATCCAGTAATCGTGATCAGCGGGACGCCCGCGTCGGCTGGGAACTGAGGATTAATGCCCGTGAATCCGAGCGAAGCGGGCGATACGTGGGTGAGCGGCTCTACCGCGTGATAGTTGAAGCGCAGGTACGACGCTCGAAATTCGTTGAGGGTGCTGGCGTTGAAGGTATGAGTCCATGAACCGGTGAATAGCTTGATGGCGGAGTTGTCCAATTCGCTGGCCGCGCCGGGTAAGGCGGCGGCTGTGGGAATGAAGGAAACGTCATGAATGGTGGGCGTTGTCTGGATGAACAAGCTGAACCAGGCCGAGTCCTTTTGGCCAAAGGTGTGATCCAGCCTCGAAAGCCCCTGATCCTGGGTCTGAACCTGATTAGGATTGAACGAGAACTGACTGGTCCCGAGGTTTGGCAGCGGAATGTATTTCGATAACAGCGTCTGCGAGACGGAATTAAAATCTTTTGCCGGGATGTGCCCGGTGGGGAAGATCACGCGATACGGCGTGCCGGCCGCAAAAGTGTTTCCGTTCTCGCCTACCAGCGGAAAGGGCGAGGTCGCCGTGGAAGTCGCAAGATCGGGGAAAAACCCGTTGCGTTGATCCTGCGTAAACACGGTGACCGTGTTGGCGAGCGCGTTAGTGTCGGGGCTGCGGCTCCGCGTGCCCTGATACGACAGGAAGAAGAACGTGTGATTCCGCCAAATCGGTCCCCCTACGGTGCCGCCAAACTGGTTCTGGTGAAACACCGGATGCGATTTTTGGAAGAAGTTATGGGTGTTTAAAAACGTGTCGCGGTAAAACTCGAATGCCGACCCGTGAAACTCGTTGCTTCCTGACTTTATAATCGCATTCAAGATACCGCCCGAATTTCTGCCGTATTCCGGATTGATCGTGCTGTCGATGAGGTTAAATTCCTGAATGGCATCGGGGCTGGGAATTACGAGCGGTGTATTTAGATCGATATCGATTGAGTCGGCGCCATTGATCAGGAACGAATTCTGTTGTCCCTGACTGCCGTTGGTCGCGAACGCGCCCGAGGCTCCGAAGCGATCGCTGCCCGCCACCACACCAGGCGCAAGCTGCTCCAGTGCCACCCAATTGCGGCCGAGCAGCGGAAGATCGACGATCTTCTGCGCCTCCACTACGGTGCCGAGTTGGGTCGTGGTCGTCTCCACTTGTACCGCATTCCCCTCTACCTGAACCGACTCGGTGACTTGCCCGACTTCGATGTGGGCATTCAAGTCATAAATCTGATTCAGGACCAGCAGAATGTTGCGAGCGGTGAATGTACGGAAGCCGGCCTTAGAAACCACGACATCGTATGAACCGACGGGCAGCTGCAGGAACTGAAATGTGCCGTCTGTTTCTGTAGTGACAGTCGTGGTGACACCGGTCTGCGTATTGGTGGCCTTTACATCGGCCCCCGGAACTCCGCCGCCTGATGCATCCGTGACCGTGCCTCGAATTCGAGCGTACACTTCCTGAGCGTCAAGGCTTGCCGTAGATAACACCCCGAGCGAGGCCATGGCCCACAACAGTACCCTCACCTTCTTCATTCGTGGATTCCCCTTTCGTGTTCACAGAACCGGGCTGAACGCGATTCGTGCTTTGCGCAGCTGGCTGATTCGCAAGTTGGATGCACGTCGGTCACCAAGTCCGTTTCGAATCGGGTTGCGCTGAATTTGCGTTATTTGCGAGGCTTTCGAGCTATGTGGGGCACGCGACCAATACAGATTGCGGTATCCGGGCGCATAACGCTCCCAGATTCGGAAGGTAAATTGTTGACAATAAACGATTATATTATGGAGTTATCGTGAAAAACATTCATTGTTTATTTCAAACGTTTTTTGAAGAAAACAAGCGCAGGCGGAGCCGTTCGGTCATTCTTTCGACGAAGTGGGACGGAAAACGGAAACAAAAAAACCGGCATGACGTATGTCATGCCGGTTGAATGGCGTTCAGTTGCTGAATTTTGCTAGAACCGGAACTGCGCTCCGAATTCGCCCGAGAACGAGCGCGGAATCACCGTACCCCCCGGCGTGATGAAGCCGTTGGGTGTGCCGAATGTCGAGCTTCGGACGTTGTTGTTATAGCTGTTGCCGAAGTTCGCGTGATTGGTGATATCGAAGCCCTGGAAGAAGAGTTCAAGATTGGCGCGCTCGCGGAACTTGATGATCTTGCCGGCGCGAACGTCCCATTGGAAGAAGGGGGCGCCGCGCGCGCTGTCGAAGCCCGTAGGAACGCAGGTTCCGGCAGCCAAGCAGGCCTGCATCTGAGCTGCAGTCGCCGTGGCATATGCGGCGTAGTTGGTCGGCTGATCCTTCGGGACGATGGCATGCCGGGTCAGCGAGGATTCGCCGAACCCGAGCACGTCGATTCCTTCATTGGGATTGTACGGGCGACCGGATTCAGCCTGCATGGTGGTGGCGAAGCGCACGCCCCAGGGCAGATCCACGATACCGCTGATCACACCGCGGTGCGTACTGTCGCTGGGCGTGGGGCCGAGGGAGTACGAGGCGAAGTAGTTCAGCTCATTGAATGGACGGTCGCGGAAGGCGGCTGCGCTTCCGTCATAGGCCAGCGACCGGCTCAGGACGTAACTCGAATTGATGCTGAAGCGCCTGCTCAAGCGACGCCGGTACGAGAGGTTCAGGCCGTCATAGCGCGACCGGCCGACTGAGCTTTCTACGTCGATACGGCCCAACGAAGGGAGACCTACGGCGTTGAACAATGCGTTCAATGGCCGCGCGCCGCCCAGCGCCGCCAGCTTGGGGTTGATGTCCAGCGTCTTGGATTCACGCAAGCCCAGGCTGTGGATGTAGTCCACTTCGATGAGGTTCGAATTGTCGATTTGGAACGCATAGCCGCCGTTGAACTGCTCGGTATAGGGGTTGTGATAGAAGGGATCCATCAGCCGGCCCACCGAGCCGGCGGTGAGGTTCGTTGGCGGCGGCGGCGGAGCCGGCAGAGGATCCACTCCGTAACGCCATTGCGACAGCAGCTTGCTGGTTCCGGGGACCAGATCGGCATTCTTGTCGGTTGGGCCGCTACTGGTGATGTCCAGCACGGTTGCGAACAGGGTGGGATTCACCTGCTGCAACATGAACAGCGGAATGTTCTCAAACGTCTGCCCGTAATAGATGCCGAATCCGCCACGCACGACATGGCGACCGCTGCCCGTCAAATCATAGGCGAATCCAATTCGCGGGCTAAAGTCCTTGTTGTCGTCCTGGGGCAGCCGGCCGGCATAAGGGCTGTGGATTGCGGACAGGAACTGATAGGTCCGGCTCTTCTGTTGTTGCGCGCCGCCAATCAGGTCGAAGTCTTTGTCCCAACGCAGCCCGAGATTCAAGGTCAGCCGCTTGGTAGCTTTCCAGTCGTCCTGGAAATAAAGGCCTAGCATTTTCGAATTCAGCGCGAAATAGGGGTTACCGGCTGTTTCGATAATTTCCGAAACCGCGCCCGGCGTTGAGAAGCCCTGAGGATAGTCGGTCTTGTCGGACAAGATTTTGCTCGGCAAGTCGATAAAGATCACCTGCGGAGTCGGGTTGAATTCGAAGAATCCGCCCAATTTCGGCTCCCACACGTAATCGATGCCCGTCCGCATAGTGTGCTTACCGCGCGTGATCGAGAAATCGTCCTTAAACTGCCACTTCACCTGATACGATTGCTGCGGCACGTTTATGTTCGTCCCAAAGTTGATATTGTTCGGGAACGTGACGTTGGGGACCTTGTTCGGCGAATCAATCAGGTTGTTCCAGTATTGATAACCGGCTGTAAAGGAATTGACGATCGTGGGCGAAAGAACCGAGTTTAATGTCAGGTTCGAGGCGATCAACTGGTTGGTGGTGAAGTTGCCCGCGGTCAGATCGTTAGTTGAGGTGGACTGGTCGTTCTGGCCGTTATTGTTCTGGTTGGAGTAGCTGAAGAACATCGTGTTCTTGTCGTTAAAACGATGGTCCCAGCGCCCGTTGTAGCGCCAGTCGAAATAGGGCGTCGGAATGGTGGGCGCCGGTTTGGCACCTAAGCCGGCCGCCAGCGACAACTCCGAGAACGCCTGGCCGTCGGTCACAATGCTGGTAGATTCCCTCAGCCGTTCCAGCGCGAAGAACAGAAAATCCTTGTCCTTCCGGACGGGCCCGCCAATCGATCCACCGAACTGCTGGCGGCTGAAAGGAGACTTCTGGCCTGTGCCGCCGTTAGCGGTTTCCTCGAAATAGTTCAAACTATTGAATTGCTGCTCGCGATCGAAGAAATATAGCGAGCCGTGGAAATTGTTGGTTCCCGAGCGGGTGATCACGTTGATCGCGGCGCCTTCGCTGCGGCCGTTCGCCGCCGAGAAGCGCTGTGTGCTGATGAGGAATTCTTGGACAGCCTCGAGCGGTAGCTGCATCACGGGACCGCCTACGGTGTTGTCCTTGTCATCGATGCCATTGATCGTGAGGTTGACGTTGCGCCCGCTGGAACCGTTGACGGCGAAGACGCTGACCCGGTTCTTGGTCGGATCATAAGAGTCCACCGGTTTGGCGCCCGGAGCCAGAATCGCCAGGTTGACGAAGTCGCGGCCATTCAACGGCAGGTCTTGGACCATTTGCGTGCTGACCGGCAGGCTAATGTCCGATTTTTCTGTATCCAGAAGCGGCGCGCCAGTTGACTCTACCGTTATGGTCTGCGTCTGCGTGCTCGGCGACAGGCTCACGTCAATAGTCGTGGTCTGTCCCACGGCCACGCCCACGTTTTGAAATGTAGCGGTGGCGAATCCGGAAATGTTCGCTTCCACCTTGTACGTGCCGGCGGGTAGTAAATCGAAGCGATATACACCGCCGTCGCCAGTCTTTGTTTCGCGTGTTGAACCCGTTTCGGTGTTGGTGATCTTCACATTTACGTTCGGAACCACTGCACCGGTTTTGTCGGTCACCGTTCCCGCAAGCGAGCCGGTAGCAGTGACTTGAGCGTATGCCAGCAGCCCAGCTAGAAGCATGCCGGCTAGCAATAGGAAGTTTACTTTTCGCATGTTTTTCCCCAGAAACCCACTCAGATCTGCCGTAGAAGTTACGGTACCCAAAAGCAGGTTCAGAATATCACAATGCTTACGGTTTGTAACCGAAAAAAAAAGTAAGTGAGGATACTGTTTTGCAGGTCCGGGTGCGGTGCTATCAGTGGATGCAAAGGGCCAGTTAGGGCGTTACCGTGACCGTAATTTCTTCGTCGGCCCAGAGCGCGCCGTCTGAGGCGTGCCAGCGCAGCACGTAGGTGCCGGGTTCGTCGAAGGTCACCTCAGTCTTCCAATTCCCGTCGGGCGGAGGCGGCGGAGCTTGCCACAGCGGAGACCACTGCGAGTTTGCGCCGGCGCGCGTATCTTCCCAGGTCTTGGGCTGGTCGGGGCTGATGTGCACCTTCGAACTGGGACCGCGATACAAGTAGCAAGCCACCCATAGTCCAGTGGCGCTGCCCACTGTGACTTGGATGGGCGGAATCATACGCAAATCCTTGATTTCGGAATTTCGCGCGCGATCCAGAAATGCTCCACGGGGACGCGGCTTCGGGACACCATCGTCGGTGACGTGCGCAGACAACGTCAACACCTCACCCACCTTAACGGTGCGATTGCGATCGCCCGCCGCTTCCAGCACCGGAGGCTTATTGGCCCGAATTTCCGGGCTGCTGACGCCGGCGCCGATCGCGCCAGTTTCGGACGTCAGAACCATGTTGTCGACGAAGTAATCCTGCGCCAACGTCGCGTAAGCTTTTGAGGTCTTGCCGTGCGTTGTGAGCGTCCAGACCAGTTCCTTCTTGCCCCAGTCCTTCGGAACATTCACCGCAAACACGTAACGGTTCCGCCGCGGAAAGAAGTGCGTAGGCTGGCCCTGGTCCGGCCCACCCGGCTCAATGTTATTGTCCGGACCGATGGGAACGTCGAACTGTTCTTCCCAGTTGTCGTTCATGTACCCGAACAGAAACTGATAAGAGCCGTCTGGATTCTGCCGCCAGCCTTCATAAGCCGTGTAAACGCTCTGTCCCTTGGAGTAGGAGAGCTGTGCCGAGGCGGGGCTGCAAATGAAAAGGGCCGCCGCTGCGAGCGGCAGCCCGAAAAAGAAGCTACGTGCGTTCATCTTGATCCTTCTCGAAGAGGGGCCGCAGGTCGCGGCCTGGAAATTATTGTCCTCCGCCCGCTCCCGTGGGTGTGGCCGGCTTCCGCATCTTGGGCGGTGGAATCGGATCGCCGTTGCACAGTGGGCAGCCGATCAGCATGTCGTTGGCGCCCAGCTTCAGCTTCTCGCGCCGCTTCGCCATCTCGGCGTAGAACTGTTCATCGGTAAGCGCGATGCCTTGCCCCAGATCGATAAACATGTTCGAAATCGACCGGTTGCCGGCTCCCGACCAGTTGCGCGTATCGGGAACATTGCGATTGGCCGGCGTTGTATCCATATAGCCGATGATGTGGAGAATGGTTCCTTTGGGCAGCAGCGGCGCATAGTCGTCGTCGTAGTCGTAGACTCGCACCCAGTTGTGGTCGTAGCCGGAGCAGGAAAGCGTCTGGACGTTGATGCCCCAGATGTATTCCAGGCACATGCGAACGCCTGGTGCGTGCAGATGCGGCTCGAACGACGTAATCTTGGTATTCTCGTCCAGCACCTTGTAAGCATCCAGCCGCTGGTTGGCTTCGTTCGGCTTCATGGCGATGTCGACGCCATTACCGAGGCCACGGCGCGCGTACCGCACCGTAGGCGTGTAGCCCTTCGGGAAGAACTTGAAGCCGAAAAGCAGGCGGGCCTTAGTATCGCGGCCGTTGGAGTGAATATGTGCTGAGGCGAACACGAGGCTCGAATTGGCCTTGAGAAGCTTACCGGCATCGTTGGGAAAGATGTCCGCGTTCCGGCCCACTTCGTGGATCGGCCAAGTGCCGCTGCCCTCGCCAACATCTTCTCCCAGCGCTGCCTGTTGGCCGGGAACCGTGGTGGTCCAGATCATGTGATGAAAAACGTAACGCCCGCCCACCGTGGCTCGGCCGCCACCCGTTTCCGGCGGAATATCGTTGACTTCGCGCATCTCCACCGACTTAACCCAGCGATCCTCTGTAAGTCCGGTGGGGACAGGCTTCAGTTCACCCCACCAGTCCGGCGCGCCCGCCTTGACGGTGATCTCTTCGGTGGATACCACCAGGTCGGGTTCACCCAAATTCCACTTGGTTCCGTCGATGAGTGCAACGGGCGGCGGCAGATCGGCCGGATTTCCCTCCGGCGCGCCGTTGTCGGCCCACTTGGCGATCTTGGCGATCTCCAGATCGCTGAGCGACGGATCATTCTTATAATGCTGGATGCCGATGTTCTTCTCGATGAACCACGGCGGCATCGCGCCCCGCTTATCGCGCAGCGCCGTCCGCTCCTTGATCGCTCGCGCCCACGGGCGTACTTGCTGATAAGTCAGCAGCGACATCGGAGCCACCGAGTTCGGCTGGTGGCAGTTTTGACAACTTCGCTGCAAGATGGGAGCGATGTCCTTGGAATAGGTCACTTCGCCTTTAATGACCGGCAGATCGTCGGCCTGCAACGCGGAGCAAACCACGAGGGAAACTGCGGCGGGGGCCAGTAAAGCCATCCCGATTCGGAAGTGCCAGCGGACGAGATTAGATGTCATCGGCATACGCTCCTTGCATGAGACACAAGTCCCTTAGATGCAACTCCTCTTCATCGTATGCGACCCTGACCGCGCGATCAAGGGGTACTCTTGGCGAGTTCCGGGGCATTCTTGGCGCAGTTTCTCAGAGCCCGGCGGCGTTCTAAATACCTGATATTCAAGGGAATTGGAAGCTAGAGAGCCGTCACTGCGTGTGCCGGTAGCGGTAGGGCGTGGTGCCGACAATCTTGACAAACTGAGCCGCGAAATGGCTTTTGTCGGTATACCCGACGCGATGCGCGATCTCCTCCACCGAGAGGTCCTCGCTCAAAAGCAGCTTTCTGGCGCGCTCGATTCGGAGTTTTACGAGGTACTTGTGCGGCGCAATTCCGACCGCTTGCCGAAAGGACTTGGCGAAGTGGTATTTGCTCATGTTGGCCGCCGCCGCGATCTCGACCAAGGACACGTCGTTATGTAAGTTTTCGTGGATGAACTCAATGCTCCGGCGGAGCTGTTTCGTAGTCAGGCTCACGCCTCGGCCTCGCGCCGGTGTCTTGTTGGAATATTTAGCTAGAATATGCGCGGCCAGAGCAGTGGCGAGCGACTCGGCGTAGACCGGCGGTTCGGGAGCCGCTGAGAGGACCTCGGAATCCAAAGCGCTTCCGATTGCGTGAATCAGCGGGTCCCGAATCGCGAACTGCGGCAGAATTTCGAAATTGTACAAATCCTGCTGAGCAGTGGCGATCTCCGCCACGATCACGGGATCGAGAAAAATAGCGGTCACTTCGCCGCCGCCGTCGGTCTTGGTACTGCGCGGCACGCCCGGCGGCGCAATTGTCACGACGCCTTCGCTCACCTCCGCCGCGACTTTCGTGCCGGCGAGACGGACTTCTACGCGCACCGGGCGTTCCGTATGAGGCAGAAAGATCGTCAATTGCGGATATGTGTGTTCCGGCGCTTCGTGTGGCTGCAAGCGGTAACGGTGTACTTCGACTCCGGACCAGTTGAGCCGGCAACTGGTGCGATAGGGAAGTACGTTGGCGATCTCCAAGATCGCCTCTTCCTTCATTACACGAACTGGTTCACCGGGCATGCTGCACTCGCAATCTCCGCGTGGCTTTAACAGCATATCACCGGCTCGCGTTTGCCAAGACATCCACCCAACTCGCCAAGAATGGCGCCTGACAGACTTCGCGCAATGAGCCAGTATTGGGAAATTCGGTCGAAGCGGGATAGCTTCGACGGTTGAGGTTTCGAGGGATCGCTCAAACTGGGAGGGATCATGATAAAGCGCATCACGTTCGTGTTGCTAGCCGCTTTTTCGCTCGCGGGGTTTTGCAACGTTGCCAGAGCCCAGGACACGGGCCTGATTTCCGGGACTGTTACGGATCAATCCGGCGCGGTGATTCCAAATGCGGCAATCACAATCACGAACAAGACCACGGGCGCTGCTCGAAGCATCACGGCCAACAACGAAGGCTTGTACAGCGCGCCATCGCTCATTGCCGGCGATTACGAGGTTCGAGTGGAAGTGCAGGGGTTTCGAACCGTGGTGCGCCCCGCGGTGGTGGAGGCCGGCACCCCGACCACTGTGAATATCGTTCTGACGCTCGGCGCCACGCAGGAAGTGGTTAACGTCGAGGCGGCCACCGCGCAAGTGAATTACGACAGCCACACCGTTGCCGGCGTGGTGACGCGCGAAAGCGTCGAGAACATCCCTCTCAATGGCCGTAATATGCTGCAACTTGCGACGCTCGAGCCAGGAGTAACGAGTGCCCCAGGTTCAACCGCAGTTTTCAACGCGCAATTTAATCTTCAAGTGCTGGGAGGGGCGAACCGGAACTATGTCACCGTGGACGGCGGCAGCATCGTTGACAATGTGGAAGGCGCAACCACTGCATTGAATCTGTCCAACGAAGTCGTGCAGGAGTTCCAGACCTCGACCGTGAATTATGACTTAGGAACGGGAATCGGCAGCACCGGGGCGATCAACATCGTCACCCGATCGGGCAGTAACGACTTTCATGGGAGCGCGTATTTTTTCTACCGTGATCACAATATGGCCGCATACCCGGGTCTCGCGCGCAGCGCGCTCGATCCCAATCCGTTTTTCGCCCGGCGCAATCCGGGGGCTTGGCTAGGCGGGCCGATCGTCAAAGACAAGTTTTTCTTCTTCTTCAATTTCGAACATACCAATCAGGTCCAGGCCATTCAGGTTCAGCCCGACCTGCCTTCGGTTCGCGCATTAGAAAACATTTACAGCAGCCCCTATATCCAAAAGAGCCTTACTACCCGCTTCGACTCCCGCTTGAGCGAAAAACACAATCTATTCCTGCGTTATTCGCATGATGGGAATAACGGTTTCGCCCTCAAAACAATAGCGGGGCGGCGGAGCCTTCCATCTGGACAGACGAAGCCAACTGGGCAGATCAAGGCGTTTTCGGGATCACTAGCGTCGTTACGCCGACCGTCGTTAACGACTTCCGCTTCGCAATGTTTTACTGGGACCGCGTGAACACCTTGCCGCCGGAGTCGCAGTGCCAGTTTCCGTGCGTGGGTTGGAATTTTCCGGGCATCGTCTCGACGATAGGGTCAAACAACTTCGTGTTCGGGAATAACCCCATCACGCCGCAGATCGGAAATCAGCACCGCTATCAATACATGGATACGCTGAGTTGGCAAAAGGGCACTCACCGTCTTCGCTTCGGCGGGCAATTCTATCAAGACGAGTCCCCGATCTCCTGGGGTTTTTGTACCCCGGCCTGTGAGGGCGCGATCGCTCCGGAGTATGTCAGATCGGTTGTGCCGGCGGCGGCCGTTGCGACTTACTTTCCGAACCTTCCGATTACGATCACTTCGAACGCCGATCTGCTGAATTTGCCGATTTACGGTTTGCAAGCCAGCGCCAGCGGAGGCATCGGCTTAGGGTCGCCGAATAATCCCGGCCCCTACCAGCAGTCCGGTTTTCAAAACAACCGGCCGGACGTCTTCGTTCAGGATAGTTGGAAGATGCGGCCGAACCTTACTGTTAATTTCGGCCTTCAGTACGAGCGCGAAGGAGGCCTGTTCAACAGCGACATTCCAAGGCCAGCCTATCTCGCGCCGATCCACGGATGAGACTTGAGTCCCACTCGAGTCAATAACGTCCAGTTGGCGCCGGCCGCGGGCTTCGCCTGGAGTCCTTTCAAGAACAACAAGACCGTTTTTCGAGGGGGGGCGGGCATCTACTTCGACACCGCATCGCAATATCAGCGCTATCGGGATCGAAGTGCTATTACGCCGCTTGGGAACGGACGTTTGACGGTCTCGACCAATGTTCTTCAAAACCCTTTTCCTAACATCGTTGAGATTGTTCCCGGCCAGGGTGTCGTGCCGCTGCCGATTGGCGGCTATATCCCGACCGGTACTCTGACGAATCTGACGATTGGGCAGTTCGTTCAGATGCTCAATCAGCAGATTCCAGCCTTAATCCAGAAGTTTTCTCCGACTCAGCAGAAGAGCGGGCCCATCGCGGTTCGCGCTATTGACGTGCTGAAATCCAGCGCCGAACTGTATCCGCGTGATTTCCCGTTACCGCGCAGCTATCAGATGTCCGCCGGTGTCCAACACGAATTCGGATGGGGACTGGTGTTGACGGCCGACTATTCCCGAAAAGTGACGACAGATGTGCAGATCGGAGAGGAAGACCTCAATCACTACAATCAATTCGTAAATGGAGTCCGGTCTCCGGTAATTCCGGCTTGTCCTACTCCCAACTACACGCCTGGGGTCCAGTGTTCGAATGGGCCGATTACGTTCTGGGTGGATGGCGGACGCAGTGTGTACAACGGCCTCCTGATGAAGCTGAACAAGCGCCTCTCAAACAATCTTCAGTTCACCGCGTCGTATGCGTTCCAATCGTTCGACACAATCGGAACGGTGTTTAACGGCAACAACTACTTCCAGTCCTTCGGTCCGGCGCTTGCGCATCACAACCTGAATGTGTCGGGTATCGGCCAACTCCCGTGGGGTTTTCAGTTGAGCGTGAATTCCTCATTTATCAGCCGGAGCCCGGTTGAGGCGCTCGTCCCTGGCGGCGATTTGACAGGAACCGGGGCAAACGCTACGTCCAGTGGGGCTAGCATGCTTCCGGGCATCACCTTGAACTGCTTTAACGCAGGTTGTGGGAAATCGGATCTCTTGAAGGCGGTTGAGGCTTTCAATACGAACTACGCCGGCAAGAAGTACCCGAACGGAAATCCGATCCCCTCGCTAGTTCTCCCTTCTAACTATCAGTTCGGCGATCCCATCTTTTCGCAGAATCTTCGATTGACTAAGGTCCTGAGCCTTAAGGAGCGGTACAAGTTCGCCGTATTCGGCGAAGTGTTCAACGCGTTCAATATCGCAAATTTGACCAGCTATGGGACAACGATCGACACACTGGCGGGCGGATGCTCCTTGACGGCGCCTGGCGCAGCGAGCACAACTTGCCCCAAGCAGGCGTACAAATTCGGCCAGCCCACGCAGCGGTCCATTCAGACCTTCGGCCAAAACGGTCCGAGGGCTCTCCAGATCGGTGGCCGGTTCACGTTCTGAAGCTATCAGCGAGCCTGCGATACGAGTCGGCTACCACCCAGCCGGCGGCCGTCAAAGCTACTGTGCTCGCGACCTCGCCTTGCTCGAACGCGTTTACATGGCGTGTGGCGAGGATCGGTATCCACACCAGCACGCCGAACAAGCCTATCTGTACTGCCGAGAGCGCGGCTGCCAACGGTGCGAACACGCCCAAAACGATCGCTAGGCCAGCCGCGATAAACGTCGCGCCCGTGAAATACGCCCATCCAACGTGCCAGGGCAGCCATCGCGGAACCATATCGGCGGTGTGTTGAAGATAGACGAAGTGCGCATAGCCGAAAGGGAGCAAAGCAATACCATAGAGGGCTCTCGCAACGCGCACACCTTTGCTGCCGGCTGCAAAGCCGAGCCGCTGCCGGTCCCAATCCGTGGCGAAGGCGGCATACAACACCCAAGCGCCCGCAATCATGGCCAGGGTCTCTCCGCAGCCCCAAGTCCCGTCCACGAGACTCGCAAGGAAGAGAGCGGGCACTCTCCATAGCAGGAACCAAAGCACGAGAGACGCGAGCAGCACCCGCGCAGCGAGTGCCGCAGTGCGACGCGAGAACAGTCCGATGCCGCATGCCAGCGATATCGATGCGCAGACATAAATAAGCACCTCGCGCATAGGCGCACCTGTCGGTACCGGCTGCCAAACAGCTGTGAAATCGCCTTGGATGAAGCCCTGAATCCCCAGGGCGAGCATGATCGCAGCAAAGACTGCATGCCCCGCGCTTGCGACGCGGATCGCACTTCCGTTTTGATTCTTCAGCTGATCTGCCTGCGAGATTGGCTGGTATTTCATCGCATCGGCCGTGTTCCTCTCGATCACAGATACACTCCTTAAACCGGAGCCAAGAACACAATTTGCGCCGGTTGGCGAGACAAACAGTTAGAGACTAGCAGAACCGGAGGCCTTCGAGACTGGCGTTTTTTGTTCTGAAGCTTGTTATCTGCGCCATGCCGCGATGTGCAGCCTGGCAGGCAATTCCGCGTGCGCAAGGTCCAAATCGTCGCCTGCGATCGGGATCATTAGGTCGATTGTGTTCGGCCCGGAGGGATAGTTTTCGCTAAACGAAATTTTCAGAAATCGCGCAGGATCGCTCTCCTTGCCGTTGGCCGGCGCCGAGTGCGCCCGCTCGACAAGTGAGAGCGTTCGCGTCTCATCCGCGAACGACCGCAGCTGCGCAGCCTGATTGCGGTCATCGCAGGTGATCAGAGCCTCGCGCATCACGCGATCCCCGGACGCGTAGGTCAGAACCGCAACTACGTTGGGCTGCTTTAACCGGGCATCCCGCGCGTCGTCTTCCGGCACTTCCAACCCGGCATAGCGCGTGGTCAGGAGGTCTCTAGAGATCGAGAAGCTGACGAGCGGGACGTATGTATCGAACAGATGCTGGCCTGTGCCCAGCTTATAAACGGACCACCAGTCTACTTCCTCGAGGCCTCGCGCAGCGACGAAAATCGCGTTGTCTGTGGTGTGCCCATCCGTCCCTGGAATGCCGATCGCGTACAGCGGCTTCTGCCGCAGATCGTCGCCCAGCCGCCAGGCTTCGAGCGTGATGGTAGCGTCGACGCCGATATCTCCGAGCGTGGATTTCGATCGTATGGTTTTGCGGAGCAGGAGCCGTTCGTCACGCGGACGGCCGGGGACCTGTGGCCAGGTGACTTCAAAAGAGATGTTCCGGATCTCGATGGTTTGCGCGCCATCGCTTTCCGTGCTCGCCCTGATCGTGGAGGTCGCTTGCGCCAGCGGCGGCTTGGCAGGTTGCCCGAGTAGCCCAGGGATGCTGAGAACCGCTACAGCTATCAAAGTCACTTGTTGGCGATACATGAAATTACGCCGCCATTCCCGCCAGTCTCGCGCTTTCTTCCCACAGCCGCCGCGCGGCATCGTCGTCCTGCGCTTCTCGAGTGGGCTGCTTAACTCGGCATTTGACGAAATATTGTCCGGTGACATTGGCTACGTCGGGTGAAGATGCCAAATAGACGATCGTCTCCGCTCCCTGTTCGGGCGTCAGTGCGAAGACTTTCGCGATCCGAATCAGGCGCGAAACCGCGCCCCCGCTGTTGTCGCCGAAGCGCGTCGCCACAAAACCGGGATGCAAAGAATTGGCCGTCACGCCGGTCCCTGCCAAACGGCGCGCCAGTTCGCGCGTATACAAAATGTTGCACAGCTTGGACCGGCCATACACCGGGAATCCGCGGTAGTCCTTGGCCGATTGCAGATCGGTGAAATCCAGCCGCCCGCGGCGGTGCGCGTCGGACGAAGTGTTAATCACTCGCGAGGGAGCCGATGCGATGAGGCGTTCGCGCAGCATCTCCGTCAATACGAAGTACGACATGTGATTCGTCGCGAACGTCATCTCCAAGCCATCGGGAGTGACTATACGTTCTCCGAACAGCGCACCCGCATTGTTGATAAGGATGTCGATGCGCGGCTCGGCCGAGGCGATCTCGCCGCCGACGCGCTTCATCTCGCCGAACCGCGACAAATCTGCGTAGTGCACACTGTGCTGAACCTGCTGGTTTTTCTCGCGCAGGCGCGCCAACTCGGCCTCAGCGCGCCTGGGGTCCCGCGCGACCAAAACGATACGCGCGCCCATTGCGGCCAACTGCTCCCCAGCGACGGCGCCAATGCCCGACGTCGCCCCGGTAATCACCACCACCTTACCGCGCATGTCCGCCATTTCCCCGATTCTCCCATGTGTCCAGGCCGCGCCGCCCAGCCCTATATTGAAGATAGTGGTCTTGCGAAACGCCCTGCTCCTAACCTTCGCCGCTGCCTTGTTGGCCCGTGGCGACAGTCCAAGCCCGGAAACCACGGCGGCCTTCGACCGCTACATCGGACTGGCCGAAGCCGAGATGCAGGCCCGCTCAACCCCTGAGGATTTTCTCTGGCTCGATCAGCATCGAAAAGAGAAAACCGCAGTCTGGATGAGCCAGAACTTTTTGATTCCAGAGGAAACCCTGGACCACGGTAAAAAAGTTGAAATTCCGGGCGCATCCATCCAGCACTGGCTCGGCGCGGTCTACCTGGAGACGGCTACTTTCGAACGGGTTCGCGACATGCTGCTCGATTACGGCAATTACAAGAACTTTTTCAAGCAGCAAATTGTCGACTCGCGCCTGATCAAGCGCGACGGCGATCGATTCGACGCCTCGCTGCGGCTCCGCAAGAAACAAATTACCCAGGTCGTGTTGAGCGCCGCCATAGCCACGGAATTCAAATCGTTAGATACCCAGCGTTCAACCATAACTACGCGTTCCATCCGAATCGGTGAGGCTGAACATGGGAATAAGACCTCCGATCAGGAAATCTCGGAACAGAACGGCTATCTCTGGCGCCTGAACTTCTATTGGCGTTTGGAGGCAGCCAACCCGGGCGTGTACGCCGAACTCGAACTCATCTCTCTCTCTCCCAGCACAGGCACTCTGCGCCCCGGCCGCTATCTGAACGGCTTTCAGACCTTCCCGCGCGAATTGGCGCAATCGTTCCTGGACGGACTCGCGGCGGCGTTCCCTGCCCCGCGCAAATAGCGGGCCGGAGCCGCAACAACCCGGCGCCCCCGCGCTTGCGGTATACGTAACTGGTATGGCCAACCCCACTGAACCGGTATCGCAGCGCTGCAATCGGCGGACATTTCTGGCCGCGGCACTTGGAACCGCGGCGCTCGCACCAGGCGCCGCCCAGACTACCCAACGTCCGACTGTGTCGCCCGACGCGACCCCGCGCGACTGGTCCGGCGCGCAACCGGTCCGTTATCCGGACCCTGACATCGTCGCGCTCGACAATCGCTTCCGCCGCTACATTGTGGGCAATACGGTCATCAAGCGGCTCCACACCGGCACTCTCTGGGCCGAAGGGCCGGCCTGGAACGGCGTCGGCCGGTATCTCGTCTGGAGCGACATCCCGAACAACGTGCAAATGCGCTGGCTCGAAGAGGACGGCCATGTGACGGTATTTCGCAATCCATCCGGCTACAGCAACGGCAATACCTTCGATTACGAAGGCCGCCAGCTTTCCTGCGAACATGGCGGGCGCCGCGTCGTCCGCTACGAACCCAATGGCAGCGTCACCGTGATCGCAGACAAGTTTGAAGGCAAACGCCTCAACTCGCCAAACGACATTGCGGTTCATCCCGATGGCAGCATCTGGTTCACTGATCCCCCTTATGGGATTATCGGTAACTACGAAGGCTTCCGCGCCGAAAAAGAGCTGAAGGAAGCCGTATACCGCGTCGATGGCAAGACTAGCCAGATGGAGAAATTGACTGAGGAGATGACCGGCCCGAACGGCATCTGCTTCTCACCCGATTACAAAAAGGTTTACGTTGCCGATACCGGCTCGGGTCGCGAGATCCGCGTATGGGATATCGACGGCAAAGCCATTCGAAACGGGAAGCGTTTCGTGCAGCTCGATGTGCCAGGCAGCGGCGCGCCCGCGGCCGCCGACGGAATCCGCTGCGACGTGGATGGCAACATCTGGGCCGGCGCCCGGCCTGGCGTCCAAGTCATCAACGCGGGCGGAGAGCGCATCGGCATTATTCGGCTGCCCGAAAATTGCGCCAACATTTGCTTCGGCGGAACCAAGCGCAACCGCCTGTTCATGGCTGCTAGCCAGTCGCTCTACTCGGTATATGTTCTGACCGCCGGAGCGCATATTGCCTGATCCGCCGCTGCGAGTCGGCCTTAGGATGAACTGCGGCAGGTTGCCGGATTCGACCGCAGAGGTCAGCTCCCAGGACGGCGTGCTAAGCAGTTTGCGCCGTTACTTCCGGCAAGTAAATACCATTGCAGGAGGCAGGTTCAGCAGCACCCGCTTGGTACTGACCCTCGAAAAATACGACTCGAGAAACATCTTTTCCTCAAACCGCCGGATCGGAACGTTCGGCCAATCGGGCATCGGGGCCTGGAGATACTGGAACTGCGTCATCACGCCGGCGGGCGCGAGGCAGGCTTCCGCCGCCTGAAGTATGCGGGCTCTCTGCGAAGGTGTCATCCCGGTGAGCCCCAGGGACGAAACAATGGCATGCACCGGACCCACATTGTGCAGGCGCAATTGATGCGGCAGATCGGCGGCATCGGCTTGCACAACCGTCAAACGGCGATCCTGGCAATGAGTCCTGAGGTGCCGTACGAATTTCCGGTTGATTTCGAGAGTGAACAGGCGCGAGTCCTGGCTCATTCGGCGCAGGATCTCGCGAGTAATGACGCCAGTGCCCGATCCGAGTTCGACCAGCGTGCGGACGTTTCGAAAATCCACCTGTTCCAGCATGGCAGTCGTTAAAAACCGGGAACTCGGCAGCAGCGCAGCCGTAATCCGAATTGTCCGAAGCGACTCTTGGAAGAAGAGGCGATAGGCCAGATGTTCATGGATGGAGCCGTTTTTGGGGGGAGCTGCGTTAGGGCTTATGTCCGGCATTCGTGTGTTTAGTTCACGATCGGCGGTCGGGCTTCACTTCATCATACCGTTTGTGGGGTTCACCACAGTTAAGTTCTGGCCACCCGGTTGCCGGCCCAGGCGGACTGGTCTCTGGCGTTCAGCGGGACGTAAGGCGACACCGGTTGACCGCAGGGAGTAGTAATCTGTCTGGAGAAACCTATGGCGATTCGTTCTGGCTTGCTCGAAAAGCGCCTGCTGCAGCGAATCTCGGAGCGCATTGGCGCAGCGCCCGTTCAAATCACACTGGGAAACGAGAGCTTCTGTCCTCCGCACGTCAGGCCAGTAGCGGCTGTGACGGTTCCGGATCGGGCTACCTTAATGAGCCTAATGGTAGACCCGGAGGTCGCTTTCGGCGAAGCCTACGCCAACGGGCGTGTTCGCGTGGAAGGCGACCTGGTTCGGTTCCTGGAAGCCGTGTACAAAGCGTTCGCCGGCGCTCCAGCCGCGCGAAGCCGGTATACCGCCTTAAAATCGCGCGCGATGCAGCTTTGGCAAGATAACACGCTGGGCGGCTCGCGGGACAATGTCCATCACCACTATGATCTCGGCAACGATTTTTACAAGCTATGGCTGGACCGCGAACTAGTCTATACATGCGCGTATTTCCCGACGCCATCCGTGACGCTGGAACAAGCGCAGCGCGCCAAAATGGACTATGTCTGCCGGAAACTGTGCCTGCAGCCAGGCGAGACCGTGGTGGAGGCCGGATGCGGATGGGGCGCGCTGGCGCTGCATATGGCTCGCAACTTCGGCGTTTCCGTGAAGGCCTTCAACGTCTCGCACGAGCAGATCGCGTATGCGCGCGAGCGCGCACGACAGGAAGGGCTGGATTCCCGGGTCGAGTTCGTCGAGGACGATTACAGGAACGTCTCGGGAAGATCCGATGTATTTGTGTCGGTGGGGATGCTAGAGCACGTCGGGCTGGAGCATTATGCCGAACTCGGCAAAGTTATCCACCGATCGATTGGCGATAGCGGACGAGGCTTTCTGCATTTTCTGGGTAGAACTTATCCTGCTCCGCTCAGCCGTTGGATTCGCAAGCGCATCTTCCCGGGCGCATATGTGCCAACGCTGAGACAGGCGCTCACAATGCTGGAACCGTGGAAATTCGCCGTCCAGGATGTGGAGAACCTGCGCTGGCATTACGCCAAAACTATGGAGCACTGGCTGCAACGGTTCGAAGCCTCCAAGCGGCAGGTGGAAGCGATGTACGACGCGGAGTTCGTCCGGGCGTGGCGCCTTTATTTGGCGGGATCGTTGGCGGCGTTTCGCACAGGCACTCTGCAGTTGTTCCAAGTCGTGTTTACCGGCGCGCAATGCCAACCGATTTCCTGGACCCGAGCGCGGCTGTACGCTACCGAAAACTCCGAAGCCGAGGAAGGGACATGGACACATGCGATGTCCTGATCGTCGGCGGCGGACCGGCAGGCTCGTCCTGCGCTTGGAAGCTGCGCGGTTCGGGACTGAATGTCGCGATCCTGGACAAGCAGGTTTTTCCAAGAGATAAAATCTGCGGAGGCTGGATCACCCCGGCCGTTCTTCAAGCGCTCGAGATCGATCCCGAAGAGTACGCGCAGGCGAATGTGCTGCAACCGATCACGGGCTTCCGGACAGGCCGCATCCGCGGACGTTCGATCGAGACGGACTACGGCGCGGTGGTCAGCTATGGCATCCGGCGGCGGGAGTTCGATCATTACTTATTACTGCGGTGCCCAGCACGGCTGCTTCAAAACACCGCTGTGAGAAGCCTGGAGCGGGCTGGCGGCTATTGGATCATCAACGGACAGATTCGCAGCCGCATGCTGGTCGGCGCCGGAGGGCATTTTTGTCCTGTGGCGCGGATGACGGCCAGCAAGCCGGGGCCTGAAAGCGTGGTAGTCGCGCAAGAAGCCGAGTTTGAGATGGACGCGCGGCAAATGAACGCATGCCGCGTTGAGGCTGTGGAGCCGGAGCTGTACTTCTGCCCCGATATCCGCGGCTATGGCTGGTGTTTTCGGAAGGGTAACTTCTTGAATGTGGGGCTGGGCCGGATGGACCCGCACCGGCTGTCGGAGCACGTAGCCGGGTTCCTCCGTTTCTTAAGATCCGAAGGCAGGATTGGATTCGATTTACCAATGGCGCCCTGCGGCCACGCCTACCTTTTGTATGGGAGGTCGCCGAGGGGGTTGCTACACGATGGTCTGCTGCTGATCGGCGACGCCGCCGGCCTGGCGTTTCCCCAAAGCGGCGAAGGCATCCTGCCAGCGGTGGAATCGGGCTTATTTGGGGCAACCGCGATCCTCGATGCAGACGGAGACTATCGGCGCGAACGGCTTGAAAGCTATCCGGAGGCGCTCACGCGCCGCTTCGGATCTTCAGAAGAGCACTGGACCACGCGGATCAGTGCACGCGTTCCATCGGTTGCGATCCGTTCCATCAGCGGCCCGCTTCTAAGCAGCCGCTGGTTTGCCCGCGAGGTGCTCCTGAACCGCTGGTTCCTGCACGCCTCGTAGCGCGCGCGGGTTCGATGCCGTGTTCGCGATTGCGAGCGTGTCGAGCAGCTAAGGTGTTTCACTTAGCTCGGTGCGGAGAGCCTGTCAGACGGCTTTCGCGCCCATCAGTTTATAGATATACGCCAGGATCTCGGCCACGGCGCGGTACAGGTGCGCAGGAATCTGTTGTCCGACGTCGACGGACTTATAGAGCGCCTGAGCGAGCGGGCGGTTTTCAATCAGCGGAATTTGGTGTTCGATGGCCCGCGCGCGAATCCGCAAAGCGAGATAGTTTTTGCCCTTGGCAACCACGATGGGAGCCGGCATCGATTCGTGGTGGTATTTAATGGCGACGGCGTAGTGGGTCGGGTTAACGATGACAGCCGTTGCCGTCTTTACTTCGTCCATCATACGGCGGCGGCGGACATCTCTCTGGAGACGGCGAATGCGCAGTTTGATTTGCGGATTGCCGTCGGTTTCCTTGACCTCTTCGCGGATCTCGTGCTTGCTCATCTTCATGCGGTTCGCGAAGCGGCGTTTTTCACGAAACAGATCGAAGAGACCGATCAGGAGGAAAAAAGCGGCGGCCTTCCAGATCACGTCCATGCAGATGGATCGGACGGTCTCTAATCCCGTGGCGAGATCGCTGAGGGGCAGTGCGTAGAGCCGGCCGGCGTTGTGCGCGATCACCCAATAAATGGTGACCCCGAAGACGACCAGGAGCAGCGCGCCTTGGATAGCGGAACTCATTCCGCGCTGCCCTGCGGACTTAATTTTCGAGATCGGATCGAAATTGGCGCCCTTGGGCGCCAAGCGGCGCAAACTGAGGGCGAAGCCGGTGGAGCTGAGTTGAAAAACAACTCCCGTGAGCACAAGAGTCGAGCCGGCTATAGCAACGGGGACCAGAGTCCAGGAGAAGGAGTTGTGGAGGATCTGCAGCAGGCCGGCTTCGCCGAGATCTTTGCGGAATGCCTGCGTTAGAAGATTACGCGAGGCCTCTCTTAAACTCTCGAGCAGCTTGGGACCAGCTTCCGCGAGCAAGAAGGCGAAAACAGCGAATTGGAGTCCACTAATGAAGTCCTTGGACGACGCAACTTGCCCTTCGCGGCGTGCCTTAAGAAGCCGCCGCGGTGTTGCTTTTTCGGTTCTCTCGCTGGACTGGCTCATGCCGGACTCCGAGGCCTACCAACCGAGGAGCTTGCCCAAAACGCCGAACGCAGCGGCAGCCGACTGCTGGTAAAGTTTGGGAATCAGCAGCACGAGCACGGTCAAGCCGGCGACCGCAGCCAGCATTTTGGCCGGAAATGCCAGCGCGATGAGCTGCAGTTGCCCGTTCAGTCGTCCCAACAGGCCGACCGTAAGATCGATCAGAAACAGAAGCGCCATTAATGGCAGCGCCAAGCGCAGCCCCGTGATGAAGATGCCCGAACCTAACATCGCGAGCGCCTCCGCGGCAGGCTGCGACACTGCGAAAACCCCCGGGGGATTGGTCTCGAAACTGCGCGCCAGGATCGCCAGTAGCTGCCGGTCCAGGCCCATGGCAAAGAACAGAATGGCTCCGATCAACTGTGCGAAGACGATCAAAACCGTAGCATCAGCTTCGGTATTGGGGTCAATCGTGGACGCAAATGAATATCCAGCCTGGGTACTGATGGCCTGCGCGGCCATAACAACGGCTTCAATGAGGAAAGAAACGGCCAGGCCGATCGCGGTACCGATCGCGGCTTCAGCCAGCATCCAGCCTGCCAACTCCACAATGTTGGACGGAGGCACGACATTCGGCCAGCGCGCGTATAAGGCGAAGGTAAGAGCAAACGCCAGCGTTATTTTGGCGGTATCGGGTCCAGCTTTGAAACCCGGTAACGGCAAAAACGTAAAAATACCCGCGACACGAGTCAGGACTAGCAGGAAACCATAGAGCAGCGAGGTGTGGATCGCCGGGCTAGCGGGCATATCGCGACAGGTCGCCAAAGATCGCGATGGAGTAGGAGGTGATCTGCTTTGTCATCCACGGGAGCAACAGCAAGAATCCGAACAGAAAGGCTGCCAATCTTGGGATGGTGCTGAAGGCGGCGTCTTGCAGCGAGGTCGCAATCTGAATAATGTTCACGACCACGCCTACCGCGAATCCGATCAGGAGCAGCGGTGCGCAGAGAAGGAACGTCGTCCAAAGAGCTTGGTTGATGATGTGAATGGCAGCTTCGGGTCCCATTTTCTTTAATAGAAGCTTTTCAGGAGTGAACCGATCACCAGATTCCAGCCGTCCACGAGAACGAACAGCAGAATCTTGAAGGGCGCTGAGATCATGACCGGGGGCAGCTGCACCATACCGATCGAAAGAGTGACGGAAGCAACTACAAGATCGATGATGAGGAACGGCAGGAAGAGAACGGCTCCGATTTGGAAGCCTGTTTTAAGCTCGGAAAGGATATAGGCCGGGACCAGGACCTTGAGGTCCAAGTCGGCGGGCGTCCGGGGAGCGGGCGATTTTGCGATTTGAACGCAAGTTTGAATGTCTTTTTCGCGGGCAAACTTCAGCAAGAAGGATTTGAGCGGTTTAGCGCCTTCGTCGAATCCCTGCTCCCAGGTAAGCTGGCCGTTTTCGACGGGCTCCCATCCGCGATGGTAGATATCGCTGACTACGGGTTGCATGACAAGAAAGGCGAGGAAAAGAGCCAATCCGACGAGCACCTGGTTCGAGGGAGCCGATTGTGTTCCCAAGGCTTGCCGCAGGAAATGAAGCACAATTGTGATTCTTAGAAACGGGCTGACGGCCATGACTACCGCAGGAAGCAGCGTAAGCAGAGTCAAAAGCAGGACGATCTGAGTGGGCGTGCTGAGGGTCAGGCCCTTGCTCGTACTATTTCCGAACACGGGGATTGCGGAGTCGCTCGGGGCTGCGGCGGCGGCTCCCGAAAACAACAGCAAGAGAGAGAAAATACGTGCCTTCATCATTGGCCGCTGTGCAGAAATTCCTGTGGAGCGAGCGCTTCGGCGCCGGCGTGGTCGAGCAAAGTGCACGCTGACGGCGCGGTGCCGATGAGCACGACCTTGCCGGAAACCCGGACCAGGTGCAGAGCGTGATGAGGCGTCAGGGGGAGGCGTTCCACAAGCTCCATCCGCCGCGTACCGGTTCGGCGCGAGGCAAAGGCCAGCGCTCCGCGCCGTCTGAGCAGCCATAGCAGGCCGCCCAGGAGCGCGAAGACTACCAGGATCATCAGGATTTGCTGCGTTAATTCCATTCCCGCACGAGTTGGGTGGCTTACTGCTTGATCGCGAGTAAGTCCTGGGTCAATTGGTCCATGGTCGAGATGACCTTCGAGTTCGCCTCATAGGAACGCTGGTAGACGATCAGGTTGGTGAACTCGGTGGCGATGTCGACGGTAGACGACTCCAACGCGCCGCCTTCGATGGTTCCACGATTGCCGCTATTGGGCATTCCGAGTACCGGCGTGGCTGTATTGGCGCCGATTTCGAAATTGCTGTTTCCGACGGAAATCAGCGAATCGGGATTGCTGATGGATGCCAAGGCAACCTGTCCGATGACCTGCTGGCTGCCGTCGGAATAATGCACGAAGATGGAGCCGCCGTTGGACAACGAAATCTGCGTCACTTGCGCGGCCTGTTTGCCATCCTGCGAGCTGCCGGAAAGAGCGGAGATCTGCGCAAATTGCGTGAACGTCGGATTATTGTTGGCGTCGTAAAGATTCCAGTTGATGTTCATATCACTGGCGCTATCAGCCAAGCCAGTAATCTTGATCGCGATCTGACCCGGCGCCGCGGGTGTTTTCAAGTTCCCGTTGCTATCGAAAGCGAGGGAGCCGTTTGCGACCTTGGAGGGTGTACCGGCCTTGCCGCCGGTAAGATCCTGACCGGGGATATCGACTTCGTAGTTCCAGGCATTGGCGCCCGTTTTCGTAAATGTGACGGTGAGGGTATGCGCCGTGCCGAGAGAGTCGACGATCTGAATGGGCGCCGAAAAGGTACCATTGGCTGCTCCCACTACCGCGTCCGATTCGAGATTGCCGGTGAGGGTGAACTGGGTGGTTGCGATTGGGGCCTGAAGGGAGTTGGTTGGCACGTTGATGTTCGTGACTGGCCCGGAGGTATTGATCGCACCGCCCGTCGAGGACCAGCCTTGAACAAATTGGCCGTTCCCGGTCACCAGGTTGCCATTGGCGTCCAATTTAAAGTTTCCGGAACGCGTATAGAGTGTGTTGCCGCCGCCATCTTTTAAAACGAAAAATCCGTTGCCTTGGATCGCAGCATCGAAGGCGCCACCCGTCTGCTGGATGGATCCTTGATTGAATACGCGTTCGCTATGCGTGGCCGACACGCCGCCGCCGATCTGAACTGCGCCTCCGCCGATGGACTGCGAGAGCAGATCGTAGAAAGACACGGTGCTGTCTTTGTACGCGGTGGTGTTCAGGTTCGCCAGGTTGTTGCCGACGATATCGAGGGCGTCGGTGGACGCGGTCAGGCCGCTGAGTGGTGTTGCAAAGCTGGACATTGTTTAATGGCTCCTTTTTAGAAAAGTCGTTAATTCGATGTGCCTGGAGAAGAGGGGGAAGGCGTGCCGCTGGGCGGGGCAGGCGTGCCGTTGGACGGGGCGACGTCTTTCACCAGGGTCTGAATGTTTTGATTAATTCCCAGCAACTGCTCCAATTGGCTGAACTGGACCAGCTGGCCGATGAACTGCATGCTATCGGTAGGATTCGTTGGGTCTTGGTGTTTGATTTGCGCGACTAAGAGCTGGAGAAATGTATTTTCGTTGGTGAGCTGGTCCGTGCCGCCGGCTGAACCGCTGGTGGACGGGGTTGTCGCGCTGGATGGCGCGGCAGCCTGAACCGGATTCGTCTGTGTGGTGGTGCTGGATACGTTCATGAATTGGTCCCTCCCAGGTTGGCGGTGCTGGCGGAAGTTTGCTCCGCGAATTCCTCGAGCCAACGGCCGTTGCCGCGGCGGTCGCGCTGGCCGTTCCTTTCGCCTTGCGGCGAAGGCTGCTGCTGATGAGACGAGCGCTGCTGCGGATCGCCTTGGTCCGGCCGATTTTCGGACGCACCCTGCGCTAACGCAGGCTTTACGGTTTCGGCTTTCAATCCCTGTGCATTGAGCTGTGACGTCAAGTCGCTAAGATTGGACCGCAGATTGTTCCGGAGTTGTGGATCCGCCGCATGGACGGCGACGTTAATGGCGCCGCCTCGATCCATCACGCGAACCGCGGCTGCCGCCTGGCCGTTATCGAGATGCAACACGATCTCGCCGCCTGCGGTGAGCTTGGGCGGCTCCGCGGCGACCTGCGGTACGTCTGCTAGTTGAGCGAGAAGAGCCGGGCGTGTGGATGGACCCGGTTCCGGGAGCGAGCTGGCAGCGGGCCGGACGTCAATGTGCGTTGCTGTCCCATTCCATAGAGCGGATTCCGGAGAAACCTGCCGGACGGCATTCAAGACGGATCGATCAACCGTTGCATCGGGAGAGGCCGCGGGGCCGCTCGGTTTCGTGGCGCTGTACGTTTGAGGACGCAGGGCCTGAGATTCCGGTGCAGGCCGATTGTTCCGTGGGCCGGCCTGGGTGGATGCCGATTCAGCGGGCGCGGGTTTGATCTCGGGCAGCGGCCGGAACTGAGACGACGAAGGCGCGGGGCGCAATTGGGCCGCGGGTGAGACCTGAGCGGAATTGGAGTCAGACGCCGGAATGCCAGCATCGGCGAGTGTTCTGGCGACGGCGGGTGAGTCGCGTTTCTGGTCCGATGTTGGTTCGACCGCGCTCGAGGCCATCCGCAGCGAGAATGCGAGATTCTCGTCGAGCAACGGGAAAACGTTGCGTGCTTCCGCTCTGACCATCGTCTCGCCGTTCTGCTGCACAACCGGCGGCTGGGTACTTTGAGGGTTTTGAGACACGGCGGTGTCGGTCCGCTGCGTCTGTCCCTGAGCTGGCGTAGCAGCGCTGGCAGCTGGTGTGCTTGCGGAGAAATCAGGCGGGGCGAGCGTTATCGATTGCTGCTGCGCTTGGCTTTGAATCGCCGCCGAACCCGGCAAGGAGGAACGGGAGTTCTTCAATGCATTCGTCCCACCGCGTGGGGCAGATGCAGACTCACTCAGACTCAGCGATGCCGGGTCGAGCTTCGTCTGTGCATTCGTTGAAAACGTGGGTGGCACTGACGGCGGCGTAGCTGGTGCTAGCGCCGCCGGCACGGCGGGCACCGCTGCAACCGTGTTTGTAGCTACTGGAAGCAATAACGAGCTGTGATCGTTGGGGGAAGCCGGGTCGCGGCCGTCGTGGGCCAGAGTATTGGACGCTTGTTCAGGCACGCTCAGCGAGAAGACCTTTTGGGCTTTGGGGAAGACAATCGGATTCGACAGAGGCGTAATTGCGGTCTGCGCGATGGCCGTCTGGTCCGGCGATTTCTTCTTTTGCTGGGGTGGAGCAGCGGTGTGCGTCTGATGGGCAGTGTCGCCGCCGGCTCCGTGTTGAGTGTCTGGAAGATTCTGATATATATTCTGGAACTGGCTGGGCGAGGCTTCTGACGCAACCTGCGCGGGCGGAGACGGTATCTGCGGACTCGGAAGGAGCGCGCTGAGCGCCGCACCAGCATTCATGACATCGCGTACATATGCAGGCACCCAGCCAAAAATGAACTAGTAAGTTTTCAGCGATTTAGAATTTAAGAACGTCGGAAGTTCGACGACGGCCGACTTAGGCCCGACGATGGCAAGGATAGCGCTCTGCTCTCTTATCGCGAAAGTTGGTGCATTTTATAAATTTTTTCCGACGCGGTGACTTTGGCCGGGGGCTTGCATTGCCTTCCAGCGCCCTATGGACCAAATCAGCATTATTGCGGCGAGCGGGATGCGCGCCAGTATGCAATCCCTGGATCTATTAGCCAACAATATTGCGAACTCGTCCACGAACGGGTATAAGGGCGACAGCGAATTCCATTCGTTGTTCGTGTCGGAAGCCGCGCAAGACGATCCCACCGGCGAACCTGCGTCGCTTCCAATGATCGAGCGGCATTGGACGGATTTCGGCCAAGGGATGCTTGAGCCCACCAACAATCCATTGGATTTCGGTTTATCGGGCAAGGGCTTCTTTACTGTACAGGGGCCATCCGGGCCGTTATATACGCGCAATGGAAGTTTCCAACTCTCGGCCGACGGAACCCTGACGACCAAAGAAGGCTATCCGCTGCTCGATGCAAATAATCAACCGTTGAAGTTGACCTCGCCCGGCCAACCGATTGTGGTCCTGCCGGATGGAACGGTCCAACAGAACGGACAAAGCATCGGCAACATGCAATTGGCGAGTTTCAAGGATTCGTCCGCGCTGTTCAAACAGGGCGGGAATTATTTCGACAACACGGCAGGCACGGACAATGTGACGTCCGACGATGCCCAGGTCTATCAGGGAAAGATTGAGGCATCGAACGTGAGCGCGGCTCACGGAGCCGTCCGGCTGGTGAGCGTGATGCGGCAATTCGAAATGATGCAGAAGGCTATCTCGATTTCCAATGACATGGGGCGCCAAGCCATCGAACAGGTGGCGCGACTTTGATTAGGCCAGGAGAACGATCCGAATGATTCGAGCACTTTTCAGCGCAGCCAGCGGCATGAATGCGCAGCAGTTGAACGTGGAAAATATCGCGAACAATATCGCGAACGCCAACACGGCCGGCTTTAAGGCTCGGCGCGCGCAATTCCAGGATCTGCTGTACCAGAACATGATCCAACCCGGCGCGGCCGCCAGCCAGCAGAGCACGGTGCCGACTGGACTCCAGTTGGGCCTCGGCACGCGCGCGGTGTCGAACGAAATCATCTTTACCCAAGGCGACTTTTCGGAAACCGACAATCCCTTGGATATCGTGATTCAAGGCAAGGGCTTCTTTCAGATCCGAAGGACGTCGGGCGATCTCGCCTACACGAAATCGGGAAGCTTTCATTTGAGCAACACGGGCCAGATGGTGACCGCGAACGGCGACTTACTCGACCCTCCGATCACCATTCCTCCGAACGCTCTTTCCACCACCATCGCGCCCGACGGGACGGTCAGTTACACGTTGCCTGGCTCGGTTTCGGCGCAGCAAGCCGGGCAGATCCAGCTGGCCAATTTCGCCAATCCCGCGGGTCTCAACAGCCTAGGCAATGGGCTTTATCAGCAGACGGACGCCTCCGGCGATCCGGTGGTGGGGGCGCCGGGCAGCCAGGACGGCCTGGGCTCCCTGATGCAGGGCTTCGTGGAGCAATCGAACGTCAACATCGTGCAGGAGTTTGTGAACCTGATCGTCAGCCAACGCGCGTACGAAGCCAATTCGAAAGTCGTCAAGGCAGCCGACGACATGTACCAACAGGTCAATAATCTCAAGCAATGAACGCCTGGTTCCTGATTGTGAGCATGCTGTTGAATCCAAGCCGGTGCGAAACGATCCGTGCCGATCAGATTACCGGCGAGGACCTGGCTCGAGCGGTGCCGGGTTTTTCTGCAATCCCGCGCGACGCCATCGTCGGGTTTTCTCCCGTGCCCGGTGGCCGGCGCGTTTTCATTTTTCCCGAACTGGCGCGGATCGCGAGGAAGTACGGATTCGAGGCGCCCGCCGATGCCAGGGCGTGTTTTGAATGGAAGATGCAGCCGCTGACGGAGAAGGCGGTGCAAGCGGCCATCCGCGAGAGCTTGCATTCTGCTGACGCGCGCATTGACGTCCTCGCCACTAGCAAAGCGCAGGCGCCCGAAGGCGAGCTGGTGTTTCCGTTATCAGGACTCTCAGCGTCGACGAACGTCGATCCGTCGACGCCGGTGACCTGGCGAGGCGAAGTGCTCAATCACAGTTCTCATCGATTCACGGTTTGGGCTCGAGTGCGAATCGCCGCGCAGATGCCCCGAGTAGTGGCAAAGGAGCTGCTCTTGCCCGGAAAGGCCGTCAATTCCGAGCAGGTCGCACTGGAGACCGTGGATGGTTTTCCATTGCGAAACGACCTTGCGCGAAAACTGGACGACGTAGTCGGCCGAGCGCCGCTGCGGGCGATCAAGCCGGGGGCTCCCGTGTTGCGCTCCGATCTCCGGGAACCTTATCAAGTACAACGAGGAGACAACGTTCAAGTGACCGCAATTTCGGGCGCTGCACAACTAAGGCTGGAGGCCGTCGCGGAGAACCCGGGTAAACAGGGAGACGTCATTTCGCTAAAGAATCCTCGCACGGGGAGAACCTTCCGCGCGCGGGTGGACGGCCAGGGAAAAGCTCTGATCATTGCGGGTCCGTTCGCGCTGTGGATGGGGGCTCAATGAACTGCCGCATTTTCGTTCTGCTGCTTCTGGCGATGGCGATCTGCAGCGCCGCGGACAAGCACAAAAAGGCCACCACGGCCGAGCCGACGCCGCTGGAAAAATACATCATTGACGCCCACAAGGACTACAGTTCCCCGGATGCCGCCCACCCTCCCGGATCGATGTGGTCGTCCACCGCGCTGTTTTCAAGTCTGGGCATGGACACCAAGGCCAGCCGTGTGGATGATTTGGTCACGATCGTCGTCAACGAGACCTTCTCGGCGGTGGCTACCGGCGACGTGAAAACGCAGCGCACCTCGAACGCCCAGGCCGCCATAACCGCGGCCGGAGGAGTGACGCGCGCCGCCGGCCCGCTCGCGAACCTCATCAAATCGAATACCGCTACGGCGCTGCAGGGGCAAGGCGAGACCAGCCGCGGCGCGGTACTAACCGCCAACATGAGCGCACGGGTGCTTCAGGTGTTGCCGAACGGTTACCTGGTGATTGAAGGAACCAAGCGGGTGCAAGTCAGCTCTGAAAATCAGGTGGTGACCGTAAGGGGCGTTATCCGGCCGGTCGATCTGGATCCGACGAACACCATCTCGTCCAATCGCATCGCGCAAATGGAGGTGCAGGTTAACGGAAAAGGTGTGGTAAACGATTCCATCCACCGCCCGAACTTCCTGTATCGTTTGCTGCTCGGTCTGCTGCCTTTCTAATACGATGAACCGAATTATTCTGGCACTATCGATGGGTTTGTTAGCGCTCCCGGGCGCGGCGGCCACCGAAGCTCCGGTAGCTCGTTTGAAGGAACTGGTCTCATTGGAGGGAGTTCGCGACAACCAATTGATCGGTTACGGAATTGTGGTCGGGCTCAAGGGAACCGGCGATCGCCAACAAACGCTGTTCACGACGCAAAGCTTGGCCAACATGCTGCGCCAGATGGGCGTAACCGTCGATCCAACTTTGATCCTGGTAAAGAACACCGCTTCCGTTATGGTCACAGCGACTCTTCCACCATTTGCGCAACCGGGCATGCAGATCGATTGCACAGTGGGAGCAATGGGCGATGCAGCGAGTCTGCAAGGCGGCCTGCTGTTGATGACCAGCTTGCGCGGAATCGATGGGCAAGTTTACTCAGTTGCACAAGGGGCAGTGGTGACGGGCGGATTCGTAGCGGGTGGCGCCGGAAACACACAGACGGTCAATCATCCCACCGTAGGACGCGTGCCGGGCGGAGCGATTGTCGAACGTCCCGCTCCCTCGGTTGTGCCGGCGAACCAGATCCGCCTTCAGCTCCATCAGGCTGACTTCACCACCGCTGCCCGTATAGCGGATGCCGTAAATCAGCACTTCTCGGCGGATGCCAAACCCATCGCGCACGCCGACAACTCCGGACTAGTCAGCGTCGCTGTACCACCTGAGTACGCGACTCATACGACAGAGTTCGTTGCGTCGCTGGAAATATTGAAAGTGGAAACGGACCGGCCGGCCAAGGTTGTGATCAACGAGCGTTCCGGAACGATCGTAATGGGCAAGGAGGTGCGAGTTTCCCCGGTCGCAATTATGCATGGGAACCTTACCGTGGAAATTCAGACTCGTTATGACGTCTCTCAGCCGGCGCCGTTCTCTCAAGGAGCCACGCAGGTGACGCCGGAGGTCTCCGTTGGGGTCAAAGAGGAAAAGGCCCGCAATGTGGTTCTGAAAGAGGGCGCGACAGTAGAAGAGCTGGTTCGGGCTTTGACGTCGATCGGTTCGACGCCGCGCGATATTATCGCCATCCTTCAGGCGCTGCGCAGCGCGGGCGCGCTGGAATCAGAAATCGAAGTGATCTAACCATGAGCGTACAGTTCCCTTCGGCGATTCCGCCGGCTACCGTCGATCCGAGCACGCCGCGGGCGCGCCCGTCCGCGCGGAAAGCTGAGCAATCGGAGACATTTCACGAGATGCTCTCCCGAGCGGCTTCGACCGACAAGAAGCTAGCCGACACCGCCAAACAATTCGAAGCCGTGGTTGCGGGCGAAGTGCTCAAGGCAGCTCGGGCATCGTCTGACGGCGAGTGGCTGGGCAGCGGAGACAGCGATCAGACCGGCGAGATGACGGTGGAGCTGGCCGAGCAAGGGTTGGCCCAGGGACTGGCGGCCGGGGGAGCGCTTGGTATCGCGAAAATGGTGATCGCCGACCTGCACCATCGCCCGGCTACAGATGCCAGCTCCTAGCCGTCGGATCGCCGGCGAGTTGGCCTGCGTACGAGGCGTTCAATACGGCCGGCTGGGTCTGAGGCGTTTCAGGCGCAGCGGAGGCATCCAGATTCTTCAGAGCTCCCTGCCATCCATCCAGCAGTGTATGCAGCAAGCGCGAGACCTCGTCAAAGCACTCTTCGGATTTCTCGGCATGCGCCTTCACCAACTGGCGCTGCATGTAAGAATACAAGCCGTCGAGATTGTCGGAATAATCCTCCTGTATGTCATGGCGCAGCGAGATCTGGAGTTCGCAGAGTATCTGGCAGGCTTTGTTTACAGCTTCCCCGCGCTTGAGGATTTCGCCCGAACGAAGCGCTGCCAAAGCTTCATCCGTAGCCTGAATAGCTGTCTCATACAGAATACAGACAAGTTCGACAGGCGATGCCGATGTCACGCGGTTCAACAGATATTCTTTCTGGCGATTCAAGGCGCTTACCTTCCTAGGCTCATATCGATGAGGATGCGGCGCGATTTAAGACATTTAAACAGCGTCGAAAACGCGACACACTTTGTTGCGTGTTCGACGCTATGACTCGGTAGAAAAAAGAGCAACAGCATGGTGCAATCCGGCCGTTGAGGAGCCGATAGCTTGAAAGACCTTAAAACTTTGACCATCCTAAGCGCGAGTAAGTGGCTTAGCGAGCCATGCCGCAAATTGGCAAAGAAAATGCTCTCGGGGTGACTCAAGCACTGTTGGAGGTTTCGGCGGCGGGCCACGCGCCGCGCTAAGCCGAACGAAGGAACGATGCAAGCAGACGAGCTGAAGATCAAGTCTTATTTCGCGGCGTCGGTGGAACAGGCCATCCAGGATGCGCGGCGGGAGTTGGGCGACGAAGCCGTTTTGATCACCTCCCGGCGCGCGGCTCCGGAAGCTGTGCATCGCGGAGCGTACGAAGTGATTTTCGGTGTCGCGGCGGAACGCCCTCAGGCGCACGTCGATGGCGAGGATCAAGATCTGAGCCGCGAGGTGGCCCGGCTACGCGATCAACTCGACAATATCAAGCGTGCTCTGCAACCCACGGCTGCGAGCAGTTCCGGCGAAGTCGAAACAGTTCAGGCGGAGCTGCGCTCGGCCGGACTCGACGACGCGGTGATTGAAGACTTGCTCCGGGAAGCGATGAACTCGCTCGCCAGCGCATCCGGCCAAGGCCAGACCATCAAGAGAGCGGCATCAGAAAGCCTGCGGAACCGGCTTCATTTCGCGCGCGAGCTTAACGCGGGCGCCCGGGGAACCAGGCAAGCGATCGTGCTCGTCGGCCCTCCCGGCGCCGGCAAAACAACGAGCCTGGCCAAAATCGCCATGCGCGAGTTTCTGGGTTTGCGGGTCTCGGTCCGGATTCTTTCCGTAGAGACGCATCGCGTAGCCAGCCATGAAAAGCTCCGCAGTTTGGCCCGCATCATGGGCTTTGGTTTCACAGCCGTGAACAGCATGCGTGAGCTGATCGAAGCCGTGGACGAGTTCCGGGTCAAGGACGCTTTGTTGATCGATACACCGGGTTTCGGCCCCGATGACTTCCACGCGGCGCACGATCTAATCCAGTTTCTTCGCCAAATGAGTCCAAAGGAAGTTCATCTCGTGCTTCCCGCACCAATGAACCGCGAAGACCTGGCGCTCTGTTTCCGGCGATACGCGCCGTTCCAACCTGACTACCTACTTTTCACTAAATTGGACGAGACGCGCTCGCCCGGGGCGGCCATATCGGTGGCGATCGAGGCCGGCAAGCCGCTATCATTTCTGGCCAGCGGTCAGAGCATTCCAGAGGATATCGAGGTCGCAAGCGCGACGGCAGTGTTGAGCAAGCTATTCAGGCGCGATGAAACAGTGGCGGTGCCGGCGGCATAAATGGCGTCCAACGTGCTCGCCAACTCGGGCTTCTACGAATCTGCCGGAGCCATACCCGCGGAGCAGCGCGATCAGCTGATTCTCGATCACCTGCCTAATGTTCGATGGATCGCGATGCGGATTCACGACAAGATCGGGGGTGCGGTAGGCCTGGACGACTTGATTTCCTCCGGTACGATCGGCCTGATTCATGCCGTGGACAGCTTCGATCCGAAGTACAACGTTAAGCTGAAGACTTATGCTGAGCACCGCATTCGGGGAGCGATTCTCGACAGCATCCGGGGCTTGGACGGAATTCCGGCACACCGGCGCAAACGGCTGAAAGAGATCGAGTCGGCAATGGCCTCGGTGGAGCAACGCTTGCAGCGCGCCCCAGCAGAAGAGGAGGTTGCCGCCGAACTGAGCATTTCACTTGCGGACTACCAGAGTGAATTGTCCGAATTACGCGCGGTGACCCTGGGCAGCCTGGATGAAGTGGCCGACGGATTCTCGGAGAGCAAATTGCTGCGCTTTGCCGCGCAGGATGATGAGAGCCAGCCGGCGCGGATCCTGGAGCGCGCCGAATTGGAGAAGGTGCTGGCCGAGGGCGTCAGTAAGATGCCCAAGCTCGAAAGAACGATCCTCACGCTGTACTACAAAGAACAACAAAACCTGCAGGAAATCGCGGAAATCCTGGGATTGCATACCACGCGCGTTTGCCAGTTGAAAGCGCAAGCAGTACTGCGGCTGCGCGCTTACATGCTTAAGAAGTGGCCTAGCCCCCGAGGAGTTCTATAGTGCAAACGCTTTTAGCCATACTCCCGTATGTATTCGTGCTCGGCAGCATCGCTGCCATGCTGGGTCTTTTCCTCGGCGTCAGCCAGCGTCTGGCGAAAATCGGTAAGGCAGGAGCCGCTTGCGAAGCTTGGGTGCAGGCCGAAGCAGCGCAGATTACCAATGCCGTCAACGAGCTGCGGCATCGAATCGCGGAGTTGGAAAAGCTCGAGCCACAGGCCGGATCCAGCCCGGAGCCGGGCGTTGCGATTAGCAACGCGGCGCGCGGCAAGGTTTTCAAGCTGCACCGGTCGGGGCAAGCGGCCGATCATATCGCGCAAACCTTGCGGCTGCCCAAGGGCGAAGTGGACCTCTTGATCAAGGTTCAGCGCGTAGTCATGAAACCTTATGAGAATTCCGGCGCGGAAGTAAATCGGCCGGCGGTGTAAAAAAGTTTAAACTTCATGCCACAAGGTGCGATACAAGGACAGGCGCGACTGAGGAAGCAATGAGAATTTACGGCGGCGGCGATATGACAGACGCAACCCAGCTGAATCTCGACCAAACGCGCTCTAGCCGTGAAGTCGTTGATAATGCAGGGTCGGCGCTTACCCCGACGACTGGTGCATCCAGCTCCGATTTCATTAAGCTTTCCGGCATTGGTGACCTGGTGCAGCAGGCCCTGAGCGCCGGAACCGATGCTCGGGCCGCACGGGTTCAGCAGCTGAAGCAATTGATCGACAGCAATCAATACTCTATCGACCCGGTTGCGGTAAGTAATGCGATAATCAGCGCCCATCTGGCGGGCGAGTAACTCGTCGCCGCCATGCCTGCCCATTTAGAAATTCCGGCGCAATACGGCGACGTGCGGGAGTGTATCCGGGCGGCTCAAGGCAACCTGGAACGCGTGAAACAACTGCTGCGCAATCCCAGCGTGGAGGCAAGCGAGGCGTCCGCCGCAATTCTCCGCGAGGTCGAAGTGCAGCTGGGCTGCATCGTAGCGCTTTGGAAGACTGCCGCACCGAAAGCGGATGGCGAGTTGCGGACCATACTGCAGAATCTGCAACAAGAGGTGGCGGTCCTGGCGGAATTGTTCGCTCAAGCCGACAAAATGTTCACCGGCTGGCTGCGCGCGATTCAGAGTAAGCGCGCGGGTTATACCGGAGACGGGCATGCGGCACCCCTGGTGCTGGTAAACCAGGTGAGCCTGGAAGGATGATGCATGGGTAGCCTGTTTTCCGCGCTCAATACAGCCGCAGGCGCAATCGCCGCGTTCAACGATGCGATCGATGTCACCCAGAACAACGTGGCCAACGCCAATACTGCCGGCTACGCGAAGCAGGTCCCACTGATGGAGTCGGTGGACATCCAGTCTTCCAAGGGTGTCTTGGGCGGTGTCACCGAGCAAACCCATGACACACGCAATGGATTGGCTGATACCGCCGTTCAGCAGCAGCTCTCGTTACTAGGGCAGTTCCAGCAGTTGCAAACATCCCTGGCGCCGCTTCAGACGGCGCTGGATGTGTCCGCGAACGCCCCGATTCCCTCTGCGTTGAACCAATTGTTCCAAAGCTTTTCGCAGTGGAGCACGCAGCCCTCAAACAGCATCTACCAAACGGCTGTTATCACGGCGGCGCAGGCGACTGCGACTGCGTTCCAGCAAGTTGCATCGCAACTCAACGCCGCGCGCGGGTCGGCAAGCCAGAACCTGCAGTCAACCGTCGCGCAAATTAACCAGGACGCTGCCAAGATCCAGGCCTATAATACCTCGATTGCGGCGGGAAACGGGAACCCGGGGCTCTCCGCCCAGTTAGAGAGCACTCTCGAAGATTTATCCAGTCTGGTGAACGTACAGACGTTACCGGGCGTGGGCGGGACGGTTACCGTGCTATTGGGCGGACAGACTCCGCTGGTGCTCGGAACGCAGGTGAATGCGCTGCAGGTCGGGGCGGATGTTGCAAACGCCGTGAACGGTCCTCCGAACGCTACCATTCTGGACAGCAATGGCAAAGACATCACCGCGCAGGTGACGTCCGGAAAACTGAACGGGCTGCTTAGCACCGAAAATAACTTGATTCCGTCGCTGATTGGCGGAGGCCAGCAGGTGGGCGGTTTGAACACGCTGGCCAAGAGCGTGGCCGATACGGTCAATACATTACTGGAACAGGGCTCCACTACTCCGACTCCGCCTTACCAGGCTGGAACAGCGTTGTTCAGCTACAGCGGAGCTCCGCCCTCGGGCATCGCGCAGAGCCTGCAGGTAGTTTCGGGCTTTTCCCCATCGCAACTGGCAGCCACCGACCCTGGTCCACCTGCGGTGTCGAACGGAATTGCATTGAAGCTGGCCGCCCTGGACACGAATCCGGCCGGCCAGATCAATGGGATGAGCTTCAGCCAATACTACGGAAGCTTGGCGGCACAGGTAGGCAACGCCGTGAGTAGCGCAAATACCAGCGCGGCGGCCCAAACCCAGGCGGTCACGCAAGCCAAGAATCTTCAGCAGCAGGTTTCCGGTGTTTCGATCGATGAAGAAGCGGTCAGGTTGGTCCAATTACAGAGCTCTTATCAGGCCGCCAGTAAGGTGGTTACCGTCATCGATCAAATCACGCAAGCGCTAATGAACATGGTGCAGTAACTCCGAGGAGGGAATGAGTCATGATTCCTGGATTAACATCGACAAACGGGCAGTTCGTCGCCTCGGTAGACAACATACAAACGCAGTTGAGCAACACACAGAATCAGTTGTCGACGGGTCTGCGGGTAAATCAAGCCTCCGACGCTCCTGCCCAGCTAGGCGATATCTTTCAAGCCCGGGCGGACTTGGCACACGTCAGTCAGGTAGCCCAGAATCTGGCGAATGTGCAGGCCGTTGTAAACGCCGGGGACAACAGCGTTCAGTCCGCGATCCAGTTGCTGCAGAATGCGCTGAGCCTGGGAGCGCAGGGCGCCAGCAGCACCGCCAGCACCACGCTGCAAGGTTCGCTGGCCACGCAGGTCCAGGACTTGCTCTCGCAATTGGTCGGCCTCAGCCAGACGCAAGTGAACGGCGCATATATTTTCAGCGGGGACCAAAGCGGATCGGCTCCGTATCAGCTCGATCCGACTAGCCCTACCGGCGTCAAGCAGCTTGTAACCACGCCGGCAACCGAACAAATCGCCGATCCGACCGGCGTCACGTTCTCAATCAGTATTACGGCACAACAGCTTTTCGACGCGCGAGATACCAGCAACAATCCAACGCCGCAGAACGCGTTCGCCGCGCTGAACGGCTTACAACTTGCGCTCCAGAGCGGAAATACAGCCAATATCCAATCCGCACTGGATAACGTTAGGGCTGCGAGCGGCTATTTGAATCAGCAGCTTTCGTTCTTTGGGACGGCCCAGAATCGAATCAGTTCTGGCATCGATCTCGCAAAAAAATTCCAATTACAAGATCAAACACAGCTCAGCAGCTTGCAAGACGCGGATCCTACGGCGCTGGCGCTACAACTAACCCAAGAAACCACACAGCTGAATGCAGCGATGGCCGCGGAATCGAGGCAGCCCCGGACGACGCTGTTCGATTATTTGCCGATAGGCTGACGGATGGCACTGGTTTTGCGTTAAGGTGATCCCTCCGGTTTTCTAAGGCCGGAGCCTGAGCCTAGTCCTAAAGACCCAGTCCTAAAGAAAAGTTGTTTCAATCCCCCGCCCGGATCATCGATAGGGCTACCGTATGTCACAGTTCATGAGTTGGCACGGCCAGAACGTTGCAGCGGTGGCGTCGCGTGTCCTTTTCGCTTACAAATATCGTCCGACCAGACGTTTGCGCGAAGAAGTCGCGCATGCCCGGCGGTTTTTCCACAAGACGCAGGGGCTGGATGAATTGGAGACAGAGAGGCTCGACGTGCTGCGCGGCGCGATCGAGTCGCTGGACGGGCCGCGGCCGGAGCAGGTCCGCGCGGCAATACATTTACTAGAACACTTGGCACACCAGTCTGCCTAAAGCCGTCGAAGCTTGCGGGCAAGCGGCCGGAATCGAGGGAACGTCGATGATACAGCTCACCAGGTTGAACCATGTGCCTTTGATCGTTAACTCCGACCTGATTGAGCACGTCGAAGTTACCCCGGATACAGTCGTGGCACTTACGACCGGACAGAAGTTCTTAGTGCTCGAGTCCGCCGAAGACGTGATTGAAAGGGTAATTCAATTCCGCAGGGCCATCGTGAACGCTGCCGGCTGCCCACTCAGGGGGGAAGGGCACATAGAACGGACAGCGTCGTCTTCCCTGTACCGCGCTGCTAGCGACAGGTAATCCGATCGATGGCGAACAACAGCGAAAACGGCGCGTCTCAAACGAAAAAGGCCTCGATGCGCCCCGACATTGCGACGCTTGGCGGCTTGCTGCTAGCGGCCGGCGGCATCCTGGGCGGGTTGATTATCGAAGGCGGCAAGCTCACTGACATCGCACAGGTCACAGCACTCATGATCGTGCTGGGCGGCACCATCGGCGCGGTTATGGTTACCACGCCCTTGAAGATTCTCTTGCGCGCGGCCAAATGTTTGGGTAGCGTTTTCTTCGAACAGGCCGAATCGCCCGAGCACGCGATTCAAGAGATCCTCGGATATGCAACAAAAGCGCGCAAACACAGCATCATGTCGCTCGAAAACGACTTGCCGAATATAAGCGACCCTTTTTTGCGAAAGGCGCTTTCACTGAGCGTCGATGGTACCGACTTGCAGGAACTCCGTAAGATGATGGAGCTCGACATCGCCGTTCAGCAAAAGAATGGCGAGGCGATGGCGAAGGTCTACGAGGCTGCGGGCGGATACGCGCCGACGATCGGGATCATTGGTGCCGTTCTGGGCCTGATTCAGGTCATGAAGCATTTGGAAAACATTGAAGAGGTCGGCCGCGGCATTGCTGTGGCGTTTGTCGCCACCGTTTACGGCGTCGCTTCGGCCAACCTGTTTTTTCTGCCGGCCGCCAACAAGATTAAGGCGCGTTTTCACCACACGCTCGAGATGCACGAGCTGATGCTGGAAGGCGTGTGCTCGATTGTCGAAGGTTTGAATCCAAAAATCATCCGGGTGAAGCTGGATGCATTCCTGGAAGGGGCTCCGGAAGAGAAGAAGGCTGAAGCGCCGCAGCGCCAAGCGGCACAAACCGCCGCGGCCAAGGGATAGGCGTGCCGCGCAAACACCAGGAACAGCCGGAAAATCACGAGCGTTGGTTGGTCTCCTACGCCGATTTCATTACCTTGCTGTTTGCCTTCTTTGTGGTGATGTTCGCTTCCTCGCAGACGGATAAGGGCCGAGCCAAGCAGGTTTCGCAGGCGGTTGAGAAAGCTTTGCAGGACGGGCATTCCGTCAGCATGCCCGCGGCGGTGGCGAAGATTCTCGGCGGCACCGTAGACGAAAAAGGCGTCGGCAACGCCATGATGAAGGGTCCCGGCGGCGCTCAACACGCATCCAAAGAGAGCCAGCCGGAGATGGTTGTGGAGTTGCTGCCGTCGCTCGAGCGTTTGAACAAGGAGCTCGAGCAGGAGATTAAAGAAGGCAAACTCGAGTTGAGCCTGGAACCCAGAGGCCTGGTGGTGAGCCTGCGCGAATCGGCTTTCTTTTCATCCGGAGATGACGCGCTGGACCCTTCCGGGCTGGCGATTGTGAAGAAGCTGGCAGCGGTCATTGGGCCGCTGCCGAACGCGGTTCAATTGGAAGGCCACACCGATTCCGTACCGATCCATAACGTTCGATTCAAGAGCAATTGGGAGCTCTCGTGCGCGCGGGGCATCGCGTTACTGCAAGCCATGACGGAACGGTTCGGGCTAAACCCGGAGCGCTTCTCGGTGGTCGGGCGAGCTGACACAGCGCCGGTCGCCTCCAACGAAACGCCGGAAGGGCGTGCTCTGAACCGGCGCGTAGACGTGATCATTTTGAATACGGTGCGGGCTCAAGATCAGCAAGCTGCCCAAGGGCCGCGGCGCTAGTAACATCCCTTCAGGAGTCCTATGTCTCGCATGCGATTCCGGGTCAATTTGAGAGAAAAAGATCAAAAAACCTGAAAAGGGGATCGGGTGTCATCGACAAGAGTACTGCGTGCGGGAAACCGGCGCGGTTCGGCGAGAGGCCGAACAAATCAGGAGAGAGGAAATCAATGTCAATTTCGATTCAAACCAACGTTACCTCGTTGTTCGCCCAACAGGCCCTCGCGCAGAACTCGACGTTTGAAAGCAAGACCATTCAGCAGTTGACGTCGGGCTACCGCATCAACTCCTCGGGAGACGATGCCGCAGGTCTGGCCGTAGCGAACTTGTACCGGTCCCAGATCGCCGAGCTGACGCAAGGCGTTCGCAACGCGAACGACGGCACCAGCGTATTTCAGACGATCGATGGCGGGTTAAACAACATTTCTCAGATTCTGGATCGTCTGCGCACTCTGGCGACCCAATCGGCGTCGGCGACGTTCGCCGGCGATCGCAGCACGTTGAACAATGAATTTCAGTCGCAGTTGGCCGAAATCAACCGTCAGGCCGCCAACATCGGTCTGAACACGGGCGGCAAGTACAACACGCAGATCAGCGTGTACATCGGCGGCGCCAGCACCGCGGCAAACGCGGTGGTTAAGGTGGATCTGAGCGGAGCCAACAACGGAGTCGACGCGACAGCTCTGGGACTGGCGGGAACCAGCGTGGCCGGGGGCGGCGTGTCCCTGACAGGTAACACGGTTCGGTTGGATGATAGTGCCGTGAGCTTCCTGGCGAGCGGGTCTCAGACATTCACGTTCAATGTCGCCGGCCCGACAGGCGCTGCAAGCACCGTTGTTGCTACCCTCAACGGCGGCAGCTCCGGACTGTCTGGAAACCAGGTGATCAGCGCTCTGAACACTCAGCTGAGCTCTAGCGGCATCACGGCGTCGATCGGATCGAACGGCCAGCTGCAGTTTTCCGGCTCGGTCGCGTTCACGCTCGGTGCGGTGGGCGCGGCGACGGCGGGCAATGCAGTGGTGACCACTGGTTCCACGATCGCCACCAATTCGGCGGACTACAACATCAACTCCGCCTTCGCGACGATCGTCGGCACCAACGAAACCTTGACCTTCCAGAACGCCAACGGATCGTACAATGTCAGCCTGCCGGCCGGCAACGCGGCGGCAACCATCCAGGCGCTGAATACGCAGCTGTCCGGGTCGGGCATCAGTGCGGTGCTCGGGTCCAACGGCACGGACATCAACATTCAGAGCGCGAACGCTTTCAGCGTGAATCAGACCGCGGCTGCCGGAACGAGCGGCGGACTTTTTGCGGGTACCGGCGCCCAGACGGTCAATGCTCCGTCAGCAAGCGCCAGCAGCACCGGTAACGCCACGGCTGCCCTGACGGCTCTCACAAACGCGGTTACCGCACTGGGCCTGGTACAGGGCCGCGTGGGTACCGGCGAAAACGTGTTCGCTAATGCGATCAACCTGGCTAATAGCCAGATCACCAACCTCTCCTCTTCGCAATCCGTAATTCGCGACGCCGACGTAGCCGCGGCGGCCGCTAACCTGACCAAAGCCCAGACTTTGATCCAGTCGTCCATTGCCGCGCTGGCGCAGGCCAATGCCTTGCCGGCGGCAGTTCTGAAGCTTCTGCAATAAACGCGGAAGCTAAAGCTTAGTTGGGGCTGGGCCGATCTCTCACCAGAACGGCCCAGTTTTCCTATTGAGGCGTCCCCATGAGCACGAGTTCGATTACCAGCCCGCTCACAACCCTGACAGGTTCGAGCACGTTCGCGTCGGACCTGCAGAACGCGATGAATCGCGCAATCTCCATCGCCTCGCTTCCCATTCAACTGGTACAAGACGATCAAAATCAAGCCAACAGCCAAGCCGCGGAGCTGGGGCAGTTGGCGACTTTGTTCAGTGGGGTTCAAAGCTCGATTCAAGCACTAACTTCCGGAACCGGAAGCGGAGCTCAGTCCGCCTCCGTGTCCGACTCTTCCGTAATCAAAGCGAACCTGACCAGCACCGCGTTACCGGGTACATATACAATCGGCGTGCTCGATCCCGGGTCTTCGGCGAGCGCGATGAGTGTGGCTCTGCAGCCACCCGTAACCGACCCATCCGGGCAAAGCATCAGCCAAAGCAACTCCTTCACGTTGACGGTCGACGGAAAAACGTACACGATCCAACCTCCAGCGCAAAATTTGAATTCCTTGGCCGCTGCGATCAACGCCAGCGGCGCGCCGGTGCAGGCGGTTATCGTAAATATCGGATCTCCCACCGCGCCGGACTACCGGCTGGTGATCCAGAGCACCACACTGGGAGACATCGCCATCCAGCTGACGGACGGCAACAACAAGGCGCTGCTGAATCCGCTCAACACTGGCTCCAGCGCGTCCTACACCGTGAACGGGCAGCCGCCAGCAGGAATCTCCACCAACTCCTCGACAGTCACGGTCGCGCCGGGTCTGGATGTGACGTTGGAAGGAAAAGGAACGGCAACAGTAACTGTTGGCTCCAGCTTGAGCGGTGTTTCCAACGCGTTGTCGTCGTTCGTAAACGCGTATAATTCGCTCGTTGGCGAGCTCCAAAAGAATCGCGGCCAGAGTGGAGGTGCGCTTACGGGCGACAACGTCGTGTTGTCATTGCAGCAAGCGCTGAACCAGGTGGTGAATTATACGGGCACGGGCGGTTCGATCACCTCATTAACGCAACTGGGAGTCACATTCACGCAGCAAGGGACGCTCAGCTTTGACCCAACAGCCCTTTCCGGATTTTCTTCGAACCAAATCACGGATGCGCTGTCGTTCTTAGGTAGTCCCACCAGCAGTGGTTTTCTCCAGTTCGCGACGAACACACTTACCGGGATAACTGATCCGAGTACGGGCTTAATCAACTCCGAGCTGCAAACTCTGCAAACGCACATTCAACGAGATCAGGACCAGATTAATACCGATCAAGCCCGTGTAAGCCACTTACAAGCCTCGCTGCAGGCGCAAATGGCTCAAGCGGACGCACTCATCGCCAGCATTCAACAACAGAACACGTTCTTGCAGGGACTTTTCCAATACTCGACGAGTAACAATCCCAATGCCGGCAGTGCTGGATAACATAGCGTTCGAGTTTCGCTCGGCCGTGCTGGCTGGCGATCATGTTCTAGCTGCTCGTCGCGTGAGCGAATACGCCGCGGCTGTCGCTCAGTTGTGGGAAACTCTCACCCAGGAAGAGCGCGCTGCGTCGGAACTACCGGCTCAGGTTCGCGAACTACTATCGTGGGCGCGCGGAATGGCAATCGTACAACGCGTAATCGCCGCGGAGCAGTTGGCGATTCTCCAGAAGGCAAGCCGTTACGGCGTTCAGCAGGCCGCCACAGCTCATTCCCTAGTCGAGGTCTCGCTCTAGAGCTCGGGAGCGCCGTCGAGACGGCAGTCGAATTTTCGACGCCGCCTGTCGCATTCAAAACACAAGCTGCCCGCAAATAGTTGCAACGGTTGAATCACCGGGCGGCAACCCGATTGCAATCCGACGGGCATGCTGCAAGGCATCGGCGCGGGTATCGAGCGCTACATGAATCTGTTGAGCGTGCGCCAGAAGCTGGTGTCGTCCAACATCGCTAACGCCGACACGCCCAACTACAAGACCAAAGACATCGATTTCCAGTCCGAGCTGGCAAATCAAATGGGTGACTCGAACCCGATGGTCAGCGAGGTATCGGGACTCAAAACCAAAAACGACGGAAACAACGTCGACATGGACCGGGAATCGCGGCTCCTGGCGGAAAACGCTCTGCGCTTCGCGGTGGCGACCAACCTGGTCCGCTCCCAACTGGCGACCGTCAAGAGCGCGATCGAGGATAGCAAGACATCATGAGCCTGTTCTCCTCCATCTCGGTTAGCGCCTCCGGCATGTCCGCACAGCGGGCACGCGCCGAGCTGCTGGTGGAGAACCTGGCAAACGCCGAAACGACACGGACGCCCGAAGGTGGCCCGTATCGCCGCAAAGACGTCGTTTTCGAGGAGGATCAGTCGGCCGGCTCGTTCTCTTCGGAACTCAGCTCCGCGCTCGGCTCGAACGGATCCGGCGTTTCGGTCGGCGAGGTCATTGTCGACGACAGCCCGCCGGAACTGCGCTACATGCCCGGTCATCCGGATGCGGACAAGAACGGTTACGTCGCTTTCCCCAAGATCAACCCGGCCGAAGATATGGTGGATCTGTTAGGAGCCTCGCGCAACTATGAAGCCAACGTGGCGGCGATCTCCGCCGTCAAGGACATGATTCAAAAATCTCTGGATCTCTTCCGCTAATGTCGATCACTAGTCCCATTTCTGCCATCCGCCCGATCGCCCTGCCGGAGCTCACGCAGGCGGGCGCCTCGAACACGCAACCCGGTGGGTTCAAATCTGTTCTGGACGGCTTAATCGGGGGTGTAGAGCAATCTCAAAATCAGGCTCAGCAGGCTGTAAGCAATTTCCTGACTGGTGGTAACGAGGAGTTGCATTCGGTGGCGCTGGCGACCCAGCGAGCTTCGCTCGAATTCGAATTGTTCATGCAGGTCCGGAATAAAGTGGTGTCCGCGTATCAGGAAGTGATGAGGATGCAGCTCTAACGCGGAGACTCGTAGTTCACCAACATGGATCAAGCCAAGAAACTTCTATCCGCTCTGAGTGCGCGGCAGTTAATTATGATCGTACTTTGCGCCGTGGCCGTGGCCGCCGGCGTAATGTGGTTCTCAAACTATCAGCGCCAAAGCGGCTTGCGCCCGCTGTATACGTCTTTAGCGCCTGAGGACGCGAGCGCGATCGTGCAAAAGCTGCGGGAGAGCGGCGTCGACTACAAAGTGGCCGACAATGGAGGCGCTCTGCTTGTGCCGGAGGCGCGCATCCCCGAATTGCGCCTGGAAATGGCGGGCCTCGGCCTTCCCAAGACCGGCCGAATCGGATTCGAGATCTTCGACAAGACGAATTTCGGGATGACCGATTTTGCCGAACACGTGAACTACCGGCGCGCGGTAGAAGGCGAGTTGGAACGATCGGTAATGGCTCTCAACGAGGTGCAGCAGGCGCGCGTGCACGTCACGCTGCCCAAGGACTCTGTATTCACGGACGCCCGCGAGCCTGCGAAAGCCAGTGTTCTGGTTGGATTGCGTCCCGGAACGCGGCTGTCGGCGCAAAATGTGCAAGCGATCACAAACCTGGTGTCCAGTGCGGTGGAAGGGCTGATGCCGGAAGCGGTCTCAATCGTCGACATGAACGGCAATCTGCTGAGCCGTCCGCGGCACAATTCCCTGGACGATGGGGTTCAAACGACGGAAGCGGGTCTCGAATACCGGCAGGCGGTGGAGCACGACTTGGCGGTGAAGATCAACAACACACTGGAGCCGCTGCTGGGCGCGGACAAATTTCGAACCGGCGTTTCGGCCGATGTCGACATGACTAGCGGCGAGCAAAGCGAAGAAACGTTCGATCCCACGAAATCCGTCATGCTGGCGTCCCAAAAGACCGAGGATACGAACGGCACGACACGCACCACTACAGCCCCCCCGGGCACAGCGTCTAACTTGCCGGCGCCAGCCGCTGCGGCTGCGGCCGCATCCAATGCACCGCAACGCGCTGCGGCGACTCCGGCTGCCCCGGCCAATCCGGCACAACCTGGCGCCGCCAATGCGACGCCAGCAGCGCCGCAGCAGGGCGCGACGCACCCCGCCGGGACAACAACCAATTCGAACCGGCGCAGCGAGAGCATTACCTATCAATCCAGCCGCACCGTAAAGCATCTAAAGATGCCGCAAGGCTCGATTAAGCGGCTCTCGATCGCGGTGTTAGTGGATCAAGGAGCAAAATGGGAAGGGCAAGGCAAACAAATGCATCGTGTCGTAATCCCGCCCGATCCGGAAAAGCTGAAGGCGATTCAAACGTTAGTAGGAACCCTGGTTGGCTTGAGTCCAGAACGCGGCGATCAACTGACGGTGGAGGCTCTTCCCTTTGACACCAGCCTCAACGTCGAGTTGCCCGACAGCGCCCCGGCTCCCAAGAAGACCGAGGACGCTTTGTCGCTCGACGCACTGAAAAAGAAACCTGCGTTCCTGTACGGCGGAGCCGCTGCAGTGGCGCTTGTGCTGCTGTTAGCGTTCCTGGCCTTCGGGCGCAGAAAAGGGGGGCCCGAACTTCAGGTTCAAGCGGCACTCCAGGCTTCAGCTCAGCAGGTGCTTGGCGCGGGGACCGCTACCGGTGTTGTGCAGCCGCCGGCCAATGTCCCGGCTCTGATGCCGTCCAAATCCGAGATGCTGCTGAGCCAACTGCAAGACGGCGGGAAAAAAGATCCGGAGGCATGGGCGGGCGTAGTGCGCGGCTGGCTTGCGGAAGAGGGGAACTAGCGCTGCGCGAGAATGAGCCGCAGTTTTTCCAGCTATGCCTACTGAGATCTTAGGTGGCGAGCAGCCGGTGCATACACGGGTGTCTTGGCGCAGCGCACCGCCCGTTACAGCACTCCGGCGATCGCACGCCGGCGCCAATAGCGAGCACGAAATCTCCAGCCGCCTGGAGCAGGCCAGGCGCCAAGGGTATGCGGACGGGGTTGCAGCGGCCCGGCTGGAAGCGGAGCAGAAGATTCTGCCGGCCGTACATAATCTCGCCTTCAGCCTGGGAGAGATTGCCCGGCTGCCCGACCTGCTGCGGCAAGAAGCCGCTGGCGATGTGGTGCAGCTTGCAATTTGCATGGCCTCGCGGGTCCTGCATCGTGACGTTTCAGTGGATCCCGGCGCTCTTGGCGGCCTGCTGTCGGCCGCCTTCCTGAAACTACGCGCGCAGGAAACAAACCGCGTGCGAGTTCATCCCGCGCTCGAGCCTATGTTGCGCCAGTGCCTGCAGCAATGCGCAGAGCCGGCGAATCCAGTTTTGATAAACGATCCGGACCTGAAGCCTGGCGACATACGATTCGAGACTTCGCGTGGAACGTTGCATGGGGATAGTGTCGAGCTTCAAGAGATCGAGCGCGGTTTGGCCGACAGGTTGGAGGAATAGCGCATGACCGCCACGTCTTCCATTAGTCACCTGGTTCCGCAGGTCTCCGAAATTGAATTGATGCCGTGGGTGGGCGAAGTCACGGAAATGGTTGGGCTGCTGATTGCCTCCCGCGGGCCGGTGGCTTCGGTCGGCGATTTCTGCGAGGTCATCACCTCGTCTGGCCGGTCCGTCCGATCTCAAGTTGTTGGCTTCCGTAACGAGCGAGTGCTTTCAATGCCGCTGGAGGAGATCGATGGATTGCAGCTAGGCAACCGCGTGATCGCGCGCAACAGCGAATCGCAACTCCGGGTTGGGCCAGCGCTGCTGGGGCGCGTTCTAGACGGCTTCGGGCAGCCGATCGACGGCGGTCCTCCCGTTCAGGCTTCGGATATTTACCCGCTGTACAACCCAGCGCCCTCGCCGCTTGAACGGGAGCACATCACCGAGCCGCTGGTAACCGGAATTCGTGCCATCGACGGCGTCCTGCCGTGCGGCAAAGGACAGCGCGTAGGCATCTTCGGAGGAAGCGGCGTCGGCAAGAGCACTCTGTTGGGAACCATGTCGCGCCACAACGATGCCGATGTCACTGTGATCGCTTTGGTTGGCGAGCGCAACCGCGAAGTACGCGCGTTTCTGGATAACGAGTTGGGGCCGGAAGGCCGGAGCCGCTCGGTAGTGGTAGTGGCAACCAGCGATCGTCCGGCGCCCCTGCGCATTCGGGCTTGCTTCGTCGCGCTTGCGGTGGCCGAGTATTTCCGCGATCAGGGCAAGAACGTCCTGCTGGTGGTTGACTCGGTGACTCGGCTCGCGATGGCGCAGCGCGAAATCGGGCTGGCTGCGGGCGAGCCGCCTAGCCAAAAAGGATATACGCCTTCCGTGTTCGCGATGCTGCCGAAAATATTCGAGCGCTCTGGCCACTTCAAGAGAGGCTCGATTACCGGTTTCTTCACCGTGCTGGTGGAAGGCGACGATTTCAACGAGCCCATCTGCGACGCCGTGCGCGGTATCCTGGACGGCCACTTCGTTTTGTCGCGAGAACTGGCTGCCGCGGGACATTACCCGGCGATCGATGTGCGTCAGTCGCTGAGCCGTCTGACCCCGCGCGTCGCGACGGCGGAACAGTTAGCGCAGTTGCAAAAGGTACGAGAAGCCCTGGCGCTCTATCATGAGTCGCAGGATCTGATTCAGTTGGGCGCCTACGTATCGGGCAGCAATCCCAAGCTGGATGCCGGTATCCGACTCCGGCCTGAAATCCTGAATTTCCTGAAGCAGGACTCCCATTCCTTTTCGCCGTTCCCGGAAACTCTGCAGCGTCTGGCGAAGCTCTCAGCGGCACTACCGTAGGAGGGGAGAATGGCGCAATTCCAATTTTCTCTGGACAAGGTCCTGCGCTGGCGGACACTCGAGCTTGCCCGCCAGGAAGCAGTGCTGCAGCGCGTTCTTCAGGAGCATCGCCGGCTCGAAGCAGCCGCCCGGACCGTCGCGGCCGAGCGCTCACAGCTTACGTCCTCGCTGGGAGGTTTGCCGGATTTGTCCGGAAGCGATTTGCGTGCCACGGCGGCCTACAGCCTCCGTTTATGGCACAAGGCGGATAAAATTGGGCAACTGCTGGCGCGATCTGCGCGGGATTTGATGGTTCAGCAGAAAAAGTACAGCGAGGCGAAGCTCCGTCTCCGGCTGCTGGAGGAACTTAAAGCGCGTCAGCTCAAGCGATGGGAATATGACCAAGCGCGCCAGCTGGAAACGCTGGCGGCGGAATCGCATCTGGCAGTCTGGAATCGGAAAGAAGAGTAACTGCCGCTCAACCTTACAGCCAAGCGCTGTTAGCTGCCGGCAAAGACGCACGCACTTATAAGGTCTTCATCCGCGGCTTGCGCCGCCGGCTTTGGCTTTTCCCAATTTATCCATCAAGCCGCGCTCCAACTCGCGCAATTGCGTCTCGAGTGAAGCGTCCAAAACGCCCTGGCTCGTCTCGAAGAGCAGTTCGCCGGCGCTTAACGCCGTGTCGGGCGCCAGTACTACCGCCGCCGGCGCGCCGCAATCCTCAAGGGTCTTCGTGACCACAGGCTCCATTGCGGGATGCATGCGCACACGCGTGATCTCGCGTTGCTGAAGCTTAGAAAAAGCCGCCCGAACCAAACCGGCGACAGCGGCGCTGTCCGTTACCATCTCGCGATGAATCACTCGCGCCGCGATATTCCTGGCAAGTTGCACCAGGTCCCGCGCGGTTTCGATGCGGATCTGTTCTGCTGTTCCGGCCAGCTCGGCCTGTGCCCGCGCAAAATTCTGCAGAATCGCCGGAACCTGCTGCTCGGACTCCTGCAGGCCAGCCTCGCGCCCTTGTTCCATACCTTCGCGGCGGGCTTGATCCAGCCGGGACTTGAGCTCTTCCTCGCCGTCGCGCCGCGCAGAATGGCGCTTGGGCTTCTCGCGCGAGAGCAGGCTCACCTTGCGCCACAAAACCGGAGTTGCCGGGGTGGCTGAGCCTGTCACGATCTCAGACGACATACTGGTCTCCGGCACCGCCTCGCAAGCTGATCGTTCCGTCGGTTTCCAGTTGGTGTACGACCGCTAGAACCTGTTTCTGAGCCGCTTCGACATCCTTGATTTTTAGCGGGCCCGTCGCCTCCATATCCTCGCGCAGCATCTCGCCGCCGCGCTGGGACATGCATTGGAGGAAGTGCTGCATCACTTGTTCGCTGGTACCCTTGAGCGCCACCGTCAGCAGTTTCCGATCCACTTTGGCAACCACTTCTTTCATCGCGTTGACATCCAGCATAACGATGTCTTCGAACGTAAACATGAAATTTCGAATCACATCCGCGAGCGACTGTTCATCAGTGCTCATGGTTTCCAGAATTTCCTCGCTCGCGGTGGAGTCCAAGCGATTGAGGATATCGGCGGCAGCGCGCGGGCCGCCTTGCGATTCCACCCTGAGCTCCCCGAGCGACTTCAGTTTCTCGCTGATGACATCGTGAATGCGCGAGACTACGTCCGGTGAAACTCGGTCCAGTTGCGCAACCCGGACGACGACTTCGGCCCGAAGCGGAGCCGAAAGGTTCAACATGAGCGACGCAGCGCGGTCGGCCGGCAGGTGCGACAGAATCAACGCAATCGTCTGCGGATGCTCGCCCTCCACGAAGCGGCTCAGTTGCTGCGGATCCGCCTTTTGGAGCGATTCTATGCGCTGGTTTCCGGCTTTTGGCAGGTACTCGGATAACCGCTGCGCCGCGGCTGGACCGAATGCGTTCACTAACACGCGCTTGGCGAAATCCGTGCCGCCTCTTCCCGAGGTTTGTGAGACAGCCTGATGAAATTCCTGAAGAACCGATTCCGCTTGGTTCGGAGTGACTTGGTCGAGGCTGGCAATCGCCTTGCTTACGATCTTCACTTCATCGTCGTTCAGGCGCTTAAGAACCTCGCTTCCCAATTTTTCACCCAGCGCGACCAGCAGGATGGCGGCCTTGTGCCGTCCGGAAATTTTGGGGCCTGCGTTTTCAAGCACGTTCATAGGGCGCTGATACTCCGGTCGTACTTACAAAGTCCTCCCGAGCGACTTCAGCATACTTGCATCTCGCGAGCCAAGCTGCGATGCTTCTTTTCAGCCATTTGGAGGCACTCGCCGTTTAGACGATGACAGTCAGTGTCGAGAATTCGGCAACGGCGCCCGCGCTCCATTTTGCCGCCGGGCCTCGCGGTCGTTAGATAAAGTCGCTTGGTTCGGTGGCCGATGGAAGTACTTAGCTAGCCACTTATGGAACCGGATTGGAAGAAGGCGGATTTTACTAACGCCGCGAAATTGGAGGACGCAGTTCGAGAGCGGCTGCGCCTGGTCTATGAGTCCTTTGCTCGCGACCTTGGAATTAATTTATCCGCCTTTCTTAGGACTTCAATCACGGCAGCCTATAGCGGTGTCGGACGAGTTCCCTACGCGGAGTTTTCTCAGAACGAAGACCAGTCTTGCTTCGCGGCGATTCTTACCAAGCCCGATCAACACAGACTGGTGCTGCGAGCGGACTACTCTGTTTTGTTTCCGCTGATCGGTATCGCGCTGGGAGCGAAATCCGGCGCTTTCGTCTCGCCGGGGCGCAAACCTACCGAGATCGAACTGCAAGTAGTGACGCTATTATTCCGGCTGGTGCTGTCGGAAACCTATCGCGTTTGGGCATCGCTGCTGAAGAACCAGCTGGAAACGCTAGCGCTCGAGATTGAGCCTACTCCGTCCCGCATCTTGCCCGGCACGGAACTGTTGTGTGCGGCCGAATTCGATTTGACCGTGGGCGAGGCGTCTGGCAAGCTCCGCATTGCGGCGCCCCCAACGTTGTTCAGCGACGCGCTCAGCGAGCAGGAACGGCCGCAGGAGCCCTATCCCGAGCCGGTCGCTTCGGTGGAAAGCACCTTGGAGCTGATGATGCCCGCCCGCGTGGCGATAGACGTGTGGCTCGACGCGTCCGAAATCCGGCTGGGCGATCTGCTCCAGCTGCGGGAAGGCCAGATCGTGAAGCTCGAGCACGCGGTCGAGCAGCGCGTAGACTGCACGTTGAATGGACAACCTGGCTTTGAGGGACAAGTGGTAAGCACGGGCGCACACCGGGCATTCCTGATCGAGGACTTCGGCGGCTAAGGGCGCCGTTCGCGTGCCGGGCGGCCGGTTCCAGCCGGCGCGCTACTTCAACTGCTCGGAAAGATTCCTGAGTTCGCGTTCACCGGGCGTACCCGGTTTCAGCTCGTTGGGTCCGGCGATGCGTGTCACGCGAACACCGTAGTTGCCACCTACGACAACCACCTCACCCTCAGCGATCACGCGGTCATTGACCACAATCTGGACCGGATCGTCGGCCGAGCAATCCAATTCAATTACGGACCCGCTCGTGAGCTGACTGATCGCGCGAAGACTCATTTGCGTACCACCCATCCGTACACGAATCGGCAGTTTAATATCCATGAGTAGCGGCGCGGCCAAGAAACTCGCGGCCGGCTCCGATATCGCAGTAGCCGCCGAGGGCTGAACGGCGTCTGATTGCGGCGTATTGCTCACCTGTGCGTCAGTTTGTTGTTCGTTCATGCAATTCCTCTAGTTGTGTACGGTATCCGCGCCGGCGGGGGCGGCGGCGAAATGGGGAGTACTTTCGGTTGTCCACGCTGCCTCGACCCGCTGGCCGTGGAATAAGGATGCGAACAGGGCGCTGGGAGTGGCCAGCCCAAGGTCCTCCGGAATATTCTGACCGCTCGCCAGGAACGAAAGCGGCTTTCTGAGCTCAATGGCGGCGGATAGAAATGAGCCGTACGATTCGGTCTCGTCTACTTTCGTGAAGAGCAGGTAATCCGGGGCAAAGTCATTGTACTCGCGCGCGACTCGAACCAGGTCGTCCTTGAGCATCCATGCCGGCAGCACCAAATGTGTCTGTCGGGGGTTTAAATCGCGTAGAAATCCGGCCAGTTCACGGGCGTATTGGTTCTCCGCGACCCCGTACCCGGCTGCATCGATCAGCAAACCGCCGCGGCCCGAATGATGCCGGACGGCGGTGTGGAACTCGGCCATCGTGTTGGCCGCTTCGAATTGCGCTCCAATGATTCCGGCCAACGCGCGCATCCTCTCATGGCAAGCGGCGTGGTGCGGATCCACGGAGATAATTCGTACCGGGATGCGCCGATCCAGAAACTCCGTCATCGCGATCTTGGTGAGTGTGGTGCTCTTCCCCGCCCCGGGCGGCCCGGCGAAAACAAGAACGGAATTGGCATCTTTGCCCGACCGCGCGGCCGGTGCAAACTGCAATTGCGCGATAATGCATTCCACCAGGACTCTTCGGAAGGAGGCGAAGCCGCCGGCCTGTGGCGCCAACATCGCCTTCCACGCCAGCAGCGCGTTTTTCGTTATCGTGCGCGCTACCGCGGCAGCCATACCTACGGAAACCAGTTCTCGATAGGCCTGAACGCTTAAAGCATCTGCATTCACGTCGCTGGCGGCCGCGGGGAACTGCTCCAGGATCTGGCCTAGATCACCACTCGGTTCCTGCAACTCTTGTTCAGCGCCGGGATTTCCTGCCGGGCGGTCGACGCGGTCGGGGCTGGAATGCCCACGCGACGCGCTGCGATGGAATAAGAGCGCGGCGGCGTCCGGTGCGTTCGAAATGGTTTGGCTGAGGCTCATTGCTTAACTCCCTTCATCCGATCGAGCCCAAGGACCTTACCTTAACTTCAGGAGGAACCTCGTTATGCGACAGAATTGCGACGTCCGGAAACGCGGTTTCCAGAAGCTGTTTGACGAAATAGCGAATGTTAGGCGAGGTGAGAACGACGGCGGTCGAGTCCGGTCTCTCTAAGCGGCGGGAGAATTGTGCCACTACGTCGCGCGCCGTTTGAGGCGCCAAGCCGAGCACGCTGTTGTTCTCACTGTGCTCCACGGCGGATTCGACGGTTTGTTCCAGGCCGGGGTCAACCAGAAAAGCCGTAATCTCGTTTTGAGCATTCACGTGCGGCTTTACAAGCACGCGCCGGATCGCCTGCCGCACGTATTCGGTCAGCAGAACGGGATTCTTGGTCATTTGGGCTCCTTCGCTGAGCGCCTCCAGGATAGTGACGGAATCGCGAATCGGCACCCGCTCCCGCAGCAGATTCTGCAGTACGCGTTGGACCGTCGCCAGTGGCAACAGTTTGGGGATCAGGTCTTCGACCACCTTGGGATTGTTTTGCGCCACCCGGTCGCAGAAGCTCTTGGCATCCTGGCGTGTGAAAAGTTCGTGTGCATGGCGCCGTACCAGCTCCGACATGTGTGTGCCGAGCACGCTCACTTCATCCACCACCGTGTAGCCATGGGCGCGCGCGGCAGCGGCGCGATCCACCGGTATCCACAGCGCGGCGAGGCCGAACGCCGGGTCCTTGGTGGGAACGCCTTCCACTCCACCGCGTACGTCCGCGTTGGGAATCGCCAGCTCCTGTCCGCTGGGCAGCTCGTAGCGCGCAACTTCAACACCCTTGATCAAAATCGAGTATTCGCGCGGGCGGAGTGCTAAGTTGTCATTGACCTTGATGGCAGGCAAGTGATAGCCGAGCTGCGAGGCCAAGGTCTTGCGAATGCCAACAATGCGCTGGAGCAGAGGCGAATTAGGGCCACCGTCAACGATCTTTACCAGGCCCAGGCCAACCTCGATCGAGAGCGGATCCACTTGTAGCAGGTTTTCGATGTTTTCCTTGGCCGGTTTCCCGGCTGTCGTGGCGGTGACGGCGGCGGTACTCTGCTGCTTGCGCCGTTTTTGCCACGATACGACGCCCAGTCCCCCGCCCATTGCCAGAAATGGCAGTGCCGGCAGCCCGGGGAAGAGCGCCAAAGCGAGAAGCACCCCGCTGGCCAGCATCAGAGGCTCGGCTTTACCGAACACTTGTGTCTCGAACAGCGCCCCCAGCTTCGCGTCGGAGCTGGCGCGCGTGATCACCAGACCGCCCGAAATGGAGATCATGAGAGCCGGAATGACAGTCACCAGCCCGTCTCCGATGGTCAGCACCGTATATGTTGCCAGCGCGTGCTTAAGGTCCATTTGGTGCTGCAATACGCCGATGAGGAAACCTGCAATGATATTTACGCCCGTGATGATGATGCTCGCGATCGCATCGCGCTGTGTAAACCGCGACGCGCCGTCCATGGCGCCATAGAACTCCGCTTCTGCGCTCAGCTCTTTCCTGCGCCGCTTCGCCTCGGTCTCGTCGATGAGCCCTCCGTTCAGGTCGGCGTCGATCGACATCTGTTTGCCGGGGAGCGCGTCCAAGGTGAAGCGAGCCGTAACTTCCGAAATACGCACCGAACCGTGATTGATGACGACGTACTGTATGGCAATCAGCACGCAGAAGATCACGGCGCCGATGATATAGCTGCCTCCCACTACGAAACTCCCAAACGCCTCGATTACGTGCCCCGCCGCCGCGGTTCCCGTGTTGCCGTTCAGAAGAATAAGGCGGGAGGAGGAAACATTGAGCGCCAGGCGAAATAATGTCAGGAGCAGAAGCACGGTGGGAAATACGCTGAACTCCACCGGTCTGCCAACGTACATTGCCACCATCATGACGATGACGGACATCATCAGATCGAGAACGATGAGGAAATCCAGAACGAAGCTGGGCAGCGGCGTGATGAGCGCCACCACGATCATAAGAACGGCGATCGGCACCCCAAACTCGCCCAGATTCTCAAGATTCAGAAAGTTTGGCCGGCCGTTAGTTTTCGGACTAGTCGCAACTGCTTGAGCCGGAGCCATGGTGCTCTACGCGCAGACTTCCAGTGCTTTGAACTTGGAGATCAGAGTCGTCCTCTTCATCTTCAGCAGACTGGCCGCGCGAGATTTGTTGCCGCCGGACTTCGCCAAGGCGCGTTCCAGAAGCCGCCGCTCGATGCTCATCATGAGCTCTTCGAAGTCGATGCCGCTTTCCGGCACGTCCAAGGACGCAACCCCGGACGGATGCGCGGGCTCGGGGAGATCGAAATCCCCAGGATAAAGCGTGTTACGGGTTCCGCTCAATGCCACAGCGGATTCCAGCGCGTGCTCAAGCTGACGAATGTTTCCCGGCCAACTGTAGCGCGCGAGGGCTTGCAACGCCTCGGCGGATAACTGTTTGGCTTGGCCGCCCTCATGATCCGCAATCTTGGCCAAAAAATAGACCGCTAAATCCGGGATGTCGGAAGCCCGCTCGCGCAGAGAAGGAATCGGCAGGGCCACAACATTGAGGCGGTAATATAGGTCTTCTCGAAAACGGCGGTTTGCCACCGCTTCCAGCAGGTTGATGTTCGACGCGGCGATCACCCGCACATCCACCAGAGTTGGTTCCGAGCTTCCAATGCGCTGGATTTCCCGCTCCTGCAGGACGCGCAGCAGCTTTGCCTGTAATGGTAAGGGCAGTTCACCAATCTCGTCCAAAAAGATCGTGCTGCGGTGCGCCTGCTCGAACAAGCCCACGCGCGCACTCACGGCGCCGGTGAACGCGCCTTTGGTGTGTCCGAACAGTTCGGCCTCGAGCAGATTGTCCGGCAGCGCCGCGCAGTTTACGGCCACCATCCTGCGGCCCGACCTGTTGCTGGCGGCGTGGATGGCGCGTGCCGCGATCTCTTTTCCGCTCCCTGTTTCGCCGGTGATCAGCACCGTGCAACGGCGAGGACCGGCCAGCCGGATAATTTCAGCGACTTGGCGGATGGCAGGGCTCGATCCGACCATGGCGTGGCGCGTCGCCGCCGGAGATACACGTGCTTCACTGCCCCTCTCTCCGCCGTTGCGGATCGCCTCTAAGATCGCTTCAGCCAGGTGCTCCTCCGAAACGGCCTGTGAAATGCAACGTGACGGATTGAAGCGTTGCAGGTCAGCGCTGACGGAATCCCCACCAGGTTCGTAAATGACCAACGGTGTTGAAGGTTGTGATCGCCGGATGGACCCGAGCAGGTCGTCGGCGGAACAATCCGCAAGAGGCAGGCTCACCATGACGGCATCAACATTGCGTACGGCTAGAATGTCGATCGCACGCGCCAGCTCCGTTACCCAAATTACTTCGGCTCTCGGGCTCTCGTCATTGCTCGCAAACAGGTTTGCGGGAGCAGGCCGGTTGGCGACCCACACAATCGTATACGTACGAACACTAGGTTGCATTTTTGTTTAAAATCGTCAATCGGATGATCGATAAGGGGACTTGAGGTTTTCGACACTTTTTTCTGGATTTCGACATCCCCCCATTTGCGGGGGGCGTTCAATCCCACATGCGAACGCGCCGTCGCAGCACGGTCGAGGTGCTGGCGATTTGTCGACAGTACCGCATGCTTCACGGCTGCAAATTCATGGCCCGCTGGTTGGCCACAAAGCTGCATACTCCTCCGCGATGGAATTTCGGCCGCCGCAGCACCACATCAGGACAGCGCCATGAACCCAACCGAGATTTTGAACCGTTATGAATCGTTGCCGTTCGAAATTGCAGTTGAGGTTGGGAGCCTCGAAATGAAAATCTCAGAGATTCTCCAACTGAAAGTGGGAACTGTGATCCAAACCGGCCACATCGCCGGGACCCCGCTGACCTTGCGCGCAGGCGGTGCTCCATTAGCTGCCGTCGAACTGCTCACGATCAAAGATCGCCTTTCGGCTCGTGTAAAGAGCATGCTCGACAACGCACCGGCTGCCCCCGCCGGCGGCTCGACCAACTGATTCCAGGCTAGCCTCAAGTGGTTTTGTCGCCGCTGTAACGGTGATCGCGCTGTATCGACTCCTCCGATAACGTCTAACAATCGCTGCTGGCGACGCAGCAAGTATCAATCTTGTAACGCACGGAGAAGGGAGCCTATGCCAACTACGGCTGAAATCCTCATTGAGACGCTTACTGATTGGGGGATCGACACGATCTTCGGTCTTCCGGGCGACGGCATCAACGGAATAATCGAAGCGATCCGTAAGGCCGAAGAACGGAAAAAACTGCGTTTCATTCAGGTCCGGCACGAAGAGGCCGCAGCCTTCATGGCGTGCGGATACGCGAAGTTCACGGGGAAAATCGGCTGCTGCTTGGCAACGTCAGGGCCGGGCGGTATCCATCTGTTGAACGGTCTCTATGACGCTAAGCTGGACGGTGCTCCTGTGCTTGCAATCACTGGGATGCAGTTCCACGACTTGCTCGGAACGCACACCCAACAGGACGTCGCACTCGACAAGTTGTTCATGGACGTTTGCGTCTACAACGAGCGCGTGATGGGTGCGGCTCACATGCAGAACGTCGCGGAATTGGCCTGCCGCACTGCCCTGAGCTATCGCGGCGTCGCACACATCACCATCCCTGTAGATATTCAGGACCAGGAACTCAGCAAGGACGCACGATCGAAGCGCAACAAGCCGGGGCACGTCTCGGACGTTTGGGCGCACCGTGTCCGGCTGCCTGCCAAGAGCGACCTTCAAAAAGCAGCCGAGATTCTGAACGACGGAAAACGTGTTGCCATCCTGGCGGGGCAAGGCGCTCTCGGGGCCGGACAGGAACTCGAGTACATCGCCGATACGCTTGGCGCTCCGATTATTAAAGCTCTCCTGGGCAAATGCTGCGTGCCCGACGACAGCCCGTATACGACTGGCGGCCTGGGATTGCTCGGCACCGAACCGTCCGAAGATGCGATTCGGAATTGCGACACGCTATTAATTGTCGGTTCGTCGTTCCCCTACATCGAGTTCTACCCGAAGCCCGACGACGCGCGCGCCGTCCAGATTGATATCAATCCAACTCGGATTGGCCTGCGTTATCCCGTGGAGGTGGGATTGGTGGGCGATGCGAAGTGCAGCCTTACGGCGCTGGTTCCCTTGCTGCGGCGGAAGAAAAACCGTAAGTTCCTGGAAAGTGCGCAGGACGGAATGAAGCAATGGCGCAAGACCATGGCTACGCGTGCGAGCGACATGAGCAAACCCATGAAGCCCCAGGTCATTGCACACGAACTGGGCCGGTTTCTTCCCGAAGACGCCATTGTGACCAGCGATTCGGGCACAATCACTACCTGGTGGGCGCGACACATTCCCGCCAAGCGCGGCCAACTTCACTCCTGCTCGGGAACCCTGGCTACGATGGCGTGCGGCCTGCCTTATGCCATTGCCGCTCAGATCGCGTACCCGGACCGTACGGTGGCTGCATTCGTCGGAGACGGCGGCTTGTCGATGCTCATGGCGGAAATGGCCACGTGCGTAAAGTACAACCTTCCCATCAAGATCGTGGTCATCAAGAACAATTATCTGGGCCAGATCATGTGGGAACAGATGGTCTTCCTCGGGAATCCGGAATTTGCCTGCGATCTGCAGCCGATCGATTTTGCGGCGGTCGCGCGCGGCTTCGGCGTGACCGCTTTTACGCTTGAAGATCCTAAGCGAGCTTCGGCGGTGGTGGAAGAAGCGGTCAATCATCGCGGACCCGTTTTGATCGAAGCGGTGGTTGACCCGTATTCGCCTCCCCTGCCGCCCAAAATCAAGAGCGATCAAGCTCTGCATTTTGCCGAATCAATCGCGCGCGGGACGCCCGAGCGCGGCAAGATCATGAAGACAATTCTCGAAGAGAAGGCGCGGGAACTGGTCTGATCCGTAGGAAAGGCTTGACCGGATGCTTCTCGACATCTCACACGCTCAAACGGACGTCACGCGCCGGCGAACCAGCGCGGCTGCATCAGCCTGGCACGGCGACTCGGAAGGGTTAGCCGCAAAACTCAAGCGGCACATTCGCGGCGAAGTCCGATTCGACCCCGGCAGCCGCGCGCTTTACGCAACGGACGGGTCCAACTACCGGCAGGTCCCGATCGGAGTGGTGGTGCCGCGCGATATCGACGACATCGTCGCCACGGTGGCGATCAGCCGCGAGTTCGGCGCCCCGATCCTCAGCCGCGGCGGCGGTACGAGCCTGGCCGGGCAGTGTTGCAATGTTGCGGTCGTGATGGACATGACCAAGTACTTGCACCACGTCCTGGAGATCGATGCGGCACGCAAGCGCGCCCGCGTTGAGCCGGGATGTATTCTCGACGACCTGCGCCACGCCGCGAATCCGTACGGCCTTACCTTTGGGCCGGATCCGGCAACGCATGACCACTGTACTCTGGGCGGAATGACCGGCAACAACTCCTGCGGCATGCACGCCCAGATGGCCGGCCGCACATCGGAGAACATCGACGAGCTGGTGGTACTCACCTACGACGGTTTGCAAATGCGCGTGGGCGCGACCAACGAGGATCAACTGGACGCCTACATCCGCGAAGGCGGCCGGATCGGTGAAATCTACGGCAAAATGCGCGACCTCCGGGATCGCTATGCGGACCTGATTCGCAAACGCTATCCCAAAATCCCGCGCCGCATCTCGGGCTACAACCTGGATGAACTGCTGCCGGAGAACGGGTTCAATGTCGCACGCGCTCTTGTGGGGACGGAAGGCACCTGCGTTACGTACCTGGAAATTGTCGGGCGTCTGGTCTACAACCCACCGAAGCGCGTCCTGCTGGTCTTGGGTTATCCTGATGTGTTCCAGGCGGGCGATCATATACCCGAAGTGGTGGCGCACCAACCCATCGGCTGCGAAGGCCTTGACGATCAGCTTATCGCTGACATGAAAAAGAAAGGCCTCAACCTGAAAGATCTGGATCTGCTGCCCGACGGTAAAGGGTGGCTGATGGTTGAATTTGGCGGCGAAACCCGCCAGGAGGCGGAGGAGAAGGCGCGGCGTTTGATGGACGAGTTGAAGAAATCCAAAACGCCACCTTCCATGAAAATTTACGACGATAAGTCCAAAGAGCAAGAGCTTTGGGAAGTTCGCGAATCCGGGCTCGGCGCAACCGCGGACATACCCGGAGAGCATGTCACCTGGGAAGGATGGGAAGACTCCGCGGTCCCACCCGACCGGCTCGGCGATTATCTTCGGGATTTGAAGCAACTATTTGCGAAACACGGTCTTGACCATCCCTCCGTTTACGGCCACTTCGGACAGGCATGCGTGCATTGCCGCATCCCGTTCGATCTGCGATCGATCGCAGGATTAGAGCAGTATCGCCGCTTCATGGACGCCGCGACCGATTTGGTAGTCGCCTACGGCGGCTCACTATCGGGCGAACACGGTGACGGACAATCCCGCGCCGAGTTCCTGCCAAAAATGTTCGGCGGTGAACTGGTGCGAGCCTTCGGCGAGTTCAAGGCCATCTGGGATCCGAAAGGCAAAATGAATCCCGGAAAGATCGTGGATCCTTATCGCATCGACCAGAATTTGCGATTGGGCGCGGATTATGACCCGCCGCGCCTCTCCACACATTTTTCTTACCCCGAGGACGACCACAATTTCGCCAAGGTGAGTTTGCGTTGCGTGGGCGTCGGCAAGTGCCGGCGCGAGCAAGGCGGCACTATGTGTCCCAGCTACATGGCGACGCGCGAGGAGATGCATTCCACCCGCGGCCGCGCCCGCATGCTCTTCGAAATGTTGCAGGGCGACCCATTGCAGGATTTGTGGCGCAGTGAGCCGGTGCGCGAGGCGCTTGACCTTTGCCTGTCGTGCAAAGGTTGCAAGGGCGACTGTCCCGTTAACGTCGACATGGCCACTTATAAGGCCGAGTTCCTTTCCCATTACTACCAGGCGCGAGTCCGGCCCAGACACGCCTATGTCTCCGGGCTGATCCATGTCTGGAGCCGGATCGCGGCCCAGGCGCCCGGGACAGCGAACTTCTTCACGCAAACACCCGGCCTGAGTTCCATTGCAAAGTGGGCGGCCGGCTATCATCAGAACCGGCGCATTCCGGCCTTTGCGGCACGGACGTTCAAACAATCTCTGCGTGGTCGAAAGCCGAAGCATCCGAACGGCCCGCGCGTTATTCTGTGGGCCGACACGTTCAACGATCACTTCACGCCGCAGGTCGCCGAAGCCGCGCTCGACGTGCTCGAGCATGCTGGCTTTCGCGTCGTCGTGCCTAAGCAGGACCTATGCTGCGGCCGGCCTCTGTACGACTACGGCATGCTCGATACCGCCAAGTCTTGGCTGCTAAATATCCTCAATGCGCTGCGGCCGGAGATTCAAGCTGGCACGCCGGTGGTCGGTCTGGAGCCAAGCTGCATCGCCGTCTTCCGCGATGAATTGCCCAATCTTTTGCACGGCAACGAAGACGCGGACCGCCTCAAGGACCAATCGTTCCTGCTCAGCGAATTTCTCGGCAAGCAGGACGGCTATCAACCCCCGAAGCTGCACGGCAAAGCGGTAGTCCACGGCCATTGCCACCACAAGTCCGTTCTCAAATGGGACAAAGAGGTGGACCTGCTCAAGAAAACCGGCTTGGACGTTGAAGTTCTCGATTCCGGTTGCTGCGGCATGGCCGGCGCGTTCGGTTATGAAGAGGATCACTACAACGTGTCCATCGCGTGCGGCGAGCGCGTGCTGCTGCCCGCCGTCCGCAATGCGGGCGCGGACACGTTGATACTGGCCGATGGGTTCAGCTGCCGCGAACAGATCGAACAATGCACGGAGCGTCGCGCATTGCATTTCGCGCAGGTGTTGCAGCTCGCGCTGAATGAAGGGCTGGATGGGGCGGGCGATGTCCGCGAGCTGGAACGCGAATACGCGGAAGCTCCGGTGGCTCGCGTGCCGGCCGGCTTGTTGATCGGCGCTGGTCTGCTGGCGGGCGGAGCATATCTTTGGAGCCGGGAGCGCGGGAGACAGGAGCGGGCTTGAGCGAATCCGTCGACAGCATTACAGTGTCGGCGTACACAATTCCCACTGACGCGCCCGAAGCCGACGGAACCTACGAATGGAACCAGACCACGCTGGTGGTCGTGCACGTGCGCGGGTCGGGACATACCGGTTTGGGGTATACCTATGCCGACACCGCCACGGCTCACTTGATCGAGCACCATCTCGCTGACCACGTGCTGGGCGCCGAACCCGCTTCCCCGCCCGCCGTTTGGCAGGCGATGTACCGCTCCGTGCGAAATCTGGGGCGCGACGGTATTGCTTCCATGGCGATATCGGCCGTCGACATGGCCCTGTGGGATCTGAAGGCGCGGACTCTCGGCGTCGCGATCGTAAATCTGCTGGGCGCATTGCGTCCTTCAATCTCCGTCTATGGCAGCGGCGGATTCACGTCTTATTCCGACGAGCAATTGACGCGGCAGCTAGGCGGCTGGGTACACGAGGGAATCCGGGCAGTGAAAATGAAGGTCGGCACGCATCCCGAGCAGGACCCGGCGCGCGTCCGTGTAGCCCGCCATGCGATCGGCGATGCCGCGCTGTACGTCGACGCAAATGGAGCTTATACCGTCAAACAATCGCTCGAAAAAGCCCGCCAGTTCGCCGAATGCGGCGTGACATGGTTTGAAGAGCCGGTTAGCTCGGATGATTTGCCTGGGCTCCGATTCATTCGCGAGCGCGCGCCGGCACAGATGGACATTGCCGCCGGTGAATACGGTTACAACCACCAATATTTTCAGCGCATGCTCGCCGCGGAGGCCGTAGACGTGATCCAGGCGGATGCGACTCGATGCGGGGGCGTCACCGGATTTCTGAACGCCGCCGCGGAAGCGGACGGATTTCAGCGGCCGCTATCCGCGCACACCTCGCCGTCCTTGCACGGTCATCTGTGCTGCGTCGCGCCGCGCGCGCGTAACGTCGAATATTTTCATGATCACGTTCGAATTGAAAAGATGCTATTTGACGGAGCACTGCTGGCTAAGAACGGCAATTTGACACCCGATCGCGCGAGCCCCGGGTTCGGATTGACGCTGAAAGAGGCGGATGCTCGCGCATATTGCGTTTACCAAGGAGAAAAGCATGCCTGAAATAGGACGGAATCGATGGGCGCTCGCGGAAGGATACATACCGGCCTGGAGCCACGGTCCAGCACCCCAACTCGTCAGCCACGAAGCGCTTTGCATCTTAAACGCCGGTGACCGGGATGCGAATGTGCAAGTGATGGTGTACTTCGAAGACCGCGAACCGGCCGGCCCGTTCGAATTCATCATTGGCGCGCGCCGCACGCGCCACCTTCGTTTTAACAATTTCGAAGATCCTGAGAAGATTCCAGTGGATACACCTTACGCGTCGGTAATCACAGCCGACGTGCCCATCGTGGTGCAACACACGCGGCTCGACTCGCGGCAAGCTGACAACGCGCTCATGACCACGATTGCGTATGCCGACGGCGGCGGCGACTAAGCCGGTTGGAGTCAAGCGCGGGCTGTTTTCGATTTGCTGCGCTTGACCCAGCCATACACCGAAAACACACTTCCCCCGACTGAGAGAAATACCAGCCCGACAATGAACCAGTGCACGGCCGGATTCGTCGCAAGCGAGAGAATGTGCCGGCCGAAGTATGTTGCCAGCGTGGCCTCGATTGAGAATCGGATCAGGCGCGTGGCTGCAATCACGCTCAGAAGCTTCTTGCGCGGATACTGCATCGCCGCGGCTGCGGCCACGAAAGGAGTGAATGGAAAAGGAGGAGGCATCAAAGCGCCCAAAGCTAGCGCCCATGCAGCCCTCTTCTTGATTTGCTTCTTAACGTAATCCAGCCTTTTCTTTGGTACGTGCTTTTCCAGTTCTGCCTTCCCGCCTTTGCGTCCAATGACGTCCAATATCAAGCATCCTAGAACCGATCCTGCCGCCGCGACGATCGCGTAAGGAACGGCCTTCAGTAGTCCGCCCGCATTCGCCGCCATGCCAATGACGAGCAGGTCATTGCCGAGGGGTAAAAACAGAAACGAAGAATCCAGAATACCCATCACCAGCAGTCCGAGGAAGCCGAGGTGTACCAGAAAGGCGACAAAATGCTTGAATAAGGCTTCCATGGGCCAAAACCTCCACCGCGGCGGCAGCCGCGCGCGACGCCACCATCCAACCGGCGATCTGCAGAACCCCATCCGATGGACGCCCGCCGCAGGTGCTTTGGTTTTGCAAACGTGACCTGGCTGTGTGGCCGGGGCGAGTGCTCCAGTTTAACGGTGATCTCTCTAACTGCGCGAAACAA
>DATGMH010000065.1:0-9898 GCA_035293725.1 Bryobacteraceae bacterium
CGATCCGTCCATCCCGAATCCATCGTTGAACGAGTCTTCCGTCAGCTCCGTAATCGGATACGAAACGTGATGCTGCAGCCCGGGGATATCCGAGAATCTCAGGTCCACCTGCTTGGCTTGCTTCTTCTTGGCTAATTCCAACACTTCTTTCGCGTTCATTACACCTCCTGTCCGCCTATGGGTAGAATGACCTTATCAGAATAACCTACGGCAACCGCTCGAACGGTCGAGACGTCAATTGATTTTTTGTATCGGCGCTATAACCGGTTCCAAACTGCTTTCCGCGCGCTGCTACAATGAACCACACTTCATGAAGCTGGCCGGCCTTTTGCTGCTACCGTCCGGATGTTTTATCGCATTGTCCGCCATCGTTCTGCTCGCGGGCAGTCCAGCGCAAACGGCGTTCGTGCTGGCAGGCTGCGCGGTCGAGATCTTAGGATTGGGGCTGGTGGTTCGCTCGCATCTGAGCGCTCGCGGGAATAGCCGGTGAACGGCCCGAGGCTGAGCGAGACCGCCTATGCCGTGTGTCTCGGCTTCGTTTTCCTGATTCCCTTGGCTGCAGCCGGATTGGCGCTGATGAACACCGGCCTGGGCCGCGCGCGGAGTGCGGCTCATTCGGCGCTGAGCGCGCTCTGCGTTGTGGGCGTAGCCGCTTTGTGTTTCTTTGCCTTCGGGTTTGCGTTGGAGGGCTTTCTGGATCAGCCCGCGCATACGTTCGCCATTCAAGGAAAACCATGGAATTGGCTCGGGGCGGGCTCCCCGTTCTTGCGCGGTGTCCACTTCGATGGCTCGCCGGAACCCCTGGCTGCACTGTTCGGCTTGTTCGCCGCCTCATTAGCCGCAATCATCCCGCTGGGCAGCGGCAGCGACCGCTGGCGGTTGGGAGCCATTTGCGCCTCTACCGCCATTCTGTCCAGCTGGACTTTTCCGCTCTTTGCCCATTGGGTCTGGGGAGGCGGTTGGCTCGCGCAACTGGGCCGCAATTACGGCCTGGGACAGGGGTTCCTGGACACGGGCGGAGCCGCTTCGATTCACGTCGTGGGAGGTTTAAGCGCGCTTTCGATCGCGTGGCTGCTCGGCCCACGCCGCGGCAAGTACACCTCCGAAAGGATGCCGGCCGCGATTCCCGGACACAACGTCGTGCTGGTTGTTTTCGGATGTTTTCTGGCCTGGCTCGGCTGGATCGGCCTCAATGCCTCCGGCGCGCTGCTATTCGCGGGAATGGAACTAGGCCGCCTGCCCTTAGTCGCGATCAACACCACCTTATCCGCGGCCGCGGCATCGTTGACCGCGGCATTAATCACGCGCTTACGGTTCGGAAAACCAGACGCATCGCTGTGCGCAAACGGCTGGACGGCCGGCCTGGTCGCATCCAGCGCGGCAACAGCGTTGTTCCGGCCCCTGGCCGCGGCACTGATCGGCACTATCGCAGGAGCGATGATCGTCTACACCGTTGAATGGCTGGAACTCTATCTCACCATCGACGATCCGAGCGGCGCTGTGTCAGTACACGCGCTGGCCGGAATCTGGGGCGTTATGGCCGCGGGCCTGTTCGCCTCACCCGTCGCCGGCGCCAACGCGGCCAACCAATGGTTAGCGCAGCTCGATGGTGTAGCCACGCTCGTTGGTTTCATACTGCCGCTCGCGTACGGCCTGAATTGGCTGCTGAACCGGTTTTACGCCTTGCGAGTCGCGCCTGAAGGAGAACGCCAGGGTCTGGATCTATACGAACTCGGCGCCGGCGCGTATCCCGAGTTCACAAGCCACAACGAAGATCTTTGGCAGCGTTAAGTGGGGATGTTTCGGCCTTCAGCCGTGCCGGGCGACGAAAATCAACAGGCCGAAAATGACCACGGGAATTAAAGCCATCGCCGCATAAAACAGCACACGCCGCAGCCAGGGCGTGCGCCTCTGTTTCCAATCGTGCAGTTCCGGACGGTCCGCCACCCCGACCTCGTCCAAATGCTCCAGGTCCCAGGCGAATTCGTTCGCGGTTGCATAGCGATTCTGTGGCTCGCGTTCCAGCGCGCGGTAAATCACTTCCTGGAGCTGCGGCGAAATCTCCGGATTCAGTTCGCGCGGCGGCACGGGATTATTGTGAAGCCGCTCGTTCATGGTCGCGAACGGATTGGGCCCGCTGAACGGTGGTTTTCCGGTAAGCATCTCGTACAGCATTGCGCCCAGTGCGTAGATATCGCTGCGCCCGTCCCCGCGCTTGCCTTTTACCTGCTCGGGCGAGATGTAATCCGGTGTGCCCATTACTTGGGACAGCTTGGCAAAGGTGAGCCGCCGTGCGCCCGTCCGAGCAGCGATCCCGAAGTCGATCAACTTAATGTTGTCGTTTTCGTCGATCATGATATTTTCCGGCTTGAGATCGCGATGCACAACGCCATTGCGATGAATGTAATCCAGCGCGTCGCAGATGGCGATGGCGATGCGCACGGCGCGCTCGGCGGGAAGCTTTTTTTGTTCGTGTAGGACGACGCGGAGCAGGCGCCCATCCACCCACTCCATCACCATGTAAACCCGGCCGGGGTTCGGCTCCGGAAATACTTTCATAACGCCGGGGTGATCCAATTTTTCGCCAATCTCGCTCTCGCGCTGGAAGCGTTCGAACAGCACGGGATCCGACTCCACCTCGGGATGCGGGATCTTGATCGCCACCTGCCGGCCGTTGCGCAAATCTGTGGCGCGGAAAATCGACGCCATGCCACTGCGCGCAACAAGCGCGTCAATGCGGTAATGATCGAGTTGATCGCCGGAATGAAGTGGTGTCATGCGCGGCGCCGACGAGCGGAATAACGCGAACTGGCTTGGCGCATGCCTTCTATTTGGTCCGTTAGCGGGAGGAGCAATTACCGGAGTTTGTAGGGCCGGCCCCGATACATGCCGACACGCTCCACGCCTCGGATGCGAATTAACTGGACGCTTATATTATCACTTCCGTCCCTTTCGTTCGCAACCGCAACCAAGCGTTCGGCCGCCGCTTGTAAACTGCCGCCATTGCCCGCAATCGCCGCCAATTCCGGCTCGTCAACGGAGTTATGCAGGCCGTCGCAACACAGGATCAGAACGTCTCCTGGCAGCAACGTGTGCTCGCTGCTTTCTACATTGACAAATAAGTCCGTACCCAGCGAGCGCGTCAACAGATGCCGGGTGGAGGCCGCCCTAGCCTCGCGAGCGCTCATTAACCCCAAACGAACCTGTTCTGCGGGGACGGTATGATCCCGGGTAAGCTGGACCGTCCGGCCGTGCCGCAGCAAATAACAGCGCGAGTCACCCACGTGGGCCACTACCGCGCGATCGAATCGAAGCGCACAGGCCACCAGCGTCGTAGCCATGGAGGTTCCGCCTGGGCTGGCATTTTTGCCAATTTCGTAAACACGCTGGTTGGCTTCGCGCACTAAGCGAACCAGCAGGGCCGGCAACGGTTCCGAGGGCGCCGCTGCTGCAAAACCGCTTACGAAATCTTCCACCGCCGCCTGGGAAGCCACTTCGCCCAGATCCTGTCCTCCTACGCCGTCCGATAGCGCGAACGCCCAACCGTGTGTGCGCGCTTCCGCCGCCGATCTGGGCTTAAAATGACCGAAGTAGTCCTCGTTGTGCTCTCTGTGCCGCCCGGAGTCCGTGAGTTGCGCGAATTCAATATCAAGCGACATGCCGGGAGAGACTCTCACCTCGTGAGTACGAGCATCCATCATAATTCAGCTGCACTTAAAAGTTGGGCGGGCCTGCAGGCCCGCCGGATTGAGGAGGCTAAGTCAAGGATGACTAATTCGCCGCCGCCTCGAAGCGCTGCGTCACTAAGGTTGTCCGCCCCTTGGACTTGCTAGACCGGAGGAAATAAATTCCACCGTAAATGGCCCAAACCGCAGCCACGCCCAAGGCCAGTAGCGGCTCCATCTTGGTGCCGTATCCCATGAACGGTCCAATCAAGTAGAACGCCATGCAAGCCAGGTTCGCCAACAGGCCGAAAATCGGAATCAATAGATGCTTAATCGGGTTGAACGACGGATGGCCGTGGAAGCCGACCAAACACGTGATGCAGCTCAACATATAAAGCAAGAATGTTCCGAAATTCGAGATCAGCGTCATCAGAAGCAGGCTGTTCGGCAGCGCAGCCATGGTGTCATGGCTCATGTAGCCGAAGCTCGACCAGAAGCCCTGTGGTAGCGCTTTGATGGTGGCATCGCTCAGCGCGCCGGCATCACCGAAGAGAACTGCGACCGTCAAACAGCCGACCCCCGCCGAGATCGCTGCCAGCGTCCAGATGGCCCGATGCGGTGTCAGGTTCTTGGAATGCAGAAGCCCGAAGTGCTCGGGAACTTCCTCGTCCTTGCCCATCGCATAGGTCACGCGCGCGCCGGTGTTCATGCACGACAGCGTGGTTCCAATCAGCGCCAGGAAGACGGTGAAAGCTTCCGCCAACATGAAGTAGCGGCCGTTCCCTTGCCCGAACAGCGCGTCACCAACCATGACCATCATGTCGCCGATGGGAGCCGCCGACCCAGTCGCGTTCTGCATCGTGTACCCGCTGTTCAGGAAGTAGTTCGCAGCGAAATATTCGATGAGGTAACAAAATGCTCCCTGTACCAGAAGCGACGTGATCACCGCGATCGGAACATCGCGCTTGGCGTTCTTCGCCTCGCCCCCCATGGCAGTGACGGATTCGAATCCCACCAGGATCAAGATTGCAATGCAGGCCTGCACGAACATCCAACCGACGTTATGGATGCCGATCACGGAAGGTCCGTCCTTGTGAGTGAGAAAATTCCCTTTCTCATCCTTGGCTGGATAGTCGATCTTGAAGGGCACCGGCTTGCCGGCGGCGTCGAGCTTCGGCTTGGGCACGCCCGCCGAATCGCGCAGGATTACGTCGGTGGCCTGGCCGTTCACGGTCTGTTTCTCGGTTTGGAACTCGTACGTATACGCCTCGCCGGACTGCGAGTCGAACTGATACGCGACGCTGCCAACCGGATGATTGACCCGATAGCTCAATGCCATTACGGAGAAGACCAACAGCGCGCTGATCTGAATTACGTTGATGGCAATGTTCACCGACGTGGAGCCGTTGACGCCGCGCGCCGCGATATACGCGACTGCGAACGAGAACAGGATGGCGACCAGCATCATGAACATCGGCCCGGGATTGGAAGCGCTCATCACGCTCGGCCACAGCGTTCCAACCAGATAGCCGACGATCACACCCGTCACGCCGACCATCACGCCGGGATAGACCCAGTAGTAAAGATGCGAGCCCCAGCCGACGATGAATTTAGCCAGCCTGGCATATCGCCACGCCCGCTCGTGATTCAGAAACGACTGTTCGGCGAAATAATACGAGCTTCCGGTTCCCGGATAGAGCTTGGAAAGTTCCGCGTAGCATCCGGCGGTCGCCAAGCACAGCAGAAGCGAGAACAGAATACCTGCCCACATAGCCGGCGCTGTATTGCCGGCGGTCGCCTGCGCGACGAATGTGAGCCATAGGAACGCGCCCGGAGCGATCAGCGCCATCGCGTTCATTGTCAATCCGGTCAACCCAAGCGTGGGTTGCATTGTTGGTTCTTTGTTGTCCGCCATTTTCCCTTTGTTCCTTTGAATGAGAATTTGAGCTCGACATGGAACCCACGGTTTTTACTGCAATGGAATATTCTCTGCCGTCCGAGATCAGCACGTGGATCACTCGGGCCGGCTCTCATCGCGCTTGTTAGGCGCGTCCTGAGAACGCGTCAAAACGTCATGGTTTTTTCTCAGGGCTGATGTTATTGCCAAACACAAATCCGATCTCGCCCACCACCCGCGTCTGGTTGTCTTTCAAACCCAGCGGCCCGAATCCGGCGCCGGGCGTCAAGTCGTTGACATGTACATAGCCGATGTCTCCGCGGAAGAAGAATCCGCCGTACTGGAAGGTCGGTGTTACCGTGATCGACGTACCCGCACTTCCCGGACCGTACATCAGGTTCACTGCATTTTCTTTCGCGCTACCGCTGCTTGCGATGTATTCCCATCGCAAAGGAAGCGAGAAGCCCTTTTTAAACGCGCGGCTGACCAGGATCGCGCCGCCGTTCGTGGATGCGCCCTTCAAGATGCCAATCTTCGCGTTGGTCGGTACGTTCGTGTACTGATAATACGGTTGGACAATCCAATGCCCCTTCGTATAGGTGTAAATCAGGTTGTAAATGCTGCCGTTGTTCTGAACGGGCGTCGCGTAGGTCTGAAACTTCGTTTGCCCATAGTTGCCGCCGGCCACGAATGCCAGGCTGTGCGGCCCGTTCGTATAAGCCAAGGTGCCGCTCAACCACGTATAGCGATTCGAATAAAACCCGTCATTCCAGCTGAGCGACGCAGTGAACTTGCCCATCGTCTGATTCACCTGGACCCCACGCGTAACCGCGTTTTCCTGATTCCACAGCAGCCCGCGATCGATGTTCATGTTCTCGAAGCTGAACGTGTACTCGGCCCCAATCAGCGTCGGAAGCGACCCAATCTCGAAGGACGTGTTCTTCCCCGCCTGGAGCTTCAGGTAGGCGACCGGCACGGGGCCGTAAAGATCGCTGATGGTCTTGTCCGTCGCCAGAAACGGGGTCCCAAGTGACAAAATGTCGTACGCGCCCGCCTGGAGATAAAACTGGAACCAGCCGTCGGTCTTCTGAATGAATATCTGGCCGTTCGTTAATGCGCCTTGCACGTCATTGTCGCCAGGCACATGATTGTTTTGCGCGAGCCCCATACCCGACAAAAACCCGTTGACCGCGATCTTGCCGAACGGGCCGGCATCGAAGGTAGCCGGCGGGAGGTTCGCCAGCGGCCCCGTAATCGCAGGACTGGACAGAGGCGCCGCGTCGGCGGCCGCGGGCGGAGGCGTGGCCGATGGGTCGGGCGCCGCGCTCTGGGCTACCACGACGTAGGGTAAAACCCCGATACAGAGGCCCGTAAACAGCGTCCTGAAAAAAGTGTTTTTCAAGTGTCACTTCTCCAAAATTGAATTTTGAGATACTGGCCTGCAGCTAGACGGGGGCTGAGGTGGTGTTTCTCGAATTGTATTTGTTACGTATCAATTTGGCTAATAGATAATTTCGATGAACATCATAATGCGCGTTCCGCGAGCCTCTTGTTGCTCCATACTGAAGCATGACGAAAGGCGCCCAAATCTCCGTATTGCCTTCGCATAGCGGCTTTTTGCGCGTTGCGCTCGGCCGTCTCGATTTTGGGAGTAGGACATGAACTCAGGCACCAACTCGACCGCCGTAAGCGCTGAAAAACTCGCAAAGCCAGATCGGTTTAAGCAGATCGAACGCGAATTCCTGGCCACGGGCGATGCGCACCAGTTTCAGAATCAAATCACGCGCGCTGTGGATGAGATCACCGCCGCAGCCTACGCAAGTGCCGTCCAACCAGCGCTAGAACAAGGGACCGCCGTCATCGCCGTTGCCGGCTACGGCCGGAAGGAGCTGTTTCCGCATTCCGACCTCGGCCTGCTGATTCTGCTCGAAAACGAGTCTCCATGGGTTTCGCTCCGGGAGATCCTCTCTGAGTTTGTCCGCGAACTGTGGGATGCAGGCCTGCGTGTGACACACTCCGTACGCACGCTCGCCGAATGCTTGGACGGGCGGGAAGGTTCAGCCGGGCTGAGCATCGCCTTGCTGGATCGCCGCTTTGTTGCGGGCGACCCGGAAGTCTTCGCCAAGTTGGACCACAGATTTCCGGCGTTTCTCTCAAAACACGTCCGCAAGTTGAGCCAGGATCAGCGCGAACAAACCCTCCTGCGCCACGCCAAGTTCTTCAACACGGTTCGGAATTTGCAACCGGACGTGAGAGAATCGCCGGGCGGCCTGCGGGACCTGCAGTTAATGGCTTGGCTGGCCAAACTCGGCACGGCACATCCGCAATCCCCCGGCCAGCTTCGGGACGCAGCCGCCTTTCTGTCGCGCGTGCGCTGCTTTCTCCACCTTCGCACCGGCGGCGATAACAATTTCCTCGATTTCGATTCTCAACAAAGCCTGGTCAATCAGCCCTTTCTGCACTCCCAAAGCCGCATCCAATTCATGCGGGACTACTACCGCCATGCCGCTGTAATCTTCAATCATGCCCGCCGCGCACTGGAGGAATCCGACAAACCGGAGAGTTCTTTGCTGGGAAGTTTCCGCGACTGGCGCACCAGGCTTTCGAACACCGAGTTCACCGTCTCGCGCGATCATGTGCTGCTCCGCAATCCGGGCCAGCTCGAGACCGACCCGATGGTCGTGATTCGGCTGATGGAATTTATGGCACGGCACGCGATTGCACTCGCTGCCGATACCGAGCGCCGCATGGAAGCAGCGCGGCCAGCCTTGGCTGCTTATTTCGGTGCGCCTCGTCCGCTCTGGCCGGAGCTGTCGAAAATTTTGGCGCTGCCGCATTTCGATGTGGCCGTGCGGGCATTCCACGAACTCGGCTTGTTGACTGCCATATTCCCCGAATGGGGCGCTATTGAGGACCTCGCTTTGCAAGATCCAGCGCGTTGGTTCAGCGTCGACGAGCATACGGTGCGGAGCATCGAGCGAGTCACCGAGCTCCGTTCGAACGCCGACGCAACGCGGCAGCGGTTCGCACAGGTGCTATCGGAAGTCGACCGTCCGGCAGTTCTGTTTTTCGCGCTGCTCTGCCGCGATTTGGGCCGTCAAGAACCTGCTCCGGATGCCGGCACCCAGACGGCTAGGTCCATGGAACACTTTTTTCAAGCCGCCGCCCGCATCGGAATGCCCTTGGACGTGCAGCAAGAGATCGCGTATCTCATCCAGCACGAAGCGGACCTTTGCAGTGTGATCTCCGGACGCGATATCGGCGACGACGCTACCGTCCGGTTCGTCGACGAGCGTGCCGGAACCGTCGAGAGGCTGAAGCAGCTTACCATTCTCGCCTATGCCGATACGAACGGCTCGAGCAAGGATTCCATGAGTGCCTGGCGGCTCGAGCAACTCTGGCGTATCTACCAGTCGGCCCACCGCGAGCTCACGCGCGAGTTGGAGACAGAACGCATCCGTGAAGTCCCGCCAGCTTTGCCCAACGCCGAATTTATTAAGGGTCTGCCGGCGCGCTACCTCCGCGCGCATTCCTCACAAGACATTGCCTCGCACTTGCAGCTGTACGAGTTGAGCCGACCGACCGGTGTCGCCGTGCAGATCGACCGTATAGAGAGTGCGTACCGGTTGACTCTGATTGCGCGCGACAGGCCGTGTCTCTTTGCTTCCATTGCCGGTGCGCTGTCAAGCTTCGGACTGGACATTTTGAAGGCGGAAGCGTTTTCAAATGCCATAGGATCAATTGTGGACACGTTCATCTTCGCCGATCCCAGGCGGACTTTGGAGCTGAATCCGCCCGAATTGGAAAGGCTGCAGGACTTGATCCGCCGCGTCGCTTTAGGGAAAACCGATGGGCAGCGGTTGTTGCGCAATCGCGCGCAGCCGGAATCCAAGAAGCGCCGGTTCGAACCGCAAGTGCAGTTCGATTCCGAGGCGTGCGAAACGGCAACCCTGGTGGAGATCATTGCCGAGGACCGCCCCGGCCTACTCTACAGCCTTGCTTCGGTTTTCTCTTCGACGGCCTGCAATATAGACGTAGTTTTGATTGACACCAAGGGGCAGCGCGCCATAGACGTGTTCTACGTGGCGCATGAGGGCCGCAAGTTATCCGCAGACATGCAGGCCCTGCTCAAGCAAAAGTTGCTGGCTGTGTGTTGAGAGTTGCGGCGCACGCACTCGATGCGTGCGCCCCGGACTTAAATGTCGTAATACAGCGCAAACTCATACGGGTGCGGCCGCAACCGAATGGCATCCGCCTCGTTGCGCCGCTTGTAGTCGATGAAGGTCTCGATCAGATCCTCGCTGAACACATCTCCCTTCAGCAGAAAGTCGTGATC
>DATGMH010000066.1:0-142810 GCA_035293725.1 Bryobacteraceae bacterium
CAGAATTCGCAGATTGCGGGCTGTTGGACGCAGAAACCAGACACGCGAAGAAGAGGCTTTCCCGGCGGCATATAAGTGGTGTAGAATGTGAAAGATCAGGAGCGGATGCAACACCGTCCCCATCGAGAAGGGGACTGAAACCCCTTTGTCGCACTCCCCTTTAGCACAGGCCGCTCGCCACCGCTTTGGCCTTGAGCGAACGTGCTAGATCGAATCTCTTAGCCTGACTATGAAATTTCAAACCTGTCGGCGCAACAATTCCGAAATCTCTAATCGCCACCAATTTGACGATCCATCTATCTATCTATTAGCCGTGATGGATTTACGAGAGAATTCGTGCTAAAAATACCCTTAGCCCGAGGCATTGCGCAGCAGCCGGAAAGAGGCATATGGGCGAAACGCGAGGCTCAACTGGTAATCAGGAGAACCAAGCGGACGTAGGCCGCCCCTTAGCCGATGAGGCATCCGAAACCGACGGCGGGTCCCTTGGTGTCCTTCCGGTAGTTGGCATTGGCGCGTCCGCCGGCGGGCTGGAGGTTTTTAAGCGCCTGCTCGGCGATTTGCCAGGCGACACTGGCTTTGCCATTGTATTCATTCAACATCTCGATCCAAATCACCACAGCATGCTGGCCGAGATTCTGGCGCGAGCTACCAACATGCCGGTCAGTGAAGCCGCCGATGGGATGCCGGTAGAAGGCAACCACGTATACGTCATACCGGCTAATGTTGATCTAACCATCGCGCGCGGGGAGTTGAAGTTGGCCCCCCGTACGCAAACGCCGAGATCGCACATGCCCATCGACCGGTTCCTGCGATCACTGGCTGACGAGTGTGGAAGCCGAGCAATCGGTGTGATCCTGTCGGGCACCGGGTCGGACGGCGCCGCTGGAGTGGAAGCCATCAAAGCGGCCGGTGGAGTGACGTTCGCGCAGGATGCCCTGACCGCTAAATTTCCAACCATGCCGCAGGCCGCTGTGGCCACCGGTTGCGTGGATTTCATTCTGCCACCTGATGGCATTGCCGCAGAACTGGAAAGAATTGGTCGGCACCCTTATATTGCGAATGCGTTAGGTGCGCGGCAGGAGCCAACGCCGTCCGCCGACGAAGAGCGGTTCGGCAGCATCCTGGCTATTCTGCACGGTGCCACCGGCATCGACTTTTCGCTATATCGGGAGAAGATGATCAAGCGACGCATCCTGAGGCGCCTCGCCCTCTGTAATATTGACAGTCTCACGGAGTACGCAGAGCGCCTTGAGAAGGATTCCGATGAGCTGATGGCGCTACGCCGGGATTTGCTGATCAGCGTTACCAGTTTTTTCCGAGATCGGGAAACGTTCGATAGCTTAAAGAAAGTCGTCTTCTCCCGCATTCTTCAAGGGAGGCCCGCCAACGAGACGATTCGCGTCTGGGTGGCGGGCTGTGCCACCGGGGAAGAGGCATTCTCGATTGCCATATCGTTACAGGAATACATGAACGAAGCGGAGGCCGCTTTTCCGGTCCAGATCTTTGCGTCCGATATCAGCCTGGCGGCGATTGAAAAGGCGCGCACCGGCAGGTACATCGAGAACATCGCGGCGGACCTTACTCATGAGCGCCTTAACCGCTATTTCACAAAGATCGAAGGCGGCTACCAGATCAACAAGAACCTGCGCGAGATGTGCGTCTTTACCCGCCATAATCTAATCGATGATCCACCGTTTTCGAAGCTGGATTTGATCAGTTGCCGAAACGTACTGATTTACTTGGGAAGCGTGCAGAAGAGCATCATCCCGCTGTTCCACTACGCGCTCAAGCCGGCTGGGTTTCTCATGCTGGGCGCATCGGAGGGGGCGGCGGCAAGCGATCTATTCTCGGTAGTGGATCGCGAGCACAGAATCTATGCTAAGCGGGAAACTGTGCGAAAGCCGCACCTCTTTAATGCGCGAACGCGCGGTTCACCCGGAGGCACCCTGGCTGGAGGCGCCTCGGCGGCGCGTGGTCCGGAATTGTGGGACGCCGGAGACGTGCGGAAAGAGGTTGATCGCATACTCCTGTCGAAGTACAGCCCTGCCGGTGTCGTAGTGGACGAGGATCTGGAGGTCATCGAGATCCGAGGCAAAGCCAGCGCCTACCTCACCTTGCCGGTCGGAAAGGTGAGCCTCAATCTCATGAAGCTGATTCCGGACACGGGATTGTTCCTTGAGGTTGAGAAGCTGATCGAGCAGGCTCGGAAAAGCGGGGAGCCGCTGCGGCAGGAGCGCGTACCTTACGAGCACGACGGTAACGTCGGCGGCCTGAACGTTGAAGTGGTCCCACTGGCCGCCAGCCAAAGGCGATCCACTCTGGTTCTTTTCGAACCCGTGCCGCGGGCTACCGAGCGCGAGGTCGAACCGCAAAACGCTACCCCTGAAGGCGATATGCGAGACCGCCAGATCTTAGGGTTGAGGCAGCAACTTGCCAACGCGAAGGAGCGGTTTCTCTCCGCAATGGAAGCGCATCAGACAGCCAGGGAAGAAAGCCAGAACACGACAGAGGAGGCGCTTTCGGCCAACGAAGAGTTGCAAAGCCTTAACGAGGAACTGGAGACCGCAAAGGAGGAGCTGCAATCCACCAACGAAGAGCTGATCACGGTCAACGACGAATTGCAAGCCAAAAACGTGGCGCTCGCGGAGGCCCGCGACTTCGCGATGTCAATCGTTGAAACCGTCCGCCAGCCGTTATTGGTGCTCGATACTGATCTCCGGATCAGAATGGCGAATCGAGCCTTTTATCGGACGTTTCGAGTGTCGCCACCGGAGTCCGAAGGACTGCTCGTCTATTCTCTGTCGCGCGGCAGTTGGGACCTTCCCGGTCTGCGGGATTCGCTGGAGGGTCTTCTCCATGGCGGCAACTCGTTTCCAGATTTCGAAACCGAGCAAGATTTTCCCACCGTGGGACGCAGGAGCCTGGTGCTGGGGGGTTGCCGGATCAATCATCTCAAGATGATTCTGCTGGCCGTTGACGACATTACCGAGCGCAAACTGGCCCAGCAGGCCCTACGCAAGAGCGAGGAGCACCTTCGCCAATCACAGAAAATGGAGGCCGTCGGCAGGCTCGCCGGCGGCATTGCTCACGACTTCAACAACCTGCTCACAGGCATTATCGGCTACAGCAGCCTACTGTATGAGAGGCTGGCCGGGGACGAGCTTGCCATCCAGCAGGTGCTTGAAATCAAGACCGCCGGTGAGAGGGCGGCTTCACTCACTCAACAGTTGCTGGCTTTCAGCAGGCGTCAGGTGCTCCAACCGAGGGTGCTCATCTTGAACGCCATTGTCGCAGACTTCGACAGGATGCTTCGCCGCCTGGTGGGGGAGCGGATCAAGGTGACTCTCGATTGCGAGCCCGACCTTTGGCAGGTAAGGGCCGACCCGGGCGAAATCGGTCGCGCGCTTATGAACCTTTGCTTGAACGCAAGGGACGCCATGCCCGAAGGAGGCACGCTGACAATTCAGACGGCCAACGTCACCCTGACGGAGGCAGATGCCCGGAGTCAAGAGCTTTCGCCGGGGCGCTACGTGTTGATGGCCGTGCACGATACCGGAGTCGGAATCGACGCGGAGGTGCGCGCGCATATCTTCGAGCCGTTCTTTACTACGAAAGAGACTGGCAAAGGAACTGGCCTTGGCCTCGCCACCGTTCTGGGAATCGTCGAGCAAAGCGGCGGTGCCATCCGTTGCGAGTCGCAACCGGGCGAGGGAACGGCCTTCAAGGTGTTCTTGCCCGCAGTCGCCGAGGCGGCGGGCAGCGTACTGCGTCCGGCCGGAGGGCTTGCCAAAGCACCAAAGGGCTCTGAAGTCATTTTGCTGGTGGAAGACGAAGATATCGTCCGCGTGCTCGCACGAACAATTCTAGAAGAGAGTGGATACGTGGTTCTCGACGCCGGCAACGGGCGCGATGGTCTGGCACTCTGCGAAGCTCACCAGGGATCAATCGATCTCCTTGTGACCGACGTGATGATGCCGGAACTCGGCGGACGCGAACTGGCTGAAGGCGCCCTAAAACTGCGCCCCAGCATGAAAGTAATGTTCATGTCTGGTCACACCCAGGACGTCCTCCTGAAGGAGGGTATTGAGCAGGGAACCCCATTCCTCCAAAAGCCTTTTACGCCCGTCCAACTAGCTCAGAAGGTGCGCGAGGCGTTGGATTCGGATGCCATTGCCGCTCAGCAGACTTGATCCTATCATGAGCACTAACTAGGATTCGAAACGATTCCTGCAAGGACGGAGTCCGACATATGCCATGAGGAAACGAATTCTCTAGGTCCTACTCCGCATCCCAGCGACTCACAGGATGATCGCGAGTGGCTCAAGCTGGGGGACTTGGCCGAAGTCGAGGTTACGTCGGAAGCTGACGGCTACCCGATTGAATCTGCCTTCAATTTAGGAACGGGACCCGGGTGGCGCGCTGCTTCGCCGAGCAAACATCGAGTTCGACTAGTCTTCGATCACCCACGATCGATCAAACGCATACGCCTCCGGTTCGAGGAACCCGACGTCACGCGAACTCAAGAATTCAGCTTGCAATGGTCCGGCCCTGCGGGTGGCCGCTTAATGGAAGTCGTGCGGCAGCAATGGAACTTCAGTCCCGGAGTTTCCGACATCGAATCAGAAGATTATCAAGTCAATCTCAAAGCAGTTTCGATTCTGGAATTAACCATTGATCCGGATCGGGGCGCGGGAGACGCAGTTGCAACATTGGCGGACTGGCGCTTAGCGTAATTGGGTGCTCGGAGCCACGGCGCGGTGGATTCGTTCGTCGGCCACTCCCTGCCTAAATCTAATTACTATCACACGCGCCGAGCGCAGTGCCGGTGTTGGGGCGGTCAAGCAGCAGCGCCTCGTCGGGAAAACCTGGGAGCGGACCTTCCCTCCTCCGCCGCCACGAGCGTGAAACAGAGAGTTGATCCTGCCCCCAGTTCGGATTCTATCCACATCGTGCCGCCTAGTCCCTCTACTATCTTCTTGCAGACCGCGAGGCCGAGACCGGTACCGGGCACATCTCGATTTACTAGACGGATAAAAGGCATGAATACGCGAGTTTGGTCCTCCGGAGCGATGCCGATGCCGTTATCCTTGATCCTGACGACCCAGCCTGATGCATGCGGTTCAGCACTCACATGGATTTCGATTGGGTCCTCACCACGATACTTTATTGCGTTACTAATTATGTTCTGGAACAGGCGCACCAAATGAATCTCGTTGCTCCGGACGATGGGTAGCCGGTCGACGGTCACGACGGCGCCACTTATCTCGATGGCAGGCACCAGATTGAGCGTTGCCTGCTTCACGGCATGCCCTAGGTCAACACATCGGGGCGATACATACGAACCGGTGCTGGCGAAGGTAAGCAGATCGTTAACTAAATTCGACATGCGCACCGCGCCATCGGCAATGAATTTAGCCATCTCATTGGCCTTGGCGTCCATTTGCGTTTCCTGGACCAGCATTTCTGAGTATACAGAAATTGCCCTGAGCGGCTCGCGTAGGTCGTGCGCCGCGGTGTAGGCAAACTCCTCCAATCTCAAATTCGATTGGGCGAGTTGCTGAGCGTGCTGCTGCCTTTCTGCTTCCGCTGCTTTCCGCGCATTGATATCCCGCTGGTGCATGACGATCGCTTGCACTCCGCGTTCAAACAGAAGGTTGGAAACCGTGCTTTCCACCCAAGAGTAGGTGCCGTCTTTACAGCGGACACGGGCGTCCCATTGGCATGGACCGGGTGGCTTGTCCAGTACGTCCTGCAACGCCCGGTTAGAATGGTCCCGATCTTCGGGATGAATCAGGTCCAAGCAGCTCCGCCCCAAGAGCTCCTCCGGGTGATATCCGAAGATTTTGGTGGTCGACGGACTGCCGTAGAGTATTTCGCCTGTCGTATCGATCAGAGAGATCGCATCGGGACTGTTCTCGATGAGCGAGCGGAAGCCCTGAAATGACGCCATTGGTGCACCTCAATCTCCGTGAATCGGTCGGAAACTATTTAAATAGCAATTCCCGCGCCAAACCAGCCGCGTATCCGCGTTCGCTCTTGGCATAGCGATTTCAGTGGAATGCTAGAGGGGCGAAGGCTGATTTTGCGCTGCTGCCCAGCGCCCGTGGAGCGTCACGTGACCAAATGTGGTCATGCAGAATAGCATTTTCTAATCGAACGATGAGCCTGGAGGAGTGAAAACTCCGCCGCCGGGTTCTCCTTTCTTAAATATCAATATGAAGCCGTCGCGGCGGTGGAAATGTGGGAATCGCGCCTTGGCGATTTCCAAGGGCTGTGGGCACAGAGGGAAACCTGCTTTTGGTTTTCCTCGGTGTCCATTGCCCGTCATTTCCACGGCCGTTTTTCACGCGCTCCGCTTCTGTCGGATTTGGGCGAATAGTTTGATCTTTGCCTCTTGCATCCGCTTGGCTGCGACCGTATCGCTTTCCGCGCCCGCCAACTTTTCTAAGTCTGCCTGGGTTGTGCCAGGTTGTAAGCGTCGTGCCAAATCCGGCAACTGTCGCAAGATTTCCCAAGGCGTCGCATACCATCGGTACACCCTCCGCTGTTTGCCTTTCGCGTTCGTCACCACCTCCGGCACGCCACAGGGTCGGTGATAGTTCAGGTACGGGTTCAAGTGCTGTTCGAAGAATTCCTCAATGGCTTCCGCATATCTCGATTCGATGTGCCCGTAGCCCATGTGCTTTCGGATCACCGCGCCATTCTTGGCTTCCGCTAGCCCGTTATCGTTGGAGTGCCGTGGGCGTGATTTGGTCTGATCTACCAGTAGCTTGTTCAGCAACTTGGCCACCCTATGATTGATGAACTCGCTCCCATTGTCGGAATGGAAACCTAATATCTGAAATGGGAACTGTCGCAGCATCGCTTCCAACACCGGGATCAGCCAGGCTTCGCTGATATACGCCGCCGCGCCCACTATCTGCCACTGCGTCACCTCGTCCACCGCGTTAATGTGGTACACCCCCTTGGCTCCATCCAGATCCCCTTGATGTACCGTGTCGACCCGCAAGAACCCCGGTCGCCCCTGCGGGTCTGGCCGCCTCCTCTCGCCGATCGTCACCTTCACCGGCCGCGTCTTCTGGTAATCGATTTTCCGCTCCAGGTATACGCGGCTCTTCCGCAGGTTGTAGATGTGCGGCGCCGAGATCGTTGCCAGCCGCCGATAACGTTCGTCGGCATATTCATAGAATTCGCGGTACAGAATCTTCTGCGTTGCTGGCCCGCTCAGCGTTTCATGAGCTTCGTCCACCGTCGCCAGCAACTCTACGTCGGACACGTGGTACTGCATCGCGAATCGGTTCCGGCGGTAGCTTCGCTCCTGCACCTTCCCGTTCTCCAAATACTGCCCGATGAGCCGCGTTACCTGTGCGCGGCTCAGCCCCGTCATCTTCCCCAGGTAGTTCCTCAATAGCCCTTTGGCGTCCCGCTTTTGCACGCCGTATTCCTGCTCCACTAGGGTTCGTGTCACCCAGTTGTATACTTCCTCCCGGTTGCTTGCTTCAAATCGGAACTCTTCGCTGGCCGTCAAAAACGTCCGGATCTGCTCCAGACTCAGCCGCTCTCCGTTTTTCATGCTGACGATCAACTCCCAGCATGCCGGTTCCCACCTCCTTCAGGCTCATCCTGCATTAGAAACACGCCCCTCCTCCAGGCTCATGCTGCGTTATACAAGACTGAATCTCCGCATCGCGCCCACGAATGATATGATATTAGGTTTACCGCCATTCTCGGCTTCCGACTGTTTGCTGGACAACGTGTTCTCCAGACCGCCTTCTTGGATCGGCGGTACGAAGGAGGAAAGCGTAGTGGCTTCTCAGCCACAAGCTGACGGTTGGCTCGCGGAAAACGGCCCGAAGGAACTCGAACTGCTTTTCCGAGCGTTCGTTTTCCATCCGTCGATACCCATTCTGATCACGGACAACGATCGCCGCTACCTGGAGGCCAGTGTTGGAGCCAGCAAGCTCTTGGGTCTCCCGCGGGAAAAGATCATCGGCCGCAGATTAGATGATTTCGCACAACCCACCTCCAAGCCGGTGATCTCGGAACGCTGGTCTGACTTTCTGAAGGAAGGCGAGCAAGAAGGAACGCTTCATCTCATGGATTCGGGCGGAGAACCGCGGGACGTCCTGTACTCAGCCAAAGGCAACGTATTGCCGGTAAGGCATCTTTTGGTGCTGCAGGACAAGATGACCAACACGCCAGCGGTTGGGCTTGCCGACCTGGACAAAGCCCCCACCAAAAGCGATGTTGCGGCTTGGGTGCAGGATTACGGGCTATTCCTGTTGGATGTAGACGGACAGGTTGTCGCCTGGTATGCTGGCGCGGAACGGATTTACGGTTATAAGAGCGGTGAGGTGATGGGACAACACGTTTCGCGATGTTATCCAGACGGAGATGCTCCCCGCACTGTGCAGGAAGAATTCAAGAGGGTCGCTGGCGAAGGCCGTCTAGGGACTGAATGCTGGCACGTTAAAAAGAACGGATCGCGATTCTGGGCCAACGTTATCACCGTGGCGCTTAAGGACGAGCGGGGCGATTTACAGGGCTTTGCGAGAGTAGTCCGCGACTTTAGCGAACGTCACGAGAGAGACGAGAAGTTACGGCGCAGCCGCGCACGTGTCAGGGTGCCAAGTGCGAAATCAACGATCGCCGGCATCGTTTCCGGTGAGTTCGAACGAATTCCGGAGGCGAACGATGCATTTCTCGAACTTGTCGGATACAGCCGAGAGGATTTGCTGGCCGGCCGGCTGCGCTGGCCTGATCTAACACCGTCAGAATACGTCGCTCTCGACGATCTCGCCCACGAAGAGGAGTTGCGGTTCGGCGCTTGTACACCGTTTGAAAAAGAGTTGATTCGCAAGGACGGTACTCGGGTCCCGGTTCTGATAGCCACAGCGGTCCTAAAGCTTTCTCCATTCCGATGGATCACATTCGTGCAGGATCTCCGGTCGCGCGACAGGTTGGAGAACATCGACGACGGAATCGTTGAGGGCAACGGCGCCTTTGAGGAAATTGTAGGAAACAGCCCGGCCATGAAGCGAGTAATGGGACTGGTGGAAGTAGTTGCGCCGACGAATGCGACCGTGTTGATCCTGGGCGAAACTGGCACGGGCAAGGAATTGATCGCGCGCGCCATTCACAAAATGAGTCCGCGCAGGAATCTTCCTTTCATCACTTTGAACTGCGCCGCGATTCCGACCGGGTTACTCGAAAGCGAGCTTTTTGGTTACGAAAGAGGAGCTTTCACCGGCGCATTGTCGCAAAAGATCGGCCGGTTTGAGCTGGCGCACCGGGGGACGTTGTTTTTGGACGAGGTGGGCGACATTCCTCTGGATCTGCAGCCGAAGTTGCTCAGGGCTCTGCAGGAGAAGTCCTTCGAGAGATTGGGCGGTACACGCACGATCCCCATCGATGTCCGGCTTTTGGCGGCAACCAATCGGAACCTAGCCCAGATGATGGGCGATAAACTCTTTCGCAGCGATCTATACTATCGGCTAAAGGTATTCCCAATCACCGCACCACCACTGCGGGATCATCCGGAGGATATTCCCCTGCTTGTCCGTTTCTTTACCAAAAAGTACGCCGCAAAAATGGATCGGATGATTCAAAGAATCCCATCGGACACGATGCGAGCGCTGGTGAGTTGGCCGTGGCCGGGGAATGTGCGGGAGCTTGAGAACTTCATTGAAAGGTCCGTGATCCTCTCCAGGGGGCCTACCCTTGTCGCTCCCTTGACTGAACTGCGCGCCACGGCAGTGGAAACAACAGGGGGTACGCTTGAAGAAATGGAGCGGGAGTGCATTCTGCGCGTTTTCCGGGAAACGGGTGGCGTGGTCAGCATCGCGGCAACTCGTCTCGGGGTGCCACGGACGACCTTGAACGCAATGATGAAGAAACTGGGAATTACTCGGAGCGATCTTTAAAACCCTTTATTTCTGACCGTGCTGCAGCGCGCATTCGGTCGCAGTTCCTCCAAGTTGGCCACGGTAACGACTTCCGGCCTGCAGACGCCTAGCGTGCGGGAACGGCCACCACGCTCAGCATACTTCGCGGCGAAAAGCGCAGATTTCGGCGATAAAACGGAGCCAGTAGGACGGTTTACCCGCACGGATTGTGGTAAGGGCGTCTGCACCAAATCAATGCCGAATTCGGCGTGAGCGTTCAAGTCGGACAGCCGAACGATATGGATTTTATCAACACTCCGGTTCTAGGAGAGCCGCTGGTGCTGGCTTCTTATCGCTGTGTTCCCTAACCTTCGGTTCAATGCTGTCCGAGCGACGATCGCCCGTTTCCTTGCTCTTGGCACAGTTCGGGTTCTTGGTGTCCTTGCGGCTGTCGAACTCCTGACCACCGAGCTGTGAGCGATCCTCGGAATGCAACACATCGGTGATCATTTGAACCAGCTTCGCCGTTACAAACGGCTTCTGAATAAAGGCCCACCCGTAGTTGAGAACCAGCAGGTTTCCATTTGATCCTCCAGACATCAACATGACGTGCAAATCCGGTCTGGCCTTCTTCAACGCCTCGCCCAAGTCAGGGCCTGACATCTCGGGCATGTCCACATCCGAAAGAAGCAGGTGAATCTTGCCCTTCGTTTGTTCTGCAAGCTTGATTGCGGCAGCTCCGTTACCAGCCGAGAGCACCAGGAAGTTTGCACGTTCGAGGATCGCGACAACCGCCTTGAGCACCTCGTCGTGGTCGTCTACAACCAGAATGGTTTCGAGGGTCCCTTTGAGAGAGTCCTGCATGTTCACCTTCCAGGCAACAAATAGCATTCTCGGAGCTCAAGAGAAACTGCCCTCACGGGATTGTGAGGATCGCTGCTCAGGAACGGAGTACCAAACGTTTGAATCTAAACTGCATTTGTGACGCAGCACGTTACGGGCCACGGTTCCATTCTTGTGAGCGCCTCCGCAGCCAGCCGTGCTATCCGGCAGGTTTGAGCCAGCGAATCGCCTGCGTCGTTCCGTTTATGAGGATTCCGGCGAAGCCGAACGCTGGTTCCGAAGGGACGCCGAACGGCATTCCGGGATGATCCCGAACACCATCGGAGACATCTGAGTTTCAAAGTCAAGCTGAAAAGGCTGCTGGTTTCGAAAAGCCAGCCACATTTTTCCACCTGATTTGCACATCGGTGTTCGGCAGGGCCGATCGTCGACCCAAGGCTTCGGTGTACCTGGTTTCGTCATAAGGCGTCCGAGCCTGCCAGCACCGGAAGAGAATGCGAATCCACTTAAAGGCGAGACTGCGGACCGCCGCCTGGTGACCTTTGCCGCGGGCTCGCTGTGAATCATAGTGTTTGCGCGCCCAGGTACAACGCGTCATCGAATGCTGTGCCCATTCCTGAAAGGTTTGTTTGAGGAACTTCGGGCACGCCCACCTAGCGTGTACCCACTCTCGCCTCCCACTGGCTTCACGTACCGGCGCAATGCCGCTGTAGCTTTGAATGCTCTTGGCGTCCGGGAAGCGCTCACGCTGTGTTCCGAGCGCGGCAATCAGCCGAGGCGCAAGTGCTTTGCCGATCCCGGGAAACGAACTCACAATCGGAAAGTCCGGGTGCTGTTGGGTGATGGCCTCGATCTGCTTCTCGTATTTTTGGATTGTGTTCCGGAGAACCTGCAGTTGGCACACGAGCTCCTGGACAAAGAGCGCTGCACTGGCCACCACTGCGCGATCCTTTGTGGCCGGTATGGCCTCACGAACCTGTTGGATGAATTCGTTAACATCGGCCGGGCAGGAACGGGCGTCTCTCATCAATAAAGCTTTCAACTTCTGCCGCGATGCCTTCTGTGCGGACTGCAGATCGGGCCAATGCTCAAGGAACTGCCACATCAGCACCGAATCCGAAGAGGAAAACCATCTGAGAATCTGCGGAAAATACAATTTCAAGCGGCTTGTCAACTGATTTAAAAGGCCGGTTTTTTGGTCCACTCTCCGGCGACGATCTTCCACCAAAAACTGAAGCAGACGGGTTTCTTCTGTATCGGGTTTCCAAACCTGCAACCGGTCTCGATGTTTCACCAGCAACTCAATCTGAACGTCCGCATCGAGCGGATCGCTTTTGCTTCCCGATGGGTACATGGCTTGCCGAAAGTAGCTGACGGTACCCGGGTGAAGTGGGTACAACACAAGGTTGGCGTACTTGCTCAAGGTAAACAACAAGGCGCCCCGCGACTGTTCGAGTGTCACCGCAATCGGCCGATCGGCGAAACGTTCCCGCAACTGCATTACCCAGGTGTCGATGGCTTCCGGAGTATGTGGCATTTGGCCCTGTTCTCGTTTGCTCTGGCCCGGCACCTCCATCGCCCAATCATGTTTTTGGTCCGCCCAATCGATGGCAATGAAAGCGGCCCAATCCGGCTCAGTTAAGCATTCTGTATTTCCAGCGTCCATTTCTGCTATTCCTCTCCTTGAGCTTCCAGTCTTCGGCAGGTGTGCTGGTTTCCGCTGCGAAGGGCTTATAGCAGAGTCCGAACTTGCGATCGGACGACATCTGAGAATTCGTCTGGGAAACCAGGCATCCCGCCGGTCGATGCTCTCCGAAAGACGTCACGCGTCAGCGAAGCGAAATTCGTACCGGCGGGTTCACCCTTCGCTTCAGTAAAACACAGGCAGTTTTCCACAAACCGCCGGCGCGACGACTGTGGATATCTCCATCGTGTCTAACTGAAGACAAACCAACTATAAGCCGAAGCGATTCTTGTCACCGGCTCAGTGATCGGAGCCTTGGGATATTGGCTATTGGTGCAGCTGTTCTGGTTTAGTTCACGTCGGTGGGCGAGCTGGGTTTGGGCAGTCGCGCTTTGTGCGACCTCGACGTTGGTGGTGGAACTTACCTTCCGCATGTTCGGCGGATATGATCTCGGCGTCGCGAAAACCGACCCTGAGGCCATGTCCGCGATGCTCACGTTTGGATGGTGGTTAGCGTTCTCGGCCTCACTGTATTGGAGCGAGATGAGCGAACGTACCTCTAAATCAGTGCAAGCTGTCACCTAAGCGTTCGCCTTTGATCGATTCTTGCGCATCGAATCGCCTTTCATCTCGATACGATGGGCGTTGTGGACCAACCGGTCAAGAATGCCATCGGCCAATGTCGGATCACCGATCTGCTCGTGCCAGCGCGAGACAGGGAGTTGCGAGGTGAGGATCGTCGAGCGCACCTGGTAGCGGTCTTCGCAGATCTCCCAGAAGTCGCGGCGCTCGGGTTCTGACAACGGGGCCATGGCCCAGTCGTCGATCACCAGGACATCGATGCGGCTCAGCCGCGCCAGCAGATTGCGAAGGCTGCCGTCTGCCCGAGCCATCGCAAGATCGCGGAACAGCGACTGGGCGCGAGTGTAGAGCGCCGAGTATCCATCGCGGCATGCCTTCTGCGCCAATGCGCACGCAACAAAGCTCTTCCCCACGCCGGTTGGTCCAAGGACGAAGATGTTCTCGTGCGTGCCGACCCAGGCGGACTGCTGAGTGAGGGAACGAATCACGCTCTTGTCGAGGCCGCGGGCAGTGCGATAGTCGATCTCCTCCACGCAAGCATTCGCTGTCCGCAGCTTCGCATTCTTTAGGCGTCGTGAGAGCGCCTGGTTCTCCCGCCAGTTCCACTGTTGATCCACTAACAGTCCGAACCGTTCCAGGAAGCTCATCTCGCGAGTTGACGGATCTTGCTCCTGCGCCTTCAAAGCCTCGGCCATTCCAAGAAGACGCATAGCCACCAGCTTTTCGATCATTGGTTGTTTCAGCATCACCGTCTCCTTACTCGAAGTACTCTGCGCCACGGATGTTGTCGTGCGGTGGTGTGGCAGTGGGCGGAGGCGAAGACGGAGACACCTGATCGAGCGAGTTCCTTAGAATGGATTCGACGCTTTTGTAGCGGCACGCTCCGGTGATCAGGGCGCGCTCGGAAGCGGCTTCCACGCGTTGCGTCGAGTAGCGTTCCGCCAGCCGGATAATGCCCAGGCAACCTCGATAGCCCATCTCTGGATGCGGCTTGTCGGCCAGTATGCGCTCGAACAGACGAGCGGTGTTCGGGCCGATGGTTTGTGCCCACCGCACCATCCGCGAGGGTGTCCATTCCAAATGTGCCTGGTGGGAACGCGGACGATGCTCGGCAATCGTGACGGCGTGCCCATGGCCGCGTGCGCGTAAGTGTGACGCTACGCGTTGACTCTTGTGGAAGATCTCGACGGTCGTCGGCGTCGAACGTACTTCCACCAGTTCCTGAACCAGGTTATATGGCACGCTGTAGTAGTTCGTGTCGAAGGCGATGTGATAGTCGATGTTGACGCGGGCGCGAGACCATTCGCTCAGGTCGAAACGCTCGGCGGGAAGCAGACTCAGTGCTGGCTTGTCCACGGCCGCGAACTGGCTGGCTCTGGAACCCTCACGCTTGCGGAACGGCCGCTGGTTGATGCGGTCGCGAAGCTCCCGGATCGCCTGGTTCAACTCCTCAATCGAGAAGAACTTCCGATTCCGCAGCGCAGCGATAATCCAACGCTCGGCCAACTGCACACCTGATTCGACTTTGGCCTTGTCGCGAGGCTTATATGGCCGAGCCGGAACCACGCCAACGCCGTAATGCATGGCCATCTCCTGATAAGTCGGGTTCAGGTCAGGATCGTAGCGGCAGGCTTTGGTTACGCCGGTCTTGGTATTGTCCGGCACCACCAGCCTTGGCACGCCGTTATAAAACTCGAAGGCCCGCACGTGAGCACCGATCCAGCTTGCCAACTGCTCGTCGGCAGTGGCTTCGGCGTACGTATAGGAACTGGCTCCCAGTACGGCGACGAATAGATGCGCCTCTTGCACTGGACCACCACGCGGATCATGGATGGGAATCGTTGTTCCTGCCCAATCCACGAACAGCTTCTCGCCGGCCTTGTGGTCCTGTCGCAGCACCACATCCTGTTTCCGCCGCCACCGCTGGTACAGCTCGCAGAAGCGGCTGTACTGGTAGCCGTCAGGATTCGCCTGCCGGTACTCCTCCCACAACAACTGCTGGGTCACGTGTGAATGTTGCTGACGCTGCAGATGAAGGTCGGCGAAGTCGGGCATGGGCAGCACTGCTGGGCGGCTGCGTGGCGGGCCGCCGAACAACGCGGCCTCAAGCCGGTCATCGTCCCACTCGGGTCCAAGTGGCCACCTGATCTTGGCAGCTTCGGCCCGCTGCAAGTACTCGTGTGCGGTGCCGAGGCCAATCGAGCAGCTTCGGGCGATCGCTCGCAGCCCCAGGCCCACTTCAAACTTCAATCGAAGAACTTCTTTGATCTTGCGCACGGACAATCTCCTCGCTGGCAAGCTGATCCTCCCTTTCGAGGGGAGGCTGCCTGCCATTGTGTTGTCCAGCGCTACTACGTGCCTGTGGAAATCATTCCGGCGAAGCCGAACACCTTTCCGGAATCTGCCCAAAACTGTTCGGCTTCATCCCGGAACCGGTGTTCGCCTTCATCCCGGAATCCTGTTCGAGATCATCCCGGAACACCGTTCGGAATCATCCCGGAATCGCGTTCATCTTCCCCCGGATTCCCCACCGTTTAGTCCGACCGTCTCCCGACGAAGAGTCGGCAAGATACCTTGGTCGATCAGAATGAACTCGACGCTTACCAGGCGGGCCATCTTTCTGGTCATAGCCGTTCATCCGGCGGATCGCCAGGCTGCGCAGGCCTTGTGCGGCACTTACGGCACCGTGTTCCTCTACCAAAGCCGCGGCGCTCCAGTAGAGATGTGCCGCGCGGCAGGTAGTAAATTTCTCGTCGAGCAAGGTATTAGATGCGGCATGCCCGCGCGGGAGAAATCTGCTCACCCCGGAGCGGCGCATCATCTGGGAAGCGGATCGGCTCGCTCGGATTCGCCCCCCTGTGAAGTTTTCACCGCCGCGGAACGCGCTCTACGCGCCCAACAATTTGCGCTTGAGAGCGGCATTGACCGGCTTCGAACCCAGCCAGGCCGAAAACAGCGCATCCGCAAAGTCCTTACCCTGAATCGTCATCTGCTGCCCCTGGCCGCGTACTACGGTGCCGGCCCCTGGTAAATAGGTAAAATCGAGGATATTACCTTTCTTGAGGGCGGGTAGCGCCTGTTCCAAGAGGTCGAGCCGCGCACGCAAGGTTGGCATCGCCAGGCCCGAGTTGCGCATAATGCTGGTCTCTACCGCTTGGACAAACATATCGCGGCTAACGTCGCGGAGCATAACAAGGACAATACGCTTAGCCTCGTCCGTGGTAATGACTGCCCTCGCGTCCGCCGTCGGCTTTTCGAGGTATAGCCCCACGACGTAAACTTTGAAGAAGGTTTTCTCCTTGAATACGCCCAAGCCGTTCAGCCGAAGTTCCCGGTCGTCCGCACTGATTACTTCCGGCATGCTGACGCCCAACACTTCGCGTTCGGGAACCGCTGCAACGTTCAGCGTCAGTCCGCAGCAGAAGGCTGCTAGTAGTGCAACAAACGTTCGCCCCTTCATCCTAAGTAATGCTGAGAACAGCCTGCGGACCTAGTAACCATTGTGGGACTCCGGCCGCCGCTTCCACGACTTCTCCCGGTCAATTTAGTGGGGCGAGACAGAGCCGCTCGCACCCGGCAGAACCTGCCGCAGTTCCAGGGCAGGGACGGAGAGGACGATCGCGTCGCCGACTGACTGAACCATGCCTACAGGCAACTCGATTGTTCCAGCATGGAACATTCCCCGAGAGGCGCCGAGCTGGTCAGCGACTTCCTTGCGTAGCTTGATCTGGAGCGACTCCACGCGCCATGCGTCGCTGTCAAGGAAGAGAGCGGCGACCTCGCCGATCGCCTGACCGTCTGCTGCAATTACCGTTCGCCCCCGAAGGTTCTCATCAGAAAGCCGCATCCTTAAACCCCCTTTCTCAATCAATAATCACCTTGAAGTTCGGCCGTTCCCTAAGTTGGCCGTGGACATTCAGCGCCCAACATCTCTTTGACCGCCAGCCCGACTGTGGAGAGGAACTCCCCCAATTGCGACGGTTTCTCGATGTAGCGAACGGCGCCCATCAAACTCGTACGGTGCTTATCGCTGTGTGCCTGCGACGAAGTGATAATCGCTATCGGCACATCGGAGAGGCGCGGATTTTGTCTCAATTTTCCGAGGACTTCAAAGCCATCGCTTCTGGGCGTGTTCAAATCGAGGAGAATGGCATCCGGGTGGAACCCGTCTTTCCCTGCCGCGTCCGCACAAAGAGAATCCACGGCCGCTTGGCCATTTTTGAAGCGCGTCAGCTCGTAGAGTATGCCGTTCTCCTTCAGGGCCAGTTCAACCAAAAATACGTCTGCAGAATTGTCTTCGATCAGGACGATCTGAGCTGCGTTCATCCTTCACCGCCTTTGCGCAGGAATCGTAAAGTGGAATGTCGATCCTTGCCCATATGTCGATTCAGCCCAAATCCGGCCCCGGTAACGCCCTACGATTCTTTGACAGATAGCCAGACCGAGCCCGCTGCCGGGAAACTCCTCCGCTGCGTGCAAGCGTTTAAAGGGGGCAAAGATCTTTTCCAGGTGTTGGGATTGGATGCCGATACCGTTGTCTCGCAACGAAATGGTCCAGATGTCCGCATTCCTTTGGGCCGAAATGTGGATACGCGGCGGCTCGCCCGGTCGAGTATATTTCAGTGCGTTGCTGACGATGTTCTTGAATAGCAACATCAGGGGTGTCTCTTCCGCCCTCACGGTCGGCAAAGGATCGTGGGTTATAACTCCGGCGCTTTCCTGGATTCGGACTTCGAGATGCGCAAGCGCTTCCTCAAGAACGCGGTTGCAATCGACGGCAATGGTTTCTTCGATTTTCCCATCGTTCACCGCCCAGTAATCGCGCAATCCCTTTAACAACATTTCCATCTGCCGAGCTCCCTCTACCGCATAGGCGATAGCCTGTTCGGCCAGCGGATCGAGCTTGCCCTTATTCTGTCTGGCCAAGAGTTGTGTATAGCTCGTTACCATCCGCAGGGGTTCCTGCAGGTCGTGCGAGGCGGCGTAGGCAAAGTGCCGCAGGTCCTGATTTGCCTCGCGCAATGAGGTTTCCGCTCGCTTCCGCTCGGTAATGTCCTCCATGACCAGAAGGATCAGATCCACGTGGTCGATGCGACGGGCATTGAGAAGCAGCGTTTTTTGCCCTATATTCGGGAACTCATGTTCCACCTGGAAATCTTCCAAAGTCTTTTTATCGGGGAGCAATTCGGTCAGCAACCGCCGCAGCTCGGGAATGTCCCAGTACGCCGAGCCGAGTTCAAAGAAAAGCTTGTCCACTGTTTCAATCGCCGTAAGGTGAAACGTCTTAAAGAAGGCCGGATTCGCCGACTGGACGCGCAGTTTGTCATCCAGCACCAGCAACGGCTCGCGTATGGTGTCCACAATGTTCTCGGCATAGATCTTTGCGGCGGTGGAGCGCTCTTCGGCTTGTTTTAACGGCGTAACGTCCGTGAAGGTGATCACCACTCCTTCGATCGCGTTATTCACGGTACGGTAGGGCAGGATGCGCACCAAATAGTGATGCCGTCTGTTAACTCCCGGCAAATCCCGCTCGCGCGTCGCAAGCGTTCGAAGCACTTCCTTGATGTCGTCTACCAGGTCTCCATCGGCAAACTGGGCCGCAAGGTCGGTGATCGGTCGGCCAACATCTCCGGCAATGAGGTGAAATACGCTGCCGGCGGCGGGTGTAAAATTCTTGATGCGCAATTCCGCATCAAGGAAAATCGTGGCGATCTGTGTGCTGTTGGTGAGATTCTGCAGGTCGCTATTGGCCTGATCGAGCTCGGAGACTTTCCGGTTCAGCTCTGTGTTAACGGTTTCCAGTTCCTCGTTAGATGACTGGAGTTCCTCCTTAGAGGTGTCCAGCTCTTCGTTGGTGGATTGATACTCTTCGTTTGCGGATTGCAGTTCCTCGTTCGACGTTTCGAGCTCTTCAAACATCGCCTGCGCGTGCTCCTGCGCCGACCGGAGTTCGCCTTCGAGGGACCGGATTACTTCTTCAGAATTGGCATCGTAGGCGGCGTGCGGAGTGGCGCTAACAGCTGCTGGGGCCACGTCCTCGAATACGATCATGTAGAGGTTGGCGGCCTGCAGCTCGGCGATTGGCTCTACGGTGAGATCAACATGGCTTGTGCCTCCGTTGGTCTGAACGCAAACCTGCTTCTGGACAACCCGCTCGTGAGTAGTAACCGCCTTGTGAAGGGCCGTGCGCAGCGGAACTCGAAGGCCTTCTCGCGCCATACTAATAACATTTGTGTCGGGACTGCCAGTGGCCGGTTCTAAGTAGTGGCCTGTGCGGCCGGAGAAATAGACAGCATTCCCGTTTTCCTGGACGGTGACGCAGGCAGGGCGATATCGCTGTAGGATGATCCGTTCGAGCTGCTTGGGGAGGTTCTGTTCTTCAGCCGCCGCCGTATTCCGGGCGTCCTGCTTTGGGCGATTGATATTCGCGAGCGGAAACGCAATCGCGGGACGAGGCCGCGTCTCTTTCTTTTGGAAAATCCGGAGCTTTTTGTCGACCGTACGGAACAGTTCCCGATGGGAGGAAGCGCTCTCCGAGGGGCCGAGGAACAGGTACCCGCCGGGACGCAAAGCGTAATGGAAGAGCGGGATACTTTTCCGCTGCAGATCCGGTCCGAGATAGATCATGACGTTGCGGCACGAGATCAGGTCCAGACGCGAAAACGGCGGGTCTTTGATGAAACTGTGGTTGGAGAAAAGACAAATATCACGCAGTTCCCGCTTAACCTGGTAGGCCGTATCCTGCTTGGTGAAGAAGCGCTCCAAGCGTTCGGGGCTCACGTGCTCGGCGACGCTCTCCGGGTAGCGTCCCTTACGGGCCATTTCCAGCCCTCGCTCGTCGATGTCAGTGGCAAATACCTGTACCTTGGGGGGATTGTCCAGCGTTGCCGCATGTTCGTACAGCAGAATGGCAATGGAGTAGGCTTCTTCTCCGGATGCGCAGCCGACAACGCAGGCCCGAACCTGCTCGTCGGTGGCCTTGCCGTCAAACAGCTTCGGAATCACCTCGCGGCCGAGTGCATCGAAAGCGTCGATGTTGCGAAAGAACTGGGTTACGCCGATTAACAAGTCTTTGAAAAGCCTATCGGTCTCTTCCGGCTCGCGTTCCAGGACTTGGACGTATTGCTCGACAGTTTCTATTTGCAAAGCTTTCATACGGCGTTGCAAACGCCTGGTGATCGTGCTCTCTTTGTACTGGCTGAAATCGTGACCGGCCTTACGCCGGAGCAAGGCATGGATCTTGCCCATGTGAGTGCTGATTTGCTCGCGGATACTATTGGGCTTGCCGTTGGTCGAATTCAAGTGTGCGGCATACTCCACGAGTTTGGCCGGCATCTCCTCCACTGGCAGCACATGGTCGACGAGACCCGTTGCAATGGCGCTCCGGAGTATTGCGTCGTACTTGGCGGATTCCAGGGTCTGGGCCATCGCCATGCCGCCGTATTCCTTGATGGCCCGAAGGCCGACTGTACCGTCTGTGCCTGTGCCGGACAGCATGATGCAAACCGCGTTCTCGCCGCAGTCTTCTGCCAGGGAACTGAAAAGACTATCGATGGGCGTACGGTGACCTCGAGCTTCGACGGGAGCCGTCACCCGCAGCACGCTATCCTTAATCGTGAGCGTAGCGTCTGGCGGGATGATATAGACCCGGTTGGGAACGACCTTCGTACGGTCTCGGGCCTGTTCCACGGCCATCGGAGTGTATTTGGCCAGCAACTCGGTCAGGGCGCTCGGATGATCAGGTGCAAGGTGCTGGACTACCACGAAGCCGATTCCAGCATCGGCCGGCATGTGCTTGAAGAATTTTTCGAAGGCTTCAAGACCGCCAGCCGAAGCGCCTAATGCGGCAATCGGGAATTCATGGGTATTGCGCTGGCTCATCGCTTCCGCCTTTCGAGGAGGCCCGCAGTTGGCGAGTTTCTCCTCGCTGTCCTGTGCCTTAGCTTTCTACCGGCCGGAGGCTTTATTGTCAACGATACCACGTTACGTGTGATCCTTCTCAGGTTTTCAATGCGCTCGCTTCCTCCAGCGAGATCTCGTTTTCGGTGCGGCCGTTACGCTTCGCCGCTACCCGTAATTCATGATTTGCGATCCGCTGCTCCACGTCCAGACGCCCGCGTTCTTCGTATATGTCGTGTCGCCAGGAGCGGCAATCCCGCCGTTTTGCCATGCGAATTTCAGCTCCAGCCGCGCGCCCGCTGATCCGCGCGTGAAATGTCCTGCTGGTCGATCCCGGCCCGACTGATGTATTCGTCCAGTAATTTGTGCGGTGATCGGAGGGCACTTGCTGGACCTTGCCGTCGCCGTTGCACCCGCGCCCGGACGAAATAATCTTCAACGCGCATCTGGAGTGCAGCGCCAGCGCGGGCAAGGTACAGGGCCCCCGCAGCGAGAAGCGCCACATCGCGCGAGCCCATCGGGTACTGTTTGGATGTCGAGCCAGGTGCTGTGCCTCGTCTACCTCTGGGGCCGCGGCCTTGTCCTTCTTTACTACATGGCGAGGCTTGGCTGGATTCCTTCACACGGCGTATTTGATGCGACATCGGACAAAGTTACCTTCAGGGCACGCGGAGGGCCGAACGTGTCTGGAGAGAGAATTTTAACCAGGCTGCCATGCCAATCGTACGAAGCGGCGTGCAACCCTGCTCGGGGAACCCTCAAGGCTGGTAACGACATACGGTCACGTGACCAGATATCGTCACGGGAGGACCCTCGAAGAGAACCAATGAGACCGAAGCACGGCCGATTTTGGAGATCTGCCTTCGGCCGGTGGTTGCGGATGCGGAGCAACGTCAGTATATAAATGAGACAACCGGCAAACGCTGGTGTGGGACACGTCAACCCGAAAAGCCTGCACAGCCACCGGATCGCTCTCCGTGAAGTCAGCACGCTAATGTGTGGGGATCTCCCGCCTGTAGGCTCTCTCCACGGGAATTGGAGCTGGTTCAAAACGAGTTGGTTTGGAGCGGCGCATCGAAAAAACTATCCCGCTGAGGCTTTGGGCGGCGGATTGCCTAGTTTTCAGGAGCAAGACGTGAAAACTTGCGTTTCGCAGATTGGGGACGACGCGAGTGTCGATCCGGGATGGAACACCCATAAGGCCGAGGACATCGGCATAGACGATTTCCAAGCGAACCGTTCACTCGATCGATCCTACCGCACGGCGCCGCTAGGTGGGCTCTGGTCGCAACAGAAGGGCGGCTTCTATCACGACGGGCGATTCGCCACGTTGCGAGATGTGATCGAGCACTACGATACCTTCAGGCATCTGGACCTGGCCGAACAGCAGAAGAGCGACCTTATCGAGTACCTGAAATCGCTATAGAGAAAGTTCTTAGAGAAAGAGGAGAAAACAGATGAAACCCAGCACGAAAGACCAGATCAAAGGCAACTTTCATGAAATGAAAGGCAAGGCCAAAGAGAAGGCGGGACATGTGACAAACAACCCCAACCTGGAAGCTGAAGGACAGAACGAGAAAGTCACCGGCAAAGTTCAAAAGAAGGTCGGCCAGATTGAAAAGGTTCTGGAGAAGTAACTGACGCCGGTCCTCTCCGCCGTGGACACATTGACCATTGTCATGGCAGAGCGCCAGCTCGGTTTCGCCCGCCAGCGTTGACCCTTGCTCGGTCCCCAAGACTTCGCGCGCGGAGCGAGCTTTTAGACTCCGTGCTCCTTCCAGGGGGCCGTTCCAGCGGATCCGTTGGCTACCATTCCGGGCGGCCGGAGCCCGCTAAGTGGCTCATCTGCGTCATTTTGCCTGTGATTGCGGAACTGGCGGTTGGACGGCAAGGAATCTGCAATCCATGCGGCAAACGGTGCTTTTGGCTTTTAAAGGAGAAATGAAATGCTTGGCTTAGGAGTGGTTGGAACCATTATTGTGATTGTCGTAATCGTTTGGCTCATCCGTAGGGTGTGAACGATTGCGGCTGTTGATGCTCCCGCGGACTCCGGCACCGAATTTGAATACCGATCTCCTTGTGCGGGCTGCGTCGAGTATGCAACTCTCGCTGATTGGAGGCGGCTGGTGCGTTGTTTTTGCGTGACTATAAGATCTGAAGGGCGCAACACAGCTTCTGTTCACGATTTCGCTCCTGTCCCCTACGCGCGGGCTTCTATCAACGGGTTACGATCGCTTTCGCCACGAAGCTTTGGTTTAGCTGCGCTTGGCCTCCGAGCGGCGCGAGGACGATCGCTCGTGGTCAGCCACCCAGCGTTCCATTTGGCCCGTTAGCCGGCTGAGCGGCGTTTCCAGAGCGTCCGCAATCCTCCACAGCCGGCTTACGGTCGGATTGATGATCCCCCGCTCGACACGGCTGACGTACGTCCGATCGAAGCCGCATTCGGCGCTGAGGCGCTCCTGGGAGTGACCGGCCTCCTCGCGGAATTCGCGCACAACAGCGCCAATCGCTCTCAGTCGAAGGTCGGTCGGCTGGATCTGCTTCTTGCGCCGTTGCATTGGCAGATCCGATGGTGCTACTTTGAGGCATATCAGCCAACGGCATATACGCCTCATTTTCCCAGCGTGGGGTCAGGCTGTCCACAGTTCGCCGGTCGCGCGCATGCTGTCGAATCGCAAGCTTTTCCTGCCAGGGAGCGCGCTTTGTTGTATCGTATGAAGTGCCTTCCCCAACATTACAGTCGCAATCACCCAAAGCTCACAGCGAGTTCTCTATGAGGAAGACCGGTCAACTCCGCGAAGCCGAGGCCGCTCTCGGCGCGAAATCGCAGCGCTTGGCTGAGGCGCAGCTGAAGCATGTCGATGCCGAGCGCCTAGCCCAAACGATCACCGATTATATCGAGTGGCGCACATTTGCCTACTGGGTGCGTTTGGTTGTGGAGACGGAAGGATGCGTTTCTGCCGAGACAACGTGCATCCTAGAACAGCGTTGTCCAGGCTTCCTTCAGTGGGCTAGAGATTATCGGCGTGCCCACCCGAAGGAACGCGAGTTTCTGTGGCTGCGCTTGATTTCCTGGATTGACGACGAGATCTTCAGCTTCGCTAAGGCTGAAGGCTGGCCGCATGCGCTCGGGTATTTTGCGGCTCGGGATCCTCGGCTTGACCGTGTGCGCGCGTACTGGTTGCTTTGCGATGAAGACCGGACCCGGAATCGCACGAGTCGGCTGATGGATTTTGCCGAATGGCGTCAGGCAGCGCTGGCCCATGCTCCGTAGCCTGCTCGTCTGTGCCCTCCTCTGCTTTCGCGTTGCCAATCACTTCGTCGATCCACGCTCGATCCACCTGCTTCCAGTTGAGTTCGCCGCCGTGCTCCTGGAAGAATGCTTTCAGGGAACGATCTTTGATGCGATCATTGCGGCCTAGCTTGAGCCACCCTTTCTCGATCCATGCGCGCACGATCGGCGCGCGAACGTGCAGTCTTCGGCACAGTTCCCGCTGGCTATGGTCTTCCTCGTAGCGCGCTCTCAGACCCTCCTCCCAAATTTTGCACCACACGGCGTTCTCGGTACGGCCCAGCTCGCGCGCAATCGCTTTCACCGGAACGTGACGAATCGACTGTGCGAGAAAGTTTCGGTCGGCCTCCGTCCATGCGCTACGTTCCCCACGTGACTCGGTGGCTACGCCCAACCTGTGCGCCCGACGGACAATGGCGGCCCGCGACCAGCCGGTTTTCTTGCAAATTTCAGTCACGGCGGCACTCAGCCCACCGTCGGCGCAACGAGCGAGGAGATCCTGCTCCAATTCATTAGTCCACCTATAACGAACTCCCCTTCGCCGCTTTTTACGGCATTGCTTACGAAGCCGTCGGACGCGCGCCCAAATGACCTCGACCCGCAAGTCCCGATACATTCCTTGCACTTTGCCGACTGCCTGGCGGATCGCCTGGCCACCGGCTTTCAGTCCGGCCAGCAGGATTGGATCGATCCCCTCGTGCCAAAAGTCTTCTTGGAGGAAGTTTGGCAGCCCACCCTTGGCAAGCTCCTCCATCCGCTCCTTCAGGATCCTGGGGTCCAACCCCGGCCAGATGCAGCACACCCTTTTGATGACTTCACTCTGGCCGTGGCGGCCGTTATGGATCCCCTCCAGCAGAACCAGGTCGATTTCCCTGACCCAAAAGGCGGCTGTTAACCATTGAGGTGATCCGTCGGGGGCGACCGGGGCGAGCTTGGCCCGGATGGAGCTAGGCTTCAGCTTCGGATGGAGTGCGCGCATAACTTCTTCGGACCGGTTGCGCGCAAGGTCCTCGGGACCCGCGCCAATGATGTCTTTCAGCAGATTCGTCTCGCTCTCGGGCAGCCACGGACCGCCTATTGGGACCGAGTTGATGGACCTTTGCGCAGTCGCCACCGGAGCCCCTCCTCAACACACCTTAGGGACTGGCCTCCTCCGACGCGGGACGCGAGCACTTGGAACGGAGACCCCTCTATAGGTAATAAGCATTTTCAGAGACCAAAATTGGCCCGAATTCTTTGACCTTTTTTTGGAGTAAAATATGGGCATCATCGCGGGTGCTTTATGCCCTCGACGAAACCCTTTTGGATTGCTCCAGGTACCGGTCGGAAGCGATTCCCAGAACGACTCGTCCAGGCAGGGTATGAACTGAAGGATCGCATCGTTTGGTTTTCTTCTTACGTCCTGCGGGACGCATCCCGGGCGCCGGAATTCATTGAAAATGCAATCCAGTTTCTGTCCGAGCGCAAAGCACCGAGTCTGATCGAGCTTCATGCCAATCCCGGCGGTCTCCTTTACGCTCGTGTTCGCGCCCTCGTCCTCCGCGAGAAGCGCCAAAGCGACAAAATTGTTTACTACAGCGCGTCTGATCTGGACGATCGCTTCGGCTCAACCGATGGCGATGATGTGGATGAGAAGATCGACACGGCCCGGGTGCTTTCCCGATTGGCGGCGCAGCTCAAACCACAGGAAAAGGAGCTTTTGAAACTGCTGCTGATGGACTACGATGTTGAGGAGATCGCTAAGGCGCTCGGGATCAGTAGGAATGCCGCCTATAAGCGGCGCCGCAAACTGATTCTCAAGGCCCGCGCTTTACTTTGATCACCGGCGTGGGCCGAATTGATGCATAATGGCTCACTAAGTGGAAGACCTTAACCGCGTCCTAAGGGGTCTCCAGGAAGCCGCTCGACGGGAGTTCCCGAATCCGGAGCGAGTCGGTTGCCCTGAAGCCCATATTGTCGAGGCGCTGGCCCGCCGTAGACTCCCGCACACGCATCCCGCGGCGGAGCACGTCACTCACTGTTCACCCTGCTATGACGAATTCATGGCGCTCCGGCAGCGAATCCGCCGTGAACGCCTTATTCGAATCACCGCACTCGCGGCGTGTCTCCTAGTTGCGGCCGCCGGGGCCACTTACTTCGCGCTGCATCGTTTTGACGGCCAAACACAGCCCCTCGAAGCGATGATGCTCGATTTGCGGCCATATTCGGAAAACCGCGGTTTGGGCCCAAATCCTACAAGCTCGCTCGGCCCCCTCCTCCTTCCGCGGAAGCGTATCCACCTAACACTCCAACTGCCGGTTGGTGCCGATGAAGGCCAATACACTTTGAACATCAAGAATAGTGTCCACCAGGTGGTTGTTAGCAATCTGATCAACGCGTCTCTTCGGGACCACATTCTCACAGCCGAATGCGATGTCGATCTCAGGAAGCTCTCACCTGGGCGCTACGAACTTGCTCTTCAGACAGGCCAGGACGGCTGGCACACTTACCCTCTTGCTATCGGCGACGGCTAAAACTCAGAGATCCCGGACAACACGAATCGCCGCCTGAAGTTGTACATCCCTCCCTTCCCGGATCGCTTGAACCGAAAAGGGCTCCTCGACATCCGGTGCAACGCCGACACCTTCCAGGAGTTTCCCCTCCCACGTATAGTAAGCAGCCACGGGCAGTGCCACACGATAGCCATGCCCAACACGAACCGAATGGCCGGCCAGGAGTCGGCCTGCCGTCCTTGTGCCCACAATCGTTGCAAACTGGTGCTCGGCAGCGAACGCGGCGACCATTTCGCTCGAGCTGGCGGAATGTTCGTTGACCAGGAGTACGGTCCTGCCGTGAAACGGCTGTGGGCCGAGATTTTCAGTGGCAATACATACAGATTGATCGCGTAAGCCGAACGTAAAGATCAGGCGCAACAGCCCGATCTTGCGATCGGGAATCCGGCTGAAGACTGGCAACAGTTCCTTACGAAACGAACTCTCCGCCCGCTTCCGCGTAACGCTGTAGCCAACGCGTAATCGACCCGGCGTGAGGTAGCTCATCAAGCGGAGACATCCGATTCCGCCGCCAGTGTTCCCTCGGAGATCGATGATGAGGCGCTCACAGTCGAGAACTTTGATCGCTTTGTCGATATCATGCGCCAGGTCGATTCCGATGGCGCCTGGGAACATGCAAACCTTTAGCCAACCGATGTCGCCATCCAGCCGCCTAAAGGAAACTGGCTCAAGCTCGATCAGCGGACGTTGCTTGGTTTTCGATTTCGGGACCTCAACCATAGCGCGGGAATGGCTACCGTCACGCTGTTCGACCTCAACTGCAGTTGTCTCGCCCAAGGGGAACATAGGCATCTCCGGCGGAACGATCTCCTTCTCAGCCACGCGAAGCACAATATCGCCCGGATGTATGCCGGCGCGATGGGCGGCGCCGCCGGGATGAACGTCTTGGAAGACCCAGCGCGGCGGTGTTTCATCGGTACGGAAAAGGGTGGCGCTGATCGCAATCTTGCCGGCCGCACGGGGTTTGCTCTCGTGATAAAAACCAGCGTGGCTTACGCGCAGTTCCTTTATCAAATCGTTGATTTTCGATTCGAACTCTTCCCCACTGCGGCTCGCCAGAATGTCGGCTTTTCGCTGACCAGCCACGGCTCGCCAATTCACACCATTGAGATTCGGATCGTAGAGCTTGCGCTCGAAGGTTTCCACTACCTTCTCGAATATCGAATCCATCTCGACAGGAGCCAGTACATCCGAAGCCACAATCACCTCGAACCCAGAGTCCGCCGACTCTCTCCGACCATTATGAAACCAGCCCATAGGCGAGGCGTCGCATCAGCCCCGAACTTCTGCATCATCGCAAGTTTGGCTTCCTGCAGCGCCTTTCCTTTATCCACCCCCGCGGCGAGGCGAGTGTAGAACTCCCGCATCAACCCGTGGGTAAAGTCGTCGTTCGATTCCCAGATATTGGACACTACTGTCCGTGCGCCAGCCATCAAGAAAGGCCGAACCAGATTGGCAACACCCTCTTCGCCAAGTGGCTGTCCGGAGCCGACATCGCACGCCGAAAGCGTCACCAGTTCCGCATTAAGCTTGGTGCGCGCCACCTCCCTCGCTTGCCAGAACCCATCCTCCTCGGAAGCGGGATCGGGGTACAGCAGGAGTGCCGAGCGGTCCGGGAATTTTGCGCTGATCAGCCCATGAACCGCGAAGTGAAGCACGCGGAAATGATCGAGCGGCTGCTTCTTTAGGGCGCTCTCGGTCGCGGCGGGTCCAGTGAGGGCAATGCCGCCCGGCCCCAATAGCCCTGCCACTAACCGAGCTTCTCCATTGGCGGCGGTCAGAGGCACCAGGTGGCTCAAGTCGGTTTCAAATACTTCTCTATAGAGCGATCCGAAGGGCTTTCCGCTAGCTGAGGTTGGCTCTGCCCCTGGCCCGTCGTTGCCCGTTCCAACAGCCAGAACAGGCAGTGACGTTAGCGAAGTCTTTTCCTCCGATAGCATCGCATAAACAGTGGCGGATGGCACGTAGGTCACAACGTGAGATGCCAGCAGCAGCGTCCCCGGCTTCGAACCGAGCACTTCGAACGGAAGGTCGTATAGCGGCCCATCTGCAACTACCACGATCCGCTGCTTCGTTGAAATGCCGGAGATGACAGGGCCAATCACCGATGTATAAAGCTGGACCTCCGCGGCGCCAGGATTCGGCGTGGGCCTCTTCATCTGTTCAAGGATCAGATGCACCTGTTTTTCGAGTTGGCTCCGACCGGGTAGTTTGAAGATTCGAGTTCCAGAACGCTCGATCGCCAAACAGTGAGAAGCCGGCTCATCCAGTACGTATTCGATTAACACTTCATCGGGCGCAAGAACGGATTCGACCCGCGACAGCGGAACAGGCCGGTGCGGTTGCTGGAGCCATGATGGCATAGCGCTCGCTTCCGCCAAGCCTATGCGCTGTTCCCCTCGGAACAGGTCATCTAACAATCGCCTCCGCTCAGTTGCATTTGCGCTCAGCAGCCTCAGCTGTAATCGTGAGACTTCCTTTTCAGCAGCGGAAAGGGAAGCTGGCAACTGTGGCCTGTCCACCGTCGGATAACGCAGCGAATCTGCGACAGAGCGCCCGCGGGCTTCTTCGATAACCTGGAATGCCTTCGCCGGATTCTTTAGCTGGTCCGCCTCCAGTCCAAAGTACCCAAGGAAGATCTGATCCATCGAAGCCACGACGGAGCTCTTTGCGTTCGCGCTCGCGGTGTTCGAGAGCATCCCGTTGACGATATCCGTGGCTTGCTCAAAGAGGTTTTCTGCGTATTGAAATCGTCTTCTGGAAACCGCGACAGCCGCGAGCTGTGCAAGTGCGCGGGGCAGAAGAAATCTGTCACCGGTCCTCCGGCTTGCGTTGACAGCGGCGGCTGCGGCCTTTTGCGATTCAAGCGGCCGCCTCTGTTGCAACAAAATCCTCGAGAGCTCGAGGTTGGCATCGGTGATCAGGCGGTATCCATTGACTGCTTGCGCGCGCGCGACGGCCTGTCGCAAGTGATTGACGGCCGCCTGGGGATTCCCTGCCTTTTCTTCAAGCTTTCCCAGTTGCTCGAGAGCCTCGCTCTCGTACCCGGCCGCCTGCTTCTGTCGCGCGATCTTGATGAGGTTCTGCAAAAGAGTCCTTGCGTCAGCCGCACGGCCGAGCGAGACCAGTGCTGTCGCCTTGCCGGCGTACGCCATGACTGGTTCTCCGAGACCTGGCGTTTTCCGTGCCAAATCGATCGCCTGGTCGAACATCTTTAGCGACGGTTCGTACCGCTGCCACTCGACCAATCCATCACCTATGAGGGTCAGGTATCGAATTTGCGCTCCGACGTCATTCAGAGCTTGTGCTTTTGTGAGGGCGCCCGCCACCATCAAGGTCGCTTTGCGACTGTCCCCATGAAGGAAACTGATGATCCCCAACTCGCCACTGGCGCGGTTCATCCAGGCAGCGTCTTTCAGCTTCGTTGCGACCTCCAGCGCCTCCGCCCAGTCGCGCTCGGCCAACTCCGTGTCCAGATCCAGATCAACATCACCCTTCACCACCAGGCACCGCAACCGCAGCCGTAGGTCCTGTGCCATGAGCGGATCCTCCAATTTTTCCGCTAATAGTTCCGAAGTCTCGATGAGGCTCAGCTTCGGAAGTTCGCCTCGTAAGCGGCTGATCTCTGCGTAGAGGGCATTCCTCGCATTTCCGGCATTGCGAAAAGCAGCCTCGGCTCTCGCAAAGTAGGGTTCGGCGGCCTGCCAGTTCTTAAGCCACGCCAAACGCTCGCCTTCAGCGAGCAGGCGGTCGGCCTCGGGCACGTCACCGTACAGGGGGATGGCTGCTAAGGCGATGCCAAATAGGATCGGAAACAGTCGCTCACGAGCCGGGCGCATGGTAATTCTCCGGGGAGATGCGAACGCTGCTTAACCGTTAAACGCACAACACTACCCGAAAGTTTCGCGGCGATAAGGTTTTACAAATCTGTCACAATCTTTCACTCATCCCGAACCACGCCACCGAATTCGCGCTCACAGGAGCGCCAGTATCCGCAATATTTTCGCGAGCACAGCCCACTACTTCGCCGCGGGAGGAATATTCCTTCACGGATTGATTCCTGGACCATGGGATAGATCGTCTCGGCATATTGCCGGTCGGCCGCCCCTACCTGGAAGCTCTTCTGCGAGAGTCTGACCGTTCGCCCCTTGGTGACCGTATCCAGGCGGCAGAGTCCGCTGGTTTCAGGCGTGATCATCGCGTAGCTCGTCAACTGAAGGCGGTGGTCGTGAGAGATGCCCTGGGCCGGCTTAAGAGCGCTTTTCGTATCGATGACCCGGCGCTCTGTGTCTACAAGATCGACGTACCCGCGCACCTTTACGCCGCCGATTGAACCCGCCACTGGGGTTTCTACTGCAGCCGGCCGTATCAATGGTGCGGCTTCGCGCAAATACTTTTCGAGCATGACGGTCCCGAGATCCATCAGTTCGATTGGCTGAATTCCCCTTTGCAGAGCGACGTTTTCCAGGTGTCGACCCAACGAAGAACGGAAGTACTCGAGGCAATCCCCGACGGCTAGGTCCGAGCTCGTTTGGATCTTCTGACGGAAGTTGTAGGCGATCGACTCATGAAACGCCCTGCCGAGCGCTGTCGCGGCTGTCGTAGGCTCTTCGAGATCGAGAAGGTATCGAAAATACCATTTGGCTGGGCACTGTAGAAACTGCGTCACTTGCGAAGGCGAGAGGACTTCCGCAGGTCGCCAACCTTCCGATGTGTTCATACAGGCCGCTTCATAGGGCCGGCGCCGGCATGTATGCGCAACCCGATCTCACGGATATCCTCACTCGTGAACTGAAGCGCGATCCCATGCGTGCCTGCATAGCGCTCTGCTTCGGCGGCGGCATCCACGGCGGAAGCCAGCGCTTGCTTCAGAAGCTGTCCCGTTGAGCTTAGGGAATTGCTCCGGTCCGCTGCGTGATCCCTCCGTGGATCACCAGTTGCTCGCGCACTAGCGCTACGACGACCAACATTGGACTCGTCTCTCGCGGGCGGCCGTCCATCGGTGCCGATGGCCGAACGACGGTGGACCGCCACCTGCCACTCAATCGTGCGCCGCGTACCGTTCTTTTTCTCCGCTTTCGTGATCGTGAACAGCTCGCCCCTGGCTACGTCCAAATCCTCGATCTGCTTTCGCACGATTGGAGGTACGTACATGACCCGGCCGTCGGTGAGCGTGTAGAGAACCTGATCTCCGTATTGCCCGGTAACGTCTTTCCCGTTTCCGTACTTGAGCGCTACTTCGACCGGGATGTTCGTCTGGAATTGAACTTTATCCGTCACCCTGAGCCCTCCTCGTTGTCCTCTCGAACTACTATTGCTGCTGTTCCTGCTCCTCCGCGCGCGCCCGTCATTAAGACTGTTGCTGCGTAGAACGGGCATACGCGCCTAAACTGGAGAATGTGATAGCGCGGTTCGTAAGCCAATTCAGGCCGCAGGTTTTCGGCAGCCCAGAACTCCTTCTGCCTGTCGTTTTGTTGCTGACATGGAAGGTCACCGCTATCGCCAGTAACGACAAGATCCTGATTCTGGCTCTTCTCCTCACGGGAGCATTAGCTGTATATTCATGGCGCGTGCTCGATCGGAACGCTTGGCTGGTTCGCCTTGGCTGGACCCGTCCGTGCAGGCGTCAATGGACCTGGAGCGTATTCTGCGGACTGACGGCGGCCGCCACAGTTTCGGCGATCGCCCTGGCATTCCACGAATCCCTCGGCCCGTTTCCGAGGCTCAATCAATTGCTGTTGGCCAGTATCTCAGGCCCGATGGCAGAGGAGTTGCTCTTTCGCGGACTGCTCTTTTGGGCGCTGCTGAAAGCGTTGAGCCACATTCGTGTTCGCCAATCCCGCGCTCAGATCATTACCATTCTGTTGGTCGCCGTCGCTTTCGCGGGAGCTCATATCGGTCGCGTCGGCGTCAGCTTCATCTGTACGATACTAACCGGCGCCTCGTTCGGCGTCATGCGTGTCTGGTCTCAATCGACTGTTACTGCAGCTCTGATGCACGCCGCTTACAACTTCGGTCTTTGCTGGATGACTCTGATCTAGCCCCGACCACTCTGGTATTTAATTCTGCACGCACGCTACTCTTCGAGGGCGGGTTCACTGCGACCCAGAGGACGTTCTGTATAACATAGACCACCGCTGCTGCTACCCTTTAGACGCAACCCATGAACCCCGGATGGCGTTGGATCATTAGGCCGGCGTCCGATTCCGTTGCTGCCATCGCACGAGCTGATCACCCAATGACGGTTGCGTTTTCCTCACGGAACAAGTTGGTGATCGCCCCGCTCGCATCTTAAAGCCAGCTTGGTAGAATGCACGTCACGAATTTCTGCCCAAACCTTTGTCACTCCTCTTACCGCCAGCCAGTGAGCGCAAATTGCCACGATAATGAGACTCAGTGCGAAACGAGTCTTCGATGGCCCAATCACGTCGAAACGCATCGGGCTGATCGCGACAAGTCCGAGCGCTTCGTGGCCGGGCAGTACGTTTTCAATTCGTCTTTTCCTACATCGCTCGTGTAATGAACATACCTTGGCGCGCCTTTTTTTGACCCGTGAAGGCATCTTTCGCGCCCCGAGGGAGCTTCTTGTGCGCCCTGGAAGGCCGTTCGTTTCAGGACGGGCGGCGTACTTTCTGCCTGGAATCCGCGCCACCATCGCGTCTCTCGCCCTCAATTCTGACTGCTCGTACGACAAAGCGCTTTGGCGCGGTGCCGATGAAGTGGAACGGATAGCAGGTGACGAGTGTCACTACGTCCACTAGCGTATTATCGAGGACTTGAGCATCTTCGGGACGCACGACTTGCGCAGACTTCACGCGATAGAGAACGGTTCCCGTAGGCGTTTTGACCACGACCTCGTCTCCTGCTTTCACTCGGCGGAGTGGACGAAAAAACGTGTCGCGGTGCCCGGCGATGCAAAGGTTGCCGGACTGACCGGGCAGCGCGGTTCCCGGAATATGGCCGACCGCCCTTCGCAACGTGCCGGGCTCTGTACCTTCTAGAATGATCGACGATAAGCCAATCCGCGGAATCTCAATTTCTCCGAGCAAGCTGCCTTCGACAGGTGTCAGCCGTTCATGCTCTTTTGGACGATTGATGAGTATATGACCTCGTGCTTGAGTGTAATGAGCGCTCAGCCACACGTAGCCGACATAACCCATCAACACGGCGGTCACCCCAATCAACGCGATCTCAATTGCCAGGAGGGCCCGCTTCATCTTTCACACTCCTGGAGCAAAATAACCCGTTCGCGCCCGTATATGGGCGTCACGATGCTTAGCTGCGTTTAGCATCACTCTGATGCGTCGATAGCGGCCATCGTGAGATGGATTGTCTGACGAATACCCAATCGTGTATTGGTTTCGAATCTCGCGAGCGACGTGGTTGCAAGCCTCATTGACCTGGGAAATCATCGGGGGTAGGAAGCATTCACCTCCGGTCTCCGCCGCAATGCGCCGAAGGATTTTGGGATTGCGGTCCGCGTCTTCAGAGTCGAAGAGCCCGATCGTATAAATGATCGCGTTGGACCGCCCAGCCAGCCGAAGCACGTCACCAATCGTATGGGAGCTCGCGTTGTCACCGCCATCGCTTACAACAATAAGTACCTTCTTGTCTTTCGATCCCAGCGCAAGGTGCTGCAGGCCGGCCATGATGGCGTCATATAGGGCGGTGCGGCCGCCAGGCGCCATACGCTCCAGTGCCGCTTCCAGCTCACTTCTGCTACTGGTAAATGGCTCTGTATCCGGCAGCCCCATCCAGACCCGCTCATTGAAGTCCACCAGAAACATCTCATCGTCGGGATTTGACGAGCCGGCAAAGGATCGCGCCGCTTCGATGATGGAACTGCGTTTGGTTCGCATGCTTCCGCTGTTATCGACGACCATACCGACCGTTACTGGAACATCTTCGCGGTGGAAGAATCGGATCTCCTGCGGGCGTCCGTTCTCATAAACAGAGAAGTCTTGGCTCTCCAGACCCGCAATGAAACCGCCATGCCCGTCCTGAACGGTCACGTGCAGTACAACATGGTCAACGTCGATCGAGATTCTGAATGGATCCGCTTGATCCGCACGCAACGCAGCGGGATAGGCACCGACTATTCCGGCCATCGCTTTCAAGAACGATCTTCTTGCCGTCGTGGGCCTCCTCATCATTTGGCCCTCCTTCGCAAGAAAACGCCTGACGCGGCTTCCGGCGGATTTGCCGCGTCAGTCCATACGTCTTTGCCTATTTAAAGTACCCGCCGGAAGTAGCGAGCGATCATCGCCGCTCCCAGTGAGCATGCGCCCAGCAAGGAGAGCAAAGGAAGTTCGCTCCCGGTTTGGGGCAAGCGTTTCGGATGAGTCTGTGCCGCGGCGGCTTGCGTAGTGGTGTTAGCCGTGCTGGCATTCGGGGTGTTCGACGAAGACGCACTGCTCTGAGCCGCGTTGCTCTCGGTTGGGGTCGCAGCACTGTTCCCATTCTCCGGTTTGCTGGCTACCGCCTGGGCCAGCTGAATCGGCTCGCCTGATGGCTTCACTCCCGTGACCTCGGCCTTTTCCATTGCCTGCACACTCGGCTCACTGGCCGATTTCGCGGGCGTCGAAATATTCTGATTCAGTTCGTTAGGCATCGACAGCACATTTTGGTTCGTCCGCTTTGCCAGTTCCACAGCGCGCTTGTGCGGATACACGAACTGTTGGCCGTAGACATCGCCGGGGTAGAACCAAGCTTTGATCGCTTCGGGCGACCCTGAAGCCCGTTCCTCAAATCGGATCACCGGTTTATCGGAGGGCTGCAGGCGATAATCAGGAATCGCAAGCATTGTGGCAAAGAGCTGCTTTTCGTCTTTGTCAAAGATCTGGACGATGTTTCGGTTCGACGCCGAATTCAGCAGCCTGAAAACATAGGTGCCGGCCGGCAGCACCTTTCCCGGGATTTCGACAGGCCCGCTAAATGTAACTACGGTTTTCTTGTCCCATTCATCTGCTTTCGCCTGGGACACCAGTACAAACCCGAAGATCGCCACGAACAACATCGCGACTACTGCGCTTCGGATTCGATTTGACTTCGCTGTGATGTTGAGCATGGTTTTGTACCTCACTTTCCTTTCTTCTCCAGAATTCAAGAATAGTCTGAGCGGCTGACTGAAACGCCGCCGCCCGATAGGACCCGGACGGGTCTTCCGACAGTGAATACGTAGCTCGGTCGAAGCCGGTTACACAAGGCGCATGCATTCGCAGATGCGCGTGAAAAGCGTTCTGGCCTACGACCGTTCCGCATACGTACACCGACCTCCTGGCGTGATGAATCGTAAATAGCGCCGATAGCTGTGCTCAGCTAACCGGCGGCTTGACGCTTGTTACCGCCACTTTGAAGCTCGGAGTGGTCTTCGATGTAGCCGGCGAGGCGCCTGTTTTCAGATCGACTTGGCCGAGCTCTTGAGTAGGCTGGCTTTGCGTTGCCATCCTGAAGATCGTTACGATGACATGCGTCCAGGGCTTGTCGTCCACAAGTGTCGGCCGGAACCCGAACTCGCCGCCGGCGACCGTCGTTGTTGCTAGGCCGCTCTCGGGTGCGGTTAGGGTCTCGGTCTTTCCGTCAGGGAGCGTGATCGCCATTTCGACCACGGGACTATACGCCTGCCCGCTAGCGGCCGCTGCCGTAGCGAGGCAAATCCATGCCAGGCATGCGACTCTTTTCGTTGCCTTCATATCACTGTCCCTCCTTTTAGCGTGAGAAACGAACCGTCAAATAGAAATTCCTGATGCCGACAACCTCGAGTGAGGAACGTACCTCGGATCCCGAATTCGGCGGGACCCGGACTTCGATGGATCGCACACTCTCAACACGTCCGACTCCGTCGCAGTACCCACAGCGAAATGGCCATGCGTGTTGGCCCCCACGGCAGACGGGACAAACAGGATAGGCCGGAATGCCTATTTGAACTGTCGGGCCCGTCATTTGTTCCGGAGCCAGCTGTATATGGACCGTCAAATTCTCCTTGTGCTCAGATTTTGGAATTCGCTGGCCAGTGAAGTTGCGCAATAAGCGCTCGTAGATTTCATCAAACGATGGATGTGCGGCGTTACGGTCCTGAAGGATCGACACAGGCTCATCGGATTCTGCGACAAGCTCAACTGAGGGCTCTTTAATGCCAAGCTCCGCGCGACGCTGTAACTGTTTCTGGTACGTTCTGCGTTTCGAGGAATCCAGCAACACCGAGAATGCCTGAAGTACCGAGCCGAATTCGCTGGGCCAGATAGGGGGCGCCGGTGACGCATTCAACGATCTAACGAAGTCCCTGTAGGCAGCCCATAGCCCCCTCGCACTCTCCGTTGTCGGAAAGCCCAATATTGAATAGTAGTCGGATTCTCTCATGGCAATCACCTCGCGGTGCATCGATGAGATTCGCCGAACGCCGACCCGTTAGGCTGGCACACCGGCCCAACAGGGGGTGCGCCAAATCTGAACGGTCAGGGTTCTTGCAAGCTTAGGCGCTAATGGCCTTACGCGAGTCGCCCGATTGAATTGGAATGTGGCGAGGTTTCATTTGCTCGGCCACAGGTATCTGAATATCCAGTACGCCATCGTGGAGCCGGCACGAAACCTTGTTTAGGTTTAGGCCGCTTGGAAGCGGTACGGCGCCATAAAATTTGCCGTAGGCCATTTGCGTGTACCCGCTGTGGCCCCAGCCCTCCGGGGCCTTCCGCTCTCCCTCGATTACGAGCTGATCGTTTTGCACGCTCACCTTCACGTCCTTCTCGGCGACGCCGGGAAGAATAGCGCGCAGGCAAAGCTCATCATCCGTCCAGCGGGACTCGACGGCGGGAGTAAAAGCGTACCCGCCGTTGGTCACGGTGCTCCCGTTAAGGGCGCTGCCAGATCGGTCGAAGTCGGAAAAAAGCTGGTCCACAGATCGCCGAAAGTGGTCCAGCGTTTGCCGGAGATCGCGAGACATCAAACTATCAAACATACGTTGAACCTCCTTCTGTGTTTTTGGAACATCTACGCTCCAGGCAGGCCTTCTGGCATGCCGAAGGGGTGACTCCGTCTCGGAAAGATGCTTGGAGATGTCCTCAGGTTACAGGCATCACGCGAGCAGACGCCATCTATGTGGCCCCATGTTTGCTTACCACCGAATCCCCACAGTGAGCGGAACCAACGTCGTGTTGCTGTTGCTCGTAAACCCATGGAAATAGCGGGATTCGATGAACAAGTGCGCCCCCGTCTTTGGGAGCGCCACATTCACGCCGCCGCCCACATCGAGCGCTCCGGAGTTGCTGGTGACCGACCCGAGGATCTGTTTGACGGGCACCAACGCTGGTCCGATGTAGCCCCACCAAGGATTGAATACGAACGTCTGAGCTAGAGTCGGCTGGGTGAACTCGACCGTCCGCCGCAAGTAACCGCCACCCCCCAGTAGATAGGCGCTAAAGCCGTGGCCGAGCGGAAGCCTGAAGGTCGGATCCAGCGTCACGCTGTAGACCCTCGCGTTGCCGTCGGGTTGATTGAGGGCATTGAGCTCGCTCCGCGTGATTCCCAACTGATTGAACATGAAGTTTCCCGTAACACCAAAGTAGCGATTGAAGTTCAGCCCCCGCCAACAAGCACATTGCCGCCATGATCCAAACGACCGGAGTCATACCCGGTTATGGCAGTAAAGCCTCCTCCGGCGCCGATCGTGAATCGATGATAATCCGACTCATTTTGCGCGAATGATGGGACCGTGAAACCACATGTGCACAGCAGTAGCCATGAGCAGAAAAGCACACGTTTCCTCATACAGACTCCTCTTCGACTCTTCAAATTGTGTTCTGCACGAAAGGAATGATCGTGCACACATTGAGACGAAGGCAAAGAGAATACGGTTGCAGCGCGCCACCTCTCGCACTAGCTTTAGGGGCACGGCCAACGACCTTGGCGTAGACGGGTGCAGCGAGGTCCGGTATCAAATGCCCAGCCTTGATGCCCGCCAAGAATGGTGACGGAACCGCGAGATAGACGTCCAATGATTTCGAGGAGACAACTACCATGACCAAGATGCTGCTTATCCTGACAGCGGTCGCGGTCGCTGTCGCGAGCGCGACTTCGAAAACATACCAGGTTTCGATCACGAGTCCTGCTTGGATCGGCACGAACGAGTTGAAACCTGGAGAATATAAATTGGAGATAGAAGGTGACCATGCTGTGCTCCGCAACGGGAAAACCACCCTCAATGTACCCGCGAAGATCGAAGCAGGCAGCCAGAAGCACAGCGCCACAGCCGTGACGATTGACAACCAAGGAAATAAGCCAGTGCTGCGGGAGATTGAAGTCGGAGGCACGTCAACGAAAGTGGTCTTTCCGGCCGACACAAACCCGACGCGATGACAGCGTTCCCCATTGAGCAACGCGCCCGCGGGGCGGCCGTGTAATTGGCGAAGCCGTGGGTCGTGCCCAACCTGAGGAACCCGTGTCCTTGCTCAAAACACGAGCGCCATTACTCGGTCGACCGGAGGAGTAGCAATGCACGCTATTCGGCCCCCTAAAGGCTTTGATCCAGAGGACGGCGCGTGTCCGGAGCACCACCGAATGAAGCCCATCGTTTCGGATCGCGAATTCATCATTGCGATGTGCTTCTTGGCGCTCTTCGGACTGTTTGGCGCAGCGGTAATCATCGCGCTTCTCATTGGTTTTTGCCTTACGGCGACTAACCGGTGGGCGGCCGACTCGGCCTTCTTATTCGCCACGGCTCTAATACTCGTCGTCTCTGTAGCAGATTATCTGTTCGCCCGTGTTCGTACCTTCTTTACTCGGGTCGACGCCACGACAGAAATTGACCGAAGACCCAAAGAAGCGGTTCGGAAGAATGAAGCTGGCGTGGTTCTCAAGGATGATGGGCCGCACACTCACCCATCGCCGGGTTTGCGGATCCATAGGAATGCCGTCTCGGACGATCCCTGCGGCGTTCGGCGCGATTAGCTGCGTCCTACAGAAACCGAGACTGAGCCGCGAACATCAATAATGTTCTCAAGAGATGATTCGATGTTCGACCACATTTGTCCCAATGCTGGATGGTGTCCGAGGAAGGTCCTCGAATCCGTTCTGGAACTGGCGATCGAAATTGCCCGCGAGGGGCGCGAGGGCCGACGAATCGGTACCCTGTTTACAGTCGGGTTCGCCGATGTCGTAATGCACCAGTCTAGGCCGTTAATCCTTGATCCAGTGGCGATGCATCCACGGGACGCACGACAGATAACCGATCCGAACCTGCGCGGTACGATCAAGGAACTCGCGCAGTTGGACGGCGCGTTCATTGTCGACGAGAACGGCGTCGTCGTCGCGGCATGCCGCTACCTCGACACCTCCAGCAAAGACGTTGACATGCCGTTCGGCCTCGGAAGCCGGCATCTCGCTGCGGCCTCAATCTCCAAAGAATCAAGTGCGATCGCGATCGTGGTTTCCGAGAGCGCAGTGGTTCGGGTCTTCCATGAGGGATACCTTCATGCAGAAATTTTGCCAGAACTGTGGCTGTTGAGCCGCCACAGCCTGCACCTGCGTGGACCGGTTCACGAGGACAGTTTGAAGGACGTAGCAATCTTCACGGCAGAAGCAACGGCCACGAACGCGGAGCAAGCCAAATGAGATTCTACTACCTGTGCCGAAAAGAGGATGTCTCGCACACTAGCGGAACGGGTCATGTCGCCGAAGTCGCGGAGTTTGATGACGGCGCCGTTGTGGTCCGATGGCTGGCTTCGAGGAACGCCACCGGCGTGGCCAGTACGACCATCTTTAACTCTCTCGATGACCTACTGAAGGTTCACGGCCACGAAGGCAGAACAGTCGCAGAACCGATCATCGATGGCGATCGAATACGCCAGCTTGAAAGCCGCGTTGGACATCTCGAACGATGTCTATCCGGCGCTATTGCTCTTCTCAGGGAAAGTCATATTCCCGTGCCCGAGGATCTTAGAACCGAATCAAACTCCACCTCATCCGCCTTGCCCGTTTGGCCAACCTGCGCCAACGAATGAGTCAATCCGAATCGACGATTTCGACTAGGCAGCCACGGGAGCGAACATCTTCCGCAAAGACGCGAACCAATTGCCCATCCCACTCAGCCTCGATCAGGCCGCGCTGCGGAGTATCTGCAGGCACCCTCAGAACCGCGCCAACTGGCAACGCAATCCGGGCAGATTCCGTTTCCGAAAATCTTTTTCTGGCTGCAACGATCGGCTCGTTCAGTCTGTACCGCATAGACCAAACCCATGAGAGAGCGCTTTGCAGGGCAATGATGCGTGCTGGTTCAATACGCACCATGCTGCACTTGGTCCGATAATTTGACGCACGCGCTTTTCCGCAGGTTCATCGCGCCAGTGTGTCGAGGCTGAACGCTGACTCCGATGTAACCAACAGCGGTCGTCTTTCATCTCTTGGATTGGAACGAAGACGCGATCGGGCGCTCGTTCCAAAGCCCGCCTGACTTCATCAGGGGAAGGAGGTGGGGGTTATCGAAGCATTAACCAAATAGGAGGCCGGTTCTTTACCGGTCTCCGTCCCTCTCCTCGGCAGCGCCGGTCAGGCGTGAACACAGTTTAGCCATGGGAGACGACTATGATGAAAATCAGATACCGTAATCATTTAAAACGAGGTCTCATCACATTCGTCGCAGTTGCGGCAACGCTCACGATACCTGTATTCTCGCAGCCGGTTTCGCTTCACCCGGACCAATTGGATCGATTGGTCAGCCGTATAGCCCTTTATCCCGATCCACTGCTCGCGCAAATTTTGACTGCTTCAACTTATCCGGATCAAATTTCCGAAGCGGCCGTGTGGGCTGACGGACATCGCTATTTGCATGGCGACGAGCTCGCAAATGCCATCTCTGCCGATCACTTGAACTGGGATCCGAGCGTAATAGCTCTACTTCCTTTTCCGTCTGTTCTTGACATGATGAACCGCGACATGACTTGGACCAGGCAACTAGGCGATGCCGTCCTCGCGCAGCGTCCGGAGGTAATGGACGCTGTCCAACGCATGCGCCGAGCAGCTTGGGATTACGGATACCTGCGGTCAAACAGCTTTGTCAGGGTTGGCTATTATCCCGGGTATATCGAAATTCTTCCGATCGATCCTGCCTACATCTACGTGCCGGTCTATGATCCGTTGGTTGTTTTCTCCCGACCGGTCGGGCATGTTGTGGTGACCGCGGCGATCAGCTTCGGGCCTCCTGTATTCGTTGGCCCCGCGCTTGTGCCTTTTGGATGGGCCCGAGCCGGATTCATTTGGCCCTCTCATGTCGTGGTAATCGATCGCGAACCGTGGCGGCGAGGCTGGGAGAACCGCTTCACCTACGTCCATCCGTACGCACAAACGTGGCATCCCGAGGGACCGCGAGTCGAACGGCACGTGCTTAGGGGTCGAGCGGAAGCGGAGCGCCGAGCGCATCGCTAATCTGCTGGGGGGATGGCGCTGGGCTCAGAGCCTGCCCGGCGCCATGTAGGAGTCATGATCCGGAACATGGATGCATACCGTATCGCGCTGCTTGAGCGGCAGGCTACACTGGAGCGATCGCTTCGATCTCGCGACGACATCGTCGTTGAACGGGCGCCCGACGAGGTTGAAGCTATCCAGCTGGCTCAGGAGCGCGACTTGGCCATTTCGGAGGTCGATCGCGAGACGCAGCAGCTACGCGCGATCAAGTCCGCTTTGGACAGGTTCAATGATGGCACCTTTGGTGACTGCCTTCGCTGCGACAAACAGATCAACGAGAAGCGCCTCGCCGCGGTTCCATGGGCGGCTTATTGCATCGCCTGTCAAGAGGAGGTTGACAGAGAGAATGGAAACGGCCACCTTTCCAGCGGATACTCCACGCCCGACGACGCGCTGACAGCCTGATAATTATTCACTTCGTCTTCAGAATCAACTGAAAATATGAGGCTTATGGGTGACGCGAGCTTGTCAAAACATGAGCACATCACGATCAATTAACCTGCTCTTTACAATGTAACCCAAGAGGTCTCTTGCTCGTCTCTAGTGACGGCACCGGTTGGCAAGAGGTGCCGCCCAGCGCGTTCCGCCGCGGATTTTGACACCGCCGTCAGGCGTCGAGATCGGCCTAACGCTCCGGATCTCACTTCCATCCGTCAGTCCGCCCGGACGCAAAAGGTTCGGCGCCTCTGCCTAGGTTCCGATTTTCATTCGTTCGACTTTTCTGGAGGAGTGCCTGGAATGCGCACGAGGAATCTCACACAGAATCTTTTGGCATGTCTTACAGCTTCTGCGATTCTAGCGACCTTCGCTGCAGCACAAGGGGCTGACGTCAAGCCCGCGAAGGGGGCCCGCGCGCCGGCAGATTCGGCACCGGGAGCTCAGGTTCACGTACCGAATCGACCATCCACGTCCCTGTTTCAGGGAGAGCAGGGCAAGCAGAAGACAGAGATCTACTTTGACCCCGCGACGCAAGTCGTGACGGTTAAAATGCTCGTTCAAGACCCAAACGGCTACTTCATTCCCAATATTCGTCGCGATAACTTCGCGGTTTACGAGAACGGCACGCGACAGCACAACGCAACCGTTGAGATCGAACATGCTCCGGTCTCGCTCGCCGTATTGATGGAATGGGGCGGGCGTTATCAGGCACTAAATAAGGCGCTGGCGGACGAGGTCCCACGGGCGGCGCATCAGGTGCTCGACGAACTCGGAAGGCAGGACAAGGTTGCCATTTTCCGATATGGCGATCGCGTCGACCGTCTCGCGGACTTCTCCTCGGGCCATGAAGCTTTAGACGGGTTGTTTACTGGCCTTAACCGACCGGAGTTCTCAGAACTAAACTTCTACGATGCCCTCACCTCAACGCTTGGTTACATGAAACCCGTAAACGGCCGTAAAGCCGTCATTCTTATTTCTTCCGGCATTGACACTTTCAGCAAAGCAAAGTACGAAGACGTGCTAAGCACGGCGCGCGATTGTGGAACGCCGATCTATGTTGTCAATCTCGGGCCAAAGCTCCGCGAGTCTGTGGAGTACTCCTCGAACGAAGGCCCGTACGCGCGCCTCGATTGGAAGCGCGCGGAACACGAGCTCCAGGAAATCGCAAAAGCCTCGGGAGGCCGCTTGTATTCTCCTGGATCGATATTCGATCTCTCCGGCGTTTATGACGACATCATGGAGAATCTGCGGGTGCGGTATGTGATCACATACAAGTCCAACGATGATCGCGATCTCAGCGCCACCAGGACTGTGCGGGTTGAACTGGTCGATTCAAGGACTGGCGGGCCCCTGGAGATCGTAGACGCCAACGGGAAGCCGGTGCGCTCGAAGATCTTTGTCGAGGACAGCTACATCCCTCGCAGCGCTTCGGTGGCCAGTGTGAACACAACTTCGAAGGCCCAACAGGAGTAAGGAGGAAAGGACATGCGCATCACTTCTAAGTCATCGAAGATAGTGAGCCTAAGTATCGTCGTGATAATCGTCGGCGCCCTGCTGTACTTTGGATTCCGCGGCGCTTCCCTGCGGCCAGTAATTGCAGCTCCCCAACAGACCCAACCTGCGACCCGAACAGTTTCGACCACAGTGCGCGATTCATATGCGGACATCGTCGATCGCGTAGCTCCTGCTGTCGTAACTATCCGTTCAGCCCGGCGGGTTCGAGCACCACAACAGTTTCCGTTCTTTGATGATCCATTCTTCCGCCAGTTCTTTGGCAACCCGAATCGAAACAGGTCCCGCGAAGACCGCTCGCTGGTGGAGCGGGCGCTTGGGTCCGGTGTCATCGTCAACGGCGACGGCCACATTTTGACGAATCACCATGTTGTCGATGGGGCAGATCAGATCTCAGTTGAGCTGAATGATCGGCGCTCCCTCCAAGCGAAAGTCATCGGCTCAGATGCTCCGAGCGATCTGGCACTGCTGAAGATCGAAGCGAGCAATCTTCCTGCGCTCCCCCTGGGTGACTCTGACAAAGTGCGCGTGGGCGACCTCTGCCTGGCCGTCGGCAACCCGCTCGGGATCGGCGAAACCGTTACAGCGGGAATCATTAGCGCGAGGGGCCGCGCTACAGGTCTCAGCGATGGGAGCTTTGAAGATTTCCTGCAGACAGATGCTGCGATCAATCAAGGTAACTCGGGAGGCGCACTGGTCAACACCCACGGCGAGTTAATCGGCATCAACAGCCAGATCATTTCGCCGTCGGGAGGCAATATCGGCATAGGATTCGCGATTCCGTCCAACATGGCGCGGAATGTGATGGATCAGTTGAAGAACGGGGGGAAGGTCCGCCGAGGTAAGCTCGGCGTCGGCATTCAGGAGATTACGTCCGATTTGGCCAAGAGTTTGGCGCTGCGCGAGGTTCGGGGCGTGTTGGTGAATTCGGTCGAAGCCGGCGGGCCGGCCGAACGGGCAGGTATTCGGGCGGGTGACATTATCACGGCTGTGAATGGCACTCGTGTCGACGATGCCAATGCACTGCGAAATCACATTGCCGGTACTGCGCCTGGGAGCGATGTTGCTCTCACGATCTTGCGCGATGGCCGAGAGCAGCAAATCCATGCGCGGTTAACCGAACTGCCGGCTGACAAAGATTCGACCGAATCTTCCTCTGGGCCCGAAGGACGCGGTGGTCAGCTAGGCATTACGGTGGAGCCTCTGACACCCGAACTAGCATACCAGTTGGGGCTGCGACGCGGCACACAAGGCGTCGTCGTCACGGATGTCGATCCTGGCGGGCCTGCGGCCGAGGCTGGTATTCAACCGGACGACGTAATACTGGAAGTCAACCGTCAACCAGTGAAGTCCTCAACGGAACTGCGCGCGGCGGTCCGGAACTCGGGTTCACGTCCAGCTCTGCTGCTGGTCAATCGGGACGGCCGGAGTCTCTTCTTGGCTGTGCAGCCTCGTTGAGACCAGAACCGCACTGGAGGCCGCCATGAGCAACTCTCAACAGAAAGTTCACGTCTAACAATTGGGGTTTCAGGAGGTTGGATGTGAATCTTTGCGGGACGGAGGTTCCAGACTCGTGGAAGCTTCTCGCAACAAAAAAGCTTTCAAGAGCGCTAGAGTTTCGCCGTTATCGCGGTGTAGCCGCAGTGCTCACGGCTGTGGCGGTCGCGGTCTGCGCGATCGTGGAACTACGCTCGTCCTGGCTTGAATCACATCTGCTCCCCGCTATCGATCGACGTCTGGCGTTTTCCCTGAAGTCAGGGCCCAGTTCGGATGTGGAACGGCCCTCCGCCGGTCCTTATGATCAGCGTCTCGGATTCTATAATCTCCAGGAGTTCATAAGCCGTCTTAAAAACAAGCAATACGATGTAGCCGCTCAAGCACGTGTTTCAGAAACGGCGCATGCACTTACTCTCATCGGCCTTCCGCCAATTTATCACGAGAAGAGTCAGGCTGGACTCCAGATCGAAGACTGGCAGGGACACGCGCTCCTGAACGCTCAATACCCCGCTCGAACCTATCCTGACTTTCAGTCAATTCCTCCGCTTGTCATAGACACGCTGCTTTTCATCGAAAACCGCCAACTGAGAAATGCATCGTATCCAGAGCGGAATCCGGCGATTGAATGGGAGCGACTGGGAAAGGCTGTACTCGATCTCACCATCCATACCATCGATCACAAGCATCCGATGATCGGTGGAAGCACGCTGGCTACTCAACTCGAGAAGGTGCGCCACTCGCCTTCGGGACGGACCCATTCCGTGAGGGAGAAAGTCCGCCAGATGGCAACCGCCTCGCTCCGCGCGTATTTGGATGGAAGCGACACTCGCGCCGCGCAACAGCGCATTGTTTGCGACTACATCAACTCGATCCCATTGGCGGCGACACCTGCACAGGGTGAAGTAATCGGGCTAGCAGACGGGCTTCAGTCTTGGTACGGAGCCAACTTCGACGCAGTCAACCAACTTCTTTTAGCCGACGAGTACGCTTTGGAAGCCAGCCAAATGGCTATGCGCGCCCGCGCCTACCGTCAGGTTCTTTCACTGTTTTTGGCGCTGCGGGCGCCGACGTGGTACCTCGTTCAGCATCCCGACGCGTTAGCGTTCCAAACTGACCGATACCTGCGGCTGCTGGCGGCCAACCGCGTCATCTCGACCCGGCTACGAGACTTGGCTTTATGCTCGCGCGTGCAGCCGAAGCCTATGTTTGTGCCTCAGCAAGCCATCAGCTTTGTGACGAACAAGGCGCCGAATGCGATTCGTTCGGCGCTCCTCCCGCTGCTCGGCCTGGACAACACCTATGCGTTGGACCGTCTTGACCTGACCGTCAAGACCACATTCGATAAAGATGCGCAGGATTCGGCCACGGAATTCCTCGCGAGTCTGTCCGATCCGTCGCAGGTTCGAGCGGCAGGCCTGAATCAATATCAGTTGCTCGACCGCGGCAATCCTCGGTCGGTGATCTATAGCGTTACCTTGTACGAGCGCACGCGCGGAGCCAACGTGTTGCGCGTTCAGACCGACAACTTCGACCAGCCGCTCGATATCAATCAAGGGACGAAGCTGCAGATGGGCTCGACGGCAAAGCTGCGCACTCTGATTCACTACCTGGAGATCATCGCCGAACTTCATGACAAATACGCGGCCATGTCGTCGGCTCAACTGCACGCCGTAACGACGTTCCCCGGTGACAATCTAACCGCCTGGGCACTCTCCTATCTGTCTTCCGCTACTGACCGAGGGCTGGAGCCAATGTTGGCCGCTGCCCTTCAACGCAGGTACTCTGGCAGTCCTGGTGAGGCGTTCTTCACTGCCGGTGGACTCCATCACTTCGCCAACTTCGAACGGTCGGAGGACAGCGCGATCATGACCGTGAGCGAGGCCTTTCAACGCTCCGTAAATCTCGTATTTGTTCGGGTGCTGCGGGACATCGATCGCTTCCACATTTTTCGCGTACGGGGCGCGTCACCGAACGTACTCGCCGATTCGACCGATCCCGCACGACTGCGTTATCTGTCCCGATTCGCCGATCTGGAAGGCCGAATCTTTCTGAAGCGCTTCTACGAAAAGTACAAGGGGCAGACCGCCGACCAGGGTTTGGAAGCCCTGGTATCTGGCATTCGCCTGACTCCGCTGCGTGCAGCCGTGATCTACCGCTCCGTGCGTCCCCAGGACGGGATCGACAAGTTCCGCACATTCCTGCGAGGGCATCTTCCCCAATCAGGGCTGGCCCGTGAGACCTCTGAAGAGCTTTACACGAAATACGGGCCGGACAAATTCAATCTGCAGGATCGCGGGTATCTGGCGCATGTTCATCCGTTGGAGCTCTGGCTGTTGAACTACCGGGAGCAGCACCCCCGGACCTCGCTCGCAGAGATTTATGCCCAGAGTGCGAACGAGCGGCAGCAAGTGTATGGGTGGCTTTTCAAAACCCGTTATAAGCATGCGCAAGACAAACGGATCGAGACATTACTTGAAATGGACGCGTTCAAGGAAATCCACCGCGCCTGGAAAAGACTCGGGTATCCGTTCGACTCTCTCGTGCCATCCTACGCCACCGCGATCGGAGTATCGGGAGACACGCCTGCCGCTCTAGCAAAGCTCGTAGGCATCATCTTGAACGATGGAGTCCTCTACCCAAGCGTGTCCATCCAGCAGCTCCATTTCGGTGCGGCAACGCCGGCTGAGACGATCCTGACGCGACGCGACACGCCCGGCGAGCAGCTCTTGAATCCAGTAATTGCTCGCCTCGTTCGCCGTGAGATGATCGGCGTCGTCGAGAATGGTACGGGGCGGCGGCTTCACGGTGGGCTCAAGTTGCCGGACGGCACTATGGTTCCCGTCGGCGGCAAGACTGGTACAGGCGACAACGAATTCCGGATATATGGAGCTCAGGGAGGCCTCCTCGGCTCGCGAGTAGTCAATCGGACCGCCGCCTTCGCGTTCTTTATTGGGGACCGCTTCTTCGGAACCATCCTTGCTTTCGTGCCTGGAAAGGAGGCAGCCAACTACAAGTTCACAAGCGCGCTAGCAGTGCAAGTGCTAAAGGATCTGACCCCATCTTTCTTGCCCTTACTCGAACGCAAGACGTCAGAAGCCTTCGATTCTAATCCTGCGCGGCAGAGAACGAACACGGGAGGACAGCAGCCCACAGGTTAGACGAAGCGAATTCCTATTGCTGTGCCGGCTGGCCCCCATCGTCCCGCTCGTAGAGCTTTTTCAGCTCCGCGGCGCTCGGCGTGTTCCGGACCATTTCTTCAGCGTCGTGCGCAAACTTGCGCATGACCTCAAGCAGTTCCCACTCCCGGCCAACCGCAGCGTACACGTCGACCCCGGACAGAAGCATAGCAAGGCAGTCATCACCGCGCTGCTTTACTTCTCGCTGTAGCCGCCGCAGACCCTCAATCGATTCGGGATGGGGAGGCTGGCAAACCATAAGGTGGTCTCTATCGTTGACAGAATAGCTGAAAACATTAGTCCTCTTCAATCATATTTCATGATGGCGCAGGCTTGACAAAGCCACATTTTTGTGGCATTTTATCATTAGAAAGATTCTCTGAGAGGGTCGGGGAGAACGGTCCCCGGCAACGGCTGTAAACAGCTGATCCTGGAAGCTCTGAGAACGCTTCCAGTTTCATGCCGTCGCGACCGTTATCCCGCCGTCTCGCCTAAATCCAACGAAAGAGTCAAGGAGAGCTTATGTTGAGCACACTGTTTGGCAACGATGTTCGACAGACGTTGGATCAGTTCCGCCGTTCTGTCGACCAGATGTTTGAGAACTTCTATGGTTATCAAACACAGCCGGCCGCCGGCGATGCCTCGGGGGAGCGAACTTGGACATTCAGCCCCGTGGTGGAGTCCGGCTGGAATGAAAATTTCCTCAATCTTCGGGCCATTCTGCCCGGCGTATCTGAGAAGGATGTGCGGGTCAGCGTGCAGAATAACCAAATCGTGATTGAGGGTGAGCGGAAGGCGCCTGAAAGCTTCCAAAAGAATGCCTGGACGCAACTCGCCTACGGCAAATTCTACACCGCGCTGACACTGCCTGCTGGCCTGGACGTGGATCATGTGAACTGCCGGCTTCAAAACGGCGTTCTCGATATTCAGGTTCCTGTGCTCGAAGCGAGCAAACCGAAACAAATCCAGATCCAGACTGGTGCGGAGCACAAAGCCATCGGGGCATAGAACACTGCCACACCACCGGACTGGGATCGGCCTAATAGAGCCTGTCCCAGTCAGATTTCATTGGTTTACTTTGCAGCACGGATGTCTAGGCTAAGGCTAGGAGACTGCACATTTATGGGTTAACCATGTCCGATCGAGCGTTTCTGTTTCTTTTTAGCTTGGCCGTGGTCGTTGCAGCCCTCGGTGCGGCCGCGTGGCTGGTAGCGACGCACCAGGTCGGCACAGTTGACTGCTTGTTTCTATTTTCATCGTGCACCGTGATCGCGCTCGCGTTCGGCCTGTATCTGCGTTGGATGATCCGATCAGCCCTGCGCGAGGAGCATAAGCATCCGCTCTCCGAAAATGGCGAAGCGCCCAACCGGAGGACAACATCAAATGCCGAGGCGACCGCTGTTTTGTCAAACGTGCGATGATCTGCTTGACGAGTTGGCGAAGGCCGCCGAAGCCGCAGCAGCTTGCTCGGGCGGGTTGAGAACTGCAGGAACACCGGAGAATGCTGCCGCTTTTCAAAACGAGGCAGATCTTCGAAACCGATACTTCGAACTAAAAGAACGGGCACTCCGGCATCGCGAATTGGCACATGGCCAGTTCAGACGTTGACCGTAAGTGGTCCTATCTCGACGACCAGATTAAAGCTTCGGTGGTGGAAAAAGGTCTACGCGCTCGGCCAGGGCAGTTCCACGCTTTAGGTAAACAAGGTGCGTGAAGTTCGCTGTCGGCGTGGTTGCCACGCTCACGAGTTCCCAGCCATCTTTCCCGACCTCGTTCAAAAACTCCTCGACTAGCAAGATCTTGTCGGAATCCTCAACATTGAACTCTCTGATCATGTACTCCCATGTCATATGCTCATCCATCGTACCAGGATGTCTCGGGTCGCATTTCTGGACCAGCCCAGCCTAAGTCAATGCAAGAAAACGACATGCAGCTAACAACTGGGCGGTCGTTCTTGGCGAACCTGGGGCTGATCCGAAGATGTCGGCTGAGTCCTTTTCCATCAGATTTTATCAGTATGACCTCTTGACAAAAATCACATTTTTTGGCAATATCGAAAGCGGAAATTTTCTCCGAGAGGGTTGGGAGTGACGCTCCCGGCAACGGCTGTGAACAGTCGACCCTGGAAGCTCCGAGAACGCTTCCGAATTCGCCGCAGCGAGCCGTCGGCCCGCCTTCTCGCCCAAAACCTAACGAATTGAGTCTGAGGAGATATCTATGTTGAGCACACTGTTCACCAATGATGTTCGACAGACGTTGGACCAATTCCGCCGCTCTGTCGACCAGATGTTTGACAACTTCTATGGCCAGGCGCTGCCCGCCGGCTCCAACGCGACTGGAGAAAGGACGTGGACGTTCAGTCCGGTGCTTGAGTCCGGATGGAATGATCAATACCTGAACCTGCGCGCGATCCTTCCCGGTGTCGCCGAAAAAGACGTTCACGTGAGCGTGCAGAACAACCAGCTCGTCATCGAGGGTGAGCGCAAGGCCCCGGAAGGTTTCGACAAGAACGCGTTCACGCAACTCGCCTATGGCAAATTCTACACTGCTCTCACGCTGCCTACGGGCCTGGACGTGGATCATGTGAGCTGCCGGCTCTATAACGGCATTCTGGAAATCCAGGTGCCGATCACAGAGACCAGCAAGCCGAAGCAGATTCAGATTCAGACCGGCGAGGAGCGGAAAGCGATCCACGCTTGAGGGCAACTTCTTCGGCGGTGCCTCTGGCTGCTTGTGGCAGTCCGCTAGCGAAGCGCGACTGAATGCTTTCTCGCGGCAAAGGCGTGCTCGCAGGTAAGCAGCACTGCCGAAGACGGAATGGAGGATGACAATATGCGAAGGGTTCTCTTTATCGCAGTTGCCGCTCTCCTGGCTTCAGTACACGCGAGAGCTCAACAAACAACTCAACCAGCATCTGAAACGACATCCGGCACCGACGGATTGGCGTGCTTCGAAAACCTCGGGACGCCGGAGTATCCCAAGAACGCGCTCCAGGAAAATGTCGACGGTTCGGTGTGGACCTGGACTCAAGTGGGCCCGCAAGGAACCATCGACAAGATCGAGACGCAAGTCGTTTCCGCCTGGGGACAGGGCGAGAAACTGCTCACGCCCCCAGTGGAGAAGGCAATTCGGGCGGCCAAGATCAAGTCCGAGTGCGCGGGCAAGAAGGTGTCCGTTGTTTTCCGATACCAGCTTCACGGGGAAGCGACGCCGAACCCGAAAGTGACTTCTAAGACGGAAGCGCCCAATATCATGGACATCGAAAGCCAGCCAGCCACGAAGACCGAGGTCTCCTCGAATAAGGCTCCGGCCAAACCTTGAGTCGCCTCGGGTGAGTCACGCGGCGAGATCGCGGAGGCAGCATGAATCTCTACGCTGTTCTCGGTATTTCTCGAGATGCGGACGACGAAACGATCCGCAGTGCATACAGGATACTCGCCCGCCGATACCATCCGGATCGGGGGGCGGGTTCCTCCGCGGAAAAGTTCCGCCAGGTCAACGAGGCGTACGAAACTCTAATTGACCCTGGAACTCGTCAATCGTACGATCTCTCGCTCGAGTGGGCTCAACCTCAGGTGCCCATTCGGGTCGAGCCGATGGTGGCGCAGTCCGGACTTTTTCCCCAGGAAGATGCTGGTCTATTCGGCAGATTCGCAGCCCCGCCGCCGTCTTCGTTATTCCGAGCCTCACCGGGTTTCGATGAGTTCTTTGATAGATGGTTCCATTCGCTCGACGATTTGTTCTTCGATTCTGAATGGCCATGGTAGGAGGAGGGGAGCGTGCGCGGGGAGTTAAACGCGCAATGGAGGAAATTTGAACGTTGATTAGACTCGTACGAAATTTTGGCTTGATCGTGGTTTCGGTCTGGTTGGTGAGTGCCGCCGCCGAAACTTCAGAAACGAAGGTGCAGGGCGTGCTCATCGACAAGATGTGCTCCTATAAAGCCGAAACGCGAATTGTGCCCGGCGGGCTTCTCGCGGGCGGCATCATTACCATTTACCCCCATACCCGGCAATGCGCCCTCATGCCTGAATGCCAGAAGAGCGGATACGGCGTATTCACTTATGACCAAAAATTCCTGCCTTTCGACGAGGCAGGCAACCAGAAGGCGTTGGCTTACTTCAAACAGGCCAAGCACGAGGACGACTTCCGCGTGGAGGTCGCAGGACAGAATCAGGACGAAGTGTTTAAGGTCGCGAGCATCAAGCCGCTACCTTAGACGTTGGATCAATGACGAGGAGGCGTAACAGTTATGAATCTTCGACCGCTATATGACCGGATCGTGGTCCGAAGGATTGAGCAAAAAGAACAGGTACAAGGCGGAATCATCATCCCCGATTCCGCGAAGGAGAAACCGCAGGAAGGCGAGGTCGTTGCCGTTGGAAAGGGCAAGCGCTTGGAAGATGGCAGCGTGGTTCCGCTCGACGTTAAGGCGGGCGATCGTATCCTGTTCGGCAAGTACTCCGGGAGCGACATCAAGATGGATGGCCAGGAGTACCTCATCATGCGCGAAGACGAGGTGCTTGGCGTATTGGAGGGTGCATCCATCAAGGAAAAAGCAGCTTAGGGAGGTAAGGTATGGCAGCGAAACAGGTTCTCTACAGCGAAAGCTCACGGCAGGCAATTCTGCGCGGTGTCAACCAACTCGCAGACGCGGTGAAGGTCACACTGGGTCCGAAGGGTCGGAACGTCGTCCTGGAAAAGAAGTTCGGTGGTCCAACGATCACCAAGGATGGCGTCACCGTCGCCAAGGAAGTGGAACTGAAGGATCCTCTGGAGAACATGGGTGCCCAGATGGTACGGGAGGTGGCCTCGAAGACATCGGACATAGCCGGTGACGGCACCACAACCGCTACGGTTCTGGCCCAGTCCATGTACCGCGAGGGTGTCAAAGCTGTCGCAGCGGGAGCAAACCCGATGGCGTTGAAGCGTGGAATCGAAAGAGCTGTGGACGCGGTCGTTGAAGAGATCAAGAAGCTTTCAAAGCCGGTCACAGGCGACATGATCGCACAGGTGGGCACGATCTCGGCTAACGGCGATCAGACCATCGGAAAGATTATCGCTGACGCCATGAAGAAGGTCGGCAAGGATGGAGTGATCACAGTCGAAGAGGCGAAAACGATGACGACCGAATTGCAGACGGTTGACGGAATGCAATTCGACCGCGGGTATCTCTCGCCGTACTTCGTCACCGATGCCGAACGCATGGAATGTGTTCTGGAGGACCCCTACATTCTAATTCACGAAAAGAAGATCAGCGTGATGAAGGACCTCCTTCCGCTTCTGGAGCAAATCGCGCGTGCCGGCAAGCCGTTGCTCGTGATCGCCGAAGAAGTCGAAGGGGAGGCGTTGGCGACGCTGGTTGTCAACAAGCTCCGCGGCACGCTCAATGCTTGCGCCGTGAAGGCTCCCGGTTTTGGCGATCGGCGCAAGGCCATGCTTGAAGACATCTCGATCCTGACTGGTGGGAAGGCCATCATGGAAGAGACCGGCATCAAGCTGGAGGGTGTCAAGCTGGACGACCTCGGCCGAGCCAAGCGCGTGACCATAGACAAAGACAACACAACGATTGTGGAAGGCTCGGGCAGCCAGAAGGCGATTGAGGGTCGCATCAAGCAGATCCGCGCGCAAATCGAGGAGACGACCTCCGACTACGACCGCGAAAAGCTACAGGAGAGGCTAGCCAAATTGGCCGGCGGCGTCGCAGTGATCAAAGTAGGCGCGGCCACCGAGACGGAGATGAAGGAGAAGAAAGCTCGCGTGGAGGATGCGATGCACGCCACTCGCGCGGCCGTCGAAGAGGGGATCGTTCCCGGCGGTGGTGTCACACTGTTGCGTGCCGCCAAGACCCTAGAGAAGGTGAAGGCGGAAGGGGACGAGCACATCGGCGTGGACATCGTAAGACGCGCTTGTGAGGAACCGCTCCGTCAGATCGCCGCTAATGCGGGATGGGAAGGCGCTATCGTCATCGAAAAGATCCGGGCGGAAAGCAAGGCCCACTATGGCTTCAACGCCGAAACGGGTCAATACGAAGACCTGGTCGAGTCCGGCGTTATCGACCCCACCAAGGTGTGCCGGACTGCGATACAGAACGCGTCTTCGATTGCCGCCCTGATGCTTACAACTGAAGCTATGGTTGCCGAGATTCCCGAGAAAAAGCCGGCCCCGGTGCCCGCCGGTCACGCCCCTGACATGGACTATTAAGGCTCCGCGTAAGACTTCACGCGGTGCGGCGCCAGCACGACGGCCGACGCCGCCCCGCCCTGCTTCAAACTTCGCGAAATCGTATGGTGCTTTTGCCGTGCGAGTTGCAATGCTGGTGCCGATTTCATGGCCGTACCACCACGACACACTATGGCGCGTCCATGTGGATTTCCTATTCGCCGGATTTGCGTCACTGGGGCAGCCAACGGCTCATACTCGCCGCTAGAGAAGGCACATGGCGGGATGCAAATAAGATCTGTTTGTCGCCGCCGCCAATCGAGACGCCGGAGGGATGGCTGGTCATTTACCACGGGGTCCGCCAGACGCCTGGCGGATGCCTTTATCGCCTAGGCTTGGCCCTGTTTGACTTGGAGACTCCTGAACGGTGCGTTCTTCGGAGCGACGGATGGATCTTCGGGCCCTGAGGAATCGTACGAGCGCCAAGGCGACGTTGCGAATGTAGTCTTTCGCTGCGGCTACACACTGGCGCCGGACGGCGACAAAATCTCTACTATGGCGGCGCAGATACTGCTTCGCCAGTCAGCCAGGGAAAGCGTGCGGTCTTTGCTCGACTGGCTCCACAAAAATGACAGGCCTGACTGCGGCAATTTGAGATGATTGGAAAACTCGCTAACAGCTTGATATAATTATAGATACGGGACGCAACCTGGTCTTTACTGCGTGCGTCTTTTCGCACGGAGACCCAAGCGAAAAATCCTCCGGACTGGCACAAGAACGGAGGTCGAGACGAGGTGGTGTATATGTTTCGCATCAATCGCAGAGGGTACCGACCCTGACAACATCAGACCTTGCGCAGTCTGTTCAGACGCTGCGGTGTTGTGTGTACCGAGCCTATGCCGCGCGAATTATCCTGAGCGTGGCCCGCCTTCTGCCGCCACGCCGCGACAAAGCGGCGCGGGAGGCTCTGTACTGAAGTGAATTTTATGGAAAGGAGGTAGATTTTGGTGGAATTCAATAAAACCAATCTGGAGCGGTCGATCCTCGCCGGATTTGTTGGCACGCTCTTAGTAACGATCCTGTTGTACTTGGCGCCAGAGTGGGCCTGCCCAAGATGGATGTTGCTGCCATGATGGGTTCCCTGTTCCATGGCAGCAATGCTCCTGAATCAATGAGCAATGCCTGGTGGCTGGGCATGGTCCTCCATTTCGTAGCCGGTGCGATCGTGTTCCCACTGTTGTATGCCTACTTCCTCGCGACCCGACTCTTTGGTAATTCCTGGACCAAAGGGACGACGTGGGACTGATCCTATGGGTCATTAGCGAGGCGGTGCTGATGCCAATCGTCGGGATGGGATTCTTCTCGTCCAAGGCTGCGGACTATTGGGCACTGCTTGTCAGCAGCCTCATTGCGTTCTTGATTTACGGGGCGTTGCTCGGCGGGTTGGCTGAAGCCGCGGCGCACCTCCATTGGCCGTGGCATCGTACTAGGCCGGCCTAACACATATGAGCGCGGCGGAGTACGTGACCTGCTCCGCCGCTCGCTTTTATGCAATCGGGACGGATCCGCGCCGCCGCCGTTGGCGACAAGCAGATCACCGTTTATTGGAGGAGAGCGGTGGCGTCAATTGCTGCGCGCCGCTGCGGGGTTGCAACCAATGAATTGTCGACCTGGCGGTCGAGAAGACTTTATGAGGTTCGACGCTGTTCCTCTTCAAAGTAGGTTTTCGGTTGTGGCAGGCATATTAGCTGGGTTTGCCGTGCTTCTCGGAGCCGAGGTCCCGACTTCGAGGATACTCGCCGCCAACTTAGCACTCTATCCGCTAGTGCCTTGGGCGCCGTTCCTCGCAGCCCTTTTTCTCTATCTTGCGTGGCAGTATCTGAACGGTAGAGGCTGGCCTCCCGATTCGTCAGCAGCGCGACAAAGAATGCTTCGCTCACGAACTCTGCCACCGACAGTCTGGCTTTGGTCGCTGATCTCTGGTGGTCTGGGCCTCGTAACTTGGGGTGCACTGGCACTGCTCATTGCCCATCTCGGTAGACTTGGACCGTTCCGACCTTTGGACTGCTCCCAAGTACCGCCATGGACGATGGCGTGCGTAATCCTTATGAGAGTGATCGAGGAGGGAGTTTTTCAAGAGGCGGCTTTCCGCGGATATATCCAGACGACATTGGAGGAGTGCTGTGGGCCCGCGACAGCAATTCTCCTGACTGCGGCGTTGTTCGGTGCGGTGCAGTTCCTGCGAGCCCCCTCGGTAGGCATATGGCTAATCAGTTTCGTTGCCGGTCTGATCCTGAGCCTCATTGCTTATTTGACAGGTTCAATTCGTCCCGGAATGGTTTTGCATGTAGTCGCGAAGCTAATCTTCGTGACCAGCTTGCTGCAGGGGTCCACGCATTTGTCAGGGGAATCAGAACGATCCATCGTCGCCATTTCCGTGGCCGGAATCGTTTTGGCGGTAACCACAATCGCAGCGTTCCGCCGGCTGGACATCACCGTGTTAGATCGTGCGGAAGAGTTTCACGGTTGATGGCCAACAATCTAGCAGCGTTGGATCATGCCGGCAACTGCAACCAGGTTGTTGAGGCCGCGGAACGATGCCGGGAACCGGGACCCGGGCCGCACTGGACCGGCTACAGAACTTCTCCATGGAAGACAGAGTTCTTAAACCCCGTTATGCTTGCTTTCTTTGACCATGGGGCGGCGATGCTGCAAATCACTTCCGGCAAGTACCAGACTCGCCGACTGCGTGCTCTGTCCTCCAAAAGCTCAACTGGTGCCTTTACACGGTGAAATATAGATCATCTCTAAATGCCAATTGCGTTTGCCAATCTGTAAGCGCGTACTTGCTCGATCCTATTCCGTCATCAATCGGGCACGGCTGAATTACACGCGTCTAGGGCATGTGCCGAGTCGGATTCTGGAGGATGAAACCTAGCCACTTCCTCATTCGTTCCTCATAACGGAGGTGATGACAGTAATGAGGCGCATTTTGATGCTAGCGTCAGTGGCCCTGCTTCTGGCAACTTCCACCAGCTTCGCAGGCGTTCGCATCGGCGTCATCGTCGGACCGCGCTATGGGTCGGCATTTGTGGTACCGGCTCCGGTCTTATCCGTGCCCGCTCCTGTATATGTCGCACCACCAGCGATTGTCGCCGCCCCCTACATCGCTCCAGTGCCATTTGTTGGAGCGGTGTGGGTGTCGGTCACCATCTCGAGAGGTACGCACGATCCTGTCCCGCCGGGCGCGCTCGACGACTTCGTCAGCGGGTGACTCGCCAGAGATATTCGAGAGCGTTTCGAAGTCCTCATGCGCACGTCTTCGACGATCTTAAGCGGCCACTACGCCGCGAATAAGCGAGGATCAAGAGTCCCGGATGAAATGTTGAGCTATAGGATCCTCGTCCATTTGCCAAATGCATTCCTGACAAGCAATCGTTGTCGCTTAGGGTGATTCTAAGGGCGGAGTGGTCTCGCTCGATGGAACTGCCGCACGGGCCCTCGATAAAAGTGTCCACGGCCGAGGAGTGGGCATATCCGTCTCCCGAGGTGATGCAGTATGCGGCTCCTGTTCTCAAGGCGAAAGAGGAGACTATCGCCGGCTGAACTTGGCGCTCGATGTCCTATCTGCCACTGCGAACTTCCAATCATGTTCGAGCAGGCCATCCTTTTGGCAGATCGAAACCCAATCTGGCTTTTCTGTCCAATTTGCGTCCGCCTTGTGCCGGGCGAACGCATCCTTCACAAGAATCGAAATAAGCCCAACGATCATTCCGATCGATGAAGCCACCTTGAGCGGCGAAAGAATTAGCGGTAGAAAAAGGTCGTGATGGCTCTTGGAGTTTGCAGACGGGCAATGTTTAGCCTGTCCAGCTCATGTTATGTGATGAAGAAGCTGAAACCGATTCCGGCGTTCGTGCATCTCTAGTGGCGGAAGCACTAGAGCGGTGCTGCCCGGAGCGTTCCGCACCGGAATATTGCAAGCCGAGCCTGCGTTGACTGCGTACTTTGACGGTCGGGCGCTGGCATTGGCTAGATTCTTTGCCTTGGCTCGCTGCCACAGCTTCGGAACAAGGCACCCTTCGAAGGCGTCCGCTTCAATTTCCATTCTGAGGTTCGGGCTGTATGGTGGAAAGGGTCTATGAGGGCCTCGAAGCTCTGGCTCGCCTGTGGTGCAGCTGGAGTCGAGGGCCGCAGAATCTGCAGCTCTGGTAGAGTTCCCAGAGTTCATACCGCTCTCCAAAGAATTCGAAGAAGGAGGACACAAATATGAAAAAACTCATGTTGCTGTTGATTCTCTCTCTGGTAGCTGTGATGCCAGCCCCCGTCGCCAATGCGAGCGTTGTTATCGGCAACACGTCCGTTTCGAGAATTGAACGGGAGGTTCGGCACGAACTGCTGATGCTGCCGTATTACTCAATTTTCGACAATCTCGCGTTTCGCTTGGATGGTGGCACCGTTACCCTCATGGGCAACGTGACGCGCCCGGTTTTGAAGGATGACGCCGAGCGCGTGGTAAAGAGAATCGAAGGCGTCGAGAACGTCAAGAACGAAATTCACGTTCTCCCGCCCTCACCTTTCGACGACCGGATTCGCTTCGCTGCCTTCCGGGCGATTTACGGCACGACGGCGCTGAACCGGTACGCACATCAAGCAATGCCGCCGATCCACATCATCGTCGAGAACGGGCGCATCACGCTGGAAGGTATGGTCGCCAACGAGTTTGACCGGAACCTGGCGTACATGAAAGCTCTCGGCGTTCATGGCGCGTTTTCGGTCACGAACAATCTGAAGATCGAACAAGAAAGCTAATGGAAAGGAGGAATCGTTATGGCTGATGTCAATGTCAAAAAGCAAAACTCCGAAAGGGAAGAGAAAGCTCTTCAAAAAGGTACCGGGCGCGATCTTTCTCGCCGTGGATGGGATCCGTTCTCCGGGTCGCTGATGCCATCCGATTTCTTCAGCTCGGATCCTTTCTCCTGGATGCGGCGGTTCCATGAAGAAATGGACCGCACGTTCACGCGCTTCTTCGGAAAGGACTCCGATGGGGAATCGGGAGTGTGGTACCCGGCCATGGAGGTGGCGGCGCGCGACGGTCAACTCCGGGTTCACGCCGACCTTCCGGGACTTAAGCCGGAAGACGTGAAGATCGAGGTCACCGACGATGCGCTGATCATACAAGGCGAGAGGAAGTACGAGCACGAGGATAAGAAAGGCGGCGTCTACCGCTCCGAGCGGCGGTATGGCCAGTTCTACCGAGAGATTCCTTTTCCTGAAGGCGCCAATGCCGAGCAGGCCAAGGCCCAGTTCAAGGACGGAGTTCTCGAGGTCGTTCTTCCTATGCCCGAGCAAAAGAGCAATCGCCGCACGATCCCGATCGAAATTGGTTCATCGGCAGCGGCCACTTCCAGTGCTCAGAAGTGAGCTGCGATGCGGCCGGCCGCCGACGTCAGGTCCGGCGGCCGGACGTTCCGTGCGCCTCTTCCCTGGTCCGTGGATCAGCTCCGCGTCTTTCTGGGTCGGCGTAGGCGCTCGTCGCCATTGACACTTTTGTTTGGAGCCTACGCTGTGTTTAGTGGTGTATTAACTCTTACGGCATCGCTTTGACGAGCGCCCGACCGCGATCTTTGCTGGATTGTTGGCATTTCGAGGGATTGGCAGGGTTGATCGTTGGCGCACTTGCCGGCGCCTAGCCCCGGTGGGCGAGGCCTGCGGAACAACCCGAACCGGACACGACACGCTGGTATGATCGGACAGATAGTGTTACTCGAAGAACAAACGGTGTGGTCTTGGCGGTGATGTGCGCCACTTCATACTCGCCCGGCGCGATCATTTCGCCTGACTCGCGATAACGCTGGCGAACCTAGCGCCATCGCTGGAGAAACGATGTCTCTACATGCCGCGGGCTGGCCGCAGCCCAGAAGACGATCCTTAGAATGCCAGTGAGAGCTGGCCTTCGTTGGGAGACGCCGGACGCCTCGCCGTTCTGCGCATTGAGGCGCCGAAACGAGCGAGCGTTTGGAACGCTTCGCCTGGTGCCACTTCGTTCGCTGGCGGTAGGTTCGGAATCTCCTCTACCGCAATGGGCGATAACGGCTCAAGTTCGCTTTCGGCAGCGGTTGGTTCTGGGACAAGCGGTACGGGTTCGGTGAACGTAGTTGGACGCTGAGCCTGCAGCTCTTTCCAAATTGCGTCGGCGCGTTCCCCCACTCCGCGTTGCGTAACCAGGTCTCGGGCCATTGAGGTCAACATGTCATCATCGTCCTCAAGAGCTTGAATCCCATCGGCAACGAACTTCCCCTCCAGCGCGAGTGACACGAGCATTTTCTTGCCCATTAGACGAAGGCAACTTTCCTGGGCCGTATTCGCGTAATGGAAGTACACGACACGCACAGGCTTCTTCTGCCCAATTCTCCAACTACGACGGCTCGCTTGCCGCAAAACGTACGTGGAGTAGCCGGATTGAACGAAGAATATGGAGTTGGCGAATACGAGATCAAGGCCCGTCTGCACAATTTTTGGATGGCAAATGCAAACCTGCATGCCATTCCGCAACTGCCGTTCATACCAGGCTTCGCGTTGTTCGGGCGGCACATCAGCCGTTAGCACCTCTACTCGGATGCCTTCTCGTGCGAGGAGCGATTTCAACCGTTGCGTCACGTCCCGTTTCTGGGTATAGACGGCAAACACCTGACACAAACGCCCGCGGGAAAGCTCTGACTGAATTTCCTGAAGAAGGCGCCGTTCCTTGGCGTAGACGAACTCCTCATCCAAGTCCGCTGGACGAGAGATGAGAAACTTCTCCCGCTCGTTCGTGTCGGGGTTCGTCGCATACCCGATCAAGTCTCCCAGTCGAAATGGACGGTCGGGATACAAGAGCAAGGCGTTCATGGCCGTGCTCAAGACCGATGGATTGCCCCAGTGCTCCTTGAGCGCGTCTTTGATGTCCTCTTCGAGTTCTTCGTATGCCCGCTTTAGCTGCGGGTCCATCTCGACCCCGATGACTTCTTCGGTGTACGAAGGCAACGCATCGGATATATCTTCGAGCGAAACGAATGCTCCCAGATCCATCAGGAAGCGGCCGAAGAGAAGGGGCGATGCGCCAGGCCGCCGCTTCACACGCTTAGTCACGCGTGCTTCGGAGCAGGCGTTGTCGGCCGGCTCAATCGTGGTTACCTTCTCAAGCACACCGTACGTCTCCGTGAACGCACGCAGACCAGTTTCGCCGTATTCGAAACCCTCCGCCAGCATCTTTCGAGGGTCCAGGCGAAATAGGATATGAAACAATTCGTCGGCGTAGCCGCCCAGTAGAGTCCCCGTCAAGATCAGGGTGTGCTTCGCACAAGAAGCGAGGGTCCCCAGAGCGTTGCCTTGCGCGGTCTCGCCGCCCTTCAACTCATGCACTTCATCCGCGATTGCATAGTCGAAGAAATTCTTGAGCCGTCGACCGATGAACTCGATTGGAGCCGCACGGTGAATCTTCTGGTTGTCGGCCTGCCAGAGCGCACTGAAAAATGGCCGCCTGCCCCTGCCCGGTTTATCCGTTTCTTCCGGGCATACCATCTCTGAATGTTTCGCCTTTCGGAAATCCCCGCGGCGTAACTGATCTTCGCCCGTTAGAACCGGCAGTCCTGTATCGGCATTGACTACATTGCCGAGGTAAGGGCCGCTCTGCGGGAGCCGGTAGACATGTCGCCAGTGCGTTCCGAGCTTGGCTCGCTCGCGCGAAATCACGAATATGCTTGGACCTCCGCAGATTGACTGCCAACGATGGCGCGCGGAACGGTGCCCTTTCGCGAGTCGCATGTCGCTCAAACTGGTTTTGAGACCGTCGCGAACGATGCGGCCATTGCGGAAACGCACTTCGTTGACGCCGGTGTGGCCGTTCGATGCGACTCCATTCCGCAGCCCGTCAATAATGAAGACGCGCACTCCTGGAAGTGTCAAGGAACATTCTCGGCAGGTCTTCTCGACCAGTTGAGGCGGCACCATGAAGATCGCGGTGAAGGGTTTGCCGCGGGCGTGCGCGAAAACGCTTGCAAGTGCAACCAGAGTTTTGCCGGTTCCGCATTCCGCGATCACAGCGGCGGAACGAGATTCATCCATGCGCCGGCAGACGCCCATTATGGCGAGAGTCTGCGCGGGAAACGGTCTTCTCCGCAATCGCGCCAGTGCCGGCAGCACAGGGTCGCCTGGCTGATATAGGGGCGGATACTTTGCCACCACTCGTTCGCCGAGTTCGTTGGCGAATCTCTGCAGGTAGTCTCCGATATTCCTCGGGATGGTTGCCATGAATCCTCCGCGACTTGTGCAAGGGCCGCAATACCAGCCACTCCAGAAGACGTTTGCTACACTTGATCACCAGCCGTGGTGCCTGAATGGTGGCGCGTCGCATAATCCTCGAAATGACGGCCAACGACTTGCTTCAAATCACGCTCGCGCTGATGCGTGACGCTGACTTGCCAACTGACGAGAAACTCGCTCTGCTAGACGCGGTCGCCACAGTCATCCGCAACAGCGCTGACGCAGCGGATGAAGCGGTTGCCTCCGGGTCGCGATCCGGTCGTCAACGGTAAAGCACCATCGGACTCCTAAACGGCGCCACTGGCTGTCGTCTTCCCGGATCAAAAGTCAGGAGACCGCTGTATTCCGTAATCCCGCTAAATGAGGGCGAGATTCGGATCAATCCTGCCGACTACGGGCTCCAGCTTCCGCGGCTCGTAGTTCGCCGCCCGCCACTCTGACCAAGAGATACGCTTGTCGTAGGCTCCGATTACCCATCGCTGGAATCCAACCAGTTCCCGAGTGCGCACGTAGGGCATCGGGTATGGTCGCGCACCGAACTCCCTCAGACGCCGACGCCGATAATCGCGGTCTTCATGCGTCTCATCAGGCCAATAGCCGATCAGCAGGTAGACCATAATGTGATCGGGCTTCACGCCGTATTTCACAAGACGGCTCAGGCCGGCAAACAGCCGCGCTTCATCCGCCCGATTATCCCAGGCCGTGTAAATTCGCTTCGCTGTCATTGAGTCGTCCCGGTAATCGACGGAGGCGATCGCTTCCGCAGCCTCTTCACTGATACAGCGAACATTGATGCCCTGGTTGAAACTGACCTTGAATCCGCCCGCGTGAATCTCTCCGATCCGATCGCGCCAGCGTGCCTGGCCGAAGAAATCATTGTCGAGCAGGAGGATCTCTCGTGGCCAGGGTTCGCCACGCCAGATCTCCCAGATTGTGTGTTCCGGGCGCACTCTGCCTTCCTTTTGCGGTACCACACAGAAAGGGCAGTTCAGCCGGCATCCGCGCTGCGTGAAGCCGATCGATTGGTGGAAATCTGGATAGATCGAGTAGTCCTGCTCGAGCGTGTGGATCCCAACGCGCTCGACTGTGACCGACATATCCCAGCCCGTGCCGCCGATGATTGCCCCTGGATACGCAGTGAGTACGCGTTGCCCGATAGTGCGGCTCTTGAGAAAAATCATGGAGCCGTAAACGAGATCCGGCATTTCGGCTCCATCCCAGAGCGTCCGTTACGGTTGGCCTGTTCGACGCAATTCAACTTCATGACCGAGCGCGCGATGATGTGCAGCTATGCGCATCAACGCAATGTTTGGGATCTTTCCGTCAATTTGAAATAGAAGGACTTTCATTTGAACCAGGCGCGTGACACTCCCGCTTCGTCTCGAACCAGCTTGCTGGCCGCCATGCCGAGCCCGATTCCGCGCCTGGCAGCTCGATTCGTTTTCGTTTCAGGCCGCTGCTAAGCAGCGCCAGGAATCGCTTCTTCGTGCCCTTCACTGCTACCGGTGAACAGCCGAATCCGATCAGTCGCTCCACTGCGCCGATTCTCCGAAGCTCGCTGGCAAACCACGAACTCCATTCCGGAACTGCAGGCAAGCCAAATTGGGCGCTGAGCCGGTGAAGCACGAATTCCGGCTGATCATCGCAGAGAACCGTGCGCCGCACGCCGGCCGCATGCCCACGCATGAGTTCCTCGGATAGCGCCACCAGATGACGTAATGGACGCTTTCGACCGGGAACACTCGCGGAGGCGCGAAAGACGGACACCCTTTCTCCAAGCGATACCGCCATCGATGCAAGCCCGGGGCCCGCAACGTTGAACCACGATGGTTCGGTAAGCGCCGCCGCAATGGCGGCGATCTCCTGGTCATTGCCGAATACCGAAATCAAATGCGCTCTGGCGGATCCCCTCTCTCCGGTTTCAGCAATCAACCGATCCATCGGGACCCGGATCTGGGTTACGGTTTCCTTGGTGGTCCTTCGGAATTCGAGGTGCCCCATTCGCAGATGAGCGTTCTTCATGACCATTGCCCTCCCGCAGGATGGCCGCCCGGCCGTCGGCGTAGAGCAGAGTCAGTGTCTGCGTGAATCGCTCACGTTCCCGGATCGTCGTGACACCCTGATCGTCTGTTTCTCCAAATTTGTCCGTAGTCTTGTCGGTGCTCCAACACGCCAGGTGACGATCTTCACCCTGGCCAAATAAACCATCGAGGCAGCCGCTTACGGCCAAAATCGCCACATGCCCGGCGTGCAGCGGTGTCAGCGGCCGGCCAGTCACGCTGGTTCGCGGGGCAAAGAGAATTCTCCCGGCTTGGCGGTATGCCGCGGAACGCGGCAGGACGTCTTCAACCGCATCCAGAGGCAATCCCCTATACACCAGCTGCGCCGTTTTTCCGGGCGGTACCGCATAGGCTCTTTCCGTCTCGCTCTTCAGCGACGGCAGATCCTCGTACTTGCTTGCGAGCTGGCATAGCCTGCCTTTTTCGCGACTGACCTCGATGTCCTTCAGGCGGTCTCGTTCCTGGCGAGTGCGGCGAATACCGAATACGACTACCTGCTGATACCGTTCCGAATCAGTCTCCGTCAGCCGATAGATCAAGATTTCGCGAAAATGAGCCGCGAGTACCTGACTGCACGTGCTGACCCGCTGCCCCGGGATCACCATCACGAGCACCCCGCCGGGCTGGAGCCATCGAAAGCAGTGCTCCAGGAACAAGCGCTCCGTTCGCTCGTTGTGGCCCTCGGAGCATTCAAAGTCGTATGGAGGGTTCAAGAATACAAGGCCGTAGCTTTCAACCGCGCAGTGCACATCGAAACAATTCCCCTGCACTACGTGATCCAGCATCGCCTTGGCCTCCTCCGCGCGGAAACTGTCTAACTCGATTCCGTAGCGGAGTACACTCGCTCCTTCCGTGAGGGCCGCCAGAGCCTGGCCCGTGCCCGCGCAAGGATCGAGGGCGGTTGCGCATGCTTCTTTTGGAAACCTCAACCGTGACCGAATTCGGACGGCCTCTGCCAAGTTCAAAGGAAAATAACCCAGCTTAAGACGAGATTCGAGTCTTGCCAAAACACCCTCCTTGCGAGCCAGGGACACACACCACACACACCCGACAACAACAACGACGGCGACGAGGATGATGACGAAAAAGAGTCGAGTTGAGCGCTCTCAGCGGATCCCGATACATCCAGCGGTCACGAGATCGAGGAACCACCATTTCTCGACCTTGCGTAAATCAATTTCATCCGGGTGTTTAAGAACAAACTCCCGAACCGCGTGGTGCGTGATCCAGTAGGTATCGCCACCTTGGGATCCGGTGCGGGCAGTGCCGCTCCGAGTCGCCTTCAGCATTCGCCGGTTTATCCAATACGTGATCTTGTGACCGTCCACGCCGCACGCGATGGCGAGAGCATTCGCGGAATATCCATCGAGGTTCTGCTTGATGTGCATCCGCTTCATCTTCAGGTGGATTGCGTTGACGGAGCAGTGAAAGCCCTCGGCCTTCAGCTTTCGTTGAATCACAGCGTCGGTAAGGTGCCCCCAGCGCTCCAAGACCGCGACTTCGGCCGCGTTCCATTCCGGCTCCTTGATTCGCGCCAGACCGAGCACAGCTGCCCGGCGGTTTATGGCCCACCTCGGCACTTCCAGTTTCCGGGCGCAGGCGCTGATCGCTCTGCGGTTGTTGTAGTCCAAAAAGAGATGATAGGCTCGACGAATTTCTTCGTCCACGGCGGCGGTGAAATGGTATTTCCGGCGGTGTGCTTGTGCCGGATGTGCCATCGCCTGTGCCAGAGCTGCTGATGCCATTTAGTAAGCTCCTTCATTGCTTCTGATGTTCGTTACTCTCCCCACCGAAGCGCCGCAGTGACCCGCCGCGCGGCTTGCGCGTTCAGACTCGGTGGCCAACTGGAGGTCCCGCGCCGCAGTAAAGACGACGTCATTACAATCTGCCATGCTGGATTCAGGAGACGATATGCGTGCCGCCCAACGTGAGACCGCCAAGCGCGAGGCGCTCAACCTCCGCATTAAGCCTCAGGTACGGGAATTGATTGATCGAGCGGCAGAACTTGCGGGGAAAAACCGCACGGATTTCGTTCTCGATGCTGCCCGGCGCGCGGCGGAGGATACGCTTCTGGATCGCACTGTGTTTACGGTCAGCCCAAAGGCGTATCGTCAATTTCTGGCGCGCCTGGATGCCCCACCAAAGCCGAACAAGCGGCTGCTGAAGAGCATGCAGACACCAGCGCCGTGGGACTAAGCCCGCCGCTGTCCGCGCCGGAACCGCTCAGCGACGATCATCAAATTGACAGCTTCGATTCCGGTGAACCCGCATTAGACGACTGGCTAAGGCGCCGCGGCCGACCAAACCAGGCGAGTGGTGCATCACGGACCTTTGTAGTCTGCGAAGGGAAGCGTGTCGTCGCCTTTTACGCTCTCGCCTTGGGCGCCATCGCTCAAGCGGCGGTCCCGGGAAGATTTCCGGAGAAACATGCCGGATCCTATTCCTGTCGTGGTTCTGGCCCGGCTAGCAGTTGATCGGAATTACCAGGGACGAGGGTTGGGGCGGGCGCTCTTTCGGGATGCCGCCCGCCGCGTTGCAAATGCGGCCGACACCATCGGAATCCGGGGAATCGTTGTGCACGCTATTTCTGAAGAGGCGCGAAAGTTCTACGTCGCGCTCGGCTTTGATCCGTGTCCGGCTGAGGCCATGACTCTAGTCGTTACGCTCCAGGATGTTCGGGCGACGCTCGAACCCTGCTAATCAGGCCGCTTGTTGCACCAGTTTCCGGCCTCTGCGCCGTAGCCGCTTCCATACCTCCGCGTCGATCGCCAACGGCTGCACCCGGTTCGATTCCAGGTTCACAAATGCTCCGTGGTGCTCGATTACGCCATATCGAAACAGCCGAGCCAGTAATCCAAGAGCGTGATTGGCCAGCGTCTGGTTCAAAAAGCATGCCTGGCGCTCTATGGCCTCCAGCGCACTACAACTCGGCTGATCGTCGTCGCCGCGTGGATCGATCAGTTCCGGTAGTATCTCGGGCGCCGTTCGAAGACGGATGGAGCTACGGCGATTTCTCCAGTTCCAGGGCTGACCGAGCACGAATTGTCCGCCCGTTGCGTGGTTGCCTAAATCAAGCCAGTACGACGTGTCGGCTTGGTGCCCCGTCACTCTGGAATGAATCGCCCTCCGCGCCGCCCGAGTGTCGACACAACCAATCACGATATCGGGGCGATCAAATGTGGACCCATCGGTCAAATGATGCGGAATCGCCCTCCAGTTCAGTCCCCAGAACAGGTTCATCCGCGAAACCAGCACAACCGCTTTGAAGTGGCCGATTTCTGCCTGACTGAACGGCTGGCGCACACAGTTGGTCGCGGAGATAGTGTCTCCATCCATGATCGTAACGTCGAGACCATACGGATGTCCGCTCACTAGCATCGCCTGGTGCAGGTACGGAAGGCCGGCCGCGATCGCACTGCCGTTTCCACCACAACCTACGACGAGCATCCGGACCGTCTTGCGCAATAATCCAGACTGCAACTGGTGGGTCATGCCTACCTCTGTTCAACAAACTCCCGAAGGCTCTGCCGTGCGTTGGCCAGATACTTTGAAGGAAACGGATTCGTGCTGCCGGCAAGCCCCTTCCAGAGCGCCAGGAAACCTCCAGGAAAGCTGGTCAGCCGAGCCGCTCCATATGGGTGCGTGAACTCACTCTGAAAGAATCCCCGCTCCCAAATTTCGATGCTCTCAACGCCGTCAGTATCCGGTGTGCGCATCGTGCCGATGCAAACCCGCCCGTCAGCTTCGGTTGTATTCCAGTAGGGCGCGACTTTGAGCTTTGTCTCGCCCGTCGGCCGCTCGTTCGCGTTCAGCGCCCGTACCCAAAGTTCGTTGCCCGCAGCTTTGAAGACCAGTGGCGGATGCGGATAGCGCTTTCCATTCAGATCTCTCCCCGCTTCGCTGTTCTCAGCGAAGAACATCGTGCGTTGCCTCGCGGGCGTCCACCACACCAGCATTTCCGGCGTCCTAACCAGGACATTCGGCGGCAAGATCTCCGGCGCCAAATGCGATCCCAAACCCGCTGCCAATTCGCGAAGGAATTCGGTCGTGAGCGGTTCCGCCTCGAGGAGATAGGGAGCGCCACCCTCAGTGGGAAATTTCGCGTCATGCCAAGACACGAATGAGCCCTGACGGCCCTCATAGACGAGCAGCGCTCCTTTCAGTGCCATGGATTCGCTTCCGCCAATGCTTACGCCGGTACGCATTGCATTCCCTCCTTCAGTTGACGTTCGCCATGATGAGCTTTATCAGCCGGCTTGCCTGCGTAAGCACGTCGCAAACAACCTCCGCTATTCCGAACGCGGTTTTCACGCCATCAACGTCCGCGATCTTTAGAGGGATGATGACGTTTGGTTCCGGTGGGCACTCCATCATTCCCTGCGACTCCTCATCGAAGCAGCCTTCAATGGCGTCCTGTTTTTCGAACACAGCCAAGAGCGCCGGCAGGGGTGGATTCGAATCTGCCAGGCGGTCCGAGGCTTCCGGTCCGATCTCCGGGCGTTGCGCCCGCCGGGAAGTGGCGCTCAATTGAAGTACGCCGCGCAGGATCTCGCGGAGTCTCTTGTCGCGGGCTCTTTCCGCGAGCTTCACGACGAAGCTTTCCTGTAGCGGCTTCCGATGCCGAAGAAACTGTGGAGTGGCGCCCTTTACGTCGGGGAGTTCAACCTGTTCGCCTTCGGGATCGCCTTCATACCATTCCCGAAGCGTTTCGACGCGATCCTCCGCGTCGCGATAATCGTAGGTCCTGACCCAACGGTTCAGTGCCGTTGTGAACAGATTGAGAAATGTTATCGGCAGTCGGCCGTGAAGCTTGTTCATCTCTCGCAACACCGGGCCCAGGACGACATAACCAGCAGTCTCCGGTTCGAGCACGATGTACATGTCCTGGGCTATGGCTGCATTGGGACTTTCCGCATAGGGTTCAAGGTCGCTAACGAGCGCAAGGGCGAGATCGAATTCAGTCGAAATCTCCTCCCCGCCGTTCTTCAGCGCCCACCGGCGAAGCGTTTTCTCGATGAACTCTATGGCGTCATTGTCACGGAGCCAGTCGCTGGGATCGGCGATACCTGCTTCGAGCAACGAAAGACCCAGCCGGGCAGCAGGCTGGACGCCGAAAGACATTTGGTGTCTTGGCGGAATGCCATTCAAACGCGGAATCGCAAAATGGGTTCCACTCGCTATCAGGCAAGTGGCGGCAGCCATCCCGCTGGCGCTGCAAGGAACACTCGACGGCCCCGGCGGTGTGCGGAGATCGCCTGCAGCAATATCGTACTCGCCGCGATCCAGTCCGGGCATTGCTTGTACCTTTCCAGAATTGTGTGCTGTGAACGATGCTGGCCCTCTGCCAAAAGAGCCAGCTCCGATTGCGCCCGCTCGTTCCTTTTCTTCTTGCTCCTGCCGGCCGATTCCCGGGGCACTGCGATACTATCCCTTCGAGCCGATCGCTCGTTCGAAGGTATACTTCAGCGCGTCGCCAACGGGCTCGGGACCGCTGATCGTGGCAGTTGCGATCTCAGGATAGGCGTGAGCCAGGATTCCGCGAACCTGTTCTATACTGAGCTGCGGTGCCGGGTCCGGCAACTTAACGCCATTCAGACTAAAGACTCTTTTTAGTGGTGTGACGGTCATTTGAGATACCTCCGTGGTGGTCTTGTCGTGGTGGTGGGTGGGTTGTAGGCGGACAGAATTGTTGACAAATTTTGACGCAAATACGAAAGTGTGCCACCATTTGGGGCAAAATCCGACTGCGGCTTTTTGGGCCAACCGGTCGGAGGAATCAGCGAAACCGCTTTGCCTTGATCTCTGCGAGCACCGTCTGCGAAACGCGGAAGCTGGCCTTTCGAAGCTCAGCGACCGCGGCATCGAAGTTGACGAGCCCGGCTTGTTCACCGTCATCGAGAATCGAAAGCGTGCCCGCGACCCTCAGGCCTCTCCGAACGGCTTCCTGCCGGCCCGCCTGTTCATCAATGATCAGCACGTCGGCATGTACCTCCGCCGCGAGCGCGATCGCCTCGCTTTCTCCCGAATCGAGCCGAACCGCAATCAGGCTGGTCTTCGGATTGACGACGTCCACCCACGCCGGTGCATTGACGGCCCACTCGTGGACCGGTTTCGGCGCAGAGGGATGCTTGAGTTCCGCCAGGACTGCAGGTGGAACGAGAATCCGCTTGTACAGCTGGTTGAGCAGGTCAATCTTTCCGATCAGGATGAGGTAGTTGATCGGCGACGTGTCTGCGACAACGACTATCGACGAGGTAGTGCTCAGTGCTGAGACTCTCTTGCCCGGAGCTGACGAAGCGTTTCACGATCCTGCTCGAAATCTGCAGCCGTGAAATCGTACACATCATGCTCCTTTAAGAAGGCATCCACCTGCATACGCGTCTCAAAACCAAGGAGTCTGCGAAGCTGCGCGGCTGTGAGGGCGTGCGATCGATATGCTTCGAGCGCCAGGCTCTCGAGCGCTACTCTTGGCACGTCCTTCCACTTGGATCGAAGTTCCTGCACGATATCTTCGGGCAGTTCCAATGTAATCTGCATGGCGGCGCCTTTCACCTCATTATCGCAAGGACGAGACGTCCCAGGTATTTCGTGTGCCTCGTCAAGCGTCGCGACTTCCGGAGAAACGCGCCCCTGCCGTACACTTCACGTGTATGTCGCGCCACTTGACGCCACGGAAATTGCCGTTGGCTGCTTCCAGTTGACACTCAGTTGCAAATTCGAGTCTAATAAATCTTATGATTACGTGTTGCGACTAAGTCGCAACTAGTCGCAAATATGAAATCCCCTGCTTTGGAACGCCGTTCGCTCTTACAGGAGCTGACGCTGCGCGGTATTCGCATCACCGGGCAGCGAAAGATACTAATTGAAACCATCCAGGGCGCTGCCCGCCATCTCGACGCGGCGGCGCTGCTGGCGCTGGCGCGAAAGCGCGATCAGGGCATCAATCGGGCCACCGTGTACCGAACACTCGAACTGCTAAAGAAACTGCGTCTGATCGATGAGCTCGATCTTATGCACCTGAACGGCGAGAAGCATTTCTATGAGGCGAAGACGAACATCGATCACGTGCATCTCGCCTGCTTCGAATGCGGGCGGATCGAGGAATACACGAGCCCGATGTTCGAACGCCTAAAGGCAGAAATCTCGCGTGAGAAGGGGTTTCACATCAGCGTCGTTCGCACGGAAATCGGAGGCCGGTGCAGCCGGTGCTGTGCGGCCGCAAGCAGCTGCGCGGACTGCGGAGAGGAGGCCTGTTGTAAAGAGAGCAAGACCGGCTGTTTGACAAAATAGCAGAGGCCGCGCGGCTCACTTTTGGCAAAGAACACCGCGCGACCCCCGCACATCGTCAACCCGCAGGCTGTCGATCCCCTTCATTGTAGGTTCGCCAGCCGCAGCTTTCAAGGAGAAGCAAGCACATGACTGGAAACCTGTCGCACGAAGACGCATCCTGGCCGCGGGGCTGCGCTCCGGCGAATTCAATGCACTCTCAACCGCGCACGGGAGGGAGCCGCTCGCTCTGGCGCATGAGCCTGCTGTTAGCGGCCGGAGCGTTCCTCCCTCAGCCCTTCTGCCAAGCTGGTGAAGGCCCTTTCTTCATCACCTATACACATCAGATGGAGGAACCTGGCAACCTCGAGTTTAGCGTCAAGAACGTGACGGGCAAACCGGGCGACGGGAATTGGTTCGTGGGATCAGCTCTGGAGTTTGAATACGGCGCAAAGGGCTGGTGGACCATGGAGCTATACCTCGACGGCCAGACCACACGCAGCGATAGCACCCTCTTTACAGGCTATCGGTGGGAGAACCGGTTCCGGCTCCTTCCCCGCGAGCACTGGATCAATCCCGTGTTTTACTTTGAGTTCGAAAACATCAACGGCGCTGACAAGAGCCTGCTCGAAATCGTGAATCACGATGGCAAGGACGATCTCGCCGGACCGAATGGCGATGCTAGGATCGATAAGAAGCGCGAGCTCGAGGCCAAGCTGATATTGAGCAGCTACTTCAAGGGATGGACGATCGCCGAGAACTTCATCGCGGAAAAGAACGTCCGTCACGCACCGTTTGAATTCGGCTACGCGGCCGGAATCAGCCGGCCGCTCGCCCTTGCCGCCAGGCCAGAGAGATGCAATTTCTGTCCTGAAAATTTCCAGGCGGGCGTAGAGATGTATGGGGGCCTCGGGACGCACGACGATTTCGGCTTGCGCGGAACCTCGCAATATGTTGCGCCGACTGTCGCGTGGACTCTTGCCAACGGGACGACCCTTCGCCTGTCACCCGGTTTCGGCATCACCGACACCAGCACTCACGTCCTCCTGCGCTTTGGGATTTCTTACGAGGTCGCCCAGTTTGGTCGTGCAGCCCAGAAGCTGTTTCGTGGAGGCAGCAAGTGAGAGCGCCGCGAATCCTGGTCGCTTGTTTCATTGTTGCCCTTGCATCGGCTAGCGGCGAAAGTCCTGTGCATCGAGCGCCAGCGAAAATAGCAAACACGGCGAACCCTTTTGAAAGCAACGACAATGCGCGTCGCGCTGGAGCCAAGTTGTACGGACGGGAGTGCGCCGAGTGCCACGGATTAAACCGAGAAGGCGGCAAAAAAGCCCCGTCCTTGAGTCAAGCTGAGGTAACCCAGGCCAGCCCCGGCGCGCTGTTCTGGGTCTTGCGCAACGGGTCCCTTCGGCGCGGCATGCCGTCCTTTGCGCACTTGCCTGAGGCGCAACGCTGGCAGATCATCACCTTCTTGCGCGAGGTGGCCAGTTCGCGATGATCGCACGAATTTTGGGCAGCCGGACGAAATGAAAGCCGCCCTCCCCCTTAATTCCTTGCACACGGTCATCGGGACTTTACGGATGCTACGTCCCGGGGTACCCAGAAGATCCTCGGGACTAGAAGGTCCGCGAATGGAGTATGCCCGATGAAGCGTTGTTCAAGATCCCGGCCGTGGTCGTCATGGGGCGGCCCAACCGGCTGAGCGCCCCTTTAGGTAGGATTATGCCAAGAACAATGACAAAGGGGTAGGATTATGCCAGTTGACAATTCTTGACGAGTGTTGACATAAGCCCGAAGCGCAAAGCCGGTGCTGGTACTGTCATCCGGTTGTGTTCACCGCAGCGGAGCATTTTTGACGGAAACCCGCACCGACAGCACTGGTCAAGTCAGGTTCTTAACCATATAGCTGCCCGCGACTATCAGGGTCACCGCAGCGGCGCCGGGACTCACCACCTTCACCAGAGACCTCGTATGGATCGCGGATCAAACGACCACGGCGGCTCTCCAATTTGGCACGGTGCAGCCCCAAGGCGTCGTCGTCACCGCGAAAGCTCTCGAACCGGGCCGTTGACCTACGCAATTCGGGAAGTGTTCAATCAGACCCTGTTCAGCCGTAGTGCCAGGTGCTACAACAGCTTACTGGCGCCATCAACCGTGGCCAAGATGAAGGCGGTGGCAAATCGCTCGAGATTCGACGCTTCGGCTCCAATCTGGATCACGGCGGCGTAAACGGTGGGCTCAAGGCGCGCCTGGATAGTGTCACGACCTCACTCGTTCAAGAGCGACCGGAAGTGGTTTCTGTTTTCTACAATCGTGTGGCAAATTTCGTTTAATGATCGGAGAAGGTCTTCGGTGTCGTTGAAATCGACTTCTAACCTTCTAGGCCATAGGCGTATATTGGCCGCGAGAGCCGGAGCGGCCGGAGCGACACGCGAGTCTCCCGCGGCGTCACTCGCAGGACAATTCTTGGTGAATTCTCCAGGCCGATGTTGGTCTCGCGTACATCGCTCATCCCATCGGAACGCAGGACTATCTTGCAGTGCTCGAAGGTTTTCAAGCAGACGATTTCGATCGAGACAAAAACCTTTGCCCTGTCGCTCGCTCCCGAGCTGGTGCATCAATTCAATTGCCCGACGACGTTTCAGTTGGAAGACAGATTCAATCGTGCGCCGGTCTACAACCGTATTCGGTAGTGCGTTTATTCGTGCAGTGATCTCCGGCAGGCGATTCAACCAACGTGGTCTTTCAGGCATCTCATTAGAGCTCCATTATCTCCGACTTACTCTCCACGTTGGACACTTGTGCGGGCCAGCGCACCCAGAGCCACGTGAGCCGATGCCGGACCCTACGGCTGGTGTGCGAAGGAAGTGAGGAAACGGCGCGGTGGCTTCCAAAGATCAGCGCTTAGTCTGCTTTTTCGGGGAAGAGTCGGCTCTCAGTGCCGCGCGGAAACTGTTGTTGGCGGTCTTCAGACAGCTATGGATTTCCTCATTGTCGAGAAGCTTAGCTTCATCGATCTGCTTCAAGGACGCCTGGATGGACTCAACCTTCAACATGCTATCGGTAATAACTTCACGTTCGAGCTTGGTTAAGTGCATTAAAGTTCGAGCAGCCGTGCGCCTCCACATGGCGAAGATAAGCATACTTGGCCAACTGCTTTTTTTCATTGGCCATGTGGATCAAAATATCGAAACGGTGGCACTCGGTGTCACCTTCGACAATCGCCAGGAACTGACCTTCGTGTAGCTTTAAGAGTTCCTGAACTGCCGCACCGAATTCATCCAGCAAACGGTTGTGTTCTTCACAGCCGGGCCGGCGGGGTGTTGCAGTTTCTTTCGTTGGCGAATCAGCGATACGCATCGGTTGGCTCCTCGCCTCCCCTGATACGGAAGCAATTTTTTTTCCATCGTGTGTCTCAGCCGCCTCCAGCGGGTCTAATGTGGCAGTATCGCGTTTAGAATCAATCGAGTGGCGATGTTGCGACGTTGGGCCATCGCAATCAGGCAGAAGGGCGAAGTCCATCCAAAAAGCCCCCACAGCTTGAACCAATTTCTCGGATCGCTCCAGACTAGTACATCGTCCAGATAGTCCTTTGTAATATAGAGAACTTCTGGTACGCTAGGGCATGCCACGAATCCCCCCGGCCATTAGCCTCGATCCGAAAACCAGGGAAACCTTGAATAGCTGGGTGCAAGCGTCGTCCACGGCGCAGGCGCTGGTGCTGCGAAGCCGGATTGTTTTGGCGGCGGCAACGGGCCGTCCGAACCAGCAGATCGCCTCCGATCTGGAGATTCCCCAGGTCACGGTGGGCAAATGGCGGAGGTCCTTTGCAGAACTGGGATTGGACGGGCTACGCGATGCGTCGCGCTCGGGCCGGCCGCCGAAACACGATGCGGCGGTTTGGCAGAAGGTACAGACTTTGGCCTGCCAACAGCCGGAATCGCAAGGCCGCTGGACAGTAAGAACTTTGGCGCGAAAGCTCGGCCTACCGCACAGCACGGTGCACGCGATTCTGAAGGGATCGGAGTTACAGCCACACCGCAGTCGGACATTTACCTTCAGTCCCGACCCTCAATTCGAGCCAAAGTTATTGGATATCGTGGGCTTGTATTTGAACCCGCCGGAGAATGCGTTGGTGCTGTGTGTGGACGAGAAGCCAGGAATTCAGGCGCTCGATCGCACGCAACCGCTGCTCCCGCTCCGTGCCAGAAAACCGCAGAGTTGGACCAATGAATATGTCCGACACGGAACGCAAACGATGATTGCCGCCTTGGAGATTGCCACTGGCAAAGTGGTCGCTCATGTCCGTAACCGCCGCACCTCAGTGAATTTTCTCAGGTTCATGAATGAGGTCGTGCGCGCCTACCCCAATCGGACACTCCACGTGGTCGTAGACAACCTGAACATCCACAAGAACGAGGCGGCTCGGCGCTGGCTCGGTCGCCATCCGCAAGTTTCCTTTCACTACACGCCCACCCATGCCTCCTGGGTGAACCTCATCGAGTGTTTCTTCAGTATCCTCAGCAAGCAGGGGTTGGCCCACTCCGTCCAACACTCTAAGCGGGATCTTAAAGAGCTTCTCCACCGCTTCCTCGCCAGCTATAACGAGTCGTGCAATCCCTTTACTTGGACCAAAGGCCCCGAGCACCTGCAACGGATCATCGAGACCACCAAGGACTATCAGGCTCTTCACCCCAAAAAGCCTCGCCGTCGCCGAGCCACGCGGCGGAAAGCCGATTCTATAAGGGACTAACGGGACGATGCACTAGCCGGCTTTTGAACATAACAGTTGGCATGTGCTTGATAACTTTTCCGCACGTCGTCTGGTGAATTGGATGACGAAAGTATGATAACGGGGATCACGCACAGCTCGGGGTCGCTCTTGATAGCGGACAAGGTTTCCAAGCCGCCGAGCCGCGGCATGTTCATGTCGAGCAGAATTAGATTGGGGCGCTGGCCGTCCGCGTAGGCCCCCCGGCAATGGAGGAAGTCAAGTGCCTCCACGCCGTCACCAACGAAATGCAATTCGTACGGACGGTGCACATTTTTCATCATTTCCCGAAGCGAACTCGCCGCAGCCCGATCGTCATCGACGACGAGGATACGAAACCTGTCACTTGGTATCACTTGAGCGCCTCCATCCCATAGTGGGTAAGTTGATGAGCAAGCAGATCTCCAAACTGGACTTTCTCAGTTTGCGGCAACTCTGAATTAGAAGGGAGTAGTTCGCATCGCAAGAAGTAATCGCGGGTCTGGCGGGATCGCCCATCGTTGCGTCAGGGTTCCGAGTGGATTCAGGTTATGACCATCGCCTCCTTCTTCAACTTGGCGTCTCTTACGCGAGGACAGCCCGCCGTTTTGAGTCGGGAACTGTTGGTCGATGCGGTCACGCACAGTAGGTCCGACACGCCAGTATGCAGCTCCTGGGAGTCGGTGGGAATGCTGATCGTCCAGGCTTTCGGTTCTTGTGTCAACGTTGTTAGATCGCCTAGCAGAGTCCAAGTTACATCAAAATTGACGTCATGACGGCAAGCGAGATAAGCCTAAAGCGCTGACGGCGCATTGTGACCTCGATCTGGACCGGCCTGCGTACTTTGTACAGTAGCACTCAGAATCTGCGCTTCATTCTCATGGATTAGCCGCAAAAACCCTATCAGCTTCCGAGCCCCCGCACCCACTTAGTGAGATTTCCAACCGCTGTTCGCGAAGGCTCGTGCCACGTTTATGCACTCGGCGGAGCCTGTGTCACGTCTTCGACCGCGACGGGCTGTTTCTCGACTGAATCGAAGAGGCTAGGCGCAGTTCCCGTCTCCGGTGAAGGCCGGCTACCAAATACCGGCTTCCCGTCCTTGAACTCGGGACCGCTTGTAGGCTTCTCCGCTGGAGGCGCGCTCTTATCGTTCACTTTCCTCTTCTGATCAAGGCGTTTCCGATTCTCGGCATCAACGGCCTTAATGGCGGCGGCGTGCTCTGCCTTGAGCTCTTCAAGGTTCGAACCTGTCTTGATCACCGAGTCGGCGAATCCTGCAAACTGCGCCGGCAAGTCGCGATCGAGCTCATCCGCCTTTCCCGTGAGCGCTAAAGGGATTGTGAGAGCGGCGTTCTCGTCGGCTGTGTCGTCTCGCTTTTTCGGGATCACACTCACGCAGATGAGTTCTTCATCAACGCGTGAAATTGTTAAGACCAGAATTCGCTGCTTGAGCAGCGGCATCAACTCTGTAAACATCGGTTGCATTTCTCCTATCCAGCTCATATGGGCCCGCAGATCACATCTTCAGCGGGTTTCAAGTGAATATCGATTGACTACGAGGTCCGCGCCAGGCACCTCGCGCTCCAGGTTCAGGGCTTCCTTCACCGCCTTGAGATCAATCGTTTCTTCTCGTTTCAGAATGGCCGTTTCAACTGCCTTCCGGACGTCGTGATCGGCCGCAGACAACAGACAATTCCAGTCGTCGAGCCGCAGCGTCACTGTGACCCGTTTCAACTCTGTTGGCACGCGCGCCTCGTCGTCGATCCGGACCGATGGCGGGCATTTTCGTTTACTGAGCGTGTGGGTTCGACCTTCGAGTTTCTTGACTCCGAAGAAGTCCAGGACGCGCAGCACCATCGTGCGCACGCGATCCGCTGTCGCCTCGAAATGCTTTTGACGCGCCTGGAGCCGTTTGATCTCGGCTTTGGCCAGTTCGGCCATCCACTCGCAGTACTGAATGAACTCCGCGACGCGATCCCGTTTCTCCAGCGCTCCCTGCAAGTACGTTGCGAGAGCCTGCTCGATCTCCGGCGTCATGCCTTCTTGTTCGGCCGCTTCCGCCAGGAGCGCGACGCTCTCTTCAATCTGGAACAGCGTCAGCCCACCGGCAACATCCTTTGCGGTCGGTCTATCGGCAATCGCTGCGGAAGTACTGCCGCTATTGCTTTCCATACATCGTCTCCACCATGAAATTGTAGACACGGATCGCCTGCTCCGGGCTCAGTTTCGCTTTAGGGCTGAATCGAAGCTCGCGCAGAATCTTCATGTACTCGGCTTCGCCCAATGCAACCCGCGCCTCTCGGTATCGCGACCGAAAGACCTCAACCAAAGCCCTGTAGACGTCTCTCGCTTTTTCAAGACTCGGGATATTCGTCACGTCCGGGTATCCATTGGCTGTGAGAATCGCTTCGTAATCCTGCGTTCCGATAATCGTTCGCATGGCTGCAAAGCGTTCCACCATGTTCTTTGTCGTCAAACCAGTTGGTTCGGGTCGGGCGTTCCCGGCCTCGCTCTGGCGGTGGGCCGGTTGATTTGTTCGAGCGGACTGTTGGTTCCGCAGTCCGTTGGTGTTTTGGGCGCTCTTCAGCCTTTCGTCACGAAGCCCTTTGTATACGTCCATTCCCACGCCAAGATAACTGGCGCACTTCGATAAAGCGTCCGTGCAGGCGCCCTTGTAGGCATCGCCGCGGTCCGGGTTGTCATTTCCGCCATACTGCTCGATCACGATCCCGTACTCCGGGATCGTTACAGTTGCTTTTACGACGACCATCCGTCCACTTTCGACAACCTGATTTACGACGCGCCAACCGTTGAGTCCAAAAACGTCGTTCAAGCGCTCCACAACATAGATCACCCTGATTACCGATAGCCCAGGTTTATTTGGATTCGGTGAGACGGCCTCGGGCGGCAGCGGCGCCTTCAGTTTTTCCAACACGTCCGCCGGCAGCACCTTCGGATCGGTTACAGGGCCCGAATGTGGCGCAACGGAAGTGTACGTCTCGTGCAAGGGATCTGCACCATTAACTTTCTGCATGCCAGTCCTCCTGACGCTCGCAACGTGCCACGACCTCCGTGAACCGGAAGCCGCCAGCTAAGATTCTCGATCTGCCGCGAGAGCCCCACGTCGCGGCGCGCCTCTCCGCCGAATGAGATCCATGTGCCGAGCCCAAACGGTTCGGCGGCACCGATCAAGTAGTCTGGCGACTCGCAGCGATACGAGAAAATGCCGCCCACTCGTGCCGCTGCTCTGAACTGGGCTGGATTGTTCCTATTAAGCCGTGCTATTTCAATCACTTCCACCTGCAGTCCGTTTGTTTGCACGTTTCAAGAATTCGGGTTATGTTTGGGCAGCGATGGGTGCGCCTGTGTTGCAAGCCGCGGAATCCTCTGCCGGAACTGATAAGCCCATCCTGCGCCGCGTCCATGAAATTCAGCATGGGGACCGGACGACTTCAGTCCTTTGGGAGGACGGCAGCACCACCGATCTACCGAGGCTCGTCGGGGTGCACGTGCGGAAGGGCGACGAGATCGGCGTCGCTCAGGACGCCGAATTGTCGCCTGGACGCGTGGAAGTTCTGATCCGCCAGCCCAAACTTAAGCGCGCAGACATCTATCACGGGCGGGCCGGCTATGCCGCACAACCGAAACCCGACAGACGCGGCGAGATGTTCGTTCGAGTGGAGGTGGTCGCAAGCCAGCTTGGGGTCCGCGCCGTTCACATCCCTTGTTGCGTAGTACGCGACTATTTCTTCGCGGCGAACCGCAACCTGCTTTGGAATTGCCAGGAGCCTCTCTACCGGTTTCTCCGTCTGACGCGTGATGCGAGTTTCGAAGAACTCCGGCTCGGCTTTCGCATCCGCCGCATGGAACTGAAACAGGCGCATGCTTCAAAGGTAGAATTTGCGGCTCTGGAACGGGCGTACAACGTTCTCGCGAATCCGGAGCTTCGGGCTGCGTACAATGAACTGCTGATCAAACCCGATGCTCCCGTGCCTTTTCCCTATTCCGGCTTCGGCTACCTCCTCGTTGAAGGCGGCACAGAAGGGGACACATTCTTTGCCCGACGCATATTGGCATTTCTGCCCGAGCGTCGCCAGCGAACGTTCGCGTTCCCGCTGCGTAAGCTCGACTTCTTTAGCGACTATGCGGTCGTTCGGGACTCGCGCCGAAAGCTTGAGGTTCTAATCGATCGCCAGTTGCTTCCGCTGAAATGGGATCAGACCTGGAGTCAGTGGCGCCACCTCATTTCCGCGAGCATCGAAATCTCAGCCGACTTTATCCGCACCGGAAAGTATCGAAAACGCGATGGCGAATGGCGGCTGGAGGAGTGGGAGACGGCCCTTCCAAGCAAAACCGAAATCAAGGTGCCCGCGGAGGTTCACGAATCGATTCTCAAGGCCCGTAATGCTCACTCGCGCTTTGGGCGGTACTTCGACGAGATCGACCGGCTGCGCTGGCACGTTCAACAAATTCCGACCGAGTGCAACGAGCTTCGCCGGCGCTGCTGGGGGCATGGGCTGCCGGGCGACTTCGATGTCATTCAGATCACATGGCGCCCAGATTATGACCGCTACTACTACGACGAGTTATCGAAGAGGGCGCGTACGATGTACCTCTTCCGGGACGAGTACATCTTTGAACTCGAAAAGTGCGTCGTCGTCGAAGTCCCTCAGGCAGGCCATGCGACCTACGTTTTTGCGAAGCCAAGTCGACTTCAGGAATTTGTCTGGCAGTACGCAAAGACGACGCGGCAGGATATTCTGGCTAACCGGCACAACATCGCCCAGAAGTTGGGATTCGTCGGCCGCGTGGTTCATGGGACGAACAAGACCGACTGGCTCAACGAGCTCTGCTCTCGAATTGGAGAATCGCCGATTTCCCGCAGCCGACGCCAATCGTAGAGCTTGTGCGGATAACAAGTGGCCGACAGCGGCGCTCATTTGGCCCAGGAAAACGCCGGGCCGTGAGCGAGGATTGGCTCTCGGCCGGCCAGGTGTCATTGTGAGGCGTTACACAAAATGTGATCTATTGATGGCGTCGCGCTGGATCGATCCATCCCAACGCCATTTGCGAAATAGCTCAACCGCTGGGCCTTGTATGCCTGCGTCTGAACATCCGAGCTGTTCAGCAACAACCCACAGCCACGGCACCGCAATGGCACTATGAATGGCAGCAAGCGTCTGCGCTGCCGCCAATTTCATCAGAGCTGAGGCCTCATTCGATGGTCGCGCCCTTCTTCCCGCGAACTTTCCAGACCAGAGAGACTTGGAGAGATGGGCTGTGGGTTGACCCTTTTCTCGGAGAGTAGTTGAATTTCGAATCTGTTGACGGCGTGCCTAAAGTGCCGGCAATCGCACGTACGCCCTTCACCTCGGCTTCAGGTCGGGCGATACAATGAGACCACAGGGCTAATGGTGGTGCGAAATGACGCCAGAACCTGTACACAAAAGCCGCGAGTTGTGTTGGGGTGGCCTAGCCGCGCGATGCTCCGAATGCGGTTGGTGCCGGCCCTATGTTCCACGTCCTGCGAGCCATCATTTTCCAAGCGAGGAAGCCTGCGAAATCATTCGATCTGAATTCCACGCCCATGAATGTGCGCAATTCCCACGCCAACCTGACCGGGGGCACATTAGCATGCAAGTGTAACCTGCATCTCCGATTGGGCCGTGCCAAGCGTGATCGTCGTCGTCGAAGAGTTTCCGAGCCCGACTCAATTGCGCCCGCAGGCTCTTGCGGGATTGAGGAAGCCACGCACCGAGCGCGCTGCTTTGATCGAGCGGTCATAACACCCCCTGGTCTTCAGCGTTCAGCGGTCACTTCGGCATCAGAGTCTGCTACGAAGACAGGGACAACCGGAATCCGGGCAAGGCGTCGCTTCGCCGTCCCCGTGCGCTGAGCGCTTCAGAAGCAAACGGTGTTCATTGTTACTAACGTCGACCAGGTGTAAGCCCCAGTTCATATTTTCCTGGTGTATGATTGGGCGAATCGCATTCCTGATGAGAAAGCTCGAAAGGTTTAGGAAACGTAAGAGGAACGTGTCGATCTAATCAGAAGGCTATAGCTGATCCGAAATTTTCTTGGGCTCTCCCCGAACACTAACCGTCACCGATTTGTCGGTTGCAATTGAGAGCGGCTGAGTGTGGCGTATGGCATGTTCGGAACTTAAACGGCTCGAAATCGAGGACAACAAAGCGCGACTAGCTCTGGATGCCTAGGAGTTGCGGAGGCGTATCAGCGTTTCGCGAAAAGACAAGTATATAAAGCTCTATCGAACCGTTAGGACTGCGGCCCCGGGGCGACTGTTACAGCCGCGCGGGCGAATACCGCTGTGTGCCTGGTTCACGTGGGTAACAATCAGCAGGTTCGACTCAGCCGCGAACTGGCTCGGTGCTTCCTTGTCGCAGCAGCAAAGCCCGTTTGAACTCTGTCCCAAGCGCTGGAGAATTTAAGTTGACCTGTTGTCGCCGATGCGGATTTTGGCCTGCATAGGTCCAAAGTGCCTTCGGCATCATGGCCAGATGGTTGCCCACGTTATTGAACAGTTTGCTGACCAGGAGCGCCAAAAACGAACCGCCGGCCATTTAAAAGGGAACATCTGGATCATCAGCCAGTTCGGGAAGATCAGGTTCGGGGTGCGGATCCCGCGGCCCATTCGACGGCCTTGCTTGTCCGCGGCTATCACGCTGCTTGCCGGGCGCGACCGGCGCGGCAGACTCGCCGGTATGCCCATTTCCACCCAGCAAGATCACACTTTGTGCCACGACTTCGGTGATATACCGCTTGACACCTGCGTTGTCCTCGAAGGAGCGCGTCTGTATACGTCCCTCCACATAAACCTGCTTGCCCTTGGTCATAAACTCGGCTAGACGCTCCGAGCGCCACAGAACCACGGGAATCCAGTCCGTGTCCTCGTGGATCTGGTCCTCCCGATCCTTCCATTGCCGATTCATGGCAACCGACACGCGGGATACCGGCGTTCCATTCTGCGTATATCGCGTTTCAGCGTCGGCTCCCAGCCGGCCTACAAGGATCGCCTTGTTCACACTTCGCTCTGCCATTTCACTCCTCCTCCATTCGAAACTTGCGAGTCCCTTTCTTGACCACCATCGTGTCCAATTGCGCGGCGATTTCGGACATCCCCTGTTGCACCTTGGCCCGGAGGTCCGCCGCCGTGCGAAGGTCCTCGGAATCGACACCCTTCAAGAGTCCGCGCGCCTTCTCAACCAACATCGTCAGTTCCGAGTCATCGGTTACATTGCGGAACTCGAAGATGTCCAGGAACTCGACGAGCTTCGATACGGTCGATTCCTTAAATTTGAGGGGCTTCCCATCCGGACCTTCCTTCAGCCGGTCACGCATATGCTTGACCAGTTCGGCCATGGCTGTCCGGAGGACCTGCTGGATCTCGCGGCCGGCTTCCGCCATCACTTGGGCGGCCTTCTCACGCTCGTCCTGCCAAATTTTCGTGGAGATCTCGCGCAGTTGATCGGGAACCCCGAAACTGATGTATTGCCAGCTGAAAGTGAACTGCTGGGCAACGTAGTCCGCCGCCGGATAGTCGCTCGGGTTATAGAGCGATCGCAGCCGCTGCGCTGCCTCCTGGCACAATACGGGATATGCACTCAGGAACGCCTCCACCAAGCCCTCGCGAGCCGCCGCGAATTCCCGAAGCTTCCCCTCCATTTGCTCCAACAGAGCCAGCGGGCAAAGATGAATGCCGAACTCAAACGGGAGGCATGTGTCGTAAAGATAGCGCCTGACCTCGCCATCGAAGTTGGCGACCGCGCGCAACTCTTTCGAATCGAGCAGATGCTTGGATACGCGGATCAGGCTCTTATCGGTGTCCACTTCCACTTGCGAATTGCTAACCTTCCGCGTGTTGCCGATCCGTCCAAGCCGGACCTTCACACACACGGTTTTCTGAGCCAGATCCTGGCCCATGTTCTGAACTTCAATCAATGGCGCTGGTATAGCTGCCATAGCGTCTTCTCCTTCTGGTTGTGTTGACTGGTTAGAAATGCGAGCGGCGCGAGGACGGCGACCACGTGAACCGGGGGTTGCAGCCGGGTTCTCCACAATACAAACGAAAGTCTTTAGAGCGCCGGCGATCCGAAGACTGGAAATCCAGTGACCACTGCTTTTCCATACTGGTCGATGCCAACCTCTACAAACTGCTCGGTGAAATCGCCCTCTCTGTAACGGCTGCTGAACAGCAAGAGCTTTTGATTTCTGCTTGTCCTTAATGGCGCGGTGCCGGGCTGCGTTCGGTCGTATCGGCCCACGACCGCGAAATCGAGATGTGCACGTACAATGTGCCACAACTTTCGCTTCTCCGCGGTTGCTGTGCTGGGACGAGTCACGTACTTACCGTCATCCAGTTCCGCCTCGGTGTACCCCGTGAACATTCCCATGCTTGCCGACGGTAAGGCGACTCGAATGCGGCTCATAATCTCCACAAGCGCGTGAACCTGCTGCATGGGCTCGCCACCCGAGAACGTCACGCCTTCCAGACGCAGTACGCGCCGCGCGGTCTCAATCTGCTCGACAATGGAAGCAGCCGCTAAATCAGCGCCCTTGAATTTGTGCGAGGTCGGATTCCAACAATCCTCACAATTGAGTGAGCAACCTTGGAAATAGACGACGGCGCGCAATCCGGGACCATTCGCCCGGCTCGCAGGTACAAACGCGTGCAGCAGCATACGGGCTTCTCCTCTCGATTCGCTTAGCCGCCCCGCGGCCGCGCCGTCGGGCGACAGACGAATCCTATTGACCCCCATTCCGCAGGTTCTCGCGAGCAACTTTGGTCTGGCCGTAATAGGCCGCCTTTCGTCGCTCCACGCGGGCGCTGTCCTTCCCCTGAAAATCCTTCAACACCTTCTCGCAACCCCTGCCCGCGAACCCATCCAAGTCGACGGAACTGTTGCCGTTCTCGTCGATGATGACTGTGACCGTTTTCTGTTGCACAGCCCACCTCCTATCGCGCCACAAATTGCAACCGGATCTGCGGCCCATTCGCCGTCTGAACGATCTCTTTGCCGCGGAAAATATATCCCTTCGCCTTCGCAACAGCCAGCGTCTGCTTCTCTTTGTAGTTCTGGTGCACTTTCCCGAGCCAGCGATCGTCGTAACCGATGCTCCGGTCGTATTCGCTAAGAATCGCCCGGAAGCGCCCGTCCGTTCCTCGCACGAATCCGATGTCGTTCGACGCACTGTCGAGCTGCGCGCGCCGGATGATCACATGAGCGCGTTCGGGCCGCTCGTCGCCGTGATACCCGATCAAAGGCGCGCCGTTGGGGTGGACCTCAACTCTGTAGCCCATCGCCGCCAGCCCCTCGATTAGGTATTTCTCTTCGCAGAGATGCGTGGTGTATTCGCCGTATGCGGACATCTGCCGCTCCTTTCAGAAGAGATTTCTTCTCGCGCGCGGACTCGACATATCAGGGCTAAACTGCATAACAGTGATGCCAAGAATTCCGCGGATCGAAATCGAGTACGGTGCGCAATGACATTGGCTGCTGCCGGCAGCCGAAATTGGCGAGCCTGCGCTACTTCGCTGGCTGGGGTGGGCGTGTTGAAATCCGCGTCGCCAACAACGCAGTCCGGTCGCGCTGCCGCGATGGACCGGCCCCAAGGGATGAAGGAGTTGAGGCAGCTCGCCGGCATCGGATCGCGCCCGGAAGAGACGTGGGCCACTCTAATCGGTGGAGCTGGACGCAGCCTGCCCGGCCCTATATCGTTTTCCGCTCCGTTGTTTCCCAGCCGGCGGATGGCGAGGATCACTGCATTGCGCGCTCCCCATCGCCCTGCCACCGAAAGGCCGTGTTAGACCGAAGGATCCGTAAACGGTACGCGACTTACCTACTGTCTTGCACGCCTTATGTTGGCTTCAGTCGCTTCACAGCGAGGCCGGCTCGACCCGCAACGGATGTCGCTTTGAACGAGCGAAATCGATTATTTTTGTCCGACTGGCTTGTGATAATATCAGCGACCGGAGCAGGTCAGTAAGGGAATGCAATGTATTGTACTCGCGCGGCAGCAACACGTGAACCGAGAAGTTGAAACTGTGAGCGATACATCCGATCGTTCCTGCGTATCACGGCGAAGTCTCCTTACCGGCCTGGCAACGATACCCACGCTATCCGTCGGGGCTAGCGCTGCCCAGACAGCGGCTCAGAACACCACAGCCAACGAGGCTCAAGCCGCCCTGAGAAGCGCGAGCGGAACCAAGCTCGTCATGCTTGGCACAGGCGCTGGGCCGAATCCGACCGTGCCGGGACGCACCCGACAAATGACTTCTCACGTGATGGTCAGCAACGCCAGAGCGTACGTGCTCGATTGCGGGCTCGGCGTCACGAACCAGTTCGCCAGGACAGGCGTTCCGTTCACCGCCGTTCGCTCCATTTTCATCACGCACCATCACCCCGACCATAACATTGAGTACGGCCCATTCATTCTCCTCGGCTGGGTGCAAGGCCTGCCCAGTTCGGTGCGCGCGTTCGGTCCACCTCCGCTCAAGCAGATGACCAGGGATTTTTTGCGTGGTTACCAAGCCACGATCAATTTCTGGGTGCAGGATTTGAAGGTGAAGCCGCTCGTGCCACCCGAGGTCAACGAAGTCTCGGCGCCTGGAACAGTCATGCGGGACGAGAACGTTACCGTAAGCGCGGCCGTCGTTCAGCACCCTCCCGTGCGGCCGGCCTTGGCGTACCGGTTCGATTTCTATGACCGCTCCATCGTGTTTTCCGGTGACACCGCGCCGATCGAGGCTGTGGCACGATTGGCCAAGGGCGCAGATATCCTCGTACATGAGGCGATGTACGTGCCAGCGCTCGAAGCTTATGTCCGCAATCGCATTGCTCAAGGGTCGCCGATCCGTTTCGATGATTACATGGCGCACATGAAAGTCGATCACTCGTCAGTCGAAGATGTCGGCCGTATTGCGAAAGAAGCAGGGGTCCAAACCCTCGTCCTCTCGCACCTCACCCCCGGCATCGACGGAATTCAGGACGAGACGTGGCGCAACCTGGCTGCAAAGCAGTTCAAGGGAGAAATTGTCGTCGCGCGGGATTTGATGGTGCTGTAATCCGCAGCTTCCTAGAGGGAGTCAATTGGTCGCGCGTAACGACGCAGTGCCTACGAATGCAACTTGACGATTTGTCGTCCATCTCGTCGATGAGTTAGTCGCAGCATGTGCCTCAATCGGATTACACGCGAACGGGATACGGGACCAATCCGAAATGAAGATGAAATATCCACTACGCTTCCGCATTTCTGAACGCTCGGCCCGTTCGCGCCACGGCTGGCGTTTCCTGGAACTGATAAACGCCGGGGCTTGACGCACTGATGAACTTACCCGAAGCCTGCTGGCGAAGGGCTTTGATCTGATCCGCCGCCGAGCGAGATACCGGGACGATGTACTCGGCTGATTCCTTCAGACTTAGCTTCAGGCGGTACGCCTTCCGGCAGCACTCTTTGATTTCCGCGCCTGTCCATCCATCGTGGTCCGGCAATTCGCCCGTGATGCCATACTTTGCCAAGTAAATCGTCCAGATCGTGGCGCGTTCCTCCGGCGAAGGGAGGTCGAAGAAGAATGTCCCGAGCGTAAATCGGCGACGCAACTCCGGCGGCAGCGTACCGAACGAATTGCAGGTCGCGATCCAGAGGCTCCGTCCGTTCGTGACTGCATCTACCACTTTAAGGGCCGATCGCAGCCGCTCGCCAGACGAACCCACGAGCGCGTTTTGCATGGCGCCCAGGTCGAACGCAATTGTCGGGATTCCTGCCGTGTTGCCTGTAGCCTTCGCAACGAGGCTTTTGGCGGCGCCGGGTGGGCCGATCAGCAGACATCCGTCGGCGCTCCGGTCCTGCATCCAACTCAGAATCGCGCCGGTGAGTTCTGTCTTCACTCCCGACAGATCCGTTCCCGTTCCGGCGAACGCCTTCTCGATCTCATCAAGAAACACGATTCCTCGCGGGGCCTCTGCGCCGTTTATCACCGCCCTCAGGAAGCGCTTGATGTTTTCGCATCCGCCGATGTCGTCGAATGTTTCCCCGCCGCGCCACACGCTGAGGCCAGGTGTTTGCTCGATCACCTGCCTTTTTCGATCCCAGAGTTGCTCCAGGTCCAATGCGCCCTTCGACACCGACATCGCGAGTACCTGCTCAGCCGGGAATGCTGCCAACCCCAACATGGCATCCATCGCTTTCTCGGCGACCTCCGCGGTGTCGGGCACATCAGCGGCCGCGACTGTCTCTTGGAAGATGCGGGCCAAATCGTCGATTCCAGGCAAGGGCTCGTCGAGAACGAGGACATCTTGGGTAAGCTCATCCGGAAGCACGGCGCCCGGCGTCGTCAAAAGCACGAGCGTTCTGCCGCTACTCTTGAACGCGTCTCGGAGGTTCCATATCCCCTGTGTGACCTGCGGATCAACCCAGAAGCGCTGCGCGTTGGCATAGAGCAGCACGCTGTCTTCGCTCAGTTGAGAGGCCAGCACAAGTGCCTCGACAGGTCCGATGCCGGTCGGATCGCGTTCGCCGACCAACTTCCCGAGTTCCTTTGTTCCGTTTTCATTCATCGGCACAAGGCCGCGGATGATGTCCCAATGAACCATCGGCGCGGATTTCCCAACTGCCTCCTGAACTCGTGCGATTGCGAGTGCCGGGTCGGCAGAGCGTATCGAGAGCAAGGGCGTTGAAACCCGCCGCGCCGCTTTTAGAGTCTTCATGAATTGATCGATCGGCCGTATCGTCGATTGCATCTCTTCCTCCTCGACGCTATGCGGCGTCCGCAATGGGAATCGGCGGTCCGTCCCGGTGCTCAAAGAATTGTCGATGAAGCTCGGCGAGATCGTGAAACAGGATGTCGGCAGCGGCCTTTGCCTCCGGATGTTTCAGAATCAGTTCATCCAGCGAACGCTGGGAAAGACCCCGCCGATCATCTGCCTTGATAAGTCTGTGGCAGGCGCCACACGCTGCCCAATCGCCCACGCTCTCGCCAGCCAGACTGGATACCCTGTATGCCACGAAACTCCGAGCTGGATAGCACCAGGTAGGGCGCGGCGCGGAGCAGAAATCGCATTGCAGATTCGCGTTGCCCATCAGCTCAACCACTCCTTTCGACCGAGGCCGCCGTGCCAGATGATTTTCGGCCGAACGCCTCAAGAAATCCCTTCGTTTACAGATTCCTGTCCCAGATCTCCGCGAACGTCTCCACGGCGGTTGTGCGCTGTGAGAGGCGGACCAAGTCGCCTGAATCGTTGCGACCCCGGGACCATTGCTCGACGTCGAGTAATCGTTCCGGAAGTAGAACGCCGGCGTTCGGTCACGCCATCCCAACTGCCGTGACCAAGCTCGAAAAATCTAGCCGAGTGATGCTATTCACGCGGGTGCCGCCAAAATGGCCCGCATTTCTTGTAAAGAATTCCGCTTGTGCAGGCCTGACTCATCGTGTCAAGGCTGTAATGTAAAAGACGCTTTCCATCACATCCCACCGAAACTTCTATGGAGTGCATTGCAACCTTCGGTCATTTGCTCGATACTTCTTCTTTGGATGTGATCTGCGAAGAACGAGATCGCCTGGAGCTTGAGCACGCGGAGGCCGGGACGGCTTTCGACAGCGCCAGGATGGAGCTTCGCCAACGCATCGGAACCTCGCCCAAAGCCGAATTCGACTTGCTCAACAAGGCCGTAGACAAGGCCTGGGAAAATCTTCAGAGAATACGGCTATTGCTCGATCGGCACATTCGGGAACATCGGTGTCAGGCGCGAGCCCTCTCAGCCTGTCGGACAAAGGGAGATTGATCGGAGATCCCACCCGGCGGATTCGCTAGACACAACGTCCTCCTGGAAGTGCGTAGGGGTCGTAAGCGCTATTTTTCTTTTGACGCCTTTCTTCGCACGACGCGGATTGGTACGGCTCGTGCTTAGAACTGAGGCTAGACGCTGGGAGGCTGACACAATGTGTCACCTCAGGCTAGCGTGGGCTGGTTTATGGAAACCGTTCTAGTGGTTGATGATAACCGTGAATCGGTCGAGGTGTTGGGCGACCCGCTTGAGCGCGAAGGTTACGCGATCCTCCGAGCGCAAAGTGCGAAAGAAGCAGAGGCCCTGTCAAAATTGCACGTTGGACCTATTGACCTCCTGATCACTGATGCCGCACTGCGTGGCGCTACTGGCCAAGCACTGGCGGACCGACTTATCGCCAGCCGCCCCGGGATGCAGATCCTGTACGTTTCCGGGTATAGTTCCGTTCATCTAATAACGGACGGAGAACTGAGGTGGGATGCGCCTTTCTTGCAGAAACCGTTTCCCGCACCTATTTTCCTGAAAACCGTGCGTCAGCTCCTCGACGGCCAAGCAGTCATGAAAGCGGCATAAACCGCAATTCAAAGAAAACAAGCTCCGGCGGCTTCAGTGTTTCAGTTGGGTTCAGGCCGCAACCCCGTGTGCCTCGACCGCTTCCAATTCGCCGTTCAGCTTCGCAAGCCGGAGGATCTCGGCTGCGACTTTTACGTTCTCCAGTTCGACACTACCCGGGGATTCGTAATGCGCTGCTATGATCTCGCGGGCAGCCTGTAGGGCAAGGGTGTGAAGTTCGTTCATAGCGCAAACCTTCCAGGTCTTCCTCAATTTGGAGGAAGATATCGTCCTCACAGGTGCAGTTCAGCATCCAATGTTCGGATTACATCGCAGGATGGGCCCGCTGACCGTTTTCGGCGCCTGGCTTCCCAGGCCTTCGTCGGCACGGACCCGCACTGTTCCCGAACGCAGATACTGTCGAAACTCGCAGTTGCGCCGATGTCAATTTTTACATTGCACTGGCCGTTAATCGTGGCCCTAGGGGCGTGCTTTACCGCCTATCCCGGTCACAATACGCCTCGCTTGACGATGAACAGTCTGATTCCGGCATTCTCTTTTCTTGGCCGGCCGCCGCCACGGACGAGGGCCCACGTTGCCGCCGGCCCAGGGGATTCGTAGCCCTCGCGGATCAGATCCTCGCGGCGCCCCGATGCCCGAAGATACTCTTCACGGCGGCGGCGCCAATCCGCACTGCGCCTTAACTTCTAATATGGAGCGACCTGTCAAGCCCCCGGGAATCAGCCAGGGGTGGATCTCGCAACGGCCAGCCAGGCCGAAGTGAGACCGAGCGGGAGACAGCAAGAGGAGCAAGTGCGACGGCTGATCACTCTAATATCCGCGGGTCGGAACCGCATAGTCATGATCCGTCGGGAGCTGCCTCGGACTGAGGGCGCGGGTTGGGTCCGAAGACCGTACCGCTCAGAAGTTATGAGGATTCTCCTTACCACGCGCCCTCTTGCTGTCGCCTGCTCGGTCTGTGTTCAGCCGGGAGGTCGATCGAGAAAGTCTGCTGTCGATTCACCGCCTGCCATTCCCTCTTCTCAGGAAAGTGTTCGGCATTGGCGCCAGGACCCGTCAAGGCCGAGCGGCAGTCAGCGACAGCGAGCTGCCGCGAGCCGTGGGGGAGCCTTGACGGGTGGCGCCGATGCAAGACGATCGCGATGGAGGGAATGGCAGGCATCACGTCCCCTGGGTGATTCAAGCCGCCGCTTTCTGCTGCACCTGGTATTTGGCTTCCGTCTTGACCGCAATCGCCCAGATGAAGCCCACCATCTCTCTTCCCACGGCGGTGACGATCTGCGGTTTGTTCTTTCCGGCCGCCAGGAGTTTCTGGTAGCGGGAATGCAGTCGATGTTGAGCCTTCCAGCCGATCTCAACAATTTCCGCATCCAAGTCCTTCTGCCGTTTCGCGAGGTAGCCGCCGACCCACGGCCGGAACTGATAGGCCCATGCGGCTTCGACGATCACGCGTCGCAAGTGGGCATTGCCCGTTTTGGTGATGGCACCACGCTTGATGCGGTTACCGCTGGAGTCTTCGCTGGGCACCAGGCCGCTATAGCCCATCAGTTGCCGCGGGCTATCGAACCGAGACAACATCCCAAGTTCCGCCACAATACTCACGGCCGTAATCATCGCCACCCCGCGGAGCGCTTGCAAAGCCTCGACCACCGCCCGGATCACCGGTGCAGTATTCTGCAGTGCCTCGAAGATCGATTTCTCCAGCCGCGTAATGCGCTCACTGGCGTGCTCCACCTCGCGCACGTAATCCTGCAGCGTGGCCTCCAGCGCCGGCTGGTCGAAATGGACCTTCTGTTTGATCCATTCCAGGTGTTTCACACCCCAGTTGGCCATGCGGACTTCCGGACGCTTGCCGTGGCGCAGCAGAAACTTGCCGAGCCTCTGGCGGGCGCGTTGCTGATCCGCTCTGGCGTCCTCGCGCGTTCGCACCAGGTCCCGCAACGCTTCGTGTGCGGCATCCGGCACCCACACCGGTGTCAATTCGCCGTTGGGTAGTGCCTGGCCAGTTTGACGGCGTCCCGCCGATCCGTCTTGACCTTGTCGCCAGCCCTGGTCGGCACCAGCGACGGCGCGATCACCTCGCACTTCACGCCCAAAAGGCTCAACTGCCAAAACAGCACATATCCCGTCGGGCCGGCCTCATAGCACGCTCGCAGTTCGAAGCCGGCACTCAGCTTCTTTACCATTCGCCGAACCGCATCCAGTTGATTCGGGATTCTGCCGTACAGGCTCACTTCCTTGCCCGGATCGGCGACAGCAACTGTAATGGTGTCCGCGTGGACATCCAAACCAAGAAATCGTATTTTAGACATGCGACCAGTTCCTTTCGTGTGCGGCTCTGCGCCGCTGGTTTCACCTATTCGCAGCGTAACCCGCGCTACCGCGAACAGGACTGGTCGCTCCATTGTGACTGATTTCGCATAGAGAGTCTCCTGAACGAGGAAGCCCCAGGCTGTGAATGTTGGGCCGCGAGATTTGCCGATTTGGGTTCGCAGGGGAATCCTTCGCTCCGCCGCTTGCCAATGCTGCAACACAGCCCACCAGCTGGGCGTCCCGCGGCCGCGCGGGAGTCAGACCCGCATCGGTCTTTGGCAATCGACCGAACTTCTCCCTCGGAGCTCTTACGGCCGGGATTATTGCAACGCGATGGAGCGAAGGAAACTACAGAAGAGAGATTTACCTGCTATCGCATGGCCCGCTGTCCCATGCGGGTTCCAGGAGGCCTCGCCAGGAGGAACATCCTTGGTCTTTCTGTTCCGCACAACCCATATTGGACGGGCAGTATCGCGGCGAATCTGCGAGCGCGACCAAAACCACCGACCCGAGTGCTGCTAATGCGAGCCAAATGAATGCCGCTGCGATGATCAGGAGCCGGATCGAGGAGGGCCGTAACCGTGGCAAACAAACCACTGCGCTCACCATGAGGCGTGTCCAGCAGTCTCCCACTGGACTTGGAACCTCGCCAGCGCTTCCAGAATTTCAGCGCCGGTCAACCACGTCGAGCATCTTGGCAGATTCGCGATCACCCTTTGCTTGAAGGCCCCGCACAACCCGAGGGCGAGATGGTCGTCCTCAAAGAAGTCCGCCAATACGCATGCCGCCGTCACTTCCGGCCCGCTGCCGCCGTATCCCCATTCAAAATGCGATGCTCCCAGCCCGACCAGTTCTGGCCGCAAAACAAGCGGGTCAAAGCCATCTCGCAGGATCTGTGTGGCCGAGTTGCCAAGTCGGTGAAAATGATAAATCGTGCTCGCCGGCTTCTTCGGAACCAGCTTCGCCGGCTCGTATGGGCGCCGGCCAATGAAGCCCGCACGCTCACCGTCCGCAAGTCCAAAATCACGCTCATCTGCAAAGCGGTTTTTCATCACCCAGCGATAGGTGTAGCTCTGCAAACCCTTTAGCCATTCCCGCGGATTCTGCGAGTTCACCTGGGACCATTCTTCCGGCGTGAAGCACTCGCTTCCCGCCTGCCGGTCCTTAGAACGCTCAATGTATTCCCAGAGCTCTCCGCTCGCACGGGCCAACGGCAGGTACAGCCAAGCGGGTGTCAGCACAAATGCCAGCTTGTCGGCCACGCAGAGCCGCGAGACTCGGAGTCCGCGAGACACTGCGTAGAATCGAGAATGTCTGCGGCAGAATTCCGCCCATTCGGCGCCGAAGAGTTTACCCATGATCCGGGCGCCCAATTCAACGTGAGCTTCCGCTCCCGGGCCTTCGACCGAAGTGCGCCCAATATACCCGACATCGTGCAGTGCGAAGGCGAGCCACAAGCGCGGATCGCGTGGAAACCGGTACAATCTGCGCCAGGCAAATGCCACGAAAAGAGGATGGATAAAGAAATTGTGAACGCCGAAGAGCACACTACGCGTGCCAATCGTCATAGTCAAACCTCCTGGAATGCTCCTGGAATCGGACTGCCCGCCTGCTTGAAGCAGCCGCTCGGGTTCGGCACAACCGCCCTCCCCCGAGATACGGTCGTCACCCTGTCCGAGCGGCCGCCTCAACCCATGCGCCGGATTCAGCCTGTGGCCCACCCAGTGCGTCAGGCACTCGCCCGTTGCGCTTCGCGGCGTATCGACGCCTCTGATACTCCCGATTCCGCCTTTTGCTCCATTCCGTCGAACATTTCGGACAGCGCACGGCATTTGGCGACGTGCTCTTGAATGGCTTATGGCAGTCCGGACAACCGAAATTCCGCAGCCTCATTTCGAAATACATAACTTGTCGCCACCGACCTCCCTCAAATTGCCACCCGTTACTGAATCACCAGGTTCTCGCGCCGCGCCCACATTGCTGCGAATGATTTCTCAAACGTCTCGATGTCCGTCGCGTCGGATGAAAAGTGCACGTTATTGTCCTGCACCAGTAGCCCGCTCCGGGACCAATTGGCGCTGCCTTCGCGCAGAAGGTGACCGTCGATGCAGAATGCTTTCTCGTGCATTAGATCGCGCAGCGATCCCTGCTTTACACGTACATGAATCGTCCGCCGGCCGCGAAATAATTGGGTCGTTGATGGCTCACCGAAACGAGCGGCGGCGCGTTCCTCGTCTTGAAACTGTTCCTGATCTCGGTAAACGCGGATCTCGACCCTCCGGGCGGCTAATTCATTAACGACTCCTGCAAGCCTGCGATCCGTGAAGCTGTACATTGCGATGTCCACCCGCTGCTTCGCTTTCCGCAGTTCTGCAATATCAAGCTGTTCGAGATTTTCCCATGGCGAGAAATGTTCCCCGCCACTCGGAGATGTTGCAGCTTGGGTCGCGGAATCCTCGGTCGCACTCGGGCGGAAAAGCTCTGTCCCGAGCACTCTGCGCAAGTGCGGGCGGGTAAATGACAGCGCCGCGGCTAGAATGACAATCGATACCAGGATTCTCAAGCTGCCTCCGTTCATCCGGCATTCAGCACGACTGCAGTATCCAGAGCTTCCACAAGCGACTCCTGTGGGGCGGTTGGCGGGTCCTCGCGACGCGACGTGCCAGCTTCACTAGCGGGCTGTGCTGGTCTCAGGTAGTGAGAGCTGGTGCAGCCCACGCAATTCACGGCCTCGGTCAACGCGAGAGTCGCCGGCGCGAATGCCGCCGGCACCGCAATCTCCTCCCCAGACCGGCTGAAGAATTGTGGCATGACCGAGCCCGAAAGCGCCTTGTCCTTACCCCAGAGTTCCAAGCCGAGGTATCCATTGGTTCCGCGGAACACTTCTTCCGCGATCAATTTAGGCCGGTTGCCATTCTCGGTTCGGCTTGGACGGTGCCGCGTAATCGACAGCTCGTATGTCCTTCCGGTGCGGAACATTTCGATCCGGGTAACAAAAGGGGCAACGATCAAAGCGTGAACGCCGTTGACGGCCAGCGAATCGATCGGTTGCAACCACGTTAAGGGTTCGCCGCTCTCGCCTGCGAAACTCACGTAACGGCCAAGCTCCGCCACGGCGCCGCCGGATTCAACACCGCGTACCACGTATCGCTTCGCCAGGTTTTGATATTCCAGGCTGACCTCCGGCCGGGCGAAAATCCCGGTTTCCTCGAGCCGCTTGACCGTGACGGGCGGCAATCTCAAGCCGCGAATGTTCAATTTTGGATTGGATTCCATGGTTATCCTTCCTTGGAACATCTTCTGTTCAGCCGCTCTTGCCGAGGCGAATGCGACCACCTGAGTGGCCAGCCGGTCGGCCGCACGCAAATTGTGCATCACGGCCGCGTGATCCTCAGGCCTCCAAAGATGGCCGACCCTCTCGGCGGATATGTCCCCAGCCCATCGCCCGGCCTGCTCCATTGAGTCGGCGCCCATGACAGCTTCGCCCGTTGCTCGGCGAAACTCGGTTTCGAAATCGGAGAGCTCAAGCCTGTGGGTACCCTGCCGCCAACACCGGAGGGCAGAATCGAGCAGCAGGTAGCGGCGCGTGTCGATGTGCTTGTAGAACTCAATGCCGTTCTGCCGGTACATCCACATGAACGACGCACAGAGATTCACCGGGCGTCCGCTTTCCCGCAACATCGTCTCCAGAGGCACCCAATTCGCTGCCCCAAGGTCCTTCGGTTCATTCATAACCTCGACTCCTACTGCACGAAATCTTGCACGTCACGGTGCGTTCCGAGCCATTGCGCCAACTCGGGGCCCGCGGAGAATACCCGCACCTTCTGCTCGTGGCTTGTCACCTTATAAAGCACCCACGGCACAGGACCAGGTATGTCTTCGAGCGACAGCACGAGGTGCGGATAGTGCTGAACCCAGTCCTGGCTCAGCCAGTCCTCCAGATTATGTGGCGAGCACCCGGTGTACTCGCAGAATTCCTGCTCGCTCGCCCACCGGCAAGCCGGGCCAATCGCGGTCACCAGCTTTTCCAGGAAAGTATCAAACGCGTCGATGCAGCCGACAAACACGATCACGGTTGGCTCCTTCGGAGCCTTCACCGGGTCGATGTTTGCCAAACGCCACTGCACAGGTTTACGCTCTAGCTCCCACCAAGGGTGTTTTCGGCACCGGCACTCCGAGCGCGGTGCGAATCATGTCGCGCGTGCAACCCGCCCAGCAGATATACTTCTGCGGCTCATCCACCGAGATTGCGAGGTTGTCTTTACTCGTGTCGCGTCCAGCCACTGCGCAAGAGGGGCACCGGGCGATCCAGTTCCGGCCAACTTTCCTCCGCACTTCGACGTGGTCGAGAATCCGAAACTGGGCGCGCGCTCTCGGGCAGTGCCACTCACGTTTTTGCTCAGGCACAACTTTGGGTGACGCTGCGGACTCGGAAACCTTACCGATCAGCGATCGTAAATGATCCTCTGACAATGTTCCGAGACGCTTCAGGTAAGCCAATTGTTTGTCGAGGCTGTAGTCGGCTCCGTAGAACCAATAGCGCGCACCGATGGCGCGGTGGATTCCGAGCGGTCCGCGAATCGCGTTCCCAAAATCGCCTTCCTTCAGTTCGTCGTGCTTCGGGAAAATCTCGATTCCCTCGGCAGTACCTGAACCTTTCACAGGGATACCCAGCTTCAGCGCAATACCCGTGATCCATAATCGGCACTCCCGAGCCAGGAGCGGTCGCTCAGCCAGTATCCATAGGTGAGCTCCGCGACGGCTCATTTCAAGCGCAGCTTCCACCTTTGCGGTTTGCAGTTCCCACTGCAGCTCGCACAGATGCTTGAGCGAATCCGCATAATCGCCGTCGATGGCGATCCACTTCGAGCGCTGCGTCTCCGGGTTCATGGCGTACAGGCCAATCGTGAGCCGACCTTCCAGGTGCTGCCGGACAGTGGCTTCAGTCAAGCTCAAGGGCGCACCGTTCTTCCCGGCTTTCGGGCGGAAGTAGTAATGGCGGCCGCTCTCCGGGTGAGGCCGAGGGGACTGCACCACGTACGCCCGCCGGTTAACAAACAGCCGCCAATAGTCTCGAACGTTCTCCGCGGTGGCCTGATGTTGTCTTGCCATCGGTTCGTCCCTTTCGTCCTGCTCTTACATAACCCGAATCCGGAACCTGTGCAAACAAACCGGAGCGGAGTGTTGTCACGCCTGCGCTGCCGCCCGGCACCGGCGTTCCAGCAGGGCCGGCCTCTGGGCCAGAGCAGTCAATTTGTGCTCCCGAACCAGCGCGCGATAATCCTCAACGTTGTATCCTCCCCACTTCTGGTCCTCGAAATTGAGCCAGTAGAAAACGCCGGTTTTGCGGTCGAATACGTATAAGGCTCCGGATTCCGGATCTCCTGAAACTAGGGTGAAGAAGAGAACGCCGGCCGGGAACTGCACCCACCGGACAATCTCCGCCTCGGCAGCCCGCGCCAGGGCCATGCTTGCCTCATCGACGGTTACCCGCCGGTCCAACCCAAGCTCATCAAGAGTGAGGAGCGGGGTTACGTTCATCGGTGCGAAAGTACTTGCATTCATACGAACAATCTCCTTTTCGATTCGTCTGTGTCTTCTCCTGTCGGGACCACATTAATGAGGATGCGAACCATCGGATGACCTCAAGCCTTCGCGAGCCAAGACTGCCTCACCTCCCGCGCGGCCCGTGACGCCAGCCGATCGCAGCGTTCCTGGTTGCTGTGTCCCGAATGCCCTCCAACATGTATCCATGTCACGCGGTGATAGCTTGCTAGTTCGGCCAACTCCTCCCACAGATCCTGGTTCGCTACGCCATTTCCAGAGGACGATCTCCATCCATTCGCCTGCCAGCGCTCCAGGAACTGCGTCATGCCACGCAGCAGATATTCGGAATCAGTGAATACTCGAACCGCGCAGGGGCGCTTGAGAGCGCGAAGTCCCTCGATGGCGGCGGTCATTTCCATCCGATTATTCGTTGCTTGTACAACAGCTCCCTGGAGCACACGCTCCGACTCGCCATACCGGAGAATGCAGGCCCAGCCTCCTGGACCGGGATTTCCCAGGCATGACCCGTCTACCGCAATTTCGACTTCACTCCCCATGCTTTGCCCTCCTTTCCAGTAGCTGATCTGCACTTCGCCGCCACATGACCCACGTTCAGCAGATTCCGCAGCCGCCAAGATCGCCGCAAGCATTCGGCGGCACCACATATCACCGACGGCGGATACCGCAATCCGCCGCACCATCCCGAGGCCGTCGGCGGCAGCCGACGGTCGAGGGTAGTCAATCGCTAACCCTGTGATGCTGCCGGACTTCGAGGCCGACGGAAAACGGCAAAGCATGGTCATTCGCTACCTCTAAGAAAGTTCAAAGAAGCGCCAAACTGGGCGGTGCGGCTTAACGAATCAGATGCGTTCGCTGCGGAGCCCCGGATTACATCAGCAAAGCGTACAGGCCGATCGCCGCTGGCAGCGACTATGACCGGAGTGTCCAACAGGGTCTGCAAAAACTCGCCCGCAACTGCGAGGCAGATCGTCAATCTTCGTGGCTCAAAGCACTCCTTGATGCATGACAGAACGTGATAGCTCGGCGCGAGATAGAGCAACATCTTCAAATGGATTTCCTGATCCAGTTCGTGGCAAATCTGCGTATACCGGCTCTTTGACTTCGCCAGGCGCTCGTACTCTAGTGCAAAGCGGCACTCAACGCCGGCGCACGTTACGGTCACGATAGCGTCGTAGTCTTTGGCATATTTGAAGGTCGTCAGATGATTCTGTGAGCGGACCTCAGATTCCGGAGTCCACCTCACCAGCACCTTCCGCCGCCGCAATGCCAAATGGATTTCATTTACATCGAGCCAGTGATTGACAACCAGCTGGCCGTCTCCCGATTGCTCGACACCACGCCCGTCACACAACTCCCCCATCTCCATCAGGAGGGACGCTCCCTTTGGCGCAATGGAGTAGACCCATTCGTGGCCGTGCAACACACCACTTTGCCGGCAAATAAGATCCAGTTTTTCCAGACGTCGCATTCGCTGCTCAAATGCCATGTTGGATCTCTCCAGACCATCCAGTTGCAGAAACTCGAATAGCTGTTTACGCGTAGCGAAACCACAACGCAACACGTGTTCAAGGACAGGAACATCTCGTGTCCTGCTGACGATGAACGTGCCCTTCGGATAACGCATAAGATTTCTAGACCCGCCCGAGTTGGAGACGCGCAGAACACGGCGCTGCCGGCAATGGCTCGACAAAGAACGTCCCGAGTTCACCGCGCAGCCAGGAATATGCAGGCATCAGCAAGAGCAGTTCCTGCCGCCCGTGATCGTCGCTGAACGAGACAACCTGCACAGAATGTGCCTTCCACGAAACCGAACGCGCATCAATGTATCCGACTCGTTCCGCCGTGACGGCGAACAGGTACATCTCGGGTTGCGCGTTTTTCGGAAGCACGTGCTCAAAAAGAATCTGGTTCCAGCCGTTCCGCTGCTGGGGCGCCGCGCATTCAAATGCACGCCCCAATGCACGACCTGGGTAATTCGGGTTGAATCCGCTGGCCGAATTGAACCGCAATTTGCCTCCAATCCGCCAGCGATAGCGCAGTTTCCCGTTCACCGGAACGGCCGTGGTGTTGTAGTAGGCGGCGCGAGCAAATCGTTCAGGATCCGATGGTTCTTTTCCGAACTTGCGTTCCCACGCGCTGCCAAACCCCTGGATTGCGATTACCACGGAAGCTATGCTCCCTTCAGTTGCCGGTTCTTTCGTTGTTCTGCTTCGAGTTGCTGTTGCAGTTCGTTCACGCGCGCGATCAGCCGCCGCGTAGCCTCGGTATCGGAAGTTGCTGCGGCGCCACTTCCGTTTGTTTCAGAACGGCGCTCCAACACGTCAAGGCGCCCTGACATTTGGCTGATCATGGTGTCCTTCTTTTGCAGTTCGGCCTTCAGACTGCGGTTTTCACTATCGAATGCATCGCGCTGCGCGGATGCCACTTCGAGACGCTCTTTAAAGTCCATGGTCTCGAGCGCCGTCGCACTTGGCCGGCCGGTCAATTGCGTCTCGACGACGCGGTTGCAATCGGCCATGTGGGCGTTGTACTTTTCGACCGCGCTCGCCGCCACCGCGCGCGAATACTGCTCTTGATTCCAAACGTCGGTCAATAGCTCGGCTGCCCGCCACAGCTTGCGCCTTTCGTCCAGGACGCGCACTCCGTACATCAACATCAGCAACATCACCAAGCCTGTGGTGAGCGCGCTGTACCAAAAGAATGGATTTGAAAGGCTGGCATCGAGGAAGGCCCGCCGGCGTTCCTCAATCCAGGCGCCGTAATCGAAGTCACTCTTGTTAACAAGCTTCGTCGAATAGTGAAAGAAGTCATCTTGCGGCTGGTACGGCTTACCAGTTTGCGGGTGCTGGTACGGCCCGGAAGATGTTTGCCTTGGCGGCCGTGCTGCGGATGGCTGCACAGGCTGCGTGGCGGTCTCCTGCGCGGTAAGCGTAGTCGCAAGCATCGTACATAGCAGCAGGCGTGATGTCATCTCCGAAACCCTCCTGTGTAGCGGCTCGGTACGCGGTACTTACGCTCCAGTTCCGGATCTTTGAACCGCAGATTTGCGCCGCTCGATTCGGCACGGGACTGCACCATTCGTGGATACAACGGCGGCACAAAATCCGGGATGCTTACGTCCTCTGGCGGCCTCACCTGCAACAAGGAATGCAACGTGCCGCGGCTGTCTTCCGACATAAGGATTTCCATCCGGCCTTTGGGCAGATTCTTGATCGATTCATCCTGCGACCGGGTTTCGCGGTCCTCGGTTTCTGTGGCACGGCCCGTTTCCTCGTACTTGCCAAGACCGAAGAAGCCGCGTTGTTTGAAAATGCTCCGGCGCACCACGGTCTGTTCCGCCGACGCCTTGATGAAATACTTCGCGGTTTCCTCATCGCGCGTCCGGAGCGTCATCGTCGTATTCGGGGCCGACGTCACTTCTTCTTTAAAGCCGCGGCCTACCTGCATCAGTTGCGGGAGCGATTGCATGGAGAAGAGGAACGCCGTGTTGGTACCACGCGCGGTTTGCAGAATCTGGGCAAAGTTCCGGTAACCGAATGGCGCGAACTCGTCCAGCACAACCGAAAAGATCGGCCGGTTCTGCCGCCGGCGCTCCGCCTGATCCTCGTACCGCTTGCCGACGGTCAACTGGATATTCTGCAGAAGCATTTTGCCCAAAGAACGAACAGGCTCGATATTCTTGTTCGCGTTCAGACTGACGAAAAGAATGAGCTCCTGGTCGATAACGTCCTCGATTGACAGCAGGTCATCATATTGACCGGTGATCGCTGAGAGCTCGTCGTCGAGGAATGTCATGCATTCATTGATCAAGCCTTGAATCTTCGGCACGCGCTCGCGGTCTTCGAGTGACTGCAACAGGTTCTTCACCGACATTTCGAAATTCAGACGCTGTTGCGCGCTGACCTTGGCGTCCCGGTCAAGGCGGTGGGTCGCCTTTTCGATCTGCTCGTGGAGCACGGCTTCGTCGAGCAGCATGACGATGACGTCGTAGAACGTGTAGCGCGCCCCGGTATAGAAGAGGACGCGAACAACATCGCCGAGATAATTCAGCTGGTGTTTCGAAAAGAACTCGTCGTGCAAGTTGAACGAACCGAAGATCATGTTCACCTGCGCCATGTAGTTGTCGTCGCGTGTGAAGAAGGGGTTGTAGAGAACTGATTGGTCCGGCCGCGATGGATTGAGGAGACGGAGCTGATGGAGGCGGCCAGCGCGGTGAATGTGAGGGAGCAGGTGTTCAAAGAACTCCAGATCACCTTTCCCGTCAAATATGACCATCGGAATCCGGTGCCGATCCTCTGCCGGACCGACCCAGCGGGCGATGTCCTGCGTGATGATGTTCTTGAGCAGGGTCGTTTTACCGGAGCCTGTCATGCCGAGGACGATGCCTTGCATCACCCGAACTTCATCCGGCCACAGCCACGGCTTCGTGTCCATGTCGTATCCCAGGACAACGGCATTGTGTTTCCAGGCGTCGGCTACAGCATATTCATCTTTGGCTGCCGGGACAACGAACGGCCGACGCTTCTTGTGCTTGGCGTCCGGTGCAATCTTGCGAATGATCGGCACGGTAAAGGCAGCGGAGATGATGAACACGTACAGCGCGCCCTCCACGAGTTGCTGGGAGCGAATATGCAGGCGTGCCACGACCAGGTAGAGGCCGACGCCGGCGACTACGAAGAGCATGAGCAGCAAAATGATTGGTGAGTCTCCAAGTGACGCCTCTCTTTGGTTTCGATTCGAATTGTTGACCATATGGATCTCCCGACGAACGACTGCCTCCACTTCTGACTACTTGAACGCTTGCAGCGTCTCGCTTAGTCCGGCGACTGCCATGACCAGCGTCGCCGTTCCAACAAACTTCCATTGACGATTGCCGCATAGGGCTTGCTGGCAGGCTTGGGCGAGAGAGCCAAACATCAATACGGGAAACAAAGCCTCAACGATCCAAGGTGGCGTGGTGATGCCCCATGGATCGTCGGGAATCGCGGAGATCACCGGATGTGTCCAGCGCCAATGGAACACATATGCGCCCACCACAGCGACAAGGACAACCGTGCACCAGTAGCAAACGTTCAGGACAGCTTCAGACAACACCACGCGCTGGATGGCGGGCCATGGTTGCAACCTGCTCGTGATCGAACGTGGTTCATTCGCCATATCTACTTCGCCGAATGGATGCTGAAATAAGCGAACACAATCAGGAGTAGGAGCGAAAGGGCGACCCCGACAGCAATTCCGGTCTTCGGCCGGCGCTTTGTGGGATCGAACGGATTCCTCGGCTCGAGCACAGCGTCGGCAACCGCAACTTTGAACCCGGTGTCGCGCCGGCTGCGGATCATCGTGAGCAGCCGTTCATGCATCTGCTCAACCGTTTGATATTGCGGTTGCATGGCTACAGCACCAATGTCGCGATAACTTGACGAGGTCCGTCCCCCGCGAAAACCATCCGCAGAACCGTCGGGGTGGAGCTTAACTTGGGATCGGTCGCCGTCGGAAGCTGAATCGCGACCAAGCCGATCCCGTTCGCACCGGGAAGTATCACAGCCGAGGGAGTTTCGGCGTGCAGAACGGGCATGGTGACGGTTCCGTCGGAACGCAAATGCGCAAGGTACTCATCGCCCAATTGAGAGTTCGCCAGCGATGTCAACGATCGGTCACACTGAGGCGATCTGAGGGAGACTACGTGCGGCGTTGATGGTTGATAGGCAGTTTTCGATCGGTTCTCGATCGCATAACGGATGAAGACCTGGTTTTCGGTACGATAAATGTCTCGGATCGTGATGTCAACCTGTGGCTGTTTGGATCGAGGGAAGCCCACCAGCTTGACCGGGGCGCTGTGCAGCAACATATCGCCCGGGATGATGGATTGCTCAACCGGCTTTGGTGGAGTGGCGGGCTTTACCTCCGCTTCCCTTGGCGGCTGGCGGTAATCGATTGCAAAGTCCATCTGCCCGGCGTCGCTGATGGCGGGCACGAGCTCATAATTGAGCCGGGTTGTGGCTGTCCATATAAATAGGTTGGTGGCGGCGCCCTCTTGGAGCGGCTGGATGAACACTTTGTTCTCCCTGCGCTCCACCTTGAATGCCTGAGGCGATCCCACCGCGACCGTCGCCACCGGCTCGGCAACCTCGATCACGGTCAGGTGGTTCAGCGCCGTCTGGATTCGCACGACCCGATCGCGCGCCGGCGTTTCGGTATCGATTTTCTGGGCTGACAGCACGAAGACCACTGCCAGGGAACTTACAAGAATACGCGTCATTTCTGTACTCCTTTCCCAAAAGGCGTCCGGGGAGTGCCCGCAGTGCGGGCTTCCCCAGACGATTGGCTATTGCACCTGCGCACTAGGGAACGGCCGAGCTTCCCAGGGCCGTACCGCGGCGCTTTCAATAAACGCCTGCCGCTTGGCCGGCGTATCAAGCTGGCGTATGCTCGCTGGATCTCCATCTACGAACACCGCGAAACTCTCGCCATACCGTTCCGCACACCGGGTGATGAACCGCTGCCGGTCCTCCCTGGTGCGCAACGTTAGCCTTGTTCGGATCGTGGGGCGTTGTGGCAGATTCGTGAACGTCACCGTTCCATTCCGGATCTCACCGGATCCTTCCTGGATCGGGAACGGCTGCACCGAACTGCTCCGGACGCCGTCAAGGACAATGCTTCCGTGCTCCGTCACCCGGAACAGGAATATCTGGCGCTCCTGAATTTGACCGTCCGGGAGCCGCCTTCGTTCGAACCGGAAAACGTTTCCGGATTCGTCGAAGGTGATCTCGCTGTCCGGCATCTCCGGGAGATTCAACTGGATTGGTTGTCCGCCTGTCTCCTCGATAACCTTGTCGATCACTTCCTGCGGGAAAGCGTGGAAAACGATAGCGCCGGTGGCCTTGTCATTTCGCGTTGACACCGCGATGGAATGCAGCGCCTGACACCACCCTCTCCGGTTCTCCCTCTTGCTGTTGCCCCATTCGAGCAGCCAGCTATGGAAGTGCCGCATTTCTTCCCGGCACCGCTCCTCGTTGGCACGAAGCGCGGCCTTTGCCCGGTAAAGATTTTTCGAGGCCTTCTGACGGATTTGCAGATCCTCATCGTTGCGCAGCCGCTCAAATTCCGCTTGCGCTTCCTTGAGGCCTGCTTCGAACTGTTCGCTCCGCTTCCGCAGTTCTGTTGCTTTGACGCCGAAAGTGCGGTTTACCTTGGCGCACTCTTCGTGCATCTCTCGCGTGAAAGTCTCTCCGCGGATCATCCCACCGAAGTCGCGCAGTGGGAGTGTTTCCTCGAAGAGAACGCCGATTTCCTTGCGGACGTGGTTGTAGAGCTGCCCGACGATGTCCGTGCCGCACACCGGCACGTCCATGGGCATCTGCGAGATGCGCCGGGCCTCTTTCGCGTCGCGCCAGGGCGCCTTGGGGACTTCGCTGCGGATCCTTTTGATCACAGCCTGGTCCACCGCGACGTTGTGTTTCAGTGAATCGAGCGCGTTCTGAAGCTGATCGACCAGCTCGTAAGCACAGTCGAGCCGTCCGTGCGCAATCGAGTCGCTGATGAGATTCGTGATCCTGCCGATCTGGTTCCCCCGAGCCTTCATGGCAACATCGGCCAGGTTCCACCAGGGAGATTTGACCTTCTTCTGCTTGTCTTTGTGCCGCCGGTACTCTTCGCGCATTTCAAACCGGCTCTGAACGAACCGCGGAAACTCGCTGTCCGGCAGAACGGCCACAAGGTCGAAATCGAAATCACCGCCATTCCGCGCCGCGGTCTTCGAATGCAGCACGAAAGTCCCGTGGAGACGGAGCTGGCGATCAACGGTATCTGCGATGTGTGCCACGTCCATTCCGCAACCTGTCGAACGGAGAACGCGTTCGAGGGTCTGGACTGTGGTCTCGGCCGACAACAACTCTACTGGTAGAAGGTCCTCTTTCATCCGTATCGGGTAACGCACAACTAGCCCTCTTCTTGTCGAAAGAGAACCGATGCCGCAGCCTTCCGGAATCCAATCGGAGCCGGCGAACACCTGTCCGTCATGGGCAAACAGGTATCCGTCATCTGCCAGGGCGAATGCGGGCAGCCGGAAGCCGCCTCCGGTTGACACCTTAAACGCCCACTTCACCAGCAACTGTTGCAAGCGAGTATTCAAGTAAGGGTGCCGAACCAGCGAACCACTGCCGTCGGCTTTGAGGATCGCCTCGACGACGGAGGATTCGTATGAGGTGTATTCGTCGTCTTCGGCGTCGTCGATTTGCCGTTGGGCGGCTGATGTTCCGATCGCTTCGAGGAGCTTTCGGTAGTCGCCGGACAGGGCCGAACTCACCACGCTGCGCACTTCCCCCAACGCCCGAGGGATGATCTCGGTGTGCAGGGAATCGGGCGGCGCGTGTTCGATTAGCGTGTAACTCGACTTAAACTGCAGGTCGCGGGATACGTCTCGGATTCCCAAAACGATCGGGGACCGGAAACGCGTTCCCTGGATGCCGCTCGAAAGCCCGGAGAACAACTTCTGGCACTCTGCGAGCAGTCCCAGCTCAAGTCGCGGCTTCACTGAACTTTCAGGCAAGATAATGTCGGCGTCGAGAATATTTGCCACATCGTCTTGCATGACCTTGAATGAGCCCTTCGCCTGGGTGCGATCGAACGCAAGCCGGAACTGATAGAAGCGGTGATCCGGCAAGCCGAGCTTGCCGAACAACCGTTCCGAGACCCAGCCACGGCAATCATTGGTCCCCAGAGCGTGGTCTTCCACCACGAGGACGCGCGCATCCTGCTCCTCGATCACGGTCCGGCAGTCCGAAACCAGGATGCCGAAATAAGTGATCGCCGCCTGCGGCCACTTCTGAAACCGCTCGGCAATGGGCTTTTCGTGCTCGACATCAACGGCGTAGAATTTACCGTCTTTCGCGGAGCCGCTAGCGCCCACCAGGCGATACTCGACGTCGTCGATCCGCTGGCGCATGAGCGCTTCACGAACCTTCGCCTCTTCGTATGCGTCCAATTGGAGCGTAGGTACGCTGACCACGGCGACGCGGATTTCCGGATAGCGCTTGTGGAGCACCGTGTTCTTCAGTTGCCCCTCGGCATCGATCCTGGGAAATCGCTTCGTCACTTTACCTTCCTCGTCAATATCCGCGAACGTCACTCGCAGCACGTCCGCTGTTTGGTTCACAGATGGCAACATTTTGTTCCTTTCCCTGTTGTCGTGTTGTGGTTGATAAACCGGCACGCGAGCAGGGACACGGAACCGGCGCCGGTCCCATCCCTGCACATGTGCCGAAAACTTGCCTGCGTTCTCGGCCTGGCTCGGGAGAGCCGGACCGCCATCCTGCGTTCCTATTCAGTTGTTAAGGGTCAGAAGGGGCAATCGCCATCTTGCGGTGGCGAGAGCATGAAATCGATTTCCTCTGGATAGAGCTCCGGATGCTTCCTCCTGAGAAGATCCCGCTCGGAAACTGGCTCACCCAGAGCGGCGCAGTATTCCACGTAGACCTCCCAGTCTTCCTCCGGAATCTCTCCCAGACTGTAATTCCGCTCGATCTCATCGACGACCTTACGCATTTCACGCCAAGTCGCTTCAGCATCATCGAAACCACATCCATCGATTTCAATTCCATTCGAACCGTTTGCTGTTTCAAGCGTGTCGAGGCTCACTCGAACTCCTTTCTCCGGTCCGCGGTCGCGGGCAGAGAAAAGGAGCCGCTCGCGGCCTCTTCTTCCACCTCGCGCCGAAGACCGGGTCTTCGGCCTGGCTCCAAAGAGCCGGCCAGCGACATTGCCTGAGTTGTTTGGAATTGGCGAGCCCGAGGGCGTGCCAATCCGCTACTTATCGCGTGATCTCACTCTTTGCAGGTTGAGTCACCGCGATATTCCTTGATCCGGGCGCCGCCTCGTGCAAACGAGAACAGTTCACGGATGTACCTGCCCACCGACGGCTGATTCTGCAGCGTCCACAGCAGAATCACGCCGGCGATCATACTTAGCGCCGTAATGCGATTCACTAACGCTCCAAGCGTCATGGAAACGATCAATACGACGGTCAACTTGTCATGCTCTGACATGACTTTCTCCTTTCTGTCGGTTGGACTAGAACAGAAGGAGTCCGCTGGCAGCGATCTCCTCGAAGCCCTGGTCCGTTACAGTTCGCGGACCAGGACTCCGTAGAGCGTGGCCAGCACCATCCCAGATCGAGTCTGGGTGCTCCTCAACTAAGAAGCCGGTGCGTTATGAAGAATGATTGCTGTTCCTTACGGCCTCCTTTTTGATGACCGGATAGCGCGACGGCGAAGTCTCCGCGCGTGTCCGAAATTCTGAAATTGCAAAGAAATTTACCCCGGCGCGAAATGCCTCAACGATCGCTTCGGCTTCGGTTGGCATTTCACGCCCGAGCGTTGGCATGGCGTTGTTCTCATTCGTTTCCGCCAGAAAGAATCGCTCGATTGTGGCTGTTTCCGCCGTCTCCTTCCGGCCACGCCTGCGGCGTGGCGGGGTGGCTGTTTCGGACCCAGTCTTAGGCCCGCTAGTCGATCGCGAAGTCCGTATCTCGGGTGCAGACGCGGCAACCTTCGAATCCGGTATCGTTTCCAAGCCGTTTGTCGCCATTCACGACCTCCTCTCGCAAGTCACGACAGATTCAATGGGAAAGAATGTGATCATTTACGTACATAAAGCCTCGATCCTGATCACTCGTTGCGTTTGTCGGCCCTCCACAGCTCCCATATCTGCTCGATTTCTTTTCGAAAACCGAGATCGCCGGGATACCGATTCTCAATAGGGAGAAAGCGAAGCGCGGTTAGAATGTCGTCAGCGATGGTCGCATCCACATTCCACAGATCCGTGGGATCCCAGCCGCCATTTTCATCGGCATTGTGCCAAGCCAATAGAAAGTCAGCCACGCGCCGGCATTGTCCGGTATCACCCATTGCGATCCGCATCAGGCGCGCGACGGAAGCGAGCAAGGCTTGACGGTTTTGCGCGGCGGTGGCGTCGACAGCCTTCAGAGATTGGACCAGCTCTTCGTGGCTCATCTAGTTTCCTCCGCGGAATGCTCGTGTTGCCCGCGCCCCAAGTGCGATATCAAAAGATCGGTGCAGGCAGTGATCGCTCGGATGATCTGAGTCTTTGCGAGCAAGCCAACTGCGAAGAGGAGAAGGGGAACGGTGCGGGTCAGGATTTCAGGCGCCCTCACACTGCGAAGGGTGGAAATGACGGTTCCGTATGCGAGGATGACGATGATTAGGAGCACGAGCTCGTAACGATCCGGCAGCCGGATCCGGTTCGCGGTTACTGGCAGATTCAGACATAGCTGTGCTGCAGCATGCTCACGTCGCCGCACCACCAAAGCGCGGCCAAGCATGACCAGGCCGGCCAGGATTTCGAGGAACAACGTTCCGATCCTGGGAACCAAGAGCAGCAGGAGAGCGGAAGCGAGCGAGCCGCCCGCCGCTGCTACAAGCATGTCAGGCCTGCTAAACCATCGCTTTTTGCCGAATTGGTAATCTGACCGCATCACTCGGTTCCTTCGCCTTAGGGCGCTGCCTGCTATTTGCTCGTTGCCTCCCGCGCCAGTTGATCGGTCTGCTCGAGACCGGTGTTCTTCTCCCCGACCATCTGCTGCTCCCAGTAGTCCGCGACCAGCAGGCCGCTCGGGTTGTATTCCGAACGCCGGTCGAACACCAGCCGTACGCTGTACCGGCCGACGATGTGATCCGTGGTCTCCTGACGGTTCTTTAGCCGGTGGATCTCCTTCACACCGAAAGCCGTGTACGTGAGAGGATTGCCTTTTACCGCGTCAATAGTGCGGATGTTGAAATTCGAAATGATGTGGTCGTCCTGGATTTTGTAGATCGTATCGTCGTCACGGAGACGCCCCATCACCAGCGACCGGAAATTTCCCGTCATCATGTTCAAGGCATCCGCCATCTGCTTGTCAACGGTAGCGGGCGTGTAATTGAGATAGTGATCGAGGAATCGGCGGACGACCGCCTTTGCCTCAACATCGTTCGGCGCTGCTTCCGCAGCCGATGCGAGAAACGTCAGCCCTCGCGCCTGCCCGCCAAATGGCGTGCCACCGACGACAGTAGCGTCGCCATTGTTGTCAACCCGAATCACCGTCGGTGGTTGCAATCGGACGTATACGGCGAATGCAAGGGACCCCATCGCGATGACACCGAACAAGAGGGCCAGAACCATCGAACGATTCGCATACGCCCTAAGCAGTCCGTCATGTTCGTAGTAGCGTGAATATCGGACCCTATTAAGGAAGTCCACAGCTTCAGGACCCTCCTGTGCGCTTTTCTTTGCCCTCGTGGGTGAACTAACAGTCATGGCTTACCTCCGCTGAATATTGATCCGACGCCTTTTGCTGCGATCATGGTCGTCCTGATCATCGTCGTCATAGTATGCCCCACGTCCCCTTCAACGATTCGCTTCGCGAGGAACGGAATCAACACGATGCAGAGAGACAGGAGGATGCTCGCCAAACCGAGCAAAAGAGCGTTGCTGACACCGACAAAACCACCAAGGAAGCTCCCGGAATTCAGCACGCCGTTTACTGAATTCATTCCGATCGCCGCCATCAAGGCGCCGAAGATGGAGTACAGCACTCCCCATGCGTTGAAAATCATCAGATTGACGATGTACGTTCGCGCTAGCGCCCCGATGCCCGTTGCGGGATAGAGAGCCAAAACGAAAGGTCCAACCACGTAAAGGATCGACCCGTATAACGCGTACAGGAGCGAGAACAGTGCGTAAGTAATCGGGTAGAGCAGGTATCCGACCAGGAGCAGTATCGACTCCAGTAGGCTCGCCAGCGCTCCTGTGATGAGTCCCCAGAGAGACGACATGCCGTTGTTTTGCCAGTACGACCCGATGTCGCTCATCCATTTCGCAAATACATCAACGCCCCCGGCCGTGGATGTGTCGATGAAGTTCGCAACGCCGTTGAACATCCCGTTCACGTCGCGGAAAACGGTCGCGTAGTTCACCAGGATCAGGCCCATCGCAAAGAAGCGAACCCCAGTCACTCCAAGTAACTGCGTGTCGCCGCCCTGCGCCCAGGCTTGAAAGATTCCAAACATCAGAGCCGCAAGCAGGATATACTCGGCGACTTGAACGACTCCCGCACTAGCGCCTCCGGAATCGATCCCGTTGAGAGCAGTATTGAAAAGGTTCTGGAAATAGAACATCGGCTACTGCCTCTTCAGAATCGTGTTTACGTCCTGCTGCGCGCCTACGGCACTCGAACTGCCGTACTTCATGGTTGCGCTGCTGTTCGCCAAATCGACCGCGCGAACTCGCATCAGATCCGCAAGTGCCGACTGGGTGTAAGCGTGCGAGCGGACGAGCCACGCGTCAGCCTGCGCCTCGATAATCGGAGCGCTCCCCGGTGCAGCCGACTGAATGCTGGAGTTTATCTGGTCTGCGGCCTGGAGTTCCTGATCTGCGATCGCATCAATCGCAATCGCCCGCGCCATGGCGTCCTGGGCGACGGCATCGGTCATATCGACCTGATCGCGCACTTGCGGCGACGCGTTCTGGGGTAATGGCACAACGCCATACACCGCGGCGTAGGCGCCCGACGTGTTGCCGATCTGGCCAGGGCTGCGCGATAGGAGAATCGTTTCCAGTTGCCTTGGATTGGCGAGCGTAGCGCTCGATATCGGAATATTGAAGATGTTTCTGATTTGTGTGTAGAGTCCCTGAATTGCGCCGACGAGCCCGCGAGCTTGGGCGATTGCCTGAACAGGCCACACAACGGTCTGTTCAAACTGTTGGATCGTGGTCAAAACGCCGTTTATCGAACTGAGTCCGCCGCCAATCACGCTCCCTAATGTGCTGTTGATTGTACCGAGACCAGCCGAGAGGATTGCACAGCATGGACTTAACTGTCCTTGCACCTTCACCGGCGTCAGGATAGTGGCAATGAGTAGCAGTGTTGCCAGCGCCACGGCGTGAAGCCTCATCCAACCGAAGATCTTGGCGAAATAAACTCTCATGCGTGTCATCCTTTCATCTGCGTTGCAGAATATTCGTCATGTCATTCTGAAGCTGCACGGCAAGCGCGCTCCTTCGCTTTCGGAGCGCATTGTCGTGGGCAATGCGGGCCGCCTCCTGCCGCATCGCCGCGGCCAGCATTTTCTGCATGATCGCTTCACTCTTGACGCTGGCCACAACTGCCGAAGCCGTCAGAAATGGAGCGGAGCCGGGTGCCATGTGATTGATGTCCGGATCGCCGGCCAGGTTCTCAATCTGATCGGCAGCTTGGAGCATGAGGTCCTGGGCTTGGTCCGACATCTTGAGAGTTTTCAAGTTGTTTTGTGCCATCGCGTCATCCATATCGGTCATGTCGCGGTCCTGCGGCGCGATCAGACCAGCCTGTGGAACAGGCCTAAACGTATTGACATAGACCTGCCCAACCGAACCGAGGTCGCCCGTCTGGCGATTACGGATGATGTTCTCCAGGGCCACAGGGTTGGCAAGTGTGGCAGTGTGTGGGTTGATTGAGAAAATCCCCTGCATCAGCCCCCGAAACTGCGAGATCATGGCTGTGATCTGTGCCTTCGCCTGATTGATCAGGTTGAGCGGCCACACTGTCTGCTGGTAGAAGTTCCGGATGTTCGTTAAGACTCCGGTGATCAGATTGAGCCAGTTTCCGATTACCTTGTTGATCGTGTCGAGCACGGCTTGAATTATGCAGGGCAAACAAAGCTGCCCTTGGGCCGGCGTCGGCGCGATAACCAGCACTCCAAGACATCCGATCAGCGCCAGGGCAATGAGCTGGCGCCTGCTTTGGGCGCTTAGTAACATCAGACCTGCGAATAGAAGCGTGAGCACGAACATCGCGTCCCTCCTAGACACCGACGGCCTCGCGTAAGTTGACCTCACCCGAGATCTCCTCAGGAAGTTGCTGCACGCCGGCGAGTCCCTGCGGAAGCTGCTGAGCGAGTTGTTCATAGCATTCAAACAATGGACGCCCCTCATGCTTACGCAGAAACCAGGAACGATAAATCCGTTCGCGCGGGTAGGTTGTGCAGATCCAGTAATCAATGGGTGTTGGAACCAGCCGAACCGTCTGCGTTGTCTCGGATTTCTCTCCGATCACTAACAGCATTTCGGCGTATCGCCCCTTCTGAGGTGAGCTGAAGCGCTTGATGGCGCTGAGGGCCACGTCGTTCAGGTGAAGTTGGTTCGCGATCGTGCTCAGGTCTCCCGGCTGCTGGCCGATCAGCTTGGTATTTGCGTTCTTGACGATGCCAGGACCGTGGGGCCGCGGCTGCAAGGAGGTTCCGACGAAATCTTCGAGAGTCTGAGAGATTCCCCAGACACTTGAGTTCCGCTTGCGCGCAGTCCGGAATAGCTGGACCACTTCCGGGGCCAGTGTCGGTGAATCGAGCAGCGACCAGCATTCATCCAGGACAGTGATGCTGGGCTGCCCTGAACGCCCCGAGGCTCGTTCCGACATCGCGTGCGCGATTAGCATGCTCATCGCGATTTCGAGCTTCGGGTCCGAACTCAAACCCTCGACATTGAAGAAAAGCCAGTTGTCGTCAGTGCGGATATTTGTGTGCCGGTCGAATAACCGGCTGTAGATCCCACCTTCCGTCCACGTCCGCAGCTTAATCGACGCCAATCGGGCTTCATCAATCGTGCGCTGCATTTTCTCTTCATCCCTCCACTGCCCCAGCTCGTCACGAAGATCGGAGAAGGTCGGGACTGGATTGGCGTACCGCATCGCGCAACGCTTATAGGTAGCGGCGATCGCGTCGCTCAGAACATTCTCAACCAGCGTCGTGTCAGAACTAGCGCTCGCGCCAATCATGTGCTGGGTCAGGTTCTTGAGAAATGCGATTTTTTCTTTTGATGGCGCCCGCTCGCCGGGCGGCAAGTCGAATGGATTAATCGTCTCGTTTCCGTCGAGATTCACCTCGATAACGCGCCCGCCCATCAGGTGAACCAACGGGGAATACGAGTCTCCTCGTTCCAGAATTGAGATCTGGGCATTGGAGCGGGAAAGCATGAGCAACAGCAACTGCGCCATGAAGGTTTTCCCGCCGCCGCTCTTCGCCATGATCAGCATGTTGGCGTCCCCGAGGCTTGGATCGAACGGCGAAAAGGGAACCATCTGACGCGAGGGCGTTTCGAGCAGTATCACTGGCGATTCGGCCATGCCTTGCCACGGCAATTCGACCGGGAGCAGATCAGCAGCGTGGAGCGTGACACATTCCTGTTCCCTCTTCGTTTCCTCTGCGAGCCCAGGAAGAGTACCGATGAAGATCCGCTTCTGGGCTAGGGTCTCGGAAATCGCCCGGCTGCCATTCATCCGGGTCACGGCGTGAAGGATCCTCTGACGCCGATCGGAAAGCAGGCGCTCCGCGTCCTCGCGCTCCCTGGAGTTCCGGATGGGATGGGAGGTGCGGATTCCAGCCACGAGGCTGAAGTGGCAGACCTTCAGAGAACTGGAGACCACATCCTGCAGCGTTCTGATGAGCTGTTCCTGGGCGATCTGCGCTTCGACGTTGATCTTAAACCCGCCATGAATGTCGCGCTGTGCGGCCTGCATTCGGAGCAGGCGCCGCTTGTATGAACGCATGATCTTGCTCTGATCGGGAATCGTAACCTCGGCCGAAATCACGAGCGGAAACTCCTGGCCGACAAGCTCCCGCATAAGGCCTGGAAACGTGGCGTCCGGCATCTCCTTCAGGCTGACCCAGGAATAAAGCAGGCCTCCGATTTTGAGATGGTCGTCCTGTTCATCTTCGATGTTTACGTTGGCCGCCTGACTTCGGGCGCTTTCGTATGCCATGCCCAATTTGTAGGGCCGCTTATCGTCCCCTAAAGGTTGGAGAGAGCGCTTGATCTCAATGAACATCTCCTGGTCTGTCATTCGACGGGCCGCGAGCCCAGTGGCACTGAGTGTCGCCTCAATCCCGGTGATCAGGCTTTCGAACTCCGCCAACAGGTCCTGATGCTCTCGCAATGTTCGCTGGATGCATTTGTCCGCCGATAGACTCCAGCTCTTTCCCTTTTTACGCGCCCTTCGCCACTCGAACTCAGGACTCTCGTGATGGACGTCCGGGTTCCAGATGAAATAGAAGTGCAATCTCCGATTCAGGTAATGGCCATCGCCCTCGCGCGCACGCCACATTCTCAGCCTCTCGCGATCAAGAGCCTGCAGAGTGGCGTTTTCCGTTCTCTGCTCGCAGGCATAGCGCTCCGCAAGATTGCCGTTTCCTTCGCCGATCTCATATCGCACCTGCATTCGCATCGACCTCTCCGGTAAGGAGCGGATCAGCGATTCGAGCGTCTCCTTGGTACGATTTCGGGTGTCGTCATCGTGGTAGAAAGTATTCAGACCGATCGCATCGTAGCCGGCGACGAAGCTGCCGTTCGTCCGCACCATGACGTTGTCGAGATAGTCCCGAATCGGCAGCAACTCGCATAGAGCGGGCTGCCGGAGGGACTCCTCCCACTGGCGCGCGGTTAATGGCATGAGGTCTCCTCTCCTTTTAGGTATTCGAAGCGCTGTTCAGAGTCGTATTCGAGGGCGCAATAGACATGGGGCTTCATGTGAAACATCAGCCAGTCGCGAAGGTACGCGCGGGGTTTGCCGTACTTGAACAGGATCAGGGCCGGAATGGCAAGGAAAGGAACGACGTATTGAAGGAACACGTTCATCGGAATACCGAACATCTCGCGTTGCAGAAATCGCCCGAACATGTTCATGACCACGGCGAGCACAAGAATCGCGAAGAGGTCATCAAACTCGAGGCAGAGAAAAGTGACCTTGGTTGCAAGGTTCCGTGGAACCGGAGTTACGTTCAGCGACATACATCTTCTCCTTCACACTGTTATCGTTTTTGAAGATGAGGAATGGGCCGTGATGCACGACGAGAAGGACCCAGATGGCGCATACGATCGAGCCCCAATCGCAAAATGGAATCCCAAAGAGCGACAAAGCCGTGTCGGCGTGCGCCAACACCAAGAAGGTGACTGCTACGACGGGAGTAGCAGTCTGCAAGAGAAAATGCATCAGATCGCGGTTTTGGCGCGAATCTCTGTACGTTCCTGGTCGCCCCGGCTTCATTTCCAATTCCTCCTCAGCTCACGCCCGCCGTGCCCTTCGAAACGAAAAACTCCGCGAGACGCACGAGTCCGGAGCCCATCAGGCACAACAGCGCGGCAACGAAATGGCGGGTTTGAGTCACTTGATGGTGAGTGTACTGAGTAAAGAAGCCGCCCATTTGAATCGCGCCGAGAGTCACGTGCAGCCCCGCATACACCGGGAGGATCACGTTCGCGAACCAATCCACCAGATTGAGGATCGAGTTCCAGTAAAGGTCGGGATTATTCCAGCCCAACTGGCCTGTAAATTTCTCCATCGCACGCAACAAACCCGAAACCAGCAGGCAGAGAATGCCACCATAGGCCCAGGTGGAATAGACCTGGTGCTGTCCCCTGGCAAACTGGAGGATCGCAATCGCAATGAACAACGCGCCGAGAGTCGGCATAATCACGTTGCCGGCCCAGTTCGTCAGGTTGAGAATTCCGTTGTAGAGCGACATGATTCCTCGTGCCTACATCATTGCGGTGACCAATTTCCAGAGCGCGGAGACCGTAAGCAGGCCGAGCGTCGCGCCCACCATTGGCATGAAGGGCCTTCGCGTCGCGAAATTCCAGATGGCGCCGACGATTGCTAGCCCGGCGGCGATCGGACAGATGGTTCCAGCCATGTAGTTCCAGAGGCTGTCGAGCACGTCCGCGGTCGCGAACTGGCCGCCGCTGTTGTAGCTCCTGATGAGGTTGAGCGTTGTCTGGACCGCGAGGAGAAACATCGCGGCGAGAATCGAAGGCAGCGGATGGCCACCTTGGATCGTGTCAAGGATTGCCCGCAACACGAAGAACGCAGCGAGTGAGGGCGCAAGGCGGGCCACAACAAAGTTATTCATGAAGCTCGCCAAGTCGCTCTGGAGGTTTGCCATCCATCCGGTGCCGATTCCCCCCGAGGGCAGGTTTGCAGGTACCCCGAATGACGGGAACCAACTGATGAGACCGGGGAGCGTAACGAACACGATTGCCCAGAACATCCATTTGGCGAAGTAGCCGCCGATCACAGCTGTGGGCCCGCCCTCCCGCCTCAGGTTGATGCCTGCCAGAACAAGGCAAAGCACGGCAGCCGGCGGAGCCAGCAGCAGCATCGTCCGGATGAAGTCGCTTATGAGTTGAGGCGTGGCCATTGCATTCGGTCCTCAAGCACAAGCAGGCGACGCCGGGACATTCCCGGCGCTCCTGCCGATGCAGACATTACGAAACGCCACCGGTGCCCTGCTGGATCCAAAACTCCAGAAGCCTGGTCAGACCCGATACCATGAGCAATCCAATCGCGGTGAAAGCCCACCGCGCGAATCCCCGTCCCGCTGCGAACGAGGCAATGGCCGCCAGCGCCGCTCCACCGGCGCCGACCGGAGCGATCACGTTGCCGACCCAATTGATCAGGTTGAGCCACGTGCCTTCCGGTTGCGCGCCGGTCTGGCCCTGGACTGCAACATTCGTTTGCGGCGCCGATCCCAGGTTCTGGGCGATCAACCCTGCCTCAGTGACGACGAGCAGGGCAAGAATGAGGGCGACAGGAAGCGCCCGTCGCCAGGTGTTGAGGTCTCTCATCGGATTTACGTCTCTCCTTTTCCGCCCCATGTCCAAGAGGGGCATGGCAGAAACCTAACCCGATTTCAAAAAACGTGCAAACAAAACGAGCCGCACGTCCGGACCGACACGACTCCCGTGAACTCGGGACAGACGAATGAATGTTGGAACAGTTTTTTAGAGATGGATAGCGACGCGCTGAATAGCGCGGTCGAAATCATCCCAGATCAGGGGAGGAATGTAGTTGTCTCTGTCCGAGCGCCCGAAAGCATTGCGTACGGCGGCCTTGCAGATTGCCTCGATATCGGCCGGCGCGAGCCCGGCCAGGCGCTCGACCATGCGATCCATCGCAACGTCCAGCTTCATGCCGTCAAGGTATTTCCGTAGCAGACGCTCCCGGTTTGCAGGCCCGGGGGAACCTATCTCGATCTTTTCCGACAGCCTGCCACCGCGCAGAATCGCGGGATCAATCCGATCCAGATGATTCGTGGTTCCAACGAGGAAGACGTTGTGTTCCGGAAGAAGCTGGCTGATCTCGGTACGGCATTGTTCGACGAGCTGAGTATCGTGCGTGCTGAGCATGCCATTGTTTCGCGGAAGGAGGCCGTCGATTTCGTCGAAGAAAATGATCGAGGGATTGTTTTCTCTTGCGCGCGCGAAGACCTCCGACAGCTTCTTGACCGAAGCTCCTACCTGACCGCCCAAAATATCCGCAGCGCTCAACGGGTAGAAGCTCCGGCGCGATTGGGTCGCAATCAGATGCCCAATCATCGTCTTGCCGGTTCCCGGAGGGCCGACCAGCAGCACCCCTGTGGGCACCGTCATCCCCTTGAGATCCGACCACCCAACATTCAGTTGCTTGACTAGAGTGCGGAGATCGCGTTCTACGTCCTGCTCGACGATCAGATCCTCCCATTGAACGGGTTGGAATAGCGGCCGATCGCCGCCTCCGGTCTCATCCAAAGCACGCCGCAGATCTCGTTCTTCGATTTGGCGACTCTCGTTGGCAGCAAATGCAGCTGCGCGATCCACAATCGATTTGATCTTTGCAGCGCTCGCCCCCGGGGTTCGCCGCGCGACCTCGTCCAAGCCGCAGCGCTTCCAAGGCTTGTGCTGGAGTTGGGCCTCGAAAATTTTTTTGCGCGTGGGCTCATCCGGCATATCTACGCGAACTTGAAGATCAAATCGCCCTTCTCGGATGAGGGCTGGATCTAGTCCGTCCAGAACATTCGTAGCGGCCATAAGAAGGAAACGAGAGGTGCCCCGGAACTCATCAATGCACTGCATCAATTGGATAGTGATGTTGTTGTATTCGCGGTTTGCAGATCCCCGGTCGCCAGGCCCCAGGCCGACGCTTCTTCCCGCACCGAGGGAGTCTACCTCATCAATGAACATGAGGACGGGCTTCTTTTGAACCGCCGATGCGAAAGACTCTCTTATCCGATCCGCTGATGAGCCAATCCACATATCCAACAATTGCGTAGACGACACATAAAAATAGTTAAGCCCAAACTCGCCCGCGGTCGCCTCCGCAAGAAACGTTTTCCCGCTCCCCCTAGGACCGTACAATAAGATCCCGTTCTGAACAACACCGTACCGCTGGAACTTTCCAGGCCTCAAGCGATTCTCAACAATCTGCCGAATCTGGGCCTTCGCCTCCTCCATTCCGCCGACGTCCGCAAAGGTGACGCTGGAACGTGTCGTCTTGATTTCAGGTGGATTGGTTGTCTTCGGGTGCGAGCGGAAACCGAACGTCCGCAGCCTTAGCCCTCCAGGCACAATCACCCGAACGGTCGCGATCACCCACGCAATCGTCGCGAGCAGAATCAGAACTCCGGTCTCCTTGTTCTTGCTAGTGAATCCGAGTGCCGACATCATCGTCCAGAACGGCGTCCACCGCAGCAGGTACAGGAATCCCGAATATATGAAAAACACCAGGATCACGCGGGCCGCCTTCTGCACCCACGAGGGCGCGGCGGACATCGGACCATTGAGCAGTAGCCATACGGCCGCCGCCGAGGCGAATAAGGCTGGCCAGCTTCGAAATAGCCAGCCCATCGGCGCGGGCTGGGCTCCAGACGGAGTGGATTCAGGGGAATAGAGAAAGAAGCTTAGGACAAATACCGCTCCGACCGCGATCCACAGGAATCCTCGGAACGTCAGGGATGACCAGGATCCTCGGGAGGGCCAGACCGGCATAGACTCTCCTGGGATTTACTTTAATCCCATCCGCCTCGCCGCGCAAAGCCGGGAGTACCCGACTCCACAATCCGGGAACCCTTGATCGAGAGTGATCGATCCCTCATCGCTGCTGTTGCTGGGATGTCGTTTCGATTAGAGCCTTCTGCTGTTGCTGCTGGTACATCTGTGTTAGCTCGCTTTTCAGCTCCATCAATTCCCGAAGCTCCTGAACGCTCGGTAGCGCGGCACTCGCTACGCTTGTACTGCCTTGGTTGACCGCCGGCGTCGTTCGAACGGGAGCCGTCTGGCTCCCGGACGGGTTGGCGAGAACGATATAAAACCGGGTGTTCCCCGGAACCGTGACAACGATATTCTGCCGATAGGCGAGTTCCGTAAGCTGCTGGTCGCCGGCGAGCGCGATGTTATTCGCCACTCGCTCACGCAGTAGCACGTTGTTCGTTATGGTATCGGAGACACCCAGTCCGCTCTGCACACCGACCGTCGCCGCGGCAATCGTGCCAACGCCCGTTAGACTGCGAACCAGGAAGCGCTTCCCAGCATTCGTGCCGGTCACCTTTCCTTTTAATGGCTGAAACTCGAGACTCATGGAGCGCCCCTCGATCTTTGCCTCTGACTGGTCCGGCAGTTGGATCGAATGGAAGCGGATACCAACGAACCCGCGGTCGTTTGACTGATCGAGTTCACCAAATGCCTTGGAACCAGCCGGTATGACAATCTCGCCGTCGCGCTCGTAGTTGTATTCGATGGCCGCGACAACTGGCGCCTTGACGGCGGTGCTCACCGGTGTTTCAAGCCGTGCGACCAGACGTGTGCCGGCCGGCAGGGCGTTGAATTCGGGAGTCCGCTGCAACACTGCTGGCTGCGCGGTGGCAAGAGGTGTTGTGGACTCGCGGGATGCCGTCGATGCGCGCACGAACACCAGAGACGCCTTCGTAAGCTTGTCCGCCTTTGGTGCTGGCGGGGGTACAGGAGCCGGCGCAGTGTACTGTGGTTCGGATGGAAAGTTAATTCGGTTTAGCGCGTAGTCGTTTGATGGTGGTTTCGGCACGGACGGCGGCGGTGTTGCCACGGGTGGCCCGAAAGAGGGGCTAGCGTTTGCGAGAGCGTTCCGTCGTGCGGTGTTGTGAACATCTTCCGGTGTCACACCGCCCGGCTCCTCGTTGGGATTGCGCGTATCAGCGTTGAGAAGCGGCGTAACAGAATGGCCGTCGTCACCGGGTTTGCCTCCCCCGGGCCCACGCCCGAGATTGGGCGTGTTGGGATGGGCCGTGTTGGTCCGATGGCTGTTGCTGGGCGACGAGAACATAGCGAAGAACAGCAACGCCATAATGACCATCGAGCCCGCCAGCATCATGAAACTTTTGGTCCGGTTCTGTTTGAGCTGTTCGCGGTTGATATTGGGGCGTGCCTCACCGTGTTTCGCTTGCTCGACCAACTGCCGGAGGCGCGCTCCTAGCCCTGTGGCTTTGGGTTCTTCAATCTCGCCTGGGCCGTCGGCGACGAGCTCGCTCTCGCGTTGCTCCAATCCTTCTTCGGCTTTATTGATTCTGGTTGTTTTCTCCGGCTCCATACGCCGATCCTCCTCGAAACGTGCTGATCCCAAAACCGATCGGGGCCAATGCGGGCTTATCGACCGCTCCTGACTCGGCCATCTGCAAAAACAAAGTCTCATTGGCCTGTTTGAACGCCGGGCGCTCGAAAACCGCAACACCATCAGCCCGAGCACCTAGTCCCAGCCGCCGAGTGCTGAGCCGGTAATCAGTGACTGGAAGCTGCTCGGCAGTCGTCCACTTGTTTTTGATTTTGCCGCCAAGCTGCACTTGCGGCGGCATCAGCTCGATCGCGTGAGTTGCCGGATTCATCACAGAGAACAGTACGATCACAGATTTGCCGCCGTCGATCACCTCACTAACTCCAGCCTTTAGCCGCTGACCCACCTCAATTTCGCCCGGCTTCTGGCCATAAAGTGTCGGCAGCGGTGCGCGACGCTGGCGGTCCAGCAGCTTGTCTAAACCGGGATCGGATGCGTCTCCGGCGTGTCCCGGCGTCTCCGTGTTCCCTGCTTTTAGAACGCTGACCAGTTGTGTCACCGTCGGCGTCGCTTGGGCTACAGGAGTTGAGATGGCCTTCGTATCGCCGCCGATCTTCGTTGTTTCCGCTACAAGGGAAGTAGGAAAGGCGGTTTCCTCAACCAGAAAGCTTCCCGATTTCGGCTTGCCGTATGTCAGCAACACGTCCACAGGCAGGCTGCCGGCCTTCTGTTCCCCGGGGCTTAGCAGCAGAATATTCAGTTGATGCCCCAGCGTGGTCGTGATCAATACATTCGTTTGTGCCGACTGATCCGTGACGGGTTTTACCGTCACCAGTTCGGGCTCCCGCTCAGAATGTTCCGCCAGGAAATTCTCGGGATCCCCGACCACCACTGAGTTCACTGGTTCAGGCAGCCGGATGGACGTAGCGATCCGCGGTGCCACTCGCAGAACAACCACCTTATCGTCGAGAGACGAACGCGCCAGGATCACTGGCTCGACCTGAGCCTGTGCGGGTTCGAAGGCCGGGGCCGCAACTGGCGGCTTAGTGGTCGGCGCGGTTCTGGTTGCAGCTCGCTGCTGAGCGTTAATTGAAAACGTGCCCAGCAGAAGCGCCAGGGCACATGGAACCCGGTGAATCATTGCACTCTCCCTCTCGCACGCGTTAATTCGACGCGATATTGCCGCGCTATTTCCTGGACATAGCCGTACACTTCAGGCGACGAGTAGTCCAGTCCTTTCGCGATGATTGGCCGCTCACCCGCAGCGTATGCAGCCACAACCAGCCGCAAGTCTCCACGAAACAGAGCCAGCAGATCAGCTAAGTACGCGACACCGCCGCGAATGTTTTCGTGAATGTAGAAGGGATGCATGACGCCGTAGTGCTCGGCAGTCGCCGGCATCAATTGCATGAGCCCCATCGCGCCCTTGGATGAAACGGCACCCGGCTGCCAGGCCGATTCGTGTTGAATGATCGCACGCACCAGGACGGGAGAAACACTGTACATCCTGGCGTAGTAGTCGGCACAACGTTCCGAATATTCGCGGACGCCAAGCATGTCGGCGCCGAACATCACCTGCCCAGCCCAGAGGAGTCCTACCATCACAGATTGCGGTCGCATATCAGGCCGGCACTCCTCCTGCGGAAAGCTTTTCGCAGTACCGCTTCGTGTCGAAGACGAGGCTCTCGAACCCATCCCGCAACAGTAGCCGGCGCCGATCCGCCTCGGTCTTCGCAATGAACGGTAGAAGGACGTCGCGCATGTCAGGCGTTATTCCATCCGCCTCAAGCAGGCGTAAGGCTTCGGCCAAGTCGAGCATCTCGGCAATCGAAGGTGGTTTTTCCAACTTGTAACCCCGCAGCGCGTGGGCGAAACCGGCCAGTTCACCATGTAGTTCGAACTGTTGCGTTGTCGCCCTGAGCCCCAGAATTGTTGTTTCCCGCTCGATCGTCGGATGTTCGAAGCGAAGATAGAGGCACCGTCGCCGTAGCGGGTCACCGATGCGCCGCTCTTCGTTTGAGGTCATCACGACAAAGGGCCTGCTCTTCGCCTTGATCGTTCCGAGCTTAGGAATGCTGATCTGCCACTCGCTCAGGATCTCGAGCAGTTCTGCCTCAAACTCCTGATTCACCTTGTCGATTTCATCGATCAGCAGCACGCAGGGCGATTCGTACTGAAGGGCGCGCAGCAGCGGGCCTTCCACAAAGAAGTCCAAAGTGTGGAGATCGCGTCGAAGCGACAGCCAGTTCCCGTCGCGTCCCCCACCCTGCGTATTGAGGTAAAGGCGCTGCAACGACTCATCAAACTTGCCGATGGCCTTTTCCTCATCAATCCCCTCGTAACACTGTAGTCGTTCGATTTCCGTTCCAGCTACGATGGCCGCCACTCGCGCAAGTTCGGTCTTCCCAGAGCCTGGCGGCCCCTCGATCAAGATGGGCTTCTGCAGTTTCGCCGCGAGAAAGACGACCTTCAGAGTGACGGGATCTATGACGTACTTCGCGGCCCGCAATTTCTCAGACAGTTCTGCAAGGGAAGTGAACATCCCGTTCGCTGCTCCAAAGCCGATACTAAATCGAGATTTCGATTTGCGCGCTTCTATTCGATGGGTCGGGGACACCGAATCGGTCTCTGTGCCGTCGTGGCGAGCTAACGTGCGCAGTGACTCAATACGGCGCCCAGCCACCTCCGCCTGTGCGAATCCAGGTTTTCCATTTGGGAGTTAGCGGCGATTAGCTTTGGCGTACGTCGCCTCGAAACGACCCGGGTATCACTTTTCGTGAAGCCTTCGAGCATACTGACACACTTTTCGTGAATACTCGTTTGTGCGCCGCAAGCGCGGATCAGGACCAACTACGTCAGCACACGTTTCGTGAATCCTTTCGACGCTGTGACACACTTTTCGTGATTACTTTCGTTCCCAACGTTCGACGCGCGGCCGCAGTACTCCCAGTCGGAACTGCGGCACACTTTTCGTGAATTCTTTCGCTCCGATGACACACTTTTCGTGAAGCCATTGAGGCAAGTCTGCTATTGATTACGGGTGGAGAGTTGTTTGGATCAAGTGCTGGAAACCAGGCAATACAGAGAAGGGTCTGATCGACGCCGGCATCGATTCAGCTAACATGACAATCCGATCCGTTGCGAGGTTTCCCAGGAATCGTGCGGCTTCCGCAACGTGGCGCACGCGTTCGGGAGCAAAACCCATCAACCGCGCGCATGTCGCGTCCGCTGCAACTGGGTCGTCCGCCAATACGACCCGGTTGAGCTGACGCTCGATTCCCACAAGCGGCCCATCGCCTTCCATTGCCCGAATTCCATCTGCGATCACGAAGTGAATGGGTGTCGTGGCGCAGATATCGAGTATGCTCTCGTGAATGCCATGCCAATGCAGAATGTTCTTCGGCCAGCCATACTTCATGCCCGGCACCACACCGAACATGTTTTTGAGGCTCAGCGTCAAGCCCGCCCAGTGATGTGTTTTGATCTTCGGCATCGACACGACCAAATCGGATGCAAGGACGGTACGCGGCAACCAGAGCGCCCCAAGGCCGCTATAGCTGGCCTTTAGACTTACCTTTATCAGTTCGTCGCGATTCAGATCCACGAACTGGATCTGCCGTTCGTTCAGATGTGGCCTCAGACCAGCGGCCTCGACTACAAGGTCGGTGTCGCGTTGATGTCCTGGACCTTCTCCAATCACAACTCTGCCGGCGCCGAGTCGAAGGAAGCATCTCGCAGCGGCGCCCACCAAGACAGAGTTTGTGTTCACCGGGCCGGGCAAGTCTTCAACGAGATTTGGTTTGAGAAGAATCGATTTCTTGGACACGTTCAAATGGAACAATCGCAAGCCATCAAAGAGAAGTTCCTCGATATTCTCCGAATACTCTTCCGCCTCGAGAACGGCAACAAAGGATCGAGGTTTTCGATAGGAGATCGAATGCTTCGGCCAGACCCACTCGGCGGCAAGCGCAGTTGTCGTGGCCGTTCCCGCGGCGCATCCCAGGAACCGCCGCCGGTCCTGTTTCATCGCAGAACCTCGAATGGGTGAATCATCTCGCCGCACTTGAGCGCCAGGAGCGCGGTTGCCAGAGTGGCCGTGTTCTCAACTCCGCCCTTTGCGCTTAGCCTCGCCGCGAGCGCTTCCTTGAGCTCTTGGATTGGCTCCTGGTATACGAAAAGGCTGAGAATGCACCAGGCCAGGCTTTCTGAGGATCGAATGCTTGTGGCACGCCCTTTGAGCCACTCGATCCCAGCGCGAATCACGGACGATCGCTCCTCGTCTTGCAGAGCCAGCAGGGCAATTGCCGTAGCCTCGATATGTGGCCTTAGCGGGACTCCGTAGACGACACTGTTTCCCGCATTCCAGCCTCCATCCACGCAGGCGCGATCAAGGAGCATCTCGACGCCAAGGCGGATCCGCTTTTCTGACTCCGCGTTCCGGCTACATGCGGTGAATTGCTTGAGGGCGATAACGCTGAAGGCGGTGGGAATTACCCAGCTTGCCGAATCGCGGCTCCAGGACCAGCCATACTTGTCCGGATTAAAGCGGACGCTGCGATCGACGGTTTTGAATTTCCATCGCCAGAGCCAGTTTCCCTCACGACCTCGTTCTGCATTGAGCCAACGAGCGGCTTTTTCGCGAGCGGCAGCGAAGTCTCCAGTCGCATTCAGAGTGCAGACGGCAAGGGCTGTTGTCCAGCTCCCCTCCGAATCTCCTCGGAACGCCGGCCAACCGCCATCGCCGAGCTGCGACCCAAACAGGAAGGCGATGGCTGCGCCGCGGGTCTCTGTTTCAGGCATAAGAGCGAGCGCGGCCAGGCACGTGGCCTCGATACTCTCTTGTGCGGAACCACGGTACGCCCAACCGCCGGAGTCCATTTGCCGAGCGCGGAGCACCTCGGTGAGTAATGCAATGCAATCGGCCCGTGCTTCCCGTCCCATGAGCGCGAATTACGGATGCAGCGGAGCCTTCCTCAGCCCCGTCGTTGGCGTGATTTGATTGGCCGGCCCATGACGCTTGAGCCAGTCCGCAACATCCCTGGCTCGAAAACGAACATTCGCTTCGATTTTGTAATGAGGTATAAGATTGCGGGACACGTAGCTGTAGACCGTCTTCTCGCTTATCGCAAGGATCCGCGCGACTTCGCGTGCGGTCATCAGCTTTTCGCAGGATTCAAGTGATTCAAAGATATCGCGGTCTTGCGATCCCGTCAGACGGACGCCGAGGGAGGTGGACATATTGAACTCCGATGCCGGGCGGGCGAAAACAGCTGCGGGCCACGCCGGGCTACATAGATTGAATAGAAGGAAAGTGAAATCCTGTCAAATGATCGAAGGTATCTGGCTCGCGCGAAGCCAGTGTGGCGCTCTTGTCGTTCGATCTTCAGGGAAAACGGAGTTGAGACCGCTAACGGGCGCGGCCTCGGCGCGTGGTCGGAACGGGATCACCCGGCGAGATCACCCTCGCCTTCAACTTAGCTTGCGGGAAGTCGTTTCGATTCAGAGTGGCAATGAAGCTGGCCCGGCCGCCTTCCGCACACGCACAAAACGCGTTGTCCTTCGGATCAGGTGACGCCTCGCTTGCGACGCGAACGTCCACAAACTCCGCTTCTTCCCTGAGCAGATTGATAATCCGGCCGACCAGGGCCCGCCGAACACCCAGTCTCGTGAGCACCTCCTTGTATTCGGAAAGGATCTCTTCCGTCACAAGCCAGATGAACGTTGCGTGTTCAAGCCAATCGCGAATAAATGAAGCGCTGAGGTTCGCGGCCCTGCGCCCGGATTTGAAGCCAGCGATGCCTGCCACGAGAACTGAAGTGTCGACGACCCCTCTAGGCCGATTTTCGGGACGCGCCAACGGTAATCTCCGGCAGCCGCTTCTGCTGAGCCCGGTGACCGCGAATGGCATCGACGATCTGCGATTCCGTGATGCCCGATAGATCACGTGCGGCTGTTTGAAGGCTGCGTACGAATTCGCGTTTCCATCCTGGTCTCTTTCTGCCACGAGGCAAGTCCCGGTACACTTCGGCCCGAGGGAGTTGCTCGTCAAGGTCTTGCGCGAGGTCCCTAAGCGGGATGCGAACCTCAATTGGCTCCCGGCCCGCAGCAGGGCGAGACCGTAACCACACATACCGAGGCGCCGTGAAATCCTCGGCCGCGAGGGTTTGTGACAGGGCTTGCGTAAAGAGAGCGAGCAATTCGGTCGATGTGCCGAGGGATTCTCTCAAGTAGAAGGCGACCTTCGCCTGAAGGAGGAGCCGATTGTCGAACCAATAAAAGCTGTCGCGCCGCCGCGGCCGCAGGACCTTGAACTGGACGAGATTCTGCAGATCCTTGGGCGCGACACCCAATACCGCGCTGGCCTGTTTGAGTTTGAGCTCGACGTCCTGCATCGGTATATACCATCTATATTTTAGACTGCATTTGGTTGGCGCGTCAAACCTCTTTCCTCTCACATCAACTGAACGTTACTCTAAATCCCAGGCTGGGCCGCCACCCGGCCCGGTGCTTCGCTGGTGACCGCATGTGACCGGGCGTCCTCTGCGAGACGAACGTGTTTCGCGTGCGGGAGACTTCCGGGCTGCATCGCTCTTCTGCGGCGCCTTGGGGATCGTCACCTGGTCCAACTTGCCGTGCACATCGGTAGCGGGCACCAGATAGCGCATCGTCGTTTCGAGCGACTTGTGCCCCATCCAATGCTGCACCGTGCGAACGTCGAAGCCCTGTCGGAGCATGCGCGTTGCGTACGTGGACCGAAACGTCTTGAGGTCGAACTTTGCCGGATCAAGACCCGCGCGCTTCGCGACGGCCTTGCAGCGATCCAGCATGTGCTGCTCCCGATTTCCGGTGGGCGACGGAAAGACGAACTGGCAGTTCGGCCGGCGGGTATGTTTCTGAAGTTCGGCTATGAGTTCCGCCGGAGCGGGAACTTGACGGTCCTCCCAGCGCTTCGGATAGAAGCCGAGCTCGGGCTTTGCAGTCACCCGGACAGTGCGCAACGAAAGATTGACATCGCTCCAGAACAAGTACATGACTTCCTGCTCGCGGAATCCGGTTAGCAAGAACGTGGAAAACAACACCCGCTCGGAGTCGTAGCAGGCTTCGAAGAATCGGCCGAGATCCTCTTCGCGATATTCCTTGGGAAGGGGCGTGATCCGTTCCGGCAGTTGCAGCTCGCGCGTAATGCCGCTCCTTCCATGGCGCTTGAGGAATTGCGCGACGATCACTGCGTTGTGCAGGATCGTGTTGGCGCCCAGCTTGTGATCGCGCTTGAGCGCTACGACGAAACGCGTCAGATCGTCACTGGAGATCGCGTCGATCGAGCTACGCTCGCGGAAGAACTCACCGAAGCGGTTAAGCACGGCTTCATATTTGCGATGGGTGTTGGGCTTTTTCAGGGCATCAATCTGCTCCAGGTATTTCGTGATGGCTATATGGAGCGGTGCCTTCTTCGTGGCTTCTCCGGCCGTTTCGAAGCCTGGCACACCCAGATTGCGCCCTTCCAGTTCATGGCGCTTGCGACGCTGCGCCTCGAGCGCCTGAGCTGCTGTTACGCCGGCGCCTTCGCGCCGCCGCGTCCCGCCCATGTACCACTCAACGTAGTAACGGCCATCGGGCAGAGCGTTCCAGTCGTAGTTGCCTTTGGGATTTCGAGGAATGGAAAGCATCTTCCATCGCCCGTCAGATTTGATGCGTTTGACGATGTTGACCCGGGACATTAATTCTCTCCTGCGATCCGCATCTTAACGGACAGCAGGAAAGACAGCAAATGAAGGTAAATGACAGAAAAGAAAGGAGGTGGGTAGAAGCTGGCATTCTACCACTGAATTACTCCCGCTTGGTGAGTCAATTTAAGTATCGCAGACTAAGCCAGTTCACGCCAAACGCAGATCGCTGAGGCAGCGACGAGTAATCCAACAGCTAACGCGATCCCGGGCAGGGACTATGATCGTCGCTTCGCAGCATGCGGATTGGGGCAGGATCGAACGCCGCTCGGTCAGCTAACGATGTGAGCGGGCCTAAATCAGTACGGCGGTCAAGGCAGACCAACCCTTGCTCTACTTCACCATCAGTAGATACAGTGTCCCGCCAGCGGCGAGTATCACAAGGATTGTCGTAGCTGCTATTTTGCGAGCCGTTTTTTTCTCGCGTAGCTTGGATTTTTGCCGCCACGCTCGCCACATGTCTTCATTAATCACCGCTTCGTCATCTATAGAGGTATACATTTGTGTCCTTTATGAAGTTTCTCGAAGCCAGCCGCCGCCTAAATTTTCGGCGCATGCCACGCCGGTCCGAGATTCGCGCCAGGCGGCCGGCGCGCAGTTCGCCGCAACGCTGCTGTCGCGCGAGCTAGCGCGGAATCCCTTGCTCGGAGCTGCATTTCGTCCTCGCTGAAAAGGAAGGCACGCTTCTCCTCCCAGTCGCCGCACTTGTCCAGAAGCGCGCGGCACAATAAAGGCAGTTCCTGGACCCGTATACCGTATTTCCGAACGAGAACAAGATCAGCCCGAACTGTATACTCCGCTCGCGTCCGGTCCTCTTTCACTCCTTCAAACGCGAACACGCGGAATCCCATATCGTGAGTGAACCCGGTGAGAATGAACTGCATTAATTTCTCCTCTCCCCCTTTTTTGCCATAACACCCACCATGGCACGTCGCACCCATCCGGGGATGCTTCGTCAGGCGCGTCCTGGAGCGCGATTGCCGTGCAAAGAGTTCATCGCTGACGCACCATCCGCCTTGCCAGGTAGAGCCATTCTCCTTGCTCGCTCGGCAGTCAATCGTAAGCGCTCCACCAACTTCTTGGCAAGGCACAACTCGGGAGGATTGTGTTCGAATCCGGGCATTCTACAATCGATGAATTCTCTGCGAAATAACTGGTCCGAAGCTAAGGTCGTCAAGAGCATCAACTCCTCGATGCTGAACTTCACGTTAATGCGCATCGAAGGTCCCCCTGTGGGTTTCTTGAGAAGCGGCCGCGCGCCGGCCTTCGAGGAGGTCCGGAACAAGTGTTCTTTCTTCGATGAGAATCAGACCACTCGTGATGGTTGACATAAGTATTCAAGGCCGGAAATTCGGCTTGTTCACTGACCGAGCCTTGTCCAAAACGATCCGCTCGTCGTCTTCTTTCTTTCTTTGCTTTTCAATCTCTTTCAACGGAGCCTCCTCGACATCTAGCCGAGCGGCTTCCGCCATGGCCGTCTGCGCCAAGGTGTCCAGCTCTTTCGACCAGAGAACTAACGCGAAGCTAGCCTCCTCGCGCGACGGCACAAGATTGTATGAATATTGCGAATCCTCCCAGCGCGCCAGGACGGGCGCCGTCTCACCATAGAGCGAATGAAAGGGAATCTCCACCGAGGGTCGAGCCGGCGTTCCATAGACAGTGGAGATGGCTTGTATCAAGTCTTCGGCGGTCATCCCTTCGATTTTGTAGTGATCATAGGTAACGACGATTTGAAAAAGCCGCCCATTAAAAAAGCGCAGCAGGCACTTCTCCACGGGATCTTGTTTTGCCGTGCCTGACAGTCCCGAGTAGGCTGGGGCCCAATTCATCTCTTGAATCAGGGCCGGCCGCTGGTATACGGTTACGGCGTCGGCGCTCTTTCTGTCGGCTCGCTTGGCCGCATCCGTAAGACCCATGCCTAACTGGAAACTGCGGTAGATGGAGAAATCCGCTGCACGAAGCAGCGAGTTCCATGGAGCGCAGAGCAACACAGCTATGAGTACCGGAGAAGTTCTCACTTCGCGGCCGCTTTCTGCGGCGCGATGGAGGATATGGTCAGCCGCGATTTTTTCCAGCTGACCCAGGCCATTGCTACGGAGATCGCCATGCCCACGAATGCCAAGGACAACGAGATATACCCGGGTCGAACGGCGAGGAATGCTGCAGGAATGAAGATGAGAGCGATGGCGAGCCACGCTACGGTCCTGGTGTACTCACGGCCCGTGGCCCTTTGAACGGAATCAAACACAGCAACCTCCAGGTTGTCAGCGGTTGCTAAGAATACGGAATCAGTTCAACTGACTTAGTTCAGATGATCTGCGAGTGGGCAGGATTGCTCAGGCATCCATAATTATGCTTTAATTTCACTGCTTTGTCAAGGTAATTACCGGCGCTACGTGTTGATTTTTTGAGCGTTTGTCCATCGCCCCTTCCTAGGATTTCGAGGTGATTCCCAAGCAAAATCAGCTTGAACCTTGCGCCTGCCGATCACCAGATCGGATGCAAGGGCCGTCAAGTCTGGCCGCCGGCGGGCGCTCCTCCGGTGATGAGAGCCGGGCGGATTGCTACTCTTGCGCTTGCGCGATTTTCCGCCACTCCTTCGCGGCGTCGCGAGCAGCCTCACAAGCTCCACGAAAATCGCTTTTATCGACCAGCACCAGCAGGTCCTCAATGGCAAACATGGTTTGGCGCGCCTGCTGCCTCACAGTGCTGGCCGGATCCAAATCGGAGCTTAAAATCACGTTCAGATCCGCTTGAACGCGCCGCGCCAAGGCGTGGGCTGGATCGGCGTTGCCACGGCTGAGTTGAATGATGAGTTCGCGGGTGTCGGCCGCGATAGTCGCAGGTTTAGTCAAGTTCGGCTCTCGTTTCATCTAAAAGGAATGGCTGCGTTGCTGGCATGTGCGGGCTCCTTCTGCCTGAAAGAGGAGAAATGCCCCGCACTGTTTGAGGCGGCACTTTTCGCGCGTTGAGGCATATCTAGTATGACACGCCGCGCCAAACGACGTCAGATGCCATGCTCTTCTGACCCGGTTCGCGCCAGCCGCGAAAACCGCGTGCACTCGTAATACAACCATCCTAAATGCACGACGCGGTTTCGCACGTTGGCGCCGCGATGTCTGTTCTTTTGGCGTGCTACTATAATCGCCCGGCATGAATATCGGCTGCCGCCGTCCTGCGATTCTGCTTTTGAGTACGGCCTGGCTATGTGTAGCGCAGCGATCCTCGGATTTCGCTGGTACGTGGGTCTTTCAGTTTAACGGCCAAGCGATATTCACACTTAGGCTAAGCGCAGAAAAGGCAGGTATTAGCGGCGCGTTGACGAGACCGGCACAGTTGACATTCAGCCCAGACGGGGATGTCACCGAGATCGGTGCGGACCAGGTGACTCTGCCGATTCAGAAATCAGCGTTGCGTGGAAAGCAACTCGAACTGACCATCGATCGCGATCGCTATGTCCTAGGCATCGAGGGTCCCAACCGGGCCTCGCTGGTGACACAGGGCATGCGTGCTTGGCATCTTGAGCGCGCCGCTGGTGGCGAAAAAATCGTTCTCGCCACTCACTTGGCCGAACCAGACTACCGCAAGAAATCCGTGCCTTGCGCGAACAATTGCGGGCCATGGTTGCGGAGGATCAAAAAGCGCGCTTCGCGTTCGATCCAGCGCAGATGAAGGCCGTTGACGCGAGAAATCGCCTCGAGGTGCTCCGGATCTTCGATCGCTACGGTTGGGTGACCAACTCCCTTGCCGGCAAGGATGCAGCACACAACTTCTGGCTGCTGGTCCAACATGAGACTCCCGAGATCCGACAGCGGCTCCTTCCTGCCCTGGAAAAGGCCGCCAAGAACGGCAATGCGCCCATGACCGACTATGCCTATCTATATGACCGCGTGCAAATGGATCTAGGAAAATTGCAACACTGGGGCACACAAGTCAAGTGCGAAAACGGAAAACCTGTGCTGTATCCCGTTGACGAGCCCGCTGGCCTGGATCTCCGGAGGAAGGAATTGTTCCTGCCACCGGTCGGCGCTTACTTACAAATCGACTACCTCGTCAAGTCCTGCGCACAAGCCGGCAAATAAACCGCGATCGCTGGCGCTCCGCCTCTCCGAACCGACGTCGGACCGAACAAGCCGGCCTCACGCGCGCCTGCTGGTAATCCCAGCAGAGCGCAGGCGGCATTTGCTGTGCGCCGGCAGCCCGTTGCGAGCCTAGCCGGTTATCCAGCCGTCCACAATGTGCACAACGCGGTTTCCGTATTCGGCGTTTCTTTCGTTGTGGGTGACCTGGATAATTGTGGTGCCTGCCTCGTTGAGCTTCTTGAAAAGCTCCATAATCTCTTTGCCTTGGCTCGAATGCAGATTACCAGTGGGCTCATCGGCGAGGATGATCTTCGGGCTGGCGACGATCGCGCGGGCAATACCGACGAGTTGCTGTTGCCCGCCAGAGAGCTGGTTCGGATACAGGTCCTTTTTGCCGACGATCTGAAAACGATCCAGCACGTCGCACACGATGCTGTCGCGCTCGGACTTTTTCATATTCCGGTACGACAGTGGAATCTCGAGATTTTCATACACTGTCAAAGAATCCAGCAGATGATAGCTCTGGAATACGAAGCCGAAATATTTCTTGTATAGCTCCATCCGATCTTTTTTCGGGAGTTTGTGGATCGCATGTTCGTACAGATGATACTCGCCGCTCCAGGCGCTGTCGTGCATGCCGAGCAGGTGCAGCATGGTGGATTTGCCGGCGCCCGACGGCCCCATGATCGAGACGAACTCGCCTTCTTTTACTTCCAAGTTGATGCGCCGCAGAACAAACGTTTTGGTCGGTCCGTGTTCAAAGTATTTCTCCACGTTCCGCAGAACGATCATCGGGGTCATAGGGGTATTTCTATTGTCTTAGAACCGGCCAAGTTTTAGCTTGCGAACAGGCGGATCCGTTTTTTACCGGTTCAGCTGCGACGCGATTCTGGAGAGCGCATGCATGGCTTGCGGGCAAGCCTGAAGGTTCGTGCTGATATTCTCAATCCGGAAGGAATCCGCCGGGAAATTGAGCGCGCGAACGTGCGACACGGCCAGTAATCCCAAACCAATCGCGAATACGGCAAAAAAATCTACATTGCGGCCAAACATTACGCCACTCCTACGCTTTCCTCCACGATCCGTCCGTCGAAGAGCCGGATAGTGCGATCGGCATATCGGGCGTACCGCGGATCGTGGGTTACCATGCAGATGGTCGCGCCACCGCGATGCAACTCGCGGAGCAAATCCATGACAGCCTCGCCGTTTGTCGAGTCCAGGTTTCCGGTCGGCTCGTCGGCCAGCAGAATCGAGGGGTCGCCGCCCAGCGCCCGCGCGACGGCCACGCGCTGCTGTTGACCGCCCGAGAGCTGCGAGGGATAGTGCTTAATGCGGTGCGACATGCCGACGCGCTCCAGCGCATCGTGCACGCGTTTCTTCCGTTCCGCCGAGGGCATGCCGCGATACGTCAGCGGCAGCTCAACATTTTCGTATACGGTCAAATCTCCGATCAGGTTAAAGGCCTGAAAAATGAAGCCGATTTCGCGGTTGCGAATACGCGCGCGCTCCGATAGCTTCAAATTCTGCACGGGCTTGCCGTTCAGGACGTAGGTTCCATCGGTGGGCGAGTCAAGCAGACCCAGAATCGCGAGCAGGGTAGATTTGCCGCAACCCGACGGCCCGGCAATCGAGAGGTATTCGCCCCGCTTTAAATTCAGGTGGATCCCAGCCAACGCGTGGGTCTCCACTTCATCGGTGACGAAAACTTTCGTCACGCCATCCAAATGGATCAAAGTATCCGAATCTGTTGCCATCCGAGCATCCCCGTTTCGATCAATTCAAGCGGATGCGATTATACGCATCCTGCGCGGACATATCCGACAGGATCACCTGGTCGCCGACGTTCAGGCCTTCTTTCACTTCGATCGTATTCACCGAACTGCGCCCGAGCTTCACTGGCACGCGCTGCGCTTCCTTTCCATCCGGGTCCAGTTTGAATAACGAGATTTTGGCATCCGGCTGGCCGATGACGGGCCGTCCGACGAAGACCACATCGGCAAGCTTCTCGATCGTAACGGTGCCGTCGACGCTCAGGTCTGGGCGCATACCGGGCGCCTCGCCTTCCAGCTTTACGTCCACGTCAACGGTTCCATTTACGGCCGCCGGATCGATACGCGAGACGTGTCCGGGAATAATGCCGTTGCGGGTATCGATGGATGCCAACTGACCGAGCGCCACGTCTTTGACCTGCGTTTCGGGAATCTTCAGAGTGGCCTTGAGCCGGTTCGGCTGGGCGATCTTAGCCAGAATCGCGCCCGGGGCCACGCGCATGCCAACTTCAAGCGGCGTGGCGGACGTGCCTAGCTGCGTCAGCACGCCTTCGGCGGGCGAGCGAATCGTCAGCTGCTCTACTTGCTCTTTTTTCAACTTGTACGTAGCCTGTAATTGCTGGATTTGAACTTTGAGGGCGTCGAGTTGCGCCTTGATAGATTGGTTGCTGATATCCAGTTGTTCCTTGGATAAGCCGTAGCGTCCCTTTAATTCCTGATATTTCGCCGCTGAAAGCTTGGCGTCGATTTCCGATTTCAAACCGAGCTTAGTTAGCTGTTGGTCGCGATCGGCTTGCAGCTCGGCTTGTTCCATATCCGACTTTACTTGCTCGGTGGTAGCTCGCTGCGCGAGCTGCTGCGTCTCGAGCTGTACCTTCAAGTTGTCGTAATTGGCCTCGGCCTGTTTAATCTGCCATTCGGCGTTGGTCGCATCCAGATCCATTTGCGGATTGCTGAGGACCATGATTACTTCATTGGGATGGACCTTTGCGCCGGGAAGGAAATTGATTTTTTCGACTCGCGAATCGAAAGTGGCCGGAATCCAGATAAAATCCTCGACCACCAAGGTGCCCAACCCACGGACCTCGCGGACCATCGGGCCCCGCTTCACCGTATCGATCCACACGGTGGCGCGGTCCACCGACGGGGCGGCAGGTTTGAGGCGCGACAGCCCCCAAGTGATGAGCGGGATCGCCCCCACGATAAGTACGATCACGATAATACGGCGAATCAGCTTGCGGCGCGCGACCTCTTTACCGCGAGGAACATCCATAAAAATCTCCCGCTACAGATTGGCAACTAGTTGGCCAATATTCATGCTACTGAAAAATAAAGGGCAATGCCATTGGAAATCCGGGACACAAGCGCACGGTGTGTCCGCTTCTGGGACTGCTTGTGCGCGGCCCGGACAGGCGCTCGGAGTCAGCGCCGGGCACATGACCGATTCCCAACCCGTCTCCAGGCGAGTCCAGAGCTGCCATCTGGATAGCCGGGCTCGCCCGAGCAGGTGTGCGTCATGAAAGCCGGCGCGATTCGTCCAGCATCACTGGACGGCGATCGTCACACCGCTCTGACTGGATGTGCCGCCGGCGGATAGGACAACGGATTGGACGCCTGGGGCGAGGAACCCTCCAGGAATCTGCGCATTGATCTGCATTAACCCTGGCAAACCCGGCGCCGGACCGGCATACATCAATTGCGCGGGGTAGTTGCCGATGGTCAGAGTGACTCCATTGGAGCTCGTGCCCTGGCCGGTGGCATACAGCGAAATGATGGAACCGCGCCGGGCCGGATTGGTTGGCGAGTTGAGTGTGCCATCTTCGTTGTTCGCAGCCGCTTGGCCGGTCCCGTTCCCAGCCGTAAAGATCCCGGGCGCCGCTGCCGCCACCGGGGCAATCCAGTCGGCGATCTTCAGCCCATTCACCACGATACTGATCTCGGTGGTTGAAGCTGCGCTGAGTTGTAAAGGTGCAAGAGCATTGACCTGGTTCAAGCCCGTATAGATAACCGCGGCAGCTGCGCCATCGAATAGCACCTGAGTCTGACTCGGCTGAAATCCGGAGCCGAAGATGGTCACGATCTCTCCTGGCGCGACGGCTCCGGGAACCATGGAAGCGGCATTCACCATGCTCATGCCGCTGCTGGAGGTCGCCGGTGCTGTAACGCCGGTAAGGTTGCGCACGCGATTATTGCCGGAATCAGCGATCCAGACCGTTCCGTTCGCGTCGATCGCAAGATCCTGGGGAGCATTCAACTTGGCGGCGGTGGCCAGCCCTCCGTCGCCTGAAAATCCGGCAACTCCCGTTCCAGCGGCAACGGTAAGGGCACCTGAGACGGAGACACGGCGGATGAGGTTCGCACCGGTTTCGGCGATCAGCAAGTCACCCGTTGCCGCCAGCGCGAGCCCCCGCGGCGTGTTTAAGGCGTCCGCCACAACCGTGAGCGCTCCAGCCGCGCTTAGCTTGACGACCTTACCTGGTCCACTTATGAATACATCGCCCTCTGGGTCCACCATGACGGCCGCAGGCGCCAGTGTCAGTGCCACGGTTCTCATGTCGCCAGACGGAGAAATGCGGACCACGCGGTTGTTGCCCGTATCGGCAACATACAACGACTGGTCCGATCCCAGCGCGACGTAGGACGGAGCGTTCAGTTGATTCGCAACGGTGGAGATGATGCCACCGGGAGTGATCTTTCGGATCGCGTTGTTTCCGGTGTCGGCTACGTACACGTTGTGCATGGAATCGACCGCAACGCCTGAGGGGCCTTTTAGTTGCGCCGCGGCCGCAGGGCCGTTGTCTCCGTTCGACCCAGCACCTCCTGTACCTGCCAGCGTGGTGATATTTCCGGCTGGCGAGATTTTGCGAATCCGATGATTGGCGGAGTCCGCGATATACAGCGTGCCGCCATCGACGGCTACGCTGGCCGGCGTATGCAGCCGCGCATCGATTCCCGGGCCGTCGTCGCCGCCGAAATAGCGCGAAGCGCCGCTGCCGGCCACGAGTGAAATTGCGCCCGATGGCGCCAGTTTGCGAACGAACTGGTCCTCAGTGACGTACGCGTTTCCGGACGCGTCCAGAGCGACGTCCCTACAGGGCGTTAATCCGGCGATGCCTTTGAACTGGGTCCCGAAATAAATGGGCGATGCAATGTACAGCGTCCCGGCGTCGTTGATCGCGACACCGGTCGGCGCGGCGACCGAGAAAACCGTGCTGATGACACCATGTGAAACTTCACGGACGCGGTTGTTTCCGCTGTCGGCGATATAGACGTTTCCAGCGGCGTCAGTGGCCAGCCCGGCCGGCGCCCGTAGTTGTGCCAGCATGGCCGTCGATCCGTCGCCGCTGAATCCAGCGTTGCCATTTCCCGCCAGCGTCGAGAGGATGCCTGTGGGCGACACCCTGTACACGGTGTTAGCCGCGAAATCCGAGATATAGAATGAGCCGTCGGCGCCGGCTGCGATATTGCGCGGTTCCAACAGCTCGACACTCAAGGCGGGAGCCGAAACGTTTCCCCCTGGGACGGTCTGGCCTCCGCCCGCCACAGTATGGATAGTGCCGTCGGGCGAAATTTTCCGTACCCGCGCATTGCCCAGATCCGCAACATAAAGATTCCCCAATAGATCCAAAGCGAGTCCGTAGGGTTGATTGAGCAGCGCCGCAGCCGCCGGGCCGCCGTCGCCGGAGAACCCTGCCGCGCCGGTTCCGGCGATGGTCTGAATGGCTCCGTCAGGACTTATTTTGCGTACACGATTGTCGGCTGCGTCGGCAACGTAGATGTCTCCGAGCTTGTCCACAGCGATGCCTTCGGCTTGGCTAAAGAGCGCGCTCAGGGCTGGTCCTCCATCGCCGTTGGAGTCGTTACCTGCAATGGTTTGAATTACATATGCAGCGGGCGCATCGGCAGCACAAACCTGAGAAAACGAAGCCAAAAGGAAGGGAAGGACGAAACGGATACGCACGGGTACTCCTGGATGGAGTAGTGCGCCGGGCCAATAGAAAATTCTCAGGAGTCCTCCGATGGAGCGGGTGTGAAGAAGTTGGCTGGTTTGCTCACGCTGCTGGCGGCTGCGCTCACGTTGGACGCTCAGCCGGCGCTGCGATTGAAAACCCGGCCAACTCGGGCGGGCGGAGCGCGGGCGGACGCGCCCCAAAATTCGCGGACGCCTGGCCGATCGCACTGGGTAATCCAGTTTCGCGGCGCTCCGACGCTGGGTCAAATGAGCGAACTGGGCCGGCGCGGGGTGCGGGTACTCGGATACGTTCCTGATTACGCGCTGTCCGTCGTCGCTGCGCAAGGAACGGAATGGGACGGCCTAGACGCGCAATGGGTGGGACAGATTGCTCCCCAAGACAAAGTGAGCCCAGTTCTGAGGGCTCAACTCCACTCCGGAGAGCGGAGCGCGGCAGTGGTGGAATTTTATACCGATGTTGACGCGAACGAAGTGCGTCAGATCGCCACGAATCTAGGATTGGCGATCCAAGAAAACCCGGATCTCATTCCGAACCATCTGCTGGTCTGGGGAGACTCCGGCCAGATCGCCGCACTGGCCGCGTGGGACGAAATTAGTTATATTTTTCCCGCTTCCGCGGAACTGACTGCCGGCACTTTCGTGAATGGCTGCGCGGGCGCCCTGACGAATCTGGGAGCCGTAGGCCAATCTGTCGCTGCCGTTGACGACGGTTGGGACGGACCAGGCAAAGGTTCGGCGGACCTGATGTATTCTTTCGGGAAGGTCACCGACAAACTGTCTGTGGATGCGAGCAAGGCGGAAATCTCGCGCGCGCTAGCTGAATGGGCCAAATACGTCCAGCTGAGCTTCACGCTGACCAACAATTCCGCCGGCCCACGGACGCTGGCCATTCTCTTTGCCAGCGGGGAGCACGGCGACAGATATCCATTCGATGGTCCGCATGGGGTGTTGGCGCACACCTTTTATCCAGTTCCTACGAACCCTGAGCCGATCGCTGGTGACATGCATTTCGACAATGATGAGAGCTGGAAGATCGGCGCGGACGTGGATGTTTTTAGCATTGCGCTGCACGAGGCAGGACATGCGCTGGGACTCGGGCATTCGGATAATCCCGAGGCGGTCATGTATCCGTATTACCGCATGCAAACCGCTCTTCAGCCGGACGATATTGCAGCCATCCGCGAACTGTATGCAGCCCGAGACGAATTGCAAGCGGGCAATCCGGCGGCACCAGCTACGCCAGCGCCGCCGGCCAGTCCGCAAAATCCTCTGATTCTGGTGATACAAACACCGCCCAATTCGACGACCGCATCCTCGATTACGCTCAGCGGGTCGTTTTCGGGAGGAACTGGTGCGGTAAGCCTCAGTTGGATCAGCAATCAGGGATTTTCCGGCGCCACGCAGGCGTCGCCCAACTGGACGAGCTCGGCCATCCCATTGAACGAGGGGGTCAATATTATAACGGTCACCGCGCGCGATTCACTGCAGAATCAAGTGGTGCAAACGGTTACCGTAACTCGCGACCAGCCGGCCACACCTTCTCCGGCGCCGCCTCCTGCTCCTGCCCCGGCGCCGGGCACTCCGGATAGCACGGCTCCGTCGCTGACGATTCTATCTCCGGCAACTTCAACTTGGTCCACATCAGCAGGGTCGGTTATTGTGAGCGGAACCGCGAGCGACAATACGGGAGTGACGAAGGTCACCTGGACCGCTTCGACGGGCGCGTCGGGAACGGCTGCAGGCACAACCAACTGGTCCACGCCGCCGATTCCGCTTTATGTAGGTACGACCACCATCGTCATTCGCGCGAGCGATGCGGCGGGAAACACAAGCTGGCGATCGCTGGTAGTGACGCGGAACTAGGGCCGCGAGTATACGCAGACTAGATCAACTGCGCGAGCCGAGAGCCCTTGATCAGAATGGTCTCATCGCGCTCCGGCCCAGTCGAAATACACCCGATCTCGACTCCGGTACGCTCGGTCAAAAATCGCAAGTATTCTCGCGCTTTAGCGGGGAGGTCCTGCTCGCGGCTTAGGCCGCGAGTTTCCGATTTCCAGCCCGGCAGAGTTTCGTAGACCGGCTCAACCTTCTCCAATGCGCGGTAGGTCGCAGGCAGGGTTTTGACGCCTCGATATTCGGTGCAGACCTGAATCTCATCGAACTGATCGAGCACGTCCAGTTTCGTAATAACCAGGCTGCTGAAGCCATTAATCATAGCCGTGTAGCGCAGTACCGGGATATCGAACCAGCCGCAGCGGCGCGGCCGGCCAGTGACAGCCCCGTACTCGTTGCCTG
>DATGMH010000067.1:0-123485 GCA_035293725.1 Bryobacteraceae bacterium
CGTGGAGCGCGTCCGTTCGCGCGGCCAGATTCACCGCGTGCTCATGCCGTTGCTCCTGGATACGCAAACGCCGCCCGAACCTGGCGCCAAGCTTCACATCGGCGAAGCCAATGTGGCCGAGATCACCTCCGCTGCGTACTCGCCAGCGCTCGGCCGGGTTGCGGCGCTTGCCTATGTACGCACCGAACACGCCCGTCCTCATACGGCCATGATGCTGGATGGTGTTCAGGCGGAAGTGGCGGCTCCGGCCGGGCATTGAGACACGGCGCCAGCCCGGCCCTCTGCGCCCGATCCACGAAATCTCAATGGTAACTGGCGCGCCCGCCTAGTTGCGGACGTTCTGGACCTTGGGAACAGACAAATAGCCGACGATGGTGTCCTTCTTCACGTCGTTGACCACCAACTCGTAAGGCTGCTTGGCCTTAGCCGTCAGGAATTGAACCGGCTCGTTAATGTTCCGATCCTTCTTCTCCGTGGTCTTGTCATCAGCAATGAGCTGGATGGTATAGCGGTTCTTCTTTGGGTCCGCGTTCTTCAGGAGGATCGAAATGTCTCCTACTTTTTGGTACTGCTTCTGTTTATGGATGGTGAACTCGATGAAGTTCCGCTCGCCCAGCGCCTTTAAAGCTGCGAGCTCTTTTTCATTCGTGGCGATCAAAACGCTATGACCATCGATTTCGCCGGTCGCGCGCTTCAGATCGGCCACGGTCTTTTCTAACTGCGACCGCGTGGAGGCGACATCGCCTTTCACCGAAGTCAAATCGGTACCGACCTGAGAGATCTTAGTGTTCGCCGTATCAGTCTGTTCCTGAACTTTGTTGATGTCGGACTTGAGCTGTTGTTGGGCCTGCTGCTGCGCCGCTTCGAGCTGCTGCCGCGTCTCCTCGACCTTCTTCATCGCGGCATCCTTGGCATCGCCGGCCGCCAGCGCGGCTTGCCGGCGGGCGCGCTCCAGTTGATCTTTCAGCTCCTCAACCCGCTTTTGATTGGCTCGCGCGGTCAGCGACGATGCCTCATCCAGCTTGTCCAGCCGCGCTTGCGTCGCGTCCGCGTTCTTGGCCATGTCCTGCTTCACTTGGTTGAGCTGGGTGTACAAGTACACGTTTGCTCCGGCCAGCAGAGCAATGGCAGCGATCACCAACCCGGTCTTCAGGGGCGAACCGCTCTTCGGTTCCGGCGGCGCATAGTAGGGTGGCGGTGGCGGGTATTGCATGGTCGGCGGTCCGTAGGCGGCCTGCGGCGGTTGCGGCGCAGGTGAGGGGGCCGCGCCGGACGAACTCGTCGGCTGCTCCGGCGGAATCGGGCTGGGGTTCGGGAAAATTGACATTCGAAATTGCCTCGCAACTGATGGGTAATTTTAATCTAACAGTTTAGAGGGCTGAGTGGCATCCTTTGGTTTCACTTTTCTGCCGCCGTCGCGCGCGGCCGCGCGAAGTCGAGATACTCCTGCTTAGGGGTTCCGGGCTCGAAGCAACGGCGGCAGCGCGCCTCGTATGACCCCTCCGCGCCCACCACGATCAGCTCGCTCGATTCCACCAGCCGCTGGGTATGTTTGGCCGGATTGCCGCAGCGCATGCAAATCGCTAACGTCTTGGTGATCGATTCTGCCAGCGTCAGCAGGTCCGGCATGGGTGGAAACGGCCGCCCCATGTAGTCGGTATCCAACCCCGCTACGATCACCTGCTTGCCGCTGTCGGCCAGCTGGGTAGCGACGCCGACCAGATCCTGCCCGAAGAAGTTGGCTTCGTCGATGCCCACCACCTCGGTGCGCCAGTCGAGCCGCGCCAGGATTTCGTTAGACCGTTCGACCGCCTCGGACGGCATCCGCCGGTCCGCGTGCGACACGATTTCATCAATCGAATACCGGTCGTCCAGGATGGGCTTGAACACCTGCACCCGTTTGCGCGCGATCATGGCGCGGCGCAGCCGGCGCATCAACTCCTCGCTTTTGCCAGAAAACATCGGCCCACAAATGGCCTCGATCCAACCCAGATTGCCGGCGACGAAATCCATAACAGGTTTGGCCGCATCTTATCATGAGAATGTGATCGCCGAACAGCGCGTAATCGTTCCGGAGCTGCTGGACAACGCCGGTCCCGCGGATGCAACCGAGGTTCTGAAGGATCTGGCGCGCGTGAACCGCTACTTCGGCGGCTATCGCATTCTGCGGAAGATCATCGGTCCGCTGGCGTCGCGTCGCGAACCATTTACGCTGCTCGACGTCGGCGCGGCTTCCGGCGATACCGGCGCGATGCTGCGCGGGCGATACCCTCACGCGACGGTGGTTTCGTTCGACCGGCAGGGTTTCCATCTGGCGGCGGCACCGCAGCCGAAAATCGTCGGCGATGCTTTTCAATTGCCGTTTCGCGCCGCCAGCTTCGATTTTGTCTTCTGTTCGTTGTTCTTGCATCATTTCACCGACGAGCAGGTCGTGGCGCTGCTCGGCGATTTCAAACGTCTGGCCCGCCGGGCCGTGCTGGCCATCGATTTGGAGCGCGGGCCGCTCGCGTTCCGGTTCCTGCCCGCGACGCAATGGTTGTTCGGTTGGCATAAAATGTTTGTTTCCGACGGTCTGCTCTCGGTGCAAGCCGCCTTCAAAAAACGTGAATTGCTGGCCCTCGCTCGCCGCGCCGGGCTGGAGCGCGCCCGCGTCTCCACGCACCGGCCCTGGGGCCGGCTATCTCTGGTAGCGTCCGTTCAGCCGTGACGAACTATTTTCTGGGCGTCGACGGTGGCCAATCGAGCACAGTCGCGCTAATCGCAAACGAATCCGGAAAGGTGCTCGGCATCGGCCGCGCCGGCGCTTGTAATCACGCTGCAGCCGGAGAAGGCCGGGACAAGTTTGTGTCGGCATTGACGGACTGCATCGCGGCCGCATCCCAGAGCGCCGGCCTGGATGCGCCGCCTCAATTCGCCTCGGCGTGTTTAGGATTCAGCGGCGGCACCGCAGATAAAGAGCAACTCGTTCGAGAGATCCTCAACGCCGGGCATCTTCAAGTCACGCACGACGCCCACATCGCGCTCTCCGGCGCTACCGCGGGCGAGCCCGGCATTATCGTGATTGCCGGAACCGGATCCATCGGTTATGGCCGCAATGCCGCCGGGCGAACCGGTCGCGCGGGCGGATGGGGTTACCTGTTCGGCGACGAAGGCGGCGGTTTCGACATCGTGCGGCAAGCCTTGCGTGCGGCCTTGCGTCTTGAGGAAGGCTGGGGCGGGGCCACCTCGCTTCGTGCCGTTCTGCTTGATGCCACGGGCGCGCGCGACGCCAACGACCTGCTGCATCGCTTCTACACCCCGGAGTTTCCGCGCCCGCGTATCGCCGCTCTCGCGAAGCTGGTGGACCAGGCGGCGATCGAGCGCGACCCCGTTGCTCGGAAGATTCTCGCTCAAGCCGGCCAGGTCCTCGCCGATCTCGCTACCGCCGTTCGCGCGCAGATCTTCTTGCCCGATCAGAACGTGCGCGTTTCGTACCTCGGGGGGGTCTTCAACAGTCCCATCGTTCGCGAGCGTTTTTGGGGATCGCTCGAGTCGGAGCGGTTCAACCGCGTGGCCCCGCCCGTCTACGGCCCGGCCGCGGGCGCATTGCTCGAATCCTACCGCGCTGCGGGAATCTCCTGCACGTTGTCCAACGTTCCTGAGGAAAAACCGTGACCGGTTGGCTGCCGGATTACCTCTGGCGCCAAGGCGAGTTCCAATCCGGCGTGGCGGTTTTCGTTAATTCCAGCGGCCAGATCACCGGTCTTTCCAGCGACGCCGCTGATCTCGCGCGCGCTGAACGTCTGGCGGGACGAGCGATGTTGCCCGGTCTGGTCAACACCCATTCGCACGCGTTCCAGCGCGCCATCCGCGGCCGGACCGAGCGCCGCGGCGGCAACGGTTACGATACATTCTGGACTTGGCGCGAAGCGATGTACCAGGTGGCAAATAAGCTCTCGCCCGAAGCGCTGTACCACGTCGCGCGCATGGCGTTCCTGGAGATGCTGTTCGGCGGCATCACCAGCGTCGGCGAATTTTATTATCTGCATCGCGACCCGGGCGGCGACGGGTATCCCGATCGGAATGCGCTCGCGATGCAAACGATCCGAGCGGCCGAAGACACCGGCTTGCGAATCGCGTTACTCCGCGCCGCCTACACTCGCGCCGGTTGGAACCAGCCCGCGGATCCCGCTCAAGCCCGGTTCATCACCGCCCGCGCCGAGCATTTCATGACTGAGACGGAGGCGCTCGCCCGCCAGTGCAGCGGCGGCGGGTCGTGGGTTGGCGTCGCGACAGCGTAGCATCCGGGCGGTTCCGCTCGACTACCTGCTACAAATCGTCGAATTCGCCCGCGTCCCGCGATTCCCTATACACATGCATGTCGCGGAGCAGCCCGACGAAGTCGAAGCCTGCCTGGCCGAGTACGGAGTGCGCCCCGTGGCGCTGCTCCACAAATACCGTGTGCTGGACGATCGCTTCACTGCGGTGCACGCCATTCACATCAGTGAGGAGGAGATCGGGCAGCTTGGCGCCGCGCCTTCTGTGGTTTGCGCCTGTCCAAGCACGGAACGAAACCTCGGGGATGGAATCTGCCCCGCCGATCGCCTGCTCGTATCCGGCGCGAGCAGGGCGCTCGGGTCCGACAGCAACATGCAAATCGACCACATGCAAATCGACCTGCTGGAGGACGCGCGCGAGCTGGAGTATCATCTTCGGCTGCAGCGGCTGGAGCGAGTCCTTCTGGATCGAGACCGGCTGGCAGCGCGTCTGCTCGTTTGCCTGACCGAGACTGGCGCGGCCAGCCTCGGCGCACCCGGCGGAGAACTCGAGATTGGGCGCGCAGCCGACTTTTTCACTGTCGATCTGAACGACGCATCCATAGCGGGAGCGGACGATGTTCACTCGCCGCCAACATCGTTTTCGCGCTAAGCCGTACCGCGGTCCGCGATGTTGATATCGCAGCCCGGCCGGCGATCCGCGAAGGCCGCCATCCGCAGCAAGGCGAGATAATCCGAACTTCGCCGAGGTCCAGCGAACGCTCTGGAACGGGTGAGCTATTTCTCCGGCGCGAACGCCAGCAGGACATTGCCCGGCAGGCCGCCGAAGCGCGAATAGCCGGAATTGACGAATACCATGCCTTTGATTACCATCGGCCCTGGCCCGTCGATCGCACCGCCTTTGGCCGGAACGCCGTTGACGGTCTTGAATTCCTGCGCCGTATCTGTCTCCCACAAGACTTTGCCATCTTCGGTTGAATAAGCGCGCAAAATGCCGCCCAGGCTGCCGGAGAAGACCGCTCCCGGAATCGCGGTCAGTGCCGCCGATTGCGCGGGGCTGCAGCCCGGCCGAGTTCCGCATTCCGGCGGCGCAGCGAACCAGACCTTACTGCCATCGGAAACTTTGAGAGCCGTTAAACCGCCGCCAGCCGTCGGATCCAGAATGCGCACCGGTGCCCCGTTCGCATCCCGTCCGCGTTTGCCGGCCGCATCGGAAACCGCGGCGTAGACATTCTGACCGTCGTAGGCCATGCCCCACTGCACGCCACCCTGCGCGCTCCCCTTGCCCACGCGCGTGCTCCACACGACTTCGCCCTTCTTGTCGGGATCGAAAGCGTAGACCATCCCGGACTTTTGACCGGCCAGGATCAACTCGCGCCCCTCCGGCGTCTTGATGAGAACCGGCGGCGAGCCGAAGTCAACATCCGGCCCGTGCTCGGAAGGCGAAACATCGTTGGGCGTAGTCTGTGAGGACCACACGATTGTTCCGTCGGCAGGATTAATGGCCACCAGGGCGTCGCTGGTCAGAGTCGCGGGCAACGAAAAGTTATCGCCCGTCGTGACGTAAATCAAATTCCTCTTGGAATCGTACAACGGTGTCGACCAGATGCTCGCACCGGACGGCCCCCACTTCGCTTTGCCCGACGCCGTCTGGCCTTGTTCCTTCGATTCGGGGACCATGTAGCTCTTCCAAACCTGCTCGCCGTCTTTGATGCGCAGCGCTACCAATGATCCGCGGAAAGTGCAGCAGAGGTAATCGGCGCCGGAGGAGCGCGTCTCTTCCCACGAGGCCACCGGCACATAAACGATCCCGTCGTGCACCATGCCCGCGCCGGTGAGCCGCGCCGTGTCGTGCTCCTCGATACGCTTCTTCCAGATCGGTTTGCCCGTTTCGGCCTCGAGCGCGTAATACCAGCCGATCTGGTCGCCGAACAGCAGCGTGTGGCGGCGGCCGTTGGGCGTCACGATCATGGCCGAACGAACCGGACCGTTAGCGTCGTACGTCCACTGCACGCAGCCGCTGTCGGCGCGCAGCGCATAAATTGTGCCGCGCGCGCTGCCTACGAACATCTGTCCGTCGACAAACGCCGGAAATGCGAACGCGTTCACATCGCCCTCGTAACCGAAGGCCCACTTCAGCTTCAGTTTCTTCACTTGGTCGAGGCTCAGCCCCGCGACGTCGGCGCTCTGGAACCGGGTATTATCCGGTTTGGGGCTCCAGCCGTTCCAGATGAATTTCGACTTGTCGTTGATCGAGACCGTGCGATCACGGCAAAAGGCCTCAGCAGGCAGGGTGGTCTCGGGCGCGTTGGTGCCGAGGAACTTGGCAACCGATTCGCGCTCTTCGCGCGTCATCTGATACGCCACCTGCATCATCACGCCAAAATCCAGGATCTTGAGAATGCGGGCTGCGGGCATTTTCTGGAGCGCGGTGCGCGGGGGAATACGGGGGTTATTCTGATCGTGGCAACCCGAGCAGCGCTTGGTGTACACCTCCTCGCCGGTGGCGCCGTAAAGAACCGCAGTAACAAGAGTAAAGGCCGCCGCCAGCCCCAGAATGCGGCAAAAGCTCCGGATCAAGTGCATGGCCGTCAATTTATCACACGCGGTCCGCGCGCGGCTGAAGCGCCGCGCCGACGTAAGCGCCGCGCCGGGGACGTGAGCACTGCATCTGCGCGATTGCGCCGTCGCCGGTTCAACAACTATCGCCTAAACCGGTGTTGCTGTGTGCTCACTGCGTATAATTACTTCATGAATCGATTTCTTCTGTTAGCCACTGCTGTAGCTGCTTCCGCCGCTTTGTTCGCCGCTGATGCTCCCGCGCCGAGCCTCGCCAAAGTTTTCGACGGCCAGGTCCGGCAAGTGGAAAGTGAAATCGGCTCGCTCGCCGAGGCTATGCCCGCCAATCTGTACAGCTTCGCGCCGACACAGGGCGAGTTCAAAGGTGTCAGAACCTTTTCGCAGCAGATGACTCACATCGCCACTGTGATTTACGAAGTCTCCTCGGCAGCGCTTGGCGAAAAATGTCCGGTCGAGACCGGAACCAACGAAAATGGCGCGTCGTCGATCCAAGGCAAAGAGGCTGTCGTGAAGTATCTGAAAGACTCGTTCGCCTACGCACACAAGGCCGCCGGTGCGCTGACCAACGCCAACATGATGGACATGATGCCGTCGCCGTTCGGCAGCGGGAAAACGCCGCGGATTTCGCTGCTATCGACAATCGGCTGGCACAGCTTCGATCACTACGGCCAGGCAGTCGAGTACGCTCGCATGAACCATATCGTCCCACCCGCGAGCCGCTGACCAGCGCCGATGCCGTCGCTCGAACATCGCTACCACGTCCGGACGACATGGACCGGGAATACGGGGCAGGGGACCGCGACGTACGCGGGTTATAGCCGGGCGCACGAAATATCCATTGCGAACAAGCCGCTTATTCCCGGCACCACCGAGGTGCCTCGCTTCCACGACGATGCGCGCTATACGCCCGAGGAGTTGTTAGTGGCCGCCGTTTCTGCCTGCCACATGATGTGGCTGCTGCACCTGTGCGCCGACGCGGGCGTTACGGTTGTTTCCTACAGCGATGATGCACTCGGTAAAATGGCGCAGCAAGGCCCCACGGGCCAATTCACAGAGGTAACTCTGCGGCCCGTCATGACCATCACCGACGCAAGTCGCATTGCGGATGCCATCGAACTCCATCACAAAGCGCACCAGCTCTGCAACATCGCGCGATCGGTGAATTTCCCCGTGCACTGCAATCCCTCGGTGACGGCCGAGCGATGACCTCCCGGCCAGCCACGGTCGACGATGCCGCCGTTATCGCTCGCATTTACAACGAGGGCATTGAGGACCGCATCGCGACGTTCGAGACCCGCGCCCGGTCCGCCGCGGATATCCGGGCCTGGTTCGATGGCGTGCATCCGGTTATCGTGGTGGAGGAGGACGGCCAAGTGGTCGCGTTTGCCGCCACCTCCACTTACCGCCCGCGCGAGTGCTACGCAGGCATCGCTGAAACGTCGGTTTACGTTGCCCGCTTTTTCCGGCGTCACGGCGCCGGAAGTTTCGCTCTCTTGGCGCTGATTCACGCGGCGGAAGCGGCCGGTTTTTGGAAGCTGGTCTCCCGCATCTTCCCGGAGAACACCGCCAGCCGGGGCCTGGTCCGCGAACTCGGATTCCGCGAAGTCGGCGTGTATGAAAAACACGGCAAGCTGGACGGCGTCTGGCGCGACGTGGTCATCGTGGAACGGCTGCTGGGCAGTTAGCACGCCGAGTCACATGCCGGGCCGAGCCGGCTCCTGCGCCCGCAAGTCCTAGGATTCACAGCACTAGCTCCTTGGGGCTAGTTGCAACGTGCCGGAGCGCTCCTGACGCTTTTCTGTAATAATTAGTTTGGTGGCTGAGCGGAGCGAACTCACGGCGCTAATCGCGCGCGGGCGATCACGACAAATTCGCAATCTGCTCATCCAACAAACCTCGTTCTCTTTCGCGTTAGTGCTTGGCGGCGCGATTCTGCTGCTGATCCTCGGCACGCAAATTCTCAACTGGTATTGGCTGGTGCTGCTGTTCGCGGTCAGCCTGGCGGCGGGAGCCTATCGCGGGCGTAACAAGATCCTGTCCCGGTATCGCGTCGCGCAGTCCATCGACGCGCACCTCGGGCTGCATGACGCTCTCTCAACCGCGTACTACTTCACCGAGCATTCCGGGGACGCGCAAGCGGCGCCCGAGTTCATCGCCGACCAACGCCACGTCGCCGAAGATCTGGCCCGTTCCGCCGACCTCCGCGCGGGCGTTCCTTTCATCACTCCGCGAACGCTCTACGCCAACGCCGTGCTGGCGCTCGCGGTGGCCTCGATGTTCGGCGTCCGTTATGGGATCACGCGCAGCCTGGACCTGCGCGCCTCGCTGATCCACATTGACTTCGAAGGTTTCCTCAGCTCGCCTCGCCAACTGGCCGATGCTAAGAAGCGCGGCGCGGCGCCATTCCAGAAAGACGACCTTCAGAAGAACGCGGGCGAGCAGCAGTGGGAATCGAAGGCTCAGGACCCGGAGGCGCAACCCGACGTTCCACTGGAGACCATCGACGATCCGGAAACCAGCAAGCCGGACGCATCGCCGGATTCCTCGGGCAAGTCGCAGGCCAAAGGCAAGGACGAGACGCCCAAGGGCGACGATCTGCTCAATTCTCCCGACAAGGGGCAAAACGCGTCGTCCAACGACAAGCAGGGCGAGGCCAAGGATTCTCCCGACGGCGAATCGCAATCCGGCAAGCAGGACAACGCGCAGCAGAATTCTGAAAAATCCGGCAACTCCGGCGACAATTCCAGCCTCGCCGATAAGATGCGCGACGCCTTGGCCAATCTCATGGCCAAGCTGAAGACGCAGCCCAAGAATACCGAAGGCAAGCAGGGCGGTTCGTCCTCTCAGGCGGGCCAGCAATCCGCCCAGAAGCAGCAGAGCTCGCAGCAGCAAAACCAGAAGGGTAATCCGGGCGAGCAGCAGTCGGAGCAAAACGCCAACTCGCAATCGCAGGGCGATCAGCAGTCGCAGAACGGCGCGCAGCAATCCGCCCAAAACCAAGGCGCCGCGCGCAATTCCGATCAGACCACCAAGGACGGCAAGAGCGGCATCGGCCGCCAGGATGGCGACAAGAGCGCGCGCGAAGCCGAGCAGCAAGCCGCGATGGGCAAGATCAGCGAGATCATCGGCAAGCGTGCCGCCAACGTCAGCGGCGAGGTAATGGTCGAAGTCGCGTCCGGCAAACAGCAACTGAAAACGCAATACACGCAGCGCGACGCCAAACACGCGGAAGCCGGCGGCGACATTAACCGCGACGAGATTCCGTTAGCCTACCAGCAATACGTCCAGCAATATTTCGAAGAGATTCGCAAAGAACCCGACTCGAAAGCGAAGCAGGACGGGAAACCGAAAGCGCCCGGCAACTAAGCTGGCGATGCGCATCGCGGGGTGGCGCGCCGGCACGTTTACTGCTTGTTGTCTTTGGTCTGTGCGATCGTCTGGGCGAGGAAATTGACCACCTTGGCCTCATCCCGGGCAACTTCATAATAGGCCGCGCGCAGCAATTGGTCCTTGCGATTGAGCAGCGTCTCGCGGATATTCTGCTGCACACGCGGGTCGGTAAGCTCGCGCTGACCGGCCGGTTCCTTGGAATAGACTTTGAAAATTCGGTAACCTTCGGGCGTCTTAATTACGGGCGTGATCTGCCCGGGCGCGGCGGCCTGGATGGCGCGCTTGATATCGGGATTAGCGCGCTCGAAAGCCGATTCGGGCACGAACCCCAGGTCGCCTCCATTGGGCGCCGATTGCGGATCTTCCGAGAAATTCTGCGCCAGCATTCCGAAATCCTCACCCTGACGCATGCGCGCCGCCAGCATGTCGATCTTTTTGCGCGCCTGGTCATCATTCTGCGCTTTATCGTTCCGCAGGTTGCGCACATTCGGATCCGGCGTCGCAGTCACCAGGATCTGCGCCAGGTGCACCTGCGGCTCCGGAAAATTGAAACTGCTCTTATTGGCGTTGTAGAAATCGGTGACGTCTTTGTCGGAAATCGAAATGTGCGACGTAATCTCTTTATTGAACAGCTTGGTCACGCTGAGGTCTCGCTTGAGCTGCGCTTTCATGTCGTCCACCGACATCTTGCGCGCGGCTAGCTGTTTCTGGAACTCTTCCTGGGTGTAGGGCGCTTTCAGTTCGGCGAATTTCGATTCGACGTCGGCGTCGGTGGCCATCAGCCCCAGCTTCTCGGCGCGCTGGAGCATGATCTCGTTGTCGATCAGCGTCCGCAGCACTTCCAGCTTTTGGATCATCATCTGATCGTCGCTGGGACGCTCGGTTGAGGACATGAACTGCGCCTGGAACTGTTTGTCCAAGTCCCCGTAGGTAATGGTGCGGCCGTTTACGCTGGCTGCTACATTGTCAGGGACGGCGTGCTTGCAGCTCAACAACGGCAGGATAGTTGCCAGCAGAAGAGCCGGCGGGAGAAAACGAACCATTAGGGTGACAACTTCATTCTACAGGACACCACGGTTCTGTTTCGTCACTGGGCCGCGTTTATTCGAACCGGAAGGTGCGCGACAGCAGGTACCCGGCGGCGAGAGCGATGGCCAAGAATGCCGCGATATGCGGTAGAACGGCCGCCGGTGCGCTCCCGAAGCTCATCAGCTTGTGCAGCGCGTCCATGGCCCAGCCGGTGGGGAAGGCCAGGGCGATCTTCTGGGCCAGGCCGGTGTGATCTCGATGGGCCACCAGCAGCCGCCTAGCGCCGCCAGGACATTGCTGACAACGACTCCCAGGCCGATCACCTGGCCCTCGACGCGCGCGAAGTTGCCCAGCAGCAGGCCGAACGCCGCAATCATGCCTGCATAGGCGGCCAGCACCAGCATCACGGCCGGCAGATTTTCGCCCCAGTGGACCTTGAACAAGACGGTTCCGGTGATCATGGCAAAAACGATCTGCACCAGTCCCAACGACAGCCGCGCGCCCCATTTTCCCAGCACCACGGCGCTGCGCTGCATCGGCGAAGAGGCCAGGCGGCGCAGGATCCCTTGTCGCCGCTCGGTCAGGATGGTGACGCCGCCGACGTTCAGCAGCACCAGCATGGTAAACATCACCAGCATTCCGGGGACGGCCTGCTCGAAACCGATCGGCGGCGTTTTGCGCTTCCCCGAGGAGCTGACGCGAAGCGAGATGCGGCGCGGCTGCCCCGCAAGCGAGGCCAATGCCTGCGGCGATGGCACGATTCCCTTGCTCCGAAGTTGCGCTACATCGCTCGCCAAGCCAAAGACCGCGCGATCGAGCCGGGTCCTTTCAAAGTCGGCGTTGAGGCCCGACCCGATCCGCACGAACCGCACGGTAGCGGCACGGCCTTGCAGCATGGCGTCGGTAAAATCGGCTGGAATCTGGATCTGCCGGAAATAGTTGTCCTGCTGCACGATGCGGAAGCCGCGCTGCTGTAGCCGAGCGACCAATTCGTCGGCCAGGAAACCCGCCCCGGCGGGCTGGACCACTTGAATTGGGTCGGGCTGATCCGCGCGTCCGAAGCCTCCCGAGATGCTGCCGATGAAGTAGAAGAACAGCACCGGCATGACGAAGGTCCAGAGCAGCGTCTCGCGCCGCCGCAACATGTGGCCTAAATCGCGAGTGACCAGGAAGAAGACATCTTTCAGCATGCCGCCCTCCGTACCGTGCGAACGCTTACCAGCCAGGCGATAGCCACCGCCGCGATGGCTGCGGCGAACGTCCATACGTGCGGTGAACCTGCCAGGAGAGCCCGGAGCTGCATGACACACCAGCCGTTCGGGGTCCATTGGCCGAGGCGGGCGAACCCGCGCGGCATCCACTCGAAAGGAATGAAGCCGCCGCCCAGCATCACCAGCGGAAGCGTCACCAAGTTCGTCAACATGCTGGCGACACGTTCGGAGGAAGCAGCCGACTGCACCAACATCATCAACAGGTACAGGCCGCAGCCCGATACGGAAATCCACAGGATCGCCGCTGGGTAGCTAGCAATTTGCAAATGCATTAACACCTGGGCCGCCATCAGCCCGAACGCGCCTACGACGGCGAAGATCACAGCAGATGCGAGCAGCTTGCCTGCTACGAACGCGCCGAAATGCACCGGGGTGCTTGCAATCCTCCGCAGCGCGCCGGAAGTGCGCTCGCGCCACATATCGGCCGCCAACGCCCCGGCGATGAAGAATACGCTCATGAACAGGGCGCCGGGCAGAAGGATCGCCGCGAAGCCTCCGGGCTGTTCGGATTTGTCAGCGATGATGTTCGCTTCGAGCCGGATTGCAGGAGTGCCCGAGGCGCTCTGGAACGATGCGGCGCGATCCAGCATGATGGCGAGCGACTCCTCGATAATGTCCGGCAAAACGCGTTGCGCGGGGTTGCGAATCAGATCCACAGTCACGGGCTGGCGGGTTACGAACGACATCGAGAACCCGGCTGGAATGACGATCAGCGCGGAAGCGTCGGCCCGGTCCAAACGCCGCCGGCCTTCGGCTTGCGTGACCTGTTCGACAGTCAGCATGTTAGCCAGCGCACCCTGATGGAAGGCGTTCGTCAGCATGGTTGCGCCGAGCGCGCGGTCTTCATCGACGATCAGGAGCGTTCCGTGTGGGCCGCTCCCGCGAGGGCCAAATACCAGCGTCAGTATCACTGCTACGAACGTGGGGATCGCAAGCCAGGCGAGGATCGTAACCGGCTCGCGGCGCAGGCGGCGCAGGTCTTTCAGCGCGCTGATCCACACGAACCCCACTATTCCCTCAGCTCCGACCCAGTCAGCTTGATGAAGAGGCTTTCGAGGCTCGGCTGCGTCAGTGTCGTTCCGCGCAGGTCGGAGCCGTTCAGAGCAGCGAAAATCAGCGGCAGCCGGTGCGAAGCGTCGGGCATCGCCAGCGCCAATTGTGCCTCATCGGCGTGGATTACCTCAACACCTTCAATCCGGGTCAGCGCCTCGCGCACCTGCTCGGGATGGAAGGTACCGCTCAACCGCAGTACGTCGCGTTCACCCAGCATGGCGCGGAGTTCTTGGAGCGTCCCTTGCGCGCAGATGCGCCCCTGGTCGACGATCGCCAAGCGGTCGCACAGTGTTTCGGCCTCTTCCATGTAATGTGTGGTGTAGAGCACGCAGGCCCCGGCGCGCGCCTGTTCGCGAACCAAGTCCAGCAGCCGCACCCGGCTCTGCGGATCGACGCCGACGGTCGGCTCGTCCAATAGCAGCACCTTGGGCCGGTGCACGATGCCGCACGCGAAGTTGAGGCGGCGTTTCATGCCGCCGCTGAACTGTTTCACCGGTTCGCGGGCGCGATCGAACAGGCCGGTTAAATTCAGAACCTCCCGGATACGCTCCTTGAGCGGGGCGCCGCGCAATCCCTGGGCGCCGCCCCAATAAGATAAGTTTTCCTCGGCGGAAAGATCATCGTAAAGCGCGATCTCCTGCGGAACCACGCCCATGCTGCGCCGCGCCTGGATGCTGTCTTTGATGACGTCGCAACCCATCACGCGGATGGAGCCCGAGGTCGGCGTCAAGAGCGTCGAAATGCAACCGATGGTCGTGGTTTTCCCCGCGCCGTTCGGTCCCAACAGGCCGAAAATCTCGCCGTCGCGCGCGGTGAAGCTCACGTCGTGCACGGCAGTAAGATCGCCGTACTGTTTGCGGAGGTGTTCGACTTCCACCATGACTGACTTCAGCATAAGGCTGAATGCACTGTGGGCCCAACAGTTACCGGCGAACGGTGGTTCTGGCTCGACGAGGGGTTAGTTTTCGGCGACCAGAATCGCTTGGATGAGTCCGTCGATGGTGAACTGCTTGGCTTCGGCGTGGACAGTCAGCCCCAGTGAGCGCGCGGTCTCCGAAGTGACCGGGCCAATGGAGGCGATGCGAACACGTTCGAGCGATTCCGGCCCGGTGATCGAAACCAGGTTCTTGACCGTGGACGAGCTGGTGAACGTAACCCAATCCGGCGAGGCGGAGAAGATTTCGCGCGCCCGGCCCGCGGCGCCCGCAGGGACCACGTTTCGATAAGACTCGACGACATCGACTTGTGCGCCGAGCCTGCTGAGCTCGGCCGGTATGAGATCGCGCGCCACCGCAGCGCGCGGCAGCAGCACGCGCTTGCCGGCCAACCTCTCGCTCGCGAACGCTTGCACCAGGCTCTCGGCAACGTACTCCGAAGGCATCAGATCGACTTTCAAGTGCAGATTCTCAATTGCGCGCCTGGTGGCCGGGCCGATGGCGCAGATGCGCGCTTTTAGCGAGCGCAGATCGTGGGACGAACGGTCGAGGCGGTCGAGAAAAAAGCGAACGCCGTTGACACTCGTAAAGATCAGCCAATCGTAAGTTGAAAGGCGATCGAGCGCCCGGTCGAGCGGGCCAGGATCGTCCGCGGGCTCTATGGAAATGACGGGAAGCTCAAGGGCGTCGGCGCCGAGCGCGCGCAGGCGGTCGGATAGTTCTTCCGCCTGGTCCGCCGCGCGCGTAATCACGATCTTGCGGCCGAACAAAGGGAGCTTTTCGAACCAGTTGAGCTTTTCATGCAGCCCGGCCACTTCGCCGATGATGACCGTGGCAGGCGGCTTCATGTGAGCTTCGTCGATGCGATCGGCGATGGTGGCCAATGTGCCGGTGACGGTCTGCTGGTCTGGCCGCGTAGCCCAACGCACCGCAATGGCCGGTGTCGAACCAGAACGGCCGTGTTTCATAATCTCGCGCGCGATCTCATGAATCGCGCCGATACCCATGAAAATGACCAGTGTCTCCGACTGCCCGACCCGGCTCCAATCGATCGCGCCCAGATCGTGGCCAGTAACGAATGTCACCAGCTTCGTGTGATCGCGATGCGTAAGCGGCACGCCGCTATAGGCGGCTATGCCGAGTGGAGAAGTCACGCCGGGGACCACCTCGAACTCGACGCCGGCCTCAGACAGCGCTTCCACTTCCTCGCCGCCGCGCCCGAAGATGAACGGATCGCCGCCCTTCAGCCGGATCACGGTTAGGCCGCGGCGCGCGCGCTCGATCATCATTTGGCAAATCTCTTCCTGTGGAAACGCGTGCACGGCCTTTTTCTTGCCGACGTAGATGCGCTCGCAGTGTTTGGGCGTCAGATCGAGCAGGTGCTCGCTGGCAAGGTAGTCGTAGAGCACCGTGTCGGCGATGGCCAGGAGCTTACGGCCTTTCCAGGTGATGAGATCGGGATCGCCGGGCCCGGCACCAACCAGGTAGACCTTGCTCATGAGCGGAGCTGAGAATCCGCCTCTGGGCCGTAGACCGATTCCAGGATTTTCGCGCCGCCGGCCGCCAGTAGTTCGTCGCCAAGCCGGCGGCCGAGTGAAGCAGCATCGGCTGCCTGCCCGCTCGCTTCTTTTCGGATCACTTGTTCGCCGTTGGGAGAAACAATGATGGACCGGATTCGGATGCTTGCACCCTCCAACGTTGCGTACGCGCCGATGGGGACCTGACATCCTCCGCCGAGAGCGGCCAACACGGCGCGCTCGGCGGTCACGGCGGCGCGAGTTTCGGCATGATCCAGACGGCGGCAGATCGCGCGCGCCTCGCCGGAATCGTCGCGGGTCTCCACTGCCAACGCACCCTGGCCGACGGCGGGGCACATTACGTCGGGATGCAACAGTTCGGTAATACGATTCTCCCAGCCCAAACGCCGCAAGCCGGCGGAGGCCAGGAGAATGGCATGATAGCGGCCTTCATCCAGCTTGCGCAGGCGCGTATCGAGATTGCCCCGAACGTCGGAAATCTCAAGATCCGGCCGTATCGCACGTAACTGCGCGGAGCGGCGCAGGGAGCTCGTTCCTACATGGGCGCCGCGTTTCAAGTTGTCCAGCTTTCCGCCGATCAGAGCGTCGCGCGGATCCTCGCGCGCGGGAATCGCAGCCAGGATCAATCCGGCGGGCAGCTCGGTCGGCATGTCCTTCAGACTGTGTACAGCAAGATCGATGGAGCCGTTAAGCAACGCTTCCTCAATTTCCTTGGTGAACAGGCCCTTAGTCCCGACCTTCGATAAGGCCACATCGGTGATCTTGTCCCCGGTAGTATGAATGACCTCGATACGGGACTCGACGCCGAAAGTTTGGAGGCGCGCCTGAATCCAGCGCGCTTGCCACAATGCCAGTTGCGAACCGCGGGAGCCTATAGTGAGCATGCTATTCGCCGAGCCTGAACACCTTTCGGATAGCTGCCACAAAATGGTGGCCGTCAGGCTCGGAGGCGTGGCGCCGCAGTTCGGAAATAGGTCCGTGCGCGACCTTATTGATGATGCTCTTGGTGAGCGCCTCCAGCGCCTGCTCCTGTTCCGGCGTGAGCGCGCCGAACTTGCCGCGCATGCGCAGCAGCTCGGTGGAGCGGAGGTTTTCGAGTTGCTCCTGCAGGCTAACGATGGTCGGCACCACCTCGCGCGTCTTTAAGCGGGCCACCATGCGATCCACTTCCTCGCGGATGATCGCTTCGGCGTCTTCAGCCGACTGCTTGCGTCCCGCCAAGTTGCTGGCCACGACTTTTTGCAGGTCGTCGATGTCGTACAGAAAAACGTTATCCAGCTCGTTGACGCTGGGCTCGATATTGCGCGGGACTGCAATATCGATCAGGAACATCGGTTTGTTGCGGCGGGCCTCCAGCACTTTTTTCATGTCGTCCCGCACGATGATGTAGTGAGGCGCCCCGCTGGAGGTAATGACGATGTCGGCTTCGGGCAGGAACGTCATGAAGCGCGTATACTCGACGATCTTGCCCTCGAAAAGCTGCGCCATTTCGATCGCCCGTTCGTGGGTGCGATTGGTGACGAAGATCTGCGTGGCGCCACTGCGGCGGAGATGCCGCGCCGCCAGTTCCGACATTTTGCCCGCGCCGACGATAAGGACCTTCTTATCCGCGAGCGTGCCGAAGATTTCTTTGGCCAGCTCCACGGCCGCATAGCTGACGGAAACCGCGTTCTCGCCAATGTCGGTTTCCGAGCGCACGCGTTTGGCGACGTTAAACGCGCGGGTAAGTAGGCCGTCCAGAAAGCCGCTGAGAGCGCCGTGCTCTTTCGCCACAGCGTAGGCGGCCTTGAGCTGACCCAGGATTTGAGGCTCGCCGACGACCATGGAATCCAGGCTGGCCGCGACGCGGAACAGGTGTCGGATCGCTTGATCGTCCTCGAAATGGTAAAGATAGGGGGTTACCCAGTCGCGCGACACGTGGCGGGTATCGGCCAAAAACTCATCTACGGCGATGCTTTGGGTATCGCAAGTCAGCGCCACCTCAACGCGGTTGCACGTGGAGAGAATCATTCCCTCGCATACGCCCGGCCGGCTTTTCAGTTCGACTAGGGCTGCCGGCAGGGAAAGTTCATCGAAGGCCAGGCGTTCGCGTACTTCCACCGGAGCGGTTTTATGGTTGACTCCGGTGATAGAGAATCTCATCGCGAGATCAAAGTTCGAAGGCCGACGTGCGCGGCCCAGGTTAGAGCGGAGCAGCACACCACGGCCACAGCCATGAGGGCAGCTTTCCGGCCGCGCCAGCCCGCGGTGGCTCGTAGGAACACCATGGCCAGGTAGAAACCCCAGGTGATGAAGGCGAGCGCGATGCGGGGCTGCGTGATCCAGGAAGTGCCGGATTCGATAGCCGCCCACGTGCTGCCGGCGATTACTCCTAAGGTAATGAAAACAAAGCCAAAGCTCATCGCGTTGGTTACCAGGCTGTCGAGTGTGCCAAGCGGAGGCAGCCGGGAAAGCAGGTTCACTTTCTTCTTCCGCTTGAGCTGGCGTTCTTGGATGAGATAGAAAATCGAAGCCACGGCCGTGAGCAGCAGGGCCGCATAGCCCAACAAAATCATTAACACGTGCACCAGCAGCCAGGCATTGCGGACGCCGGAACTGGGCCACGAAAGCATCGGGGTTTCCATGGCCCCGACCTGCGTCATGACAAAAACCAGTGGGAAGATGCAGATGCTGAGGCTGGCGAAGTTATAGCGCCAATACACGTATAGGAACAGTACGGCTATGAGGAAGGCCGAAACTGTGGCGCATTCGAAAAAATTGTCCACCGGGAGATGACCAATCGAGAATGCCAGTTCTACAATGGCCACGAAATGGAGTACGGCTCCTACCAGGAAGGCAAAGAGCGCATACTTTAAGAATCCCGATTTCTTGCGGAGCAGGACCGCCAAGGCGTGCAGCAGGCCGACACCATATAGAGCGGTCGCTACCCGCAACCACAAAATGCCCATTTCATGCACCAATTTTCAGTATAGCTTGAGCACGTTTTGGCCCAGCGCAGGGCTAAATACCCCTGGGGGAAGAAGTAATCCTGCGTCAAGAGCCACATAGGCCTTTGGCAGCGGGCCGAGGAACATGGGTGTCAAGGCCGTAGAAATAGCGGATTAAGCCCCAGTTTCACTTGGCAGGCAGATTGCAGCCTAGGGTTTCGGCTGTTCTGCCGCTCTAATAGGCTGACATCCCCCCGAAAATTCAAAACCTAGATGCAACGGCCCACCGTTGCGTCAGGAAGGTACACTGCCTATGCATTCTTTTATTCGTGCGGCTGAATTGGCGCTGTTGACTGCCATATTGCTCTGTACAGCGGTTGCGCAGAACCGGCCGGCCAAGCACAACAAAGACTTCAACCCGTTGGCGGTATCCGGCGGGTTCAATTCGTTCACCACGGGCGCCGTAATTAAAATCAAAACCGCCAGTATCGCCAAGGACGGAACCATTACGGCGCGGTTCAGCATCACGGACGCGAACGGCAACGGCCTGGACGTGACGGGAGCGCAGACGCCCGGTATCGAGACGCTTCGGTTTGTGGCGGCATACATCCCCAACGGACAGGCGCAGTATGTGGCGTACACTACCACCACGCTGAAGTCGGCCAGCAACTCGAATCCCCCGCAGGTACAAGCGGGAACGGACACGGGCGGTAAATACAATATAGTGGACGCGGCGTCGGGCACCTACGATTACGTGTTTGGAACCAAGGCGCCGGCGAACTTCGATGCCAGCGCGACGCATTCCATTGGCGCGCAAATCGAGCGGGACCTGTCGGCCTATGGATACGACTCGCTGTTTTCTTCCGACGACGTTTTCTCGTTTGTCCCAAACGGCTCGCCCGTAACAAACGTCCGCGATGTCATCAATGAGGCGAGTTGCAACAGTTGCCACAATCCTCTGAGCGCCCATGGCGGGTCGCGAAAAAAGATGTCGTTCTGCGTTCTGTGCCATACGCCCCAGAGCACCAATCCGGACTCCCAGAACACCGTGGATATGAAGGTGTTCATCCATAAACTGCATATGGGATCTAGTCTGCCGACGGTGAAAGCCGGAGGGAATTACTACATCTTCCACCGGGGTGCGAAGGTGGATTATTCGACGGTCGTTTTCCCGCAAGATATCCGCAATTGCACCACTTGTCACGCCGCGGGTCCGGCGCAGGCGGATAACTGGAAGACGCAGCCGAGCCAGGCGGTGTGCGGCTCCTGCCACGATGACGTAAATTTCCAAACGGGACTAAATCACGTCAATCTGCCGCAGGTGAATGACAATCAGTGCAAGAACTGCCATCGCTCGGATCAGACGCTGCCATTCGATGCCTCAATTCCCGGCGCCCATTTGGTTCCCAACAACTCGCCGGACCTGCCGGGGATCGTCCTGAAGGTGCTGAAAGTGGAAAACGCGACGGCCGGCAATGCGCCTACGGTAACGTTCCAAGTAACCGACAAGGCGGGCAATCCAGTGGATATCACCGCGCTGACCACAATTCGCATGGTACTGGCGGGCAACAACGTGGATTACGGTGTGATGCCGACAGGAATGGCTCGGGTCTCGGAGACACCGACCAAGGCTACACCGACCGGCAGCGGCACCTACGTGTACACGATGACAAACAAGATTCCCGCTACGGCCACGGGATCGTTTACTGTTTCGCTAGAGGCCGCGAATACTGTAACTCTAATGGGCGGGACCACCGTGCAGACCAGTGCGACGGATAGCGCCACGCCCATGGAATACTACTTCTCGGTGGACAACAGCCCGGTTGTGGCTCGGCGCCAAGTCGTGTCAATGACCAAGTGCAACAGTTGCCACCAGCGGCTTACGTTCGTCCATGGCGGCAGCCGGCCAAACACGCAGGAATGCGTTATGTGCCACAATCCGACGCTAACGGATGGAACGTCGAAGCAAAGCGTCAGCTTTGCAACACAGATTCACAGCATCCATCGGGGCGAGGCGCTGGCCAATCCCTACGTGCTCGGAACGACTAATTACCAAGAGGTTCGTTTCCCTGGCGATTTGCGCGATTGCGCGACGTGCCACCTGAGCGGTACGTACCAACCCGACAACGTGGGGGCGCAAGCGGCAGTCGCGAATCCCGGCGGGTTCGTGCCGAGCACAGGCCCGATCGCGGCCGCCTGTCAAGGTTGCCATGACGATAAGGCGACAGCAGCGCACGCGTTATCGAACACTACGGCTCTCGGGGAGGCTTGCCTGGCATGCCACGGTAACAACGCCGCTTTTGCCGTGGACACGGTACACGCTCGCGTGCCGTAGGTTCGTTTCGTAGCTCACTCCTCCTGAGACGGAGCCGTCCGGTCAATCCGGGCGGCTCCGTTCTTATTTCAGGCCATCTTCTGCTTCAGCACGTCGACCAATTCCTTGACCGCGCCCGCGCTCTTGTTCAGGGCAGCCTGCTCGTCGGAGGTGAGCTTCATCTCATAAATTTTCTCGATACCGCGAGAGCCGAGCTTTACGGGCACACCGACGAACAATCCGTTGATCCCGTATTCGCCCTCCAGATAGGCAGCGCAGGGCAGGACTTTCTTCTTGTCTTTCAAAATAGACTCGACCATTTCCACGGCTGCGGCCGAAGGCGCGTAATAAGCGCTGCCGGTCTTAAGGTATTTGACGATTTCGGCGCCGCCATCGCGGGCGCGCTGCACCAGGCGATCGATGGTGGCCTGGTCGAGCAACTCGGTCAACGGAATGCCCGAGACGTTGGTAAGCCGGGCGATGGGGACCATGGTGTCGCCGTGGCCGCCAAGCACCATGGCAGTGACATTCTCCACCGAGACCGCCAACTCCTGCGCGATGAACGTGCGGAAGCGCGCGGTGTCCAGCACGCCCGCCATTCCGATCACACGGTTCTTGGAGAATTTGGAGATTTGGAACGCGGTCCAGCACATTGCGTCCAGCGGGTTGGTAACTAAGATCAGGATGGAGTTGGGGGAGTGTTTGACGGCCTGCTCAGTCGCGGCCTTGACCACTTCATAGTTGGCGATCAGCAGATCGTCGCGGCTCATGCCGGGTTTGCGCGGGAATCCGGCGGTGATCACGACGATGTCCGAATTGGCGGTGGCGCCGTAATCGTTCGCGCCGATAATGTTGACGTCGTATCCCTCCACCGGCCCGGACTGCAAAATATCCAGACCTTTGCCCTGCGGAACGCCTTCGACAATGTCGACTAAAACGACGTCCGCCAGTGCCTTGCCGGCAATGCGCAAGGCGCAATTAGCGCCGACGTTGCCGGCTCCCACAACCGTGACTTTTTTTCGCATAGAATTTTCAAGGTAGGACAGGCGAGCGTGCTTCGTCAAGACAAAGGCACGGAAAGGCGCAATTTTGAGCCTCTACTTCGAAGATTTTGCGATCGACAGCGTCAGCACGTCGCGCACGCGGACCATTACCGAAGCCGATATCGTGAACTTTGCCGGGCTTTCGGGCGATTTCGTCGAGCTGCACATGAGCGAAGCGTACGCGGCCAAAGGACCGTTCGGCAAACGTATCGCTCACGGCGCGCTCGTGTTTAGCATATCCACGGGATTAAGCGTGCAACTGGGCCAGATCACGGACACAGTGATCGCGTTCTATGGGGTGGACAAGCTGCGATTCACGCATCCGGTGTTCATCGGCGACACAATCCACATTGCCAAGAAGGTCGTCTCGAAAGAACAAAAAGGCCGCGATCGCGGCCTAGTGACGTTCGAGACCACCGTGCTCAATCAGCATGGCGAAACCGTGGTGGTGTACTACGATAAGGTCCTGATGAAGGCGCGCGCATGAGCGCGCTGGCCGGAACGGTGGTTCTGGATCTGACCCGGCTACTTCCGGGCGGGGTCGCGACCAAGCAGTTGGCCGATTGGGGGGCCGAAGTCATCAAGATCGAACAGCCCGGCGAAGGCGATTATGCGCGCCGCATGTCGCCTCCGGTGTTCGAGCGAACGAACCGCGGCAAAAAAAGCGTTGCCATCGATTTGAAGAAGCCGCGCGGGCGCGAAATCCTGCTGTCGCTGGCGCGCCGCTCGGACGTCCTGGTGGAAGGCTTCCGGCCCGGAGTGATGGCGCGGTTGGGGTTGGGCTACCAGGACGTGTGCGCGGTGAACGAACGCATCATCTACGCCAGCCTGACCGGTTACGGGCAGACAGGTCCCTATGCGCAAATGGCCGGGCACGATCTAAATTACATTTCGCTGGGCGGCATCATGGGCCTGAATCTGCCAGTGATTCCAGGCGTCCAGATCGCCGACCTGGTAGGCGGCTCGATGCAAACCGTTCAAGGAATCCTGCTGGCTCTGGTGGAACGGAGTCGCACCGGTCGAGGACAACACGTGGATGTGTCGATGTACGAGGGTGTCACGGCACTGCTCACGGTGCCGCTGGCCATGTGGCAGGCTAATGGAGAAGAGCCAGCCGTGGGCAGTCTGCGGTTGAATGGCCACTACGCTTGCTACAACATCTATCAATGCTCGGACGAACGCTGGATTTCCGTCGGCGCGCTGGAGCCGAAATTCTGGGCCGAACTTTGCCGCCGGCTCCAACGCCAGGATCTCATCGCGCGCCAGTACGAAGAGCCGCAGGATTCGTTGAAGCAGGAGATTGCCGCGATTTTTCGAGGGCGGCCCGCTTTTGACTGGTTCAACGAGCTGCGGGATAGCGACTGCTGCGTAGCCCCTGTGCGGACCATCAGCGAGGTGGGGCGTGAACTACCTGCGACGGGCGGGCCTGCGCCTCCCAAATTAGGTGAACACACGCGCGACGTGCTTGAATCGGCGGGCCTCGACGGGGGCCAGATCGCGGACCTGATCGCGGAGGGCGTAATTGCATGACGGACGTTTATGTTCGGCGCAGCCGCCGCCTGGGGCTACTTCGCCACCCATTTATCGAAGCGCGAAGCGTACAGGTTAGCCAGATACACGGTGTTTTCGTCGGGGCATGCCAGCGCGTGAATGGAGTCCAGCGTGCCCGGCATGCGGCCGGGACGGCCAAAAGCGCCTAAGATCTTGCCGCTGAGATCCATCTTGTACACCCGACCGACGCTACCCACGAACATCACCTGACTCGGCCCTTGGGTGAGGCAAAGCGACCAAGGCGCGGTGGGCAGGTTCCAAACTGCTTTCAGATTGCCCTCTGTGTCAAAGGTCTGAATGCGGCCATTGCCGCGATCGGCAACATAGACGACGTCGTTGTTGTCGACGACCAGGCTGTGCGGAGTATTGAAGTTGCCCGGCTGGTTGCCGCGCTCGCCCCAAGCCTTGACGAAATTACCGTCCTTGTCGAACTTGGCTACGCGCGAATTGCCGTAGCCGTCGGAAACGAACATGCTGCCATCCTTGGACCAGCCGATGTCGGTTTCCTGATAAAACGCAGTTTTGCCTCGCGCGGCGCGCTCGATGACGTGGGTCAGCCAGGTCCAGGGTTCCGGGTTCGTGCCCAAGGTTCCTACAGTGCGGCCTTCGGAATCGAAGCGGTAAATAATGTCGTCGGCGGCATCCACATACCAAAGGTTGCCTTCGGGATCGAAGCGCACCTGATGGGCGCCTGTAAACATGGTTGAACCCTCGCCCCAGGAGCGCAGGAACGTGCCGTCAGCGTTGAACTCCATAACGGGGTGGTAGCCGCGATTGAGCGTGACGATATTGCCGTTTCGGCTAACCGCGACGCCGGTTACGCGGCCCAGGATGGAATGAGCAGGGTAATGGAAAAACTCTTCAACCGCGCGGAATGGCAGTTGCGGGACCGCCGGTGATCCGGCTCGCCCTTGCGCGCTGAGCGGGGCGACCGCGCAAAATAGGACTGCTGCTGAGCAAAAACCTGACACCATGAAATGTTTTCTCATTGGACACCTCGAGTATGGTTTGAGCAGGCTGCGAATTGCACCGCAGTACGGCTTGGCTGGGCGGAGAATATTTGTGTCAAGGCTAATCGGGAATCAGCTCGCCTCCTCCAGGGATTGATCTTATACCTATTTTGTGTTCAAGCAAGAAAACGCGTAGATTGGGTGGCCGATGGTAGCCGGCTATAGCATTTGTTCGACCTACTTCGACCCTGCCGCCGATCCGCTGGACATTATCCAGTCCCAGTGTTGGCCGGCGGCTTGGACGATCGGCTTCACGTCTTCTTGGAGTAAGTAGCGGTCGTTGACCTCGCGGTTGGCGGCGTCTTCGACACGGCGGAGGTAGTCGGCGCGGCTGGAGTACCGTTCTTCAATCGACGAACGCGGGTCGTGGCTGCGCTCGCGTTCGGCGCGCGTTTTCGCGAAGGGGATGAACGACCCGGCCATAGCGATCAGAGTGTCGGGGGCGCCAATGGATTCGCTACGAAATGCCCAGTCGGTGTAGGTGCCGAGCGGGACTTCGAGTTCCGGAGTGCGGATGCCGCCCATGTCGTTTCCGTCGGCGTCTACGCGCGGAACCAGGAAGGGCAGCACCGAAAGCGCTCCGTCAGGTCCGTGCGATAGCCGCCCGGGACATGCAACGGCCACTGAACTCCGGCCACGTTCGGATACTGAATCTTGCTTTGCGAGACCAGCGTGGCGTCGGAGAGCATGGGGTGCTTGCTCGGAGGCGGCGCGGCGCCTTTGCGGGCCCAGCCGTCCAGATCCATGAGGAGGGCGGCCTGAATCCAGCGGTAATCGTTGGGGTTTGAGAGCTTCAGTTGTCCGCCGTTGTCGGTGGGCGGCCAGGAGCCGGAGCCGTGCTGCGTTCCAGCTAGCATGAACACGCGCACATTGGGTGGGTCGGGAGCATCCTGAGTACCGTCCATCGACAAGTGGCGCAGGGCGGCGACACGACCGCGATCCCAATATTCCGAGCCGGTGTCGACTAGGAAGATCTTCGGTTCCTGCCGGGCTGGCACCCGTGCGCCGAGGCCGTCGCGCTTGCCGGTGGCCGCGTCCGTGGTGGTTTCGTAGCGTATCGGGAACCGCGTCGCCGTGAACGACCCAAGTTCATTGGGCTGCGCAAAGCGCTGGTTGAAACTGCCGAAACCGGTGCCGCCGGTTTGAATGAACATGGCGTCGATCGCTTGCCGGCCTTTTTCATCGGTGGTGAATCCCTCGTAGATCATCTGGCGCTGGTAGCGGCCGGTTTGGGACGCGCCATAGGTGTAAACGTAGCGGCCGGAGGCGATCGCGGCCGAGTCGTACTTGAGCTCCGAGGCGAGATCGCGGATCGCGGCGAATCCGAGTCCGGCGACGGGCGGGTCCTTGGACTCGTACGTGACCTGGTAAGTCATGCCCGCTTTGAAGCCGCCTTTGAGCGTGATCCAGTTCGGATCGGCGCTCAGGCGTCCGTTTTCGATACGCCCGAATTGCCAGTCAGCGCGTGCAATCAGGCGCGGCGCGGATGCGAAACCTTCGCGCTCTGTCAAGCGGTAGTTGGGGCTGTTCGGATCGAGCGGCGGATAGGCAGGCGTGAAATAACCGGAGGCGTACTCGAACGAATCCGAATGTTGGTTGGGAATAAACCAGGGATCCACCCAGCCGGTGATGGGCGTGCCATGATCGGTCGCAATCGGTGCGTCGAACCCAATGCGGTTGGGCTGCTTCGGCACGTCGAATTGCCAGCCGACCGCCACGAGCGTGAATCCTTCGCGCAGGAGGAGGCCGTTGCCGAAGTCGGCGTCGGTAGCGGGGTCGGCCGAGCCTCGGGCATGGTTGAATGTCGAAAGCAGCGCCTTATTGCCGCGATTCACGACATCGAAGAATAGGACGCCATTGCCTCGCGCGGGATCTTTGGGCTTGAGGATGAACAGGTCGGCTGAGAATTCGACTTTGCCTTGTGCGTTGCGCGGGGCCTTATCGAGATCGGCAATGATCTGGTTGTGCGGGTTGGCCGGATCCACCGCGAAATACACTTTGCCTTTGAGTTTCTCGTAGGCGCCGGTTTGGCCGAAAGCTTTGCCATTCAGGACCTCCTGGCGGCTGGCGATTTCGACGCGTGTCACCTCGGCGCGGAGGGCCAGGGGCGCGACTGTAAGCGCGAAGATCGCGGTTAAAAGGCGAAGATGGTCGAACATAGACGTGATCCTCCTTCGAATCGCAAGTGCGACTTGTTCTAGCTTAGCCGCTTAGCCGTGCGGGAGCTTAAAGGCAACCAGCTCGCCGGAGTAGTTGCCGCCCCCGATCGCCACGACGAGGTATTGTTCTCCGTTGAGCATATAGGTCATGGGCGAACCGGTTTGGGGCGCGGGCATAAATATCGCGCCGGTTTCCTGGCCGGTCATCTTGTCGTAAGCGCGCAGCATCGCGCCGCGCGCGCCGCTCGGGGTGGTGAAGAAACCCGCCTCGCCCGCGATCACGAGCGACTTCGTTGTGAGCACGCCGATCAGCCCGGGACGTCCGGTGCGCGGGATATTCAGACCTTTGAGCGCCGGGTGGTTGCGGATGTTGTCGGGGGTTTCGCCGTGTGCGATTTGCCACCGGAACTCGCCCCTATCGAGATCGATGGCGGTGATGCGGCCATACGGCGGCTTCAGCAGCGGCAGCCCCTGCACGGTGAGGCCACCGGGCGCGGGAGCGCCACCGCCGCCGCGTCCGGCTGCAGGTGGAGTCCGTGGTGCTGGGTCCGGTGCGGCGCCCATCGCGCGACGCGCGCGAGGGACCTGGCCGGCCATCCCCTGGACGTAATTCATGTCGGAAAGCTCCGCGTCGGGTGGGGGAATCAGGCCCAGCACGGCGATCGCGCTCTGCGAGAACACGTACACCGTGTGTGTTTCCGGATCGTACGAACCGCCGGGCCAGTTGGTGCCGCCTTGCGATCCGGGCGAGACCAGCGTGGCGAGCGGACCCTCCTGCTTACTGACGGTGGGTGGGGTGAAGATAGGACCCGTCTTGTATTTCGCAATGAGCTGCAGAGCCTGCTCATGCAGCTCGGGAGTGAAATTGATCAGGCTATCGGGTAAGAGGCCCTGGTTGTCGTAAGCGGGCGGCTTGGTGGGGAAGGGCTGCGTGGGCGAATACCATTCGCCGGGCACGGTGCCTTTTTCAACCGGGCGTTCTTCGATGGGCCAGATCGGCTGTCCGTTCGTCCGATCGAAAACGTACAGGAACGCTTGTTTGGTGGGTTGCGCGAGGGCTTTGATCCTGCGGCCATTGACCGTGATGTCGGTGAGAATGGGCGCGCACGGGATATCCATATCCCACAAGCCGTGGTGCACCAGCTGGTAATGCCACTTGCGCTGACCCGTCTGGAGGTCGACGGCGACAATGCTTTCCCCGAACAGGCCGCTACCGGGGCGATGGCCGCCGTAGTAATCGCCGGTGGGGAGCTCCACTGGCAGGTACGCGAGGCCGAGATCTTCGTCGACCGAGATTTGTCCCCAGACGCCGGCGTTTCCGGTGTAGGACCAGGAGTCATTCAGCCAGGTTTCGATTCCGAACTCGCCGGGTTTGGGGATGGTATGAAAGATCCAGAGCCGCTTGCCGGTGCGTGCATCGAAGCCGCGGACGTAGCCTTTGACGTTGCTTTTGCTCTTCGGGATACCACCTTCCAGGTGCGCTGCGCCGACAATGACCACGTTTTTCGCCACGACGGGTGTCGAATGCAGCCCTACGCTGCCGGTGATCAGGTCCATCTCCTGGTCGTCATCCTGCTTGAGATCGACCACACCGTTAGTGCCGAAGCCAGGCACCGGCACTCCGGTTTTGGCGTTCAAGGCGATAAGGCGGTACCCGGGCGTCACGTAAAGGATGCGTTCTTCGCCGCCGTCGGTCCAGTAGGCCACACCATGACCCGAGAGCTGGCGCGGAGCTGCTTCGCCGCGCGGCCCCTCGTGCTCGGCATGCATCCAGAGCATTTCTCCGGTGGCGGCATCCAGCGCGACCACTGCCCGTCGCGATCCGGCGGTCGTGTAGATGACCCCGTGGACCATGAGCGGTGTGGATTCGAACTGGTATTCGGGGCGGGGCCCGAGCGAGTCGGTCTTGAATCGCCAGGCGACTTCGAGCTTGTTGAAGTTGGACGCGTTGATCTGGTCAAGAGGCGAATAGCGCGTGCTTCCCAGGTCGCCGCCATAGGTGCGCCATTCACCGTTCTGCGCGCCGGATTGGCCGAGGATCGGCCTGGGCAGCCACAGGCACGCAGCCGGAACGAAGAACAAAAAAATCAGCGACAACTTTCGCATGGGTGCTCCTCTTCGTCCAGCGATGAAGCGAACTGGACTCCTTAGAATATATACTTCAACGCGAACTGGATCTGGCGCATGGCATAAGCAGTGCCCAGCGTGCTGCCCTGGTCGCGGATCTCGCCGAATGTGGCCGCTGGTGTCTGCGTCGTTGTGCCCCACGTCATGATCGGGCTGTTCCACGCGGGATGATTGAACACATTGAAGGCTTCCATACGGAGCTGTACCGTTTGGCGCTCGGTCAAGTGGATGTTCTTGAACACGGAGAAATCAGCGTCCCACGTCGAAGGGCCGATGAGGCCGTTGCGCTGAATATTTCCCACGGTGCCGGCGACCGGGTTTGAGAACGCAGCTAGATTGAAGTACTGATTGGCTGTCGGGTTAGCCGAATAGGGAGAGATGCCGGTCGAGTTCAGGCGATTCGAGTTCGGCTGCACGATCTGCCCGGCCGCATCCCAGCTGACTGTGTTTAGCGGACGGCCGCTCTGTGCCGTAAAAATGGTCGTTACCTGCCATCCGCCCGCGACAGTATTCACGAAGCCATTGCTGTTGCTGAGAAACGATTTGCCGCGGCCGAAGGGGAGCTCATAAAGCAGAGATGTTACGAACCGCAGGGGCGTGTTGAACCCCGATGGCCCCCATTCGCAGCTCAGGATGCAATACGGGTTTTCCGGATATTGATCACCGGTGGTGCCGCGGATCGCGCTTCCATTGTCGAGCGCCTTGGACCAAGTGAAGGCCACCAGACTGGTCAGGCCTGCTTTGAAGCGCTGCGAAAGTTTCGTGGAGAGGGAGTTATAGCGCCCCGTGCCCCAGCCTTCCGTCAGTTCGATCCCGGAAGAGTACATCGGGAACGGCACTCGGGTTTGTGCGGCGGCAACACCGAGTGTGCCTGCATCGGCGTTGTACTGATTTTGGAGATGACGATCGAGAACTCCCTGGTAGCCCACCTCAAGGGTTGAACTGCTGCCCAATTGCCGCTGGACGTTAAAGACGAACATCATCGAGGTGGGTGTCTTGATGTCTTGCGCGATGGCCCAGGTCAGACCGGGGTTAAGGTTGATCGGCAGAACCGAAGGATTCAGCGAATTGCCGTACGTAAGGGACGGCGCGGTTTGCGTTGGAGGCAGATCCGTCAGGCGGCCGGCGGTGCCGCGATTCACATCGAACTTCGAGTTGGCCGTTTCCTGCGAATAGAAGATGCCGAAGCCGGTCCGGATGGACCAATTCGACGTCGGGCTATAAGCGATGCCGATGCGAGGACCGAAGTTGTGGTAATCCGTGTTGACCATGCGGTCGCCCATCCGGTTGTCGCGCGCGACGGGAACCGGTCCGGGTTGGCCCACGCCGGTGAGGTTCACGTACCTGATGTCCAGCCCCTGGTAGAAATCGCCGTTGCTGCCCGCACGCATAAATACCGGATATAAACTCGGGTCAACATTCGCAGCATGCGGAAGGGATGTCTTGAACTGGAAGTTAGTCATGTTCTGCAAAGTGTCGAGCCAGGGCTGAACCACTTCCCAGCGCAACCCGAGCGTAATGGTGAGCTTCGGCGTCATCTTGTAGGTGTCGTCGACATAGAACGCCACGCTGTTGGAGGTGTCGTTACCCTGCGCCAGTTGCAGAGCCAGATCGATGCGGTAAGGAGAGCCTATAAAAAAGTCGGCAGCCGCGTTTCCGCCGGCCAGGGTTTGGGGATTTGCCGTGTACTGGCCGTTGAACTGCAGCTGGCTGCGCGTGTACTGGTTCCCGAATTGGTTGAAGATGTCGTAGCGATACTCGCCGCCGAAGCGGATGGAGTGCTTGCCGTGATTCCAGGAAAAATTATCCAGTATTTGAAAGATTTTGTCGTCGATAACAAACGGGCCGTTGGTATTGTCACCGAACGCGCTCAGGCCGTTAGTAGCGAGAGAAACCGACGGAATGCCCCAGCTCTCCGGATTTTCTTTCGGGAACGGCAGGCCTAGTTCGGAGACCACGTCTTCTTTCGTCGCGAGGAAATCGGCAACCGCGTTGAAGATCGAGGTGTAGCCAAAACGGACTTCGTTGACTTTGCTGGGCGAGAGTACCCAGGTGTTGGACAGCATGTACTGCTTGGAATTGGTATCCAGCGTCCCGCCGGTCTGGGGAAAGGTGGGCGTGATTGTAGATTCATTCGTCCAGCCAAAGCGCCCGAACCATTGGGAATTCGTGTTCTGGTTGAAGTCGATGCGTTCGGTTACCTGATCCTTGTCGACGCTGACCTTATCTGGGATCTCAAGATTGCTGCTGGGATTGGTGCTGTTGTTCGGATCGATGTTCGGCAGGGGGAGGAACTTATATAGCGCCTGCGAGGTCAGATCCATCATGCTGCCTGGAATCTTGTTGCCGTCGAACGGAACGGCGGTGTATTGGCCGTTGCTGCCTTTGACGCGCGTGAAAGGATTCATCAAGACGGTCTTGAACTGCGAAAAATCTCCGATGCGCCAGGCCTCCGGCGGCACCGTATAGAGGTTCTCATTGGTGAGACGGCTCTTGTAGCCCTCGTAATTGGACATGAAGAAGAGCTTGTTCTTGCCGTTGAAAAGTTTCGGTATGGACAGCGGGCCACCGAGGTAAAAGCCGTACTGATTCTGCCGGTAGGGATTCTTGGGCGGGCGCGTGCCGATGAAATCGTACGGCTTGGCATCGAGCGCGTCGTTGCGGATGAATTCGAAGAGCGTGCCGTGATAGTCGTTGGTTCCAGGCTTGGTGGAGACATTGATCTGCGCGGCTTCGCGTCCGAACTCGGCGGGATAGATGCCGGTCTGTACTTTGAATTCCTGAAGGGCATCGATCGACGGGAGCTGGATATACAGGTTAAAGTTCGGATCGACGTTGGCAACGCCATCCAGCGTGTAGTTATTCCAGGTTCCGCGCATGCCTCCAACGGATATGTTCTGATTCACCCGGTCGCCGCCTTGCCGGCTGGAGGCGATAGAAGGCGGCTGAAAGCCGTACGTGACGTTCGGCGCCAGCGCAACCAGTTGGAGGAAGTTGCGCCCGTTCAGCGGTAGGTCATTAATGCTTTTTTCAGCGATAACGGTGCCAACGGTGGCGCTCTCGGTGGTGAGCAACTGCGCGGAAGCGGCGACCTCAACCGTTTGCGTGGCTTGCCCGACGGTAAGGCTGAAGTCGATGCGCGCGGTCTGCTGGACCTGAAGTTCGATGCCGGTCCGAACAATCGGTTGGAATCCCGGGGCTTCTACTTTGACCTGATAAGTACCCGGAATGAGCGAAGGAAAGCTGTACACACCGGCATCATTGGTGTTGGTTGTGCGGGAAACATTGGTCCCCGCGTTGGTGACCGTAACCGGCACGCCGGGAACTACCGCTCCGCTTTGATCCTTCACTTCACCGGTGATGTCCCCAAACGTCTGGGCGGACGCGATGCCGATGGGCAGGCAGAGGCCCAGAAGGATGACGAGCTGACGCATGAATCCCCTCCTCAACAATCACGCGCGCTACGCAGCGGACACGCACGTTTACTGGGGTGGGACTATATCACAGGTATTTTCCGAATACAAGGCTCGAAAGGGCTGGGTCGCCCGTCTGGCACGGTGTTTCTGACTGTGCGCGCGTACGGCTACAAGGGCGAGAGTGCGAATCGGTGCCACTCTCGCCTGCTTCGTGTTGACTTAGTCTAAAAATGCGCGCTTCGCCGCTTTCGCTCGCAGCCGTTCAGATCAGAACGTGAAACGGCCGCCGACTTGAATAGCGCGCGGGCCGCCCGATCCGAACGTGGAAGCTTGGCCAACGCGTCCGGTCGGCTGTCCGAACGCGACGCTGTTTAGGGTTGGCGAGGTGTTGTAGGTCAGGTTCGAAATGTTCAGGATATTGAAGAACTCGCCGAAGACGCTGAAACGGAAGCGCTCCTTGAAGGCGAGCTCTTTGGTCATGCGAACGTCCTGAGTATAGATCGGTGCGCCCAGGTCCCACTTAGATGGAAGTGAAAGCGTGGGGATTGTCGCACCGTTCCGAGCTTTCGTACCGGTTGAAGCGGTTGCCACATTCGCATTGAAATATGCAACCGCTTTCTCCAGGTCCGACTTGTTGCAGCTGAAATTGAAGCAGTTATAAGTGAGGCCGGGCGCAGCTTCAGAAAGCGGGTAGTTGGTGTTCCCGGAGCCATTCAGATCGATACCGGTAATAATCGGATTCACCGGCGTCGCACTGATGATGGACGAGTTCAGGCTGAGTTTGAAACCCCAGGGAATGTCGACCGTGCCCGCGATATTCAGGTTGTGGCGGGGGATATTCGGGCCGTAGCTCGCGAAGTAGTTGTCCAGATTCGCGGCCGCGCTGACCACGGTCAACTGCTTCTGCAAAGCGTACGAGACTACGAACTGGTAGCGCTGTGAGAATCGCTTCTGCAGCTTCAGCAACATCCCGTCGTACACCGAACGTCCTTCGGGCACCCAGAAGGTGATGCCGCCGGTGGAGCACTCGTGGCCAACGGTGAAATCGGGGGTGCTGGCGCAGCGAGGAATGATGGGAGATAGACCATCGGCAGTACGAGCGAAACGGTTCAAATCCTGTTCGCCGAGATTGACATGCACCCCCTGGCGGCGGGCCCAGTCGACGGTGATGACCATGTCGTGCCCGAGTTCACGCTGTACACCGATCGAGGTCTGATAGCTGTGGAGCAGCGGGAACTTCGAAGGATATAGTTCGACGCCTTGCTTGGTCACATCGATGTTGCTAACGGTGTACGGGCCGCTCTTGGGAGTATTTCCAAACAGCTGAGCCTGCAGCGCAGGAACTTGCTGGTTGATGATCTGTATGAATTCTCCGAAGGTGATATTGCTGAGCTGGCTAACCGGCACGGCTGCGCCAATCGGTATCGGCTGCACACCGCTTGGGGTGAGCACGTACTTGTTGGGAAAAATGTTAGTGAATGCGCTTGCTGCGAGTGTGATTCTGCCGTCACCCAACGGTCCAATGGACGAATCTTGGCGGAATTGCTGCCAAACCGGCTGAGTTTCCCAGAACAGGCCGCCGCCGCCGCGAATGACCGTTTTTTTGTCCTTGCCGAGCGCCCACGCGAAACCGACTTGTGGAGCAAAATCGAGCTTGTTGGAAGGTGTCGCGCCCAAGCCGCTCGGAACGCCGCCCGTTTGACCCTCAAGAATCGGCGCCAGATACTGCGGTCGCTTGAAGAAGCTTGAAAACAGACCGGTCTCCAGGTCATAGCCCAGCCCGAGGTTTAGCGTGAAGTCCGGGCGGATTTTCCAGGTGTCGGCTACCCAGGGGTGAATGCGGTTGTTAATGCCGCCCTGGTCGTGCAGATAGAACCCGGGATAACTTCCATTGCCCATCCCCACACCGCTATAGAGTGAGGCCGGTGTATTGAACACTGGCACATTCAACAAATCCTGAGTGGTTTTAATCGTTGTGGGCAGAAATGAAAAAGCTCCCGCCGGAAAAGCCGCCGCTTGCGCGCGCGTGGATTCGGGCGAGTAAAGGCTTAGACAAGCTGGATCGCAGACGTCCCAAGGCTTGTAGGCAGTGTGCATCTGCTCGAAATCCATGCCGAAGCGGAAGCGGTGAGTGCCCTTCTGCCAACTGAGTGTGTCGGCAACCTCATAAGACCGAGACTGATGAAATTGTGGGCCGTTCACTTCGTTGCCGGCGCCGTACAGGAATGTGCCAGAGCCGACCATCGACGTGATACCCGGCAAACCGGCTCCGATGCACGGGAATTGGCACTCGGAAGGTAAAGCGTTGGGGCCCTCATTTTGCCAATAGTGATACTGCGCCCGGAGATCATTAACCATTGTGGGAGTCAAGACGCTGGTGAGCCCGACGATGCTCTGGTCGCTCCAGTTGCTGTTGTGGATCCAGGCGGACGGCGCGCCCGTACCGGAGTATGGACCGAAGTTCGCGTTGCCGTCATGCGAAAAGCGCGCGAAGAGCGTGTGCTTGTTCGAAAGATGATAATCCAAGCGCGCGGTCAACCAGTTGTAGTGCAGCGGGCTGGGCCAGATGGAATTCAGCGGCTGGAGCGATGGCAGATCGTTTTGCTCGGTAATGACCGAGGTCTGATTTAAGTGCTCATAGCTGAAAAAGAAAAACAGCTTATCTTTTTGAATTGGACCGCCGACCCAGGCGCCGGGATTCCGGCGCGCAAAGAACGGGTTCGGGTTGAACAGGCTGCGCTTGAGGCCGGGATAAGCCGCCATGTTGTGATCGCGGAAGAAGAAGTAACCGCTGCCGTGAAAATCGTTGCTGCCCGAGCGGGTCACAATGTTTACAGCGCCGCCGACCGCGATGCCGGTCGAGGCATCGAAGTTCACCGACTGGATCTGGAATTCCTGCACGACTTCCTGGGAGAAGTTCATGGAGGTGCCGCCTTCCACTTCATCGTTGATCACGCCGCCATCCATAGTGATGATTGGACCGACGCCGCTGCCGGCCGTTGCGCCGCCGTTCGAGCCGAGGATGCTGACGTTGAACATGGCATTGAACTGCGAGGTCGCGCCGGGGTTCACTGTAACGCCCGGCTCGAGCGACGCAAGCTGCAGCGAACTGCGGCCATTCAGGGGAAGGTCCTGGATGCTCTGGCGCGCGATCACGCCAGCCACCGTGTTGCTGTCGTAGTTAATCTGCGCCGTTGCTGCTTCCACGGTCACCACTTCGCGTGTCGCGCCTAGGCTCATGCTCATGTCGACGGTGGTAGTGCTGCCGGCGATGACCTGCGCATCGCGAACGGTGGTGCGAAAGCCCTGCATCTCAACGCGCACTTCGTAGTCGCCGGGCACCAGAGCGGGAGCACTGTACAGCCCTTCTGCGTTTGCGGTGAGCGTACGCGCGACGCTGGTGGCTTTATTGGTAACCGTGATCGTTGCGCCGGGAACTACGGCGCCCGTCGCGTCCGTAACGGTTCCGGTAATTATTCCTACTGGCGCCTGACCAAATCCCAGCACCCCAACCAGGCACAAGAAAAGACACAAAGTCGACGTAGACAGCTTGAACATCGAGGCCCCCTTATCTGGATTGGTATATAACGAGTGAGCACGCCGAGTCAAGTGCGGGCGCTGACAATGCGGGTGAGGACTGCCTGAAATCGGCTGAGGTAGGCGGCCCGGTTGTCAGCGCGTCAAGGCTAGTAATTCCAACAGGGCCGTGGAGACGGCCTCGGGGTTTTCGCGTGGCATGAAATGGCCCGCGCCCGCAATAATCCGGCGGTCGTGGAGCGCGGCGAACACGCTCCGGTCGGCCGAATCGTTCGTAGATGGCCGGCCCAGGCCGTCATCGGCGCCGTACAGGGTGATCGCAGGCGCTTGAATTTTCGGGCGCTGGGCGAGTTTCTGTTCGATGGCGGTAAAGCGCGGTTCGCCGGGTGCGTTGCCAAGCCGATGCCGATAGGAGTGAATCACGACATCCACAAAATCCGGGTTGTCGAATGAAACAGCCGTACGGTTGAACGTTTCATCGGCAAAGTGCCAGCTGGGAGACCAGGTTTGCCAAAGTAGCCGGCAGAGCGGGCGGCGGTTGACTTGAAGACCTGCGCGGCCGCGTTCTGTATTGAAGTAATACTGGTACCAAAGCGCGCGTTCGGTTTCGGGCGCGGCCGGGCGGGGCGCAGCGATTGTGTTTTGGATCGTGTATCCCCCAATGAGGACCGCGGCACGCACGCGCTCCGGATGGAGAGCCGCGGCGATCGCGGCGGCGCGTCCGCCCCAGTCGTAACCGGCGACGGCGAACTGGTTGAGGTGCAGCGCGTCGGCGAAATCGATCAGATCCTGGCCGATCGCGGCCTGCTCTGCCATACGCGGCGCGGCCGGATCGCGGAATCGCGTGGGGCCGTACCCGCGCAGATAGGGGACGAGCACACGGTAACCGGCTTTGAGCAGCGGCGGAGCGACATCGTCGTACGCGCGGACGTCGTCCGGAAAGCCGTGCAAGAGGATCACGGGAAAGCCCGAGCCGCGGTCTTCATAGCCAATGCTGAGGACACCGGTTTCGACCGAGCGCGCCGGCGCTGCAGCCTGAGGTTGTGAACTGCCTGGCCGGGTCGCAACTGCGGTTATGGCGGCCGCTTGGAGAAAATGTCGGCGTGTCATGTTCCATGCCTTCCTTGCCCGCTGGCGAACCGCTGCGCCCCAGACCGCGTTTCGCCGCTTTCGATGACTTCGAGGCCACGTCGAAACTCGTTGCGGGCGGCCTCGCCGATGGCGAGCGACCACTGTTCGTACGAGGACAGCCGGTCCGAGCGCAGGCAGGCCTGCGGTAATCTTGCCAGGCTGCGGGCTAGTTCAATGGCGGCTTCGAGCGCGCCGCCGGTTGCAACCAGGCGATTAGCCAAACCCATGCGCAGCGCCTCCTCGCCTGAGACGCCGCGTCCGGTCAGGATCAGATCGAGCGCGTGGCTGTGCCCGATCAGGCGAGGCAGGCGGATGGTTCCGAGGTCGATCAGCGGAACACCAAACCGGCGGCAGAATACGCCGAACAAGGCGTCACGAGCGGCCACCCTCAGGTCGCACCAGAGCGCCAGTTCCAGGCCTCCAGCCACCGCGTATCCTTCCACCGCGGCGATCACGGGTTTTGAAAGCAGCATGCGCGTCGGACCCATCGGGCCATCGCCATCTTTGGCGAGCCGGTTGCCCTGGCCGGAGGCTACAGCTTTTAGATCAGCGCCCGCGCTAAAGGTTCCGCCCGCGCCGGTCAGGACAGCGACCGACGCACTGTGGTCCGAATCGAAAGCCCGGAAGGCATCGGCCAGAGCTTGCGCGGTTGGGCCGTTGACCGCGTTGCGCGCCTCGGGGCGGTTGATGGTCACTATAAAAACGTCGTCAATCGCCTGAGTTTGAACGAAATTCAATATTATTTTCCTTTCACCGCGGATGCCGGCTGGAAGACCTACAGTATACTGAGCACAGCCCCGTCTCGCGATGCTCCTGACCAGTCCTGCCTATTTCGCGTTTCTGGCCGTAGTGTTTTTTGCGTTCTGGCTGGCACGGCGGCACCGGCTGGGCGCGCTTGCCGTCATTCTGTTCGCGAATTATTTTTTCTATGCGCGCTGGGATCTGATTTATCTGGCGCTGATTCCGCTGGCCTCAACGTGCGATTTTTTCATCGGGCAAGCGCTGCGGCGCGTGAAGCAGCCGCTGGCACGGCGTGCACTGATCGGGCTCAGCCTCGCGGTGAACATCGGCCTGATCGTGTCGGTGAAGTACTCACCGAGCCTGTCCTGGATTCTGCCGTTGGGCTTGTCATTCTATGCGTTCCAATCGCTCACCTACACGCTTGACATTTACAGACGCGATGCCGAGCCGGCCTCGAGCTTCTTGGCCTATTTGGCATCGGCGAGTTTCTTTCCAACTACACTGGCTGGGCCGATCACGCGTCTGTCCGATTTGATTCCACAGTGGGCTAAGTGGCAGGTCGTAACTGCCGAACAGGGCGGTCGAGCGCTGTTTCTGATCGGCCTTGGGCTGATCAAGAAACTGCTCATTGCCGATTTCCTGGCTGAAAATCTCATTAACCGCGTCTTCGATCTGCCCAAGCTGTACTCGGGAACCGAGGTGCTGGCGGGTGTATACGGCTACGCCTTCCAGCTCTATTACGATTTCTCAGGCTACACGGATATCGCGCTGGGGTCGGCGCTGCTGGTGGGAATCAAGCTGCCGCCCAATTTTAATCGACCTTACGTCGCACAGAACATCGCGGATTTTTGGCGGCGCTGGCACATTTCGTTTTCCAACTGGCTGCGCGATTATCTGTACTTCTCGCTGCCGGGATTGCGTTCACGGTGGAAAATCTTTGCCTACCTGAACCTGGTGGTGACGATGGCGATCGGAGGGTTGTGGCACGGGGCGAGCTGGACGTTCCTGATTTGGGGCATTTGGCATGGCATCGGATTAGCGGCGCACCGGTGGTGGCAGACGCTGCGCGGGCGTGCCTCAACACCGGAGCGGCGGGCTGCTCGATTCGGCCGGGCACTCCTCACGTTCCATTTCGTGTCGATCAGCTGGGTATTTTTCCGGGCTTCCAGCGTCGCGACCGCGCGCGAGATTTTCACCCAGATCTTCTCCGGGACCGTTTCCTTCGCCAACATTACCCCTGCGTTCGCGGCAGTCCTGGCGATCGCGATCGGCGCGCATTTCATTCCCAAGCGATGGTACGAACGCGGCCTTCAGTTTTTCACGGCCGCTCCGTATTACGCGCAGGCAGCAGCAATGGTGCTGCTGGTGCTGGCCATTCAATATGTAGCGGGCAGCGGCTCGGCGCCGTTCATTTACTCGCGGTTCTGACATGTTGCCTCGGAAGACAACGCAAACAATTCTCACGTTTGCCGGTTTGGTGTTGCTTTTGATCCTGGCGAAGGTGGCGCGTCCGTTGGCCCCGGCAAGTCTCGTGGATTTCCGGCCGCGCACAAGCAATGTGCCGCCTCTAGAAGCGGTCCGGCCTGCGCCTGTGCGACCGGTTCCGCCGCAGCCTGCTGCCGGCGCGCCGGATCTGATCGACGAGCGCGAGAATCTGAAAGTGTTCTATCAGGCGCTGTGGCGGACCGAGTCAAAAATTCCCGGCGCTGTGACTCGCGTGCTGCACTATGGCGATTCACCAGTTACGGCAGACTCCATTACTGCTGATACGCGCGCTCTGTTGCAAGAGCATTACGGCGACGCCGGGCACGGGTTCGTTCTGATTGCCAAGCCTTGGGCCTGGTACGGCCATCGCGGCGTCGACGTGCTGGGGAAGGGCTGGCGCATTGAGGCCGCGACTCAGTCGCGGGCACGCGACGGATTACATGGCCTAGGAGGCGTAAGCTTTCAGGGCGCTGAGGGCGCCGTATCTCAATTTGTACTGAAAGAAGAGCACGCGCGGATGGAAGTGCAGTTCTTGCGGCAGCCTGATGGGGGCATGCTGGCCGTTCGCGCCGAGGGCCAGCCCCTGGGCGAAATCGATACCCGCGCCGATGTCAGAGCGCCTGGTTTTCACACCTTCGCGCTGCCGGGGGGAACACGCGCCATCGATCTGTCGGTAGAGCGCGGAACGGTTCGCCTGTTCGGCGTTACTTTTGAGAGGGACGAGCCGGGCGTGATCTACAATAGTCTTGGACTGAACGGCGGGCAGGTTCAATCCGTGGTGCGGTACTTCGACCAGGGCCTTTGGAGCGCCGAGTTGCAGCATCAGCGGCCCGACCTGGTGGTACTCAACTACGGCACCAACGAGAGCATCTATGCCGATTACATCGAGCACGCGTATGCGGGCGAACTGCGCGAGGTGATCCGGCGTGTGAAATCCGCGGTTCCCCATGCATCGATTCTGGTGATGAGCCCGATGGACCGCGGGCAGCGCGACGGGACGGGTCAGATCACTACTGTGCCGGCCTTGCCCCGGCTGGTGGATATCCAGCGGCAAACCGCGGCAGAGATGGGGTGCGCCTTCTTTAATACTTTTCAGGCGATGGGCGGCGCGGGAACCATGGCGCGCTGGTATGAAAGCCAGCCGCGATTGGTGAGCGCCGACTTCACCCATCCGCTGCCGGCGGGAGCGCGTAAGGTGGGCGTGTTGCTGGATCAAGCGCTCGAAGCCGGATACCGCCGCTTTCAGGCCAAGTACCCGACCCAGTTGGCGCAGCAAGTGGGAGCGGGCGGTCAATGAATCGCTCGGCGAGCGTGGCCGCGCTGGGATTAGTTGCATTCGTCTCGTTTGCCGTGACGCCCGCCGCGAGCAGCAGTTCCGCGAAGAGCACGAAAAAGAAGGCAGCGCGAAAGAAAATGCCCGCGCGCCCGGTGGTCGCCGTATCCCCCGCGGTTCGCCGCGCTGCGTTCGAAGCAGTCAGCGAGCGGGCTTCGTCGTTGGAGGGCGTGTTGGAGGGCGGGGGAGCGCTCGTTTCCTTTTTCGAGCAGGTGTCACGGGCCACCGGACCCATAAGGATTCTGCAATACGGCGATTCGCACACGGCGTCCGATGACTGGGCAGACGAAATGCGTCAGGATTTCCAGCACAAGTTTGGCCCGGGCGGACCCGGTTTCACGCTGCCGGGCCATCCGTTTCTCGGCTATCGCCGCTTCGATAGCCGCGGTGCAAGTTCTAAGGGCTGGTACACCGACGGTCTCGTGACGCGCAAAGGCGATGGCGTTTACGGATTGGGCGGCATCAGCTTGACTGCGCATGCGGCGGGCCAGACTGTGTCCCTGCTGGTGGACTGCCAGCAACTGGAGCTGCATTATCTACAGCAGCCTGGCGGCGGGCAGCTCGAGTTTTCAGTGGACGGCTCGGCGGTAGACTCGATCGATACTAACGGTGACTTTGGCCCGGGTGTTTATCACTACACGCCGGCGGCGGGGCCGCATCAGTATTTGGTGCGGACGCTGAGCGCAGCGCCGGTGCGGCTGTTCGGGTGGGTGGCGCAGAACTCCAGCGGCGTTACTTATGAAACGCTCGGCATCAATGGCGCGCAAGCCGGAATGCAGCTGGATTGGAACGCGAAAATTCTGGATGGTGAAATTGAGGATCGCAATCCCGCGCTGATCGTGCTCGCCTATGGAACCAATGAAGCGCTGAGCAAATCCTGGGCAGCGGATGGATACCGTGCTGCCCTGGTCGAAGTGATCCGTAGGTTGCGCCAGGCAGCGCCGCTGGCCAGCATTCTGCTGGTCGGCCCGCCGGATTGCCAGTACCGGCTGCGGAACGGCAAGCGTCTGCCGTTTCCGCATCTCGACGAAGTGATCGAGATCCAGCGGCAAGTGGCGCTGGAGGCCGGATGCGCGTTTTGGAACTGGCGCGCTCGGATGGGCGGGCCTGGGTCGGTGCGGCAATGGGTCCAGGCAGGCTTGGCGCAGGGCGACTACACGCATCTGACGGGCCAGGGTTACCGCCTGGTTGGCGACATGCTCTTCTCCGAAATTATTTCGCAATACGGCCGCTTTCAGAGCGCTATGGCAGAGCGAACCAATGGACAATAGAGAGCGAATTATCGCCATACTCAAAAGCGTTGCGAAGCGTCCGGAGGCGCCGGACGCGTCTGAGTCGCTGTTCGATTCGGGCTATTTGGATTCTTTCGCGCTGCCCGACATGGTAGGCGAGTTGGAGCGGGAATTCGGCATCAAAATCCCAGATTCCGATCTGCACCCGCGCAAGTTCGAGTCGATCGCGCGCATTGAGAGTTACATCGAGAGCAGGAAATAACGCGTGGCGGCCATCAAGGCTTTTGGAGCCTACTTGCCTTCGCGCGTTGTGGGTAACGACGAACTTGCTTCGCGATTGGGTTGCGACGCAGCATGGATTCGTGAGGTTTCCGGGATCGAGGAGCGGCGCTATGCTCGCGAGGACGAGACCGTTGCCGCTATGGGAGCGCAGGCCGCGCGCGATTGCCTGGAGCGAGCCGGCGTTGCCGCCGGCGAGGTGGGCCTGCTCATCGTGTCCAGCGGGTCTTCCGAGCGCCGGTTCCCCGGTCCGGCTGCATCCGTAGCGCGGGAACTCGGGTTGGAGCAGACGCCTGCCCTCGATTTGCCTTTGGCGAGTGCCGGCGGCCTATTCGGCATGGCCCTGGCATCTGAGCTGGCCAGCCGCTACGGCAACGTGCTGGTGGTTGCGTCGGAGAAGATGTCCAGCGTGGTGGCGCCCGAGCCCGCCGAACGCGGCATAGCGATCCTGTTCGGCGATGGGGCGGGCGCTTGCCTGATCTCGTCTCAAAACGGAGGGGCGCGGGTGGTCGATCACGTTCTGCGCTCCGATGGCGCGTTCGCCGACGACTTGCGCTTGGACTTCCAGGCGCCGCTGGCGATGAACGGCCGTTCGGTGATCATGCAGGCATCGCGAAAAATTCCGGCGGTGATTGACGAGCTTTTGGAGCGTAATGGCAAAGCGGCGGGCGCGGTGGAGATTTTTCTGATGCACCAGGCCAATCAAAATTTGATCGATCGGGTCGCGCGAGTTATCCAAGTCGAGCCGCGAAAATTCTTTTCGAACATCGCGCGCTATGGCAATACCTCGTCCGCATCGATGCTGATTGCGGCCTGGGAATGGTGGCGCAGCACGGAACCGCGCGCCGGCCACATCGTCTGTTTCGCGGCTTTCGGCGCCGGATTTCACTGGGGCGCCTTACTGGCCGAGGTCTAAGCCGCGGGTGCGCGGCGCGGCGCTCAGCGGCCGGGATTTCTCACGGCACGCAGACCTCGCCCATCTTGCCCGCGCCGCCGCAATAGGTCATGTCTTGAATCTGTAGCAGAATCCCGTCCGGATCCGTGAAGTAAAGCTCGGGCGTGCCGTCGGGCGCGCCACCGCGGTTCGGCATACGCATGCTGATGTAGGTTTCCATCGGACCGGCGGGACCGCGCGCGTCCTGCGGCCGTTGCTTGAGTCCGTAGCTGAGCAACGTTTTGGTCACTTTGTCCGGATCGAAGTTACGCATCCGGAAACTGGCATGATTGATTGCCGGCTGCGGGGCTGGCGCGCCCGCGCGTCCTGCTCCTCCGCCGGCGATTGTCAGGAATGAGCCGTGCGATCCAACTGCTAACAACGGGGTGGGGCCTTGGTGCGCCTGTATGGGCATCGCAAACACCGACTGGTAGAAATCCATGGAACGCTTGGCGTCGGAAACAAAAATGGTGAAGTGGCTGAGGTCTTCCATCTGGAGCAGGCCCTTCGACGGGGACGGCTCCGGCGGGTTCATGCAAACCTCGCCCAGCTTGCCGGCGCCGCCACAGTACTTAGAGTCCTGAATCTGCACGACCAGCCCATCCGGATCGCCGACGTAGAGTTCCGGCGTGCCGTCTTTCGCGCCGCCGTTCTCGGGCCCGCGCATGCGGACACGCGCTTTCATTGGCCCGCCGGACATGCCCCCTCCCGGTGCGCCCTCGGGCTTCGTGACTCCATGCTCCGCGAGGATTGCGAGCGAGCGGTCGACATCGAAGTTGTCCGTGAACACGCACCAGTGGTTGATTCCGGGTTTACCGTTCGGGGCCACGCGTCCGAGGAACAGAAACTGCGGCCCGGGGCCAATACGCAGCGAAGGGCTGGTCCCCTGGCGTGCTTGGATCGGCATGCCGAAGAGTCCCTGATAGAACTCGGTTGACCGCTTCACATCCGTAACGCTCAGCGTCATGTGGCTGAGGCCGGTGACGGGTATCGAAGACTTGCTGGATTGCGCGAAAGCGCGCGACGCTATCGCCGCCCCAGGCAGCGACAGGAGCATGTTTCTGCGAGAAATCATTTCAAGACTTTATCACGACCGGAGCCTTTTAGCTTCTTAGGCGCTACCAAAAGCCAGGCTTCACGGACATGCGCGGCGAGTTGGTCGTCCGTTACGCGATCCAATTCGATGCCCACCCATCCGCTAGGACCGACATAAGGCGGCTTGAAGTAGGTGCCGGGCGCGTCCTGAATGAGTGCTTGTTGCAGACCGGGCCGCGCGGGAATCCAAACAGCGATATGGCCGTCTTTGTGGTGATTATTGGCGAACATCGCAAACACGCGCTTCCCGCCGGCGAAGAACGTGGGCTCGCCGTGGGAGAGCTTTTCCAAGGTTTCTGGAAGCGCCCTGCAAATGCGGCGCACGCGGGCGAGCTGCTTAGTGGCGGAGGAGGTGTTCATTTCCTGCCTGTGCAAACTACGGCGTCTACTCGAAGATCGAACCGGCCGGCAGCGCCGCCTCGGGAGCGAAGAAGAGCGGAATCGCCTGGCCAGGTTTGTAGGTGAGGGAGCGACCGTCGGGCGTCGAGAACTCGATCTGACGATGCTCTATGTCCGCGAGCCAAAACTCGCGCGATCCGTTTTCAAGACAAATCTTTCTGCGGTCCAGAATCTCTGTCGCGCTGTTCGAGGGCGACAGCACTTCAATCACGAGATCCGGTGCACCTTCCAGGTGCTTGTCATCCGGGGTGCGATCCCAGCGGGTTCGTGAAACGAAGGCCACGTCAGCCTGCCAGTATTCGAACTCGGGAAGCGGGCGGAATGGCATTTCCATGCCAACTACTCCGGCGTTTCCGGCGGCGTTCGAGAGAAATGGTTGCATCCGACGCTGAACGAGGTAATGTTTGCGACTAGGAGGGGGCGTTTGAACCGGTTCGCCATGCCGTAGTTCGTAGCGAAATCCTTGGGGCGTTTCAGGAAGCTGCTCGAATTCCTCAAAGGACATTAGGCGAGTTTGGGGGGACGCCACAGCGGGTTGCCTCATTCAGATTATAGCGGCTTGCTTCGGATATTCTTTACCTGGCGCGAGATCATTTCCTAGCGCGGAGATGGGCGTCTTCACCGCCCATGGATCGCATGCCGGGAACCATGTTGAGGTCGTGGGGCCCGGCGCCTGCCGTCTGTTCCGATTATGACGGCGCCACCTTGGCTTCCAACTCTGCCCAGCGGGCATACAGGTCTTCGACGCGCCGTTGGACAACTTGCAGCTCTCGATATGCCGCCATATACCGCTTCGCGTCGGCGCCGGCGGCCTCCAGCTCCTGTTGGCGGACGGCCAACTCTTCTTCGGCCGCCAGGATCCTCGCCTCCATCGCATCCCACTCGCGCTGGTCCAGATAACTCAGCTTTCGCTTGGGCGCTTCGGCTACAGAAGGGCGCGGCTCTTTCGCCGGCGGACGCTCTGGAACTTGCTGATTTTGCGCAGCCTCCCACTGCGAGTAATCAGCGAAGACACCGCCAGAGTCTCCATCCAGGCCGATTACCAACGTCGACACCCGATCCAGCAGATAACGGTCATGGCTCACCAGCACGATGGCGCCTGGAAAATCCAGAAGGCTGTCCTCCAGCACCTCCAGGGTTGGAATGTCGAGATCATTGGTCGGCTCGTCGAGAAGCAGGACGTCCGCCGTGGCTAGCATCAGGCGCGCGATCATGACGCGGGCGCGCTCGCCACCCGATAGCCGTGAAACCGGCATATCGAGCTGCTCGTCGCGAAACAGGAAACGCTTGGCCCATCCGGCAACATGGATAGGCCGCTCCCGGTAGATCACCGAATCGCCTTCCGGACACAAAGTGCGCCGCAGGCTCACGTCCGGATCCAGATGCTCGCCACGGTCTTGCGCGAAGCTAACGATCTGGAGCTGTTCGGCTCGTCGCACTGTGCCTTCATCCGGCGGTATTTTGCCTTCAAGAATCTTGAGCAGCGTAGTTTTTCCGCTGCCGTTCGCGCCCACCAGCCCAACGCGAACGCCCGGTGCCAGAGCCAGGTTCAGGTTGTGGAACAGCCGCCAGCCGCCGAGCGTTTTCGAAACACCTTCGGCCTCGATTAAGCGCTTGGTCTTTCGATCGGACGCGCTGAAGTCGATCTGTGCGGTCGCGGTGCGGCTGCGTGCTGTCGCGGCCGAAAGTTCCTGGATCAGTTGGCCGGCCGAGTCGATGCGGGCCTTCGATTTTCCGGTCCTGGCCTTAGGGCCTCGGCGGAGCCATTCGACCTCACGGCGCACCTTGGTGGCGAGGGATTGCCGCTGTTTGGCCTGCGCCTCCAGAAACTCCTCGCGCCGCTCGAGGAATTCACTGTAATTGCCGTTCACCTGGAATGTATTTTGCGGATAAACCGAGTTGACCTCGACCATGCGCGTGGCGACGTTTTCAAGGAAGTAGCGATCGTGCGTGACCACGAGGGAAGCGTTCACTGTCTTGATAGCGCTTTCCAGCCAAAGTATGCCTTCCAGATCCAGATGATTGGTTGGCTCGTCCAGGAGCAGTACGTCGGGCGACGTCACGAGGGCGGCGGCGATGGCAAGCCGCTTCTTCCATCCGCCCGAGAGCGTCGTGGCGGCCACAGTGGCGTTGCTAAATCCAGCGCGGCCGAGCATTACTTCGACTCGGACGCGTTTCTCTTCCTCTTCGAGATGCAGGTCCTCGATCGCCAGTCGGAGAACGGAGCCGACAGTGTCATCCGCGCTGAAAACGGAATCCTGAGGTACATAGGCTAGCCGGGTCTGCTTCCGCAACGCGCGCGATCCGGCGTTGGGCGACTCCCGGCCGGCCAGGATTTCCAACAAAGTCGTTTTTCCGCTGCCATTCGGCCCGATCAGCCCCGTGCGATCGCCTTCCGATAGGGCCAAAGAAAGGTTCTCAAATAGGACTCGCGCGCCAAACGATTTGCTCAGCGCCGAGACACTCAACAGAACGGCCATCTATTTTAGGATGGCACTTGAGCCGCGCAGACGCGTTTGCCTCCGGTGGAGAAAGTGCGTTCGCCATGCGACAGCGCTTGCAAATTTCTTGCAGCAGCACCATGCAGATGCGACGCACGCGGGCTCGCTAGGTGCTTATTCGGCGCGGAGCGTGTCATTTCTTCAGGCTCGCCGGCCAGTTGATCACGATGTTAATTGGCGCAGAGACCGTGTCCTCTACCTGATTTGGAACAATGAACCGCCCGTCGTTGCCAACGTCAAACCACTTCAGGCCCACGGGCGACAACTTCGTGGGAAAGAGAACTCTTGGGACGCCCGCCTGAAACCGGTCGCCGCCCTCAACGCTCACCTTCATCATTTCGCGCCCGGGATCGATGAAGAACAGTTCCTTTCCGTCGCGGCTCCATGCGGGACGTGAGCCTCCATTCGTGGAAACCTGCCACTTCCCGCCGAGATTTGGGAACGCCTGGACATACACTTCGTCTCGTCGCGTTTCGTCAGACTGATACGCGATCCAACGGCCATTGGGCGATAGCCGCGCGAACTGTTCGTTAAACTGCGTGCGCAGAAGCGAAAAAGGTTTCCGGTCGCCGAACTGCGGCAACACCCAAATGTCCAGGCTAGTTTTCGGGTCCAATACTCTGGCAATGATGTAGCGGCCATCGCGGGACCAATCTTCAGGACGCGCATTCACGCTTTGCTCCCACAGTTCACCTTCGCTCGATCCAGTGAGCGCCTTCTGAAATAGTGCCGAAGGCAAGCCAGCGCGAACCGAATTGTAGACGATGCGTGTCCCGTCGGGTGACCAAGTTGGATATTCATTCTGCGCTGAGCTGAAAGTGAATCGTGACTCGGTGCCCCGTGCCTGATCGTATAACCAAATGTCGTATTTTCCGTTCGGACCCACGCGATCGAAGGCGACCGTACGCCCGTCCGGCGAGATGGACGGGCGGTCAATTATGCCGGGCTCGCCAATCGTCCCTACGATCTTTCCCGACCGGTCGTACCAGGTGAGTTGAACATTGCCAACGAGAGCACCGCTGCCGAAAGCACCGTTGAAGCCGCGAATCGCGAAGCCCGACGTGTAAGCCAACACGCCGGTGCGAGACACCGAGAAGCGGCCCACAAGGTTCAGCGAGTCCAACCGGATTTGTTCTGCAACCGGAACCGGTTCACCCTTGGACTGTGCCGAGGATGCGTCGAAGGGTTGGACCATTAGCGTGCTACCGCGGAGGAACAGCAGGAAACCCGGAGGGGCGTACATCGCGTCGTAGCTGCTGGCCAGAATCTTTCTGCGCTCTTTTGAGTTCAGATCCGCGAGATAAATCGCGGTATTTTCGATCTCGACGTTTCGCGCGGTATACAAAAACCGATGGCCGTCAGGCAAGAACCAGGGCATGCGGTGCGCGTTTTCTCCGGACGCGCGGTCCGGTTCGGTTACCGGCGTTGCTTGTCCGCCAGCCGCGGGGACTCGGTACAGGCCCGTGCCGACGCTCGGACTGAACAGGATTACGCCGTTCTGGCTCCAGGTACCGCTCCGGCCGTTCGCAGCCTCGCACAGTGTCAGAGTGGGCCCGCCTGCCGCATCAACACGTTTGAGCTTCCCACCTTGATAGAACGCGATGGACCGGCTGTCCGGCGACCAAAAAGGATAGGTGGAATCGTCCGTGCCCTCCAGTTTTCGCGACGACGTGGAATCCAAATCGCGCACCCAGAGCGCACTCTGGCCCTCTAGCGCCCCGACAAAGACGATGCGGCGCCCGTCCGGTGAAACGGCCTCCATGTCTGCGGTCACCTTCTCAGGCGGCAGAATCGAGAGGCGCAAAACGCGCTGCTCTTCGGTTATGTGGTGGTACGCAACGTAAGCAAGCGCGAGTGTAGCGAGCAAAAGTACCGCTGCTGCCGAGGGCCAGAACAGGCGGCGACGATCCGGTGCGGTAAGTGCGGTCGGAGCCGGTTCATCGACAAGCAGTCTCCAGTCGCCGATTGCCCTCAATCTCTGCTTGGGATCTTTTTCGAGACAGCGCTGAACCAGCCTCCGGACATTCGCCGGTACTGCATCAAATTTTGGTTCTCTGGCCAGAACGCCCGCCAGAATGTCCGAGACGGTCTCGCCCGAGAATACCGGCCTGCCGGTGAGCATCTCAAATACAACGCAGCCGAACGCCCACACGTCTGAGCGCTGGTCGACTGCTTTTCCCCGCGCCTGCTCAGGTGACATATAAGCCGCCGTGCCCAAGATCAAACCGGCTTGTGTCGGGGAGATGGTCAGCGTCGGCGAGTTTTGAAGATCGCCCGTATTTGCCGTCGACCGCGCGCCAACCGCGGCGAGGCCAAAATCGAGCACCTTTATCACGCCTTGCGGCGTTACCTTGATGTTGGCTGGTTTTAGATCGCGATGGATGATGCCTTTCTCGTGGGCGGCTTCGAGAGCATCGGCGATCTGGCGCGCGTAATCGAGCGCGGTTTCCAGCGGGAGCGGGCCCCTCAGCGTTTCGCCTTCGACCAGTTCCATCACCAGCGCACGCTCTTCCACGCCGTAAATGTGCGCAATGTTCGGGTGGTTCAGCGACGCGAGCACCTTGGCCTCACGCTCGAAGCGCGCCATCCGTTCGGCGTCGGAAGCGAATGCGGGCGGCAGAATCTTCAGCGCAACTTCGCGCTCCAGCTTGGTATCCAGCGCGCGATATACCTCACCCATTCCGCCCTCGCCGAGCTTGCCTGTGATACGGTAATGGGCAATTTGTTCAGGAGGCACTCGATCTGCAATCGTATCATTAGGGCCCAATGTTCAGCCCTGGCAACCGGCTTGCAGGGATTCACACGAACTGCCGATGGTAGTTTTGGCCGTCAGGAACACGCTACATTGGAGGTAGGGAAGATGTCTGCGCCGCGTATTGGCATGACGTTCCTTGTTTCGCTGGCGATCGCCGCCGGTCTTCAGGGCGCAAGCCCGAAAACTCCCGCGACTCTAAAATCACCCGCGAGCACCGGGCCGCTGCCCGGCATGCCCCCGGTTCTCGATCCGCATGATATCTACTCAGCCGATCGGCCCGGTAATCTGAGTCCGGTGGTGAAGAATTTTCCGCCGCGCGTGTACGTCCCGAACACCGAGAGCAACACGGTCACGGTGATCGATCCGAAAACCTACCAGGTGATCGACACGATTCGGGTCGGACGCCTGCCGCAGCACGTAACTCCTGCTTACGATCTGAAGACGCTGTGGGTGCTGAACGACCGGGGTAATAGCCTGACGCGAATCGATCCGGCGACAGGGCTGGCAACCGGAAAGATCCCGGTCACGGATCCCTACAACATGTACTACACGCCGGACGGCAAGTTCGCCATCGTAGTTGCCGAGCAGCGCGAGCGCCTGAATTTCCTGGACGCTTCCACGATGAAGCTGGCGAATTCTGTATGGGTGCCGTGCAAGGGCGTGGATCATATCGATTTCTCTGCCGACGGCCGCTATTTCATCGCTAGCTGCGAGTTCGGCGGCGCGGTGATTAAGTTCGATGTCGAACAGCAGAAACTGCTCGGCCGCTTGCCACTGGAACAGCACGGAATGCCTCAGGATGTGAAGCTGTCGCCCGATGGCAAGGTGTTCTACGTCGCCGACATGCATGCTAACGGCATTCACTTGATCGATGGCGACAATCTGGCCGAGATCGGTTTTATCCCCACCGGCAAGGGAACGCACGGGCTATACGTCAGCCGCGACTCGAAATACTTGTATATATCCAATCGCGGCGAGGGCAGCATTTCGGTGCTCGATTTCGCCACGCGCAAGGTGGTCTACAAATGGGAGCTGCCGGGCGGCGGCAGTCCCGACATGGGTGGCGTCTCAAGCGACGGCAAGGTGCTGTGGCTTTCGGGCCGCTACAACGCCGAGGTGTATGCGATCGACACGGCCGACGGTAAGCTCCTGGCACGCATTAAGGTTGGGCGCGGACCGCATGGTTTGTGCGTGTATCCGCAGCCTGGCCGCTACTCGTTAGGACACACCGGGATTTTCCGCTGACGCACCGGCTATTGGCCCCATTGGTCCGGATGTACAATTAGGTCAGACCCGACCTGAATCTAATTTCAGACCGCTCGTCGATCACGGCCTAGGAAAGGATTACACGCGCGTGACTCCTACCGACGTTCGGAATCCGAACTACTACCATAAAGTTGTCGATTGCCAGTGGGCCTGTCCCGCCCACACCAACGTCCCCGAATATATCCGCCTGATTGCGCAGGGCCGCTACACCGACGCCTACATGCTCAACCGGCAATCCAACGTGTTTCCGGCCATTCTTGGGCGCACCTGCGATCGTCCTTGCGAGCCTGCTTGCCGGCGCGGACGTTTGGACGGCAAGCCTGTCGCGATCTGCCGGCTTAAGCGTGTTGCGGCCGACCTGCGTGGAGAATTTAAGCACCTGCTGCCGGCAATTCCGTCGAAGAAGAACGGCAAACGCGTGGCCTGCATCGGCGCGGGACCTGCCTCGCTGACGGTTGCGAACGACCTGATGCCGCTTGGCTACGAAGTCGTGATGTTCGAAAAATACGACAAGCCCGGCGGTCTCATGCGCACCAACATCCCGGCGTTCCGCCTGCCTTCGGAAGTGCTGTACGAAGAGATCGATCAGATCCTGGACATGGGCGTCGACATCCGGTATAACACGCCGATCGAAAGTATGAAGGCGCTGTTGGACGAAGGCTTCGACGCGATCTTTGTCGGAACCGGAGCTCCCCGCGGTAAAGAGCTGGAACTTCCCGGCCGCCACGATACCGATCGCATCCACATCGGGATCGACTGGTTGGAGTCTATTGCGTTCGGCCACACGGATTCGATCGGCGAGAAGGTGTTGATCATCGGCGTCGGCAACACGGCCATGGACTGCTGCCGCTCCAGTTGCCGGCTGGGCGGCAAGACCATAAAAGTCATGGCACGCCGGCCGCGCGGCTTCTTCAAAGCCTCGCCCTGGGAACTCGAGGACGCCGAGGAGGAAGGCGTCGAGATCGTCATCAACCACGCGCCCCAGCGCTTCGTCATCGAAAACGGAAAACTGACCGGGATGGAGTTCGAGCGCCTGGAGTGGGACGCCAAGGCCAAAAATTCCAAGACCATCGATACCGTCTTTTTCCCGGCCGACGACGTGATCCTCGCCATCGGCCAGGAGAACCATTTTCCCTGGATTGAGCGCGACATTGGAATTGAGTTCGACAAGTGGGACATGCCGGTGGTCGACGAAAAAACTATGCAGTGTACGCGTGAGGGCATCTTCTTCGGCGGGGATGCAGCCTGGGGTCCGAAGAATATCATCTGGGCCGCCGAGCACGGTCATCAAGCCGCCGTCTCGATCCACAATTACTGCAACAGCATTTCCGTTACCGAGCGCCTGCCGTTTGGCATGAACCTCGTCAGCCAAAAGATGGGGATCAGCGAGTGGAGCTATCACAACGACTACAATCCGGCGTCGCGCCAGAAGATGCGGCATGTCGACCTCACCCGGCGTTTCCAGCAGATGAATATCGAAGTCGAGCTGGGGTTCGACCCTGAACAGACCGCGCGGGAAGTGCAGCGCTGCTTGAACTGCGATATCCAAACGGAGTTCAGCGCACCGCGCTGCATCGAATGCGATGCGTGCATCGATATTTGCCCGGTGCAGTGCCTCACCATCACGCGCAACCGCGAGGAGCAGGAGCTGCGCCGGCATCTGTCGGCGCCCGCGGTCAACCTTACGCAGGATCTCTACGCTTCGGTGCCTCTTCCACAAACCGGCCGCATCATGGTGAAAGATGAGGATCTGTGCGTGCACTGCGGCCTGTGCGCGGAGCGCTGTCCCACCGCTGCCTGGGACATGCAGAAGTTTGAGTTATTAATTCCATACGCAGGGAGGCCGGTCGGATCCGAAACATGCGTGCCAGCGTAAACGATTTTGCCATCAAGTTAGCTAACGTCAACGGCACCGGATCGGCCAGCGCGAATGGCCTCATGATGCAGGCCATCTTCCGCATGGGCATTCCAGTTTCCGGCAAGAACCTGTTCCCATCGAACATCCAGGGACTGCCTACCTGGTACGAGATTCGCGTCAATAAAGATGGCTATACCGCGCGTTCTCTTGAATACGACCTGATGGTCGCAATGAATTCGCAGACCTATGCGCGCGACATTCGCGAGGTGCGCGAGGGCGGTTATCTGTTATACGACTCGAGTTGGCCGCTCGATCCGGCGCTGGTCCGCAAAGACGTCACCTTCATCGGCGTTCCCTACGCGCAGCTCTGCAATGATAATTTCCGCGATCCGCGCGAGCGCATCCTGATGAAGAACATTGCGTACGCGGGGACATTGTGCGCGTTGCTCAATGCAGACATGGACATCGTGGCGGGCCTGCTCAAGGAAAAATACGCGGCCAAGAAGGCGCTGCACGAGTCCAACGAGCGCGCGCTGCGCCTGGGATACGACTACACGCGCGATCACTACCATTGTCCTTTGCCGTTTCATCTGGAAACGATGAACGCGAATTCCGACAAAATCCTGATCGACGGCAATACTGCCGTCGCGCTGGGCTGCGTCTACGCGGGGGCAACAGTGGCGGCCTGGTATCCAATTACGCCGTCGACGTCGGCGATGGATGCCTTTAAGGGCTTCTGCGAGAAATACCGCAAGGACCCCGAGACAGGCAAGAACAACTACATCATCATTCAGGCCGAGGACGAGCTGGCCGCCATTGGCATGGTGATCGGCGCCGCTTGGAACGGCGCCCGCGCGTTCACTTCAACCGCGGGTCCGGGCATCTCGCTGATGAACGAGCTGATTGGCTTGGCGTACTACGCCGAGATTCCCGCCGTTATTATTGACGTGCAGCGCGTCGGGCCATCCACAGGTATGCCGACGCGCACTCAACAGGGCGATATTCTCGAGTGTGCGTACGCTTCGCATGGAGATACGAAACACATCCTTCTGTTCCCGTCGAATCCGGCCGAGTGCTTCGAAATGGCTCCCAAAGCTTTCGATCTGGCCGAGCACTTTCAGACCCCTGTGTTCGTCCTCACCGATCTCGATATCGGCATGAATGACTGGGTGGTCCCGCGGTTGAAATGGGACGACTCCTACACGCCGGACCGCGGCCGCGTGCTGACTGCCGAGGAGCTGGAAAAAATCGCGAAATTTACCCGCTATTCGCCCGAAGACGAGAACCAGGTTGCCGCCCGCACCCTACCCGGCATCCACCCCAAAGGTTCGTTCTTTACGCGCGGTTCCGGGCATAACAAGTACGGCGGCTATACCGAAATGCCGGAAGAGTACCGCGAGGTGATGGATCGGCTGGCGCGCAAGCAGAAAGCCGCAGCGAAATTTGTGCCACCGCCCATTATCCAGCGCCGCGCGGGCGCGAGCTTCGGCGTGATTACGCTGGGTGGCTGCGATCTGGCGGTCCGCGAGGGCCTGGACCGGCTGGCGGAGCAAGGCATTAACGCCGACTTCATGCGCATCCGCGGATTCCCCTTTGACGAAACCGTGCAATCATTCCTCGACACGCATTATTTCTGCTTCGTGATCGAACAGAACCGCGACAGCCAACTGCGGTCGCTGCTTACGCTGGAGACCCGCGTTCCGAAAGAAAAGTTGCGCTCCATTCTGGTCTATGGCGGATTCCCGTTAAGCGCCAAGCACGTGGTGGATGGGATTCTCAAGGCACTGGGTGAGGTGGAGAAGCCCGTGATCGAACTGCCGGTGCCTGAACTGCAAATGGAGGAATAATTCGATGCCGTCCATAACAAAACCGATCGCCACGCATCCCAGCCTGCAGCGCAACCAGCTCGGGCTCACGATTCGCGACTATGAAGGCGCCATGTCCACGCTGTGCGCCGGCTGCGGGCACGACTCCATCACTGCCGCGCTGGTGCGTGCCTTGTGGGAATTGTCCGTCCAGCCGCACATGATCGCCAAGCTCAGCGGTATCGGCTGTTCGTCCAAGACCCCGACCTATTTCGTGAGCGGCGCCCACGGTTTTAACTCCGCGCATGGACGCATGCCGCCCATCGCCACGGGGGCCAGCGCCGCGAACCGCGACTTGGTTTACATCGGCATTTCCGGTGACGGCGACTCGCTTTCCATCGGTCTCGGCCACATGTGTCATGCGATTCGCCGCAACGTGCGGATGGTCTATGTAATTGAGAACAACGGAGTCTATGGCCTGACCAAAGGCCAGTTTTCTGCCTCGGCTGACATTGGCTCCAAAAGCAAGAAGGGCGAGAAGAATCGCATGTCGCCCATCGATCCTGTGATGCTGGGCCTGAGCATCGGCGCCACATTCATCGCGCGCAGCTTCTCCGGCGATAAAGAGCAGCTTGTGCCGATCCTGAAAGCCGCCGTTGCCCACCGCGGGTTCGCGCTGATCGATGTTATTTCGCCTTGCGTCACTTTCAACGATCACGAGGGCTCCACAAAGAGTTACCTTTACACCCGTCAGCACGAACTGAAAGCGATTGACGCCGATTTCGTCGCGCCCGCCAACGAGATCCTCGCGCACATCGGTCAGAACGGCGCGGTCAGCGTCACCATGCACGATGGCAGCGCGGTTCTTTTCAAAGGAGTGCCGGCGGATTACGATCCCACCGACCGCGAAAAAGTCCACGCTTATTTAGATGAACATCAAGGCAAGGGTGAAATCGTGACCGGCTTGCTCTATGTGGACGAAAGCGTGCCCGATTTGCACGAAATGAACGTGACACCCGATATTCCGCTGACGCACCTTCCGTTCAACAAGCTGTGCCCGGGCAGCGCGGCACTCGACAAGCTGCAGAACGCCTTTCGCTAGTAACGGTCTCGATGACCGCGGCCAAGAGCTGGTGTCGAGCGCCAATGCCGCAAGCAACACATGCTGCCGATCGTGCGGAGAAGCGCGGCGGCCCGGCGCGGGTTCAGCCTACTTGCTTAGCGTGATGGTCTGATCGCCATCGATGTAGGCCACATAGTCGGTACCGCGCGCAGCAGCCAGTTCCTTGGGCTTGGCGTATCTCCCCGTCTCCACCGCGCGCGCCGCGGGTCCGTCGGTGCGCCGCGCCACTACCGCTCGGACAGAAATGTTCTGCCCGTCCACGCTCTCGGCGGACGTCAGCTTAAATGTCATTTTGCCGCCCATGCCGAGGAACTTCTTGCCGTTTCCGCTGGCAATCCGGCCCTTAACTGATGCGCCCTTGGCGATCACTACGACCTCGCCCGCCTTCACATCGGCCGCCGCCCGAAACGTTAGCTCCAGACCTTCCTGCGCGTCATTCGGGATATCTTCCGCCAGAGCGATAGGAAAAGGTGTGCCATCGCCCAGGCTGACCGTGACCGGTTGTGCGGGAGGCCGCGATGCCTCGGAACCCTTCGGTTGAGGAGCAGCACTCGACGTGCCCGCAGGCTGACCGGTAATTACCGGCATAGCCGGCGCGCGCTCGTCGGAAACGTTGGGCGGGACAGGCATGCCTTTGACCGGTGCAACGGAGCCGGGTGGCGCAGGCGGAGGCGGTACGGCCGGTATGATCGCGGCTGGGGCTGCCGCCTCGGGTGCCGCCGCTGGACTATCGGCCACCGGCTGCGAAGCAACGTTCACCGGCGGCGGCTGGATCACTGAAACCGCTGGGTGAGGGCGCGACTGGGTCAATATCCACAAGGTAGTCACGCCGCCCAACAGCAATAATACGCAGGCGATTCCCCCCAGCCAAAGTTTGCCGATACCGCGGCCGGCCTGGGAGGCGGATGGCGCAGGCTTCGGCGTTTCTACCGCCGCGCTCGCGGCCGGCTTGGGCGTAGAAAACGCTCCAGTATCCCACCGCCGCTTGAGTCCGATCAACGCCAGTTCTACTTCCTTCATGGTTTGCCAGCGCGCGCTCGGATCTTTGCGCAAGCAGCGGTTGACCAGCTCCTCTAAGTCGCGCGGCACATCCGGCACAAGCGCTGAAATGGGCGTCACCGGGTCGCGAAGAACAGCCGACAGCGTCGCCACATCGGAATTGCCCTGAAACGCCCGCCGGCCGGTGAGCATTTCGTACGCCACCGCGCCCAGCGAAAAAATATCGGAACGCCCGTCCACCGGCTTGCCTTCAGCCTGCTCGGGCGACATGTAATTGACCGTTCCTAAGATCGAGCCCTCAGCCGTATGCGGCCCGCTGGTTCGCGTCATCTGTTCGCCAATTATTATCGTTGCCGAACTGCCCGATACTGCCGCGGCGTTGCTCATCCATGCCGACTGCCGCTGCAGCAGTTTGGCTAGGCCGAAGTCCAGAATCTTCACCAGGCCCGAGTTGCTGACCATGACATTCGCGGGCTTAAAGTCGCGGTGAATGATACCGGCGTGATGGGCGGTGCTGAGCGCATCCGCCATCTGGGCAGCATACGAAAGGACATCCCCTATGCGCATGCCGTTAGGTGGAATCAATTCCAGCAGGGTGCGGCCAGCCACGTACTCCATGACAATGAAGTGCGTATCGCCTTCCTGGAAGATATCGTGGATAGTCACGATGTTCGGGTGGCTGAGCGACGATGCCGCTTGCGCCTCCTGAATGAAGCGCCGGCGGCGCTCCGGATCCCCCGATTTAGCTTTGGGCAGCGCTTTGATCGCAACGAACCGGTTCAGCCGTTTGTCATGAGCCTTGAAGACTTCGCCCATGCCGCCGGAGCCAATCTTTTCAAGAAACTCATAGTGCAGGATGGTGGTTCCGGACATGCGAGAGGTTGCCCGCATTATCGCCTGAAGTGGTCAATTTGCGCAACCACCTGTAGGCCGTGCGAGTGTACCGGGACCGTATAGTACGGCGCGCCCACGGGCGCATTCCGGTGCCTGAATCGGCCGGAAAGCTACAATAGACAATTAACGCCTCAGGCAGCCGATGATTACCGAGACCCAGGTCGCCCAGTTTGACTCGATCCCCCTTGACTGCGGCGTCACGCTCACCCCGGTCGACGTTGCGTATGAGACTTATGGCGAGCTCAATGCCTCGAAGTCAAACGGCATTTTGATTCTCCACGCCTTCTCCGGCGATGCGCACGCGGCCGGAGAGGACAAGGAAACGGGCGCGATCGGCTGGTGGGAGAACATGATCGGCCCCGGCAAGGGTTTCGATACCGACAAATATTTCGTGATTTGTTCCAACGTACTGGCTGGCTGCCGTGGCACGTCGGGTCCGAGTTCCATTAATCCCGAAACCGGCTGCCCCTACGCGATGTCATTCCCGCCCGTAACCATACCCGATATGGTGCGACTGCAAAAAAGACTCGTCGAACACCTCGGTATCGAGCGGCTTCTGGCGGTAGCCGGAGGTTCGATGGGCGCCATGCAAGCGCTGCAATGGGCGGTAGCATACCCGGATTCCGTGGCCGCCGCGATACCCATCGCGGGGACCGCGCGTCACAGCGCGCAGCAGATCGCCTTCAATGAAGTCTGCCGCCAGGCCATCATGGCCGACCTGGACTGGAAAGAAGGCAATTACTACGGAAAGCATCCGCCCGCGCGCGGCCTCGCGGTCGCACGCATGGTCGGACACATCACGTATATGAGCGACGCGTCCATGCGCGAGAAATTCGGCCGCAGGCTGCGCGATCAGAACCAGTTCGAAGTAGAGAGCTACTTGCGTTACCGCGGCACCCAGTTCGTAGACCGCTTCGACGCGAATTCGTATCTTTATATCACCAAGGCCATGGACTATTTCGATCTCGCGGCCGACCACGCTTCGCTCAGCGCGGCTTTCGAAAACGTCAAATCGCGATTTCTGGTGATCAGCTTCACTTCCGACTGGCTGTATCCCAGCTATCAATCGCTCGAAGTGGTACGCGCGTTGCGCGGCCGTAACTGCGATGTGGCTTATTGCGAGCTACCGTCCACCTACGGCCACGACGCGTTCTTGGTGACGGTAGCCGAGCAATCGGAGCTGGTCCGCGGTTTTTTGGCCAGCACGTTCAGGAGTGTGGAGAATTGACCAAAGCAGGCGGCGCCGCCTAGCATGGCTCAAGCCTTCGTTCGCACGCTGCTGGGGCGCAGCGATTACGCCATCATCAGCGACATCGTCGAACCAGATACGCGTATTCTCGACTTGGGCTGCGGCGAAGGCGAGCTTCTGGCCTGGCTGGCTGAGAACAAGCACGTGGACGCGCGCGGCGTCGAAATTGTCGGCTCCAAAGTCCAACAAGCCATCGCACGCGGCGTTTCCGTCTACCATGGGGACATCGAAGAAGCTTTGGCCGACCTCCCCGATCAGGCGTTCGACTACGTGGTGCTCAGCCAGACGCTGCAGGAATCCCAGGCCCCGCTAAAAGTGCTGCGCGAAATGCTGCGCGTCGGCCGTCGCGCCATCGTGGCGTTTCCGAACTTCGGCCACTGGTCGGTTCGCTTGGCCCACTTGTTCACCGGCCGCGCGCCTAAAACCAAGCTCTTCCCGCACGAGTGGTACGACTCTCCGAACATCCACTTCTTGACGGTGCACGACTTCGAATCGCTGGCCCACCAGCAGCATTGGAACATCGAGAAGCGTATCTATCTCTCCGGCTCGCGCCAGATTCGCCTGTTCCCCAATTTGCTTTCGGAAGTCGCGGTATTCCTCATCACCAAATGACCGGAACACGCCGGAGTCCGATGCTAGTATGCGTGCAGCACGATCCAATGGTCGCGCGAGGGTCATCGACCATCCGCTTCGGCGCGGTTTTGGGCGCGCCGATGAATGAGCCGCGCTAGCCGGCTTGCGGCGCAATCGCGAGCGCATGGCGCGGTTCGTATAGCTGAACTTTAACGCTGCCGGGCAGCGTCATCATTACCGTGATCCCGTAACTTTGCTCCTCAGGCTCGCCGTCTATCTGCACGCCCTTCGCGCGCAGTTCGGCAATTGTTGCTCGAATGTCATCGCACATGAACGCGATCTGATGACGAGCGCCCGAGGCATTGGTCGTGCCCTCGGCCGGATGAACGCCAAGTTCCGACGGTGGCAAAGCGAAAATCAGCCAGCCGCCCCCGGCATCAACGGATCGGAAACCAAATGCGTCGCGCAAGGTGACGCGCAGGCCCTCTGCCTGCGGTGAGTAAAACAACATGTGGGCGCCCATAATGGCCATCGACTTTCCTCCTTAATGTTTCTTCCTCGCCGTCCTCGAACGCCGGGCGCTCCCCTTCGCCCTCGCGTTCGCGTTTTTCTCAATCCGCAGTTTCCACGCTGTGCGCAACGCGCCTCTCAATATATCCTCGCTCGCTGCTGCCAGACGAATGTGCGTATGTCCCATTCTCCCCCAGCCGCCGGGAATGGCCCTGCGTGCGAGACCTTTTCGGCGCCGCCCAGGCTCAGAGCAATCCTTCGAAAAGCTGCCCGGGGTCGCCGCGCGGGCTCCAACATTCCAGAGCGTATCTTAGTTGCGGCTACAGTAGCACGCGGCTTCGGCGTGCCCGTTTATTTGTACTTTGAGCCGCCGCGCGCCTAGCGGGCTCTATGCCCGGCCACGAATCATCCAGCACGCAGCAGTAAACCGCACTTCAGCGCCGTGCACACAGGGCTCAAAAGCAGCGCGTACAGTCTTAATTACCGCAGCGCGAGTACTGTCGTCCATCTCCCCTAAGATGCGCCCCACTGGACCGAGGGTGCTGAAGTAAGGGACCAGCTCCTTCTCGGCAAATGCGCACGCAGCATCGATCGGCCGGAACCCGATCTCGGCCCAACCGCTTTGCTCCAGAATCTTTCGCGCCACGCGTTCATCGGCCAAGGCGAACTGTCCAGGCCCGTCCGTTCTGCGCGCCGGAAGATTCGGCAAAAGCGCCGCAGCCGCCCTTTCCGCCGTCGTCATGAAAGGATTCTCCGAAGCGCTCCGCCACACGATCAGCCGCAGTTCGCCGCCTGCTTTCGCGGCGTGCCGCAGGTTCTCAAAAGCTGCGACGAAATCTTCGAAGAACATTACGCCGAACCGCGAGACGATCAGGTCGAAACTTCCCGGTTCGAAGGCATGCGTTTGCGCGTCGCCGCGGATGAAGTTTACCGTCGTTGGGTTCCGCTCCGCACGCGCCCGGGCCCGCTGGATCATAACCTCTGAAATATCAATTCCCGTGCAGTGGCCTTGCGGCCCAAGCTGCTGCGCCAACGCGAGCGTAATGGCGCCCGCTCCGCACCCGACATCCAGCACGCGGCCTCCGCAATCGGCGCTAGAAACCTCTAGCACCAGCAGATCCTCGAACGGTTTCAGTGTTTGGTCGAGCGGTTCCTGCGCCTGTACCCACCCCCGTCCCGCGAGGCCGTTCCAAAGCGTCGATTGTTCATCATTGATCCGTTGCTTCACATCCATGCTCGTCTCCTCTCTTCTGAAAAAGCGCTAAGCTGAATTGTGCCACTTCAAGTTGACTTGAAGTCAAGAGTGAACGCCGCTAGTACAAATGTTCTGGATATTGGGGTGGTCGCTAAGCGCTCCGGTCTTCCTGCCTCTGCATTGCGGTTTTATGAAGAAAAAGGCCTCATCGCCTCCATTGGCAGGCGAGGCTTGCGCCGGCTCTTCGATCTCGCCGTCTTGGAGCGGCTTGCTTTCATATCGTTGGGCCGAGCTTCCGGTTTTTCCCTCCAGGAGATCGCGCTCATGTTCGCACCGGGCGGGCGGCCGCGCATCGACCGGCAAGTACTTGCTGCCAAGGCGGAAGAGATCGATTCCACCATACGCCAACTGACCGCCATGCGCGACAGCCTCCGGCACGCCGCCGCATGCACCGCGCCCAGTCACATGGAGTGCCCCAAATTCCGCCGGCTCCTACGCGCCGCGATGTCCGGTGCCATCGAGCGGCGTGCGAGAACGCCCGGCAAGCGCTGATTCGAATCGCGCCTGATCGCGCCAGTTACTGTGTGGCGATGATCTTAGACTCCACCTGGAATTTCTTGTAGTCGCTCCAGGTCAGGTCCTGTTCCAGGGCGATTTTCTTCACCAGGCCTAAGCGGCCTGAGCCGCTGACCCGTTCGAATTTCGGCAGCCAGATCTGGTCGTTGATTCGCGTCTGCTCGAAAAAGAGCTTCGCTCCAGGATTCAGCCGTGCCAGGAACAGGCCGTAGGAGATAGTGCCGGTGGTTTCCGCCTCGATTCGAACCCACTGATATTCGCGCTTATCGATCCAGATCGTGCCCTTGATCTTGAGCAGCGGGCGGGCATCCCTATGCTTGGGCTGATAACCGGGTTTCGGAGCCGCTGCGATCACCCACACGTCCTGGCCGTCGATTTTATCCTCGCGTTCGATCCTAAGATCGTAAAGATCCGTGACCTCGCGCAGGAAGTCGCGATCTTTCTCGCGCTGTTTCTCCTGTTCGGCCAGGCGTCGCTCGCGCTGCGCGTCAGTTTCCCCTTCCAGCTTGGCGACCGCCTTATCCAACTTTTCTTGTTGTTTGCGTTGTTCCTCGGGCGTGAGCGGCTTGTTATTGCGCTCCAGCATCCGGCGATGGAGCTCGCCATACAGAATCACCGTTTCCCATTTGCTCTTCTCTTCGGACTTAACTTGGCCCTTAGAATCGAGGCTGCGCTCAATCTCGGTCGCGATCCAGGTGTAGTCCTTCATGCGCATCCAGTTCGCCTGGTCCAACTCGACCGACTTTCGGACGATCTCCCGCGCATCCTGGGCTCCGAGAGGCAGAACAAGAAATATCGCGAGAGCTAGCGCGGTTGGGCAGCGCATGCAGCGTTCACACCTCAGACCATTCGTGTCCGATGCGGGTGGCAACCACGCGCTCAGGACGGCTACCCGCTGCATCCATGAATCGTTCTACTGGTTCGAAGTAAGGTTCGCGGCTGAGGCCGAAGGTTTGGTGGTGAACCGGCAAAAGGAATTCAGCGCCGCAGTCGGCTCCCATTCGCCAGGCTTGCTCCGGATTGCAATGCACACTGATCCATGGGTTATAAGCCCCGATCGGCAGGATGGCCAGATCCACTGGCCGCGAACTCCGCACAGAACGAAACGAATCGGTCAGAGCAGTATCGCCACCGAACACCACTCGGTAGCGGTTGGTCTCAATGAGGTAGCCGTTGTATCCGCGATGAATGTCGGTATGAACGCGGGCGCCCCAATGGCTGACCTGGATACCGCGGATAGAAAGCGGGCCAACGCGCGTCTGTTCGTTCCATCCCAATTCGTGCACGGATTTATAACCCCGGACTCGAAGCAGATCGCTGGTATTTTTAGCCGTAACTACACACGTGCTCAGTCGTTCCAAACCTCGCAGCGTCGCAAGATCGAAATGGTCGAAGTGCGCGTGCGAAAGCAGGATCAGGTCTATGTGCGGCAGATCGTGCCTCGAGATGGCGGGCGCGACCAGGCGCTTCAGGCCGACGGTCATGGGACCGACGCGAACGCCACAGCGTAAGCCCAGCACTGGATCAGTGAGGATCGTGAAGCCGTCCAGCTTTAGCAGCACCGTGCTGTGTCCGAGCCAGGCCACATGCAAACCCTGATCGGGCCAATTTTTCGGGTTCGGCACGAACGGGGCGGGGGCTACCGGCCGGCGGCGTTCGTTCTGAATGCGCTGGAGAAAGTGTGGCGCGGCGGCGGTGGCGAATTGTGCTACCCCTACCATCCGTCCTAGGCGCGATTTGGAATGCAAATGGCTGCGAGCCGCGGCAGGGTGGGGGACTTTCCTGGCTGACATCGATGAGATTTTCGTGCGGGCTGGTCTACTTACCCATTATGACATCCAAGAGACTCGCTTCGGTGTTATTAACTGTTTGCGTGACTCTGCTCGCGGGCGGCAATGGAGGCCGCGCCGAGTACGTCGGAGGCACCGTCGCGGAAATTCCACCCGGATGCGACGGTCGAGTGCAAGCACTGGATCCGCAATATTTCGTTTTCTATTCCAAGAACGCGAGCTTCCGGGTGCCGTATCAAAAGATCAACCTGTTGGAATACGGCCAAAAGGTGGACCGCAGGTACGTAGCTGCGATTCTTGTGTCGCCCTTGTTTTTGCTGGCGAAGAAACGGCAGCACTTCCTTACTGTCGGTTATGAGGACGAAAATGAGCAGCAGCAGGCGCTGATCTTCAGAGTCGACAAGGACGACATCCGAGCCATTCTGGTAAGCCTGGAAGCGCGCACCGGGCGGAAGGTTGATTTTCAGGACGACGATGCCCGCAAGGGCGGCAAGGGGTGACGCATGCCGGCTCTGTTGTGCTGTCTTATGCTGTTTTATTCCGCCGACAACCCCAAAGACGATCAGGATGTCTCGCCGGAAGATGAGACGATGCAGCAACTCGCGAAGGTGCGGCGCATCTACGTCAGCATTCTGACGGGCGGCGACGCGGCGCTCCAGATCCGGGACCTGCTGATGACTAGCCTGCAGAATTCCAAGCAGTTCATTGTCACCGAGGACGAAGACAAGGCGGACGCGGTGCTGAAAGGCTCGGGCGACGATCAGGTATTCACCGATATTCATCAGTCATCGGAAGGAATCAACGCGCATTCGCAATTTGGATCGGGCGAAAGCGAAGCAAGCCGCTACAGCTCGAGCAGCAGCAGCAATCGTAATGGCGGGATTACGATCGGAGAAAACGACAGCCGCCGCAGCGAAGAACGCAAGCATGAAGCGATTGTCACTGTTCGCCTGGTCAGCAAGGACGACGACGTAATCTGGTCGGGCACGGCTGAAAGCTTAGGCGGAAAATTCCTGGGCGCTAGCGCCGACGTAGCGGACAAGATTGCCAAACGCCTGGTGGCGGATTACAAAACGGCCAAACGTATGGCGGCGCAGCAGCACAATCCGGACGCTAAGATTACACCCTCAAAAGAAACTCCGGCGGCATCGAAATAGCAGCCTCTTTATGTATCGCGCTTTTCCGACTCGGTGCTGCGCCTACAGGCCATCCATTTACCCAAACGCGGCGCTTAGGCCCGCGGCGAGAAATTGGACCAGACGTACGCGGTAAACTCGCGCGAGTGGCGGAAGCCCATGCGCTCGTACAAAGCGATGGCTTCGCTGTTCGAGCTCGTAACCGTCAGGCTTGCTTTGCGGCATCCGTGCCGAGCCAGCGATTGTAGCGAGCGCCGGATCAGGTCGTAGCCGACTCCGCAGCCGCGGACGGACTTCGACACGCAAACCTGGGTGATGTGCCCGACATCGGAGTGAACCAGGCTGCTGAGGCAGATGCCGCAAACTTTCCCCGAACTTTGATCCAAGGCCACGAACGAGGCGGGCTGAAAGAAGCTTCCGCAGCCGGGATATTGGATGATGTTGGTCAAGAATCTTCGCGCGCCTGCAGGCGAGCGGTATTGATCGTTGATTTCGGCGTCGATGTGGCCTTGATAGGCGCTGGCAATTAACGACGCTGCGTCGTCCTGCCTGCGTTCCGACCAGTTGTCGATCAGGACCGGATGAGATGCGCGACCCTCCGGCAACCGGGCGGCTTGGCGCAGCTCAATTTGCATGAAAGTGCGCGGATAAACATGTAAGTTACCGCGCTGGGGTAGCGCGAGGCGCGACGCGTTCCGCAGCATCATTAACTGCGACTCGATGCGCTGGATGTATGCGGTCTTCATCAGCGTATCCACGACCGCGCTCAGAAGACGCGCTTCGTTTTCGGCTGTAACGAAATTCCGCATCACGTACAGATCGCCGATCAGACCTTTCTTTTCTTCCGAAACGTAATAGCAGTAGCCGATGGGATGAGTGTTCGCAAGCAACGCGTAGCCGTTGAGCGCCTGCATGTCGAGAAAGCGGCGAACTAGGTTGGCCGAGGCGCGAAAATCCCAATCGAGGTTTTCGTTCCAGACCTCGGTTTCTTCGGCCAATAGTGCGTCGAGATTGCCCGAGCGGAGTTGGCGCAACTCGACAATGCGAGCCAGCGGCAAGTCCGAGACAGCTGCCATACCGTCAGGCTAGCACTGAATCGGATCTCGGCCCCTGGCACAGCCTACGACAGGCCGTTGGGCGCCATCGGTAATTGCCGGATACGGCGCCCCGTGGCATGGAAGATTGCGTTGCCGAGAGCCGGCGCTAGAGCCATAATCGGTGTCTCGCCCGCGCCCGCGGACGGCAGATCTTTCCGGTCAATTAGAACCGTTTCCAAAACTGGAAGGTCGCTGAAGCGAGGTACCCGGTATTTCGAGAGCTGATTGTTCAGAATGCGCCCGTCGTTGAACTCGATCGCTTCAAACAGTGCGCCGCCGATTCCCATCACGACCGCGCCTTCCACCTGGTTTTTCAGATGCTCCGGATTAACGATCGCGCCGCACTCGAACGCGGTCACGACCCGCTCAATTTTCACCTTGCCGCCCGGTTGCGAGACAGAAACTTCGGCGCAGCTAGCGATATAGCCGCCCTTTTCGAACCCGCACGCCAGACCATAGCCTCGAGTTGGCTGGCTCCTCGAGTTCCGCCATCCGAACTTGTCCGCTGCGGCTTCCAGCACCGCGCGCAACCGTTCGTCCTTGAGGTTTTTCAGGCGGAATTCCAATGGATCGAGGTTTGCTGCGGCGGCGAGATCGTCCATATGCGACTCGCGCGCGAAAAAATTCGCAGTCGCCGCCAGCCCCCGATACGAACCTTGGCGCAGGGGCGAATCGCACGGGTGAAATTGGATTTTGCGATGGGCAACTTCGTACGGCGACTCGATCCCGGACGGGCCGGAGTTGTAGTTGTGAAACTCCCACGCGGTGAGCAGGCCGTCTGGAGAAACGCCGGCTCGCACATCGATGACGCCGGCCGGGCGGAAATAAGCGAATGTAAACTCTTCTTCGCGCGTCCAGACCAGCTTCACCGGTTTTCCCGCTGCCTTGGCTAAACGGGCGGCCTCGATGGCGCACTCGCCCGTGTGCTTGCCGCCGTACGCTGAGCCGGTATCCGGCACAATTACGCGGATGCGGCTTTCGGGAATGCCGAAGGCTTCCGCCAGTTCGCTCTGCACTCCAAACGGCCGCTGTGTGCCGGTCCACACCGTCAATTTATCGTCGTTCCATTCGGCCACGGCTGCGCGTGGCTCAAGCGGGGTGTGCGCGATGTAAGCCACGGTGTACGTCGCGTCCAACTTGTGTGCTGCCGCGGCGAGGCCTTCGTCTATAGAGCCTTGTTCGGGCGCAGATCCCGGGCCGCGACTATGGGTGGTGTGGTTCCTCAGGTAATCGGAAATTTCCTTGTTCGAGGGCTGTGTTGGAAAATTCCACTTAGAGCCGAGCGCAAAAACCGCTTGGGCGGCCGTGGCTTCGTCCGCCGCCGCAGCCCCAACGAAATCGCCTTCATGGACGATGGTGGCGCCTTTCGCTTGATCGACTTTCGAAGTATCCAGGCTGGTAAGTTTCGCATTTACCACCGGCGGCCGGAGAACTCGCCCGTGTAGCAGGCCCGGCCGGTTCATGTCGCTGGTATAGCGGTGCGCGCCGGTGACGATATCGCGCGCATTGATCTTCGGCTGAGAGGAACCGGCTATGGTCCACTGCTCCGCCGGCGTTACCACGGCGCCGTTCACGGTTCTGCTGATCTGGCGGCCTTTCGTCAGATCGCCGAATCCGGCGGCCTCGCCAGTCGATTTGTTCTTGACCTTGCCTTCCGCCACGGACACGTTCGCGCGATCTGTTTTCCATTTCTCCGCGGCCAGGTCAATCAGCATCTCGCGCGCGGCCGCGCCAACTTTTCGGAGCTGCGGCGCCATGGTGGGCGTGGTGCGGCTGCCAAACGTTCCCATATCGTACGGTGTAAGCTGCGTGTCGCCCATGACGAGCTGAATCGATGACAGGGGAGCATCCAGTTCTTGTGCTACGGCCTGCGTCAGTGACGTGCGGATATTCTGGCCCATTTCCGCTTTGCCTGTGTACACCGTGACAGTTCCGTCTTCGGCGATGTGGAGCCAGGCGGCCAGTTCCGGCGGCCGGGCATCCCCGCGCATACCTTGCGCGCGTCCGGACTCTTGTGCCTCACTGGCCGGATCGAACACCAGGAAGAGTAGCAAACCTCCGCCCAGCAATTTGAAGAAAGCGCGCCTTTCCAAATCGAACCGGTAGGCTGGGCCCTCGCGAAGTTCGTAGCGTTCGTATTCAAGCATGAGGGCCTCCCTTCAGTGCTTCCAGGTTCATCTGCCGTTGCGCCATTTTAACGGCGGCAACGATTCGCGGGTACGTTCCGCAGCGGCAGACGTTGCCTTGCAATCCCGCGCGAATCTCTTCCACGCTGGCCTGCGGTTTTTTGCTGAGCAGCCCCACGCTGGAAACGATCATGCCGGGAGTGCAGTAGCCGCACTGCATAGCATCGGTCTCGATGAAGGCCTCCTGCAAAGGATGGAGCTTTCCGTTTTGCGCCAGCCCTTCGATGGTGGTGACCGGTTTGCCTGCGACCGCCGAGACAGGGGTGATGCAGGAGCGGACCGGCGTGCCGTCCACCAGCACCGTGCAGGCGCCGCACTGGCCCTCGCCACAGCCGTACTTAGCCCCGGTCAGATCCATCTCGTCGCGCAGAACCCAAAGCAGCATGCGGTTCGGATCGAGCGCGATGCGGTAGCGCTTTTGGTTGACGATCAGTTCCATGCCTTGATTCTACGCCTGTAGAAAAAGCATGGCGCGTGGCCGGTTGCCGGGCCGCTTATTGCCCGCCGGTACCAGGGCGGATGGTCGGATATTTGATCCCGAGCTGCTCCAAGTACGTACCGTACTTGTCGGGATTGTAATAGAACGCCTTCATCCGGTCGCGATACATTTCCATCGTTTTCGCGTTCATCCAAGTCGCAGGTTTGTCATCAGGGCGGAGAAAAGTCTTGTACTTAACGTCCTTGGTCTGGACATTGTTGAAGTAATCCCACGCCTTTTGGACCAGTTCGGGATGCAGAAGAATATCCAGCATGGTCATGGCCTGCACTTTGGCGCCGGCGATAACGCCCTTATGCGCGATCGGTGTTGCCATGGAGATCGCATTGGCCCAGTTGTGGCCGGGACCCCCGGGGATATTGGATGGATACCGGAGCGTCACCGTTGGAACATTCCACGAAATGTCGCCGATGTCATCTGAGCCGCCCCCGGTCGGGCCTATCCCTTGGCCTTCTTCACCGCTAAAATCCTGGGTCTCGACGCGCGGCGGCCGCAGTTCCTGGACCTTGGCCGCGAGACCGCGCACCGGAACTTTCAGTTCGCGCTGGAACGCGCGAGCCAGCGTCTGATCGTCGTCGGACCACTGCGGCAATCCGACCTTCTTGATGTTTTCGTACATCGCTTCGGCGATGGGCTGGTTGAAGTAGCCGGGCCAGGCCGAGCCGAGCAAGCGCGAAGTGTAGCTGGTATCGGTCATTAAGGTTGCGGCCTGAGCCATTTTGTCGCCGATCTGCCACAAATTCATGATGTGGTCGTAATCCGCCTCGCGGAAGTAATACCAGACGGCTGCATTGGGTGGCACGACGTTGGGCTGGTCCCCACCGTTCGTAATGACATAGTGCAAACGTGTGGCCAGCCGCAGGTGTTCGCGCCGGAAGTTCCAACCTACGTCCATGAGCTCAACCGCATCCAGCGCGCTGCGGCCTCGCCACGGCGCACCCGCGGCATGCGCGCTCTCGCCCTTGAACATATATTCCACCGAAACTAAGCCGTTTTGCGGACTGGGTCCATACGAGACGCCAAGATTGTTGGCGACATGGCAGAACAGGACAATGTCAACATCCTTGAAGAGCCCCGCCCGGACGTAGTACGCCTTGGTTCCGACCAATTCCTCGGCAACGCCCGGCCAGAGCCGGATGGTGCCCGGCAGATGCTCGCGTTCCATCACCTTCTTAACCGCCAACGCGGCGACAATATTGAGCGGGACTCCGGAATTGTGGCCTTCACCGTGGCCGGGCGCGCCCTCAATGAGCGGCTCGTGCCATGCGACCCCGGGCTTTTGCGAAGCTTGCGGAATATCGTCGATATCTGATCCCAGCGAGATTACCGGCTTGCCTTGCCCCCACGATGCCACCCATGCGGTGGGAATGCCCGCCACGCCGCGATCGATTTTGAAGCCTTCTTTCTCTAAAATGCCGGTCAGATACTTGGACGTTTCGAACTCCTGGAAGCCAAGCTCCCCGAAGCTGAAGACGCTATCGACCATGACTTGCGCCTGCTTCTTCATAGCATCGATTTGTCCGCTGAGGTCCGCCTTGATGGCGGCCTCCCTATCGGCGCTGACCTTCGGCTGGCTAAGCGCGCAGGCAGTCAAAGCCGCGGCAGTGAGAGCTAGTTTTCGCATGAGAGCCTCCTGGCAGCGCGATACCGGTCCAGTCCGGCTTCGCGCAGATTTATCTTAGTGTACGCCCGCAAGGCACCAGCTAAACGCCGAAGTGGCGCAAATGATCACCGATGTGGCGGGAGGCTTGGCTTAGTCAGTCCTTCTCACCCATCTCGCCGAATATCGGATGCATGCTATAGCTTTGGCGTGCTGCAAATGGGGAGATACTTTTGATTCGGCGCGGTGCACAATTGTGCATGCGCGGCAATTAATTTGCGCGCTCGAACAACCCCGCCGCGCCCTGGCCGCCGCCGATGCACATCGTGACAACGCCCAACTTAGCCTTGCGCCGCTCCATTTCATTGGCCAGCGTTCCAACCATGCGCGAACCGGTCATCCCAAACGGATGTCCGATCGAAATCGATCCGCCGTTCACGTTGAGCTTGTCGGGATCCAATCCCAGCCGGTCTCGGCAATACACCACCTGCACGGCAAATGCTTCGTTGAGCTCCCACAGATCGATATCGTCCACTTTGAGCCCATGCCGCGTGAGCAGTTTCGGAACGGCGAACACCGGGCCGATACCCATCTCATCCGGCTCGCAACCGGCCACCGCGAAGCCGCGGAATATCAGCTTGTAAGGAATACCGAGCTGGTCCGCGCGTTCGTGCGACATCAGCAGCGTCGCCGACGCGCCATCGGAAAGCTGCGACGCGTTGCCTGCCGTCACCGTGCCTTGGCCGCTGGTCTGGTCAAAGTGCGGTTTCAATGCCAGCAAGCCCTCCAAAGTCGTGTCCGCGCGATTGCACTCGTCCTTGTTGGCGCATACTTCTTCGGTCCCGGCCACTTGTCCGGTCTTCTTGTCAAGAATCGCGCGGGTCACCTTCATCGGCGCGATCTCGCCTTCGAAAAAACCTTCGGCTTGGGCCCGCGCCGTGCGTTGCTGGCTTAGTAGGGAATATTCGTCCTGCACAAGCCGGCTGATCTTGTACCTTTTCGCGACCACCTCCGCGGTGTCGCCCATCACCATGTAGATTCCCGGATAGTGCTTCTCAATCCATGGATTCTTGTTGGTGCTGCGTTCGGTCAACGAAATACTTTCGGTGCCGCCGCCGATGGCCGCGTCTACGCCTTCCTGAAGGATCTGATGCGCCGCCATCGCGATGGCCTGAAGTCCGGAGGAGCAAAATCGGTTTACGGTGGTTGCTGCGACGCGCGGCGGCAGGCCCGCCAATAACGATGCCACGCGCGCGACGTTAGTTCCTTGAGCGCCGTGCGGCTGCGCACAGCCCAGGATGACATCGCCGATCTCGGCGGGATCGAGCTGCGGCGTCTTTCGCAGCACGTTTCGAATACAATGCGCCGCGAGATCGTCGGGCCGCGTCATGTTGAACGACCCGCGATACGACTTCGCCAGCGCAGTGCGTGAACTGGCGACTACAACTGCTTCTCTCATGATTAGCTCCTCGCCTCCGCGGCGCTCGCTGCCTGACCGACCTGCTTGTCGAAATCGGCGAACGTCTTGCCTTCCTCCGCCAGCCGTTTCAGCAGCGGCGCCGGCGCCCATAGCGCCCCGTGTTGTTTTTCGAACTCAAGAATCCGCTCGTACACCTTTTTCAAGCCGACCGTATCGGCGTACCACATCGGGCCGCCGCGATAGGCCGGGAATCCGTAGCCGTTCAAATAAATGATGTCGATGTCGACTGCGCGCAATGCATAACCTTCCTCCAGAATGCGCGCGCCCTCGTTGACCAGGGCGTAGATGATCCGATCCACGATCTCATCGTTGGAAATCGAACGCTGCGGCAAACCCGAATCCTTGCGTGCCTGGGCGATGATGCGCTCGGCATCCGGGCTGTGGATCGGTTTCCGGTTCTCGTCGTAGTTGTACCAGCCGCTCTTGGTCTTCTGCCCGTAATGGCCCTCTTCGCATAGCCGGTCTTCTATGAGCGGCTGGCGCACGCTGGTGTTGCGCGCGTCGCCAAACTCTTTGCGGATACGCCAGCCGACGTCCAGTCCGGCCAAGTCGCCCGTGGCGAGCGGCCCCATGGCCATGCCGAAGTTATACAGCGCCGTGTCCACGGCTTCCGGTGTCGCCCCTTCCTCCACCAGGAATTGCGCCTCCCGCCGGTACGGATGAAACATCCGATTGCCGACAAACCCGCGGCAGTTGCCTACCAGCACGCCGATTTTGCCGAGTTTCTTGGAAAGCGACATGCACGTGGCGATTACCTCTTTTGAGGTCGCTCTGCCGCGCACCAGCTCGAGCAGCCGCATGACGTTAGCGGGGCTGAAAAAGTGTGTGCCGATGACCATGTGCGGCCGCGATGTCACCGAAGCGATCTCGTCGATGTTCAGTGTCGAGGTGTTGGACGCGAGAATGGCGGCGGGCTTCATGATTTTGTCCAGTTCGCCGAAGATTTGCTTCTTGAGCGCCATGCCCTCGAAAACAGCTTCTACAACCATGTCGCGGTCCGCGAAACCGTCGTAGCTGAGCGTCGGCGTTATCCGAGCCATCCGCTCGTCCATTTGCTCTTGCGTGAACCGCCCTTTGGCGACGGAATTGGCGTAGTTCTTCTTGATGGTTGCGAGCCCGCGGTCCAGCGCTGCCTGATCGGTCTCCTTCAGCAGTACCGGGATGCCGGCATTGGCGAACACCATTGCGATGCCGCCGCCCATGGTGCCTGCCCCAATTATCGCGGCCTTCTGGACGGGAATCTGCGGCGTGTCTTTGGAGATGCCAGGGATCTTCGCCACCTCCCGCTCGCCGAAGAACACGTGGATCAGGGCTTTGGACTGATCCGAGAAGAGGCACTTTTGGAAAAGTTCGCGCTCGCGCTCCAGCCCCCGGTCGAAAGGCAAGGTCGTGGCGGCTTCCACGGCGTCGATCGCGGCGAGCGGCGCCATTAGATTGCGCTGGCGTTTACGGGCGCCGTCTCGTGCGGCAGCCAAAACGGGAGCGTTCGTCTCCGCGTTGCCGAGCTTCTCGGTCACATCGCGCGTGCGGCGGGGCGGGGAACCGGCCTTCTCCCGCGCAAAAGCCAGTGCGCCTTCCAGCAGATCGCCGTCGATGACTTTGTCGACGATACCGTGCTTGAGCGCTTCCGCCGCGCTGATCGGATCGCCGGCGGCGCACATCTCCACGGCTTTGGCAATGCCAGCCAGGCGCGGTAAGCGCTGGGTTCCGCCTGCGCCCGGAATGATTCCGAGCTTAACCTCAGGTTGCCCCACTTGAGCAGACGGTACTGCCACGCGGTAGTGACAGGCCATCGCGGTTTCCAGTCCGCCGCCCAGCGCCGTCCCGTGAATTGCGGCGATTACCGGCTTAGTCGCTGCCTCGACGCGGTTCAGGATAATGTTGAACCCGGGACCGCGCTTTTGATCGCCGCCAGAAGTAATCTTTCCAAATTCGCGAATATCGGCCCCGGCAATAAAAGTGCGGCCGCCGCCGATCAGCACGATTGCCTTTACCGTATCGTCCTTTTCAAATTGCTCGATGCCCGCCAAAATTCCTTCCGGAACCCCGGGGCTCAACGCGTTCACCGGCGGATTATTGACTGTAAGAATGCCGATTTCACCGTTTTTGCTGGTTTGTACAAGTTCGCTCATCGGTTTGATTCTATCGCATGCCGGCGAAAGACGGGCCGATACTACGCGCGATTTTATCTCGTGAGCGCGGGGCTATTCGTAATCGAAGGGTCTGCGGGGCGCGGGCGCGTCCGGATTTTCCTTGGCCTGCTTAAATAGTTCGTCGAACTTGCGTTCCAGAACCTTTTGATGACTCTTGTGGTCTTCAAACGATTTCTGGAAAGCTTCGGCGCGGCGCGCTTCCTCGCCTTTCAGCTTCTGCACCGCCGTTTCCATGTCCTCGATGGATCGCGGTTTGGCGTGCTCTTGATGGCTGATGACCGCCTTGAGTTCCGGATCAATCTTGAGGGTAGCTTCGCAACACGGGCAACGGACTTCAATCAGCTCGCGGTTGCTTTTTCCCATAACGGAATCTTAGCACTGCGGGCATCGGCTCTGCCGCGGCGCTGCAAGTCCGTAGGCGCTACTGGCGATCCTGATAGGGGATCTCGCGCGGCCCGTCGTCCAAGCCTTCGATGCGAATCACCTTTTTTTCCGGTTTGGCCGGCGGTGGCGGCTCTGGCTTCACCACCGGCCGGACCTGTGCGATGCCTGGCGCCGGCGCCTTGTGCGAGGCGGCAAATATCTGCGAATTCTTCTCCAATTCCTGCGCCGTCAGCCGCACCGAAATCTTGACGGCCGAACCCTCTGTCGTGAACTTCATCTTCTTTTCCAGATCGACGAGGGCCGGTTCTCCGATTTTGTCCTTAACGGCCATTTTGAACATGCGCGACAGCTCCGAGCTCATCCGCTTGGCTACAGAGTCGGAGTTGAAGGTCAGGGTTGTCTCCGCCGCAAGCCCATTTCGCAAAGCCAGGCCGAACTCTAATCCCTGTATCGCCACGTCCCCGTCCGATCCGCTCAGCAGCGCGGTCAGCCTGTCCCCGCCCAAAGCACCAGGCGTGTTCACGATCGCCCAAACGTCATAGCTCGAATCCTTATCGGCCGCGCGGCTGGCCAGCGATCCGGCGGCAGGTTCGCCCTGAGGAAACGACGTACGGTCAAGGCAGGCGAACATCGATCGCGAATCGCCGATCAGAATAGTCTGTGCGTCGACAAGCGTGAAAGCGAGGTCCTTGGCGTCTTTGCCCTGCGGCCGGTACACCTGGTATGCGTTGTATTTCTGCGGTTTAGCCTTATGCTCAGTGAGCACCGCCCGCACTCGTACCAGATCGAAGTGCCCACTCACCACGATCAACAGGGGCGCTTCGGCGTTGGGATCATCCGCGGTCCGTCCCACCGACGTGACGATGAACCGGTCGGCGTCATCCAGAAATTCGCTGCCCGGGACCGTCGCGCCGTTCACCCATTTCTCTCGCGCCATTGCCGCCACGTGCGACTTGCGAATATGTGCCCAGTCGATACTGACCACGGCTTTGGCGTTCGGCGGAACGAAGCGCCAGGGGCCGGCAGCGTCCGATTGGCCCAGAATCGTGCCCGGCAAAACGCTGAGCGCCAGCGCCGCCAACTTGAAGAGCTTCGAAGACATATCGTTCTTCTATCGGCGGAACGCTTGCGCCTCTGCACGGCGTGCTGGGCGCTGACCGACGCCGCCGCCACAGCGCCGGACTGTAAAGGCTGGCGTGGGAACATCGCGACCAGGATGCTATATTGAAAAAGTTCCTGCCTCGGGCCCGTAGCTCAGTTGGTTAGAGCGCTACCTTGACACGGTAGAGGTCAGAGATTCGAGTTCTCTCGGGCCCACCACGTTTGAAGTTTGGGTTCCGCGTAGAGTGAGGGCAACCATCCGGACGCGCGGGTCTTCGGCGCTCTCGACCCGGCTTAATCTGCGCCTCCGCTAACTGCGGCCTTCACGATCGGCCAGGACGCGATGCACAAGTTGCACCACGACTGACCCTTCTCCTACGGCTGACGCTACGCGCTTGACGCTGCCCGAGCGGATGTCTCCGACGGCGAACACGCCCGGGACACTGGTCTCGAACAGATGAGGATCCCGTCCAAGGCGCCAACCTGCACGGTCCATATCGTCAGCAGCGAGATCGGCGCCGGTCTTTATAAACCCGCCGCTATCGAGCGCGACGCAGTTCTTGAGCCACGCCGTATTGGGGTTTGCGCCAGTCATGGAAAAGATATACCGGATTGAGTGCGTTTCGGTTTCGCCGGTCTCCAGATTTCTCCACGTGACCGATTCAAGATTTCGGGCGCCGTCCAGTCTGACGATTTCTGTCCGGACCCGGAGGGTGATGTCGCTGCACTCTTCGATCCGGCGGATGAGGTACTGCGACATGCTCTCTGCGAGGCCTGAAGCGCGCACTAGGATGTAGACGTGCTTTGCAATGGTAGAGAGGAACATCGCAGCCTGGCCTGCCGAATTGCCCGCGCCCACTACGATCACGTCTTCGTCTTTACAGAGCTGCGCCTCCATAGGTGTGGCTCCGTAGTATACCCCGGCCGCTTCGAATCGCGCGAGGTTCGCGACTTGCAGCTTGCGGTACTCGGCGCCACAGGCGATAACGACAGCTTGGCCGCGAACGGGACGTTCGCGGTCACACTCGATGTTAAACGGCGTGCTACCGCATCTTATGGCGGCTGCTCGACGGGCAACGGCAATTTGCGCCCCGAATTTCTCGGCTTGCACGAACGCGCGGCCGGCAAGCTCCTGCCCCGAAATTCCCAATGGAAATCCCAGGTAATTTTCGATCCGTGAACTGGAGCCAGCCTGGCCGCCCGGAGCGATCGCCTCCAGCACCAGCACGCTAAGCCCTTCAGAAGCACCGTATACTGCTGCCGCCAGACCCGCAGGCCCAGCACCAACCACAATCAGGTCATAGACCCGCTCGCCGTTGATTTCAGCGTTCAGCCCGAGACGCGCGGCCAGCTCCGCATTAGTTGGATTGCGCATCGGAGACTCATCGTGGCCTATGAGCACTGGGACGTCTTCAGGACCGAAATTAAAGCGCTGCAGCAGCTGCTCGGCCGGCCCATCCTGGCCCACTTCGGAATATGTGAACGGATGCCCGTTGTGCGCGAGGAATTCCTTGAGGCGAAGCGTGTCCGCCGAATTTCGTGAGCCGATCAGGACCACATCTCCCATGGCGCGGGAGATCATCGCCATGCGCCGGCGAACGAATGCGCGAAGCACGAACTCGCCCAGTTCCGGCTCCGTCTGAAGGAGATTTCGGAGGGTGGCCGGATCGAGTTCCACAACTTCTGTCTGTTCAACGGTCCGAGCACTCACCAGGCTGGGGCGGCCCCAGAGCATATCGAGTTCGCCCGTAAAGTCACCGGGTTGATGCAGGCGCAAGCGAACTTCACCCTCGGAGGAGGGAAGCACGGCTTCGATAGCGCCCTGCAGGACCACGTAGAAATGGCGCCGGATCGTCCCCTGATCGAAAAGGCTCTCGCCCGCAGGAACGCTCCGGCGCGTGCCCACCTGAGCAAGCCGGGCAATCTGCTCGTTGTTGAGCTTGGGATAAAGCTCGTCGGGCAGTTCGTTAGAGAGTTTCGATTCGTCCATCCAGATGGCCTCGCGGGCCCAAAGGTCGCGTCTCACATCCCAGAGAGCGCCTCAATCATTATGCGCCCTGAATACTTCTAACCATTTTACGAAGGCCGGCCGCTCTTTAACCGCGCCAAACGGATGGCTGGTCCATATTGCCGGAGAAGGCGTTGATTCTTCGACAAGACGCGTCCCCTCGCTCGATTTTATTCCGCAAACATCCCATCGAGACGCAGCGCCTATAGCGGCGTGCCGCTGATCACGCGCCGCAATGACGGACCCGCGGATTGATGAACCAGCGGGGCGGTCCATGGAAATCCTAATGACCACCCAACAGCGCACCTACGAGTGTACTTTTGATACCGCGCGCGACTCTGTGCCTGGGGCGCACGATGCGTCTGGCGCTGTTTTCGTGCGAGCATCGTGAGCGGGATTGCAGAACGCGAAATCCCGCGAATGATGCGATCCGCACTCCCGTCGACAGTTCAGATTCCAGATCGTGAACAAATTCTTACCGGTTGCTGCATGCTTCACGACGATCGTGGACTATTGCAGCGGCCTACTGAATCCCCATAAAGATATTGCCCGAGCTGCTCTTGCCCGCCACCGAAAGCACCACGGGCACCTGAGCGCCCGGCGCGATCCCCGCCGGCACCGACGCGTTCACTTGGTACAGTCCCGCCAACCCTGGCGTCAATCCTGCGAAAAACACCGTCGCCTGCTGTCCTCCGATCGTCAACGTCACCGGCGCCACCGTCTGACTCAGATTGGTCCCCGAGGCCGGATCCCCCGCTGTCAACGCCGGACTCACCGCACCCAATCCCACCGCGTAAATCACCAGGTAATCGCCAGCCGTCGCCGGAGCGTTAGCATCCGCCAAAATCTGATTCCCGGACGCGTCGATCTTGTAGACATGTCCCTGTCCCATCCCGTTCCCGGCCGTCGCCAGTATCGCTGGCTGCGAATCGAACACTGCAAACGGCACCGGCACCGAAATCGCATTGCCACGCTGCACGATCAGCTCGTGCGGGGCATTCACTGCCAGATCGTACGGGATCAGTACATTGACTTGCTTGTCGTTGACAAACAGCACCGGCAACTGTTCCCCAGATACCACCACGCTGGTTGAACCCAACTGATCCGGCAGCGGCAGGCTCCCGGCTTGCGCTTGTCCATCCGCCAGTGCCGAGCCGAAAATCGACACCAGCAGCCCCAGCGCCGGCGCCCCTGAGTAATCGCCCGAACTCACCACGCCGCTGGACGCTACCCGCGGAACATTCGGATTATTCTTCACCTGTCCCAGTACCTGCACCGTCCCGCTCAGCGGCGCCAACTGTGCATCCGTCCGCACTCCGAACGTCGTTGCCGTCGAATTGGTCGGCACCCAGGTCGCCGTCCACGCTCCGTTGCCGATCCCCAGCAGCGACAGCGGCACATCCCCGTTGCTGAAGCTCACCGTCACGGTCCCGGTGTTCATCGGGTTTCCGCAATCATCCTGTACTTGTACTGCCAAGGGCGTCGGCCACGCTACCGGTGTCGTAAATCCCGTCCCCAGCGACGTGAACACCGGCAGCAGCGTACTCGGCTTGCATGTCGGCGCCGCTCTTGGCTCGGCATGCCCTGACGTCGCGCCGGCGCTCGAAGAGATCACCAACAGCAAATCCACCGCCTGGCTGCTGCCATCGCTGAAGTTCAGCACGATCGAGCCGCGAAACACACTCGCCGTCAGACCGGTCAGCACCGGCGTTACCGTTACCGTCACGCTCTGGCCGGGCGAGATCCCGGACGCTTTGGGAGTGAACGTGAACCAATTGGGCGTCCCCGTCGCTGTTGCGTTGAATCCGATCACGCTCGAAGTCAAGTTCGAGATGGTGAACGACTGCGGCTGCACCGTTGCGCCCGGCGCCGACAGAAACACCAGACCATTGGGTGTCACCGCTGGCGGAGCCGCCGTCCCCGCCGGCACGATGCTCAGCACGATGGCAATCGTCACCGGCGGATGCTTCCCATCGGTCGGCGTCAGCGTGACGGAGCCATAGTAATCCCGCGCTGCAAGTCCTGACGGACTCGCGCTAATTGAAAGCGCCACCGGTGTGGTCCCCGGCGCGCTCGTGCCGCTCGAGGGCGTGACACTCAGCCAGTTGCCTCCCGTGTAGGTGTGCGTCGACGCCGTCCAGGGGAGGGTGTCCGTCGAACTCAGCACCGCCACACTCTGCGCCGCCAGCGTGCTCGCCCCTTGCGCCGCGCGAAATGTCAGGCCGGTCTGCGACGTCACGAGGCCTTGCGTCAGCGGTGTGTATATCTCCGCGGACGAGTAATAAGGAGCAGTTCCGGAACGGCCGTTTCCCCCCACAATGAGGACACGCCCATCGGGTAACAGCGCCGATCCTGGTCCACCGCGCGCCACTATCGTATTACCCGTTGGCGAAAATGTCCCTGTAGCAGGATTGAACAAATCCGTGGACGCTACGGCGAGGTACGCTGGGCCCACCCCGAAACCACCCACCACCAACACCTCACCATTCGAGATAAGCGTGGCACTGGCCCCGGCCCGCGGCGTGCTCATGCTCCCGGTTTGGGTGAATACCCCCGTCGTGGGATTAAACAGTTCGGCGGATCCCAGCGGGTCGCCATAACCGCCGGCTATCAGAACCCTGCCGTCGGGCAAAAGGGTCGAGGTATGGGCATTGCGTCCAACTTGCATCGGCCCGACAGGAGAAAAAATCCCAGTAGCTGGGTCGTAAACTTCTGATCTCGTCAATGGTTGTGATGGTGGCGCGCCTGCGTACCCGCCGGTAATGAGCACTCGGCCGTCTTGCAAAAGGGTTGCACGGTGATCAGAGGTGTTGACTGAGATGGGACCGGCTTTTACAAAAATACCCTTACTCGGATCGTAGAGTTCTGCCCCAGCGTAGACACCCGTTGGTACACCGGGCGTTGTGGCGCCGCCCACGACTAAGACTTGACCGTTTGTCAGCAGTGTGGCGGTGGCACGATAGCCGTGCGGCTGGAGTGGAGCACCCGTCGGTAAAAATCGATTTGCGACTGGATCGTAGAGTTCGGCGGCTGAAGGCGTTACCCCTCCACCTACAATCAACACCCGGCCGTCATTCAGAAGCGTCATCGTCACGTCGAAGCCATGATTGAATAGAGCTGGTCCAATGCCCGCGAACGTACCCGTCTTGGGCTCATAAAGTTCTGGTGGGCCACTACCCATTACGAGTACTTTTCCAGTCGGAAGGAGAATAGCGGCGAGGTCGGTGCCTTCCACCAACAGCGATCCGGTGAGACTCCAGCCTTGCAACGGGGACGCTACTTGAGTTGGACCGATGCGCCAGGCGAACACCGCGCCCAGTTGCGCCGCTGGGATGATCCCGCCAGAATATGGCTGGTTGTTAGCCGGATTTACCAGCAGCCCCGAGAACGCGCTGAAGTTCCCCGACAGCTCCGCGGCGGTCGGAACATACACGTTGCTGTAATACTGTCCCGGCGCGAGCTGCACTTGTCCGCAAAACATCTGGTTCGCGAACGCGGGCAGCGGAACATTCGCTTTGATCGCGCTCACTCCGGCCGCCCCATTCGCGAGCGAGCCGGCCACGAGATGATCGCCCGCTGCATTCGCCGCCGTCACGTAGCTGATCGAAGAGAAAGGAATGAAATTATTCGGAAAAGTGATGCACGTTGACTGCCCGTAAACGTGGGCCAACGCAAGGATGCCGAGGAGAGTAGTCCTCGCCGCGACATTAACCTTCATGTGAATGGGCCATCGTATCACACCGACGCGACTGACGATCCATGCGAAACCGCCGGAGGAATAACACTCTTGCGAACGTGCTCGCGCGTCTCGACAGTCTCGGCCTTATCGTTGTTCTGAATGCCCGTTACAGCCGTTGCACGTTTGTTGGCTCACCGCCGCAAATGCACCACGGTTTCCAAGTGGAACGTCTGCGGGAACAGATCCACTAATGTCAGTTTCTCGATTTGATAACCCGACGCGACTAATCCGTGTAAGTCGCGCGCCAGAGTGGCCGGATCGCAGGAGACCAGGACCAGGCGCGGCGCTTCGATGCGGATCAATTGAAGTACAACCGCTTTGGTGAGGCCGGCGCGCGGCGGATCGGCCAGCACCAGGCTGGGCGGCGCTTGAACTGTGCCCAAATAATCTTCCACTGTCGCGTTCTCCGCGCGGGCTGTGGCGCCCAGATTGTGCGTCAGATCGCGAAAGGCGCTGTGTCCCGCCTCCACCGCGGTTACTTGGCCAAACCGCGCCGCTAACGCTTTCGAGAACAGGCCCACGCCCGCGTACAGATCGAGCGCCGATGTTCCCTGCGCTTCTCCCACCGCGCAATCCACCAGGCGATCGATTAAAAAACGGTTTATCTGAAAAAAAGAACTTCGGCTGACTCGAAATCCCTGGTAATGAATGGGTGCGCTGGTTCCGATGGATTCGATCGCGGCGAAAATCGAGCGCGGCGCGCGATCGAGCACATTCACCTGAACTTCGGTTTCATTGGTGAACAGCTCGACAGCGCCGGAAAATGAGCCAAGCTGCGGGAGCCGCACGTTGAGCGCAGCGATGGCCTGGTTCAGCGCAGGCGACGAGATCGGGCAACGATCGATGGGGCACAAGCGCCGGGAGCCGTGCTCGAAATACCCAACGGCGCCGCGATCGATGTGTAGCTGAACCCGGTTGCGATAATGCCAGGCCTCGCTCGTGATACTCCCGATTTCGCCGCTGATATCGAGCTTGCCTACGCGCCGCAGCACTTCGCGCAGCATGGCCGTTTTCTGTTCCACTTGCGTCCGGTAGTCGAGATGCTGCAAATGGCAGCCGCCGCAGCGTAGGAAAAACGGACATGGCGCCTCGACGCGGGCCGCCGCCGGGGAGAGGACTTCGAGCAGGCGCCCGCGAAATACATCGTTCTTTACGCGATCGACTTCGGCGCGCACCACCTCGCCGGGAGCGACAAACGGGATCAGCACTACTTTGCCCTCTTGACGGGCCAGTCCTTCGCCTCCGTACACCAGTTTTTCTATCGTGAGCGTTTCGTGGGTGGGCAATTCTACCCTACGCTACCATGGATGATTCACATGAAGGCTCGCATTTTTTCCGGCGTTCAGCCGACGGGCAACCTGCACATTGGGAACTACCTGGGAGCGCTCAAAAACTGGGCGCGGATTCAGGGCGATTACGAAAGCATTTTCGGCATCGTGGATCTGCACGCGATCACGCTTTATCAAGATCCGGCCGAGCTGCGCCAGAAGATACGTGAGACAGCGGGCCTGTTTTTGGCAGCCGGCATCGATCCGAAACAATCCTGCATCATGGTCCAGTCTTCGGTGCCCGAACATGCCGAGCTTGCCTGGATGCTGACCTGCGTAACGCCGGTGGGCTGGCTGGAGCGCATGACGCAATACAAGGCCAAAGCGCAAGCACAGGAGACCGTTGGCGACGGGCTGCTACAGTACCCGGTCTTGATGGCCGCCGATATTTTGATTTACCAGGCGGCGATTGTTCCGGTGGGCGACGACCAGGCGCAGCACTTGGAATTGACGCGAGACATTGCCCAGCGATTCAACTCGCTGTATGGCGAGACATTCACTATGCCTGCCACCCACATGCCGGCAGTGGGGGCGCGCGTCATGGGTCTGGATGATCCCGACAAGAAGATGAGCAAGTCGGCTACCGGAACAGGTCACGCAATCGGCCTGCTCGACGCGCCGGATCAGATCCGGAAAAAAATTATGCGAGCCACCACGGACTCACAGCCATGCGTAGACTTCGAGCATCTGGGTGCAGGCGTCCGGAACTTGATCGAGATCGCGCAGGCGTTCATGGACTGGACAAGCGAGCAAAGCAAAGCGGAATTCAACGGACTGCGCTACGGCGACTTAAAGAAAAAGGTCGCCGAGATAGTGGCCGCTAATATCGAACCGATTCAGCAGCGCTATCGCGCGATCACGTCCGAGCCGGGCTATCTGGATGCCGTGCTGAAGCAGGGCGCCGAGCACGTATCGCCGATCGCAAACTCGACTGTGCGGCTGGCCAAAGAGCACATGGGCCTGTACACCGGCGCGTGACCGCATCGCCGGCCGTAGCGTTTACCCGAGCACCTGGGATATGCGCGGCTTCCGATACTTTCTCATCAGCGGAATCGCGATTAGGCCCGCTGCCAAGATCGGCCAAGCCGACGGCTCGGGAACCGGCGAAGTCGGCGGTTGGTACGGCGGCGGCGGAGGCGGGTCGACGATGCTACCCAGGTCATCGATACCCCAGCCGTCGTTGCTGGAGTTGTTCAGCCATTTTACGGTGCCGAGCGCGTTCGAGGACGTGATTCCTACGAAATAGATGTTGCCGTCCCTGGCCGTGGGAGCATGCGCGAAGGCGCTGGAGGTGGTTCCATCGCCGGTCTGAAGTGTCAGGATGCCGCCGCAGTCGTTCACGTCCGTGATCATGAAGAGCAGTGTGGTCAGAGATGTGTTGAGTTGGATCTGCGTAATATCGTTGGAGTCGAGCCAGTTGTTTCCACCTGGCGTGGTGTCGTAGCGTCCAGAAAAGGGCGAATCGGCGGCGTTCAGAATTGTGAACTGGTCCTTTTTGGTGCCATTGCTTTGCACCGGGTCGCCGGCTTGGCTGCCTGGCATGACACTAAAGGTGCCGACGCCAGTGGCCAGACTGTTATAGCCGCTGGTATTGCTGGCTTTGAACCCTTCGAAAGTCTCCAGAATCTGCGGGTCCCAGTTATTGCCGAAAGTCGATGTGACCCAGGCGTTTTCCTCGGCTTGGGCGTTGGCAATGCTGCTGGCAGACATTATCGTGATTGTGGTTGCGCTGGCGGAAACGGCGCAGGCGGCAAACAGCATCGAAGCTAGAATTCGTTGCATATTGTTGGACCGGATTCAGAATGCGTCTTGGCGCTGCGCCGGTGATGAGGAGTTCGTTTCAAAACTATTTGCTGTACGTACTAGGAGAACGGGTCGGCTCAGTACTAGTGGAAATCGTGCGAGGGAACGGCTTCTTCGGCCGCTTCCAGCGGTTCGAAATGACTGGCGCGGACGGTGAACACGCCATCGATGTTCTGCATTTCGCCGTCGATGACAAGATAGGGATTGTTCAGGATGGTGGCGCGCTCGCGGTCGAAAATATCGGGCATAACCACGGCGTTGGAAACCCCGGTTTCGTCTTCTAAGCTGAGAAAGAGCAGGCCCTTGGCTGTGCCGGGGCGCTGGCGGCAGATAACGCATCCGGCGATGCGGACCGGATAGCCATTGGGAACGAACTGAAGATCGCGTGCCCGCGTGATGCCGATCAGATTCAGATTTTCGCGATGGAAGGCCAGCGGGTGTTTGCCGATCGTGAGATGCGTGCCGCGAAAATCGGAGTTTAGGCGTTCGGTGGCGTTCATCGGGACTAATGGAGATTCGGGCACGGGTCCGGGGTTTTCGGCAAACAGCGGACCGCCGGGACGGATGGCGAGTTCGGAATCCCACAGCGCGGCGCGGCGGTGCGTCGGCGTTTGCGGGATGAAATTAAGCGCGCCGACCTCGCTCAGCTTGCGCAACTCGTCTTTGCGCAGCGCCGGGACGCGATTCACCAGATCCTGAATGGATTCGAACGGCCGGTTGGCACGCGCACCGAGGATTGCTTGAGCGGCCTGTTCGCGCAAGCCTTTCACATAGTTCAAGCCGAGGCGCACGCATTTTTCGCCATTGTGTTCTTCAATGGTGCATTTCCAATCCGAGCGTGTGACGTCGATGGGCTTGAAGTGCAGGCCATGGCGCTGCGCGTCTTTCACTAAGGTCGCGGGCGCGTAGAAGCCCATCGGCTGATTGTTGAGGATCGCCGCCGTAAAGGCAGCCAGATAGCGGCATTTCAGATAGGCGCTGGCGTAGGCGATGAGGGCGAAGCTGGCGGCATGCGATTCAGGGAATCCGTATAGCGCGAAGGAGGTGATGGACTGGACGATGGTGTCCTGCTGTTTGCCGGCGATGCCGTTGGCAGTCATGCCGGAGCGCAGCCGTATTTCGATGTCGCGCATGCGCGCCTCCGAGCGCTTGAATCCCATGGCGCGGCGCAGTTCTTCGGCTTCTCCGCCGGTGAAGTTGGCGACGATCATGGCCATGCGGAGAAGCTGCTCCTGGAACAGCGGAACGCCCAGTGTGCGCGCCAGTACGGGTTCGAGCGACGGATGCAGGCATTCGGGCTTTTCGCGGCCTTGGCGGCGGCGCAGGAACGGGTTCAGCATCTGGCCGACGATGGGGCCGGGGCGGATGATGGCGACCTGTACCACGATGTCGTAAAAACGCTTGGGCTGCAGGCGCGGCAGGCACGACATTTGCGCGCGGCTTTCCACCTGGAACAAGCCGATGGTGTCGGCTTTTTGCAATGCCGCGTACACCAGCGGATCGTCTTGCGGCAGATGCGCGAGATCGACCTCTTGGTTGTAAGATTCGCGGATGCGCTGGATGGATTCTTCGAGCACGGCCATCATGCCGAGGCCGAGCAGGTCCACTTTGACGATCCCCATATCGGCGCAGTCTTCTTTATCCCACTGGATGACGACGCGGCCTGGCATGGTGGCGGGTTCGAGCGGGACAACGGAATCGAGCTGGCCCTGGCAAATGACCATGCCGCCGGAATGCTGGCCCAAGTGCCGCGGCAGATCCTGAATGGTGGTGTAGATCTGGAGAAATTTCGCGATCAAAGGATTGTCGGGCGCGTAACCTGCTTCCTTGAACTGGCGCTCGGCGGTTTCCTTGGGATCGGTCCAGCCCCATGAAGGAATCAGGGCGGAGATGCGTGCCAGGTCCGGCTCTTCGAAGCCGAGCACTTTTCCGATATCGCGAACGGCCGAGCGGCCGCGATAGGTGATGACGTTGGCGGTCATCGCCGCGCCGAGTTTGCCGTAGCGTTCGTAGACATACTGGATGGCGCGCTCGCGCTGATCGCCGCTGGGCAAGTCCAGATCGATGTCGGGCCATTCGCCGCGCTCTTCCGATAGGAAGCGCTCGAACAGCAGGTCCATCGAGATGGGGTCGATTGCGGTGATGCCGAGCGAATAGCAGACAGCGCTATTGGCGGCCGAGCCGCGGCCTTGCACCAGGATGTCGTTCTTGCGGCAGAAGTCGACGATGTCCCAGACGATCAAAAAATAGCCCGCCAAATCGAGTTTTTCAATGAGCGCGAGTTCGCGCTCCACCTGGCGGCGCGCGCGGCGGTACAGATCGGCCGTGAAGGCATTGCGGGCATACCGCCGTTCCACGCCTTCCTCGACACGTTTGCGCAAGAACGTATTCATGGTGTCGCCCGGCGGCACCGGGTATCGCGGAAACTGATAGCCGAGATCGGCCAAGGTGAACTGCAGTCGGCTGGACAGCTCGTGCGTATTGGCGATGGCTTCGGGCAGATCGGCGAACAGGCGTGCCATTTCCTGCGCGCTCTTAAGATGACGCTCGGAGTTGATGCAGAGCAGCCGCCCGGCGTCCTGGATCTTGACCTTGTGGCGAACACAGGTGAGCACGTCGAGCGCTTCCCGGGAATGCGGCGTGGCGTAGCTGGCGCCATTAGTGGCAATGAGCGGCAGCCGGTGTTTGCGCGCGAAATCGATCAGAGATTGATTGCGGGCTTCCTGATCGCGGTTGAGATGGCGCTGGAGTTCGATGAAGATGTTTTTCGCGCCGAATAGATCGAGTGCGCGCTCATCGCAGCGGTCGAGCAAGCAGACCAGGCCTTCAGCGAATTCGGGAAATTCTTCGGGCGCCGCCGCGCCTTCGCCTTTCTTAGAGCGCATCTTCATGCGCGTGATTAGGCGGCAGAGATTCTGATAGCCTTTGCGATTTTCCGCCAGCAGCGGATAGCGGTGACCGTCGGTGCAAGTGATTTCGGCGCCGATATGGGCGCGGATGCCCGATTTTTTCGCGGCCATGTGGAAGCGGGCGGCGCCGGAAACGTTATCGCGATCCAGTATGGCGAGCGCGGGTTGGTCCAGTTCGGCGGTGCGGGCCACCAGTTCTTCGGGGACGGAGGAGCCTTCCAGAAAGCTGAAAGCGGATCGGGCGTGCAACTCGACGTACATTTTAGGATGTGGCGCACGCAGTCGTACTCGTGCGTGCCGGGCTCACATTCGTGTGAACGCGCACAACGGAACGCCGCGGCAGCGCGCTTTCTTTGGACGATGACGCCGCGTCGTCCTGTGCGCTCGTGTGAACGCAATGGGTGGTGGTACGACCAGCTTGTGCCGGCACGGCACGCATGAATGCGTGCGCCACAAGAATATCAGTCATAACTGCCCTCGATGAACCAGTGTTGATCCGGTTCCTGGTAGATGCGGTAGAGCGCGCCGTTATTCAGAGTTATGTCCCATTCGTCGCGATACCAGGCGGTCTCTGTCCACCAGTCGCCTGAGGTGCGCCACGGGCCGGATGCGTTCAGGACTTTGCCGTGGATACCGGGGGCGGTGAGGCGGCTGGGGCGGTCATTTTGAAATTCGATTTTTGCGCGCAGCGGCGGCCGGAAATAACGGAACGCCTGGCATCCGGCAGGTTGGCACGGGCTAGCGATTTGCGGCTGTGCGGGCGTTAGGCGAAACGGGTGCGGATGATGCGTGTCCAGCAGTTCGGGTACGCCGGCATTGTTTTCGCCCACGATGCCGCGGATGCGCGCCAGTGTTAATTCCAGCTTGTCCGGCGCCGGCGCGAGCGGCAGAAAAATACCGTGCTGGATCGTGCGCGGCTGCACCGGCTTGATGCTCACCGAAAGCGCGTGAGTTGCGGCTTGCGGGGGATGCGCCTCCAGATCCATTTGCAATAGCTTCAAGAGCACTTTGCTGTCGCGCATCGAAATCGGCAGGCGCAGAGTGCGCTGGTGCTCGGTTTTATCGTCGAGTTCCAGGCGAATGCTGACTTCGCCCGCCGCCATGCCGTGCGCTTCGAGCTTTTGGCATTGATCGCCGAGCATACGCGCGATCAGAAACAGCAGCGGCTCGAGCAGTTCGACGGGATAATCCAGCTCGATACGATCGTCGTATGTGACAGCGGGTTGGAAGGCGCGCAGCGGGCGATTGAGTGCGCCTTTGGCGAGCTGTTGCAGGTAGACGCCCGCCTCGCCGAATCGTTCGGCGATGCCGCTTTCTGGTAATTGCGCCAGTTGCTGGAGATCTCGAATGCCCCAGGCGTCGAGAATTTCCAGCATTTCTTCAGGGACGGGAAGGCTGGAGATGTCCAGGTGGTCCAACTCGGGGTCGACCGTAATGCCGGACAAATTGCGCGCGGCGAGAATCGCGGATTCGGCAGTGCCGGCGATGGCAATGTTGACGCCGGACCCAGCGCGCTGCGCGATCGCCTGCGCCAACTGGTGCGGCGAATCGTAAAGCCGCTTCAGTTTGTCAATGGGAAAGACAAGGGTGCCGGGCGCGGCCTCTTCGAACCAGGGCGTGAACGCCTCGACAATTTTGGGCAGGTCGGCCGCGGGGCCATGAAGACACGCAAACATCAGCCGATAGCCCTCGCTTCGAAATTGGCGGCGTGCGGACGCACCGGCTTTCGCGATACGGCTTCCAATTCGACGCCGCGCAACAGTTCGAAGCCGGGCGCTCCTTTCCAAACGGTTTTCTTGCGCTTCATTTCGAGCATCAATGAGGCGCAGGATTTCGCTAGCGGTTCTTTTTCGACCAGCGCCAGGAGGGTGGGTGTGTTCTCGATCGCGCGGCGGAACCGGTACCAATAAGAGATGGGAATGCGGTTGGCGATGCGCGCGGTGATTTGACAAAGATCGAGCACTACCACGCCGAAACCGCCCGCGTGGAGCAGGGCATCGGTCGCTTTGAGCGCGTGGCCGGCGTTATGGCCGCACCGGATCCATAGCAACTGAGAGAGCGCAACTCCGGCTGCGGCGGCCGAGACGGGATCGAAAGAATCGTCCGTGTCTACATAAGCACAGATCTCGTATTTTGAAGTGGATGCGGCTAGAAGTTCATGAACTACCGTAGTACGGCCGGAGCTATCGAGTCCGATGATTTCAGAGAGCGCGCCGCGCGGGAATCCGCCCGTGAGCGAATCCAGCGAGCCGATGCCGGTGGGCAGCGTCTCGCGGGATTTGGCCTCCGGGCGGAATCCGGGCGTGATGGGGAGAACGGCGGTAGGGTTCATGCTATTCGCCTTTTGTTCGCCATCAGTATTGTGGCGCTCTTCAGGCGGCATGTCAAGCCGCAAACGATGGTGGCCTAGCGCTGGTCGCGCGGGCGGTCGAGAAGTTTCTTGATCGAGGCGAGTGTTTCGTCGACACGCAACTGGCTATCGATTAGGGCCTGAATGCGGTCCTCGTGCGCTTCTACTTTCTTAGCCAGGGCTGTTACGGTGTCGGTCATGAGGACCTGCGCGGTGAGCAGTTGTTTTTGTGATGCGATCAACCGCTCGTGGCCGTCGATCAGCGCCTCGATCGCTCGTTCGATCCGGTCCAATCGAGACGGACTGCCGTGGCCGTTGCCTTCTTCCGCCATGTAATCATTCTATCGGCTTACGTTCGATTTCGGCGTCAGAAGTGCTAAGGGGCCAAGGAGCTGCGGTTTCACGGCGATACGCTACTTCTGAACGTGGTAAAAAGGAAGGAATATTGAGCAGCCAGGTGGAGCGTGGCCAAGAACAAGTCCAACAAGAAGGTCGCTAACGGTCTGGTAGCGATGAGTTCGGCGGCGGTGCTTGCGGTTTACGCCGCCGGTTATGTCCGGACGCGTCCGGCGGCGAGCCGGTTGGATGCGCAGGTGTACGAGCGTCCGCTCGCGCCTGAGGTTCCGGCCAAGCGAGCCGCAGCCGATGCGGGCATGCCGCCTGCTGCGCCGAATCGTCCTGCCGTCGCGCCCGTGCACGTGCTGCCGGCGCATGAGGAGGTCAAGCATCCGCCGGCTAGCGCGCAGGCGGCCACTCCAGGTCGGCCGCAAGAAACGATTGCGGAGCAAGCCAATACTCGAAAGGCCGAAGCAACATCGCAAGCTACGGTTGCGGTGAACACGGCAGCGGCGGCCGCTGATGTGAATAGTGTTTCCACCACGTCTGCCTCGGCGGTGACGAGTGCCGTTCAGCAGGGGGAAGGTTCCACTGTAAGTGGTCCGGGTCAGTCGAGTCCTGCGGTGGCGTCTAGTTCCGCTGCAAACTCCACTCCCGCTGCAACGTCTGCTCCCGCCGCGACCTCGAATCCCGCCGCGCCAGCCCAGCCTGTCTGGAAAGACGGCAAATACACTGCCTGGGGCACCTGCCGTCACGGCGACATTCAAGCCACGGTTGTGATTCAGGGCGGACGCATCGTGTCGGCGGATATCACCGACTGCCAGACACGCTATTCCTGCGACATCATTGAAAGTCTTCCGCCCAAAGTCATCACGCGGCAGAAGAACAAATTCGACGTCATCGGCGGCGCTACGGAAAGCGCCTACGCCTATTACGGCGCGGTGTACTGGGCTTTAGACCAGGCCTCGAAGTGAGCTTGTCCGTTCGCAAACAGCTGGCGATGGACACGCTGGTGACGATCGCTGTCGCGGGCGCCGGAGCCGACGACGCAATCGAACGCGCGTTCGGCTGGTTTCACGATATCGAAGAACGCTGCACCCGATTCGATCCAAACAGTGAACTCATGCGGCTGACGTCTTGCGCGGGTGTGGCTGTGCCGGTGAGCCCGATCCTGTTCGAATCGGTACAGTTTGCCATCCGAGTGGCGGAAGAATCCGGCGGGGCGTTTGATCCGGCCGTGGGGCACCAGATGGAGCGCCGCGGCTTCAATCGCAATCATCGCACCGGTCAAACCGTCCGCACGCCGATTTCGCCCGAGCCGGCCACCTACCGCGATATTCGTCTCGACCCGGATCGTAGAACGATCCAACTTCAGCGTCCGCTTATCCTCGATCTGGGCGCCGTGGTCAAAGGCCTGGCCATCGACCTCGCGGCGCGCGAGTTGCAGCCCTTTTCTGATTTCTCGATCGATGCGGGCGGCGACCTGTATGCCGGCGGATGCAACCCGGAAGGCGAGCCCTGGCGCATTGGGATCCGGCACCCGCGCCGCGAAGGCGAGATCATCTATCAACTGCGGATCACGAACCAGGCCGTGTGCACCTCCGGGGATTACGAGCGTGGACGGCATATTCTGGATCCGCGTACCGGCCAGCCGGCAGCTTCGGCCGCTAGTGTCACCGTAGTGGCGCCCAATGCGATGCTGGCCGATGCTCTCTCCACCGCGGCATTTGTTCTGGCTCCTGCTGAAGGCATAGCCTTGCTTGAACGAATGGGCGTGGACGGGTTTGTCATTACACCGGACCTCGAGAGGTTCGAAACCGAAGGATTGCGCCATGCGGCGTAAGACCCGGCGCGCGAAAAATTTCTTCAAAACCCCGAAAGGGCTGCTGACCATCATTCTTTCGCTCCTGATCGCGATCGCCGCGCCGCACGAAGGTCTAGGAGTGGTCGCGCCCGGCTTGCTAAGCGCGATCGTCGCGGCTGGTCTTTTCGATCTGGTCGTTCTGCGCGCCCGAAAAAAGATCTGGGAATTTCCGAGCGGCGCGGTGCTCACGGCCATGATCGTAAGCATGGTGCTGCGCGCGCAGGAGCCTTGGTATGTGATTGCGCTTACGTCTGTGGCCGCGGTGCTCAGCAAATATATCTTCCGTTCCCGCTCTGCGAATCTCTTCAATCCCGCGGCGCTGGCCATCGTTGCCAGTTTCTATGTTTTTCACACCGGCCAGAACTGGTGGGGAGCTTTGCCCGAAGTTGCGCCGCTGATCCAGCTGGTCTTGATTGCCGCCGGCTTCTTCATGGCCGATCGCGTCAATAAGCTGCCCATGGTGCTGGCGTTCCTAGGAAGCTACTATCTCCTGTTCACGGCGACGGCCTTCCTGGGCGATCCGGCAAAGGTGGCGGAGATCTTCCGGACGCCCGACCTCCAGGCATCGCTCTTCTTCGCCTTCATCATTCTCACCGATCCGCCCACATCGCCTACCAAATATCCCGACCAGCTGTGGTGCGGCGTCATCACCGCACTGGTTGCGTACGCGGTATTCGAGTGGGTGGGCGCAGTGTACTATTTGCTGGCCGGGGTTCTGGTTGCCAATGTGTGGGAAGCTTGGCGTCGCGTCAACCAGCGGCACGGGTACACGTTCCCGAACGGCTTTGCCGCGTTTTTGCGAGAGATGACCCCGTGGCGCATGCCCTCGCATAGGCCGGCGCGGTAGAACTCAGGTTTTTGCAGCGGTTCGGCGTCATGGAAACGGGTGGCGTGCGTGCCTCATCAACGCTGAGCGGAAATCCTGTTAAAATTTCAGAACACGCAGCTTAGTTCACCTGCATCGCCTTGCCGATCACGCAACCCGAATGAAGTTCACGGGACCCAGCACTCAGAAACTCCAGCCACTCGCACTGGCGTACGGGATGGCTGTGGCCGCCGTAATTATTGCCACGTTGCTGCGAGTGGCAGTAGCGCCGCTGACCGGGGCTGCGGTTCCATTCCTTACGTATTTCGTTGGCTCGCTATTCGTCGTGTGGTACTACGGCCTCGGGCCTGCGCTCCTGAACATCGCGATTTCGGCCGCCGTCGGCGCGTACCTGTTCATTTCCAGCTCGACCACGTCGCCATTTTACGGCGGGCCTGGTTCGGTGGCCCGCGTCAGCGTTGTGGGCTACGTCACGGCCACTCTAGCCGCAAGTTTTCTTGTGCATATTCAGCGCAGGACACTGGAGCGCGTCCGGCACGAGATGGAGCAGCGAAAACAAGCCGAGCGTGAACTTTCGCGTGTACAAGGGCAACTCAAGGATGAACTGTCCGGCATGCGCCGGCTGCACGAACTGGGAACGCGCTTGATGCAGCAGACGGATCTGGGCGTTGTCCTGGGCGAAATCCTGAGTACCGCTGAGCTGATCACGGGCGCCGACATGGGAAATATTCAGCTACTGGGCAGCGATGGCGTCCTACGAATCGAGGCCCAGCATGGCTTCTCCGATCAGTTCCTGGAGTTCTTCTCAGCGGTGAAGGAAGGCGAGAATTCTGCGTGCGCAACGGCGCTGTCGCGGCGCGAGCGGGTCGTCATCGAAGATGTGGCACGTAGCGAAATCCTTGCGGGCAGTCCCGTCTTGCCGGTACTGCTGGCCGAGGGCACCCACGCTGTGCAGTGCACTCCCATGAGCACCAGAACCGGGGACTTGGTAGGAATGCTTTCCACACACTACCGCGAGCCTCGGCGGCTGACCGAGCGAGATCTGCGTTTACTGGACCTGCTTGCACGGCAGGCCGCGGACTTGATTGAAAAGCTCCGCGCCGAGGACGCACTGCGCGAATCCGAGGAGCGATACCGCGCCACCTTCGATAACGCGGCCGTCGGAATCGCTCATGTAGCGCTGGATGGCCGCTGGGTCCGGTTCAACGATGCGACCTGCACGATCACCGGTTATTCGCGCGAGGAATTGATCCATAAGACGTTCGGAGACATCACTCATCCCGACGATCTCGAAGCCGATTGGATACTAGCTCGCCGCGTCGCCGCCGGCGAGGTCCCGACCTACTCGCTCGAAAAGCGCTACATACGCAAAGACGGCTCCGTCGTCTGGGTGAATTTGACGGTTTCGCTGGTGCGTGACGCCTCAGGCGCCCCTTTGCACTATGTGTCCGTCATTGAAGACATCAACGCGCGCAAGCTGGCCGAGGAAGGCTTGCGCATCCATGGAGAACAGCTTCACCTGGCCAACACTGCGTTGGCCCGATCCAACGATGACCTGCAGCGCTTCGCGTTTGCCGCCAGTCACGATCTGCAGGAGCCGCTTCGGATGATCTCGGTGTACTCGCAGCTCCTTGTGAAAAGTTATCCGGGCCAGTTCGACGAGCGGGCCGGCATGTATGTCGCCAATATCGTGGATGGAACCACACGCATGCGCGAACTGCTTGAGGATCTCCTGGCCTATACTCAGGTTGGTGTTGATCCGGGCGAGCCAGCCGAAGTGATAGATCTTAAGACCGTTCTCGAGGACGCGGAAGCGAACCTGATGGCATCCATCGAGGAAACGGGCGCCTCCATTACCTCGGACGAACTCCCCCCGCTCTATGCGCATCGCAGTGACTTCACTTCGCTTTTCCAGAACCTGATAGGAAATGCCATTAAGTACCGGAGCGAGCAGCCGCCCCGCATTCACGTTTCCGCCCAGAAGATCGAGGACGAGTGGCATTTCTCGATTGCGGACAACGGAATCGGCATCGATCCGGAATACCACCAGCAGATCTTTGAAGTGTTCAAACGCCTGCACGGCAGAACCATTCCCGGCACGGGAATCGGCTTGCCGATTTGCAAACGGGTGATCGAGAGGTATGGCGGGCGGATGTGGGTGGCCTCGCGCGAGGGGCAGGGCGCCACGTTCTACTTTGCCTTGCCCGCTGTCGCCGTCCAGGCGGCCGCCACCGTGTAATCCCAGCCGAGCGCTATTGTCACGACTGACCTTTACAGGACCGGGCTGATCGAAACTCTGAATGCGCGCCAGGTGCAATTCAGTTTTCAGTGGGAGTTCTAATCCAGTCCGGTAAAACCATGGGCGATGTTCCGGCGTCTCCGCGCTCTCACGTAAAATAGTCTTCGTGCGCAAAAAGTATTTTCTTCCGGCGGTGCTTTTGGCGGCGGCCTTATTTGCCGCTCCTGCCGCCATTGCCGCGGACTACGTTGGCTCGAATACCTGCCGCGCCTGTCATCCCAAAATTTATGAGCGGTGGCGCAAGACGCCCATGGCGAACATCGTGCGTGACCCGCACGAGTCTCCGGGGGTTGTCATTCCCGATCTGTCAAAGCCCAATCCGATGGTAAAATTCACGGTCAACGACATCGCGCTCGTATACGGCAGTCTCTGGAAACAGCGCTACTTCACCAAGATCGGCGACGATTATTATGTCGAGCCCGCACAATGGGACGTCGCCCACCAGGTTTGGCGCCCTTATATGGTGGCTAATGGAACTGACTGGTGGGCGCCGCTCTATCCTCCCGACAACGTGAAACGCCCGACCAGCGCTTTATGCGACGGCTGCCACTCGGTCAATTTCGACATCCACACGAAGAAGGTGACCGAATGGAATGTCGGCTGCGAGCGCTGCCACGGCCCGGGCAGCGATCACGCCGCGCATCCGGCACGCGCGAACATCATTAACCCGGCGCGCCTGGAGCCCATCGCCGCCAATGACATCTGCATCCAGTGCCATTCGCAGGGCCGACCATTGACCAACCCGATTGAGGGTAAGTACTACGACTGGCCGGTTGGCTACGAACCCGGCAAAAAGCTCCAGGATTTCTGGGGCCTGGAAGAGCACAAGCTCGGCGAAACCACCTTCACGCATTATGCCGACGGCACCGCGCACAAGAACCGGATGCAGGGCAACGATTTTGTCCAAAGTGTCATGTACACGCGCGGGGTGAAATGTTCCGCCTGCCACGATGTGCACGGGACCGAGAACTATGCCCAACTGCTGAAGCCGGCCAGCGATATGTGCCTGGAATGCCACGGACCTGGCTCGCCTAACGGCCCCCATACCGGCACCATCCAGGAGCACACGCATCATGCACCGAATAGCGCCGGTAGCGATTGTGTCGGCTGCCACATGCCCGCCATCCAGGCGGAAATCTCCGACGTCATGGTCCACAGCCATACATTTAAGTTCATTGGCCCGTCGCAGACGAAGCAGTACAAGATACCGAACGCGTGCAACACGTGCCACAAGGACAAGTCAACGGACTGGGCCGAAGCCGCATTACGGAGCTGGACCAACGTCTCACCCTGGCGGTGAGGCTGTATCGTAGACAGAACGTTTTAGTATCGGCGTACCATGAGTGCACCCTCAAAAGAGGGCAATGATAGATCTACGCTCATGCCGTCAGAATGTTACTTAGGTCGCGATCCGTCCGACTTTTACGCGTGGACTCCCCCAACTGGAGACCTTTCGATTCATTTGGGCCTCGCTGTGGTGCGGCGTTTAGAAGAGCATTGCCGCAGCCTGGCTGCGCAGCCAAGCCTGCAACAGGCGGCCGGCGTACTCTTGGGATATTCGGTGAATGCGCCCCAGGCGGCTACTTTCATCGAGGATTTCGTTTTGCTGCAGGAACGCGACAACGAGAGCCCTTGCTTCCGAGGCGAGCTACTCATTCAAAGCCTGGGCGCGTTGGCGCGCCGAACGGCGCTGCAGCAAAAGCCGGTCGGATTCTTCCGGTGGCAGCGAGGCGGCTGGCTAACGCTTTCTGAGGCCGATGCCCAGGCCGCAGATCGATTCTTTTCCGATCCGCATGACGTCATTCTGTTGATTCGTCACGCTGATTGGCGGGGGCAGCAGGGAGCTTTCTTCTGGCGCGAAGGCGGCCGCCTCGCCATTCGAGACGCGTCCTACGAGTTCCCCTTGCATGCGGATAGGCTGAGGGAACATCACTGCCTGCCGCGCATACCTCTTTTGAATCCGCCAGCGAACCAAACTCCCCAGCCGGTCCGCTGGATCCCTCTGGCTCGTACGGCTGCAGTCGCGATGATCTTGACGGCGGCGGGCCTGGTGGCTTTGGGCGATTCACACACCGCGACGCCCACGCCGGCTCTGCCCCAACGTGTAATCGATGGCGATTTGCACGAACATTCCTTAGGGTTGCGGGTCGCAGCGCAGCGAGGGCAGCTTGTTATCGAGTGGAATCATGACGCTTCGACGATCCTGGACGCGGAGGCTGCGGAGCTACAAATTACGGATAAGCGCGAAAACCGCGTAACGCAATTGACCGGCACTCAGCTTCGAGACGGCTATGTGGCCTATCAGCCATCGACGGCCGACGTGAGTGTGCGCTTGGAAGTCCGCACACTGGAAGGTGCGACGAGGGCGGAGTCCGTCCGGTTTATCGGTCCCTAATACCGGAATGACTATAGCCGTGAACCACGCTCGGTTCTAGTCAGGCCAGCGTAGGACGTACGGGTACTCACGCATCTTTCGACGCGCCTGAGCCCTCGATAATCATAGAGGCAGGATGGCAGATTACCTGGAGCATGCGGACGCACACCGATGGCTGCGGCTCCTTCCTACCGCGGGAACGGCAATGTTGGCAATCATTCTCGCCGGCTTTATTCTGGACGTCCAACGGGTTCATGACCTGCGGAAGCCAACCGTCGACACGGCCGCAGGCATTGCCGGCCTGGGACTCCGAGTCGCTTCCAAACCACAGCAGGTGGAAGTGTTCTGGAAACACGACTCCGCCGCCATTCGCGACGCGGAGAAGGGAAGCCTGCGCATTAGCGACGGCGATCTGACCGAGGTGATTCCCTTCGACGGGCGGCAGCTTCAGGATGGATCGCTGGTGTACCGTCGGCGGACCAACGACGTCACCATTCGTATGGAAGTGGTCCAGCGCGATGGCCGGAAAGTTTCTGAATCGGTTCGCGCGGCAGCTACGCCGTAATCGGCTAAGCGCCTTGCTTTCCGGCTTCGGCCTGATTCCCTTTAGATTTCAAACCCAACGCGCCCAGCATCACCTTGCCGAAAATTCCCCGCCGCCTCTGATCTAAGAACAGCCAGGATAAGACGCCCACCAGGGCGGGGGGCTGAAATGCCGGGTCCACTTCGCGGCGCCGTGCCAGGATTCCGGTGAGCGTCTCCCTCGGCCGTTCGCGAAAGTCGTCCAGCATCGCGGTTTGGTGCACGCACGAGATGGTGCAGAACGGCGCGCACCCTTTCACCTGGGCGGCTTCGCGCCGCATGTCCTGCAGCGTATATCGTTCAAGCGGGATACCGGGCCGGCCGCGTTGCTGCGAACAGTAGTGTACCAGGCCATCTTCGCAGACGTATAGAAAACGTCCCCCGGCGCGGCAGTGCCAATCCGTTGGCAGTCCCCGCGCGATATTGTCCTGAAAGCTGTCGAAATGTGCGAATGAAAACAGGGAAGCTTTGCGGCGCCGAAACTGCTCGTAAGCCGACTGTTGGGGCGATGTGAGCGCGGCTAGCTGGCCGGACTGATCGTGCAGGATACCCATCGTGGTGGTGAAGCCTAGTTCGCGGGCGCGAGCCGATACGGCCAGCGCATCCTGCGGATCTCGGATCGCCGCGCCCAGCACCGAGTTGATCGTGACGCCAAACTCGGCGTGTTCGGCGAGCCATTCGAGCTTGCGGTCGAGCACCTGCAGGCTTTTCTTGGAAACCTCATCCGGCTTGACGTTGTCGATACTGATTTGCAGGTAATCCAGGCCGGCGCCATTCAACCGCCGGATGCGCTCGGGAGTGAGCAGCAAGCCATTGGTAATGAGAGTGGCGATAGCGCCACGCTCCCGGATCCGGCCGATGATCGCGTCCAAGCCGGGGTGCAGCGTCGGCTCACCCCCGCTCAGGGTGATTATGGTAGCGCCGAGCTCTGCCAGCCGGTCGATACGCGCCAGCATGGTCTTGAGCGGGACCGGCTCCGACGTGCGGTCATATTCGTTGCAATACGCGCAGTCCAGGTTGCAGCGGCGGATCGGGACGATCTGAACCAGGATGGGGTGGGAGGGCGACTGCATCGCCCGCGCGAACATCCGGACCTCGCGGAAGGTGCGGTTCAGTTTCTTTACCTGCCTGCGGATTCCCATCGTGGCCCGTTCTTCTAGTTTGAACCAAGCAGCCGGCCTCAACCAAACCGCCGGTTGAACGACGAGCACAGGTACTGCCGCGGCCCGCAAGCGCCCGCCGGACTTCCGCGAAGTTGCCAGCACTTTTGCTAGGTACGGATTCCAGCCAGCGTGGCATCCATCGATTGGCAGGCCGCGAGCGGGTTCGCGAGGAAAAACGGCTGTTCCTTCTCCCGTGCGCCTTGTCGCCTCCAAACGCTCGCGGCCAGCTTTGAGACAATTTCCACGAAGTTGAAACTTATTCGGAGAATCATGCGCCTAACACTTCAACGGCAAGTTGCCGATAGGTTGTTGTTATGACTTTCCATGGTCAGTCGCTGTTGTCCTGCGTATGGGGAGTGACGCACGGCGCCGCCGCTCCGGAACCGCAGCCCACTTGGAGCAGTATCCGGCAACGCTCGGCCGCGCCACAGCCCGCCCGCTTCCGCGTGCTGAGTATCATCATGCGCAAGCCCCGGACTTCCCTGCCGGACGTAAGCCGGCCAGATAATTCCCGCTAATCGCCGCCAGAAGCCGCAAATCTGCCTTAACGGGCGTAGACCCTCCGCGCATCCCATGCTCGCCGCGCGTCAGGCGATTCCCTACAGAAAAGTTCCAAAAACCCCGAATAACTTAGTGGAACGACGTGAATGCGAGGGCAAGAAAGCGTGTCCGAGTGTCTTGAAGTTGCTTCTACGCCGTCCCCAATTTCCCCCCAAAACACCCGTCTGCGCCTGCTTTTGGCGGGCGTATGTGGCGCCTACCAAAGCTTGGCCGAAAGGCGTCTCGTTGCCTGCATCGCCGTTTGCGTCTTGACACTGGCCGCGCGTGCGGCCCTGTTGCCCTGGGTACACGTACCTAAACCTGTGTTTCAGGACGAATTCAGCTATTTATTAGCCGCCGACACCTACACCTCGGGCCGCCTGGCCAACCCGACGCCGCCCTTCTGGGAGCACTTCGAGTCGTTCCATATCATCATGAAGCCTACCTACGCCTCAAAATACCAGCCGGTGCAAGGGCTCGTGATGGCGTTCGGCGAGAAGTTCTTTGGCGAACCCTGGATCGGAGTCTGGATTAGCATCGGCCTGATGTGCGGGCTCACCTGCTGGATGTTGCAGGGCTGGCTGGCTCCCGGTTGGGCGCTGTTGGGAGCTGTTTTGCTCGCCCTCCGGATCGGCATTTTCAGCTATTGGATGAATTCCTACTGGGGTGGTTCCGTGGCTGCAATTGGAGGTGCGCTGATATTCGGCGCGCTCCCCAGGATCGGGCTTCGCAAACAGTGGAGACACGCTGGTACCCTCGCGCTCGGCATCGTGGTTTTGATCAACTCGCGGCCATATGACGGCGCGGTGCTGACCGTGTTAGCCGGCCTATGTCTTGCCTGGTGGCTGCTCAGGACAGGCCGAGTGACGTTTGGTACTGCTTTCAGGCGGGTGGTCCTGCCCATTGCCGGCATCTTGTTCGTTGCCGGGCTCTTGATGGCCTATTTCAACTACCGGGTTACTGGGAACGCTTTCGAGTTGCCCTATCAGGAGCACGAAAAGCAATACGCGGCGGCCCCGGTCCTGGTCTGGGGCGCGATGCATCCGGAAAAGACCTACCGGCATGAAATCATGTGGCGCTATTGGCACGAGTGGGGCATTCCTGTAGTCGCGTTGGTTCGGAATAATTTTCTAACATGCTTTGCCGTCCAAATGATCTGCGTGTACCGGTTCTTTTTCGGGATGTGGGGATTGTTGATTCTGCCGCTGCTCTGGATCCGACACTTAAACACGCGCGAGGAGCGTATGGCCCTGGCATTGTTGGGAGGTTTTCTGATATCGCTAGCGCCGCTTACAGGATTCAACGCACATTATGCAGCGGCGGGCACGTCGATACTCTATCTTTTCTTTGTGCAAGGTATCAATCGGATGAGGACATGGCGCTTCGGTGGACGGAATTGGGGTCTTGCTCTCGCGGTCATTTCGATAGCCTTATTCCCGATCGCTCTTACCGAATACGTGACCATGGTACTTCGCCACGGTTCCTACCTTAGACCGGTCGTCGTAGCGCGGCAAGATGTTGTCAACCGGTTGATGGCCCTGCCGGGCAAACATGTCGTGCTCGTTCGCTACGCGTCGTCTCACTGCGTGCACCGCGAGTGGGTTTACAATCTGGCTAGCATTGACCGGCAGCGCGTCATTTGGGCGCACGAAATGGGACCGGCTTGGGATCGTGCATTCGTCGAGAACTACCGGGACCGGTCGGCTTGGATCCTGGAACCCGACAGTTCTCCGCCAACACTGATCCCATACTCGAATGCGCCTGCACCGAATCCGCCGGCACATTTGCCTCAACAGTTGAGCAATGTTTTGGACGCAACGACGTGTCCGGCGGACCTATCGCTTCCAACTTGGCGATTCTCGCTGCTAGATCCCAACAATTTGTAGCACGGTCCAGTTCTGTGGGCGCGTCAAGCGCCGTAACGTTATCCCGGCCAATCGCTTCGTGAGGCTGAAGATCCTCGACGCGCTAGTCGATTGCCGACAGACTGGTCACCGAAACAGGCCTTGTCTACCTATAGAACCGTCCGCAAAGTTCCGATTCTTCAATAGGTAAGGCCGATCGGGAGGAACCTTGAGCATTGGAATCTTAGGCGGAGGGCTGGCCGGCATCAGCATCGCCGCCCACCTGGAGCAGGATTGCGAAATTCTCGAAAAAGAGACCCGCGGCGGCGGGCATTGCCTCTCCGTCCAAGAGCACGGCTTCACTTACGATGCCGGCGGACCCCACATCATCTTCTCCCGCAACCAGCCGATGGTCGATTACATGGTGTCGCTCCTGGGCGGCAATGTTCATCGCGCCCGCCGAAATAACAAGATTTTCTATAAAGACCGGTATGTAAAGTACCCTTTCGAGAATGGCCTGTATGATCTTGACCCCCAGGATCGTTTCGAGTGTCTCTATCACTACATCAAGAACGACTATCCGCCACCGAAGACCAATTTCAGAGAGTGGATTTACCATCACTTCGGCAAGGGCTTAGCCGAGAAATACCTCATCCCCTACAACGAGAAAATCTGGAATGTACCGGCTGAGGAACTGGGGCTGGAGTGGGTGGAAGGCCGAGTCCCTAAACCGCCGGTCGAGGACGTGATCAAAGCCGCGGTCGGCGTCGAAACCGAAGGCTATACGCACCAGCTCTATTACAACTACCCCTCCCACGGAGGTATCGAGGCGCTGCCGCGCGCCCTGGCGAAACGGGTTCGAAGAATTACGCCGGAGTTCAACATCGGTCGAGTCTGGAAGGAAAACGGCCATTGGTGCGTGACCAATGGCCGCACCACGCGCCGCTACGAACAGATCGTCTCCACGATTCCAATCCAAGAGTTGGCGCGCGCGGTCAGCGGGACGCCGCCCGAGGTAGTCGCCGCGGTCGATTCGCTGCGCTACAACTCCCTGATCACGGTGGCCGTCGGCCTCGACTCCGCGCGCTTGCCCGATTACACCGCCATCTATGTTCCCGATCCGAAATTGCGGTTTCACCGGCTGTCCTTTCCGGCCATCTTTAGCCCGCACAACGCGCCGCCGGGCAAATCCATCGTCGAAGCTGAAATCACCACCAATCCCGGCGACGGTACCCACGAAATGTCTGACGACGCAATCCTGGCCGACACTATCTCGAGCCTCGAAGACATGCAACTGATCCGCAAGAGCGAGGTCTGCTACGGCCGCGTGCTACGCACTAAGTACGGCTACGTGGTCCAGGATGACAACTACCGCCGTCACGTGAAATTCGCGAAGGCCTACTTCGAGCAGATCGGCATTCCGCTGTGTGGACGCGTAGCCGAATTCGAATACATCAATATGGACGTTTGCATCGAGCGCGCGATGAAGCTCGCCGCACGCCTGAATAATGCAGCGGCCACTACTCCCGTGCTGGTCCCGGAAGTGACTGTGTAGCTCGCGGGTGAGCCGGCCAGAGCAAGCTGATGCGCCACATCAACAATTGACACAGACAGCGCGATCCCACTTTAAGCCACTTCGATAGTCCGGCCAAGGATTGCTCGCCGCCTCGGCGCGGCAAATGATCGACGTTTACCTCTCGTACCCGGTATCTCAGTTTCCGGCAGAGAATGGACAACATGACCATCGGAATGAATGAGTCCCGCGGGATCTGCCCCAGCACGTCTTGCAAGGGCTCTCGGCGCATGAGCTTAAATGGGCAGTTCGCGTCTCTTATCCATAATCCCCACGCGGCGAAGTTGGCCAGCCGCATTACAGTGGTGATGAATACGCGTACCGCCCCATCGGCCCGGCTGGAGCGGACACCCAGAACGAAGTCGCTCGTTTCCCGCACGTTCCACAACTTCCAGAAATCGGACGGCACGTGCTGGCGGTCGCTGTCGGTTTGAAATACCCAATCCTGCGTCACATGATCGAAGCCGTACCGGAGGGCCTTCCCATGGCCCCCGTTCCGCTCGGGCGTTAATGGCCGAAGGGCGGGGATTTCCGCCGCGAGCCTCGCGAGTATCTCGCCGGTCCGGTCTTTACTGCAGTCGTTCACGACAATGAACTCGGCACCGGGTATTCTGTCGATTACCTCTGCGTACCACTCACGGACCGTGCGTTCTATCACCTCGTCTTCGTTATAAGCGGGCATCACGACCGAAATCATTTGCGCTCTCCGCGGATTCCGTTCGCTACTGTCGGATACCAGTACGTCATTTCTGGCGTGCCGAACGCGAGCCGGTTCACGAGTTCAACTCCTTGCATAAGCGAGTGATCTTGGTTCGACACTTCGTATTTCCATCCTCCGAAGCGGCCACGGCTGTAGATCCCCAACGTCTCGAGTTCGCCAAGAATGGGTTCGACTATGCCGTCGCGGCCAAGAAATGGTGTCGGGTATCCGTGGCGCGCCGAATGAATCCAGACGGTGACGATTTGGTTTGGAGACTCGATGAGTTTCGCCGCGACCAGTCCGCGTATAACCGATTCAGGAAGCCCGGCACGATCCGCGGGCTTGTATGGCGACTCGGAAACCTCTACCATCAGCGACCAGAATCGTCTGATGTCGGGCACATTATTCGGCGAGTAGTTCGAGAAAACGGTGGCTCTGTAGAAGGGGCAGTTGTCCTCGGGAAAGTACATCCAGCATTTAGTCTTCAAATGCGGGGGCGGTTCGCCTTTGAGGCCGATCCCAAACACGTGTACCGTGGAATATCGAAACTGATCTGCGCATGGCTTCAGCGGTTTGAAGTCGCTGACCGACAGGAGAACGTCCAATGGGATGGTCGAGATCAGGCGGTCATAGTTTTGTCGGGACCCGTCTTCGAAATGAATTGCGCGCTTGGCGGTTTCGATGTGGACGCAGCGGCGATTCGGGCGAAAAGTCCCTTCGGGCAGCCGGCTGGCCAGCGTTCTCCAGATGTGTCCAGTTCCCCCGCGCCGGGGAAAACGGAAGCGGTTGTTTGGACCCCAACCGCGGTCTTCTTTTCCGTCCAGCACGTTTGACAGCAAACGCAACAGGTCGACCGTAGCAACGCGTTCGCCTACCCACTGGTAGGACAGCATGGACGGGTGGTGTGCCCAAACCTTGAAATTGTACGGCCGCAGGAAGATGTCGGCAATCCCTTGGCCGAAGCTGGCCTCGATCCAGTCCTCAAAATTCCGCAACGGCGTTCCAGCCCGTTTCATCGCATCCAACAAACCGCGAACGCACTGCTCGAATTCTTGGCGAGGCAGCAAATGAATGTTGTTCTGAAGCGGGTACGGTATGAACCGATCGCGCATCCAAACCCACGACTCCCGTTCATGCTCCAACCAGTCGCCTCCCAGCAGGTCTTCCATGAGTTGATCGAAGTAGGGGTAATGGGAGAACTGGACGTGCCCGCCTATGTCCCAGGTGAAGCCGTGTTCATCGACAAAGGAAGACGCGAGGCCGCCGGCCTCCGAATTTTCGTCGAAAACCTGGAAGTCGGCCGCGCCAATCTCAGCCAGCCGGTGAGCGGCGCCTAGTCCGGTCGGTCCACCTCCGAGAATCGCGATGGACTCACCTGCGAGACGACGTGCCCCGGCCGCCTTGCCGAGCGAATCTAAGCTTTTACTAAAATCCGCCGGAACAGTATGGTGGTCGAGGGCCTGGGAGACCATTCGATAGGACAATCGACAGTTTTGTCCCGTTCTTTTACACTGCCGGCTAAGACCTCGTTTGGCAGGTCATTAGAATTAACGGCGTTCCCGGTGCGCTTACTCTGGAACCTCAGCTGGAGCTGGGGCTGGCGGATCTCGTAGAGCCGCTCCCGCCCAGATAACAATCAATAACGTGAGCAAGACGATCACGTTAAATGGCTTGAGGCCCGCAAAATCCGCGACCAAAATGACGGTTGGCTCCAAGGACTGTACGTGCATCGCGTAAAGCGCCGGCATTGAATGCCACATCGCAGATAAGCGCGACCCAAGCTCATGGTTTGAAATTGCCAGCTTTGCTGCAAAGATCGAAAGCCCCAGCAGGATTGCGGGAAGGGTATATGAGGCGGTGTTCCGCAAGGTCCATCGCCCGGTTTCCGGGGAACGAGGCGGCTGGGCCAGGGCATTTTTCAGAAGCAGTACGGCAAGCGCGGCCGCACAAACCGGTATCGCGACGTTCCCGAGTATGTGCACAACCGGGAGCAGGGCCGCGCTGGTTAACAGTGGCGGCGGTAGTAGCCACTCAAACACGCGAAGCGGCGCAAATACGGTGAGATTTTCAAATGGATAATAACTCGCCGCCGGGTTCATGTAATACAGCAACAAGAACACGCTGTTGATCGTCGTGTATACCGTCGCCATGCGAAACCGTCCGGAGAGTACCAACAGCGGGAGCGGCCACAGGAGATATTGCGGTGAAAGACCTACCGTCGCAATAGTCACTAAATAGAAGAGGAGCATCGCGTCCGTAGCGGGCAGTCTACGCCTGTGATATAGAAGGGCCAGGACCAACATGGCCGGCGATACCAATGCCAGCCGATGCGTCAGTAATCCGAAGCGAGCGAGACCGGGAGCGAACGGCAACCCGAACACTTGTACGCCTGTCATGCTATACAGGCCGATTCTGGCCAAGGCGCCTATTGGCGAATAGCCAAAAACACTAAAAAGAGCGAAAGCAGCGCCGAAGGTAAACATCAGGCCTGCCAGCGCTGGCCACCACAGCGCCCCATCGCCCTTACGCGGTGGGATAAGCGCCAGGAAGGGCAACGTAATGGGTTTGATTAGCAGGCTAATCGCAAGCAAGCTTCCGAAACTCGCCTCTCGTAATGCGGCAGTTCCATTGCTGTCTCGCGCAGAGATGGCAAGCAGAAGAAAAAAGAGCGCGATAGAGTCCCATTGTCCATGAAAGCTGGTAATCAGGAGGGCGAGCGGGTTTAGAGCATAGAGTATGCCGGCCCGCAATGCAATCGCCGGAATCTGGGTGGACAATAGATCGTAGATCAGCACGGCCGAAAGTGAGTCGAATAGGATTGGCCCGATTTTCAGCGCCAACGGAAGCGGTAAGCCCCAGAGACTCGAGAGCGCGCCGGCAAACCAAAGTAATGCATTGATTGTTGGGAAATAAGGCATGTCGAAGACCGGCCGGCCTGCCCACAGCGCCACGGTGTCGTTGGAGCTGTTGATTATATCCACGGACCCGAAAAATAATGCGCCGAATAACAGCCTTACGAGGAAGGCCGCTGCAAAAACGGTCAGCCTCGGATGCGCGATTCTGCCCCGCTCGATCGTTTTCCAAACGGGAGTATGTTCTAGAGTCCTCATCACTGGCGCTTATCCGCTTATCGGCCTAACGACCCTAAAACTGGCCAATCAGTGGTTTTAAACGAATAGACTCCCTACAGAAAATCAATGAAAGTCCGAAGAAACGAGGGGAGGGTTGACACAGCCCGCATGATCTCGGTCGCCATGATCACCATGAACGAAGAAAATGCGGTCGCTCAGGTGATCCACGATATCCGCGCCGCCATGGACGGTCGTGAGCACGAGATCGTGATCGTCGACAGCAGCAAAGACCGGACGCCCGAGATCGCCCGCGAACTCGGCGCCCGCGTCATACGGCAGTTTCCGCCGCAAGGCTACGGCCGGGCTATGGCCCGTGTGTTGAAAGAATCGCTCGGTCAAGTTGTGGTTACTCTCGATTGTGATGGGACCTATCCTGCCAATGAGATAGCGCCAATAGCTGACATGGTGCTTGAACGCGAGTGCGATCTCGTGAACGCCTCCCGGCTTCCCTCTAAACCAGCCAGCATGCCCTGGCCGAACTACATCGCCAACTGGTTTTTTGCGCTCACCGGCCGTATTCTGGTGGGCGTCAAATCCACGGATCTTCATTCCGGCATGCGCGCCTATTCTCGCGAGATCATAGAGCGCGTGGAATTTGATCCGAACGGTCCGGCGCTTCCGGTCGAGTTGCTCCTTAAGCCCGCTCTGGCAGGCTACCGCGTCCGCGAGGTGTTCATTCCTTACGGCGAACGCATCGGAGTTACTACGTTGGGCCGGTTTGAATCCACCGTGTGGACGTTCCGCCGTATCTTCCGGTTGGCGTTCTCACCAGCCCACAAAACGGCGCGGCGTCTCCCGGCCTAAAGCCGCTGCCCGCGGAACACATTCTGAAGAATGCCGCCGGTACTCGGCGCCAAGAAGTTGGAAAGGCGCCACTAAGGCGAAATCACCTCTATCGGAAAGCGCTCCGTAATCCGAACTATTAGCAGGAGTTCGCGCGCCCTTTGACCAGCCTTACCGACCTTCTGAACGCCGTCACCGAACACACCGCCTCAACGCCGGTGCCGGTCGCGGTCGCGACTTGCGGCTTTGCGAGCACCTATATCGCCGAAACCATCGCCATCCTGCAGCAATTGGACCTCGCCGAAGTGGAACGCATGGCTACAGCCCTGTCGCACGTCCGGGCCGGCGGCGGGCGGCTATTCATCTTGGGCGTTGGTGGCTCGGCCGGACACGCTAGCCATGCCGTCAACGATTTTCGCAAGCTGTGCGGCTTTGAGGCTTACGCCCCTACCGACAACGTGTCCGAACTAACTGCGCGCGCCAACGACGAGGGCTGGGAAACGTGTTTCGCTGCTTGGCTCACCGGTTCCAGGATCAACTCCCGCGACGCGGTGCTGGTTTTTTCGGTCGGCGGTGGCAGCCGCGGGAATAACGTCTCGGTGAATATCGTGCGAGCGCTCGAAACGGCCGACACGGCGGGCGCGCACATCTTCGGGATTGTGGGGCGCAACGGCGGCTTCACGCGCGAAGTGGCGGAAGCGTGCGTGGTGGTGCCAACTTTGACGCCCGAACGCGTCACGCCGCACACCGAAGGGCTGTGCGCGGTCATCTGGCACTTGTTGGTCAGCCATCCAGAGTTGCAGCGGGCGGCCACTAAGTGGGAATCGGTTGTGGAGACAACGCGATGAAAGGCCGCCGATTTTTTATCGCCGGCGGCGCCGGCTTCATTGGCAGTCATTTTACCGACCGGCTCTTGTGCGACCGCGGGGTGGAAGCGGTCACCCTCTACGACAATTTCTCATCAGGGCGCGAGTGGCATTATGCCCACCACGAGCATGATCGGCGTCTGAGCGTCATCCGCGCCGACGTCAAGGACCTGCCCGCGCTGCAACGCGCCATGGCGGGTCACGACGTAGTGATTCATCTGGCGTCCAATCCCGACATCGCGCGCGCCGCCACCGAACCCGACATCGACTTTCGCGAAGGCACATTCTTAACGCAGCAGGTGCTGGAGGCCATGCGGCGCAACACCGTTCCGCGGCTGCTGTACGCCTCTGGAAGCGGCGTCTACGGCGATTTGGCTGATTACGAGGCTGAAGAAGACTACGGTCCGCTCGTACCGGTGTCCACGTACGGCGCCAGCAAGCTGGCCGGTGAAGCTCTCATCGCATCCTACTGCGCCATGTTCGGCTTGACGGCTTGCGCATTCCGCTTCGGCAACGTGGTCGGCGCGCGCCAGACCCACGGGGTCGGTTTCGATTTCGTGCGCCGGCTGCATGCCCAGCCGGATCGGCTGCGCGTGCTCGGCGATGGCTCGCAAAGTAAGTCCTACATCCATGTCGAGGATGTGGTCGATGCTGTTTTGCTCGCGCATAAACTGACGCCGCAAAACTTTCAGGTCTACAACGTCGCCACCGGCGACTACATCACCGTCACCGAAATTGCCCGGCTCGCGATTGAAGTAATGGGCTTGCCGGAGGACAAGGTGCGCATCGAGTACACCGGCGGCGACCGCGGTTGGAAAGGCGACGTGCCGATCGTACGGCTCAACACGGAGCGCATCCGCAGTCTGGGTTGGATTTGCCGGCGCAACTCCCGTCAGGCGCTCTGCCTGGCCCTGAACGCAATGCTGGCCGATGCGCGGCTAGGGAGGCTCTGACAGGATGCGGCCCGCGGTATTCTTGGATCGCGACGGCGTGCTGAACCGCCCCTTCATCCGGGAAGGGAAACCATACCCGCCTCCGTCCCTCTCCGATTTCCGGCTCCTGCCCGGTGTTCGCGAGGCCTGCCGCAAGCTCCGCGAAGCGGGTTTCGCCCTGATCCTGATTACCAACCAGCCCGACATCGCCCGCGGCCAGGCCAGCGTTACCGAAATCGGCGAAATGCACGCTCGCCTGCGGCGCTTTCTACAGCTGGATGACGTGCGCGTTTGCCCGCACGATGACGACGCCCGCTGCGGGTGCCGCAAACCCCAACCGGGCCTTCTGATCGAAGCCGCCAGCGCCTGCAACATCGACCTGAAATCGAGCTTCATGGTGGGCGACCGCTGGCGCGATATCGAAGCCGGGCAGCGCGCGGGCTGCAAGAGCATATTCGTCGACCGCGGTTATCGTGAACGCCAGCCGGATGGGCCGTATCAGCGCGTGCACTCGCTAGTGGAAGCCGCCAACTGGATTGTACGAACCGTGCAAATGGGAGCACTGCAATATGGCTGACCGAATTTCCGCTCTACGTGTCAAAATTTTTTCCGACAGCGCCGACCAAGCCGATATCGTCGAACTGGCGCGCCAGCCTTGGATTCGAGGATTCACCACGAATCCCACACTCATGCGCAAGGCCGGGGTCCGGGATTATGAGTCCTTCGGCCGCTCGCTGGTCGAGCGCATTCCCGACCGCCCGTTTTCTTTCGAAGTTCTCTCCAACGACTTCGCCGAAATGGAGCGACAGGCGCGGCGCATCGCCTCCTGGGGCGACAACGTATATGTGAAGATTCCCATTACCGATACCTATGGTCAAAGCGCCGCCTCTTTGGTGAAACGCCTCGCTCATCAGGGGGTCAAGGTCAACGTGACCGCGATCATGACCCTGCAGCAGGTGGACCAAATTCTCGAAAGCCTGAAAGACGGGCCGCCCAGCAATATCTCGATCTTTGCCGGCCGCATCGCCGACGCCGGAGTGGACCCGCTGCCGATTTTGCGCGGCGCACTAGCCCGCATGTACGACCACCCGCAGATGGAGCTGATCTGGGCCAGCCCGCGCGAGCTTTTCAACATCGTTCAGGCCGACAGCATCGGCTGCCACATTATCACCGTCACCCCGGACCTACTTAAGAAGCTGCCCCTGCTTGGCAAAGACCTGACGAAATACTCGCTGGAAACCGTCAAAATGTTCGTTGACGACGCTCGCGCCGCCGGCTTCGCGCTACAGGATCAACCTGGGCCACAAGCCGGCGAACTGATCCCCCTGTAGCGGCCTTCACCAGACCGGCAGCAGCCCGCATTACGGCGTGGCCGGCCAGGTATCCCTGCACTCGCCGGTGCAGATCATCCGGTCGTCGCCACTGTGGCAGGCGCGTCTTCGAGACCATGATTCCTGTAAAGCGGTAAGTCGGCGCATCTCGCGCATCCAATCGTGTGACCGAAGTTTCCGTAGTTCCAACGAGTCGGATATGTAGGCTGGGCGGCGCATTGCAGTAACCAAAACGCAACAGTACGTCCCGGCGCTATATAATCGCTAGCTGAGCATGAAACTCCGCACCTTCATCCAATCCAGCTTTGTTTCTCTGTTGGCCGTCACGTCCCTTTCGGCCCAGAGCGCCCCTGCGCGCGTGTCCGCTCCCAAGGCAGGCGCCGTTCCTCGTAGCGCCGACGGGCACCCGGATCTCTCAGGCATCTGGTCCAACGCCACTCGCACGCCCTTCGAGCGTCCCGCGGTCTTTCAAGGAAAACCGACCATCTCCGATGAGGAAGCCAGGAAGTGGGAAGCGCGAGAAGACGAGCGGTGGCAGGAAGGTTCAACCGTGGACGGCGGCCGCCCCGTCTCAATCGATGGCGGCGCCTACAACGTGCTTTTCTACGACAATGGACGGGAACTGTCGCGCATCGGCGGGCAGAAAAGGACCTCGATGGTGGTCGATCCGCCGGACGGCCACGTCCCTCCGATGCTCCCGGAAGCACGCGAGCGATTGTCGCAGCGCCGCCGCATTGTCCCCGGCGATTACAAGAGCCTTTCCAACGACACCCGCTGCCTGGTCGGCAACACTCCCTCCGTACCGCTGGTGCCCGCCCTCTACAACAACAATCTCGAGATCGTGCAGTCCCGCGATTCCATTCTCATCGAGGTGGAAATGGTTCACGACGCCCGCATTGTCCACATGAACGCCAAACACCAGCCCCCGGCCGTGCGCCAGTGGTTCGGCGACTCGATTGGCCACTGGGAAGGCGACACGCTGGTCGTCGAAACGACTAACTTCAACGACGAGACCCACTACCGGGGTGCCACCAAGGATCTTAAGGTCACCGAACGCTTCACGCGCGTTAGCGACCAGACCATTGAATATCGCGCCACCATGGAAGATCCCTCCACGTGGACAAAACCCTGGTCCATTGAATTGGCTTTTACCTCCGTACCCGGGCCGCTGTACGAATATGCCTGTCATGAGGGCAACTACGCGATGGTGGACATTCTCAGCGCGAAATAGCCTCGTGGCGCACGCACCGAGACGGGACAATCCCCGAGTCCGCGATTTCGCCGCTCTCTAGTCCGTCCGCAAAGCCTGCATCGGCTCCAGCCTCGCAGCCCGGCGCGCCGGCACTACGGCCGCAATGAAGGCGACCGCCGCAAAGAGCAGCGCAATGACACTGAAGCTCACTGGATCGCGCGGAGGAATCCCGAACAGGAGAGCCTTCAACAGTCCTGAAAACGCAAGCGCACTCGCGATGCCTGCCAGCAACCCGCCCACCACGGGCCGCGCGGCAGTCTTTAGCACCAGGCCGGTAATTTGTTTCGAGTCCGCGCCCAACGCCGACCGCACTCCAAATTCGCGCGTCCGTGCCGTCACCGCGTAGGCCAGCAGGCCGTAAATGCCAACCGCGGCTAGAACCAACGCAACAGCGGCAAAACCGGACACCAGCCATGCGCTGAATCGCTGGCGCGAGAAATCTTCGCCGAGGATATCTTCGAGAGTTCTAACCTCTGCAATCGGTTGTTCCGGATCCAGGTCCCGGACCACCTCCCGTATCGCCGCGGCCATACCTTTGGCATCGCGATCGGTGCGAACAAGAAATGTCATGCGGGGAAAACTCAGATGCGAGTGAACGTAATAAACAGTGGGCTGCGGCTCCCGGTCGATCCACCACTCCCGCACGTCTCCGGCGACACCGATAATCTCTCCGAACGGGTTTTGCGTGTCCATGAGCGCACTGATCCGTTTGCCGAGCGGCTGTTCGCCCCTGAGAAACTTCCGCACAAACGCCTCATTCACGATAAATCGGTATGGTGACGCCGGCAGGTTGTCGGCGGGCGTAAAGTCTCGGCCGCTCTGAATCTGAATTCCCAGCGTGTGAAAATAATCCGGCATCACAGTTTGAACTAACGTGATCAGGTCCTGTCCCGGTTTAACAGGAGCACGGCCCTCAATCGTCACCGCTGTGCCCGCTCCCGGACCATCTAAGGGAAGATAACTTGCCGCACTCGCCGCACGCACACTGGGCAGTTGGACCACTCGGTCGAGCGTTCGCTGAAAGAATTGTGTGCGCAGTTGTGGCGTTTGCAAATAGCGCGGTTGCGTTAGAGAAATTCGGAAGGTAAGCACGTTGGAGGGGTTCAAGCCCAGATTGACGTCTTCCAGCCCCATCAGGCTCCTAAGCAGCAGCGAAGATCCTGCCATGAGAATTACCGAGAGGGCAACCTCCAATCCGATGAGCCAGTTTCGCAGAGCGTTGCCGCTGCGTGAGGCAGCAACTCCGCCGTGTAGCCTGCCGGCCAAGCAGGTGCCTGTCGTGACCAGTGCCGGCGCAATCCCGAAGAGCACGCCGGTCAATACAGAGAGTCCGAACCCGAACGCCACCATCCGGATATCAACTTGAATGCTTGTCGATTGCGCCAGATCCTTAGGGGCGAGCCGCAGCAGCCCGGCGACCGCCCAATCCGCCAGGACCAAACCGAATGCGCCTCCGGCAACGCCTAGGATCAGGCTTTCGGCCAACAACTGCCGCATCACTCGCACACGGCCCGCTCCCAGCGACATCCGAATGGCGACCTCGCGGCTGCGGGAGGTGTAGCGCGCTAACAGTAGATTCGCGGCATTCGCGCAAGCTACCGTCAGCAGCATCAAAACTGCAGCGACCAATACCAAGAGTGGTGTTTTGGTCTCCGGAAACAGGGCATCGCGCATCGACTCTACACTTACCGTCCAGTTCGTGTTGAACGCTGGATAGGCCCGTTCCAGGCGCTTCGCAATCGCGGCCATGTGAGACTGCGCTTGCGAAATTGTGGCGCCCCCGCGCAATCGGCCCGCAACCTGGAGCCACCGTCCGGATGTCTTGCGGTAATCGGCGGAAGCATTGAGACCAAGCGGAGCCCATAGGTCCGTTTGGCGGTTTAGAAAATAAAACTCCCGCGGCAGAACGCCTATGATGGTCGCCGGGCGTGAATTCAGTGCCACCTTGCGGCCGGCAATGTGTTCGTCTCCGCCGAACCAGCTCTGCCATAGCCGGTAGCTGATCAGCACGGGTGGATTGGAGTTTCCGGGCTTGTCTTCATCGCGCGTAAATAATCGTCCAAGCAACGGACGGACGCCAAGCAGAGGAAAAAAATCGGCAGTTACACTCTGGGAGCCGAATTCCTCGGATCGGCCATTTTCGACCAGCACTGCCGAACGTACCGGCGACACGGCCGCTAGTCGCTCGAAAACGTCGTTTTGAGACCTCCAATCTAGAAAATTGGCAGGCGAGGCCACGTTGCGTTCCACATTAGCAATCGTTGGATTGGCCTCCCACACCATGACTAGCCTGGCCGCATCGCGATACGGCAGCGGACGAATCAGTAGATTGTCCGCAATCGTGAATATCGCCAGGCTTGCTCCCAAACCGATCGCCAACGAGGAAACCGTTGTGATGGCAAAACCAGGGCTGCGGCGCAGGCCGCGCAACGCGTGGCGGACATCGCGCACCGTCGTGTCGACCCACGCTAAGCTCGCTTGGTCGCGCAGGGACTCTTTCACTGAATCCATCGAGCCGAGTTGCAGCATGGCCTGTCGCCGGGCTTCTTCCGCGTTCATCCCGGTACGTAGGTTGTCTTCGATGTGCATTTGCAAATGCTCTTCGAGTTCCGCGCTCCAGTCTCGCTCTCGACGGCTCGACCGGAAGCAGCCGGTGAGGCGAAACAGAATCCGTCGCAACGTTCTCACGACTCTTGCTCCCCTGGATTTAGGAAACGGGAAATAATAGCGGTCGTCTGGCCCCACTCGCGTTCTTCTTTCGTCAGCCGCTTTCGGCCGGCGCTGGTGAGGCGATAGTACTTGGCGTTGCGGTTATTTTCAGAAGGTTTCCACTCGGACGCGATCGCGCCTTCCTGTTCCAGCTTCAGCAGGGCAGGGTATACGGTTCCGTAATTGAGGCGCAGGCGATCGCCGCTGGTCTGCTCGATGCGCCGCGCGATTCCGTAACCGTGCAGCGGGCCGAGCGTTTCCAGGGTCTTGAGAACCATCAAAGCCAGCGTCCCCTGCCATACGTCGAGCTTATCCATATGGGATTCCAATATGACACAGGTCGTATTGGAAAGCAATAGGTCCACCGGCACGAGATGCTCCTGCTTCGGCGCCAAACCCCGACACCGTGCCGCGCGTCGTGATTGCAGAACGTTTCGACAATTGGAACGCCTCAGTTCCGTGTTGAGAGGTAAATAGTCCGGCCCAGCCGCAGCGCGCCTCTGGAAGCTATCCTTGTGGAGTAGACATCGTGAATCGAGCTTGGCTTTATCGCAAGATTGTTTTGCCTATCGTTGAGCTGCTGCGTCAGGGGATCACGCCAGAAAAAATCGCTCTCAGCATTGCGTTGGGCGCGGCCATCGGAGTCTTTCCGGTTTTAGGATCCACCACCCTTCTCTGCGCCGCGGCGGCCCTGGTTCTGCGGCTGAATCTACCCGCCATTCAGCTTGTGAACTATCTAATGTATCCGCTGCAAGTGATCCTTTTCCTGCCCTTTCTCGAGGCCGGCAGCCGAATCATGAGGACCGCGCCCATAGCACTAACGATGAAACAAGTTTTCGGAATGATCCAATCCAATCCCTGGCGCCTCATCAAAATGCTATCGGGCGCGACCCTAGGAGCCATCGCGATATGGGCAATCCTGAGCCCGCTTGTCATCGGAATTATCTACATTGCGCTGGCTCCGCTGCTCCGCCGCGCGGGCCGGCGCATGGCTCGAGCGAGCGCCTGATCAGCTAGGTCGCGGACCTTCAGTAGTTCCAGAAGAAGCCCGAAAACGGATCGATCGCGAAACGTGTCCGATTTCCAGGCTCCGCTCCCGGTACCATCAAAGTGTCGGCCGCCATATACGGCCTAGCACGCGAAACGTGCGCATTGGAGGAGAACACATGAGTTTGGACATGAATACCTACACTACGCTCGGGCGATCCGGCCTGCGCGTCAGCCCGCTTTGCCTCGGCACGATGACGTTTGGAACCGAATGGGGATGGGGCAGCGAAGAAGATGCGGCACGCACTATTTTCAACCGCTACGTCGATGCCGGCGGAAACTTTATCGACACCGCGGATATGTACACGCTCGGAAAAAGTGAAGAGATGGTGGGCAAGTTCGTCGCCGAGCGCGCCCTCCGCGACCAGTTGGTGGTCGCCACCAAGTTCACGTTCAACGCGGCGCGCGGCAATCCCAACGCCGGGGGCAACGGCCGCAAGAACATTTATCGAGCGCTCGAAGGCTCCCTCCGCCGCCTCAAAACCGACTACATCGATCTGTACTGGCTGCATGCCTGGGACACGATCACGCCGGTCGAGGAAGTGGTTTCCACACTGAACGATCTGGTTCGCCGCGGCAGCATCCGCTACTACGGTTTCTCGGACACGCCCGCTTGGTATATCGCGCGCGCCCAGACCATCGCCGAGAAGGAAGGCAAGGAGCGCATTACGGCACTGCAATTGGAATACTCGCTGGTGGAGCGCAATATCGAGCGGGAACACATTCCGGTCGCGCAGGAGCTCGGCATCGGCCTCTGTCCCTGGAGCCCGCTCGGCGGTGGATTGTTGACGGGAAAATACCGTCGCGACGGCGACAGCGGAACCGGTGACGGACGCTTGGAGAAAACCAAATCGCATCCCATCATCAACCGGTTTAACGCACAGAACTGGAAGGTTGTGGATCTCTTGCTGGACGTCGCCCGAACGCTGGGCAAGCCCCCGGCGCAGGTGGCGCTGAACTGGGTGGTGACCCAGCCGGGCGTCACCTCCACGATCATCGGCGCCACCAAACTGCCGCAGCTCGAAGACAATCTCGCGTCGCTCGATTTTGAAATTCCGGCCGAGCTGCGGGCGCGCCTGAACGAAGGAACCGTGCCGCCGCTGGGCCATCCGTATACGTTCTTCCAGCCCGGCGCCCAGGCCATGATCGGCGGCGGCGTGAAGCTGCGCCGTTGGGCGTCTGCCTAGCGCGCGCACGCCTCGTGCCGCGCACGCACTCCTGCCTGAACGCTTTCGTGCTGCAGCTATGGCGTGAGCGCGACCCGCCCCTCACGCCAGGCGGCGCCAAACAGAGAGCAGGTATCCTGTAAAGTAAGCTATGAATCCGGCACGCACCGGCCTCCCGCTGGAAGAGCGCGTGGAGGCCCAGGGTCACCTGATTGACTCCCACATCATGGAGCAGATCTTCGACACCGTGGTCGAGTACCAGGGGCGCTTCGAAGTAGAACAGTTTCGCATCGGACGAACCAACTCGGATCCGTCGCACTTGCGTCTGAAAGTGACCGCTGACGACGCGGACGCAATGAAAAAAATCCTGTCGCAGCTCCTCGGCCTGGGCTGCGCGCTCGTAGACACCGGCGATGCAGACCTGACCCCGGTAGATCGCGACCGTTGCGCGCCCGACGATTTTTATTCCACCACCAACCACCGCACCTACGTCCGGCACAACCAGCAATGGATCGAGGTGCAGAACCAGCGCATGGACGCACTAATCGTAGTCGAGCAGGGCCAGGCGTTTTGCCGGCGGCTGCGCGACATCCGTGCGGGCGACCGGGTGGTCACCGGCATGCGCGGAATCCGCGTCGTCCCCGAATCGAAAGAACGCGACCGCCTGGCGTTTGCGTTCATGAGCAACGGCATTTCTTCCGAGCGCCAGGTGGAGACCGCCGTCAAGCAGACTGCCGCACTGATCGAACACACGCGCACGGCTGGGCAGAACATCATCGTCGTCGCCGGACCGGTGGTCGTCCACACCGGCGGCGCCCCCTCACTCGCCCGGCTGATTCGAGAAGGCTACGTGCAGGCCCTCCTGGCCGGAAACGCGCTCGGCGTGCACGATATCGAAGCGGCGTTGTTAGGAACTTCTCTCGGTATCCGCCAGAGCGATGGGCGGCAGGAAGAACATGGCCATCGCAATCACATGCGCGCTATTAATGCAATCTATCAATGCGGAAATATTCGCGGCGCCGTCCAGAGCGGCCGTCTCACCAGCGGCGTTATGTATGAGTGCGTGCGAGCCAATATTCCCTTTATTCTGGCAGGCAGCCTGCGCGATGACGGCCCGCTGCCCGACACGATCACCGATATGAACCAGGCTCAGGATGCCTATGCCGAGGTGTTGAAGGGCGCCGGCCTGGTGCTCTGCCTGGGCTCGATGCTGCATTCGATCGCCGTGGGAAATATGCTGCCGAGTTGGGTCAAGATCGTTTGTGTCGACATCAATCCGGCCGTGGCGACCAAAGTCAGCGATCGCGGCACCGGCCAGGCCGTCGGCGTCGTCACCGATGTCGGCCTGTTTCTCGATCTACTGGCGCGCACATTGAAGCCTGCTCAGGTCGCGGCACGATGAAGCGCAGTTATACCCAAGAGCACGCCCGCGCCGGAGTTCACGCCAAACTGCCGGAGATCGAAACCTGGGAGAACCAATATCCAGGCTACGAGATTGAGATCGTGCTCCCGGAGTTTACTTCCGTCTGTCCGAAAACCGGTCTTCCCGATCACGGCGAGTTGACGCTGCGCTATTTTCCCGACAAACATTGCCTGGAGTTGAAGTCGCTCAAAATGTATATGCTCGCCTATCGCAATTTGGGCATCTTTCAGGAGAACGTGGTGAATCGTTTTCTTGAAGACGTCGTGAAGGCCTGTCGGCCCATTTCAGCCAGCGTCACGGGCGAGTTTACGCCGCGCGGTGGCGTCTTCACCAAGATCACCGCCGCCTGGAGCAAGGATCGAAACACCAAAAATGGACGAAAAGGCTGAAGAGCTTTCGGCGGTCATCGCCGAAATCCGTCAACGCGTGCGCGCCCGGAACGCCAACGGTTCGGCCGGCGATGTCTCTTTGCCCGACCTCATGCCGCTGCTGCACGCCCGCGACGCCGCCGACGCGAAAGTCGCCAGCATCGGCACCGTGAACCCGCGCCCCCGCGGGCTGGTCAACTCGCTTGTCCAGACCGTCAAACGGCTGGTGGCGCGCGCGCTCGACTGGCATGTGCGCGAGCAGGTTGAGTTCAACCGCGCCGTCATGGCCTGCGTGCAATCCACGCTCGAAGCTCTCGCCGAGACCAACCGCTCAATCACCGCGCTCTCGGCGCGTATCCATGACGCCTCGAATCAGACCCGCTCTGAACTGCAAACCTTCCGCGACGAAACCCACGGTCTCCGGCTTGAAGCGCAGGAGCTGAAAGACATTCGACTGCGCTGGTCCGAGTGGCACGTACATTGGGAAAAAACGCTGGCCGATACCGAGATTCAGTTTCTCCGCAGCGTGGCTGAGTTGCAGAACTCGTTTCATTACCGGGTCACTGTAATGGATTCCCAACACCGCGAGCAGATCAAGGCCCAGCATACCGACTTTGAGCAGGCGTTGGCGCGCAGCATCGACGAGATCCAGAAACGCGTTTGGACGAGCCTGGACGAGATTCAGAAGCGTTTGTGGGATGACTTGGCCCGCTTGCGCGGCGAATACGACGCCGTGGTGCATTCCGAGCTGCGCGTGTTGCGCCAGAAGATGTCCTCTGCCAGGCCTGCCGAGCAGGTGATTTCGCATGTGGCGGCGCCGGCCTCTGGATTCGACGGCATCGATTGGCTGCGTTTCGCCGACCGCTTCCGCGGATCTGAAGCCGACATCAAGCAGCGGCAGCAGATCTACGTTACGCGTTTTCGACATGCCGCGGGCGTGCTGGACCTGGGCTGCGGGCGCGGCGAGATGCTGGAGGTTTTGCGCGACTCGGGAATCCCGGCGCGTGGCGTGGATTCCAATGCCGATTCGGTTGCGGTCTCGACCGCCAAAGGCCTGGATGTCGAGCAGGCCGACCTGTTTACCTATCTGGGCTCGCTGCCCGATTCGTCGCTGGGAGGAATCGTCTGCTGCCAGGTCATCGAGCACCTGCCGCGGGAGCGCGTGCCGGAACTGGTCCGGCTGGCGCATGCCAAGCTGCGGAGCGGCGCGCTGTTCGCACTGGAAACGCCGAATCCGGAATGCCTGGCCATCTTTGCGACGCATTTCTATATCGACCCGACGCATCGGCATCCCATTCCGCCCGCCCTTGCCGGCTTCTACCTGGAAGAGGCAGGCTTTGGACGAATAGAAATCGAGCGGTTGTCGCCTGCGCTCGACACAATACCCTCGCTCGCGGCGTTGCCGGAAGCGTTTCGAAAAGAGTTTTTTGGCGGGCTCGACTATATAGCCTTCGCGGTCAAGCTTGGTTGAGCGCACAGGCGCTCATAGAGTTGCTTCTGACGCAGTGCGATCGCGTCCCAATCGAAATCGCGTTCCACCGTGCGCCGCGCCTCACCTTCCAGCGACGTGCGTTTGGCGGGATTCTCGATGAGCGTGGTAATAGCGCACGCCATCTCCTCCGCTGTCTGCGCCACCAACACGTCGTGGCCCGGATGCAGGTCCAGGCCATGAATGCCCGCCGGAGTGCTCACGATCGCCTTGCCCATCGCCATGGCTTCCATGATCTTGATGTTCGTTCCCGCGGAAGCGACCAGCGGTGCAACGACAATGGCCGCCCGCTCATAAGCGGGCCGCACGTCTGAGACGAAATCTTCCACTTCGATCCCAGGCTGCCTGAGATCCAACTGAACACGGTCGCGATATCGATCTAAGAAGTAACGATGGCGCGCGCCCGCGATCACGTGCAGTGTCGGTTTCAGAGGCGCGAGCCTCGGCCAAACTTCGCGCAAGAAAAAATCCAGAGCGAGCACGTTCGGAAGATGACCGAAGGATCCAATGAAGAGTAGGCGTCCAGCTTCGGGGGCAGGGCTCCCAGGACGAAAGCGCTCCAGATCGACGCCATTGGGCAGGCAAGCTATCTTCTGCGGCGCGATCCCATGTGAGGCAGCCAGCTTACCATCGGACTCCGACATGGTCACAATACAGTCCACTTGGCGCCAGGCCGCCGTTTCGAACGGAATCCAGCGCTCGAGTTGGTGGCGCAATTCCCAGTCGTCGCCCTGATCGAGGAGTTGCCGATAAAGGTCGAGCGTGACATCGTGCTCGACCAGAATCGTTTTTGCGGGAGCGCAGCCGGCGGCATATTGTCCCATCTGAGTGAACTCGAGCTGCGCGACCGCGGGCTTCCACTTCCGGACAGTTTGCCTCAGCACGGCGTGAAAAGCCGGCGAGTCGAATTCCTCTACAACGTCGGGGCGCGCCGTGGACGGCAGTAGGTGCGTGCCTGGGCGCTTCACCAGCACCACTTCGCTGCAGATGTCGAGCAGTTCCCGCGGAGTCTCGAACTTTTCGCCCGCGAACGCAACCAGCACCTGATCGAAATCGGCGGCGGCGCGCCGCATCAGATTGTACATGCGGACTGCGCCGCCGTGCGCCAGCGGAAACGGCAAATACGGGCTGGCAATCAGCACGACAGGCCGCTTGCGCGGCGCTCGGCCGGGCGTCACAGCGATGGACCCGCTGCCCAGCGCCAGAATCTCCCGTTCGGGAATTACGGCGCGCGGAACCGGCGTCGTCCAGAACGGAACGCGCCAGGCCTTGGCCAAAGCGGACCCCGCGGCCCGGTTTGGCGTCTGGGCGGCCGCGACAATGTTCAACCGCTGGACCGCCTCGCGCCACAGGCTGCGGAACATCTGCCTGTCGCCGACCGCGCGCGCGAGAAACCGGAGATAGTTCAGCTCCAGCACTTCATCCAGGTATTCGCGCGTAAAATAGCGCGAAGTAGTAGCGCGATGCCGGTGCTCCACTCGCGCGGCCGCGACGAAGACCGTCGGCCAGCCTTGCCGCCAGCCGCGGAACCCGAGATCCAAATCTTCGACATATGCGGGCTCGTACGCCTCGTCCATGCCGCCCAGCGCCTGCAACTTTTTCGCGTCGTACAGCGAACATCCGCCGCTGCCGTACAGGACGTAGCTCAGATCTTCGCCCGGAACCGGAAGGTCGCAGCGCAAAGGAAAGTCGGCAGGCTTGCGATCGCGGGGGAAAGGCATAACGGCTTTGCCTGTCTCCTCGCGCCGCTGGCCTTCAGGAAAAAAGATTTGTCCGGTAGCGCAAAAGAGATCCGGAACCTTCTCGAACGCTGCCAGAAGCGCGGGCAGAAATCCCTCCTCGACAACCATGTCGTTGTTTAAAAGGCAGACGTAGGAGAAACGCGCTTTTCGAATTCCGATATTCACCGCGCGCGCGAAGGACAACGGCGCCGGGATCACCTCAACCGAAACTGATGCATATTCCTGTCGAAGGAAATCGACCGTGCCATCGTCGGAGCCGTTGTCGACAACGATGACTTCGCCGCTTGCCGCGCCAACCTGCTGCACCAGCCCCGGCAGCAGGCGTTTCAGCAGTTCCTTGCCATTGCGCGAAGGAATCACAACGGAAACTCCTCGGAGGCGCGAATCGGCTGCCGGCTGGATCCCTGCCGCCGTGCGCTTCTGTATTGCGGCGAACAGGCCGGCCACTCGCGCCGCGGCGGCTCGCAGGGGGCGTCCGAACGCACTCGGGTGAGCCAGCCGCCAGAGGAACGTGTATACGGCGCCGCCCGGCGAGAATTCCCACACCAAAAAATTGCGCGTCCTCCACAATAAGTGCCGGAGAATGGTCGGAACCGAGCGCGGGCGCAGCATGAAATGGCCGAAACTCTCGTTCATTGCGAGAAAATTCCAAGGCGACAAAAGAAAGCCGATGAGCCGCATGCGCCAATACGGCATGCGCGGCTGCAGGATCACCGCCGAGAGCCGCACGTGCTTATCGCGGAAGTGCCATCGCAGCAGCGAGAAATTTTCGAAAAAACCGCGCGCGACGGGGAAGGCAATCCAGCGTTCGTGCTCCGGGGGAAATTCCGAAACAACCACGAGCGGAAGCTCGGGAAGCAGTTCCCGCATGTGCTCGATCGCGGTTGGAATCAGGTCTTCGGACCCGGACGCGAACAGCACCTTAACCGTTTCGCGCACATCCGGGCTCAAATGAGGGATCGCGGGGGTGCCTGAAAGGCGTTGTTTTCAGAATCGCTCCAAAACGCGAGCGCCTGCACCGCGAAGGTCGTCGACACGGGATTCACGTAAGGAAGCGGCTGGTCGAACTTGGAGCCGAAGCCGAATCCACCCGCGATCCGCGGATCTTGCGACTCCAGGTGAAACGCAGCGGTACGGTCGGCTTCGTAAGCGGCAGCGTCCCAATCCAGCGGACTAACCCCTAACGTGTCGCCGAGCAGCCGCACACGCAGCAGTTGTGCGCAAACGTCGGAGCGTACAAACTGTGGCGCGATCTCGCGCAATAGGCCGGCCATGCGATCCAGCCCGGCGCTAAAGGCTCGCGCGCACTCGGGCCGACCCAGGGCCGGCAGCAACCCTTCCAAAAAATAAGCGTAGGCGTGCAAGCGGTCCATCACTTTTTCACAGTTGGCGTCGCCAGGAAGAAAGCGCCGTTCGGAAGACATCGCGGCCTCCAGCGCGTGCTGGTATGCCGTAAGAAACTCTGCCTCTCCGGTCACCTCGTGCAGCTCGAACCACGCCATGGCCGATTTCAGTT